>NZ_CP045871.1:0-1200000 GCF_009650135.1 Litorivicinus lipolyticus
CGGGTCATTTACAAGTCTTAATTTCAGTAAATTTCCCTGCCGTTTCCGGCACCCTTTCAAGACTTTCGTCTTGTTGGGGAGGCGCATAATACAGGGGAACATCGACAATGCAACGACCCATTTCAAGTATTTTCAATCGGCCATAAAAAAGGCCCATCGAGCACGCTCGACAGGCCTACTAGCGCACCTTTAAACGGCGCTAAGTCCGCTTGGCCTCGGGGATCAATCCCTTGGGTGCAAAACGTAGCGTCAACAGCAACACGATACCGACCGTCATCAAACGCATATGCGCGGCACTGTCGAGTAGGTGGGCGCGCACGGCACTGGACGGATCCAAGCCGGATGTCAGCGTATCGATCAACCACAGCCCGATCGGCTCGGCCTGAATCCAGAAGAACCAGATAAAGAAACCGCCCAGGACGGCCCCCCAGTTGTTGCCCGAGCCACCGATAATCACCATCACCCAAATCAAGAAGGTGTACCGCAGCGGGTTGTATGTGGTCGGCGTGAACTGACCATCAAGGGTCACCAGCATGGCGCCGGCCAAGCCAATCACCGCGCTGCCCAGTACGAACACGCGCAAGTGCTGCCAGGTGACGTCTTTGCCCATGGCGCCGGCCGCCGTTTCGTTATCACGAATCGCCCGCATCATTCGGCCCCAGGGTGAGCGCAGGGCTTTTTCCGACAGATACATGATCAGCGCCAACACCGCCACGAACAACAGCGTATAGAGGATCTTGACGAACAAGCCGGACGCGTCATCCACCGGCAAGCCCAGCGACAACGCCCACTCTTGGAACCAGCTGGCCTTTTGCAGGTCAACCTCGAAGGGCACCGGACGCGGCAAGCCGTTAACGTTCTTAACACCCCGGGTCAGCCAGTCTTCGTTCTTTAAGAAGAAGATCACGATCTCGGAAATGCCCAGCGTCGCAATCGCCAGGTAGTCCGAGCGCAAGCCCAAGGCCACCTTGCCAATGACCCAGGCTGCAGCCGCGGCGAACAGCGCACCCACCGGCCAGGCCAAGATAATCGGCAGACCCAAACCGCCCAGGTAGCCGCTGACACTGGGATCAACCGCTTCAATTGCGGCCACCGCAGGGTCCAAGACCGCCCGCGCCAGCAAATAGCCAATCGCCGCTGCCAAGGCCACCAAGCTGTAGCGCTTAGTACGGCGAAAGACCACCACACAGGCCACGACCGTGGCCACGCCGACTGCGACACCCGCCAAAATACCCCAACCGCCCGCGGCATAGGCCGCCGGCACCGGCGGCATCGAAACCAACACCGCCGCCAATCCACCGAGCGCGGCGAAGCCCATCACACCGACGTTAAACAGCCCGGCATAGCCCCACTGGATATTCACACCCAAGGCCATAATCGCGCTGATCAAACACAGGTTCAAAAGGGTAAAGGTCACCGACCAGCTTTGCAGCACGCCGACCGCGACCAGCATCAAGAACATCAGGCCGAACATCATCGGCGCGCGATAACGAGTAAATAGTGACTTCATAGTGTCTTCCCGCTGAACAGGCCGGTGGGTTTAATCAACAACACGATCACCAAAATGATGAACGACACCGCAATTTTGTAGTCGGTTGATAACAGCTGTAACAGCCCCTCCGGCTCCATGCTTTCGGGCACCAGATAACCGACCACTCGCTTGTAGGCGAAGGTGATCGCAATTTCCGACAGGGCGACCACGTAGCCACCGAAAATCGCTCCGAGCGGATTACCGACACCGCCGACAATGGCCGCGGCAAAAATCGGCAACAGCAACTGCATAAAGGTGAAGGGCTTAAAGGACTTGTCCAATCCGTATAGCGTGCCGGCAATGGTCGCCAGGGTCGCGGTCAGCAACCAGGCAATCAGGACCACGCGCTCGGGGCTGATACCGGACAGCAACGCCAGGTTTTCGTTGTCCGAAAACGCGCGCATGGATTTGCCCGTGCGTGTTTTGTTCAAGAACCAGAACACCGCACCGACCACCACGATCGCCGTGACGATGGTAATACCCTGGGTCATCTTGATCGCCAGGCCCTCATTCAAACCGGTCATCTGCTTGAACTCACGTGCCTTCATAATAAAGCGCGTACCATCAAAAAAGATCCGGTCAGCCGGGCCAATCGCAAAGCGCACGATACCGCCGATCACGAACATGGTGCCGATCGAGACAATCAAGAAGATCACGCTGGATGACTTTTGCTTGCGGTGATAGCGGTACACATAGCGGTCCATCAACAGCGCCAGCAGCATGCTCGACACAATACCAAACGGCAAAGCTAACAGCGCCGTCGGCAGGGGTTTAATGCTGACACCCCAACTTTGCAGAACCCAGGTGCCAAAAATAGTCATCATGGTGCCAAAGGCCATCATCTCGCCGTGGCCGAAGTTCGAGAACCGCAGCACGCTGTAGATCATGGTCACGCCAAGCGCACCCAGCGCCAGCTGGCTGCCATAGGTCAGCCCGGGCACGATCAAGAAGTTGGCCAAAATGACCAACGCGTTCAATAGTTCGGTCATGTCAGCCTCCCAGGAATGCTTTGCGGACTTCGGGGTTGGCCATCAATGCCTCCCCGGTATCGGTGAAACGGTTCGCTCCCTGA
Source organism: Litorivicinus lipolyticus (assembly GCF_009650135.1). Taxonomy (NCBI): domain Bacteria; kingdom Pseudomonadati; phylum Pseudomonadota; class Gammaproteobacteria; order Oceanospirillales; family Litorivicinaceae; genus Litorivicinus; species Litorivicinus lipolyticus. The sequence goes on from NZ_CP045871.1 coordinate 2,604, forward strand.
ACCAGAACGTAACCTTTGTCGGCGATGTTGAGGGCCTGCTTGGCATTTTGCTCGACCATCAGGATGGCGATGCCTTGACGGGCAATCTCGATGATCCGATCAAACAGTTCGTCCATCACGATCGGCGACACACCGGCGGTGGGCTCGTCCAACAGCAACACTTTAGGGCGCGTCATTAAGGCACGGCCGACCGCGACCTGTTGGCGTTGACCACCGGACAGTTCGCCCGCGGGCTGGTGGCGCTTTTCTTTCAGGATCGGGAACAGGTCGAAGACCTGGGCCATGGTGCCGCTGATATCGTCTTCGCGGATAAAGGCGCCCATTTCGAGGTTTTCTTCGACCGTCATCGAGGTGAACACGTTGTGGGTCTGGGGCACAAAGCCCATGCCTTTGACGACGCGCTCTTCGGGCTTGAGGTGGGTGATGTCCTCGCCGTCGAACATGACGCTGCCTTGGCGCAAATTGAGCATGCCAAAGGTGGCTTTCATGGCAGTTGATTTACCGGCGCCGTTGGGCCCGACAATCACGGCGATTTCGCCCTTCTCAACCCCGATGGTGCAGTCGTGGAGAATATCGGCGCCGCCATAGCCGCCAGTCATGTTGTGACCTACTAGGAAGCTCATGCCTTGCTCTCTTTGTTCTTTAAGCCGGTGCCCAAATAGGACTCGATCACCGCCTCGTTATTTTTAACTTCGTCCGCCGTGCCCTGGGCCAATACCGCGCCCTCGGCCATACAGATGACCGGGTCACACAAGCGCGAAACAAAGTCCATGTCGTGCTCGATTAAACAAAAGGTGTAATTACGCTCTTGGTTGAGGCGCAAAATGGCGTCGCCAATTTTGCCCAGCAAGGTGCGGTTAACGCCCGCCCCGACTTCGTCCAAAAACACAATTTTAGCGTCGACCATCATGGTCCGGCCCAGCTCGATCAGCTTCTTCTGACCGCCGGACAGATTGCCTGCCAATTCGTCGGCGACGTGTTCAATTTCCAAGAAGCGAATCACTTCATCCGCTTTGGCACGCACGATCTCTTCGTGCTCACGCACCTTCGCAGGGCGCAGCCAGGTGTCCATTAAGCTTTCGCCAGGCTGGTTCGGGGGCACCATCATCAAATTTTCGCGCACCGTCAGGGTCGAGAACTCGTGGGCCAGCTGGAATGTACGCAACAGTCCTTTGCCGAATAGCTGGTGGGGCTGTAAGCCGGTGATGTCTTCACCGTCCAAATGGACCGTGCCCGAGGTCGGTGTATACAACCCGGCAATCACGTTAAACAGCGTTGTTTTGCCGGCGCCGTTAGGTCCAATCAAGCCGGTAATCGAGCCGGTCTTAATCTCCAAAGTCGCGCCGTTAACAGCTTGAATGCCGCCAAAGGATTTGTGCAGGTCGTGAACTTTAATCATGGGTTTCCGCCACTAATAAAAAAGCGGCCCGAACGCAAACGCATTCAGGCCGCCTTATACATCAAGGATTAACGGTAGCGAACGGTCGTGTTCTGCTGATCCTTAACCAAGACTTCACGGTAGCTACCGGCTGATTCGCCGCCGCCGATCATCTCTAGAGCCGTTGCACCGACATAGTCAATGTCACCGCCCGCTGCCAAGATTTCCAAACCACGCGCCAATTCGCCCGGCAGGATTTGCTCGCCTGGCGCGTTAGCGACTTCGAACATCTTAGCGCTGACCGCTTGGCTGTCGGTGGTGCCGGCTGCCTGCATGGCCAACAGCACCATCGCCGCCGCGTCGTATGACTCGGGCGAGTACGGGCCGTTTTTGAAGCCGTCCATTGCGGTCAGTTCATTGTAGATCGTAGCGCCGTTTGAATCGGTGCCCGGCACCGTACCAATCGAGCCATTCAAGTCGTCGCCAATGGCGGAGGTCAGGCTGTCGCCGATCATCGCGTCAGGCAAGAAGAACTGGTCGTACGCGCCGGCATCCAATGCACTTTGGATGATGCCCTTGCCGCCCTGGTCCAGGTAACCGACCACGACCAAGATGTCGCCGCCCGCTTGAGCCAATGCCGCGACTTCAGCGCCGTAGTCGCCTTTGCCGTCTTCGTGGGCTGCAACGATGGTGACCTTGCCGCCTTTGCCTTCAAAGTTTGACTGGATCGCGTCGGCCAAGCCTTTGCCGTAGTCGTTGTTAGTGTAGGTCATGGCGATTTCGTTGAAGCCTTGCTCCATCAATACTTCGCTGATGACTTGACCTTGACGGGCGTCAGACGGTGACGCGCGGTAGAACAAGTTATTGTCTTCCAACGTTGACAGCGCAGGTGACGTCGCTGACGGCGAGAAGATCAATGTGCCCGTGGGCATGGCAACGTTTTGCAGCATTGAGATGGTTGCGCCAGAGCACAAGCCGCCAATGATTGCGTCAACCTTGTCAGCGTTGACCAAACGGTCAGCCGCTGCAGCCGCCGCAGACGCGTCTACACAGGTTGAGTCGGCGCGAGTCGAGGTGACCTTGCCGCTAAAAAATTTGCCAGATTCGTTAACTTCTTTAATCGCAAGTTCCGCACCTGATGCCATGGCTGACGCCAAAGATTCCGCGGGACCGGTGAAGCCAAGGGCAACGCCCAATTTTACGTCTGCCATTGCAGGGGCAGCTAGAGTTGCCGCGGTGGCCAGTGCCAGTAGGGTTTTTTTCATTGTTTTCTCCGAAACATCAGATGTTCGACAATCAGTATTTGTCGACTATGAAAGGTACGCAGTTTTCCAAACAAAATGAAGTGGTGGCAATTGCTTTAGCGATGAATGCCCCGATCACGTATAGGTTAAGCGAATTTTCTGGGGAGTCGCATGCAAATTTCCGACGATCGTCCGGTATTGGTCACCGGCGCCACCGGCTACCTCGCAGGGTGGGTGATCCATGACCTGTTAAATGCTGGCGCGCGAGTGCATGCCACCGTGCGCGACCTGTCGCGTTCCAAACGGTTGCGGCCGCTGGAGGATATTGCCCGCGACAGCCCCGGCAGCCTGGAGTTTTTTCAAGCAGACCTGACCCGGCCCAATAGTTTTAAACGGCCGCTGCAGGGGTGCGCTCGGGTGATCCACATGGCCTCGCCCTTTACGCTGCATGCGGGCAACGCTCAACGTGACTTGCTGACGCCGGCGGTCGAGGGCACCCGCAACTTGCTGGACGCGGTCAACCAGAGCGCATCGGTTGAGCGTGTGGTGGTGACCAGCTCGGTCGCGGCCATGGCCGGTGACAATGCCGACATTCAGGGCCAACTGACGGCTAAGGATTGGAACCACAGCTCGTCGCTGACCCACCAACCTTACAGTTTTAGCAAAGCCGAAGCCGAGCGCTTGGCCTGGCGCATGGCCGACGCCCAGTCACGCTGGACCCTGGCCACAGTGCACCCGTCCTTGGTGGTCGGTCCCGCACTGGGGCAACCCTCGGCATCCGGTAGCTTTGAGCTGGTCGAACGCATGTGCTCGGGGCGACTGGCCCAAGGTATGCCGCCGCTGACGATTGGCACGGTAGATGTGCGCGATGTGGCGACCGCGCATGTTCAACTGGCGTTTAATGATTGGAGCGAACGGGTGATTGTGCACGGCCAAAGCCTGAGCATGGCCGACATGGCAGCGGAGCTGTTGGCGCTGGACCCAACGCTGGACCTGTCACCGCGGCAACTGCCCAAGTGGTTATTGTGGTTAGTCGGCCCAGCCTTCGAGCCGGAACTGACGCGACGTTTCATCAGCCGCAATTGCGGCCATGCGTTTGAGGCCGACAACCGCCGAGCGCGCAACGACCTGGGCATCGACTTTGCTGACACCCGAGCAGCGCTGCGTGCCATGGCGGGTCAAATGCTCGGGCAATAGCCTACAAATGCGACGCATAATGTCGCATTTGTGACGCCCTGCCGACAGCCGCCCACGCACACTACGGGCATGACACATAATCGGATCACCGGATGAAGCGCTTCGGCTTTTTATTGCTGCCACAATTTTCTCACCTGTCGTTCGCCTCGATGACCGAACCGATGCGCATCGCCAATCGGTTATCCGAGCACAAGCAGTTCGAATGGGTCCATTACTGCCTCAACGATGCCCCCACCGAAGCCAGCGACGGCCTGATGTTTCACCCGCACCGACCGATGTCCGAGACCGCCGATTTGGATGCGCTGTTTGTGGTCTCGGGTTTGGTCGCCGGCACCGACTTGGCCGACGCCGACTACCGCTGGCTGCGTGGGCTGGCGCGTGCGGGCAAGGTCATCGGGTCGACCTCGTCCGGCAGCTACGTACTGGCGAATGCTGGGGTGCTGCGCGGGCGCACCTGCACCGTGCATTGGTCGTTGCGAACGGGTTTCGCCGAGCGCTTCCCAAGCATCTTTTTAACCAACAACCTGTACGAATTTTCCGACAACCGCTGGACCTGTTCGGGAGGCGCGGCGGGACTGGACTTTGTGCTTGAAATCATTCGCCGCGAAGTGGGTCCGGAACTGGCAAAAAGCGTTGCCGAACAGTGTGTCCATCCGCAAATTCGTAGCGCCCAAGACCAGCAGCAAATGTCACCGGTAGCACGCTATAACATTCATAACGCACGCTTAGCCCAGGCCGTCAGTTTGATGGAAAGCAACATCGAGTCGCCGATGACCATCGACCAGATCGCGTCCAGGTCCAATGTCTCCAAGCGCCATCTGGAGCGCTTGTTTGACCAACACCTGGGACACCGTCCGGCGCGCTTTTACACGGCGCTCCGGCTAGGGCATGCACAAACACTATTGCGTCAAACGACCTTGCCGGTGACCGAAGTTGCGATACTCTCGGGTTTCAGCACCACCTCGTATTTCACTCGCCGCTACAAAGCCTTCTTTAGCAAATCGCCAAAGGATGACCGCGTCGAGTAACGACCCTAGGAGTTAGCATGCAGTTAAATGCCCCCGATCTGTTTCAACAACGTGCCTTTATTGGCGGCCAGTGGGTCGATGCCCCGCAGCGCATCGACGTTACTAACCCCGCGACCGGTGCCGTGCTTGGATCCGTGCCAGCCTTGGGCGCCGAGCACACGCGTCAGGCCATCGACGCAGCCCAGGCCGCCCTCGGCCCATGGAAAGCCACCACCGCCAAACACCGCGCCAACATTTTAAAACGCTGGTTTGAGCTGATTCACCAGCACCAAGACGATTTAGCACAGCTCATGACCTTGGAGCAGGGCAAGCCGCTTGCAGAGGCACGCGGCGAAGTCGCCTACGCCGCCAGCTTTGTCGAATGGTTTGCCGAGGAAGGCAAACGTGCCGGCGGCACCCTGGTGCCGGCGCACAAAACCGACGCGCGCATTGTCGTCCAGAAAACAGCGGTCGGCGTGGTCGCGGCGATCGCCCCCTGGAACTTCCCGTTGGCGATGATCACGCGCAAAGCCGCACCGGCCTTGGCAGCGGGTTGCACCTTTGTGGTCAAGCCATCGGAGCTGACGCCATTTTCAGCCCTGGCGCTGATGAAGCTGGCCCAGCAGGCCGGCGTCCCGGACGGAGTCCTTAGCTGCGTAACCGGGTATGCCGAGGCTATCGGCGCCGAGATGACCGCGAATAAAACCGTCCGCAAGCTGTCGTTCACCGGATCCACCCGGGTTGGCAAGCTACTGATGGCGCAGTCCAGCGAAACGGTTAAGCGGTTGTCGCTGGAATTGGGCGGCAACGCTCCCTTTATTGTTTTTGACGATGCCGACTTGGATGACGCTGTGGCCGGCGCCATGGCGTCGAAATACCGTAACGCCGGCCAGACCTGTGTCTGTGCCAACCGCTTTTACATACAGGCCGGTGTCTACGATGCCTTTGTCGATAAGCTGACCGCCGAGGTCGCTAAACTGACCGTCGGCAATGGGCTAGATGAGGGCATCACGCAGGGGCCGCTGATCAATCAGGCGGCGCTTGAAAAGGTTGAGCGCCATGTCGCCGATGCCGTCCAGCGTGGCGGCACCGTCGTTATCGGCGGCCAACGCGCACAAACCGGGCTTAGCGGACACTTTTACCAACCGACCCTGATCACCGGCGTCAGTGCCGATGCCTTGCTGTGCCGCGAGGAAACCTTTGGTCCGGTCGCCGGCCTGGTCAAATTCGACAGCGAGGCCGACGTCATCGCCAAGGCCAACGACAGCGACTTCGGCTTGGCGGCGTACTTTTACAGCCGCGACCTGGCCCGTGTGTGGCGCGTGGCCGAGGCCCTGGAAAGCGGCATCATTGGCATCAACGAGGGCTTAATCTCGACCGAGGCGGCGCCCTTTGGTGGCGTCAAACAGTCCGGCCTAGGCCGCGAAGGGTCCAGCGCCGGCATTGAAGAGTATTTCGAGCTGAAGTACCTGTTGATCGGTGGCCTCGGCTAAAAGCCACGGTGAACCAGCGCCACCACCAGCGCCAACATACCGGCGATGGTGGCGGCAAAGGTCAGGCGCATGCCACGCGCGCGGTTGCGAAAATCAGTCTCGCTTTCGCGCGGATTTTGAATGCCGTTGGCGTGAAACAACCGGCCAACCAGTAAAATCAGCACCGCAATCGATGCCAGCAGCGCATAGCCCAGGGCAAAGGTGATGGCCGGCGCGATCAAATTAATCGGCGTGTTTTCAATAAAATTGCGATGCGCCGAGACCGCCCGCTCCATGTCATCGCCTTTGATCCCGATGGCAATTTCGTTACGCCTGCGTTGGCCGATCACTTTCAGCAGCAACCGCCAATTCAGCATCACCAGCGCGCCCAGTCCGGCGACAAACAGCAGCGTCCCGACAACGTTCAAAACATCCATCCTAGCCTCCTTGGTCGGCGCACTATAACGCGCTTGCCTCAGGGTTTTGACGCACCACCGCTACGCTCCGATTCCTTGACTACACTGAAGGTGTGAAAACTGACTTGCAACTTCGACTCACGGACCAGGAACTGACCCTGTCCGACGGCACCGCCCTGCGACTGGCGCTGCCTGGCCCAACGCCGCGCCGTTCACGGGCGCCGTGGTTGTTTATCGGCCTGACATTGGCGCTCGCAGCCTACCTAGGCTGGTGGTCCCAGCAGCCCTGGCTGTTCATCCAAGGCCCGACTCTAATCAGTCAGCAAACGCCAGCCGGGTTGGCGCCGCTGCTGTGTCAACGCCTGACCGACGATTTGGGACCGCACCAAGGCGCGTCCGATCCTTGGCTGCCCGCACCGGCCGGTGGCGATTTCAAAGGCCGCTGTCTGGACGGTGCGTTGACACTGGAAACGCTGATGGCCAAGGGCCTGATATTCATGGGCGCGCCGGTGCCGGTGCTGGCGATGGATGCGATTGCCACCGAACACGAATGGACGCTGCGAGCGCGTCTGAATGGCCAGCAGCTCACCGCGAATGCTCCGTTGGCCCACGAACTGACCTTGCTGCCGAGTTTTCAACGCTTGGCGTTGGGGTCCGTCAACCCAGTATTCGCAGCCCAGTCACAAATTGCCGAAGGGGCGTATGACGCCGCGCTCGCCAGTCTGGCCGTGAGCCACGGCCCCGAAGCCGACCTGACGCGGGCACGCGCTTTGTATTTAGCCCAGCGCCGGGCCGAGGCGTGGCAGATGTACGAAGGCTACGATGCCGGCGAATACCAGGGCTTGGTGCGCATTGCGCTGGCCCGCATTGCGGCCGACGATGGCAACACCGAGTCGGCGTTAACCATGCTCGAATCCGCCCACAGCAGCGATCCGCAACTGCGGGTCGACGTCGCCCTGGGTCTGGGTCAAGTGGCGCTCGCCCAACAGTGGATTGACGCTGTGGAGGGACCGGCGCAATGGCCGCTGCGTGCGCAAATTGCCGCCGCCCTGGGCCAGCACGACGGCGTCATCGCCGCCCTTAGCCAGCTCCCCAGTCAGCAGCTCAGCAGCGCTCAGCGCACCACCTTAGCCGGCGCGTTGCGCATGCGTGCCCGCTACGAGCAGGCACGGGCACTGATCGCCGATGTCGATAGCCCCGGCGCCGACCTGGTTCGCGCCCAACTGCAGTTTGACCGCGGCGACGTCGATGCTGCATTGCGCGCAGCCGCCGCCATTGAATTACCCGCCGCACGCAACTGGGCCGCTCAGCAGTGGGCCTGGGACAACCAGCCGGCGAACGCGCTCGGGCTAATTCGTGGGGGCGATGACGCCAGCCATGCGCTGCGATTCGAGGCGCTGTTGGGGCTGGACAATGAAGCCGCCGAACAGGCCGCCGACGCCATGGGCGACGACGTCAGTCGCGCCTGGTCACACGGCCGCTTAGCGCTGGCGCGTGGCGACACCACCCAGGCGACCGCGATCCAGCAACGACTCGCGAGTCTGAGCCCGGACCACGCCAATCATCTGGGCGCACTGATCAACACCGCCCTGGGCTTTGATGAGGACGCCGCCATCAGTCTGCGCAATCTGCCCAAGACGGCACACTGGTCGCGCCACCGCTTTATCGCCGCGGCCCAGCTGGGCCAAGCCACCCGATCGCAATTGAGTGCCGGCGAACAACGCCTGGCGCGCGTCGTCACCGTCCAGGTTGAGTACGCCATGGCCCACGATGACGCGGCCGTCGCCGCGCAGCTCGCGCGCGCTCAGCTGCAAGCCCGCGACGACGCCCCAGGCATGGCACTGTGGCTGGCGCGCGCCTACCGCAGTCAAGGCCTCAACGAAGCGGCGCTGGACAGTTACAACCAGCTCGACTTGGCTCGCGGCGACGCCGAGCAGGCCGCACAACTGGCTCACGAATTGGGCGCATTTGACCGCGTCAGCAGCTGGCTGGCCCCGCATGCGACGCAGCTATCGAAGCCCGCGCAAGGGCAATTGTTGAATGCCTGGATTGAAACCCAACAAACCGATGCCGCCGAGGCCTGGATCCGCAGCGCCGTGGTGCGCGCACCTGATGACGCTCAGCTCTATGTTTACTGGGGCCAAGTGGCCGAGGGCTCGGGGGATTTAATCGGCGCCATCAGCAAGTACCGCCAAGCCGCGCGTCTGGCGCCGGATTTTGGCCCGGCGCATTTGGCCTGGGCGCTGGCGCTGGAGCAGCGCGGCGAGCGCAACGCGGCGTTCAAGCGCATGGCCCAAGCGAGCGGTGAATTGAGTGACGATCAATGGATCGCCAAAGCCGATTTTTATACCCGCGCCGAGTACCCGGACCTGGCGGCACAGGCCCTGGATCAGGCTGACATCGGCGTGCCGGCACTGCGCTTAAAGGTAGCTGCATTGCAGGCCGCCCAAGGCCTAAACCATGCCGCTCACGAAAGCTTCAGCGCGGCCATGAGCGACGCCGTCGAGGACCCTGCGCTGTGGCGGACCTGGGGTGATTCGCTGGCGGCCCTGGGCCAAACCACCGAGGCGTTGGACAAATATAAGGTCGCCGTGCGCCTAAGCCGTTAGCCGCAAGTTGGCGCTGAGGCCATCGCCGACGTTGGTCAGGGTCAGCTGGCCGCCGTGAACGCGCGCAATTCGGTGCACAATCGCCAGCCCCAAACCGCTGCTGCCGCTGGGGGTCACGCCCTGATAAAAGGGTTCCGCGGCCTGTCCAAGCAAGGTCGGGTCCATGCCGCCGGCTTGATCACGGACATCAAAGCCGTGGGCCGATTGAAGGATCTGGATGGACTGCCCCGGCTGACTTAACTGAATCGCATTACGGACCAAGTTATCCAGCCCAATACGCACCAGCGCAGGGTCCGCCGGACCGTTAAACGTCGGGCCCTGCACGCTCAACTCGATACCCTCGGCCTGGGCTTGCTCACGCCACTCGTCGATCCACTGGCCGATGCGCAGCGCCCAACCCTGGGACGTCGGTGCTAACACCCAAGCATCCGCGTCCAACCGCGACAACGTCAGCATCTGTTCTAACAGCGCATCCAGCGCGCTGATTTGTTGGTGCGCACGCGGCAGTATGTCGCCGGCTTTGTCCGGCGCCCGCTCGATCAAATCCAACACCAACTTTAATCGCGTCAGCGGGCTGCGGACTTCGTGGGAGATCATCCGCGTCAGTGCGCGCTGCGCTTCAAGCTGGTCGCGAATACGCCCGGCCATAGCGGTCAATTCACGCGCCAAGTTGCCGGCCTCATCAGCGCGTTCAGTGGTGCCACGCGGGGCCGGGGTGTCCAAATCACGCCCCAGCGCACCGGCCCAGCGGGTCAGGGCCACAATCGGCCGGCTTAAGTGGCGCGACAACCCGTAGGCCAGCACCGCCGCCACCAAGGCGCCGATCATGACGAACCAAAACAGGCGTTGTTCGGGCGGTTCCTGGGCGATTCGCGGCTGGCGCGTGACCAAAAACATTTTCAGCGGCTGATCGTCTAAGAACACCAAGGCCGGCCCTAAAAAAACGCGCCCGCCATCAATCCACATGCGCGGGGCCGAGGGTTCCGAGTCCTCGGCAATGTCGTCCAAGAACGGCCGACGCGGGCCAATCGGCTGGTTGTCCATCGAATAAAGATACGGCCGCAGGCGACGCGATTCGAGACTGTCCAGACCGGCCAAACCGTCGCGCGCCAACTGCGCGTTGACGACCTGAGCGACCCGCCCCAGCACCGCAGCACCGGCGGGATCAACGTCGCTGGATGGAATTTCACGCAGCACATGCGTCAGCATGCCAACGGTGGCGGCGACCACCACCAGCGCCAGCCAAAAGCCGGTAAAGATGCGCCAAAATAGGCTCATTCAGGCTCGACCCATTGGTAGCCACGGTTGCGCAGGGCAACGATTTTCGGCGCGCCCTGACCCTCGCCAAGTTTTTTACGCAGCCGCGATATGTGCACATCGATGGCACGATCATAGGGCCCCAACGGTTTGCCCAAGGCGCTCTCGCTGAGCTCGTCCTTGGACACCGGCTCGGGTGATTTGGCCAACAATAAATCCAGCAAATCGAACTCGGCCGCGGTGACATCGATTAAGTCACCGGACAACTTGGCCTCGCGCCGGGCATGGTTCAACACCATGGCCGAATCATGCACCGCAACCTGGGCATGGGCACGGCGCAGCACCGCACGGATGCGCGCGGTCAACTCACGCGTCTCGAACGGTTTTGGCAGGTAATCGTCCGCCCCCAACTCCAATCCCAGCACCCGGTCCATCGCCTCGCCACGGGCGGTCAGCATGATGACCGGTAAGTCCGGGTGGGCCTCGCGGATTTCACGCAACAAGTCAAAGCCGTTGCCGTCGGGCAGGCCGACGTCCAACAAGACCAGACTTTGCGGCTTTTTCAAACACTCACGCGCGGCTGCCAAACTGGGCGCCTGCTCAATTTCAAACCCTTCAAAAGCCAGAACCTGTGCCAACAAGTCAGCCAGATCCGGGTCGTCTTCAACCATCAGTAATCGATTCATAGTGTGCAGTCTGTCGCTAATTGGAGGCGCTGACATTGTTCTTTACAAAGCTTTACGGCGCGATACCCAAGTTCATGGTGGTACCGCGCATAGTGCACTCATCAACTACGAGGAGCACCACCCATGAAGAAAATTGCAATGATCTCTGCGTTAGTCGTCGCCACTGCCACCGCCGGTTTCGCCGTCGCTGATGGCCGCGGGGATCGCATGATGAAAGGCCTGGATTTAACCGATGCCCAGCAAACTCAAATGATGGAATTACGCGATCAACAGCGCGCCACCATGCAGGCGATGCACGCCGCATTTAGCGCCAACGTTCGGGCCATTTTGACACCCGAACAGCAAGTGACCTTTGATGAGCGGATGCAAAAGCGTCAGGCCAAAATGGAAAAGCGCGACGGCAAGGACGGCTACGGCATGAAGGGCGATCGTAGCTAATTCAACCACCACATGGGCGGAGCGTCACCCGGCGCTCCCGCCATTTTGCATACAGTGCTAGGCTTCGCCCATGCACATACCCCAGCACCCCAGTCGCCCCACCCACCGCACCTTTCACGGCCAACCACTGACCGATCCTTACCCGGACCTGCGGCCGCACAATTGGCGTGAAGCCCTCGACGACCCGGCCCTACTACCCGAGCCCATTACCCAGCTATTGGATGATGAAGCGCGCTACGCCGCGCAATTTACCCAGCTCGAGGCGGAAGCGGCCTTGGTCGACGAATTCAAATCGCGCATGGCGCCGGCCCCAATCGGGTTGGAGACGCCCCACGACCATTGGCATTATGGCTGGCACTACCAAGACGGCGCCGACTACCCCTGCTATACCCGCCGCCGCGACGGCAGCGACACCCGCGAAACCTATTTCGACGGCCCGGCCAAGGCCCGCGGCTTCGAATTTTGGGATCTGGGCTGTGTCGAGCACGCCTGGGACCATGAATGGATTGCCTACAGCGTCGACACCGATGGCAACGAGCGCTATCAGCTGCACGTCGCCCGTCCCGGCGGTGATGCCGAGTTTTCGATCGGCGATGCCCAGGCGCAAATGGTCTGGACCCACGATGGCGACCTGATTTATGTCTGGCTGGACGCCGAAAGCCGCCCACGCGAAGTGCGGCGTTGGAATTTTATCCGCGATGAAATCACGCTGATCTATGCCGAGCCCGACACCGGCTGGTTTTTGAGCCTGGCGGAAACCCAAGACGGACGCTTTGGTATTGTCAGCGCCCACCAGCACCAGGTCAGCGAAGTGCGCTTGCTGGACCTGGCGGGTGGCGAGTTATCCGGACCGATTTGTGACCGCGACCAGGGCCGTGAATACGAGGTCGAAACCCACCGCGACCGGCTGATTATCAAGTCCAACCACGAACGCGCTGATTTCGCCCTTTACCAGGCCGACGCGGCGCAGCCGCACGACTGGCAACCGCTGTACGCACCCGAGCATGGGCTGCTCGACGACTGGGCGGTGCTGGATGACTTTTTGATCGTGCTCGAAAGCCGTGATTTTGTGCCCGCGCTGCGCTGGCGCCGCCACCAGGACCGGACCTGGCAGAGCCTGTCACCGCCCGAGCCGATCTGTGATTTGGGATTAATCGGCGTACTCGAAAGCCATCAACAGTGGCAGCGACTGGGCTTTTCATCGCCACGCCACCCGGCCGAAACCTGGCAATTGGATTTGGACAGTGGCGCCGTTCGCACGCTCAAAACCGAAACCCTACCGTGCGGCCACAACCCCGACGATTACCGGGTTCGTCGGGAATGGGCCGTCAGTCCAGACGGCACACGGGTGCCGCTGACGGTGCTGGAAATGGCCAACCCACCCAGCCCGGCGCCAACGCTGCTGTATGGCTACGGGGCCTATGGCGTCAGCTTGGAACCGGCGTTTTCGCGCCACCGTTTAAGCCTAGTCGAGCGCGGCGTGTGTCATGTCACCGCCCACGTCCGCGGCGGCATGGAACTGGGTTATCACTGGTACGAGCAAGGCCGGGACGCCTACAAGACCAACACCTTTGATGATTTTGAGGCGGCGCTGGACTGGGTCTTGGAAAACCGCGGCCCGCGCGTGGTCATCCACGGCGGCAGTGCCGGCGGCATGTTAGTGGGCTGTGTGCTCAACCGGCGCGCCGAAGATTTAGCCGGGGTGGTCGCGGATGTACCCTTCGTCGATGTGTTGAACACCATGCTGGATCCCGACCTGCCTCTGACACCGCCGGAGTGGCCGGAATGGGGCAACCCAATCGAAGACGCCGAGGCGTTCAAACGGATCCAGTCATATTCGCCGTACGACAACGTGCGCCCGCGCGCTTATCCGCCGCTGTGGATTACCGCTGGGCTGACCGACCCGCGCGTGACATTTTGGGAGCCCCTTAAATGGTGCACGCGGCTGCGTGCCGCCCAAACCGGCAACGCGCCGATTGTGCTGGCCATGGAAGACGCCGGGCACGGCGGCGCCAGTGGACGTTTTGGCCATTTGGCCGACGTCGCCCAGTGCTACCGCTTTATTTTGGATCAGTTGACGCCCGGCTGGGCGCCACCGGATTAAGCACCGCTCAAATGGGCGCGCATGATGTGATCGGCGAGTTGGCGGGCGCGGTGGCGAGTGAAATCGTCCAGCGTCGGGTTGCGCGCCATGACTTTTAACGACTCCCAGTCGGCGCAGTCAAACAGCACCCGGATTTGGCTCAGCGGCAGATCTGGACGCGCGGCGGCATCGGCCAACACCGAGCGTTCGATCAGCGTGGTCAGATCGTCCTCGAGCCCGAGGCTGTGGATATCCCTGAGTATGCGTACCAGCTGAGTGCACAACGGCAAGGCGTGCACCGCCGCGTGAAAGCGCTGAATGACGGGTTGGTAATGCTCCGGCGCCAACCCCGTACACGCATAGTCGAGGGCTAAATCAGCAATCGCCCGAAGTTGTTCGCACAGCGGTTCAGTTTTAACCGGCATAGATGTCCCATAAAGCGGGTCATCCTGACCGATTATTCCCTGGTGCTTGGATTATCAGGGTGCGTAGTAAATCGCACAAGGCGCGGTCGCCCGCAGCGCGCCACGAATCGGCATGTCCGCGACCGGACCGTCTTTCAACGCCGCCTCCAATACCGCGCGTTTGCTGGCGCCACAGGTCAGCACCACGATGTAGCGCGAGTTAATCACACTCGCCAGCGATAGGCTCATGCGTGCGTAGGGTGCCGTGGTCGGATTGACCGCCACCACCACATCGTCCGTGGTCAAGGCCCGGCCAAGTTCTTCGGAGCACGGGAACAGACTGGCGGTGTGCGCGTCCTCACCCATACCCAGCAGCATCACATCGCACGGCCAAGGCAACGCAGCGTAATCTTGGTTGCGCTGAGCGACGCCGGCCTCGGGCGATGCGTGCGGCGTTTTCATCGGCACGAACTGGGCGTCGACGGCTTTATTTTGCAACAGCAATTCACGCACCAAGCGTTCATTCGAATCGGCGCTGAACTCGTCAACCCAGCGGTCGTCGACCAAACCGATGCGCACGTGGGCCCAGTCGATCGGCGTGTTGGCCAACAGCGGGAACAGAGTTTTCACCGTGCTGCCGCCGCTAACCGCCAAAAAGGCGATGCCACGCTGTTGGATGGCGCCGTGCAAGCGCGCGCAAATATCCGCGGCCAGGTCACGCATCAAGGTATCGCGTTGGTCGCGTACGACCCAGTTCACTTCACTCATGCCAGCTGTGTCCATTTCGTTCGGCCAAGGCAATCGCTGAGGTCGGGCCCCAGGTGCCGGCGCTGTAGTGTTTCGGGGCGCTTGTTTCGCTCTGCCAGGCCTGCATGATGTCATCGACCCAACGCCAAGCGACCTCGACTTCGTCACGGCGCACGAACAGCGTTTGGTTACCGCGGACCACGTCAAATAACAAACGCTCGTAGGCGTTGCGCGGCGGCTTGAAGTCTTCGGTCGACAGGTTCAGCTCGGCTTTTTGCAGCTTCATGCCGCCACCCAATCCGCGCACCTTGTACATCATCTGTAGCTGGATGCCTTCCTGGGGCTGCAGACGAATCACCAACTTGTTGGCCTGAACGTCGGCGTTTTCGGGGGCAAACAGGTCGTGCGGTACGTCGCGGAATTGGACCACGATTTCCGAGTACCGGTGCGGCATGCGCTTGCCCGTGCGCAGGTAAAACGGCACCCCGGCCCAGCGCCAGTTGTCGATCTCAGCGCGCAACGCGACAAAGGTTTCGGTTCGCGAACCGGGTTTGCAACCGGGCTCTTCGAGGTAACCGGGAACCGCCTTGCCATCGATCGCCCCGGCGCGGTATTGACCCCGCACGGTGCTGGATTCGATGTCACGGTCGCGAATCGGGCGCAGTGCGCGTAACACTTTGACCTTTTCATCACGCACCGCGTCCGGGTCCAAGCTGGCCGGTGGCTCCATCGCCACCAGGCTGACCAGTTGCAAAATGTGGTTTTGGACCATGTCGCGCATGGCGCCGGAATCGTCGTAGTAACCCCAGCGGCCCTCGACGCCGACGGTCTCGGACACCGTCACCTGGACGTGATCGACGCCGGCTGAATTCCAACGCGGCTCAAAAATACCGTTGGCAAAGCGCAGCGCCAGCAAGTTCTGAACCGTCTCCTTGCCCAAGTAGTGGTCAATACGGTAGATCGAGGCTTCTGGGAAGACCGCATCAACCGCGTCGTTAATCACGCGAGAGCTGGCCAAGTCGGTGCCGATCGGCTTTTCGATCACGACCCGGGCTTGGGCGCCGGCCAAGCCTGCGTGATCCAGGCCCGCACAGATCGCGCCGTACAAGCTCGGTGAGGTCGACAAATAGTGGATCAGCGGGCGTCCACTGCGATCACCCAGGCGCTCAGCCACGGCGACAAAGGCCTCGGGGTCATGCACGTCCAAAGGGGTATAATCCAGGGCCGCTGAAAAGCGCTCCCACACGGCGGCTTCGTACTCGCCTTCCGGGGCAAACTCTTGCAGCTTGGCGTGGATGATGGCGGTAAACTCGGCCGCACTTTGATCCGTGCGCGCCAACCCCAAAATTCGACAGCCGCCGGGCAGGTGACCGTCGCGGAACAAGCAATACAGCGCCGGGTACAGTTTGCGGCCGGCCAAATCGCCGGTGGCACCGAACAAAAGAATGTCTGAAGGCTGAGCAATCCACTCAGCAACACCTGATGGCATAGGGGTTTCCTCGTAATGTAGTAAACATCCTACATTTGTTTTAATGATCTCGCGAGTCCTTGGGTTTTAATCCATCCGCCCTGCCCTCACAATAGACCCACTTTTGGCGCACGGACCGACGGATTGATTGACTGGAACCGGATCGACACCCTGCTGTTGGACATGGACGGCACGCTGTTGGATCTGCACTTTGACGACCACTTTTGGTTGCAGTTCATGCCGACCTTTTTGCCCGAAGCGCACGCCTATTCGCCCGAGCGACTGGACATCGAATTTCACACCCCCATGCGCACTACTCGCGGCACGCTGGACTGGTATTGCGTCGACCACTGGACCGAGCACCTGTCGATGCCGGTGATGGACGCCATGGCCCGCCATCGCCACCTGATTCGCTGGCGCCCGGGGTCGACCGACTTTTTACGGCTGGCGCGCAAGGCCGGGCTGAAACTACTGATTGCGACCAATGCCCACCGCGCGGTCTGGCAACTGAAAGCCGATACCTTGGATTTGATTCACTTTGTCGACGGCGTGGTCAGCAGCCATGATTATGGCCAACCCAAAGAAGCCGAGCACTTTTGGCAGTCATTGGCGCGTGAGCAGAGCCTGGATTTAAGCCGCTGTGCATTTTTTGACGACTCCGAAGCGGTCTTGGACTCGGCCCACCGTCATGGCGTCGGCACCGTGGTCGGCATTGATCACCCCAATTCGTACCGCGACCCGCGCCAGTTCAATGCGCATGTACAGATTCGCGATTTTTCCGACCTCGCGCCCTCGCTGCGCCTCGCCCATGGCGGATAGCGTACGCCTGGACAAGTGGCTGTGGGCGGCGCGTTTTTTCAAAACCCGCGGCCTGGCTCGAGCCGCCATTGACGGCGGTCACGTCCACATCAACGGTCACCGCGCCAAACCTAGCAAAGCCGTTGAAGCCGGCATGACGTTAAGCGTTAGCAAGGGCCAGAGCGTGTTCGACCTGGTCGTTAATGCGGTCAGTGCCCAGCGCCGCGGCGCCCCGGAGGCCCAGCTGCTGTACACCGAAACCGAAGACAGCCAAGCCAAACGCAAAGAACAAGCCCTACGCCGAGCCGCTCAAAGTGCCGGCATCATGGCGCCATCATCGCGCCCCAGCAAAAAAGACCGCCGCGAAATCCATCGATTTCAGCGCCAGGAGGAACCATGAGTCCAGACCACGGACAACGTTTTATGTTTGACGGGCACCCCGTGCGCGGCCAGTTCGCGTGCCTTGACGAGACGCTGGCACAGGTCTTTGCGCGCCATCAATACCCCGCCCGGGTCGCCGAACAGTTAGGCCAGGCCTTGGTCGCCGCGTCTTTGCTGGCGGACACCTTAAAGCTGGACGGTTCGCTGGTGCTGCAGGCCAAGGGCACCGGCCCACTGCGCTTATTGATGGTGGAATGCGACGCCCAAGGCCGCCTGCGCGGTATTGCCAAGCACAACGACGATCCCGCACTGACCCAAGGCAGCGGCCTGCAGTCCCTATACGGCCAGGGTCACCTGAGCATTTCGCTGTTGCCCAATAGCGGCGAGCGCTACCAAGGCATCGTGCCGCTTGAAGGGGCTAACCTGTCGGAAGTGCTGGATGGGTATTTTGCCCAGTCCGAGCAGCTGCCAACGCGGCTGTGGCTGACGGCGGATGGCAAGCGCGCAGCCGGCATGTTGCTGCAACAGCTGCCGGTTAACGCCGGCGAGCAAGTCGACGCCGGTTACTGGGAGCACCTGACGGCGCTGGCGCACACGCTTAAACCGATCGAATTGAAAGAGCTGCCGGCCGAAATGATCCTGCACCGGCTGTACCACGAAGAAACCATTCAGCTGTTTGACGGCCATGACATCGAGTTTCACTGCCCCTGTTCGCGCGAGCGCAGTGCGCGCGCCCTGATTAGTCTGGGGATCGAGGACTTGACCGCATTGATGCAAGAACAGCCGACGGTGTCGGTGGATTGCGAGTTTTGTGGCGAAAAACACCAATATGACCAAACCGACCTGACCTGGCTGACCGCCGACAACAGCGCACCCGGCTCCGATCAGCTGCAATAACCGCTCAATGTCGCGATTACGAGCGCAATTCACCGAACATCGGTGCAAACTGCGTTGATTAACTGGACCCTGCGGGGTCGGCAATTGACTGTCGGCCCGGCCCAAGCGAAGACACGATGAAGATAACCGCCGAGCAATTTCAAAAATTAGCCCCCCGCGACAACCACTGGGTTGCCGGTATGCGCCGCGGCATTGAGCGCGAAGCCTTGCGGGTCACGCCGACTGGGGAGCTGGCGCAAACGCCGCACCCGGCGGCACTGGGCCAGGCGGTCACGCACGGGGCGATCACGACGGACTATTCGGAGTCGTTGCTCGAATTCATTACTCCGCTGTGTGAAACGCCCGAAGACGCCGAGCGCTTTTTGCAGGACGTTCAGCGCGAGACCCTGAAAGCCATGGGTGACGAGCTGTTGTGGGCCAATTCCATGCCCTGCCTGTTGCCGGAAAACGAAGCCGACATTCCGCTGGCCCAGTACGGCAATTCGGACATTGGCCGGCTGAAAACGATTTACCGCGAGGGCCTGGCCTGGCGTTACGGCCGGCGCATGCAGACCATCGCCGGGGTCCACTACAACTGGTCGTTGCCCGAAGCGGCATGGCAGGACATCACCGGCATCGCCGACGGCCAGGAAGCGCGCAACCGCGGTTACTTCTTAACCCTGCGCGGATTCCGGCGTCACTATTGGCTGCTGATGTGGTTATTCGGCGCCAGCCCGGCATTGGATCGCAGTTTTTTCGGCGACACTGATCGCAATGGCGCAACCCGCTTAACCAGTGGCGCCGCCAGTTTGCGCATGAGCGATCTGGGCTATCACAACAAGGCCCAACAGACCCTGGGCATTTGCTTCAACGCCCTGGACAGCTACGCCGACAGCCTCAGCCGCGCGGTCATGCAGCCGTGGGACGACTATCAAACATTGGGCGTGCGCGACGGCGATCATTGGCGACAGCTGAGCAACAAGCTGCTGCAAATTGAGAACGAATACTACTCGGTAGTCCGCCCCAAGCAGTTGCAAGAGCCGGGCGAACGCCCCGTCAAAGCCCTGCGTGATCGCGGTGTTAACTGGCTAGAAGTTCGCTGTATGGACGTCGATCCCTGGGCCGGCGCCGGCATTAGCACCAGCACCATGCGCTTCTTGGATTGCTTCTTGACCGCCTGTGCGCTGGGCCAAAACCCGCGCATCAGCGAAACCGAGTGCGAACAGCTGGAAGAAAACCAACAGCGCATCGCCAGCGCCGGGCGCACCCACGGCCAACGTATCTGGGTCGATGGCGCCGAGGTTAAGTTGACCGATGCGGCCGACTCGGTCTTAAAGCGCTGCCGCGCGGTGGCCGAGCAACTGGACCTACATGAAGGCGGCAGTGCCCACGTCGCCGCGGTCGAAGAGGCCATGGAGCACCTGAGCATGCCCAAGGGCCTGCCGTCGGCACGGGCCGAACGCAAGATTCAAAAAATGGGCTACCTCGAGTGGGTCCTGTCGCGTTCTGAAAAGCTGAAAAAGGATTTGCTGGCCGGCGAGACCAGCCCCGAACGGTTGGCCGAGTTGGCGCAACTGCGCGATGGCAGCATTCAAGCCGAAGCTGCGCTGCCACGTTCCGCCAGCGCCGCCGAATTCGATGCCTTTGTCCGCGACTACGTCAACCAGCCAACCGGGTTAAACGACTAACCTTCGGGGACGATGCCGGCGGGGAACAACACCGCACGCACGCACTCCGCGCAGCCCTCGTCGGCCAGCGCGGCATTGAACGACGCCAGCGCTTGCTGGGCCAATATTTGCCAACCTTCGGCGGTGACAAAGGTTTTACGGGTTTGCAAACTCAAGACGCGCTGAAAACGGTCGCGCAGCAGCGGCCGATGGATCATGGCCTGGGTGCGCGCGTCATCATTGGCGACTTCTAGCGACACCTCGGCGACCATGGCGACACCGATGGTGGTGCGGGTTTTTTCATAGCTGGCGTAAAATGGCGTACCCAGTCCAACATAGCTTTCGGTGGCGTCGAACACATCCTCGGCAAACGCGGGCATTATGAGCGACACTAGTAACAACAACACTGGCATATCGAGGTCTCCTGTGGCGCACAGCACCACCCATTTCATTCGGCAACCACGCGCACTGGGCGTGCTGGCTGCACTGGTCTGTTTCGGCTTATTGGCGAGCGCATTCTATATGGAATACGTGCTATACCTCGAGCCGTGCCCGCTGTGCATGGCCCAGCGCCTGGTCTTTGGCTTGTTCGGTCTGGTCGGCTTGGTCATGGCGTTCAACCCAACTCGAGTGCGCACCTTTGCCGTCCTGGGTGCGCTGATCGGGTTGTCAGGATTGGCCCTGGCGACGCGCCAGCTGTATTTGCAGTCGCTGCCGCCTGAATTGGTCCCGGCCTGCGCCCCCGGTCTGTACTTCATGATCGAACGCTTTCCGCTCCTAGAGGTGTTATCGGCCATGTTGACCGGAACAGGAGAGTGCGCGGACGTGCAGTGGACATTTTTATCGCTGTCGATCCCCGGCTGGACCGCGATCGCCTTCGCCTGCATGACCGCTGCCGCCGCCGCATTGCCATGGTACGCGCGCTCTTAGCCGCCGCACTGCTGGGTCTGGCGGGCTGCGAAGCCGGGCCGGATGAGCAGCTGGATTTGCTCGGTGAAAACATCTTTACCGGGGCCCTGTCCAAAGACGGTTCGCTGGCCGTAGTCGGCGCCGTCGAGGGTGGCATTTGGGTGCTTCAACAGGGCCGCAAACTGCACGAACTGAAACACTCGGACGGTGAAAGCGCCTTGGAATCCGCCAGCATTTCGCCCGACAGCCGCCGCATCGCCACCGCCAGCGGCAACCGCTGGCATGTGTGGAGCGCGCAAAGCGGCCGCGAACTCAATGCCGGCACCATGGACAGCTTGATTCGGGCGGTCGCAGTCGACAATTTCGGCCGCCTGTTAATCGGTACCTTAAACGGCGGTTATTGGCTGGACGGGGACAACGGGCTGCAGCTATCCGGCACCACCACCCGGGCGCTGGCATTGGACGGCAAACGCTTGATGCTGGGTAACGACGACGGCTTGGTCACGCTGTGGACGGTCGGGGCGCGGCGGCCATCGCACCAATGGCAACTCAGTGATCAGGTCGAGGTCGTCGCGCTGGAACAGGATCAAGGCTTTGCCGGCGCGCGCGATGCACCGTCACGGTTGCTGGCGATTGGCGAGGGTGCGGTTAATGCCGAATTGGCCCAGGAAAGCAGCTATTACCCACAACCCATCACGATTACCGCAGCGCGCATCGTCGCCGGTGGCATTTGGTTGGGAAATACCCAGCGCCGGGCGGCGTTTTGGGACTACTCGAATTTGACCGAACCCAGCCAGACCTGGCGGATGCCGGTGCGCAAAGGGTCTAATCCGGGCTCGGCCCGAATTGTTGCCTTTAGCCGCGACGGCCAGCGAGTCCGGGCCCTGACGGGCACCGGACACCTGGCGACGCTGGTGCGTCAGTAATTACTCAGAAACGATATCGAGCAATTCCATTTCGAACACCAAGGTTGCGAACGGCGGGATGCTGGGCGGTGCGCCCGCGGGGCCGTAGGCAATGTCAAAGGGCGCGACGATTTCGAGCTTGTCACCGACCTTCATTAACTGCAGCGCTTCGATCCAGGCTTGGATCAGCTGGTTGACCTGAAACTCAACCGGCTCACCGCGATCGACCGACGAATCAAATACCGTGCCGTCAATCAAACGGCCCGTGTAGTGGACTTTGACGCGGCTTTCAGCGGCGGGCATGGCGCCGTCACCCTGGGTGATGTAGCGGTATTGGAGGCCGCTCTCGGTCACGGTGACGCCGTCTTTGGCGGCATTCGCAGCTAAGTAGGCTTCGCCTTCAGCGCGCACTTCAGCCGAAGCGGCTTGAGCGGCCTGGGCCTGTTCGGCGGCAACACGCTGTTGAACCATTTGCATGACTTCACCGATTTGGTTGCGATCCAGCGCCCAGCTGGATTCGTCACCCGCGTCTTTAATACCGGCCAGAAACTGGTCGTAATCCAACACGCCGAAATCACCAAAAATGCGTTCGCCAACTACGATACCCAGCGAGTAGGCCAGCTTTTCGTCGTCAGTCGTCGGGGCCGCATGGGCGGCAGTCAGGGTCGCAGCAGACAAGGCGACCGCAGTCAAAAATTGTTTCATGAACATCCTATTGTCGTGGTTAAGCAAGCGGATACTAGCACCCGTCAGACCTCGGCGGCACCCAGTCGTTCCATCAGTTGACGGTAACGCCGCTGGGTCGCTTCACTCGGCGCCAGCGACGGAATGGCAGCGTCAATGGCGTGCAGACAATCCAGCGGCCGGCGGCCATTCAGCGGCTCGCCCGGCAGCGCTTCGAGCTGCGTTAACAGCAGCGCCTCGGTGTCAATTTCCAGCGGCCGCGTGCGCGTGCCCAGCTCGCGGGTTAACGGGTCCAGTTCCAGCAACCGGCGCGCGCCACGCAGACGCTCAATGGCCAGGTACAGGCCGCGCCGAAAGCGCCTGAATTCGGACAGCCCCTGGGCGTTGGGGGCATGGTCGGACTGGGCCAACCAGGCGCACCACAAAAGCTCACAGACGCTGGCGCCGTCCTGGTCTTGGAGTTCCAAACAGGCATCCGCGACCGCCGGCTTTTGATATTCCCGCACCGCCCATGACCACAAGCCTTCGCGCATTCGGTAAACTCCCAAAATCGAAAGGATACCTTAATGCTGCAACTGGATTCACTGACGCTGCGCGTCGGCACACGTGTGCTGATCGACCAACAAACTTTGCGCACGCCGCACCGCGCTCGGATCGGTCTGATTGGCCACAACGGCGCCGGCAAATCGTCGCTACTGCGGCTGATTCGTGGCGAACTGTCCGCCGACAGCGGTCACTTTGGCTTGGCCGGCAAACCGGTGATTGCATCGATGGCCCAGGAAACGCCGGCACTGGAGTGCTCGGCGCTGGATCACTTGCTGGACACCAACCGCGAATTTCGCGAGCTGGAAAAGCGCATGGCCGAGGCCCCGGACGATGCCAATTTGCACACGCGTTTTAACGACATCGAAGGGTGGAGCCAACCGGCCAAGGCGGCGGAACTGTTAGCCGGCTTGGGCTTTAGTCAGGACCGCCAGGCGCAGCCGGTGTCGGCCCTGTCCGGCGGCTGGCGCATGCGTTTGAACTTGGCCCGGGCTCTGTTTCAGGCCAGCGAGTTGTTGCTGCTGGACGAACCGACCAACCACCTGGACATCGACGCCATTACTTGGCTGGAAAAAGTGCTGGCGCGTTACCCCGGCACCCTGGTGCTGGTGGCCCACGACCGCGCCTTTTTGGACTCGGTGTGTTCGCACGTGTTGGCGCTGGATGACCAGCAGCTAAAACTGTACACCGGCGGCTACAGCGAATTTGAGCGCCAGCGCGCGGCCGAAATCGAGCGTCAAAGCGCGGAGCAAGCGAAAACCGATCGTAAGCGCGCGCACCTGCAAAGCTTTGTCGACCGCTTCAAGGCCAAAGCATCCAAGGCCAAGCAGGCCCAAAGCCGGGTCAAGGCGATGGAGAAATTGGTGGTGTCGGCGGCGGTGCGTTCGCGCTCGCCACTGAACTTCAACATTCCGTCGTCGGACAAACTGTCGACCCCGCTGGTCGCCGGCAGCGACCTGACGCTGGGGTATCCGGACGCGGACATCGTCCGTGGCGCGCATTTGTCGTTAAACCCGGGTGACCGGGTCGGACTGTTGGGGGTCAATGGGGCCGGCAAATCGACGCTGGTGAAAACCTTGGTCGGCAAACTGAAACCCAAGTCGGGCACGCTGCACCCCGGGCAAAACACCAAAATGGGCTATTTCGCCCAGGAACAGCTGGACACCTTGCGCGCCGACAGCGTGCCGTTGGCGGAGTTGGTGCGGATTGCGCCGAATGCCCGGGAGCTTGAGCTGCGTAACTTTTTGGGCGGCTGGGGCTTTGGCGCCGATCGCATCGATCAACCGATCACGGCCTTGTCGGGTGGCGAGCGGGCACGCTTGGCGTTGTCGCTGATTGCCTGGCAAAAGCCGAACCTGCTGATTTTGGACGAGCCGACCAACCACCTGGACTTGGACGCGCGCGCGGCGCTGGCCGAGGCGCTGGTCGAGTTTCCCGGCGCTTTGTTGTTGGTCAGCCACGACCGCCACCTGCTGGAAACCACCTGTGACCAACTGTGGTCACTGCGCGGCGGCACGCTGTCGGTATGGACCCACGCACTTGAGGACTGGGTCGACGACAGCCCGCGCCAAGGCAGCCCAAGCGCCACCAGCGACAACAGCCAAAAAGAGCAGCGCCGCAACCGCGCCGCCCAGCGGACCCAGTTAGCGCCGCTGCGCAAGGCACTCAAAAGTGCCGAAGGCGAGATGGAGAAATTGCAGGTCCAGCTAAAACGGATCGACCAGAGCCAGGCCGAACCGGGCTACTTCACCGACACGCCGCTGGCCCAGCAAACCGAAGACGGCCAGGCCCGGGCGCGCTTGCTGGACGCATTGGACGACGCCGAAATGGTTTGGCTGGAAGCCAGTGAAGCGCTTGAGGACGCCAGCTAGTCGCGCAGGCTACGCCAGCCACCAACAATGCGATTGACCGCCGTGACTATGCAAATCGTCGCAAAAATGCCGGCCAACAGCACGAAATGCTGGGGTAACAGGCACATCAGCACAAAGCAGGCGATGGTCTCGGTGCCCTCGGCCAAGCCGTTTAGGTAATACAGGCCTTTGTAGGCGAAATTCGGGTGCTGGATGCCGCGCGCCTCGGCGAATTTGGCAAAGGCCAGGAAGCTGGCCCCGGTGCCGACGAAGCTGGCGATCAAGACCGCCGCGGCCAGCGCATTGGCCGGGTCAGCCAGGGCAAAGCCGATCGGAAACAGGGCGTAAAACACAAAGTCCAAACAGATGTCCAAAAAGGCACCGGCGTCGGTCGGCGTTTGCATGCGCGCCAGCGCCCCGTCCACTCCGTCGGCAACTCGATTGGCCACTAACAATCCCAACGCCAAATCAAAGGCATTCATCGCCAGCGCCACCACACAAGCCAAGCCCAGCACAAACCCAGCCCAGGTAACCTGGTCGGCGCGCACGCCGCGGGCGTTTAATTGACGGGCCACCGCATTCAACGGCGCCACCAAATGCGGCACCAGGTGTTTGTCTAGCATGCGGCGTCCCCCAATTGAATGCGCTGGGCGCCCGGGGGTATGTCCTGGGCATCATGGGTCACCAACACCCGCGGCACCGCGTCGGTGTGCTGCCAAGTAAAGGCACGAATTTGATCGCGTAATTCAGCGTCCAGTTTGGCAAAGGGTTCATCCAACAGCACGGCCTGGGGCTGGCTGACCAAGGTCCGCAGCAAGCTGACGCGTGCGCGTTGGCCGCCGCTTAAGGTGGCCGGATCGCGATCGGCCATGCCGCCCAAGTCGGCCTGGTTGAGCAAGGCATCCATGGCCTGGGCATTGAGCGGCTCGCGGGCACCAAAGCGCAGGTTGTCGGCCACACTCATGTGCGGGAACAAACTGCCGTCCTGCAGCACCAGCCCCAGGCCGCGCTGTTCAGTCGGCACGCCGCTCAAATCGCGACCGTTTAGGTGCAGCTGGCCGCGGGCCTGGATGCCGGGCGCCAGCGTCCCCGTCAGCCAATCCAGCACGGTCGATTTACCGCTACCCGAGGGACCCAGCAGCGCCAGCACGCCGCCCGCTTCGACCCGAAACGAGACCCCTTCCAGCAGGCATTCGCCCGGCCCAAAGCCAATCGACAAATCCGTTACTTCAAGCATGTTTACGATTCCGAAACCAAATTCGAGGCAGCACCAAGGCCAGTCCAAAACACACCAGCGGCAGCGCCAATTGCAGCGTTGCCAAGGCGCCGATCATGCGCCGATCGACGCCGCCAAAGCTGGTCACCAATTCCGTGGTCAGGGTCGGGATACGGCCCCCGCTTAACAGCAAGGTCGGCAGGTATTGGGCAACGCTGACGGCCATCGCCACGGCGGCGGCGCTTAACAGCGGCCGCGCCATCAGCGGCAGCCGAATGCGCCACAACCGAGTCAGGTAGCCGTGGCCCAGCACCCGCGCCTGTTTATCAAAGGCCGGATCGAGCGCCCGCCAGGCATCCGCCAGCATCAAGATGACGTACGGCAGGCTATAGACCCAGTGGGCCCAAATCACGGTCGCCGCGCGCCCGTCCCAGCCAATCCACAGGCTGGCGCTTTGCCAACCCAACAACACACAGACCTGGGGCAACAGCAGCGGCACGGTCCAGATGCCGTCCAGACGTGGGACGTGGCGCAGACGTTCCAGTTCCAGCCAAATCACGGCCGCGGCGATCGCCAGCGCGGTCGACGCCAGCCCCAAAATCAACGTGTGCGAGAGCAACTCGCCCAGTTGGTTCCACCGATCCAGCCAAAAGCGCGTGGTCCAGGCGCCAGGCAGGCTGTCCGGAAAGCGCCAGCGCTGGGTCAACGACCACAGCGGCAAACTCGCGAGTGCCAGTGCGGCCACCGCAACCGTAGCCGCCAGTAGCGCGCGCGCCGGCCATAGCCACACCGCATAGGCGGCGCGCGCACCACTGACCCGGCGGCGCCGAGCCCAGATCCGCACCACCCAACCGAATGCCGCAAACAGCGCGAACCCCACCCCCATCACCGCCAGCAGTAGCCAGGCACCGGCACTGGCTTTGGCGCGTCCACCGGCTTGGTTAAACCACTCCAGCACCAGCGCCGCCAGCGTTGGCGGCTGGCCCGGGCCTAACAAAATCGCCATGTCGACCACGCTTAGGTTGTACGCCAACACCACCGCAATCGGCAGGCGCAGCTGGTGCAAAAGTTGCGGCAGCACCAAACGGGTCCAGCAGCGGATCGGGCTGTAGCCCAGTACGCGGCCCTGTTTGATCCAGCGATCCGGGTCCAAGCGCGGACACAGCGCAAGCGCGGTAAACAGTAAAAACGGGAATTCTTTGAGCGCAAGCCCCACCAGTAGACTGAGGCCATAGGCGTCGGGCACGGTCCACCAGGTCGGTGGACGCGGGCTGTCTAGCCACAGCCGAACCAACCAGCCGCTGGGGGCCAATACAAACACCAAACCGACCGCCAAGGCCGCATGCGGGACCGCCAACATCGGCGGCAACCAGGCCGCCACGGCCCGAAACCACGGCCGCCCCCAACCAATCACCAACGCCAGTAGCGCCAGCAAAAGGGCCAGTGCGGTCGCGCCCAGCCCGGTCCAAAGCGTCGACGTAATGGCCGCGCCCAAGCGCGGATCGCCTATCGCGGCCATCCACCCAGCCACCGGCGAGCCGGGAAAGGCCCCAGCCGCTGCGATCGCGGTGCCGGCTAATCCAAGCGCCAGCGGCAACCCAAAGGCCGCCGCCAGCGTCAACCAGACTAGCGCGCGTAGCGCTCGGCCCAAGCCGCCTCCAAAGCACCGGCCCAACTGGCGTGGGGTTCGGAGCGTGTGTTGGCTAACTGGGCAATCGGCAACGCCCACTGGCCGATATCAATCGCCGCAAAGGTGGCTTGCTCAGCGGCCGGTAATTTGGCCAGGTCCAATACGGTCGGGTCACCCCAAAAGGTTGGATCGGCCTTGCGAGCCTGGGCTTCGGGTGACAACAAGAAGTCCGCGACCACCATGGCGCCGGCCTTGGCCTTGGCGTTGAACGGGATCGACACGAAATGGGTGTTGCCAATGGTGCCGCCGTCAAAGATGTAGGTGCGCGCGCTGTCCGGCAGCTGGCCATTGCGCACCGCGGCGCTGGCTTCGTTGGGGTTGAAGCTGATGGCGATGTCGACCTCGCCGTCGTCCAACAGCTGACGGGTTTCCTCGCCACTGGCGGGCCAAACCTTGCCCTGGCCGCGCAGTAAGGGGTGCACCGCATCCAAGTATGACCATAAAGGCGCAGTGACGGCGTCAAAGTCGGCGTCGGCCACCGGGTTTAACAGCGCATCGGCATCCGTGGTGACTTCCGCCAGTACTTGTTTTAAGAAGGTGGTGCCGTGAAACGCAGGCGGCGCTGGGTAGCTAAAACGGCCGCCGTTTTCGACAAAGGTTTTCAGCGCGGCGGACGAGCGCGGCGGCTGTGGCGTCAACGCACTGTCGTGGATGAACACCAACTGGGCACCGCCCCAGGGCGATTCCAGTCCATCCACCGGGACACTGAAATCGTAGGCGATCGACGGTTTATCAGCGACCCATTGGGCATTGGGCAGGTTGCCCGCAAAGGCGCCCCAGGTCAGGCCGTTGGCTTTTAGATTGGCGAAGTTTTCGCCGTTGATCCACATCAGGTCGACATTGCCGTCGCGGTCACGCCCGACCGCTTTGGCGGACTCCAATTGGGTCACGATTTCGGCGATGTCACCGACTTTGACGTGCTCCAAGGTCACGCCGTACTCGGCTTGGACGCGCTCGCCGACCCACATCAGGTAGTCGTTAATCAAATCCGATCCGCCCCAGGCATTGAAAAAAACGCTTTGCCCACGGGCTTCGGCGGTGACCTCGGCCCAGCTGGCATCCGGTTCCAATGCGCTGGCATTCAGCGCCACCGCGGCAATCGCCGCCGCTATTAATGTTTTCATGTCGATTATTTCCTTAGTGGACCTAGTTTCGGCGCCAGGCATGGTATTTCGCAACCCATTGCAGCACTCGTGTTGGCACATGCGCGCGTTTCCACTCGCCCGCAGCGTATTTGTTGGCCTCGACCATCGAGGGGTAGGCATGGGTGGTGCCCAGAATCTTGTTCAGACCCAGCTTCCAGCGCTTGGCCAAAACGAATTCTTGTAACAACTCGCCGGCATGCGCGCCGACCAGGGTCACCCCCAAGATTTTGTCCTTGCCCGGGACCGTCAGCACCTTCACAAAGCCGTAGTCCGTGCCGTCGGCGATCGCCCGGTCCAAATCATCGATGCCGTACTGGGTTTTCTCGTAGGCAATGCCCTGGGCGATAGCCTCGTCCTCGGACAACCCGACCCGGGCAACCTCGGGATCCGTAAAGGTCGCCCACGACAGCGCGGACCAGTCGACCTTGAATAGTTTAAAGGTCCCAAACAGGGCGTTGACCGCGGCATACCAGGCCATGTGTGCGGCGGCGTGGGTAAATTGATAAGGCCCGACCACATCGCCGACTGCGAACACGTTGGGGTACTTAACCTGCAAGTATTCGTTGGCCTCCAGGGTGCCATTGGCGCGCACCGGCAAATCCAGCGCCGCCAAGGCGTCGCTCTCGGAATTGGCACGCCGGCCGACCGCGACCAACACCGCATCAAATTCGATGCGAAGCTCGCGGCCGTCTTTTTCGGCAATCAATACACGCTGGTCGCCGTCCATTTCAAAACGCAATGGTTTGGTCGAGGTGTGGGTAATAACGCCCTCGGCGGCGAATCGTTCGGCCACCAAAGCGGCCACGTCGGCGTCTTCGCGCGGCATGATGCGCGGCGCCAAGTCGACCTGGGTGACCGCGGAGCCCAAGCGGTGAAAGGCCTGGGTTAACTCACACCCGATCGGCCCACCGCCCAACACCAACAAACGTTTGGGCTGTTCGCGCAGATCCCAAATGTTGTCGCTGGTGTAATAGCCGACGCTGTCCAATCCCGGGATCGGCGGCACAAAGGGCCGCGCGCCGGTGGCGATGACCAAATTGCGCGCGGTAATGCGCCGGCCGTTGACCTCGACGGTCCAGGGGTCGATGACCCGGGCTTCGCCGATGACCACGTTGACACCCAATTCGGTGTAGCGCTCGACACTGTCGTGGGGCTCGATCTTAGCGATCACCTCGTGCACGCGATCCATGACCGCGGCGAAATCAATCTGTGGGTGCTGGGCTTGGATGCCGAACTTATCGGCCTCGCGAATGCTCTGCGCGACGCGTGCGCTTTTGATCAGCGCCTTGGATGGCACACAGCCGGTGTTCAAACAGTCGCCGCCCATGGCGTAGCGCTCGATCAGCGTGACCTGGGCTTTGACCGCAGCGGCGATATAGGCGCTGACCAAGCCGCCGGAGCCTGCGCCAATCACGATCATGTCTTGGTCAAACGATTTTGGCGCGCTTAAGCCTTGGTAAACCTTGCGTGCAGACAGCATAGCCAAGCCCTTTTTAGCAATGATCGGAAACACGCCCAACAGCGCGAATGACAACAACAGCCCGGGCGACAGCAGCCCAGCCAAGGACTCAATGCCGGCCAGCTGGGTGCCAGCGTTCACGAACACCGCGGTGCCCGGCAACATGCCCAGCTGACTGACCCAGTAAAAGGTCGGCGCCTTGATCGGCGTCAGCCCCATCACCAGGTTGATCACGAAAAAGGGAAAGACCGGCACCAGGCGCAGCCCAAACAGGTAAAAGGCGCCGTCCTTTTCAACCCCGTCGTTGATCGCCCGTAGGTTCGAACCAAACCGGCGCAGCACCGCATCACGCAACAGCGTTCGGCTGATTAAAAAGGCCAAGGTGGCGCCCACGGAGCTTGCGAAACTGACCAGCAGCAGCCCCCATCCGAGCCCAAATAGGGCGCCGCCTGCCAGGGTCAAAATCACCGCGCCGGGCAGCGACAACGCGGCCACGGCGACATAGATCAGGCCGAACACCAATGCGCTGAGGATCGGGCGGGCGGCGACCAAGGCATCCAACACGGCCTGTTGCGACTTTAAGTTGGCGAGGGTTAGGGTGTGACCCACATCGAAGGCAAAAAACGCAACCACCACCGCAACGATGGCTAAAACGATGAAACTGTGTGAACGACTCATGGGGATCCTTATACTGTCCACCTATTATGAGGCAGCCGCGGCGAATTAGTTCCGCCGTCGTTACCGCACAGAAACTAGACAAAGGTGCCAGTCATGCAGACCCAACCCAGCCGCCAATTTCCAAAAACTCGCCTGCGCCGCGTGCGCCGGACCGAATTTTTGCGTGCCATGGTGCGCGAGTCATCACTGACCCCCGCTGATTTGATTCTGCCGTTTTTTGTCCAGCCAGGCCGGCAATTGGCATCCCCAATCCCCAGTATGCCCGGTGTCAGCCGGCTAAGCATCGACCTGGCTGTGGAGCAGGCGAAACAAGCGCGCGACCTGGGTATCAGTGCACTGGCGGTGTTCCCCGTGACGCCCAGCGAGGTTAAGTCACTGGACGCCGCTGAGGCCTGGAACCCCGACGGCTTGGCCCAGCAGACCATGCGCGCGATCAAAGACGCGGTGCCGGACATTGGCATCATGTCGGACGCGGCGCTGGACCCGTTCACGACCCACGGTCAGGACGGCATCATTGATGACGCCGGCTACGTGTTGAACGATCAAACGGTTGAGGCCTTGGTGCGCCAGTCACTGTCGCACGCCGACGCCGGTGCCGACATCATCGGGCCGTCGGACATGATGGACGGCCGCATTGGCGCGATTCGCGATGGCTTGGAAAACGCGGGGTTCATTCACACCTGCATTATGTCGTACGCGGCCAAGTACGCGTCGTCGTACTACGGGCCGTTTCGCGATGCGGTCGGCAGCGCCGGCAATTTGGGCAAGGCCGATAAAAAGACCTACCAAATGGATCCGGCCAATGTCGACGAGGCGGTCCAAGAAGCGGCCATGGATTTGGCTGAGGGTGCGGACTTTTTGATGGTCAAACCCGGGCTGCCGTATTTAGACGTCATCGCCCGGTTAAAGGCTGATTTGAAGGCGCCCGTCACCGCCTACCATGTCAGCGGCGAGTACGCGATGTTGGAAGCCGCCGCCGCCAACGGCTGGCTGGACCGGGACAAGGTCATGTTGGAAACCTTGATGTCGTTTAAACGCGCCGGTGCCGACGCAATTTTGACCTATCACGCGCTGGATGCGGCGCGTCTGTTGCAAGGGTAGGTTGAGGTTTGGGCCCGCTGCCCCGATCATTACCCCTGACTCGCTAACTAACTCAAGGAACCGACATGAGCGACCTGATCAAACATATTTCCGACGACAGCTTTGACGCCGACGTCCTGACCTCATCCGTGCCCGTGCTGGTCGACTTTTGGGCCGAATGGTGTGGTCCGTGCAAAATGATTGCACCGGTTTTGGAAGAGCTGGCGGGCGAATACGAAGGCCGCGTTCAGATCACCAAACTGGACGTTGACCAAAACCGCGCCAGCGCTGAAAAATACGGCGTTCGCGGCATCCCGACGCTGATGTTGTTCGAGGGTGGCGAAGCCAAGGCGACCAAGGTCGGCGCCCTAAACAAATCCCAGTTGGCGGCCTTCCTCGAAGAGCAGCTGTAACACTGGCATGACCCGGGTGGCGCCGTTGGTGCTGCTTGGGTTAATCGCCCCCCACCCCCCTCATCACAGCCCCTCAATCAGTTTCGAATATTTCGACTGGTTCGAGTATTTCGAATAAATACGGTTATACTGCCCTCATGTTCAGCCACTTTTTTGCTGATATCCCCCTTAAGAGGCAGTGACGGTATGGCACAACGTTCGAACGACTTTTTTATTGACCGAATGCCCACCCAGTTAGAAGTGAGCAACGCAGAGCAATTGCGCACGATTATGGCGAGCCTAGTTAGCGATCAGCAACCGGCGCGGCTTCAAGTCGCCCTCGAGAAAGACCAAACCGCAGAAATCACTTTGATGCCCGCCATCGCAAACACCTTTCTTCAGGTGCTACGGCTAATTTCCCGCGGTAAGAGCTTTAAACTGATGCCGGTTGATGCCGAGCTGACCACGCAGCAGGCTGCGGATCATCTAAACGTGTCACGTCCGTTTTTGGTCAAGCTACTCGAATCTGGACAAATCGCCTTTACCAGAACCGGCCGCCACCGTCGGGTGCGCGCTGATGATTTATTTGCCTTTAAAGTACGCCGCGATCAGCAACGCGCGAACGCGTTATCAGACATGGCGCAGCTGGATGCGGACAACGGGTACATCTGACAATGACGTGAACAAATTCTTGATGAGTTCCAACGTTTTTTTAAAAAGCAGTACCACGATGCGAACACTGCCGAACGCCACCGCATCGCCATGGAGACCGCGTTTCCAGAGGCATCCGTTGCCGACTACACCCCGCTTATCAGCTTGATTGAGTTGCCGGACGTAAATGATCATCACGTAGTTGCCTGCGCCATCAAAACAAAAGCATCCGTTATTGTGACGGAGAACCTTAAAGACTTTCCGATCCACGTATTGGCACCCTATGACCTATTCGCTATCGGGATCGACGACTTTATTGCTGACACGATAGATCTGGCGCCAATAGATGCTGTTACTGCCATCCGATTGATGCGGGCACGCTTTAGAAACCCAAAACTAACGTCAAATGAATTAATGGTTCGCATCGAAAAAATCGGACTGACACAAACTGCCAGCTTGCTCGAACGCTACGCCGACTTTTTGTAGCCACTTCGGTTATTTGATAGTTTTGGAACCCCTTCTTAAACGGGCTTAAAACCATGCGCTACCTCGGACTCATCATCGTCATCGCCCTGTCCGGCTGTAATACCGTGGTTGAGCGCTCGAATAGCCCAGCACCCGCCCTAACCGCCGACGATTGGCTGGCCGGCAGTGACATGCCGCGTATGCAAGACCGCGCCATGAGTGCCGCCGATGTCGCCAGTTTTTTGCGTCGAACCGGCTTTGAACCCAGCCCCGATGAGATCCGGCCCTATGTCGGCCAACCCCGCTCCGCGCTGATCCGCGCCACCTTGGATAACCTGACGACACGACCCGTCGACGGCGCGCCGGCCTGGGCACTGACGGAACCGCGGTACTGGGGCAACGAATCGCGCACCCGGGTCGAAAACGATCGCTTTCGCAGCGCGCGCGATGCCGAGGTCGGCATGATGCGCCAATGGTGGGTCCAGCAAATGATCCAATCGCCGTCACCGATGGCCGAACGCATGGTGATGTTTTGGGACAACACCTTTGTGGTCGGGTACAGCGGCCTGAATAACCGTAGCCACGCACTGTGGGGCCATCACCAGTTGCTGCGCACCCACGCGGTCGGCGACTATCGCCAATTGCTGGCCGGGATCGTGCGCGATCCGGCGGTGTTGCGTTACCTAGACAACACCAGCAACACCAAAGAGGCGCCGAATGAAAACCTGGCCCGGGAATTGTTTGAGCTATACAGCTTGGGTGAGGGCAATTACAGCGAGCGCGACATTAAGCAGGCTGCGCTTGCGCTGACGGGGTGGGGCGAAACCGACCGCGGCGGCACGCGTTTTCAACTTAAACCCTGGGCGATGGCGGGCGGTTCCAAGGCCATTTTGGGCCAACGCGGCCATTTCGACGGCGATGACCTGCCGGCGCTGATACTGGACACCCCGGCCGCGGCGCGCTATGTGGTCACCGGCCTGTACCACGAATTCATCAGCAGCCAAGCGGCCCCAGCCGGCGCCATCGACGACTTTGCCCGCGCCTTTCGCGACACCGGCTATCAAATCGATCAGTTGCTGCAGGTGATGCTGGAGTCCGCGTATTTTTGGGACCCCAGCCACCAGGGCATGGGCGTTAAAAGCCCAGCCGAGTTCGTCGTCGGAACCGTACGGGCGACCCAGACCGACGACGTCGCGCTGGTCAAATTGGTCGCGGCAATCCAAGCACAGGGTCAAAACCTACTAGATCCCCCGGACGTCAGTGGCTATGACGGCGGCATTGATTGGTTGGCACCGGAGTATTTGATCGAGCGCCAGCGTTTTGCGGAATTTTACCAAACTGAATGGCACAGCCCCGGATCCACACCGAGCGCCCCGCAAATGATGGGCACGGACAGCCTGCGTATCATGCTGGGCGGCGAGGCCTACCAAGGGCCACCCGAATTTTGGGTGACCATTAATCACGACGGCGGCACCTGGTACAGCGACGAATACTCGGTCGCGCACGCCCGGGACACTGAACGGCTGGGCCGTTACCAGGACAAAAGCAATATCGAGTGGGCGCCCTATCATGTGCCGATCCCCGACTCGTTAACCGGCATCACGCGCATCGGCGTGCGGTTTATTCGCGATGCCGCCGGCAACGGCGGTGATCGCAACCTGTTTGTGGCCGGCGTTGATTACCAAGGCCGCCAGCGTGCGGCGTCGCAGGGCACCCAAAGCCCAGGCTGCCGCGGCGATTCGAGCGGGGCTAAACGCAACCCGGGCTACCTGTATTGCTCCGGTGAATTGAGCTTCGAGTGGGCCGAAACGGGCACATCGCTTGCGCCGGACATTGCACCGATTGATGGCGCACTGAATACGCGCGAATGGGTGCTGGGCTGGATGAACGACGAAAATGATCGCTGGCGCTCGATCAACTTTATGTTCGATGGCTTGGAATTTGAGGGCCGTGAATGGGCATTTTTTGGCTTCGAGTACTCGATCAGCGAGCGCGGCGAGCGCCAGCTGCAAATAACAGGCCGTGACTGTATCCCCGAGTGCTTCGAGCGCTGGCCGACCAAAGCCTGGCGCGACAAGGCCGGCGTCCCCAGCGTCAGCGTGCCGCTACGCGGACTGCACCAATGGTCGATGGAGCACTACGACGGCCTCAGCAAAGCCGACCGGGCCTTGGTTAAAGCACTGATTGGTTTAGCGCCGCAGGCCGAGCAGTTACTGAAACGCCCGCGCGAGGATCGCTATCCCGAGCGCACCACCTTTTGGTTGGCTGAACTGGCGACCTTTGCCGAATACGCTAACGACCGGCGCTGGAAAACCGGCGACGCCGTCGCCTTGGTCGAGTTGTCGCCAAAACGTGACGGGGACAACCAAATGGGCATGGGCAACATGATGGCCGCGGCGGCGACCCGCTACCGACCCGCCAGTGGCGTCAAAACCGCCGACCAGTGGCAGGCCAGCGCGGCCCAGTTAGGACCGATCGATTGGGCGCTGGCGACACCGACTGCGGTCGACGAGTACGCCCAGTTACTGGTCAATTCCGCGTACTTTTTGAGGTGATTATGAATCGACGTCGATTATTGCAGCTGATGGGTGCGGCCAGTTCGGGCCTTGTCAGTCCGAGCTTATTGGCCTCACCCCAGGCCCACAAAACCCTGGTATTGCTGCACCTTAAGGGCGCCAATGACGGGCTCAATACGCTGGTGCCCTATGAATCCGATGACTACCGGCGCATTCGGCCGACCATTGGGCTGGGGCGCGATGACATCATCGACATCGGCCAGTCGTCACAGGGCGCGCTGGGGCTGCATCAATCCCTCGACAAGCTGGTGCCCGCGCTGTCCGATGACCTGGCGATCGTCCAAGGCTTGGGCTACCCCAATCAAAATCGCTCGCATTTTAAATCGATCCAGCTGTGGGAAAGCGGCAGTGATGGCCACCGTGTCAACCGATCCGGCTGGGTCACCCAGTCGATTGAACAGGTATTCCCCAGCGCCGGCATTCACGGCGTCAGCCTGCAAGGTGATTTGGGCCTATTTGCCGACGGCAACGGGACCTATTTGTCGATGGCCCGGTTGAATCAAATGAAGAATTTAAGCGCAGTCGATGCCGGCGACACCAGCAACCCGCTATTAAAGTTGGTCAATCAGCGCAATGCGGATTTAACCCGTGCCTCGGCCGAGCTAGAACGCAAGCTGGAAAAATCGCGCTACTTCAGTCCGCCGCGAAAGATGCCCTGGGGCGAGCTGTCGGCGCAGTTGACGGATGTGCTCAAAATCATCGACGCCGAAGCCGGCATTCCCGTGCTGCATGTCCAGCTTGATGGCTTTGATACCCACGAGGGCCAGCGCAGGCGCCAACGCCGGCTGTTGCAGGAACTGGCGGAGTGCCTCAGTGCATTTCGGCAGAACCTGATGGCCATGGGGCGCTGGGACGACACCTTGATTTCGACCTATTCAGAATTTGGTCGGCGCAGTGGCGAAAACGGATCCGAAGGCACCGATCATGGCACCGCGAACGTCCATTTCATGCTCGGCGGGCGTGTCACGCCCGGGCTGCATGGCACGCACCCCGACCTGGGTGACTTGGTCGACGGCGACATGCAACACACGCTGGACTATCGCGCCCTGTACGATCAAATCGCCGCGCATTGGTGGGGCTTGCCCGAGTCACGGTGGGCTGCGTTTAGCGACCCGAAAGTCCGCGGACTGATTCGAGTGTAAGGGCACAGCACCCTCCCAATTTGCCCTAGGTCAAACCCAGCCCAGCCTCGTATCCAGGCCGCGCGGATCCGGTTATCCTAGGGCGCATGATGGAATGGATAGAAAGCCTCCCCACCGGTCAGGTGTCGGTGTTAATCGGCGCCCTAACCGACCTCGCGTTCGGCGCCTTAGCCCAGCAAAGTCGCTTTTGTTTGCGCGCCGCGTGCGTTGAATTCTGGCGAGGCGACGCCGGCCCAAAATTCGCCATTTGGCTGCTCGCCTTTGCCTCCGCACTGATCGCCACCCAGCTGTTGATCCTTAACGGCACGCTCGAAACCACCAGCATCCGCCAACTGACCACAACCGGCAGCCTGTCCGGGGCGATCATCGGCGGCTCACTGTTTGGTTGGGGCATGGTCATGGCGCGCGGCTGTGCCAGTCGGCTATTGGTGCTATCGGGCACCGGTAACCAACGCGCGCTGGTCGCCGGGTTGGTGGTGACACTGGTCTCGCAGGCGACCTTGCGTGGCGGCCTATCGCCGCTGCGGGAATGGGCCGGCGGCTTATGGCTGGTTGACGCCAGTGCGCGCAACTTGGCCGATCGCTTGCCGACCTGGCTGCCGCTGATTGCGGGGATCGCATTGTTGGCCGGCGGGATTTACCTGGCACGGGTCCACGCCAACCGGCTGTGGCCCAGCCTGGCCGCGGTCGGGGTTGGCCTGTGCATCGCGCTGGGGTGGGGGCTGACGGCCTGGCATGCCAGCTGGTCGTTCGACATTATCGCGGTCAAGAGCGTCAGCTTCACCGGACCGTCCGCGGACACCCTGATGGGCTTTATCAACCTGCCGCAGCTGCCGCTGTCGTTTGATATCGGCATTGTCGTCGGCGTGTTTGCCGGGGCCATGTTAGCCGCCGTCGCCAGCGGCCAATTCAAACTCCAGTCCTTCACCGAGCAAACCGGCTTGAGCCGCTACCTGATCGGCGCCGGACTGATGGGATTCGGTGGCATGTTGGCGGGCGGCTGTGCGGTCGGCGCAGGCGTTACCGGCGGCGCCGTGATGGCGCTGACGGCTTGGGTGGCACTGCTGTTCATGTGGCTGAACGCCGGCATTGCGGACTGGGTATTGGAGCGCGCGCCGCGGCCACTTGAGGTCGCCGGCCCCGCCCCCACTGCTGACTAAACAGCCGAGGGATCCCCATGTTAAAGCGATCGCTGAATTTTCTGTTGCTGAGTGTGGCCAGCGCCGCGGCCAATACCGCGGAGACGGCCGCCGTGCCGCAAATCGTCGCAGGTGGCCTTGATCACCCCTGGTCGATTGCCTTCGAATCCGACCGCAGCGCGCTGGTCACCGAACGCAACGGCCAGGTCCTACGAATTGACCTGAACACCGGCACCGCCGTGCCCATAACCGGCACCCCAGCCCAGGTCGAACGCGGTCAGGGCGGCTATTTCGACATCGCCTTGGCACCGGACTACGCCGACAGCGGTGTCGCCTATTTGGCCTTAAACGGCGGCTCGCAACTGGGCATGGGGCTGGAATTGTGGCGCGGCGTGATCAGCGACCATCAGTGGACCCAATCGACACAGCTATACGCCATGGCCAAAAGCTTCGGCGGCCGTCACTTTGGCGGGCGCCTGCAAATTCACGCGGGCTATTTATACCTATCGACCGGCGACCGCGGCGACCGGCCGCGCGCTCAAGACCCCAATGACAGCGCCGGCAGCATCCTGCGCTTTGACCTGAACGGCGCACCCGCCGGCGTCATACCCGGCCATCCGGCGCTGTATTCCATGGGCCACCGCAACGTCCAAGGGCTAACACTGATGGGCGACGAATTATGGGCCCACGAACACGGGCCCCAGGGCGGCGACGAATTAAACCGCATCGCCGGCGGCCAAAACCATGGCTGGCCGCGGGTCACCTTTGGTAAAAACTATGGCATCGGCACCGACATTGGTGAGGCCACCGAATTGCCCGGGTTCGTCAGCCCAAATTACCAGTGGACGCCCTCGATCGCCCCGTCCGGCATGGCCTACAGCGACAACGACGCCTACCCGGCGTGGCGCGGTAGCTTGCTGATTGGATCGCTGAAGTTTCAAAGCCTGGTGCAACTGGCACCGTCCCCCGAGGGTTGGCGCGAGACGCGTTGGTACGCCGGCGAATTGGGCCGCATACGCGACGTCAAAGCGTCGCCGGACGGGACCTTGTGGCTATTGACCGACAGTCAAGACGGCGCGCTCATTCGACTGAACAAAGTCAATCCGCCGCCGAATTAAACCCCAATTTTTGAAAACTGGATCACGGAACTCACGGATAGTCGGCGTAAATTAAGGCTCCAGCACGGAGGTTTCGCATGTCCGCATTTCAGAGCCTTTTCCCGCGGCCCATCACCCACAAGATTTTATGTGTCGGTTTGAACGACGCCCAGGCCGACAGCCTGCACGGCGCCAATCCGGGGTCCACCTTGTTGCACGCGGCCGACGCCTTCGAAGCCATTGACCTGTGCATGAGCACCCGCTTTCAAATGATGGTGGTCAACGAGGACATGGATGACATGTCCGGGGCCGAGCTGTTATTGACGCTGGACGATGCGCCCTACCACCCACGCGTACTGGCCTATTTGGTCGATCGAACCCATGCAATCGGGGTCGCCGGCGAGCTTCCCGTGCCAACGGACTAGCCCAAAACCTAGACACCCCCGAAAAACCCACCTATAGTCTTCCTATCGAGTCAATTCCATTCGACTCGCAAACCCCCTTCTTTTTCTTCTGGCGTCCTGCACGCGGTCCAAATCAATCTATGAATCTGTCTGAACTGAAACTCAAGTCCGTCCCTGAACTGCTCGAAGTTGCCAGCAGCATGGGGCTCGAAAACCTCGCCCGCTCTCGCAAACAAGACGTTATCTTCAACATCCTGAAAAAACACGCCAAATCCGGCGAAGACATTTTCGGTGATGGCGTATTGGAAGTGCTGTCCGACGGTTTTGGTTTCCTGCGCTCGGCCAACTCCAACTTCATGGCCGGCCCGGATGACATCTACGTGTCACCCTCACAGATTCGCCGATTTAACCTGCGCAAGGGCGACAGCATTTCCGGCAAGATCCGCGCCCCCAAAGACAACGAACGCTATTTTGCGCTGCTCAAAGTTGACGAGATCAACTTTGACCGCCCGGAAAACGCTAAAAACAAAGTCTTGTTTGAAAACCTGACGCCGCTGTTCCCGCAAGAACGCCTGGTGATGGAAATCGGCAACGGTTCAACCGAAGATTTGACCGCCCGCGTCATCGACCTGACCAGCCCCATGGGCAAAGGCCAGCGCGCACTAATCGTGTCGCCGCCCAAGGCCGGTAAGACCTTGATGCTGCAAAACGTCGCCCACAGCATCGCCAAGAACAACCCCGAAGCGCACATGATTGTGCTGCTGATTGACGAGCGCCCGGAAGAAGTCACCGAAATGAAGCGCACCGTGCGCGGCGAAGTGGTGGCATCGACTTTTGACGAGCCGCCGGCGCGCCACGTCCAGGTCGCCGAAATGGTGATCGAAAAAGCCAAGCGTTTGACCGAACACAAAAAAGACGTGGTGATCTTGCTCGACTCGATCACCCGTTTGGCACGTGCCTACAACACCGTCCAGCCCTCTTCAGGCAAGGTATTGACCGGTGGTGTCGACGCCAACGCATTGGAAAAGCCGAAACGCTTTTTCGGTGCCGCGCGTAACATCGAAGAAGGCGGCAGCCTCACCATCATCGCCACGGCGCTGGTTGAAACCGGTTCGAAAATGGACGAAGTCATCTTTGAAGAATTCAAAGGCACCGGTAACTCGGAAGTTCACCTGGACCGCCGCGCCGCTGAAAAGCGCGTGTTCCCGGCCCTGAACATCCGCAAATCCGGCACCCGCCGCGAAGACTTGTTGACCACCGAAGAAGAGCTGCAGCGCATGTGGATTTTGCGCAAGTTGCTGGACCCGATGGAAGACACCCAAGCCATTGAGTTCTTGGTCGACAAGATGAAGAACTTCAAAACCAACGAAGAATTCTTCCAGAGCATGAAACGCGTAAAATAATATGAAATACAAGGATCTGAGGGACTTCATCGCGCAACTGGAAGCGCAGGGGGAACTTAAGCGGATATCGCATCCGGTTGATCCGAACCTTCAAATGACGGAAATCGCCGACCGCGTCCTGCGTGCCGGTGGTCCTGCGTTGCTGTTTGAAAACCCCATTGGCTATGACATGCCGGTGCTGGCGAACCTGTTTGGTACGCCGCGACGTGTTGCGATGGGCATGGGCCAGGAAGACGTCAGCGCGCTGCGCGATTTGGGCGAATTGCTCGCCTTTTTAAAAGAGCCCAAGCCGCCGAAAGGCTTTAAAGAGCTGATGGCCAACCTGCCGACCTGGCGCAAAGTGTTGGACATGGGCCCCAAAACCCTGAAAAAAGCCCCCTGCCAAGACGTCATACTCGAAGGCGATGCAGTCGACTTATCCAAAATACCGGTTCAGACCTGCTGGCCCGGCGACGCCGGCCCCTTGGTGACCTGGCCGTTGGTGATCACGCAAAACGCCGACAAACGCGTCAATTTAGGCATTTATCGGCAACAGGTGATCGGCAAAAACAAGCTGATCATGCGCTGGTTGTCGCACCGCGGCGGCGCCTTGGATTTCCAAGCCTTTCAAAAGGAAAACCCCGGCCAGCCCTTCCCGGTCGCGGTCGCGCTGGGCGCCGATCCGGGCACCATTTTAGGTGCCGTCACGCCAGTGCCGGACACCTTGAGTGAATATGCGTTCGCGGGTTTATTGCGCGGATCACGCACCGAGCTCGTCAACTGCATTGGCTCGGACCTGCAGGTCCCAGCCAGCGCCGAAATCGTCCTAGAGGGCCACATTCACCCCGGTGAAATGGCACCCGAAGGCCCGTTTGGCGATCACACCGGTTATTACAACGAAGTCGACGAATTTCCGGTGTTCACGGTGGACCGCATCACCCACCGCAAAGACCCGATCTATCACTCGACCTACACCGGACGGCCGCCGGATGAACCGGCGATTTTGGGCGTCGCGCTGAACGAAGTGTTCGTGCCGCTGTTGATCAAGCAGTTCCCGGAAATCGTCGACTTTTATCTGCCGCCGGAAGGCTGTAGCTACCGCTTGGCGGTGGTCACCATCAAGAAACAATACCCAGGTCATGCCAAGCGCGTGATGATGGGGGTGTGGTCGTTCCTACGCCAATTCATGTACACCAAGTTCGTCATTGTGGTCGACGACGACATCAATGCGCGCGACTGGAAGGACGTCATTTGGGCGATCACTACGCGCTCGGACGCCAGCCGCGACTTGACCATTGTCGA
This sequence comes from Litorivicinus lipolyticus, assembly GCF_009650135.1. Lineage (NCBI taxonomy): Bacteria > Pseudomonadati > Pseudomonadota > Gammaproteobacteria > Oceanospirillales > Litorivicinaceae > Litorivicinus > Litorivicinus lipolyticus. Next base: position 45,441 of record NZ_CP045871.1, read on the forward strand.
CAACACGCCAATCGACTACCTGGATTTCGCATCCCCGGTGGCTGGCTTAGGCGGCAAATTGGGCATCGATGCGACCAACAAGTGGCCGGGTGAAACCGAACGCGAATGGGGCACGCCGATTGTCATGGATGACGCCACCAAGGGCGCGGTCGATGATATGTGGGGGCAATTGGGGCTGGATTAACGCCCTAAGCCGTCATCAAAGTGTCACGCAATTGTCACCGGTCGATAACATCTAACCGGGATCCTTCGCGTCAGGGACAACCCTGACTAACCGAGGAATCAACGATGTTGCACCGTCATACCGCCATTGCCCTTGCGCTGGCCCTTGTTACGCATAACGCAATCGCCGGCGCCCACGCCGGCCTATCCACGATTGGCACCACCACCGCGGTGATGAGCGAAGCCAGCACCGCCGACGACGCCAGCGAACGCCTGGATGGCCAAAGCGGCGACCAAGACTACCCCTACCTAAGCGCGATCAAGGCCCTGGCCACGGTCGGCGAAGTCGATCAAGCCACCGGGCTTGCACTGACCGGCTATCCGGATGGTCAGGCTGCGTGGTTATTAGATGACGACACCGTGCGCGTGGTTTACCAATCCGAGTCGTACGCCACCATGTCCAACGAGACTTACGGCTGGCCGATGAAAAACGGCACCCGGTTCACCGGCTCGCACATCCATGCGATTGATTATGACCGCGCCGGGTTGTCGACCTTTTTGACCAACGGCAACAGCGCCGCCGGGCTGGTCAAGGGCTCATCACACCTATTCGACACCGTTTACAACGCCTTTGGCGTGGCGGTGACGGCTGATGGCGTTTGGGGCAATCAGGCCCTGGCCGACGGCACCCGGGTTAACTTCAATGCTGAACACGCCTTGACTGAAGGCGACTTCTTTTTCCAGTCCTTTTGCGGCGCGTTTTACGAGCCTGCGTATAAATACGGCGCCGGCTTGGGCTTTGCCGACGACCTTTGGCTGACGGCGGAAGAATGGAACATCCAGCGCATGTTCGAGGGCACAGGAGTCGACGCCCACGACACCATGGGATTGGCCAGCGTCGTCGTCGATTTGGCCACAAAAACTGCCTACACGGTGCCGGCGTTGGGCCAGTCCGGGTACGAAAAGATCCTGCCGATCAACCCCAAGCACCCCGACTATGTGGTGTTGGTGATGGCCGGGTATAACCACGGCATTGAACCAACCCCGCTGCGGATCTATGTCGGTAAAAAGGGTCTGGATGCCCAGGGCAACCCGGTTGGGGCGGGCGCCAATGCGCGCGATCAGTTTTTGGCCCGCAACGGTCTGTTGTACGGCAAGCTGTATGGCATGGCCGTGGCCAACGCTGACTATGCGGGACTCGGCATCCGCAATATCAACACGGATGACAAGATGTTGGACGACTATTTGACCGACGCCAGTGCGCCGGACCGTTTCAACGCCAAGTTCTTTGCCACGTCCTACCAGTGGCAAGGCTGGGATGCGCCGGTCAGCGTGCGCGATACCGAGGCCTTCAAGTGGCAAGCCGCCAGCGAACAACCCGCCGGCTATACATTTTTCGTCGGTGACTCGAAAACCGAGCACCCCGCCGTTGACCCCAATATTGCCAACCAGCGTTACGTCCAAAACATGACCAACAAGGGCGGCATGATTGGCGTCGAGTTGACCGACTTTGTCGCAGCCGTCGCCGATGGCGATTTGCCGCAGGCATTGTCAGCCAAGGTCACGCGTATTTTGGCCGCCCACGACGGCGCGCTATCGCTAGACGTCGCCGACAAGGGCATTAAGCATGGCAACCAGGGCACCCACGCCACGGCCAAAGACGGCACCGCACAAATGGTCGCCCCGGACGGGCTGCAGTGGGTGCGCACGGCGGATGCGGACGTGCTAATTGTCGACGAGGATTCGGGTAACGAATTTGGCGAGCGTAAATACGCCTTGGTGCTGGACGCGGATAAGTTCGAGCTGGCGCAGCCGAAGGGTTATTTTCTAGCCATGGCGGGTGGCAAGCAAAGCCCGCGGGCTCAGGCCGGCGTCGCGGCTATTCCCGGTGCGTTTAAATCCGCGACCTCATCGGAGTTCTCGGGCACCTGGAACGTCTCGGCGCTGTTGGCACGCAAAGCCAATGGCACGTTCTACACGGCTGACGAGCTAAAAGGCACCGGCGAAGCCCGCATCAATGCGTCGATTGGCCTGAATGACTCGCAGTTCATCGGGGTGTTACAGCACAAGGGTGAATCCGCAGGCCAAGTCGGCGCAGTCAAAGCCGATCAAGGCGGTCAATTACTCATGTTTGGTTTGAACTTGCCGGCTTCAGCGCTGAACTAGTTGAGCGGTTTGTGAAATGTGAAGGGCGCCGAAAGGCGCCCTTTTTTATGCTGGCCAAGACTACAAAAAAAGATAGTCGGCCGTAGTGTTGTGTAGTTTTGCCCCTTTTTCGGCTGAACTAGACCGCGCTGGGCTCGGGCTCAACCGCCGGTTCGGCGTCCACCTTGACCACCACAGCCGTCGACACGGGCCAATCACGCACCAAATGCGTCAGCGACGTAAGCGCCTGGGCGGTCATCTCGTGACGGCCTTGATCGCGGTACAGGTTGGCCAAGGCCTCGTAGGTCTCCGGTCGCGGCTGAGCCTCGGCGCTGGCTTCCAAGGCGCTTTCAGCGGCGGTCAGGTCGCCCTGGGCCATGGCCAATCGGCCCAGCGCCAATTGCGCGGGCCCGGCACCGTCAGTAATGCCTTTTAGGCGTTTGTCCAAAAACTGACGACGCACAGCCACATCACCCAATTCCAGCGAGCCGTAGCGGTCAAACCAGGCTTGGCCGGGAACTTTTTTGATCAGTCCTTCCAAGGTCGTGCGCGCGGCATCGGTGGCGCCGGCGGCGATCAAGCCGTTGATGTAGGGGTCGACCAAGCGTTCATGGGTGCGCAGGCGTTTGGGCACCGTGTCCCAGGTAATTTTCAGCGCCAAGGGCACCTCGGAGGGCTTGGACACCGACTCGGCATCCTCGCCGGCCTGGATCAGCGAATCGGCAAAGGCTTGGATTTCCAGCGCTTCGATATCGGTTTCCGGCAACGCGCCGGTTTTGCGCGCCAGCGGCAATAACTTAACCAGCTCATCGGTGCGGCCGAGTTGTTGATTGACCTGGCATGACAGCGTGATCAATTCGGGGTCTTTGGGCTTGTGCCGGCGCAGCGCCGACAGGGTGTGGGCACAGGCCTCCAGTTGACCGTTGTCGAACTGCATTCGCGCTTCGGCCAAGCCGACCGCCAATTCACTGCCGGGCACGGCTTCCAGCGCCTTGACCAGCAAGGCATCGCGCTGTTCGCCGCGGCCCAGGGCGTTGGCGGCTTCGGCGGCGGACAGGTAGTTAATAAAGGCCAGTTCTGAGCGCGGCGCGGCCGCGGTCAGGTGCTTTAGCGCCGCTTCGTAGCGGCCCATGCGCAATTCCATGAAGCCCTTTTGGGTCGCACCGCGGGCGCTACGACCGCGCAGGCGGCTCCACATCCGGCCCAGCCCGCCGGGGCTGTTCAGCACATAGCCGACCAAGCGCGTCGCCAGGTATCCCAGCACCATGGCGACGACGAGTCCGGCCAGGCCGACCCACAGGCTCATCTCGACGCTGGTGGTGCCATAGGACAACAGCACGTAGCCCGGGTCGTTTTGAATCAACTGACCCAGCCAAGTGCCGCCCAGCAAGCAGGCGGCCAGCAACACCAAGAACAGAACGACCTTAATAAAGGCGCCCATTATTCACCCCCTACGAGGGCATCGACCCGGGCTTGTTGGACCGCACGCAAGGCGTTCAACGACCCGCCCATGCTAGGCAAGTCCGGCGCAATATTGATACTTCCCAGTGGCGCCAGCGTTTCTAATAACGCGGTGGTTTGGGTGTCACTGGCGAGGAAATAACGGCCGACCCAGTCTTGGGCGCGGGTCAAACTGGCTTGCCAAGTACCGGCATCGCCGTCCAACAGCGCCAGCTGGCTTTGTTCCATCATCAAACGCAGGTTTTGACGCACGTAGGCCGCTTCGGTCGGCGCCAGCATCGGCTGGACCGGATTATCGCGGCGGCGCACGGTGACGAAGCTGGCGAGGGTTTTGATGGCGCCGTCGATGGCGTCGGTGGATTCCACCACCGGCGCGGTGTCGACTTCGGCGGGCGACATGCGCAGGTTATCGACCTGCTCGGCGGCGGCCGACAGTTTCAGGTACAACCCGGTCCGATCCAAACCAGGCACGGCCCGCAGGGCGGCGATTTCAGCGGCCAAGGCTTTGCGCACGGGGAATAACGAGGCGTCATCGGCACTCGCCAAGGCCTGATCGGCGCTTAGCAATAACGACAAGCCAGTGGCGACATCGCGCCCGGCCTGAACACGCTGGATCGCGATCCGCATCAGGTACTCGACTTCTGCCAGCAGGTATTCCTGGGCTCGATTGCCTTCGATCAATTCGATCCGGGTGCGAGTGTCGGCCAAATCGCCGACCATGGATGACAGCTGTTCGGTGACGTTTTGACTGGTGGTGCTGGCGCCCTCGGCGGCGGCAAAGACCTGTTGCTGGCTGGCATCGATACGGGCCAAATCGACTTGCAGCGCGCTGATGTCGGCACCGGGTGAACCCAGGCCATCGACACGGGCTTGCAAGCTGGCCAGTTGGGCAGCCAAGTCGGATTGCGCAGACTGGGCCGCGCCGCTTTGCTGGCCAGCCATCCAACCGCCGGCACCGACACCCAGTAAGGCCACCAGCGACACGGCAATAGCGATCAACGACAGTCCGCGACCGGGCTGCTTGGGTGTGTCCGCGGGCGCGGGCGCAGGCTCGACGTCCTCAATAGCGGGCTCGATCGGCGTTTCCATGACCGCCTCGACGGTTTCTTCAACCGCATCATCGACGGCATCCAGTGGCGTGTCGGTCTTATCGTCGTGGCTCACAGCGACTCCTTAGTCAGTTGCGCCAGCACGCTGGCATTGTCGGCGCCGGGCAGCACCCGCACCGACGAATAATGAAGTGACCGCGCGTGATCCGCCACGCGCGCGCTGGGGACCCAGCAATTCCGGATCGCCCCCGCCGGCAATGCCCAGTCGCGCATGGCGTCCAGGGCATCGACCGAGGTCACCCAGGCAATATCCGCAGGCTCCAGTAAAGCCTCCGCGAGCGTGGGCGGCAATGGGACCCTAGCGCGACGGTAAGTATCCAAACGGGTGACGGCGATGCCGCGATCGGCCAGCTCAGCGTCGATCAGCCCGCGCCCGCCGGCGCCGGTGACCAGCAACACCCGGCGGCTATCCGCCAACCAGGGGTGAGCCAGCACACCCTCGCTGGTGCTGGGTTGTGCGACCTGGGTCGCAATGTCGGCCGCGCGCGTTATCGCGCCACTGCCCTCGCCAACCGCCAACACGCGCAGGCCCTCGGGCCACTGCGGCCAATACTCGTCCAGCACCGATACCAGCGCCGACGCCGCGGGCTTCGAGGTCACCACGACCATATCGAACTCATCAATATTCATGATCGCCTGGTGGCCAAACGCCAGCGGCTGGATGTCCAGCGCCGGGGCGCAAATGGCGGTGTGACCTAGGCGCGTGACGGCGTCCGCCAGTTGACTCAACTCCGCGTCGGGGCGAGTCAGCAATACCCTCATACCAGATAATCACCGGCGCCATCGGCCAACAATTGTTCGGCCAATGACACGCCCATGTCGGCGCCTTGGTCGGCCGGACCCTGGGTTTCGACTTCAATTAACTCCGATCCATCCGGGGCACCGACGCGCGCGGTGATGCGCAAATCATCACCCACCCGCACGGCGTGCACGGCCAACGGCACTTGGCAGCCGCCGTCCAGGCGTGTCGATACCGCCCGTTCGGCGGCGATACGTTGGGCGGTCGAGACATCCAACAGGCACTGGATGCGGGCGATGGTGGCGTCGTCACCCAAACGGGTTTCCAAGCCCAACACGCCCTGCCCCACCGCGGGCAAACACAAATCGGGGTCAATGGCGTGGCCAATGCGATCGGCCATGCCCATGCGCTCTAACCCGGCGACGGCCAAAATCAGGGCGTCGTATTGGCCTTCGTCGAGTTTGCGCAGGCGCGTTTGCAAATTGCCGCGCACCACGGCGAAGTTCAGGTCAGGTCGGGCATGTTTTAGCTGGCTGACCCGGCGCAGGCTGGCACTGCCAACGGTGGCGCCGGCCGGCAAGTCGTCAAAGTGGGCGGCGGTGTTGCTGACAAACGCATCGCGCGGGTCCTCGCCGGCCATGACGCCGGTCAACCCCAGCCCATCGGGAAAGTGCACCGGCACGTCTTTAAGCGAGTGCACGGCCAAGTCGGCGCGGCCGTCCATCAAGGCTTTTTCCAACTCTTTAACGAACAAGCCCTTGCCACCGGACGTGTACAAAGGGCCCTCAAGCTTTTGATCGCCCTCGGTGGTCATCGGCAATAATTCGACGATCAAATCTGGGTGGGCGGCACGCAATAGAGCCTGGACGTGTTCGGCCTGCCACAAGGCCAGGGGAGATTCGCGGGTCGCAATGGTCAGGGTCATGGTGTGGTTCCAAATACAGTCGCCCTAGATTAGTGGACAACGGCGGACAGGCCAACCGGCGTGCAACACTGTGACCGGCGGGCGGTTTGGCTATACTGTCGCCCGCAACAACACGGAGCACCGAAATGAGCACCCAAAAACCCAACAACGATGCCCTCTGGGGCGGCCGATTCAGCGAAGCCACAGACGCATTCGTGCAAGAGTTCACCGCATCGGTCCAATTTGACCAGCGCATGGCCGGCGAGGACATCCGCGGTTCGCGTGCACATGCTCGTATGCTCGGCGTTCAGGGCGTGTTGACCGCCGACGAAGTCAACCAAATCGACGAGGGTTTGAAGCAAATCGAAGCGGAAATCCAAGCGGGCGAGTTTGAGTGGTCGATTGCACGCGAAGACGTGCACATGAACATCGAAGCGCGGTTGACGGACTTGATCGGTGACGTTGGCAAAAAATTACACACCGGGCGCAGCCGTAACGACCAGGTCGCGACCGATATCCGGTTATGGCTACGCAGCCAGATCGATGCGATCAAAGGCCAAATTCAGCGCCTGCAAAGTGGCATTTTGACGCTGGCGGACGAACACGCGGATTTAATCATGCCCGGGTTCACGCATTTGCAAACCGCGCAGCCGGTGACGTTCGGCCACCATTTGCTGGCGTGGTACGAAATGTTGGACCGCGATTACCAGCGTTTTGACGACGCCCAGTCGCGGATGAACCGATGCCCGCTGGGTGCGGCGGCATTGGCCGGCACGACCTTTCCGATCGACCGGCACTTCACCGCGCGTGAATTGGGCTTTGATGCGCCGACGCGCAACAGCTTAGACAGCGTCAGCGACCGTGACTTTGCGATGGAATTTTTAAGCGCCGCCAGCATCACCTCGATTCACCTGACGCGGATGAGCGAAGAGCTGATTATTTGGGCCAGCGCCCAGTTCAACTTTATTGACCTGCCGGACCGTTTTTGCACCGGCTCATCGATCATGCCGCAGAAAAAGAACCCGGATGTGCCGGAACTCGTGCGCGGTAAATCCGGCCGCGTCGTGGGTCATTTAATGTCGCTACTGATGCTGATGAAATCGCAGCCACTGGCGTACAACAAAGACAACCAGGAAGACAAAGAGCCGCTGTTTGACACCGTGGATACGCTGATGGGGTGCCTGATGTCGTTTGCCGACATGGTGCCGGCGATCGTGCCGAATGCGGACGCCATGCGCGAGGCGACCCTAAAGGGCTTTGCCACGGCGACCGATTTGGCGGATTACCTGGTCCGTAAGGGGCTGCCATTCCGTGACGCCCACGACGTGGTCGGCGCAGCAGTCGGCGCCGGTGTCGCCAACGGGCGTGACTTGGCCGAGTTTTCATTGGCCGAATTGCAGGCCTTTGATGCGCGCATTGAAGCGGACGTGTTTGACGTGCTGACACTGGAAGGTAGCGTCAATGCGCGCGATCACTTTGGCGGCACGGCACCGAACCAAGTCCGGCGCCAGGTGGCGGAAGCGCGGGCGCGGTTGGGCTAGGCTGAGACACAGCCTAATAAATTGACGGGGAGCAGAAGATGAGCGACGAGAACCAATCCGAAAACGATGGGGAAGTATTTTACGGCGTAAAGCGAGTGCAGCGCCCGAAAGTCAAAGCCACCCGCGTTCTCGACTTATCCGGCGAAAATGGTCGGCGAATAGTCATTACCAAAGCTAATGAAATTTTAAAATTGCATGAGAAGACATTCGCAAAGTTGGCAGATATGTAATGGCCCTGCTGATTGAATTCGCTCGTGTGGTAGAGCTCAACACTAGAATTCTTGAATCCGGCCCCGGATTAAAAGGCCCCGTCGACATTGGTAAGCTCGAAGGAGCGCTCGGACGCATTGAACATGCAATCTGATACCAGGAACTCGACGATGCGGTTAGCGACCTGACCACGAAGAAAATTACTGAATTAGAGTTCGCGGATTTACTTTACGCACAGTTCCACGCCGACAGCCTTAAGACCTTGTGACCTGAGTAAAAGCACCCGCCAGGTACCCCGCCATTTTCTGGCAATAACTCGCCACCTGGCCCCACCCACGTTCGGCCAATACCCAGCGCTGTTTGCGTTTGTCGCCCGGGTCAGTATGCCGCTGGGTAAGTCGCCGGCACGGCTGAATTGTGCGCGGGTGTATGACTTGGAGATCGAGCGGTTGACGCAAGCGCTGGAGTTTTTGCGGATGAGTATTGAGTGAAAGTGTGGGCCATTCGGCAACTCGATACCCGGGCTGCTAATTCACACGAATTTACCGGTAAACTGGCGAGATTGCTGAACTGACGAATTGCGCGACCTGCGCGATCGCGATAACATACCCGTATCAAATAGAGATTAAGATGCGATGGCGCCGATAGCCCAGATAAAGACGCAGGAAACCACGACCCCGTGCTGAACTTTGGCGCCCAATTCCTAGCACTGTCGCGCAACCAAAAGCGCCTGGTGATGTTACTGGCGGACTTATTGTTTTTGCCGTTGGCGCTGTGGTCGGCGTATGCACTGCGTTTTGCCAACCCCTTTGATTGGCAATACCTCACCCCCGCGCTGCCGCTGTTTGCAGTGGTGCCCTTTGCCGGCATTGCGGTGTTCATGAAACTGGGCCTGTACCGTGCTGTTGTTCGATTCATGGGCACACGGGCGATTTGGTCGGTGCTGTATGGCGCGGTCATCATGTCGCTGGGGCTGTATGCGGCGGCCATGTTGATGGGTATTCACCCATTCCCCCGTTCGATACCCATCAACTTTGGATTGTTGCTGCTGGTTTATGTCGGCGGTAGCCGCCTACTAGTGCGGCACTATTACCACCATATGGTCGGGCGCTTTGCCGATCGTACGCCGGTCGCCATCTACGGGGCCGGCGGGGCCGGTGTTCAACTGGCATTGGCGCTGGAGCAAGGCGTTGAATACAGCCCGGTGGTGTTTATTGATGATTCACCGCAGCTGCGACATGCGAATGTCGCCGGTCGCAAGGTATTTGGCCCGGACGCGCTGGGTACGCTGATCAAGACGAAAGGCATTGAGCAGGTCTTGCTGGCCGTTCCAAATGCGGGCGTGGCCGAGCGCCGGCGCATTTTGCAGCGCCTATCGGATTACCCAGTCAAGGTTCAGACCATCCCGTCCATGCCCGACATTATTTCGGGACGATCGGTCGATGCGTTGATGGACGTTCAACCGGAAGAGCTATTGAACCGCGAATCCGTAACGCCAATGCCAGAACTGTATCGGGCTAGCATTACCGGCAAGGTCGTGATGGTGACCGGGGCCGGCGGTTCGATCGGCTCGGAAATATGTCGCCAGGCAGCCCGTAACGGTGCCAGCCGCTTGATATTGGTCGAGGTCAGTGAGTACGCACTGTACCGGTTGGAGCGGGAACTTAGTGGCGACGGGTTTGGGGAGCTATTGGTCCCGCTATTGGGCAACGTGTGCGATGGCGATCGACTCAACGCAATCATGGCGCAATTCAAGGTTCAAACGGTGTATCACGCCGCCGCGTACAAACACGTCCCGATTGTTGAGAACAACATCCAAGAGGGCCTGCGTAATAACGCACTGGGCACACGAACGGTGGCGTTGGCGGCCATTGCCAATGACGTCGAACGGTTTGTATTGATATCGACGGACAAAGCCGTGCGCCCGACCAACGTTATGGGTGCAACCAAACGGTTGGCCGAATTATTGGTGCAAGACTTGGCCGCGCGCAGCGAGACCACCCGATTCGGCATGGTCCGGTTCGGCAACGTACTAGGATCATCCGGGTCCGTGGTACCGGTGTTCCAAAAGCAAATTCGCGAGGGCGGTCCGATTACCGTGACCCATGAAGACATCACCCGCTATTTCATGACGATTCCCGAGGCGGCATCGTTGGTCATTCAGGCCGGGGCAATGGCCCAGGGTGGCGATGTGTTTGTGCTGGATATGGGCAAGTCGGTCAAGATTGTTGATTTGGCGCGGCGGATGATTCACTTGGCGGGATTAACGGTGCGCGACGCGGACACGCCAGACGGGGATGTCGCGATTGATTTTACGGGACTGCGGCCCGGTGAGAAGTTATTCGAAGAGTTGTTAATCGGCGAGAACGTAACCGGAACCGACCACCCCAAGATCATGCGTGCGAATGAACACAGCCTAACGGCCGTGCAGGTTGAGGCGTTATTGCATACGGCAGAGAAGTTGATGGCCGTTCGGGATAGTGAGGGGCTTCGAAGCCTGTTGCAGGAATCGGTAGACGGGTTTGTGCCCAATTCACCCAATATGGATTGGGTGGTTGGGGAACCTGTGGGGCGGACGATTCAGTAGGGTTTGGTCGATCGAACAGGCGCTATAGCTTAGCCCGGAACGCGATCACCGCTGCCCTTCCCGGATACCGTCATCAGGATGTATTTGAAGTAATTTCCAACACTCATGGTGCGAATCATCGCCGCATCTGTCCGGGCCAACAGCTTTGGCGTCGACATGTCGATTTCGTTGACCTGCGCCAACCCAGTGATGCCCGGACGAACCGCATATACGCCTTCGGCCTGGCGGGCTGAGGTTAATTCGTTTTGATTGAAGAGACCGGGACGAGGGCCAACTAGGCTCATCTCGCCCTTCAGTACATTCCATAGTTGGGGCAGCTCATCGAGTTTGGTTCGCCGGAGGAAATGACCGAACGGTGTAATCGAACGGCTACTGGACAGGTGGGAAGCCACTGACGCTGTGTTAACGGCCATGGTCCGGAATTTAACCAAGGTGAACGGTTTTTGGTCCCGGCCAACGCGCACTTGCCGAAAAATCGGCGACCCGGTGTCAAAAAGGCCAGCGAGGTATAAGAGCAATAGAATAGGCGATCCGGCGACCAAGCCCCCGAGCGCCAATAAAAAATCTAATGTGCGTAGCATGTCGGTCCTATCGTGGGTGTTTGGAACTTAAAAGCCATCGTGTTCAAACTCTTTCGCAAACTCGCAGTAGGGCCCCACCAACCCAAAATAGGTATGTAGTCCCCCCATTTCTAACCGGACCTTTGCCTAAAGCCTAGGCTGCGGTTAGCAACCACCTTGGGGGAACTCCGGGATGCCGGACCACGCCGAATCAAGCCATTCGTGTAATGACCCACCGGTTTCTGCACATCTAAGCGGCTAATTCGAATGCCTGTTGTGGCGTTTTCATGTTCAAAGCTTGGTGTGGTCTTTGGGTGTTATACCAAGTTACCCATTGCCCGATTGTGGTCTGTGCCTCCTCGAAGTTTTTGAAGTTATGGAGCCAAATGCACTGCTCCTTTATGGTCCTGAATAATCGTTCGATCATGCCATTTTGCTGCGGCGTATGCGGCGTGATGAACTCTTGCTTGATGCCGTAGCTACGGACCGTGACGGTGAACCGGCGAGAGGTGAAAACCAAACCGTTATCGGACCGTAGCGTTAGTGGCTGAACCGTTCTGGCTAGGCTACCAAAACGATTCACTAACGCATCTTCTAGCGTCGCCTCAGCGGTCTTCGCGTTGCCTCTGCGGCTAAGACGCCAACCCAGTATTTCGCGTGTGTGGCAGTCAATGACCGCTGACAGCGTCATCCAACGGTCGTGTTGGCCGCACCACACTCGAGTTAAGTCGGTAGCCCAGCGCTCGTTGGGGCGCTGAGCAACCGACGGCATCGCTTGCGCACGAGGCCGGAAGCCAATTTGACGCTTACGACATTGCCAGCCCTTGATTTGGTTAATACGCTGGACGGTATTGCGGTTCAGCCCCAGCAGAAAAGCGATCGTCCGATAACCCGCGAACGGCAGCTCATCGATCAGGTCTTTAACCTTCTTTGCAAGCACTGGGTTGACCCTGGGCGCCGCCTTGGTGGGCTTGTAATACAAGGTTCGGCGTGGAACGCCGAACCACCGCGAAAGCTGACTAAGACTTACTTTATCGCCGTCATCCGCCATCTCAGCTTGAACCTGGAACACTAGTCCTCGTCCTGGCCGAGATAGCGACTGAGCTTTTTTCTGGCTTTCAACTCCAGCATGGCTTCGCCATACGCCGAAGTGAGTTCGTCGATCTTCTTCTCGTACATTTCGGCGACATCGCGTGGATTGGCTCGCAGGGCGTTCTCCATCCCAGCTTCCGCCTCATCGACCCACTGCTGGACTTCTGATGGCTTAAGATCATGAGCCCTGGCCGCCTCAGAAACGGTCGTTTGGCCGCGGATCAGTTCTTTAACGAGCGCTGCTTTACGCTTGGCTGTCCACCGTTTGATTTCGTTGTTGTCTGTCATAGCGTTGTTCCCTGTTAGGGCCACTATACGCTGTGCAGGAATTCAGTAGGTCATTACATTCGTACCTGGCCGTTCGGTTAAATCGTTCGACGTAGGCATTTTGCGTCGGCTTACCTGGCTGGATGTATAGCATCGTGATTTGATGCTCGTTTGCCCAGTTGATAAGCGACCCAGATAAGAGTTCAAAACCATTGTAACAGCGAATTGCCGCTGGCTTGCCACGCCATTCGATGACCGTCAGGTCTCAGAGGCGCACATTGCAGGCCCTAGCGCGGACGAGGTGTTCGGCAGCTCTCCTGCAAATTCCGCATGTACAGCTTCTTGTACAAGTGAGCGGTTAAAGACTAGACTTGCACCATTCACCGTACATGTGGAGAGTCGAATGAGAATCGTATCTTTTACTGAAGCTAGAAATAGTCTAAAGGCTGTTCTGGACGGTGTAGTTAATGATGCTGATACAACAGTTATTACCCGTCGCGATTCTGAAGATGCTGTGGTGATGTCTTTAGACTACTACAACAGCCTCATGGAGACCGTTCATTTACTTCGTTCGCCGAAAAACGCTGAGCATTTAAACCGCTCCATCGCACAGTATCGTTCTGGCAAAACAACCGAACGACAGTTAGTCGGTGATTAGTCGTCAACGATTACTATCGTGGACTGATGACGCTTGGGATGACTACCTGTATTGGCAAACTCAAGATAGGAAAACGCTCAAGCGCATCAATAAACTCGTCAACGATGTTAAACGTTCACCATTCGAAGGCCTTGGTAAACCAGAACCGCTAAAAGAGAACCTGGCGGGCTTTTGGTCCCGCCGGATTGATGATACCAACAGGCTTGTTTACGCAGTAGATGACACCGCGTTAACGATAATTTCGTGTCGTTACCACTACTAAAATTAAGTTCAGCAAACTGGCGTCCAAAGGGCTGCAATTGGGCCATCCTCAGTTACCGTGGCGAAGTGTAGTCGTTCACTGAATTCGCACCAAGATAGCCAATATGCCTCCCCCCAGTTTCGGCGAATGTTATGGCGGCACCGAACGCTTCAAATTATGAACCCGCGCTGCAACTGCTGGGATAACGCACCGGTGGAGCGGCGGTTCCGCAGCCTGAAAACCGAGTGGATACCGCCGCTGGGGTATAAAAATATCGAGGTCGCCCGTCAGGACATCAACAATTATCGGTTCGGCTACCACAACTGGAAACGGCCACACACGGCCAACTATGGGAGAGCACCTGCGTTGGCCGAATAAAAACCTAAAATGGTGTCCGGATTTTGTTGACCGCTACACCTGAGTTCTTTCCAACCAAAAGTCGATAAGTGCCCTTATCGAGTGGACGGATCCGAAGGTTCGAAACAACGACGCAACCCCTCTTCGACGCTGATGGGCGGTTCCCATCCCAGTAGGTTTCGAGCTTTAGAGATGTCGACTTGTAAGTTTCCGAGCAGACGATTTGCCATGTCTTGTTTACCGACTAGCTTTGCGCTCATTTTAATCCATGAGGCAGGAACGGGAATTAAGCGGGACGGGACGCCAGCGGCCTTGGCGACGCCTTTTAGGAGTTGCGTTGTAGAAAGGTCTTGTCCGTCGCCGACTAGAAAGGTTTGATTGGCTGCGGCTGGATAGTCGATACAGGTGGTGATGAGGTCGACGAGGTTGTCTAGGGCGACGAGGGATCGTTGGTTGTGGATAGCGCCGAGGGGTAATGGTAAGCCGGATTTGACTAACTTGATCATCGACGCAAAGTTGCCTTTGACACCGGCACCGTAAACAAGCGGCGGCCGAATAATCACAACTTCCATATTAGTTTCGGCAGCCAACTGCTGCAGGCCTTGTTCGGCCTCCGATTTAGATATGCCGTAGGGGTCCTCCGGCGCCGGCTTGTCTTCCGAAGTGAACGGTGTTTCCGTTGCCGTCTGCTCGCCGTTTACCTTGATAGAGCTGATAAAGATAAACCGTTTCACGCCCGCTACCGCTGACTGCCGCGCAAGGTTGAGTGTGCCGTCTACATTTACGCGGCGGTATTCAGTAAGAGGGTCCAGCGCTTCCTCTTTCATGATGTGGGCACGGGCCGCGGCGTGGATGACAACTTGTTGATTGGTAAGGGCCAAAGACCAATCTGTATTAGCATCAATGCTTCTCACTTCCGCGATATGCGCTGCAGTTAGATCAACCGGTCTTCGAACTAAAGCAGTGAGATTCACTTCCGGTTTGGCGTTTAACGTAGCTAGCAGTCGCTTACCCAGAAAACCGGTCGCACCGGTCATAGCAATATTCATCACGCCTTCGGGACTATAGTTCGTAGTATGTCGGTAACCATATTTTGCATGATGCTTTCCCTCGAAAATATCTGACTAAATTCAGCGCGCGGCTGAGTTTGTAACTCCAACGTCTCAAACGTTTCGATAGCCCGCTGAACATCACAGGGTGGGAACACGGCAGCATTCGTAACATGCTCATGCAAAAATTCGGCAGCAAAGCCTGAGACACCAGCCCAGATCGGCTTACCAACTGCAGCATACTCAAAAATTTTCGACGGCAAGACTTTGAGAAACGCATCGTAATCGTTCAAATGCAAGAAAAGGACATCAGCCTGTCGGTAAATTTCGATCAGCGCGCTTCTATTTACAGGAGCAAGTAATTCGACGTTTGTCACTTGCTGTGCCCGCAACGCGGCTTCGAGCTGGGATTTACGGCCACCATCGCCCAGCAGTTTGAACTTCAACCTACCATCAAAATGCTTCGCCAAAAAAGGAATGATGGAGTGTAGACCCTGCCCTTCACCAAAATTGCCAGCGTACACGACCTCCGGCAGGTCAGCTTTAGCATTACCGGCAACATCAGAAAGTACCGCAATGAACTCCTGATCAATACCATTGGTGAAAAAGCTAAAGTGTTTACCAGGGTAGCGAGACTCGAAATACTGCCGGAAACCACCTGATACTAGATTTACCTTTTGTGCACGTCGAACCGCCCACTTTTCGAGAACCGAAAACAGCGGCTTTAACGCCCACACAGCCTTACTTGAAAGGACATCTTTTATCGTATCTACAAAAATATCCCGAATATCAAGATATAGAGGTACCCGCTTCTTTCGCGCAATGTAAGCACCTAGTACCGCTGTCATCAAACGTGAGGAACTAGCATACACAAGGTCATATTCTCGTGACTTTGTTAGTCTTACCGCTTCACGCGCGAAAGCAATAAAGGCCCGGGACTGATCGAACATTCCACTTTTATGCCCCGGCAAAGCTATACGCTGAACTGTAACAATGTCGAGCTCCTCATTCTGAGGCGCATCAATGTTGAAGCTCGCATAACGTGAAGGCCGTGTAGTGATTACATCAATCTGGCTACCGGAGGGGAGTTGGTCTGTTAACGCCGCAACCAGAGCCGTGTTGCGGAAAGAGCCGGCAGACAAATCCGGCGCGTAGTAAAAACTTAAAAACAGGATTCTCAACCAGAACTCCATTCAATATGAGTTTCAAGCGTGTATCCAGAAAGCTTAAGTGCCAGTTTGGTGTTAGATACCGACTGTCCAAAACCCGGATGCCAAGTGCTATCGCGAACCTCTACTACAGCGCCAGTTATGTTCAGACGGACTACCTGACCTTGGGGCAGGGTTACTTCGAAACTTGTATCGTTGACCGGTACCAATTGAATGTCCGGATGGAAGTGCCAATAGGCAACGGCATTCGAATACCTTCCCTCAAGCTCATCCGAAATTATAAGGCTCGTAGGCTCAGCCAACCAACGCCGATGGTGTGTCACCTTGCCAGTTAGTCTCCGGTACCTGCAAAGCAAGCGACTCAACCCATTCAAGCTTTACTTCCTTCGGCTCGAGTCGACTCAGCCACTTTACCCAATTAACAACCCTAAGAGAGATACAGTAAGGCTCCCAGCCGTTGCCCTGCAAAGGTCGATTAGCTGCTATCCACCTATCAACCAGTTCGCAGCACAATACGGAACGCTCATTTGCACCTATGGCATTGAGATCCTCTTGATAATGCAGGTTGTACAGCCACAGCTTGGGGAACTCTTCTAAATTCCAATCACCGCCTAGCAATGCCGTCTCACCTAAAAAGGTAAAAGTTCGTCCATCGAAGGTAGATGGCTGTGCAAACATCAGCCCAGGCCAAGCAACAAGAGAACCACGGAGCTCTGGACTACTATGAATCGACAGCTTCGGTTTACGACAACGGTAAAACAGCCTGTAAGCTACTTGCCTAAACTTGAGGTAGCGTAGCGTGCGTACTAACCGATAGAACCTTCTCATCGTGGCTGCGCGCGCAGAATCTCGGCCACTTCAATTGAAACGCGGGCAACTTCGAATATCTCTTCAACAGGTATCGGTGGGATACCATTCTTTATCCCATCTAGGAATGCAGATGCACACTGGCGCTGCCCTTTATCCTGCTTCCACGAGTTCATCTTCTTAAAGCCTTTCCAGTGAAAGCCCCTAAGCTTGCGGAAATTGTCCAATTGCAGAACGCTACCGGATGCAAACACTTCAACTCGCTCTTTGGGAAAGCTGGACGCCCCGTTGGCGAGATAAAAAATCGTGCCGAATGAACCATCTGAAAACCCCAAGGTTATGCTGGCTTTATCCTCAGTAACTGGCACACCGGGATGCTCACCCATACGTCGCGCTTGAATGGACACAATCTCGCTATCGGCCAGATAACGCATCAGGTCGATAAAATGGCAGGCTTCTCCAATAATACGCCCACCACCAACGGCATTATTCTGTGTCCAGTGATCGGCAGGGATAGCACCCGCATTCATGGTCATGATGAATGACTTGGGCTCTTTCACTGCGTCCAGCAGGGCTTTCATTTTCTGAACCTGCGGGGAGAAACGACGGTTAAAGCCGACCATCAACTGAGGACTATAGGGCTGCAGCGAATGTCGTTGCCGTATCACCGTGTACCAAAACGACATCAGGCTGAAAAGATTCTAAAATCGGCTTCAAACCGACAAGAATTGAAGTCGTTACATCGTTTAATGTCTGTCGAGGCTTCATAATATTGAGATCAAAGTCTGGTTCTATCTCAAACAAATCCAAAACCTGATCAAGCATCTGCCGGTGTTGAGCCGTCACACATACCCCGGAAACGAATCGATTGTCGGCATCAAGGGCATGGACCAGGGGTGCCATTTTGATTGCTTCAGGCCGCGTTCCAAATACTGTTAATATTTTTTTCACAATATATCTACATCCAACAAATAAAATATATTTTTTAATTATCACGACAAACCTAATAAGGAAGCTTACACCCCAAATGGAGCGTTTACATTATCGTTGATAGATCTTTTATGGAATCCAGAAATTATCTAAATATATGCTTTTCAATTTTAATATTCGATAAGAGACGTTGTCGAACTTTATAAATCTGCACCCTCGCTACACGGGTTGGCGTATTGTCTTACATTCGTAAGAGGGTTGACGTACCGAAGATTGAAATAATTCGCGTCGGGCATGGAGCGTCGGGCATGGAGCGTGGGGCGTGGGGCGTGGGGCGTGGGGCGTGGGGCGTGGGGCGTGGGGCGTGGGGCGTGGGGCGTGGGGCGTGGGGCGTGGGGCGTGGGGCGTGGGGCGTGGGGCGTGGGGCGTGGGGCGTGAGAAAATATTTTTTGCCGTATCCATGAAATCAGGGCCGCTTAAAAAACTACGTTAACTAAGCGTTTAGAGTCTGATCAACACCCGATAATTGCCATTATCGCTCAGCCAGCGATCCTGCGCGCTTGCCATGGCCATACAGTGCTCGCTCCAACGCCCGGAGTAATTCGACAGTGGTAAGCCCTGCATGAGTCAAAAACTTCGGCTTGCCGAGCGTACGCTCATAGGCTTCGGTCGGAACGAACCGCCGCATCTCCGCTTCGAACTTTCCGTCGGCCACTAGTTGCGGAAGCGTTTCGATGCGAGATGCGAGAAGAGCCTGATAGCTGTCTAAGCCGTAGTCTTTTATCTTCTGGTTTACCAAGTCCGGTGACCAAATAACGTTTTGCCGCCCGAGCCACAGTAGATCCCAGATATCTCGGTATCGGACATATTTTTCCGAGGCAACAAACGACACCAATTTATCGGCCATGATTTCAGCCCGGGACTCGGTCAACACTAACGTGTCTTGGTAGCCGGCGGGCAGGAACGCGTAGTTTTGCGCCAGCGCCCGAGGTTCACGCGAGTAGGCATCGACCGCACCCACTTCTAGCTTTATTTTTTGCTTGGGCAAATCGCGGCGCGCCGGCGACGTCGTGACCGCCACTTGCCACTTATCTACTTTGATCCCTTCATAACCAGGCTCTTGCAGGAGTAACTTCGGCACCTTGACCTCTACCGGCAACCCGTATCGTGGTCCTAAATAATCTTCCACACACTGGCTGATATCTCGGAGGCTTTTTGCATCAAAGCCGCGCCCCCCGGCGAAGTCCAAATCCTCACTCAGGCGCAGACTTCCATAGCAAAGCCTTAACGCGGTCCCGCCTTGGAACGTGAGCTGATCCAGCAATCCCGCTTCGTCCAGACAAAACAAAATGTCATAGTGAAGAATTTCTTTTTCGATAACAGGCCGTTGAGCTTCATCGCCACTCGACTCTAACGCCATTTGAACTAAGTCATCAAAGAGCGGCATCGAAATGTTCATCCACCAAGTGAAGGTTTCGCCCCACGCGCCTCAAATCAGCAAGTGCGGATTTCGCAGTCGCAAGGCGAAGGGGACGCCCTACATTCGCGCTCCGAGTTAGCAAATCAAATGTCGATCGGGCCGAGTGTGTAAACTCTATAACGCCAAAAGGCGTGGCTATTTCAGACGTCCGCCCGTCGGTCATAACCGTGAGTCGATTCACTGGAATTTGAGAGATCAGCCCATGCTCCGCCAACGCCGACTCGAGGCTCACGTAACAAACGTCGCCGCGCCGCACGGTGGCCGCTATCTCTTCCAAGAGGTGTGCACGTTTTGCTCGCCCTTTTCTGAACACATAAACGTCTCGGCAAGCTTGCGTAAGTTTACCGGTGTTCTGAAGACGCTTTAATGTCGACCGAAACCCCGATTGGGTCGAGTCTCTAAACACTTTTTTCAGATCACGACTTCGGTAGACGCAACGCCCTTGCTCCTCGAACGCCTGCAAGATGTCGACCGCTTCGGTTAGTTTCATGCCGTTAAGTCTACATGAATGATTCAAAAAAGCATCACTTTCGTAGACTTAATGGGGCCGGCGCGGAGTGGCACATCACACAAAGCACTTCGGTTGGACTACCGAGGCCTATTCGGCAAACGTAAGCTTCGTCCAACTCACCAATCAAGCGCAGTAGATATTTCGTCCAACGGGGCGGCCATACCCTCGCGGATGGATTCACGCATCCCAGGGACAGACAGTAGAAACAATGTTTCGTTGATCGCGTCCCAAGCTTCCTAGGCCGTACCAAACGCCATCGCCATCACCCACGCTGGGTGTTTGGGGAGTTAACGATGATCGGCGAGCTATTCGAGCGTTTCGACGGCGCCTACGCTGAAAACACTATCCGTGCCTATCGCAGCGACTTTAACGACTACGCCGGGTGGTGCGACAAACAGGGTCTGGCGGCCCTTCCGCCCAATGGCGCACAACTGGCGGACTACGTCACGGACATGGCCAGTCGGCTCTGTATCGCCACCATCCAGCGCCGGTTGGCCAGCTTGGGCAGTCTGTTTCGCCTGCTCGAGCTTAACGACCCGACCAAAGGCGCCGACTGTCAGCTGGCGTTTAAGCGCGCCAGACGCCGATACGGCGCCCCACCCAAACAAGCCACGCCGCTGACGCGCGAGCTTTTAGAGCCCCTATTGGACACCTGCGACAACAGCGTGGTCGGACGGCGCGACCGGATCATGCTGCGGCTGGGTTATCACAGCCTACGCCGACGCTCCGAACTGGTCGCATTTCGGTTTGACGATTTGATTCAAACCCCAGCCGGCACCGTGCGGCTGCACTTGCGCCGCTCCAAAACTGATCAGTTTGGCCAAGGCAAGCAACTGGCCCTGCCGGCGGACCTGATCGACCAGATCAGTCAGTGGCGCCAAACCGTTAACGGACGATCCGACTTCATTGTGTGCACGCTGGTCAACCAACAACCGGTTAATCGGCCGCTGGAACCGGCGCGGGTTAATCAAATATTGCGCCAACGCCAGGCGATGGCGGGGATTGAGCTGGCAAAGCCACTGTCCGGCCATTCATTTCGCGTCGGCGGGGCGCTGGATTTACTGCGCCAAGGCATGTCATTGGAAAAGATTATGCTGAAAGGCGGTTGGAAATCCGAGTCCACCGCCCTTCGCTATCTGCGTGAATGGGTAGACGAGGAATAGCCGTTGCCGGGCGTCTAACGCCCAATCCCCACGTAATGGAAACCACGCCGGCGCAAACGCTCTGGGTTGTACTGATTTCGCCCATCAAAGATCACCGGCGCCGCCATCAGCCGCTTCAGCGCGTCAAAATCGGGCTGGCGGAAGATGTTCCACTCGGTCGCCAAAATCAGCGCATCAACCCCCTTGGCGGCGGCGTATTGGTGCTCCGCCAGCGTCACGGACCCGGCATCCATCAACGGCTGTAAATCTCGCTTGGCTTCACCCATCGCGACCGGATCGTAGGCGTAAACTGTTGCGCCTAACGCTGTTAAGCCCTGAATAATGACGAGCGCCGGCGCTTCGCGCATGTCATCGGTGCCGGGCTTGAACGACAGCCCCCAAACACCGAAGGTCTTGCCGCTCAAATCATCACCGAAGTGTTCGACGATGCGCTCAACTAAACGCTGCTTTTGCAGTTCATTGCGCGCTTCGACTGCATTTAATACATGGGCATCGAAGTCGACGGATTTAGCCGTGCGCACCAAGGCTTTGACGTCTTTGGGGAAGCAACTGCCGCCGTAGCCGATGCCGGGGTAAATAAAGCTATACCCAATACGGCTGTCGCTGCCGATGCCGCGGCGGACCGCTTCAACGTCCGCGCCCAAACGTTCACATAAATTGGCGATTTCGTTCATGAAACTGATCTTGGTCGCCAACATGGCGTTGGCCGCGTACTTGGTCATCTCGGACTCGCGGATGCCCATAAAAATAAGCTTTTCGCGAACATGACTGAAGGGCTCGTACAACTCGCTCATCACGTCGCGCGCGCGCTCACTGTCGGTGCCAACCACAACGCGGTCCGGGCGCATAAAGTCCTCGACCGCGGCGCCTTCTTTAAGGAATTCAGGGTTGCTAACCACGTCAAACGGCACGTCCCGGGTCAAAGCGCCTTGGACGGCCTCGCGGACCTGATCGGCCGTGCCTACCGGCACCGTCGACTTGGTCACGATCACCGCGTAACCCGTCAGCGCGGCGCCAATGGCGCGTGCGACCGCTAAAACCGCGGTTAAATCTGCACTGCCGTCTTCGCCGGGCGGTGTACCGACGGCAATCATGACCACCTGGGCGCCATCCACTGCGGCTGCCACGTCATCGGTAAACTGCAGCAAACCGCTGTCGACGTTGCGGGCGACCATGTGGTCAAGACCCGGTTCGTAAATCGGGACGCCACCGGCACGTAACACGTCCAATTTGGCAGGATCGTTATCGACGCAGGTCACACGGTTACCGCGCTCGGCGAAACAGGCCCCGGTCACAAGCCCGACGTAGCCGGTGCCGATAATGGTCAGATTCATTTATTCCCTTAATCTCAATAAGTAAGCCCGCCGGGGCACTGTCACAGCAATTAACAGCGCCGGCCGTCGACAGCCACCTTAGCTTACTTGCCCATGTGCGGACTCGCGACCGCGGTACAGGGTAACGTCATGAACGGCCATCTCGATCCAGACGCCCTTCCAGCGCACGGATCTCGAGGCTTAACTTGTCGAACTCTTCACGCTTACGCGCCAACAAACGCGCCGCCAGCGACAAACGTTCAGCCACACCCGTTGGTGTCAGCACGTAAATGTAGCCGGACTTATTCTCGGATCGGGCAAACCGCTCGGCTCGTATCCAGCCCGCCTCGACCAACGCCTTTAATGAGTAGTGCGTTTTGCCCAGCGTCAAACCCAGTTTTTGGGCCATCTCGCGTTGCGTCAGGTCGGACTTATCGCGAATCAGCTCGAGCACTTGGTACTGGGAGTCTTCAGGAATCAAAGGCGATCTCGAATTTAACAGGAGGTAGAACGGCTACCGCAGCGCGATGTCGATGACACCCCACGAAGTATGTTCTGTTTTGATACTAAACAGAGTACTCAGGAAGTGTCCGCTCGACAAGGAAAATTGGCAGGCTGCTTTGTGACGCGATGGGTATTTATCGGAATGAAGTCAATGGCCGGTTGTAATAGCGTATTACGTGGTTAAACACAGTCCCACTCCTTAACCCGACTTAGCTGCGCAGTATTTCCGACGTCAGATACGCCAGCGTCCGAGCGGTCGCACCGCGGCTAGCCGATATCAATGCAGCGTTTTTATCACCGTCTTTAGTCAGTGCTTCGTTCAACGCACCCGCCAGCTCAGGCTCATCCGCCACATCGACCAATGATCCACTGGCCAACAACGCATAGGCCTCGGCGAAGTTATAGCGACTGGGGCCCGCCACAATCACCGCACCGCCCAGCGCCGCTTCAATCGGGCTTTGCGATCCACGCCGATTCAGCGTGCCGCCAATGAACGCGACCTCGGCTCCGTTCAACCAGCCGCTTAATTGCCCCATGGCATCACCGACC
This sequence comes from Litorivicinus lipolyticus, assembly GCF_009650135.1. Lineage (NCBI taxonomy): Bacteria > Pseudomonadati > Pseudomonadota > Gammaproteobacteria > Oceanospirillales > Litorivicinaceae > Litorivicinus > Litorivicinus lipolyticus. The sequence goes on from NZ_CP045871.1 coordinate 68,949, forward strand.
ACAATCGCCGGTGCCCATTGATTCCGCGACGCGCGTCCTACCTCACCGTGTTTTTCAGCCTCGGAAACCACATCGTCAAAACGTTCCGGGTGGCGCGGCACTATGAGCAACTTTAGGTTGGTCTCGGTTTGACTGATTTTCGCAAAGGCCTTGAGGCACGCCGCCTCTTCGCCCGGGTGCGTGCTGGCCGCGACGATCCACCGCCCGGACGGCAAGGTCGATGGCGGCAATTGGGTATCAAACTTGATATTGCCAATGACGAGCGGGTGCGCGCCCAATCGCGTAAACGCCGTGGCATGATCCGCTGACTGGACCAAGCAGCCGTCCAGCGACGCCATCATGTTTCGAGCCAGCGACCCCATGCGCGCGTACCCGCGGGCCGATCGTTTGCTGAGCCGCCCGTTAACAAGCACCGCGGGTATCTCGTGCACTTTGGCCGCGTGAATCAAGTTCGGCCACAACTCGGTTTCGACCAACAACAAACAGCGCGGTTTCAACGCCCGCATCCATGCACCCATCGCCCAGGGTAGGTCGTAGGGCAAAAACGCATGGGTGGTATCCGGGCACAGCTGCACAACCTGGTCACGGCCCGTCGGCGTGGTGGTAGTTATCAGGACCGGGCCCTGTTTAATGAGGTCGTTGGCAATCGGCGCGATGGCACGCACTTCGCCCACGCTGGCGGCGTGGATCCATATTGGACGGTCGATCCGCGGCCGGTTAAAACCCAGTCGTTGACGAACACCCCAATGGAGGCCGCGGTATTTACGGGCGGACCGCACCAGCAAAATCGGAGTCAGTAACAACAATGTCAGGGTATACAGCGCACGCATTCGCGCATGGTAGCATTGTGACAGCGAATTCGAGGACCCGACTATTACGGCCATTCCTAATCTAATCATCGGCGGCGGCGTGGCAGCGCTTTGGTTAAACGCCCAAGCGCACGCCCGCGGACACTCAACCCTGGCGGTCAGCCCATCACTGGGTGCCGGCCAAACGCTGTTATCGCAGGGCATCATCCACGGCGGCACAAAATACGCGTTAAGTGGCGCACTGACCCAAGCCAGCGAAGCCATCAAGGGCATGCCCGCACGATGGTTGGCGGCATTGGCCGGCGACGGCGGTGTTGACCTGTCCGGTGCGCGCATTGCCTGCGATCACCAGTTGATGATTCATGACTCGAGCTTGGGCGGCCGTTTAGTGCAGTTTTTTGCCTCCAAGGCCCTCGCCGGCCGGATGGAATCGGTTGCCCCCCCGTCGTTTTTATCGCCCGACCGGCGCGTCTACCAATTGTCAGAACCCGTGGTGGACACCGATTCGGTGGTCCAGTGTCTGGCGGCCGCCGCCCCGGTGTGGGCCGCGACGGTCAACCAAATAGATATTAAGACCGGCGTGGTGTCATTGGATGACGGACGTACCGTCACCGCCGAACGAATTTTCCTATTAGCCGGGGCCGGTAACGAACTGGTACTCAACAATAGCCGCCTAGCAATGCCGGCCATGCAGCGACGGCCGCTGCAAATGTTAGTCGGGCGCGGTGCATTACCACCGATGTGGGCCCACATTGTTGGCACCGACACCAAACCGTTAGCCACCATCACCACGCACAATGGATTTTGGTACATCGGCGGCGACATTGCCGAACGCGGCGCGACCCAAAGTGAATCCGAGTTTTTGACCACGGCACCGGCGCGATTGGCCCAATTACTGCCAGACATCGATTTATCCGCCGTTGAATGGTCCTGCGTCCGCGTTGATCGCGCGGAACCGGCGACCCAAAACAAAGCCCGACCCGATCACCCCTACTGGCACCAGCAAGGGCGACTGTTCACGGGGTGGCCGACTAAACTGGCGCTGGCCCCGGCGCTGGCGGATGCCTTGATCCCGCACTTTTCGCCCAATCACGCGGACATCGCCACCGAGTCCGTGCCGTTAGCGACGACGCCCTGGAACCAGTCATGAGGGTTTCAACATTGGCCCCGGGCATCGAGGTCAGCCGCATTGGGCTGGGCACCGTCAAACTGGGCCGTAACCAGGGTGTTAAATACCCCCGCGCCTTTGACTTGCCGTCCATGGCGGACGCGCGGGTCTTAATTGCGACCGCCCGCGAAATGGGCATCAATTTAATTGATACCGCGCCGGCCTATGGCTTGGCCGAAGCCCGCGTTGGCGAATTGTTAAAAAACCAACGCCAAGACTGGATCGTCGGCACCAAGGTCGGCGAAGACTTTGACGGCGCCAGCCACTTTGACTTTAGCCTGGCCGGCGCTCAGTCGTCCCTGCACCGCAGCTTTCAGCGCCTGGACACCGACTACCTGGACTATGTATTGCTGCACTCGGACGGCGACGACAGTGCGGTGCTCAATAGCGGCGCCTGCGAGGCCCTAGTTCACGCCCGACGCGAGGGCAGTGTTCGCGCCATCGGCATCAGCTCGAAAACGCTGGGCGGTGCGTTAATGGCGCTGGATATGGGGCTGGATATCGTCATGGTTACACTGAATAGCGACAACACCGGCGAACGGCCGGCCTGTATCCAGGCCGCGGCGCGCGGCCGTGGCGTGTTGATTAAAAAGGCCCTCGGATCGGGTCACCTGAACCCCGCCGACAGTCTGACCTTTGTAGACCAAACCCCTGGGGTGACCAGCATCATCTCGGGTACGCTGAACCCCGATCATTTGCGCGCCAACGTGGCGTTGATTAACCAAAAGGAAGCGCCCCATGCATGACGCCATTATCGCCGGATTGAAACAAAGCCTGGACCACAAACAAGCCATGCTGAACGACCATGGACTGCACGAGTCCATCGCCGCCGCCGCCGCATTGTGCCGTGACGCATTGGCCAATGGCGGCAAATTACTATTGTGCGGTAACGGCGGCAGCGCCGCGGATTGCCAACACATTGCCGCCGAATTGGTCGGGCGCTTTGAAATCGAGCGCGATGCGTTGGCGGCCATTGCCTTAACCACTGACACCTCGGCATTGACCGCCATCGGCAATGACTATGGGTATGAGCAGGTGTTTTCGCGCCAAGTCGCAGGCCTTGGCCAACCGGGCGATGTGCTGATTGGCTTTTCGACCAGCGGCGGAAGCAAAAACGTGGTCAAAGCCTTTGAAGTGGCGGCCAAACGCGGCGTCAAAACCATCGCCATGACCGGCGCCAAAGCCGGCCCGCTAACCGACATGGCGGACGTCTGGGTCGCCTGCCCTAGCACTCGTACTGCCAATATTCAGGAAGGCCATATTACGATTGGGCACTTGTTGTGTGCGTTGATTGAAGGTTAGCGCTGGGCCTTGTCGATAATACCCGTGGTCGACACACCGGCCACGACACCCAGCACCTGAACACGGCCACCGTACCCTTCGACGATTTCATGACCCACCACGTCCGAGACGTTGGCGTAATCCCCGCCCTTGACCAACACGTCCGGTTTAATCAGCCCAAGCAGCGCCTCGGGCGTGGACTCATCAAACTCAATCACGTGATCAACCGCCGCCAAGCCCGCCAACACATCCATGCGTTGTGGCGCATGGTTAACCGGCCGGGTCGGCCCTTTCAGCTCGGTGACACTGCGGTCACTGTTGACCGCGACGATCAATCGATCACCGTGGCTGGCCGCTTCGGTCAAATACGACACGTGGCCGGCGTGCAAAATATCGAAACAGCCGTTGGTGAAAACAATGCGCTCGCCGCGGGCTTGGTAGTCGGCGATTTGCCGGGCCAATTGATTGCGATCCACGGCGACCTTGGGCAGGGCCTGTTGCTTGGCATCGGCCAGTTCACGAGGACTGACCACCGACGTTCCCACCTTACCCACCACAATACCCGCCGCGGTATTGGCAAGCCGGCATGCCGCCTCCCAATCCAAGCCCGCGGCAATGCCCGCCGCCAATGCGGCGACCACGGTGTCACCGGCGCCGGTGACGTCCGCGACCGCGCGGGCCTCGGTCGGGATGTGCACGGGCGCTTGGCCGGCTTGGTACAGACTCATACCCTTTTCGCTGCGGGTGATCAGTAGCGCACTCAACTCCAAGGTGCTAATCCAGTGCTGGGCCTGGGCCGCCAAGGCGTCTTCGTCATGCGAAACACCGGCCACCTCGGTCCATTCGGACCAGTTCGGCGTCAGGATGCTGGCGCCCTGATAGCGCGCCCAATCGGTGCCCTTGGGGTCGACGATAATCGGCAGGCCGTGCGTCCGCGCCGACGCAATCAAATCACGTGGATCCGCCAACGTGCCCTTGGCGTAGTCCGACAGCACCACGGCACCGGCATCCGCAGTCCAAGGCGGCGCGGCAATGGTGTCGGTGAAAGGCTGTTCAAAGTCGACCCGCATGACCTGGTGATTGCCCGCCAGCACGCGCAATTTAAGGATGGTCGGCAGCCCGACAACAGTGCTGAGTTGGGTATCGATGCCGCGGCGCGTGGCTTCATGGCGCAAGGTGCGCCCGGCCTCGTCGTCACCGACCCAGCCGGCCAAGCGTGCATGGCAACCCAGTACCGCCAAATTCAAAGCGACATTGGCGGCGCCGCCCAAGCGATTCTCTTCAAAACCCATTTTGACCACCGGCACCGGGGCTTCCGGGCTGATACGCCGGGCCTCGCCCTGCCAGTAGCGGTCAAGCATCACGTCCCCGGCCACCCAGACCTGGACGTTCGTGAAATCAGGTATTCCGTGCATGCTGTCATCCTTAGTTCGCCCGCGCAGGATACCCGCTTTCGCGCATCCTCGTCAGCGCTGGCCGTGCTACCCTTTACGCCTATGGCGACCGATCACTCCACAACGCGAGATACCCTGGTTAACTTTGGCGTTTGGTTGCTGAAGGGACTGTGTGCGTTGCCGCTGCACACCGGTGCGCGTTTGGGTGCGTGGTTAGGCGCAACGACCTTTTTCTTTTCTAAAAGACGGCGCGGCGTATGCCGGCGCAACATCGAATTGTGTTTCCCCGAACTGAACGTCAAGCAACGCGAGCAATTGGCCTATGACGTGTTTTTAAACAACGGCATCGGCTTGATCGAAACCGGCTGGGCGTGGTGGGCCGATCCGGCCAAGTTTTGGCCCAAGTTAGAGGTCGAGGGCCAAGAGCACCTGGATGCCGCATTGGCCCACGGCAAAGGTGTGTTACTGATTGGCGGGCACTATTCGGCGCTGGATTTAGGCGGCCTATTGTTCGCGAAAATCGCACCGCGTTTTGCCGCGACCTACCGCCCACATAATTTTCAGCGCTTGGAAGACGAATTACTAGTGGGCCGCGGCCGGTTCATGGATTTGATTGATCGCAACGACGTACGCGGCATTTTCAAAGCCTTGGCCGCCAACCAAATCGTATGGTTCGCCCCCGATCAAGACTTGGGCGCCGACCGCAGTGTGTTTGCCCCATTCTTTGGCATTCCGACCGCGACCAATGCGGGTCTGCGTAAGATGGCCAAGCGCGGCGCCCAGCCCTTAGCCATCAGTTTTCACCGCTTGGATCATGGTCACTACCGGGTCTGCTTGCGACCGTGGGGAGTGGATGCGACGGCGCAAACTGATGTTGAGTTTGCGACCCGGATGAACGAAATATTAGAGCAAGAAATACGCCGCGAACCCGCGCAGTACATGTGGGTTCACCGGCGTTTTAAGACGCGGCCGGAGGGTGTGCGGGAGGTTTATTAGCATGGATAGTTAGTAGCGCCAAAACTGCTAAAGTCCAGAAATAAAATACCGTAGACCCACTGTTATGCGCCAAAAACCCTTGCGTCAACATGCATCCGATTAAAGCAAAAACGAGACCTATTAGGGCTCCGTAAAGAGCCACCTCTTCCCGATTACCCTCAAAAAAGGCGCGCCGACCGTAAAAAACGATCACAACAAGAGAGGAGATCAGCGCCAAAATCCCCAGAAGACCGCGCTTAGCTAATGTATCCATAAAATGATTATGCGCATGCCCAAACTGTGCAATCCCAGGATTAAAACCAGCGTCCCGAACCAGTATTGCCTTACTCTCCATGTAACCGTTTTGCCCAACACCAATGATTGGCGCCTCTGCGAACTGAAAGACGCTTGCCCACCATAGCTCCAAGCGGTATCCGACCGAAGTCGCTTTCGTGCCGTCAAAATATGCAAAAAACTCCGTAACTCCAACTTCCACTCGATCACTTGTAACGACAACAAATGACATGGCGACCACCACCGCCATCAAGAGTAAGAAGGTTGTACGACGAGTTAACAAACGGCCAACGTAAAGCGCGTACATAAAACCGCCGATTCCAAAAGCAAAGCCTAACCAGCTGCCACGGCTACCAGTCATTCCAGAGACCGTAAGTCCCATTAAAACGCCGAGAAGACCGAAGGAAACTCCTAGCACTCTGACTCGCCCAGTGAAATTCTGTAGATAAAACACCATCGTCCCAAGGCACGCGATTGCAGTGAACGTTGCTATGCCCCCAGTTTGAATCGGATTATTCCCCAAACCAACACGGCCAACGCCAGTCGACCGTTCAATCAATGCCAACACGAACATCGTCATAGCACCAGACACCGCCCCAACCCAGATAAACTGCTGACTCGGGCGCCCCACAAAGATTACGACCATAGACATTGCAGCTAACATGAAGCGAGACGGACCGTCAGCTTCTCGAAAGCTACCACTAGGAACAACATCCGAAACCAGTGCAGCTAACAAAAATAGGCCTGCTGAAGCCCACAACCCTGCAGGCACATCACGCATATGGCCCTGGCCAAGAAGCACAACGGTAAGTAGCGAGCCGATCAGCAAGATCACCGGGCCCACCGAATAACCAGACGGGAACGCCAAGGCCAACGAGAGACTAAAAAAGACGCCGACGGCGCTTATCCAACATAACAAACGCCGTGACATACTTACTCTGATCCAAAACTTGCGTGCGAACCCAATAGTAGTGCGAAATTAATCAGTTATATAGGCGCCACACAAAGTGAAAGTATGTCTAGTCTCAAACCACACCCATCCGGTTAAGCTATATGGTGGAACAGAGCGCGTAGTCGAATGGCTCGCAGAAAAGCTTTCGTTGTTTGGGCATCACGTAGTTCTGGTTGCCCAACCGGGCTCGGATCTGCCCGGAATAGAAGTTCGACATGCAACTGACTCGAAAACCGCTCAGGCCTTAACGCTAGATGCTGACATTGTGCATTATCATGGCTGGTTGCCAGACGATCTGAACCCGCAAAAACCGTATCTCTATACTCTCCACGGCAACGAGCCAGACATTAGTCTTCTGCCATCAATCACTTGCTGCATAAGTCAAAACCACGCAACACGCCACCAGCGAACTCTTTTCGCCTATAACGGCGTCGACCCAGATGAACTAGATTTTTCATCGCGCCCTGATGACCATCTATTGTTTTTTTCAAAGATCCGTCGCCGGAACAAGGGTGCCCGTTCGGCAGTCGACCTGTGCCACGCCTATAACCAAAAGCTGACCATGGCTGGTGGCTCGCGGCTAGACCTAATAAAAGTGGGCGTATTTTGGCGCTCTATTTTCGACGGGGTAACTATTCGTGGCGAAATAGGCGGCGCACAAAAAGCACAGGAATTTAGAGCCGCTAAAGCCTTATTGTTCCCGATTAATTGGCAAGAACCATTTGGGCTGGTTTTGATCGAAGCAATGATGTCCGGCACGCCAGTCATTGCGTCGCGCTACGGTTCAACACCGGAACTCGTAGCTCGCGAAGCTGGAGCAATCTACGACGACCCGCACGGCTTCGTCGACGCATTAGAACATGCTGTTAATCTGAACCGAATAACCGTCCGAGACTACGCTATTACAAATTTCTCAGCTAGCCTGATGGCTCAAACCTACATCCGCATTTACGAGCAAATCCTTGATGGCACACCGCCTCATCAACTGGTGGGCAGTCGCCTGATTACGCCCTGATACTCTTTAATGCACACGTCTGCCAAGTCGGGCCAAGTAAACGGAGCGGGTTCCAGCTGCTCTGCATCTAAGCCCATATCGATTGCCGTAGCCCAGGTCTCTACTGACGCATCAAGCGGAACGACTCTTACCGATTTAATGTGATCTTTTGCTCCACATTGATCAGACACAACGCAGGCAAGACCTTGCGCAGCAGCCTCGGCTATAGCCATGCCATAGGGCTCGTCTTCGGCCGGGTGCACCAGAACTTTTCCGTAGTCCGATATGCGTAAATCCGATACCCAAGAGATGTTATTAATCCAGCCCCGACCTCTAATCAGCCATTCCAGTCGCGCGTCTTGTTCGGCGCCTACAATTGCCAAAGTCACCTTTCGAGTCTGACGGAGGTGTTCCAGAGCAAGAATCAGGGTTTCCAACCCCTTGCGACGATATTCACGTCCGACAAACACAACATCCGACCCGGGTACGCCCGCCTCAATTCGCGGGCCTTTTGGTACATGGACTCCAGGCCACGCCACATCGCCAAACTTTATATGCGAATAATAGCCAAGCAGTTTGTTCTTAATGAGCAGTGAATTTGGCAAAACGTGCGAATCAGGTCGCAGCAACTCTCGACGCTCCAGAAACAACCAGACGACTAGCCGGGGGGACAGGAACCAGAACGTTTGACGCTCCTTTACACTTGCCATCGGCGGCCCATGAAAGGTTGTCACTTGGTGTACGCCTGTCCGTTCATGGCTGTGTATCACCCAACCATTGTCGGATGTCAGACCATGCGCGTTAACCGCCTGGGTGACCCGCCGGCTGAATCGCAACATGCTAATCCAACGTGGCTTTGGTCGCGTCTCGCCCAAACAAATCACACGAATGGGAAAATTCGGCGCTGGTGACTCATAAGCTTTTTCACACAGGATCACTATTTCGACACCACGCGCTGCCAATTCATGGGACAGCTCCCAGACGTAGCGTTCCATGCCGCCGACGGGGCCAAACCGCTTGACCACCTGAACAACTTTTAGGTTGGGCAACGTCACAGCCCGTAGCGTTTCGACAAATCGGTGTAGTGCTTTTTGGATATCTCAATATCCAGCGCAGCTTCCAGCTTTAACTTTAATCGAACCTTTTTGTCGCGCCGGGACAACCGGTAGCTTGGATCTGGCGTAAACGCGTGTTCGGCTTCGTCGTTAACCCACGCTTGGACCACATCGGGATGAGTTCCAGTAAACGGCCGCAAAACGGCGCTGTCGATCTGCTCGTAGCCCGAAAACTGGGCCTGATCTTCGCCCCAATACTGACCGACATCAGACACCTTACTGGCCATCTTTTGCTTGGGCCGCACATGGCCGTAGTGATACACGTTGGCGCCGGCATGCACCGCGCGGGGATACCGACCTTTTTTGTTCTTGTCCATGACCACAAAGAACAATCCGTCCGGTGCATAGCTGCGCACCGACGACTTAATAATGCGCGGTGCGCGGCGGTAACCCGATATACCTAAGGTGTTGATGTCGCCATAGAAGTGGAAGAAATCAAAGAACATGGCTTCGACTTGATCGTCATCTTTGAACCGCTCCATTCGCCGGCGGATCTCAGGAATTTCGTCCTGGTGAAGGACTTCGTCCCCTTCAATGTACAGACACCAATCGCCGGTGCAGTTGAACTGGGCAATCATTTTTTGTTGGCCGTAGATATAGCCGCGGTCGCGCATTTTGTCGCACCACTGGGTGTGAATAATGCGGATTTTAGGGTCGCCAATGGCACTAATTCGGGCTTCGGTGTCGTCCTCACAGGGACCCAGCGCAATCACAAACTCATCGACCAAGGGCAGCGCGCTTTTGATCGACTCGACGAATGGGTAACCAAGCTTGGTGCCGTTTTTGAGAAAGGTAAAACCACTAATACGCACTAGCCACGTCCTTTTTCCCACAAATACAAATATTTCATCGCCGTCCCAGCGCCATTTAGAACACTCAGCGCTAAACCCGCCGAACCGTCACGAAACCCTTGTTTCAAAATCAGCGTCCGAAATAAAGCGAAGCCGCCTTTTAATAACGCCTTTGATGGACTGGCGGTTAAACCTGCCGCTGCTTTTTGGGCCGCCCAAGCGGACGCGTACATTTCAGCTTTCCTAAAGCCATCCGCCAATGTTCGATAGGTCTCATGCCCCATCACCCCGACCAATCGCACCGGTGCGCCATCCACCAGCACGCGCTCGTGGACCAAATCATCGCTAAACGCCGCGCCGGCTCGCGGGAACAAGCGCAAGACCCAGTCATCGCCCCAACCGGAATGCTTCATAACCCGACCACAAAACGACGACGCCCGCAAAATTTCCGCCGGTTGGTCGGCGCTTAAATGAGCCTTTATCGAGCCGGCTAGTTCAGGCTCGACCCATTCGTCGGCATCAATGCTGAGCACCCACGGCTGGGTCGCCAGCGCCAGCGCCCGGTTCTTTTGTGGGCCAAACCCCGGCCAATCGTCAGTCACGCTGACATCTGCGCCCAAATCACGCGCGATACGAACCGTGTCGTCCGTGCTGCCGGAATCGAGCACAACGATTTGCGCGCAAAAACTGACCGACGCCAGGCAGCGCTCAATATTGTGCGCTTCATTTTTAGTGATGATCACCGCGCTAATCGGCAGTAACTCAGTCATTCAATGCCTCCAGCACCTGCTCTGGCGTGATCTGGTCCATCGATGGCGCTTGTAACAACGTTGAGCTGGCGGCTTTGGGCCCGACCAAGCCTGGATCGGTTGGACCAAACAGCATCACCAGCGGCCGTTGTAAAGCATCGGCCAAATGCGCAAGCCCAGTATCCACCGCCACCACCGCATGGGCCTGGGCCATCGACTGCTTGATCTCGGTCAGGCTGCGGTCACGCCAAATCGTGGCGTCGGTGCCGCTGGCGATACGTTGGGCTCGGGCCGCCTCGACATCGGATCCAGCTGGTAATTGGACCGCAAATCCGTCACTGGAAAGGCGTTGGGCTACCTGACGCCAGTGGGCCTCGGGCCACTCTTTGTCGGCGCGGCTGGTGCCATGGACCAACCAAACATCGCGCGAAACGTCGACCGCGGCCTGCAACCCGGCATCCGCGATACCGTCCAACGGGTAGCCCAGGGCCTGGGCGAACAATGATCGCGTGCGTTCCACCGCGTGCATGTCGGTGGGAACCGGGTATCGATGGTTATAGGTGAACGCGGCTAGGCCCTCTCGGGCACTGTGACGGTCGTAACCGTGGACTTCGCCGTGGGCCAAACGCGCCACCAGCCAGGCGCTTTTCAACAGGCCCTGGGCATCGATCACGGCATCGTATTCGGTGCTGGACAGTGCGGCACGAAACGCCATGTAATCGCGGCTGAACCAACTGGCGATGGGTGACTTTTTCCACTGACGCAGCTGTGAAACGATGACTTGATCAACACTGGGATGCCAATGAGGAATGTCGGCAAATCCACGTTCGGCGACCCAATCAAACTGGATGCCGGGGATCGCGCGGGCGGCATCGGTCAGCGCCGGCAAGGTATGGATCAAATCGCCCATGGAACTCGTCTTGACGATCAATACGCGCATCAACTGACCTGCCTTAACGCATCAACCACCAAACCCGGCGCCAACTCATTCATGCACTGGTGGTGTTTCAGCGGGCACACCCGTTTAAAGCACGGCGCGCACGCCGGTTTTGACCACACCACCTGGGCCTTGGCTGACAGCGGCGGCGTGTGATCGGGTGACGTCGGCCCGAATATTCCCACCAACGGTACGCCCATCGCTGCCGCCACGTGCATCAACCCCGAATCATTGGCGACCACGGCGCCGGCCGCGCCAATCAAGTCCAGCGACTCGCCCAGCGATGCCTGACCGGCCAAGTTGGTAATCCGGTCGCGGTAGGCCGGCGGCTGGGCATTGGCGATTTGGGCGCAGTCGTCCACTTCACCCGGGCCGCCGATTAGCAACACGTGGTTGCCCTGGGCCAACAAGTTCAACGCCACCTGTGCGTACCGGTCCGCAGGCCAACGCTTGGCACTGCCGAATGCGGCACCAGGCGCCAGCACCACGTAGTCGCCAGCGATCGACAGTTGCGCCGTACCGGCCGTCATGCGCGGCTCGGCGAATGTCGGCTGAAAACCCAAAGGGCGCGCCAATTCTAGGTAGCGATCGACCATGCGCGGAAATTCAGCTTTGTTAAGTTTCGGGCGCGCAGTCAATACGCCATAGCGCTGTTCACCCAACCAGCCAACGCGTGTCGGAATCCCGGCCATCCAAGGGATCAAGGCGCTTTTAAAGGAATTGGGCAACACCACGGCCGCATCAAAAGCGGGCAGTGTGCGGGCAAACTGGCGGCGCTTAAGATAGTTCAGGCCACCATGCCCAAAGGGCGAATCGATCACCCGATCAACCGCGTCCAAGCGTTCCAACAATGGCCTGGCAAAGGCCGGACCCAACGCGGTGATTTCGACCGCGGGGGCCTGCGCCTTGATCGACTGGAACAAGGCGGCACTCATAACCATATCGCCCAACCAATTGGGCGTGATGGCAAGTAATCGCAAAACGTTACTTACAAACCGTCAGCCAATCCAAACGATCCGCATCACGACCATGAACAATGTCGAAATACGCCGTCTGCAGGCGCTCGGTGACCGGCCCGCGTGAACCTTCGCCGATTTCGCGGCCGTCCAGTTCACGAATCGGGGTGACTTCGGCGGCGGTGCCCGTGAAAAACGCCTCGTCCGCGACGTAGACTTCGTCGCGCGTGATGCGTTTGGCGACCACGGGGTAGCCCATTTCTTCGGCGACCTGAATGACCGTGGCGCGGGTGATGCCGTCCAAGCAGTTGGTCACTTCGGGGGTGTAAATGGTGCCGTTTTTGACCATGAAGAAGTTCTCACCGCTGCCCTCGGACACGTAGCCTTCGCTGTCCAACAACAACGCCTCGTCGGCGCCGCCGCTGATCGCTTCTTGCAGCGCCAACATCGAGTTGATGTAGTTACCGTTGGCTTTGGCCTTGGTCATGGTGATGTTGACGTGGTGGCGCGTATAGCTGGACGTGCGCACCTTGATGCCGCGCTTCAGGTTTTCCTCGCCCATGTAGGCGCCCCATTCCCAGGCCGCGACGATCAAATGCGTTTTCAGATTGTCCGCACGCAAGCCCATGCCTTCGGCGCCAAAAAACGCCATCGGGCGCAGGTAGGCGCTATTCAAATGGTTGTCACGGACCGACGCGATTTGCGCGGCGTTAACTTCGTCTTTGCTGAACGGGATTTTCATGTTCAGGATCTTGGCCGAATTAAACAGCCGATCCGTGTGCGCCTGCAGGCGGAAAATCGCTGGGCCTTCGCTGGTTTGATACGCACGCACGCCTTCAAACACGCCCAAGCCGTAATGCAGGGTGTGGGTCAGTACGTGAACACGCGCGTCGCGCCACGGAACCATGGTGCCGTCAAACCAAATCAGACCATCACGGTCAGCAAATGAAGGGGTCATGCTATGCCTCGTTAGTGTTGTCATCGCCCAACCAGGCATGCCATGCCGATCGGACGCAGTCTTGTGCTGTTGCCAGCGCAGCCTCTGAATACGGTGCCATCAGCGCTTGACGGTGTTGGGCGGTTCGCAGACTCAGGTAAGCCTCGGTTAACGCGCGGGCTTGCTCGGTTGGCATCGCCTTGTGGGCCGCCAGGGTCTCGAGTAAGCGCAGATTGTCGCTCCATTGTGTCAACGCCGGGCACGATGGGGCATCGCGCAGCGTCAAGTATTGTACGATGAACTCCAGATCAACAACACCACCGCTGGCGTGTTTTATATCGGCTTTTTCAGCATCGCCACCGCTTAGGTGGGCACGCATTTTTTTCCGCATCGCGCGCACTTCGTCGCGCAGCACCGCGCCATCGCGGGGGTGACAGAGCACCGCGGTGCGCACCGCGTCAAAACCGCGGGCAACCCCGGCGTCGCCGGCCACGGCGCGCGCACGCACCAGCGCTTGGCGCTCCCACGTCCAGGCCTCGCCCTGCAAATAGCGTTCGTACCCCGACAACGACACCACCATCAAACCCTTGCTGCCGCTGGGACGCAGTCGTGTATCGATCTCGTACAAGACACCCGCGGTGGTGCGCACGTTCAACATTTGCAGCAACAACCGCACCCAGCGCTGAAGGTACTGTTGACCCGTGGTCGGCTTGGGCCCGTCGGTCATGGCGGCCTCGTCAATCCGGTGCACAAACACCAAATCCAAGTCCGAGCCGTAAGACAGCTCGATCCCGCCTAACTTGCCATACCCAATCACCGCGATGCCCTCGGCGGTGGGCTGACCGTCCAGCGCACGCGGACAACCGTATTTGGCCTGGGTGATGGCATGGGCGCGGGCCACACAGGCGCGCAAGATGCTTTCGGCCACCCAGGTCAGGTGATCGCTGGCGTGATTAATGGCGCGTTCACCGAGCAACTCGGTGGCGGCGGTACGCAGCACATGCGCGGCCTTAAATTCGCGCAGCCGATTAAAAAACACCTCATCGTCGTCGATCCGCGCCAAACGCAGACGTAATTCGGCCTCAATTTCGTCCGGGTCCGGCGCCGCCAGCAAATGGCGCACGTCCAACAACTCATCCAACAGCGCCGGCATCGCCGACAACTGATCGGCCAACCACTGCGATGTCGTCAATAACCGATACAACAGCGCACGGGCATTGGCCGCCTCGTTTAATAACGCCAAGTAAGCGCTGCGCCGGGCGATCGCAACCACCAAGCGCATCAGCCGCGGGGCCAATTCAGCAACGTCGTCACGGGTGGCCATTTCGGCCTCGGCCACGCCCAAAAACGTCGCCAGGCGCTCGCGCCCGCTGTCATCCAAATGGTCTTGATTCAGGTGCGTGTCCAACCACGCCCGCGCATCCGCCCACGGACCTTGGAGTGGCGCGGCGATCGGCGCCGGCGCTGAGTCCGGCTCGACCACGCCCTCAAACGCAGCCTGGATCCGGGCGCGCGCTGACGCCACCGCCAACTCGACATCGGCAAACGGCATGTCCAGCGCCGACGCCAGGGCTGCCTGGGCCGCGGGCTCGGTTGGCATGCGGTGGGTTTGTTCAAGCTCAAAGCACTGAATCGCGTGCTCGACATGGCGCAACCAGCGGTAGTCGGCTTCTAAGGCCGCCGCATCCAAATCAATGTCGTCGCGCATCGCCTTCAGCGCACTAAACCACGACGTCGTTTGCCATTGCGGCCGCCGCCCGCCGTGAATTAGCTGTTCAACCTGAAGCACGAATTCAGCCTCGCGAATGCCGCCGGTGCCGCGCTTGATGTCGGCCTCCCAGTCTTTTTTCGCAGCTTCCGCACGAATCTGCGCCTTCAACCCGCGCAGCGACGCCAGCGCGCCAAAGTCCAGGTAGCGCCGATACACAAAGGGCTTTAGATCGGCCAGTAACTGGACCCCGACCGCGCGGTCCCCGGCCACCGGGCGCGCACGCAGCAGCGCCATGCGCTCCCACGGCCGGCCGTGCTGCTCGTAATAGGCTTCGATACGGTCGCACGACAATGCAATCGCGCCTGAATTGCCCCATGGGCGTAGCCGCAAATCAACCCGAAAAACGCGCCCATCTGCGGTCAAACGGTCCAGCGCCGGGGTGACTTTTTTGCACAATCGATCGAAATATTCTTCGCAGCTGACTTGGGAGCGGCCGTCCGTCATGCCCTCGCTTTGGTACACGAAAATAACGTCAATATCCGACGACAGGTTCAGCTCATACCCGCCCATTTTGCCCATACCCAAGGCGCAAAAACCGACCGGATTGCCATCGCCATCGAGTGGCTGGCCAAAGCGTTCGGACATGCCATGGCGGTAAAAATCGATGGCCTGATCCAGTGCCGCCTCGCCCAGCACCGTCAGCGCGCGGCCAATGACCTCAAGTGGCACCGCCTGCTCGAATTCACTGACAATAATGCGCGCCAGCCATGCGCTGGCGTGAACCCGCAGCGACTTGTAGAGGGCGTCTTCGGTGACGGGACGATCGGCGAAATCCGCGCGAATGCGGGCGTCGGACAAATCCAGGTGGTCAGGGGCTGGCTGGCGCGCCAACCAAGGGCTGTAAGGCATGCGGCATTCCGACGGTTGCGGTTTATAGCGGTGGCGTCACCGTGCCGACTTCCTCCAATGTGGTCAAGCCCTGCGCGACTCGGGCGGCGCCCGCCAACCGCAGCGGCTGCGATCCGTTGGCCCACGCGCGTTTTTTCAGCGCCGCCAAATCCATGTCCGGTTGAATCAGCGCACGCAGCTCGTCGTCCAGCTCCAACACTTCGTAGATGCCCTGGCGGCCCAGAAAACCGGTGTCGCGGCATTTCTCGCAGCCAACCGGCTCGAACACACTGGCCGGGGCGGCGGATTTAAACGGTGCAATAAATTCGTCCCATACGGCCGCATCGGTCGTCGATTCGCGCTTGCAGTGCGGGCACAGCGTGCGCCCCAGGCGCTGGGCCATGACCCCAAGCAAGGTCGCGCGCAGCAAATACGCCGGCACCCCCAACTCCAACAGCCGCGTGATCGCGGAAGGCGCATCGTTGGTGTGCAAGGTCGAGACCACCAAATGGCCGGTCAGCGCGGCCTGGACCGCCATATCCGCAGTTTCACGGTCGCGTATTTCACCGACCATGATGATGTCCGGGTCCTGACGCAGCAGCGACTTCATGCCCGCGGCAAAATCCAACCCAATGTTGTGCTGGGCCTGAACCTGATTAAACGCGGGCTCTATCAGCTCAATCGGGTCCTCGATGGTGCAGACGTTAACCTCGTCCGTAGCCAAATGACGCAAGGTCGAATACAGCGTCGTGGTTTTACCCGACCCCGTCGGCCCGGTGACCAACACAATGCCTTCGCGCTGTCCGGTCATGCGCTGCCAGCACGCTAAATCCGCGTGGTCCAGCCCCAAGTCCGGAAAGTCTTTGAGCAACACATCCGGGTCAAAAATACGCGCCACCAGCTTTTCACCAAAGGCGGTCGGCAGTGTCGACAAGCGCAGTTCAACTTCGCGCCCCTGGGGGCTGCGGGTCTTCAAGCGGCCGTCTTGGGGCTGGCGCTTTTCAGCCACGTCCAGCCGGCCCAATGCTTTGAAGCGACTGACGGTCGCGGCGCCAATTTGCGCCGGGACCTGGGTCACCGTGTGCAACACCCCATCAATGCGCAGTCGCACCCGGGCTTGATCACGACGCGGCTCAATATGAATGTCCGATGCGCGCTGTTCAAAGGCGTAGCGCAGGACCCAATCGACGACCTGGACAATGGATTGATCGTCCGCATCCGGGCGCGCCGAGCCCAAGTCCAGTAGCTGTTCCAAGTCCGTCAGGCGCTGTGCATCGCCACGCTTTTGCGCGTGCCCGATCGATTGCGACAGGCTGTAGCACTCGTGACGGTGACGTAAAATATCCGCAGGCGGCGCAATCACGCGCTCGACCTGGCGCTTGCTGACCTGTTCAAGGCCCATGACCCAGCGCGTATCGCTCGGGTTCGAGACCGCCACCCGAACCCGATCCGGCGTCACCGCCACCGCCAAAATGCCGTGGCTCTGAGCAAAACCGATACTCATGACCGCGGTAATGGCCTGAACGTCCAGCTGTAACGGATCAATCCGCTCAAAGGGCAGTTGCCAAAGCCCCGCCCACCAGCGTGTCAGCATGCTTTCGTCCCACACCTTGCCGCTGCGGCTGGTCAGGGACTGGGCGGCGAGGGCGCTGATGGGATGCAGTTGGCGGTCGGCTTGGGCTTGGCCGGCACGCACCGCTTCGGGATCAAAATCACCGCTGTCGATCAGCGCGTCGGCCAGTTCAATCAGGGTGCTGGGGGCAAGTGTGGTTGTCATGTTGACAGTATGGTTCACATCACGCGGTTTTGCCTGATGCCACCTACAACGCCCCTAAACACAGCAATCCAGTATCGGCGTCTTGGCGGCGCACCCTGGCGGCCACGTCCGGGCTAATCATTTCTGCAGCCGACAACGCGCCGGACCAGTCGGGCCCGGATAAGGGATCCAGCGCCCGACCCAGTGCGTCCAGCGGGGCGCCATTGCTGGCAAAATTACCACCGGCCAACACGCGGCCACGCTCGGCCTTGCTGATGGCACCGATAAAGCACGGAACCGCAGACGCGATGCGCCGCGCCTGCTCCAATACCGCGGGCCAACCGGCGCCCTTATCTTCGATTTCAATTTCCGCAATCGGGCTGACGCGCTCGCCGACCCGCACCTCGCCCTGATCCATGACCACCTCGATACCCGGCAAATCCCAAACTCGGCGCACCACACGGTTCGACGAGGTGGCGATCAAGGCGCCCTCGACCTGGGCCTGGACTGGCAACACCGCCCGATCAATTGAAAACGCATCGCGCGGCCAATTCCATTCCCGGCGCACACGCACCCCATCACGGTCCGGCGCCGGCCCTTTAAGGGTTTGCTCTATGTCATCGCCACAGCGGCGCAACCGAAGCCCGCACAGGCGTGCCGCAAGCGCCCCATCCACGGTGTCGAAGTATTGGTTGTGTAACTGCAGCGTCCGCGACAACGGACCCAGCACCCCCGTCAAATCCGGCGCATCGCCCAACCACACCAGTTTCAGTTCCAATTCCGTCATCGCCAACCCTGCCAAAAATGCGTGCCGATAGTAACGGATAATCTTTGAGCCTAGGGCGCTGAGCCCCCCGCATCGGATGCCATCCTCCAGCGCTTAGGTCATACTGAATTTTTAACCCGCCAAGGATCGCCATGGCCGCGCTACCCAGTTGGATCGACATGCTGACCGAATTGGTCAGTCACCGATCAATTTCGTCCGCCAATCCCGATCTGGACACGTCCAATGAAGCGGTGATTGATGCGCTGGCGACCTGGGCCGAAAGCCTCGGCTTTCGCTGCCAAAAACTGCCGGTCAGCCCGGGTAAATTCAACCTGCTGGCAACCTTGGGCGAGGGCGCAGGCGGCCTAGTGCTGTCCGGCCACACCGACACCGTGCCCTTTGACGCCGACGGCTGGGACAGCGACCCCTTCGTGCTGACCCAGCGCGACAACCGCCTGCATGGGTTGGGCAGCACCGACATGAAAGGCTTTTTGGCCCTGGCCCTAACCGCGGTCAGCGAACTGAACCCTAAACACCTGCGCGAACCGCTCATTTTGCTGGGCACCGCCGACGAAGAATCCAGTATGGACGGCGCCCGAGCGCTGGCCCAAGCCGGCTATCCGCGGGCCCGGTTTGCGGTTATTGGCGAACCTACTGGACTGGTCCCGGTGCGCGCACACAAGGGCATCTTGATGGAGCGCATCCAGATCAACGGCCAATCCGCCCACAGCTCAAACCCTGACTTGGGCGTCAGCGCGCTGGACGCCATGCACCGCGTCATCGGTGAATTGCACGATTACCGCAATGAGCTGAAAGCCGATCAGGTCGACCCCGGCTTCAGCGTACCCTGGCCAACCCTGAACCTGGGCTGCATTCATGGCGGCGACGCGCCCAACCGCGTCTGTTCGGATTGCGCATTGGACTTTGATTTACGCCCGACCCCAGGCCTGGATCCGGACCGATTGCGCGCTCAAATTGACGCCCGCCTGGCCCAGGTTGCCGAACAAACCGGCGCCGACATTCGCCGCACACCGCTGTTTGAAGCCGTCCCGCCCTTTGGCAATCCCGGCGGGGCATTGCTGGATCATTGCGCCGAGTTAACCGGACACGCCCCGATCACGGTTGGCTTTGGTACCGAGGCACCGTTTTTGGCCGCGCTGGACATGGAGGTGGTGGTCATGGGCCCGGGCAGCATCGACGTCGCCCACCAGCCAAATGAATACTTGCCGATCGACCAAGCACAACAGAGTATGGGCATCATTAAGCAACTGATTCAAAAGCACTGCCTATGACGACTGCCAACCAATTCCGGGCCATGGCGCCCTACATCCATGAGCACCGCGACAAGCGCGTGATCATCATGGTGCCCGGCCAAGCCATCCCCGAAGCCTCCAGCCTGATTCACGACATCGCGCTGTTACAAGCGTTGGGCTTGAAGGTCGTGGTCGTACACGGCTACCGCCCGCAATTGGATGCGCTCCTCAGTGCCGCCGGCCACCAACCCGAGTTCCACGATGGCCGCCGCATCACCCCCGCCATTGCCCAAGCCCAGGTACTGGCCGCCGCCGGTGCAACCCGATTACAGCTCGAAGCGGCCTTGTCACAAGGCATGCCCAACAGCCCGATGGCACATGCCCGCGTGCGCGTAGTCGGCGGCAACTTTATCCAGGGCCGGCCACTAGGCGTCATTAATGGCGTCGACATGCAGCACACCGGGTGCGTGCGCTCGATCGACGGCATCGCCATCAACCGCCATTTGGACAACGGCGATTTGGTGCTGGTGTCCTGCCTGGGTCACTCACTGACCGGCGAGACCTTTAACCTGCGCCTGCATGAAGTGGCGCAAAAACTGGCGACCACGCTGAATGCCGACAAGCTCATCGTCTTGGGCAAGCATTGGCCGACCACGGTCGACGATCAGCCTCTGCACGAATTGGCCGCCAGCGATTTGCCCGAGTTGATTGAGCGCATTGATGAGCGCCAACGCGACGCCCTGCGCCTGGCCGCGGACGCCTGCAACCTTGGGGTTGAGCGCGTCCACCTGCTGAACTGGCGCCAGGACGGCGTGTTGCTGGACGAATTATTCACCCGCGACGGCGTCGGCACCTTGGTGTACCGGACCGCGTATGAGCGGCTGCGCCGCGCCGAAGCGCGCGACATTGGCAACCTGATTGAGCTTCTGAAACCGATGGAAGACAGCGGCTTTTTGGTTAAGCGCGAACGCGAGCGCCTGGAGACCGAAGTCGACCGTTTCGTGGTCGTCGAGCGCGACCGCACCCTGATCGGGTGCGCCGCGCTGTACCCATTAGAAGAGCAGCACGCGGAAATTGCCTGCGTCGCCGTGCATCCCGATTACCAAGGTGGCGATCTGGGTGATAATCTTCTGCATCGAATTGAAAAAGAAGCCGCCCACCAGGGCCTTACCCACCTTTGGGTACTGACCACCGTGGCCGAGCACTGGTTTCAAGAAAAAGGCTTTGAAAAAGCGGACGTGGATGCCCTGCCCAGTGCCCGAAAGGCGCTGTATAACTGGCAGCGCGCGTCCAAAGTAATGGTAAAGACTCTGTAGGACTCCCATGAGCGACAAGCGTAAATATTCTTCCGTCATCGTTGACGGTGTTCCCCAAGCACCCAGCCGCGCCATGCTGCGCGCGGTGGGTTTCGAAGACGCCGACTTTAAAAAACCGCAGGTCGGTGTCGCCAGCACATGGAGCATGGTCACGCCGTGCAACATGCACATTAATACGCTGGCCGACGAAGCCATCAAAGGCGTCGACGCCGCCGGCGGCAAAGGCGTGCTGTTTAACACCATTACTGTGTCCGACGGCATCAGCATGGGCACACCGGGCATGCGTTACAGCCTGGTCAGCCGCGAAGTCATCGCCGATTCGATCGAAACCGTCGTCGGCGGCCAGGGCTTTGACGGCGTCGTCACCATCGGCGGCTGTGACAAAAACATGCCCGGCTGTGTCATGGCCATGGCGCGCCTGAATCGCCCCAGCGTGTTCGTCTACGGCGGCACCATCAAACCGGGTGAACAGCGCCGCGACATCGTCAGTGTTTTTGAAGCGGTCGGCGCCTATGCCGGCGGCAAAATCGACGACGCTGAATTGATCGCCGTTGAAAAAACAGCGATCCCCGGTCCCGGTTCGTGCGGTGGCATGTACACCGCCAACACCATGGCCAGCGCGATCGAAGCACTGGGCCTATCAATGCCCAACTCGTCCGCCCAAGAAGCGGTCGGCAGCGACAAGCTCGAAGACTGCCAACGCGCCGGCGAAGCGGTCCTGAACCTGATTGAAAAAGACATCAAGCCGAGCGACATCCTGTGCCGCGAAGCCTTTGAAAACGCCATCACCGTGGTTATCGCCCTGGGCGGCTCGACCAACGCGGTCTTACACCTGTTGGCCATTGCCCACGAAGCGGACGTGCCGTTGTCGCTGGACGACTTCACCCGCATCGGCAAGAAAGTCCCGGTACTGGCGGACGTTAAGCCCTCAGGTCGTTACCTGATGAGCGAGCTGATCGCCATCGGCGGTATCCGCCCGGTCATGAAGACCTTGCTGGATGCCGGCATGCTGCACGGCGACGTCATGACCGTGACCGGCAAAACCATGGCCGAAAACTTGGCCGACGTTCAGCCCTACCCGGCCGAGCAGGACATCATCCGTGCCCTGGACAACCCGATCAAAGCGGACAGTCACCTGCGTGTGCTGTACGGCAACCTGGCACCCGAAGGCGCCATGGCCAAAATCACCGGCAAAGAAGGCACCGACTTTACCGGTACCGCGCGCTGCTTTGATTCCGAGGAAGACTCGTTGAAGGCGATTTTGGACGGCTCCATTGTCGCCGGCGACGTCATCGTGATTCGCTACGAAGGCCCCAAAGGCGGCCCGGGCATGCGTGAAATGTTGTCACCCACCGGCGCCATCATGGGCAAGGGCTTGGGCGACAGCGTGGCACTGATCACCGACGGTCGTTTCAGCGGCGGCTCGCACGGGTTCGTGATTGGGCACATCACCCCGGAAGCGGCGGTGGGCGGACCGATCGGGCTGCTGCGTGACGGCGACAAAGTCACCATCGACGCGGTCGAAAACCGCATCTTTGTTGACCTGTCCGACGCCGAGCTGGCCGAACGCCGCAAGTCATGGCGCATGACCAAGCAAACACCCAAGAAAGGCGTGTTAGCCAAGTTTGCCGCATTGGCAGCGCCGGCGAGTGAAGGGGCGGTGACCACCCCGAAATAACGGGTGTCGCTTTTTTAAAGTGAGGGCGCTTCGCTCCTGAGGCGCCCGTTGGGCGTCCTCAGAGCCTCACTTAAAAAACGCGCCAGCCTTAAGCAGTTAAGATCGAACGCCTGCCAAACACTGCGGTGCTCAATGAGAGTCACCTGCGCATCAGCAAGGCAATGCAAGACCAAATCACCGCAAGGCAAGGTCTGCTCAAACGTGAAAGTCACGAGCACCCAAGCTCGGTTTCAACCTTCAGAAAAACCTACCCCCGCCCAGACCAAGGCACATTGATGTCGGCCTACGTCTGCACGATGATTTCGACCACAAACGGCGCCTTTTTTCTCAGGCAATAAGCGAGCAACTATCCATGCGACTAATCGGCAACATCCTCTGGTTCATCCTGTTCGGCTGGTGGCTCGCGCTGCTGTGGCTACTCGGCGGCTTAGTCTTCGCGCTTTCGATCATTGGGCTACCACTGACGCGCAGTGCACTGGAACTGGCAAAAATGTCAGCCTTTCCGTTTGGCAAAACCGTGGTCTACGTACGCGATCTGGATCACCGTACCGACGGCATGGCGCAATTCACGGGCGTGATTGGCTTTATCTTTAATGTGCTTTGGCTGCTGACGTTTGGGCTGTCACTGTTCATCAGCTTCGTGGTCGCAGGCTTAATCGCCTGCATCACCATCATATTGATTCCGTTTGGCATTCAGGCGTTCAAGCTGGCGATCATTGCGCTCTGGCCGGTTGGACGGCGGGTTAAGTCGACTGACGAACTGTTCGAAAAACCGATGGGCACCTAGGTCGCTGACAGCACCCCGAGGCGTTTATTGCTCGAACTTTTATCCCTAGGCTGGACTCACTCACCGTTGTTCAGCTCGGCACGATCGACACCTGCTGGTCAATCGGCGCCCAAAAGCCGGTCGACGCCAGGGTCGCCCCAACTAAACACCCGCGACGATCTCGACAAACCTCGCGAGGCCGCAAAAAAGGAGAGGGGCTCTGACGCGTCCCAACGGGACCGTTCAGGAGCGAAGCGGCCGCTCTCTTTTTTATCGGCCGAGCGTAATAAACTGATACCCAACCCGCCCATCAACCGGCGCCACTGTGCGCTCATCGATTTGCTGCCAGTCATCACCCTGTTCGGGGAAAAACGCATCACCCGCAGGCGCCGTATCGACCCGCGTCAGGTACAAACGGTCCAACTGAGCCAGGGTTTCCGCATAGATTTGAGCGCCGCCAATGATCATAGCTTCGTCGACTCCGTCCAGCTCGGCCTGGGCTTTGCCCATGCCAATCGCACGCTCGATCGAATTGACCACGCGGGCGCCGGGTGCCGACCAATCGGCGGACCGGGTCACCACAATGTTGGTGCGACCGGGCAACGGCTTGCCGATGCTTTCAAAGGTCTTGCGACCCATGATCACAGGCTTGCCCAGGGTCACGGCTTTAAAATGTTTAAGGTCTTCTGGCAAATACCAGGGCAGCTTGTTGTCGATGCCGATGCATCGGTTGCTGCCCATGGCCACCACGGCCGCCAAGCGAATCATGAATCGGTCGTATCAGGTAGCAGTGCGATTTCGAACCAGTAGTCTTTCAAACGCGACATCGCAGTGACGAACCCATCCAAATCAACCGGCTTTTGAACGTAGCTGTTGGCGCCGGCTTTGTAGCAGCGCTCGATGTCACGCGGGTCATCGGACGTCGTCAGCACAATCACTGGAATACGGCATAACTGGTCATCCGCTTTGATCTGCGCCAACACCTGGTGGCCGTTGGTACCCGGCATGTTCAGGTCCAGCAAAATAATCGACGGACGCTCGGCGTCTTCGAACCCGTTACGACGGAACAAATAGTCCAGCGCCTCGTCACCACCCGAACATCGGTTCAGCGGGTTGGCGAGCTTGGCCTTTTTAAACGCACGCTTAGTGAAAAGATAGTCATCATCACTATCCTCAATAATCAGCAGTGTGCCTTCTGGGTTGCCCGTCATAGTTCGAACCGTCCTTATTCGTTAGGCAATTGATACTGGCTCAAATATCGAAAAATTACCAACGCTAAACGGCCACAGGTGCCGGTATAGCGGGCGCTGGGTCATAATTCAGCAACTCAAAGTGCTCAAGGCCAATCGCTTCCCACGCCAGATCACCACCGCTATACACCAAGCTTGGCCAGGGAGTCGGCGTGCGCGCAATTTGAATCGCGGCCTGCTCAACATGGTTCTGATAAAGGTGAACATCTGCGCCACACCAGACCAATTCGCCCACGTCCAAACCGGCCTTGGCGGCCATCAGATGTAAAAACACCGACGCACCGACACAGTTAAACGGCACGCCCAACAGCACATCCGCGCTGCGCTGGGTCAGCATCAGCGACAACCGGCCCTCGCCCGACACCCAAAACTGGTAGGTCTTGTGACACGGCGGCAATGTCATCTGATCCAATTCGCCGACGTTCCAACCCTCGACAATAATGCGTCGCGAATTCGGATCATGTTTAAGCAAATCCAGCGCCGTTTCGACCTGATCAATTTCGCGCCCGTCACTGGCCAGCCAGCGTCGCCACTGCTTGCCGTAGACCGGGCCCAAATCACCCCAGGCTTGGGCAAAATCATCATCTGTCAAAATCCGCTCTTCGAATTCGCGCATCTCAATGCTGTCGCCGGTTTCGCGGCAATAACGCTGATACGGCCAGTCCGACCAGATGGTCACGCGCGGGCTGCCTTCCAATAGGCTGCGAATGTTGGTGTCGCCACGCAAGAACCACAGCATTTCCTTGGCGGCGTGTTTCCAGGCCACTTTTTTAGTCGTGAATACCGGCGTGCCGCGTGATAAATCAAAGCGCAGGACCTGCCCAAACAAGGACCGCGTGCCGACGCCGGTGCGATCACCGCGCGGGTCACCCTCGTTCAGCAACCGCGCCATCAAATCTAAATACTGTTGTTCAGGATGCATGCCCTAACCCTTTTCCAATTTATTCAATGGCCCCGCCCAGCGTGCGCCGAAGCGCCACAGCACCACGCCGGCCAACGACATCGGCAACGATAGCAGCTGGCCCATAGTGACCCACTCCAGCGCCACCGGCCCAAGGTGGGCATCCGGTTCGCGCGCAAACTCGGCGGCAAAACGAAATACCGCATAGCCAATCAAGAATGCACCCGCAACCCGCCCGGCCGGGCGCGGCGTGCGTGCAAACCACATCAGCAGCACAAACAGCGCGACGCCTTCGCCCGCGGCCTGGTAAAGCTGGGACGGGTGACGCACCAGCGCATCGACATGGGGAAACACCATGCCCCACGGGACATCCGTCGGACGACCCCATAGCTCGCCGCCAATAAAGTTACCGAGCCGGCCAAACGCCAGCCCGACCGGTATCGCCGGGGCGACCAAATCGCCGACCCGAATTAACGACGCACCCTCGCGTTTAGCGAACCAGGCCAGTGCCACGATCACGCCGATCAAACCGCCATGGAACGACATCCCGCCGTCCCAAATCTGAAACACCTTGAGCGGATTCGCCAGCCACGCCGACAGGTCATAAAACACCATGTAACCCAGCCGGCCGCCGCCAATCACACCCATCGCCACCCAATTAATCAGGTCGCTGATACGCCCCGGCGCCAGCGGCAAATCAGTCCGCGCCGCCCGGCGCATCACCAGCACACCACACAGCGCAAACGCCGCCAAATAAGTCAGCCCGTACCAGTGAATCGCAACCGGCCCAAGTTGCAGCGCAACCGGATCAATTTGTGGGTAATTCAACATCAGCCTGTCACCATCAATACCGCACCTACGACCAACAAAAATCCAGCAAAAATACGCTTAATCATGCGCGACGACAGGGCCGACGCGACGTTCGCGCCTAACTGCGCAAACGGGATACTGAGCAACACAATCGACGCAAATGCCGGCAAATAGATGTATCCCCACGACCACTCGGGCAATCCGGGGGTGCCCCAACCGGCGACTAAATAGGTCCCAGCCCCCATCAGCGCAATCGGCAAACCGCCGGCGGCGCTGGTACCGACCGCGCGCTTGGCATCAACATTGTGGTGAATCAGGTAGGGCACACTCATGGCGCCGCCACCGATCCCAAACAACGACGAAATCCAGCCGATCGCCGAACCGGCACCGACCACATAGGGCGCGCGCGGCAAGGCCCGCGTCGCCACCGGCGCCGCCGCCAACAATAGCCGCGCCGCCATCGCCCAGGTAAAGCCGGCAAAGGCCAATTTCAGCCAAGGCCCCGGGGTCAAATCCGCGGTCACGCCGCCGACCACGGCGCCCAGTGCCAGCCCCAGGCCGAACTGTTTGAACACCGCCCAATCGACGTTGCCCTTTTTGTGGTGGGCGCGGATCGAACTCAGCGCCGTCACCACGATCGTGGCCAACGAGGTGCCGATCGCCAAGTGCACCGAAACCGCAGGATCGACCGCCTTGTAGGCAAATAGCGGCAACAGCGCCGGCACGATAATCAAGCCCCCGCCGATCCCGAACAAACCGGCACTGAAGCCTGCAAAGGTGCCGATTAACGCGTATAAAACGAAGATCATTTGGAGTCACTAACGTGGAAAGGCCTAGCTTAACATGTGTCTGATCGCCGTTGCCTGGCAACACCACCCAGGACGGGCGCTGGAATTGGTCGCCAACCGCGATGAATTCACGGCGCGGGCCACCGCCGCCGCCCATCACTGGGACAACGGGCTATTCGGTGGGCGTGACCTTGCCGCCGGCGGCACTTGGCTGGCGATTGCGCCAGGCGGGCGCATGGCCTGCCTGACCAACGTGCGCGACCCTAACGCCGCGCCGGGGGCGCACTCGCGCGGTGAACTAGTCACCAACTTTTTAACGTCGTCTGAATCCGCGCCGGACTACTTGGGCGGACTCGACACCCACCGCTACAGCCCCTTTAACCTGTTGCTACTGGACACGGACAGCCTGTGGTTTTTCAACAGCCAAGCCGCCGACCCGCGCAAACTTGGCCCCGGTGTGTATGGGTTAAGTAACGCCACGCTCGATTCGCCCTGGCCGAAAACCCAAGCGGTGACGGCGGCCATGCGCCAAAGCCCAGCGCACGCACATCGCGCCATGCTCGACACCCGCACCTATCCCGACGCACAGCTGCCCAACACCGGGATCAACCCGGCCTGGGAAACGCGCCTGTCCAGCGCGCGCATTGTTGGCGATGACTACGCCACCTTGTCGACCACCCAAGTCCGCAGCGAAGGCGCACAGTTACGCCTCACGGAAACCACCCACGCCACCGCGAACGCGGTCTCAGCTGCCCTCTAGCCGGCGCAGGCCCTTGGGCGCGATCAGCTGGTCCAGCTCCAAACCGACGAACTGCTCGTTCAAATAACGCCGAATGTCCTCGGGGTTTTCCATCACCAACACCTCGTCCAGCCACAGATGGGCTCGGGCAAAGGTCAGCGCGGTAATGATGCGTTTGACCCGCTTAATTTGGGTCACACTCATGGACAGGCTGTCATAGCCCATCGCCAACAACAGCGGTGCCGCCAGCGGATCGCCGGCCATTTCGCCGCAAATCGACACATGTACACCGCAGGCCTTAGCACCGGCGGCAATCGCCGTCAGCGCACGTATCACCGCCGGGTGAAACCCGTCGTAAAGGTCCGCAACCTGGGCATTGTCGCGATCGACCGCCAACAGGTATTGAGTCAAATCGTTTGAACCGACGCTGACAAAATCCACCCGCCGGGCGATTTCAGGTATCTGGTACACGGTCGCCGGGACCTCGATCATGACCCCAATTTTGGGCAGATCGACGTCGAGCTTTTCGTGGACTAATTCCTCCCACGCCCGGTGAATCATGGCGATGGCCTCGTCCAGTTCGCTGACTTTAGACACCATCGGCAACATGATCTGTAAGTTACCCAGGCCCTCGCTGGCGGCAATCATCGCCCGCACTTGGGCCATAAACAGCTCCGGGTGATCCAGCGACACCCGAATCCCGCGCCAACCCAAAAACGGGTTGGCTTCATGGATCGGAAAGTAAGGCAGGGCCTTGTCGCCGCCAATGTCCAGCGTGCGCATGGTCACCGGCTTGGGCGCAAAGGCCTCCAGTTCCGCCCGGTAAACCGCGCGCTGGGCCGCCTCGGTCGGAAAGCTGGACTCCAACATGAAGGGGATTTCGGTGCGCGACAGCCCGCAGCCTTCGCTGGCCAATGCCAAAGCCGCCAACGAGTCGCCCCCCGCGCCCATGTTGACCAGCAGCGGCAGGTGGTGCTGATCCAAGGTTACCGCCGGCGTCCCCGCCAACTTGCCGAGCTGGCGCTCGATCTGTGATTCCTCGCGTTTGACCAACTGGTACGCGACCCGGGTAAAGCGCCCGGGATTGACCACCGCCAAGTTTCGATAGCCGTCCACGACCACGTCCAGCCCGTGCAAAATGGCACTGGGCAGGTCGCCGGCGCCAACCACGCAGGGCACGCCCATGGAGCGGGCGATAATCGCCACGTGCGAGCTGGCACTGCCGCGCACCGCCAACAGCCCGGCCAACTTGCTGCGCGGCACATCGCCCAGCACCGCCGGGGTCAGTTCATCCGCCACCAAAACCACCTGATCCGGCCACTCGACCTCGGCGGAACTGGCCTGGAGGGCGGCAATGAGGCGGCGGCCTAAATCGCGCACGTCGCTGCCGCGCTCGCGCAAGTAGGCGTCGTCCATGGCGTCAAATCGCTGGCTTAGGGCGTCCGCGATCCGCGCGGTCGCCCCAATCGCCCCCTGGCCGCCGCGGATACGGCCTAAAATCGCCCCGGCCAACGCGTCGTCATCGAGCATGCGGATATAAGCGTCGAACAACGTCCGCTCTTCGACCCCAACGCGATCCGCCAAGCGGTCGCTGGTTTGGTCAAGGCTGGCCTTTAACTCGTCGACCGCGGCCACAAATCGGCCTTCCTCGTCCGCTGGGTGGTCCGCTTGGGTATTAGGAATGGCCGACAACTGCGAGGACTGCATCACATAGGCGGTGCCTACGCCGATACCGGGCGAGGCGCCGATACCGTGGAAACGCCGGTCCTCGGACAGGGTTTGCCACGACCAGGCGCCTTGCTCGCCAATGGCCTGGGCATGGGCCACGACCGACGCCATTTGCGCCGACAGCGTCATCAACATCGACACTTCCGCGTCGTCAAACGCCCGCGGCGTCGACTGCTGGACCACAATCACGCCCAACACCTTGCGTTGATGCACGATCGGCACGCCCAAAAACGAGAAGTAACGGTCCTCGCCGGTTTCATTCAGGTATTGGTAGCTCGGATGCCCGGGCGCATTGTCGGTGTTAACTGGTTCGGCGCGCTCGGCGACCAAGCCGACCAAGCCCTGGCCGTATTCAAGATAGGATTTGCCAACGCTTTGGCGATTTAGACCGTCCGACGCCATCAACAGGAAGCGCTGGAACTGGGGGTCGTTCAAATACACCGAGCACACGCCCACGTTCATGGCGTTTTTGACCTTGACCACCAACAATTCCATGGCCGTGTTCAGGTCACGCGCGTTGGCAACGCCCTGAACGATCCCCCGAAGGGTTTCAATCAATGACATGGCCCAGCGCCGCGTCGCGGATAGGGAGCATTTCGGACAACACACGGCGATAAACGTCGCGCTTAAAGGGCACTACCTGGCCGACGGGGTACCACCAACTGACCCATTCAAAGGACGCGAATTCGGCCTTGGTGCCGGTGTCAAAGTGGATCGCGTCATCGTCGGCGATCACTTCAAGCAAAAACCATTTCTGTTTTTGGCCGACACAGCCAGGGGGTTTACGCCGAAACCGGCGTGGCAGGTGGTAACGGACCCAGTCTTGGGTGCGGCCCAGCACGCGCACGTGCTCAGGGCTGAGGCCGGTTTCTTCGCGCAGTTCGCGAAACATGGCCTGTTCGGCAGACTCGCCATCGTCAACGCCGCCTTGGGGGAATTGCCAGCCGGCATTTCGCGGTCGCTGGCCCCAAAACACTTGGCCGCGCGCGTTCATGAGCACCATGCCCACGTTTAGACGAAATCCGTCGCCGTCTAACACATTGAATCTCCTTGGCTTAGCCGCCATTCTTTCACCCCCGACCGGAACTTGGCAATCGAAACCATGAAGCTCGCAATATTTGACCTAGACCACACCTTGTTGCACGACGACAGCGACCGCGGCTGGAACGACTTTTTGGTCACCCTGGGCGTTGTCGACCCCGAGGAGCACAAGGCCAACAATGCTCGCTGGTACCATGAATACGCCAACGGCACGCTCAACATCCGCGACTACAACCGTTGGGCATTTCGGCTGCACCGTGAATTTGGCACCGCCCAGGTGACCCAGTGGCGCGACCAATATGTCAGCGAAGTGACACCGACCATGGTCGCCAAACAGACCCCGGCGGTACTGGACGGGCACCGCAAAAACGGCGACGAGATCTTGGTCATTACCGCGACCAGTTTGTTTATCGCCGGCCCCATTGTTAAAAGTCTGGGGATCGAACACTGTTTAGGTTTGGACAACGAAGTCATCGACGGCGAGTACACCGGCGAAGTGATCGGCATTCCGACCTTCCAAGGCGGCAAGGTCGACGCGTTAAATGCTT
The DNA here is from genome assembly GCF_009650135.1 of Litorivicinus lipolyticus. Lineage (NCBI taxonomy): Bacteria > Pseudomonadati > Pseudomonadota > Gammaproteobacteria > Oceanospirillales > Litorivicinaceae > Litorivicinus > Litorivicinus lipolyticus. The sequence continues at coordinate 100,240 of NZ_CP045871.1, forward strand.
GGCTGAACGACCGACCGGCCTACGAATCGACAACGTTTTACAGCGATTCGCACAACGATTTGCCATTATTGCAGCAAGTCGACCACCCGGTCGTGGTCGACGGTGACGAGCGCCTATTGGCCCATGCCAAACAACACGGCTGGCCCAGCACCAGCTTTCGGGACTGAAAAAACAGGATGAACAGCATGACCACACGCGCCCAATTCGACCAGCACATGGTGCCCAATTACGCCCCATTCCAGCAGGTCCCGGAGCGTGGCGAAGGGCCCTACGTTTACACCGAAGATGGCCAACAGCTGATCGACATGGCAGGCGGCATTGCCGTCAGTGCGCTGGGTCATTGCTACCCGCCGCTGGTCGAGGCATTGACCACTCAGGCGCATAAGCTGTGGCACGTCAGCAACCTGATGGCGAATAAACCGGCCACGGACTTGGCCGCGATGCTGTGCGAATCGACCTTTGCGGAGCGCGTGTTTTTCTGTAATTCCGGAGCCGAAGCCAACGAAGCTGCGCTAAAACTGGCGCGCCGGTATGCCTATGAAACCCGCGGCGCGGCCAAAAATCGCATCGTCGCCTTCGATAACGCCTTTCACGGGCGCACACTGTTTACCGTGTCGGTCGGCGGCCAGCCCAAATATCAAGAAGGCTTTGGGCCGTGCCCTACCGGCATCAGCCACACCCCATATAACGATGTCGCCGCACTACGCGCTAGCATGGACGACGACGTCTGCGCGATTATCCTGGAGCCTTTTCAGGGCGAGGGCGGCATGACACCGGCAACGCCGGAATTCCTGGCCGCGGCGCGCGCGCTGGCTGATCAATACGGTGCTTTGTTAATTTTTGACGAGGTCCAAAGTGGCGTCGGTCGAGCCGGTCAGCTGTATGCCTATCAAGCCGTGGGTGTGACCCCGGACATCTTGTCATCGGCCAAGGCCTTGGGCTGCGGCTTCCCGATCGGCGCCATGCTGACCACGGCCGAAATTGCCCGGGTGCTGACGCCCGGCACCCACGGCACCACCAGCGGTGGTAACCCGCTGGCCTGTGCGGTCGCGCTGGCCGCGGTCGACACCATTCGCCAGCCACAATTCTTGCAAAACGTGCGCGACAACACCGCCTGGATGCACGCCGAATTGGTCGCCATGGGCGAGCGCACCGGCGCATTTCGTGACGTGCGTAACCTCGGGTTGTGGTTCGGTTGTGAACTGAATCCCGTCCTTGAAAACCGTGCCGGCGATATCATGAACCACGGTCTGCAACACGGCGTCATGCTGTTGGTCGCCGGCGCCAACGTGGTTCGACTGGCGCCTGCCCTGAACACCGACCGCGACGTTCTGGCCCTGGGCCTCAGCAAAATGGAGGCAGCCATCACTGATACCCTCGGAGGGTGAATGTCCGCGCAGTCATTACTGCCCCACCAGCGCCGATTCACGGGCCTGGGTATCATCTGCATGAGCATGCTGGACGCGCACTTTACCTTGCGCGTTTTGGCCCTGGGGGCGCGCGAAGCTAACCCCTTAATGGCCTATCTGATTGAAATGGGTGACCTATGGTTCGTGAGTGGTAAACTGACACTCACCGCCGGTGGCGTTGCCTTGCTGATGTTCGCATCCGTTCGGCCCAACCGCGGTCCGTCGCCGCTGGTTATTTTGCGGCTGTGTTTTTTTAGCTACGCCGGCTTGATGGCGTGGCACTTGATACTTCTTGGTCGGTTAAGTTGAAAGCAATTTGGTTTTTCGGGCTGTTCGCCCTCAGCATCAACGCATTCGCACGCGCGCCGGCATTGACCGACGACGTCGCCGGTATTCGCCTAGGTGACACCCGAGCCGCTGAAGCCAGCGTGCCCAAGCGCGCCAAACCTTGGCTGCGGGTGTATTACGACGACCAGGACCGGGTCCAAGCCGTGCGCTATACCCAACCCGGCCTTAGCAACGAGGTCAGCAACCAGCGCGCACTGGTTAACCGGGTGTGCACCAAATATGGCACCAATACGTTTTGTGACAACGCCCGGCGGACCATTGCCGACAGCGCCAAAAAGTTTGTCGGCTTCACCGCGCTGTACACCGTCGAGGGCGGTTTTTTGACCGCTCGCGTCGGCCGCGAGGACACCTTTTCATTGTTCCCGCGCCTGATGGTCGACATTGAACTGCGCCGCGACGGCTTCGAATTTCCCTAAGCCGTCAGACGTGTGACATGAAGCTCTGGATCCCGTTCAGGAACATCTGAACGGAGATCGACACCAAGATCATGCCCATCAGTCGCTCGATCGCTTTCAAGCCACGTGTGCCCAGCACCCGATACAACACCTGCGAGCTCATCAAAATCACCGCCACGGCCAGCCACGCCGACCCCAGCGCAATCATCCAGTCAATGTTGCGATCCGGGTCCGTTTCGGTCACCAACACCAGTGTCGCCAACACCGACGGCCCCGCAATCATCGGCACCGCCAAGGGCACCACCAGCGGCTCGCCATCGTCATCTTCGGATGTGCCCATGACCCCACCGCGGGACGGGAAAATCATCCGCACCGCAATAATCAGCAACACCAGCGCGCCACCAATCGACACCGCTTCGCGCGATAAACTCAGGGTTTTCAAAAGTGCAGGCCCGATAAACAAGAACACCACCATGATCGCCAGCGCAATCACCAGCTCACGCGCCAGCACCCAGCGCCGGCGCTCCGGCGCCACTTGTTTCAAGATCGACAGAAACACCGGAATATTGCCCAGCGGATCCATAATCAAAAATAGCGTAATCGCGACGCTCCAGGTTTCCATGCCGACTCCTCTTGTTGAGCCGGCAGACTAGCCCCGGCCAGCGCGCCCTGCAAACCTGAAATAACCGACTACCCTTAACAGCAGATGGGAAAACCCTAACCAGTGCGAGCCCGCGATTGACCGCGGTATCCGATGTCCCGGCTCAACTGGCGTTTTGCGAAAGTATCAATGACCAACGACTGACCCGCGCACTGTCTCAAATGCGCAAGGGCCAGCGCCGCTTCGTGCGCCTGTTACCGACCCTGTTGTCGATTAACCATGCACGCGTGCCTGGCTATGTCAGTGCCGACGCCTGTGGCGGCATCCAAGGCTTTATCCCCGACAAAGCCAGCCTGGACAGCCTGAATCTGCGCTTTGACGCCGTTATCAAGCCTGCCCATCAACTGGCACGCCACGTCATCAGCTCACTCGCCCTGATGGGCTCGGCCGGCTCCGTGGCGCACGGCCCTAACAGCGACTTGGACTTGTGGATCGTCCACCGACCGGGCCTAAATGACAACGACCGGACCAGCCTAAAGCGGCGCCTGGCCGGCATCGGATTGTGGGCCGAGTTGAGCGGGTTAAAGTTGCAGTGCTTTTTGGTCGACCCCGAGGATTTCGCCCGTCAAACCAGCGAGCCCGGGATGCCAAAGCCTTTGTTGCTGGACGAGTTTTATCGCACCGCAATTGTCTTGGCCGGGGGCATGCCCGCCGGCTGGCTGATCGAGCCGGACCAGGACGCGCGCCACGCCACACTGACCCGCGCGCTGAATCGGCAGCTGCCCGGCGCAAAGGCACTGGTGGACTTTGGTGAACTGGCAACCCCGACACCGGCGCAACTGGCAGATTTCGCCATGGGTCAGTTATCCCGCGCCATTAACCAGCCGTGGAAGGCGCTGTTAAAGCTGAACCTGGCGGACTACTACAGCCGCCACCCCCACGCGCTGCTGAGCCGGCAAACTCGCCTGGACTTGTACAACGGCATGCCGCCGCCGGACTCCTATCAAGCCCTGTACGAAGCCATTTCAACCGACCAACCGACCCCGCCCTGGCTGGGGCTGATGCAGCGCGCGTTTTATTTCAAAACCTCGGCCATGCTGTCCGCGGCCAGCCCGCTGCTGCCGCCGTGGCAAGCCATGGAGATGCGCGCACTGGTCAAGCGCTGGGGCTGGGATGGCAGGCGATTGCGCGGCGCCGACAACACCCAAGGTCGCGACGTGCGCAGCCTGCTGGGTGACTACCGCGCCCTAGTGGATGAGTTGACCGCGCGCTTTCAGTCGATCTTGCTGTATTGCCGCGGCCAAGCCGTCATGACCACCGGCCATTTGCGCGCCGACGTGGTCGCCCGCCAACTGTTTGCCAGGTTTGAACCCAAGCCCGGCAAGGTTGAGCGCATCAACACCGGGCTGGCGGTCGCGGTCCATCAGCCCAATCTGACGATCAGCCGAGCTCAATTTGGCTGGGCCGCGCTGGTCGATGGGGATGCGGTGGCGCGCTTTGAGTCGCTCACCCAGCTGGTGGTGTGGCTGCACATCAATCAAATCATTGGCGACAACACCCACCTAGTAATCGACGGTCCCGACGCCGTTACCGAACAAGTCGAGCGCTTGGAGTATGAGCTGTTGCGGTTGCTGCATGACCCCGAGCCGACGCCCGAGGCCTTTCAGTTGCCGGCATTTAGCGACCGCCAGCTGTATTTACTGCAGGCCCAGGATCTGCGCACACCGCTGGGCCTACCGGCGCTGGCGCACTTGGAAGTGGTCTCGCAAAACTCATGGGGCGAGGTTTTCGTGACTCGCTTCGACGGCAAGGCCGGCTTCTACGAGGCGTTTTTGGAGGGGCTGACTAATCTGCTGAGCGCGCGCGTCGGGGATGGGTTTGACGCCATCATCCGCGTGCGTGACCAAGACCACCGGATCCAGCCTGCCTTGGACGGTTACTTACGCTTGCTGGAAGACTGTGCCGACTTTTTTGCGCGCCCCGACTACCGTGCCGGGACCTATGTGTTTCGCGTCGCCGGGGCGTTCTATGCGCTGGCCTTTGATGAAAACGAACCCAGTATCGTGGCGCTGCCGAGCATGGCCGCGCTGATGCACCACCTGCAACAGCCGCGGCGCTTATTTGGCCGCGTCCAGTTGGACCCCAGCACAGGAATTACCGGCGATCTGTTGCAGGCCTGTGCCATGGCCGCCCCCGGGCGGGTAACCTATTTAATCCGCTTCGCCCAGGCCCGTGCGACTATTTGGTGCATCGACGAAATGGGGTCTATCTATCGCTTTACCCGGCCCTGGCACGCCCGCGCCAGCCTGGCCGGGCAACTGACCCGGTTCACCCAGCGCAGCCAGTGGCGCCAACGGGCATCATTGGTGATGCCGGAACCGGGCGACTGGGACGCGGATGTGGAATGCATCGAACTACTCGGCCAATACCCACAGGTCCAGTTCCAGCCGATTGAGGTCACCACCGGCGACGCCGTCGATCGCTTGGCCGTTCAAGCGGTCGGTCATTGGCGGGCCGACCGCACCTTGGCATTCGAGTGGCGGGTCGGGCCACAGGCATTCAGCGCCCTGTCACACGGTCCGAACCTGATCGGCGATGTGGCCCGGGCCATTCGTAACGCGCGCCCATCCGGCACCGGTTATCACGCCTATATTTCGGATTTGGAATTGCCGCGGCGTCACGAAGGGGACCGCAACCGGCCGATGCAGGCGTCCCAGTATTTGATGCACAAGCACACACTGGAAGCGGCCTTGGCCGAGGCGCTGGAGCTGTGCCGGTAAAAAAAAGGCGCCACAAGGGCGCCCAAAAAAGATCATCTAATGAAGAAGCATCAGTCACAACATTAAACACGGGGCCGATGGCCGCGCCGTGCTCAACAACTGATAGGACTAATGTATAACGGCAATGCCGCAGCGCACAAGTGGTTTTATTACGAGTTTTGTAACGCTTTGTTGCAGACACAAAAAAGGCGCCGTTAAGGCGCCTTTTTCGATTATGCGGTGTGCTTAGCGAGAAATGCTCTGCATGAACGCATCCTGACGGCCTTCGGCAACGCCGGCCCACAGGTTCTGGTCTTTTTGGAACTTGACCATGTCGTCGTAGATCAACTTGAAGTCAGGGTTAGACTCGCGCAGTTCAGCGTAAGTTTCCTGAGCCGCTGCGTATGCAGCTTCCAGCACATCACGCGGGAAAGCGCGCAGCTTGGTGCCAGTCGAGATCAGCTTCTTCAGTGCAACGGGGTTCTTAGCGTCGTACGAAGACATCATGTCGACGTTAGCGCGTGTTGCCGCGGCTTCAACGATTGCCTGGTATTCAACAGGCAGTGCGTCAAACTTCTCTTTGTTGATGTAAACCGACAGGTTAGGACCTGCTTCCCACCAGCCCGGCGTGTAGTAGTACGACGCCACTTGGTTGAAGCCCAGCTTCATGTCGTCGTGAGGACCGATCCACTCAGCAGCGTCGATGGTGCCTTTTTCCAGCGAGGGGTAGATGTCCGCGCCCGGTACTGACTGAGGAACCACACCCAACTTCTGGATGATCTTGCCGCCCATGCCGCCGATACGCATTTTCAGACCGTCCAGGTCCGCAACGCTTTTAACTTCTTTGTTAAACCAACCGCCCATCTGAACGCCGGTGTTGCCCGCGGGGAAAGGTACGATGTTGGCTTTCGCGAACAAGTCTTGGATCAACGTCTTACCGTTGCCGTAGTTCCACCATGCTTGGAACTGACGGTAGTTCATGCCGAACGGTACAGTCGTGTCCAGCGCGTAGGCTTCGTTCTTACCGAAGTAGTAGTACGACGCGGTGTGGCCCATTTCAACAGTGCCGTCGCTAACTGCGTCGAATACACCGAATGCGGGGACCAATTCGCCACCTGCGAATACGCGGATTTTGAATTTGCCGTCAGTCATACGCTCGACTTCTTCGGCGAAAGTAACAGCGCCTTCGTAGAATTCGATCGTCGGCGGTACTGAGGTGGCCAAACGCCAGTTCAGTTCGGGAAGTGCGTGGCTAGCAGCCATCGCCGGTACTGCCATTGCGCCTGCGAGGGCAGCAACAGCCAAAAGATCACGTCGTTGAGTCATGATTCAGTCCTATTTATTTTAACTGTAATTTCGGAAATCCGCGGGACACAGCACATTATCCCCACGGCAGTCTCGCCTATGCCGAACCGGTTTTGCAATCCCCGTGTGTTCTAGCTGTTATCCACTCTACCAAAGAATTGGTCTGACCATATTACCAAATAGTTGCAAAGCGCCCACCCAGACGGCACTCTTCGACCCGAATTTGACCCGTGCGCCTTATTGCACGGTAATTGTTAGAGTCACGGCGCCGCCTGTGTAAGACTGCGGCCACCACCCCTCTAATAACGATAACCGTACCGGAGATGCTCATGTTTCAGGCACTGCTGGCCTACTCGAAGGTGGTCGACGCGATCAACGAACGCGTTGGCACCACTGTTAAATGGCTGATTCTAGGCTCGGTCCTAGTCAGCGCAGGCAACGCCACCTCACGTTATGCCCTGGGCATGGCGTCCAACGCCTGGCTGGAACTGCAATGGTATTTTTTTGCCGCCGTTTACATGCTGGGCGCCGCCTACACCTTGAAGCGCAACGAGCACGTGCGTATTGACCTGGTCAGCTCGCGCCTGACGGCCCGCACCCGTAACTGGATCGACGCCGGCGGCATGCTGATTTTCGTGATGCCAACCACGCTCTACATCTGCCTGGAGTCGATCCCTAACTTTTGGGAATCCGTGTTGAACCAAGAAGTCAGCCAAAACGCAGGCGGCTTGATCCGCTGGCCGCTGCGCATCCTGGTGCCAATTGGCTTTGGCTTGCTGTTCCTGCAGGCCGGTAGCGAATTCATCAAACGCGTTGCATTCCTGCGCGGCGAGGGAGAGGACGTGCTGGAAAGCGGCGGACATCCGGATATGGACATGGACGACGACGAAATCTCTGAGGAGACGAAATAATGGAAGCCTTTTTGCAGGCCAACCTGGCGCCGGTCATGTTCGGCACCCTGATTTTCTTTTTACTGTCCGGTTTCCCAGTCGCATTTAGCCTGGCCGCCAACGGCATTCTATTTGGCTTAATCGGGATCGAATTGGGCCTATTGGATTTTGTTCTGCTGCAAGCGCTGCCGGAACGTGTGTATGGGCTGCTGCAAAACGACACCCTGTTGGCCATTCCATTCTTCACCTTTATGGGCATTTTGCTGCAACGATCCGGCATGGCCGAGGATCTGCTCGAGTCCGCCGGCCAACTGTTTGGCCCGCTGCCGGGTGGCTTGGGCTACGCCGTCATTTTGGTCGGTGCATTGCTGGCCGCAACCACCGGTGTGGTCGCCGCATCGGTCATCTCGATGGGCTTGATTAGCTTGCCGGTGATGATGCGTTACGGCTTTAACAACGGTGTCGCCGCGGGCCTGCTGACGTCCGCAGGTTCCCTAGCCCAGGTCATTCCGCCGTCGCTGGTACTGATCGTACTGGCCGACGTGTTGGGTGTGTCGGTCGGTGACGCCTACCGCGGCGCACTGGTGCCGTCGTTCCTGATGGTCGGTTTACTGTTGGCCTATGTCGCCTTTTTGTCGATCACCAAACCGCACCTGGTTCCGGCGCTGCCACCCGAAGCCCGCACCATGCGTGGCTGGACTCTGGTCAAGTCGATCCTGGTCTCGATGGTGCCGCCGGTACTGCTAATTTTCTTGGTCCTGGGCACCATCTTTATCGGCTGGGCAACCCCGACTGAAGGTGGCGCGATGGGTGCCATGGGTGCGCTGATCTTGGCATTTGTACGCCGTCGTCTGAGCAAAGAAACCCTGCGCGGGGCGCTCGACACCACGACCAAATTGGCCACCTTTGTGATGTTCATTTTGGTCGGTTCAACGATCTTTGCGCTGACCTTCCGCGCCATCAACGGCGATATCTGGATCGAACACCTGTTCAGTCTGGTGCCCGGCGGCGAAACCGGCTTCATGATCTTTGTCAGCGTGCTGGTATTCGTGCTTGGCTTCTTTATCGACTTCTTCGAGATCGCCTTTATCTTGATGCCGTTGATTGGCCCGGTGGCCGAGAACATGGGCATTAACATGGTCTGGTTCCTGGTCTTGGTCGGTATGAACATGGCCATCAGCTTCCTGACACCGCCCTTTGGATTCGCCCTGTTCTACCTGCGCAGCGTGGCCCCGAAAAAAGGCTACGTGGACAAGATCACCGGGCGCAAAGTCCCCGGCATGAGCACCACCCAAATTTACAAAGGGGTGCTGCCGTTCATCTGTATTCAGGTGTTGAGCATGATTTTGATCTTTATCTTCCCCGAGTGGGTCACCGGCCCCGAGGTCGTGATCAATGAAGCGGACTTGGAAAACATCAGCTTCGACATGGGCCCCGATGACGACGGTGGACTGGGCGGCTTTGGATTGCCCGGTGACGCCGGCGACAGTGGCGGCGAGATCAAGCTACCCGGTTTTGAATAACCGCTAAGCACGTTTATAGTCAAAGGGCCCAATAACTGGGCCCTTTTTTATTCAGGCAAAACAATAATGCTAGAAGAACTCGAAGCGGACCCCAAGCCGCAAGGCGACTCGGTCCTGCAACTGATTGCGCGGCCACGCGATACCAATGCCTTTGGCGACATTTACGCCGGCTGGCTGGTCGACCAAATGGATCAGGCCGCCGAAGTGGTCGCCACCACGGTCGCCAAAGGCCGCTGTGCAACGGTGTCGATTGATTCACTGGATTTCATGTCACCGATCCCGGTCGGCGCCAAGATCGAGATCTTTGCCGGCCAGCCGACCCTAGGTCGCAGCAGCATTACGGTGCCGATCGAAGCCTGGATTACGGTCCCGGGCGAGGGTGAGCTGATCAAGGTCACCGCCGGCGATTGGGTCATGGTTGCAATCACCAAAGCCGGGCATATCCGCGCGCTTTAAAGCCCGGTTAAATTGGCGTACGCCGCGATCAACGTCTTGGTGCCTTTGCCGGCAAAATTGACCGTGACCTTGGTCTGTGGCCCGCTGCCCTCGAACTTCAAAATAACGCCCTCGCCGAACAAGCGGTGCTCGACGCGTTGACCCAAACTCAAACCAATATCGACCCCCGCATCCAGGCTGATCCAAGGCGCATCGTTGCGCTTGGCACCGCGGTGCAGTCGTCCATCGCTGGCACTGAGTGGACGCGTTATTTTTGCGTTCATACGAATTTCTTCGACCAGCTCCGGCGGGATTTCACGCAAGAAGCGCGAACGCGGTGACATGCTGTCCATGCCGTACAGGCGGCGCGTTTCGGCATGCGTCAGGTACAACTTTTTTTCAGCCCGAGTGATACCGACATACGCCAGTCGTCGCTCTTCCTCGAGGCCGTCCGGATCGTCCATCGACATTTTGTGCGGAAACAAGCCTTCCTCACAGCCGGCCAAGAACACCACGGGAAACTCCAGGCCCTTGGCACTGTGCAGCGTCATCATTTGGACCGCGTCATCGTGCTCATCGGCTTGACGATCACCGGCATCCAACGACGCCTGAGCCAAGAACGCCGCCAGGGCGTTTTCATCTTCCTCGGGCACGAAATCCGCCATCGCCGAGGCCAATTCCTTCAAGTTCTCGACCCGCGTGCGGGCTTTTTCACCCTTTTCCGCGCCGTGGTATTCAATCAGTTGCGCCGCACCCAGCACCTCGCGGGTAACGTCGCCCAACTCCAAACCCTCGGTGCCACTGTCGAGCTGGTCGATCAGGGCCAAAAATGCGCCCAGTTGGGTCCGTGCGCGTGCCGGCAGTGCGGCACTTTCGATACAGAACTTAGCCGCTTGCCACAGCGCCATGCCCTGGTCACGGGCGGCGTGGCGCACGGTTTCCAGGGTTTTCTCACCGATCCCGCGCGGCGGGATGTTGACCACGCGATCAAAGGCGACGTCGTCAAATCGGTTCAGAATCAAGCGCAAATAGCACAGCGCATTTTTGATCTCCAAGCGTTCATAGAAACGCTGGCCACCATAGATCCGGTAAGGCACGCCGCTGCGCAAGAAGGCTTCTTCGAGGGCTCGCGACTGGGCATTGGAGCGGTACAGAACGGCCACATCGGAGCGCAAATTGCCGTCATCAACATGGCGCTGGACAGTGTCGGCGATAAAGCGCGCTTCGTCCTGTTCATTAAATGCGCTGTACAGTTTAAGCGGCTCGCCGTCGTTGTCCTCGGTCCACAGTTCTTTGCCCATGCGCCCGGTGTTGTTATCAATCACCGCGTTGGCCGCATTCAATATATTCGCGGTCGAGCGGTAGTTGCGGGTCAGGCGAACCGTGGCGACATCGGCAAAATCCTGGACGAAGCTGCGGATGTTTTCGACCTGCGCCCCACGCCATCCGTAAATCGACTGGTCGTCGTCACCGACCGCCATAATATGCCCGCTAGTGCCGGTTAACAGGCGCAGCCACGCGTACTGAACTTTGTTGGTGTCTTGGAACTCGTCAACTAAAATGTGCTGAAAGCGGGCCCGGTAATGGTTCAGCAACTCAACATTGTCACGCAAGGTTTCGTGGGCACGTAACAGCAACTCGCCAAAGTCGACCAGACCCTTGGCTTCGCACTCTTCTTCATAGGTCGCGTAGATATCGATCAAGCGATCGTTGAAATAGTCGCCGCGGGCTTGAACGTGGGCAGCACGGCAGCCTTCGTCTTTTTGGCTGTTGATAAAGTTGACTGCGGTCCGCGGTGGGAACTTTTTGTCGTCCAAGTTCAGGCGTTGGATGATGCGCTTGACCACTTTTTGCTGGTCATCGCTGTCGAGCACTTGAAAATTTTGGTCCAAGCCGGCTTCTTGCCAGTGCGATCGCAGCCACCGATGGCACAGTCCATGAAAGGTACCCACCCACATCGCCCGCAGCGGCTGTTGGGTCAGTTGCTGCAGGCGGCCCTGCATTTCCTTGGCGGCTTTATTGGTAAAGGTCACGGCCATGATCGAATACGGCGAGACTTCGTAGACGTCCATCAACCAGGCGACCCGGTGGACCAGCACCCGGGTTTTCCCGGAGCCGGCGCCGGCCAATACCAACAAGTTAGATTCAGGGGCCGAAACGGCGTCGGATTGGCCAGGGTTGAGGCCTTCTATCAGTGGGTGCGTCATACCGCTAGTTTAGCCTGAAATGGTGGGGATTTATCCAGTAAAGGGCCGCGAGCTACTGAAATTTAGTGATCCCATTCAGATGGTAACTGGTTCTCATTTTCAGTAGTCTCGGATGATGAAAAAGCTCCACTTGTTACCGTATTGGTTACCTGGTGTTTTGTATTTGTGCGTATTTGCACTGCACACCTGGATAGTACTGCCCCTAGAAATAGCCATCCGCGGTCCCGCGGCCGGCTACGCGAGCCTGATGTTTTTACCCGCCGGGGTCAAACTGCTGAGCTATTACCTGTGTCGTGAGAAAAGTCTGGTCAGCCTGTTCATTGGGATCTTTGTGGCGCATGCCTGGCTTTACCAGTCCGGAACTGGCGCCATTGAGGGTGCACTGATTGGCGCCGCCGTCAGCGCGCTGTCACTGCCGATTATCTATCACGCCGCACGCTCTCTGGGTCTGGACGTTTTTCGTGACTACCGAATCCAGCCCGCGCATTGGCTACACTTATTGATTGTCGCGTTGATGGCGGCGCTGATTAACGGGGTCGGACTGATCGCCAGCTGGTGGATTATCGACGGCCAACCGATGCAATTGTCAGCACTGCCCAATTTTGCCCTGGGTGACACCCTCGGGGCGTTTGTGTTTTTGCTGCTGGCGATGTTCGCCTTTCGCTGGACCCGGGCGATCAAGCGCATGCGCATCAAGCCCTAATCGCGCTTTAACCGATACACCAGACCGCCCAGCACCAGCCCCCAAAACGCACTGCCAATGCCGCCCACGGCAATCCCCGACGCGGTAATCACAAAGCACACCAACGCCCCTTCACGGCCGCGCTCGGGGCTGTAGGCCTGGACCAAGGACCCGGACAAAGCGCCCAATAGCGCCAACCCCGCGATCGATTCGATCAATCGCGCCGGGGCCGCCGCGGCGACCTGCATCATGACCTCGGCCGACAACCCCATGGCAATAAACACGATGCCCGCGGCGACCACCGCGATATAACGCCGTGACGGATCCGCCGCCGCATCCGGGTTGGCACACATGGCCGCGGTCAGCGACGCCAAGTTGACGTGGTGGCCGCCACCAAATCCATTAAGTACCGATGCCGCACCCGTTACCCGCAGCGCGGCCGACAGGTCAGGGGCATAACCAAAGGCTTTAAGCACCGCCATCCCCGCCAAGTTTTGGCTGGTCATGGTGACCAAAAATAGTGGGATTGCGATGCTGATGCTGGCCGCCCAGCTAAATTGCGGCGTGACCCAGACGAAATGGGTCAACTGAAACGACAAATCCGCCGGCCAATAGCCGCCCCACACCATGACCACCGCTGCGGTTGCGACCGCACCCGGCACGGCCCACAGCGCGCTTTTTAGGCTGATCAAAAACCACACCACAATGACCGGCCCGACAATCAATGGGTTGGCCGCGGTGCTGGTCACCGGGATCAGGCAAATGTTCAGTAGCACACCAGCCAGCATGGCGCTGGACAGTGACATCGGGATGGCTTGGATCCAACGCCGAAAGGCCGGCACCATGCCGGTGGCGACAATTAACACCGACGACGTAATAAATGCGCCAACCGCCACCCCATATCCGCCATCGGGAACCGCCAAGGACGCCAATAGCGCGGCCCCCGGGGTCGACCAGGCGACCGCAATCGGCATCCGAAAGCGCAGCGCCAAGTACAGCGAACACAGCCCAGTAGTCAGGTTCAATATGCCCAAGCCCGAGGCTGCCTGGGCGGGGTTCGCTCCGACCGCAATCAACCCGGTCAAGACAATCGCAAAGGACGCCGCAAAACCGATAAAGGCGGCCAGGGCGCCGGCGACAACGGGCTGCATCAAGTCCTGTCTCATGGGTCCGCGATCAGACGTGTTGACAACACTACGACCTCGTCTAACTGATAGCCCAGAGCCTGATAAAAGCCACGAATTTCGGCATTGCTAGTCCGCACCATTAAATTCAATTTAGGGCAGCCACGGGCCTTCAGATAACCCTCGGCGCGACTCATTAACAGCCGACCCAGCCCCTGACCTCGGTGCTCGGGTGAGACCGCCAAGTAGTTAACGCTGCCGCGATGACCGTCATAGCCAACCATCAGAGTGGCGATGACTCGACCACCGTTTTCAATCACCCAAAACGGATGGCCGTCGGTCAATTTACGATCGATGTCCAGGTCCGGATCGTTCCACTCGCGAGTCAGCCCACAGGCCCGCCATAGATCAATAACACCGGCACGGTGCGCGTCACAAAATTCAATTATCATTACAGTCTTAGTTGAAGGAGTTCACCTTGATTACCTTGTACCACAATCCACGCTGTAGCAAATCCCGCCAGGCCAAGGCGCTGTTGGACGAAGCCGGGGTCGACTACCAAACGCGCTTGTACCTGAAAGAGAACTTGAGTGTGGCGGACTTTGAAGGTTTGCTAAGGGCCTTAGGCGGCAAACCGATGGACCACCTGCGCCGCGGTGAAGATGCCTTTGCGCGGTTGCCCGCCGATGCCGGCATTGAACAAATCGCCCAGGCACTGCACGCCGATCCGATTTTATTGGAACGGCCGGTACTGGTGACCGCCAAGGGCGCCGCAGTATGCCGGCCACCGGAGCGCGTACTGACGTTACTCTAGCGGTGATTAAACGCGTTACTCCACCGTGACCGACTTGGCCAAATTACGCGGCTGATCAACATCGGTGCCTTTCAACAGCGCCACGTAATAGCTCAGCAGTTGTAGCGGCACGGTGTAATAGATCGCACTCCACTGAGCCGGCACCGCCGGCAGTTGGATCGACATGATCGCCGGGTCGCTGGGCAACGCCACACTTTCGTCGGCAAATACATATAAGCGCCCACCGCGCGCCTTAACTTCTTCCAAGTTCGATAGCAGTTTTTCCACCATGTCGTCGTTGGGGGCCACCACCACCACCGGCATTTCTTCGTCGACCAAGGCCAAAGGACCGTGTTTAAGCTCGCCGGCGGCATAGGCTTCGGCATGGATGTAGCTAATTTCTTTAAGCTTCAGCGCGCCTTCCATGGCCACCGGGTAATTGGCACCACGGCCCAAGAACAGGGCGTGTTGACGATCGGCAAAGGCCTCGGCCATTTTCTCGATCTGGCCGGAGTAGCCACTGATTAGATCATCGACCTGTTTCGGCAGTGCACGCAGCCCAGCCACCAATTCGGCTTCGGCGGCGGCGTCCGGGCGGTGAATGCGTTTCAACGTCAGTGCCAGCCACGACAAGGCAATCAACTGGGTGGTGAAGGCCTTGGTGCTGGCGACGCCGATTTCCGGACCGGCCTGGGTCATCAACACCAAATCCGATTCACGCGTCAGGCTCGAGCCGGGCACGTTGCACACCGCCAGTTTACCCAGGTAGTCCGGCCCCAAATTGCGCAGCGCAGCCAAGGTGTCCGCGGTTTCACCGGACTGGGAGATCGACAAGAACAACGAGTTTTTGACCGGCGCCACATCGCGGTAGCGAAACTCGCTGGCAATTTCGACCTGGCACGGCAAACCGGACAGGCTCTCTATCCAATAGCGGGCGACTAAACCTGCGTGGTAGCTGGTACCGCAGGCGACGATTTGAATCGACTCGATCCGTTTCAGTAAATCCAGTGTGCCCGGGCCAAGAATTTCAGGCAGGACGCCGTCTTGCGTGACCCGACCTTCCAGGGTCGCGGCCAAGACCTTGGGCTGCTCGTGAATTTCCTTGAGCATGAAGTGTCGGTAGCCTGCTTTGTCGGTGGCATCGGCGCCGTGCTCGTACTGCTGAATGTGCGTCGCGCGGGGCAGATCGTCCGCCCCATAGACGCGCACTTGGGCCGCCGTCATTGCCAGCGTTTCGTTTTCTTCGACGAAGATAAAGCGGTCGGTGACGTGCAACAGCGCCAACTGGTCCGAGCCCAAAAAGTGCTCACCAATACCGACCCCAATGACCAGCGGGCTGCCCTTGCGCGCACCGACCACTAGGTCGGGTTCATCAACACAGGTGACCGCCAGCGCATAAGCACCGCGCAACGTTTTGACCGCGGCCTGAACCGCGGCCAACAACGAACCCTGGTACAACGAATGCACCAGGTGAGCCACCACTTCGGTGTCGGTGTCACTGTCAAAACGGTAGCCGCGGGCAATTAGGTCAGCGCGAATGTCGGCGTGGTTTTCAATAATGCCGTTGTGAACCACACCGATGGTTTCGGTTGAAAAGTGCGGATGCGCATTGGCTTCGTTGGGCACGCCGTGGGTCGCCCAGCGCGTATGAGCGATGCCGACCTGGCCCTTGAGCGGCGCAGTATCGAGCTTGGCTTGCAGCTGGGCGACCTTGCCGGTGGCCCGTGTCCGCACCAAACCGTCGGCGGTGTGTACCGCGACCCCGGCGCTATCGTAGCCGCGGTACTCAAGGCGTCGTAGACCCTCGACCAAAATTTCCTGTACGCCCCGCTCCGCGGTGGCCGCAACAATTCCGCACATGATTCAGTCCTTGGTCGGGCGCTTGAAGCCCGGTATGTGTTTTTGAGTGGCGCGGGTCAGTGCCAATCCCGCGTCGACGTCCCGGGTAATGGTGCTGCCGGCGCCGATGGTGACACCCGCACCAATAGTGACCGGCGCCACCAAGGCCGAATTGCTGCCGATAAAGGCGCCGGCTCCGATTTCGGTCAGGTGCTTATAGGCGCCGTCGTAGTTACAGGTGATGGTGCCGGCGCCCAAGTTGGCGCCTTCGCCGACCATGGCGTCGCCGACGTAGGTCAAATGGTTGGCCTTGGCGCCGGCTTTGAGCGTGGCATTTTTGATTTCGACAAAATTACCGGCCTTGGAGTGGGCTTCCATCACCGCCCCCGGCCGCAACCGCGCAAAGGGTCCGATGTCCGCGCCGGATTCGACGCGGGCGCCGTCCATGACGCTGTAGGGCTGGACCTCGGTGTCGGAGGCGATGGTGCTGTCTTTGACGATCACGCCCTGGCCTAGGGTGACCCGGTCGCCTAAGCGAACCGTGCCAATAAACTGAACGCCCGGATGCACAATGCAATCGCGTCCGGTGATGACACGGCCTTGGATGCTGACTCGCGCGGGATCAATCAAGGTCGCGCCGTCGCGCATTAACCGCGTCCGCTCGCGGTGCTGATAGATGCGCTCTAACTCGGCCAATTGAATTCGATCGTTAGCACCCAGCACGCTGTCGACGTCGGACGTCACCACCGCTTCGGTCGGTTGGCCGGCGGCCACCGCCATCGCCAAGCAATCCGTCACGTAGTATTCGCCCTGGGCGTTGTTGGACGACAGCTGGGGTAGGTAGCTGGCAAACGATGCCACAGGCGCGCACAGCAGCCCGGTATTAACCTCGCCGATGGCCAACTGTTCGGTGTTGGCGTCTTTTTGTTCGACAATCGCCACCGGCTGGCCGGCGCGTCGAATGATGCGGCCGTAGCCATGCGGGTTTGGCAGCTGTGCGCTCAACAAGGCATAGCGGCCGGCACGCGCAGCGGCGACCAGCGCATCAATGTCCGCACGCAGTATCAGCGGGCCGTCGCCGTACAACATCAAACACAGGTTGCCCGGGTTAAGACTCGGCAATGCCTGGGCCAACGCGTGGCCGGTGCCGAGCTGCTCGGTTTGCTCGACAAAGGTTACCGCCTGGCCGGCCAAGGCTGCGCGCACCTGGGCCTGGCCATGACCGACCACGACAATAATCTGATCGGCGATGTCCGCGACCGTATCAATCACGTGCTGGAGCATGGGGATACCGCCAACGCCATGTAACACCTTGGGTTGGTCGGACTTCATACGGCTGCCTTGACCGGCAGCGAGGATGACAACGTCGAGCATGCAATTCCTTATCGATCAGGGTCGAAATTGTACTGGGTTTTGGGCGGGCAATGCAGGGACCCAGGGTCGAATAGGGCAGAGATACCTACCCCAACGATCAAATGTCGACCAAGGTCAGCGCGACACGCGCACGGTCACCGACCGCCAGCGACTCGCCGACACGCACCGACTTTTTAATCGGCAATAGGTAACTGCCTGACGCTTTGTCCGGAAACAGCGAGGTGCGCCAGGTCTGGCGGCCGATACGGACGGTGACCTTGATCGAACCGAAACCGGCGCGCGGCCGCCCGGCGCTGGCAAACCGGATATCACTGGCAACGTCGGCCGGTAGCGACACGAAAAACCAGCTGGCCTTGCCACCGTGCCATTCCCACAGGGGGGCTTCAAATTCAATGTCCATGCCCGGACTATGACCAAATGCCAGCCACAAAAAAAGGCGCCATAAGGCGCCTTTCTTCGGTTCGTCCGTCGATTACCGACTGCGACGACGCAGCTGTTGCAGTACCCGCAAACGGCCGGCCGCTTCGGCCAATTCCATTTGCGCTCGACCGTAGTCGAATTCGGCCGCATTTTCAGCCATTTCTTTGCGAACGCGCTCTTGGGATTCCAAAGCCGCCGCCTCGTCAAGGTCGTGCGCGCGCAGGGCAGTATCGGCCAACACCGTTACCACACCGGGCACCACTTCCAAAAAGCCACCGGAGACGTAAAACACGTCCTCGTCACCGTTGTCCATAACGACACGGATCGGACCCGGCTGAAGGCCTGTAATCAGGGGAGCGTGACCGGGTGTAATACCCAGGTCACCCTCGGTGCCCGCTGCGATCAGCATAGACACCGAACCCTCGAAGATCGACTCCTCGGCACTGACGACATTGCATTGCATAGTCTTGGCCATGGTGGACCTCCTTTACATGCCCTTCGCTTTTTCAAGCGCTTCGTCGATGGTACCGACCATGTAGAACGCTTGCTCGGGCAAGTGATCGTATTCGCCGGCCAAAATACCTTTAAAGCCAGTGATGGTGTCGGCCAACGAGCAGTACTTACCGGGCGAACCGGTGAAGACTTCTGCTACGAAGAACGGCTGTGACAAGAAACGCTGAATCTTACGTGCGCGGTTTACGGTCTGTTTGTCTTCTTCAGACAATTCGTCCATACCCAAGATCGCGATGATGTCTTTCAATTCTTTGTAACGCTGCAGAACAGTCTGCACGCCACGCGCAATTGAGTAGTGCTCTTCACCGATGATCAAGGGGTCCAGCTGACGCGAGGTCGAATCCAAGGGATCAACCGCAGGGTAAATACCCAGCTCGGCAATCGAACGGCTCAATACAACGGTCGCGTCCAAGTGGGCGAACGTGGTCGCCGGTGACGGATCAGTCAAGTCATCCGCAGGCACGTATACCGCTTGGATTGAGGTGATTGAACCGGTCTTGGTTGAGGTGATGCGCTCCTGAAGAACACCCATCTCTTCGGCCAATGTCGGCTGGTATCCTACCGCTGAAGGCATACGGCCCAGCAGTGCAGATACTTCGGTACCGGCCAAGGTGTAACGGTAGATGTTGTCAACAAACAACAGTACGTCACGGCCTTCGTCACGGAACTGCTCAGCCATGGTCAGGCCAGTCAGTGCCACACGCAAACGGTTACCAGGCGGCTCGTTCATCTGACCGTAAACCAAGGACACCTTGTCGATTACGTTCGAGTCGGTCATCTCGTGATAGAAGTCGTTACCTTCACGAGTACGCTCGCCAACACCGGCGAACACTGAGTAGCCCGAGTGCTCGATCGCGATGTTACGGATCAGTTCCATCATGTTGACGGTTTTACCAACACCGGCACCACCGAACAAACCGACTTTACCGCCCTTAGCGAAGGGTGCGACCAGGTCGATTACCTTGATGCCTGTTTCCAGGATCTCGGCGCTTGCAGCCTGTTCAGCAAAGCTCGGTGCTTTACGGTGAATCGGCATACGAATTTCTTCGCCGATGTCGCCTTTCTCGTCGATCGGCTCGCCCAATACGTCCATGATTCGACCCAGTGTCTGAGTGCCGACGGGAACGAGAATAGGACCGCCTGTGTTCGCGGCTTCAGCGCCACGCGTCAGACCTTCGGTTGAACCCATGGCGATCGCGCGAACGATGCCGTCGCCCAGCTGTTGCTGGACTTCTAGTGTCAGGCCGACGCTTGCGACGTTTAGGGCGTCGTAAACCTTCGGCACGGCGCTGCGGGGGAACTCAACGTCCACTACCGCGCCGATGATCTGAACAATTTTACCACTGCTCATTATGTTTCTCCTTTACGACGACTGGGCCTACAAGGCCGCAGCACCGCCGACAATTTCCGAAATCTCTTGGGTGATCGCTGCTTGACGTGCTTTGTTGTAAACCAGGTTCAGGTCACGAATCAGATCGCCAGCGTTATCGGTCGCGGACTTCATCGCGATCATACGGGCGGCCTGTTCGCAGGCGTTGTTTTCAACAACACCCTGATAGACCTGTGACTCGAGGTAGCGCGTCATCAGTCCGTTCAAAACGGCCTCTGCGTCAGGCTCGTACAGGTAATCCCATGTACTGCCCAGCGTTGCACCTTCCAGTTCCCCTTTGGCGACCGGCAAAAGCTGGCGCACGCTAGGTTCCTGAGTCATGGTGTTCACAAAGCGGTTGTACACAACATACAACCGGTCAATGCGTCCTTCTTCGTAGCCGTCGATCATGGTTTTGACCGCGCCGATCAAGTCAGCCAACTCAGGCTTGTCGCCCATGTGGGTACTTGAGGCGACGACATTACCGCCGAAGCTCTTGAAGAATGACGCTGCCTTCTGGCCCAACACGGCGACGTCAATTTCAACGTCCTTGCCATGCCATGCGCCCATTTCCGAGACTGTTTTCTTAAACAAGTTGGCGTTCAAACCGCCACACAGTCCGCGGTCCGAGCTGATCACAATGTACCCGACACGCTTCACTTCGCGCTCTTTAAGGTACATGTGATCGTACTCGGGGTTGGCGTGAGCCAAATGGCCAATCACTTCGAAAATACGGTCAGCGTAAGGACGTGACGACGCCATACGATCCTGCGCTTTACGCATTTTCGATGCCGCCACCATTTCCATAGCACTGGTGATTTTCTGTGTGTTTTGGATGCTCCCAATTTGGGTGCGAATCTCTTTTCCGACTGCCATTTACCAGCTCCTCAAGCGGGCCGTAACCCGCTCTAGGTTTACCAAGTCTGTGAAGACTTGAAGTTGGTGACCGCAGCTTCCAGGCTCTTGGCGATATCATCACCGTAAGCACCAGCTTCGTCGATCTTGGCCTTGAGGTCGCCGTGGTTAGCACGGAAGTAAGCGATCAACGCTTCTTCGAAATCCACAACCTTGTTGGCCGGCACGTCGTCCAAGTGACCTTCGTTAGCCACAAACAAGGACAATGCCATTTCACCAACGCTCAAGGGCGAGTACTGCTTTTGCTTCATCAGCTCAGTCACACGCTGACCATGCTCCAGCTGCTTACGTGTCGCGTCGTCCAAGTCCGATGCGAACTGGGCGAATGCCGCCAATTCACGGTACTGGGCCAATGCCAAACGCACGCCGCCACCCAATTTCTTGACCGCTTTGGTCTGGGCAGCACCACCAACTCGAGAAACCGACAGACCGGCGTTAATCGCAGGACGGATGCCTGAGTTAAACAGGTTGGTTTCCAAGAAGATTTGGCCGTCGGTGATCGAGATCACGTTGGTCGGTACGAATGCTGATACGTCACCCGCTTGGGTTTCGATGATCGGCAATGCAGTCAACGAACCGGTTTTGCCTTTAACAGCGCCACCCGTCAACTTTTCGACGTGGTCCGCGTTTACACGGGCCGCTCGCTCAAGCAAACGTGAGTGCAAATAGAAGACGTCGCCGGGGTAGGCTTCACGTCCCGGGGGACGCTTCAGCAACAGCGAGATCTGACGGTATGCAACGGCCTGCTTTGACAGATCATCGTATACGATCAAGGCGTCTTCGCCGATGTCACGGAAGTATTCACCCATGGCGCAACCTGAGAAGGGCGCCAAGAACTGCATCGCTGCAGATTCAGCCGCGCCGGCTGCGACCACAATGGTGTGATCCATCGCGCCGTGCTCTTCGAGCTTACGTACCACAGCAGCAATTGACGACTGCTTCTGGCCGATAGCGACGTAGATACACTTAACGCCGGTGCCTTTCTGGTTGATGATCGCGTCCAGTGCAACGGCAGTTTTGCCGGTCTGACGGTCACCAATGATCAGTTCACGCTGGCCACGGCCAACTGGAACCATGGCGTCAATCGCCTTGATACCGGTTTGCATGGGCTGGTCAACTGACTGACGGGCGATAACGCCGGGCGCTACCTTTTCAACCGGGCTTGAGCCTTCGGCTGCAATCGGGCCTTTGCCATCGATCGGAGAACCCAGGGCGTCAACGACACGACCCATCATTGAAGGGCCAACCGGCACTTCCAAGATGCGTCCTGTGCACTTAGCCACTTGGCCTTCCGCCAGTCCTTGGTATTCACCCAAGACCACGGTGCCGACTGAGTCGCGCTCCAGGTTCAAAGCCAGACCAAACTGGCCGCCTTCGAATTCGACCATCTCGCCGTACATGACGTCGTTTAGGCCATGAATGCGCACAATACCGTCAGACACGGAAACAATCGTGCCCTGGTTCTGCGCTTCGCTTTTAACATCGAGGTTCTCGATGCGCGATTTGATCAGATCACTGATCTCGCTTGGATTGAGTTGTTGCATGCTATTCCTCAGCCTCTTATGGCTTCAGCTGCTCGGCCAGCTTCGCGAGCTTGCCGCTAACAGAGCCGTCAATTACTAGGTCGTCCGCGCGAATAACTACGCCACCCACCAAGTCAGCATTAATGCTGACATCCAGACTTACTTGCTTGTTCAAGCGACGAGACAAGGCCTCGCTCAAGGTGGCTTGCTGTGCATCGGTCAGATCGAACGCCGATTCCACATGGGCCACTGCGCTGGCATCCAACTGGCGCCGTAAGGCGTCAAATTGGTCGTTGATTTCACTCAACAATTCCAGCCGGCTGTTATCAGCCAACACTTGAATAAAACGCGCCGCTGCGTCGAAGTTGGCGTCACCCGCCAGCTCGTTCAGCCACTTCGCCTTTTGCTCAGCAGTCAGGGTCGGATGTGCGAGTGCGCGACGGCCTTCGCTGTCCGTCGTTACCTGGGCCACGAATGACAACAGGTCAGCCCATGCCGAAACGGCATCCGCTGCTTGTGCTGTTGCAAACGCCGCTTTGGCGTAAGGACGAGCTAATGTGGAAATTTCCGCCATTTCGCCCTCCTATTAGAGCTCTTTCGCCAATTGATCGATCAGGTCACCGTGAGCCTTGGCATCAACTGCCGTGCCCAGGATCTTGGCCGCACCGGCCACTGCCAGTGTGCTCACTTGAGCACGCAGTGCTTCGCGTGCCGCGTTAACTTCCTGTTCGATGTCAGCTTTCGCCTGCTCGATAAGCTTCTCGCCTTCGGCACGGGCTTTACCCTGTGCGTCTTCGACGGTTTGAGCCGCTTGCTTGCGCGCTTGCTCTAGGATACGTGAAGCGTCTTCTTTGGCTTCACGAACCTGCTCTTCGATACGTGCTTGGGCGACGTCCAGCTCTTTGGCCGCTTTATCCGCATCAGCCAAACCTTGGGCGATTCGTTCCTGACGTTCGTTCAAGGCTGCCATCACCGGCGGCCAAACGAACTTCATGCAGAACCACACAAAGATGGCGAAGGAAATCAGCTGACCGAGTAAGGTCAAATTAAGATTCACTGTCGCTTCCTCGCGTTAGTTGGGGTTAAAAAATGAAGCAATGAGCTTCCGATTAGCCAACCAGCGCAACGAAGGGGTTTGCGAAGGTGAAGAACAACGCAATACCAACACCGATCATAGTTACCGCGTCCAACAGACCTGCAACGATGAACATTTTAACCTGCAACATGGGCACCATTTCCGGCTGACGCGCTGCGCCTTCCAAGAACTTACCGCCCAAAATACCAAATCCAATTGCAGTACCCAGGGCACCGAAACCGATCAGCAAAGCAACTGCTACTGCAGTAAGGCCAACAACCATTTCCATTTGTTTTCTCCAGTTTTTAACGATTTAAAAAATTAAGGGTTACTTCTTTCTCAGTGATGCTCGTGCGCCATCGCGAGGTACACGATAGTCAACATCATGAAAATAAACGCCTGCAATACGATCACCAAAATGTGGAAGATCGCCCAGGGCACCGACAACGCGAACTGAATCCAAAACGGCATAAGCGCGATCAGGATAAAGATCAATTCACCGGCGTATAAGTTACCGAACAGTCGCAACGACAATGAGATCGGCTTTGCCAGCAAACCGACACCTTCGAGCAGCAAGTTGAACGGAATCATCCATTTACCGAAGGGCTGCAGGGTCAGTTCGCCGACGAACCCGCCAAGACCTTTCTGACGGATCGAGTAGAAGATAATCAAGCAGAACACACCCAGCGCCATGCCCAGGGTGGCATTGACGTCAGTGGTCGGAACCACCTTCATGTAATGCACGCCAAACAACTCGAAAATACGTGGCAACAAATCAACCGGCACCAAGTCCATGGTGTTCATCAACAGCACCCAGACAAAGATGGTCAATGACAGCGGCCCGATCAGCGTGCTTTTGCCGCTGAAGGTGTCTTTGATGTTGGTGTCGACAAATTCACACACCAATTCAACCAAGTTTTGAAGCGTACCCGGAACGCCCGAGGTGGCGTATTTCGCCGCCTTGGCAAAGAAAAAGCAAAACAATGCGCCCAAACCTATGGACCACAACATGGTATCAACGTGAATGGCCATAAAGCCCATTTCCGATGCCATCTGGCCCGTCGCCTGGTATTGGTTTTGTCCTGCTTCCATAAACCGGCTGTCCGCAAAGGTCCAGCCAGCGTCGGGGTGCTTGCCGAACGTTAGGTTCGTCAAGTGGTGGAGGATATATTCTCCAGCGTTTGCAGCTGCCATCTAAAATCTCCGAGTAGGTAATCTGGTTTTTAAGCGAGTCGCAGTCACACCACAGGCGACCATCATGACCAGCATCCCCGCGAACAAGGCCCCTGGCTTTAACGACTCACTCGTTAAAAATATTGCGACTAACAAGGTCGCCATCAGCACAAGCTTCAATGCTTCGCCTAAATAAAACGAACGCACAATGTTGCGAGCATTGCCCGCGCCGCCGTGGCGAAAAGCCAATCCAGCGAACACCGCGTTCGGTATTAGCACTGCAATACCGCCCTCAACCATGGATATCCCGTGGGAGCCACTCAATAGGGCTGCGACCAGGGCGCTCAGCAGGGTCAGTAACACGCTAGGCCAAGCGGTGATGGTAATGATCGCGGACACACCTTCCCCAAGCGGTTTTAAGCGCGAAAAAGTATAAGGACAGTGGATTTAACTATCAATCAATTATAAGAACGACTTTGGTCTTTAGTTTTGGATACCGCTCTTCAGTCGTTCGACCAGCGCAGTTAAATCGCTCAAGTCTTTGTAATTTATTGTTATTTTACCATTGCCTTTGGTTGACTGCTGGATGCTAACTGGAGCACCGACCAGGTCAGCAAAACGCTGTTGCAGTGCGGTAACTTGCTCACTCGGTGCAGTTTTCGATGGTTTTGGGCGGTTTAGTCCCGCGATTAAGCTCTCGGTTTGGCGAACGTTGAGGCCGGATGCAATAACCTTGGCGGCCAATGTGCGTTGTTGATCGGCCGGCGCCCCGAGCAAGGCGCGAGCGTGGCCCATGTCAATTTTTGCGTCGCCTAGCCATTCTTTAACTTGCGAGTCCAATTGATCCAGACGCATCAAGTTGGAGACGTGCGGACGTGATAATCCAACCAATTCAGCCAGCGCCTGCTGATCCAAACCAAAGGCCTGGCGCAACTTAACCAGTGCTTGACCTTGCTCCAATGGATTGAGGTCTTCGCGTTGCAAGTTTTCAACCAATGCCAAGGTCGCCGCAACCCGGTCGTCAACGGCTTGGATCAGCACAGGCACTTGTTTTAGACCGGCGATTTGGGCCGCGCGCCAACGACGTTCGCCCGCAATCAATTCAAAGCGATGATTAACACGGCGCACAACCAGCGGCTGCATTACGCCATAGGTGGTCAGGCTGTGGGCCAATTCGTTCAACGCATCTTGTTGAAATACGATGCGTGGCTGCCAAGGTGAACGATCTATCTCGTGGACACCGACCAAGATCAGGCCGTCACTGGGTTGGCTCAGCGAGACTTCAGCTGATTTGCCCAGGGTGTCGAGCAAAATGTTCCGGCCCAACGCACCTTTACGATTTTTCATACCGCTACCTTACGAAAATATTCCCCAGCCAAAGCCAAGTAGGAAATCGCACCACGGCTTTTGCGGTCGTACTGAATCGCCGGCAATCCATGACTGGGGGCTTCGGCTAAACGCACATTGCGTGGGATCACTGTGGTGAACATTTTTTTGTCAAAGTAAGTTCGTATTTGGCGGCTGACTTCGCTGGTCAACGACGAGCGTGGGTCGTACATCGTGCGCAAGACGCCGTCGATGGCCAAACTGGGGTTGAAGGTTTCGCGAACGTCATCAATGGTTTCTAGCAAATCCGCCAGACCTTCTAAAGCAAAAAATTCGCATTGGACCGGGATCACGACCCCGTGTGAGGCCACCAACGCATTGATCGTCATCATATTTAATGACGGCGGACAATCTATAACGATCATTTCGTAGGGGTGATCAACCAAGGCTTTTTTCAGCTGGTGTTGGCGATCCGGCTCGCTTAACAACTGGATTTCAGCCGCCGTTGTATCGCCATTCCCAGGTATCAATTCATACCCGCACGCGTCGGGTTTAAGCACGCAGCTGGCAAGCGGCACGTGATTGATGATCAGATCGTACAAACCGTACGCCACATCATTTTTTGAAATTCCCGAACCGGTGGTGGCATTGCCCTGGGGATCCAAGTCAATCAGCAAGGTGCGTCGACCGGTCGCGGCAAATGCCGACGCCATGTTGACCGCGGTGGTGGTCTTACCGACACCGCCTTTTTGATTCGTGACAGAGATAATCCGGGGCACTAGGGGTCCTAAAATTGCACTTCGATCAAATGACGTTGTGCCTCAACACCCGGCACATCCAATTCATGTGAGTCTACCTGAGCGTCAGGGAAGAGCGCACAGGTTTGTTCGATCTCGTCGTGTGGATATTGGCCCTTAAGCGCGAGCACTTTCGCCCCCGGCGCAAGTAAAGGCTGAACCCAGGTACACAGATCTTGGAGCGGCGCAAAGGCCCGCGCCGTCACTTGGCTGTAGAGGTGGTCGGCGTCGTAAGACTCGACACGCGCGGTCACCACTGACAAATTTGAAAGTTGCAATTCGCCTTTCATTTGAATCGCGAAACGTGTCCGTTTTTGAGCGGAATCGAGCACTGTGATGTCCTGAAACGGACGCGCTATCGCCAGTGGAATCCCGGGAAAACCGGCGCCCGAACCCACATCAAGCAATGGCTCGTCACTTAAGTAGTCGGCCAGGCTTAGTGAATCGAGTAGGTGGTGAGTCACCATCTGCGAGCGGTTAGTGATGCGGGTCAAATTGTAAACTCGACTCCATTTTTCAACGCCGTTTAAAAACGCCTCCAACTGAGCCAATTGTTGGGGGTCCAGGGTTAATCCCAGTTGTAGGGTACCGTCGAGTAAGTTCATTAGCTGGCTTGATCCACCGCAACACCGGATTTTTTTAAACGAACCAGTAGCAAGCTGATCGCAGCCGGCGTAACGCCTGGGATTCGAGCTGCTTGAGCTAAGGTTTCGGGACGAGTGTCAGACAATTTTTGGCACACCTCGTTACTTAGCCCTTTTATCGCGCTGTAGTCCAGATCCAAAGGCAAGGCGACCGATTCATTGCGTTTGAGCTTGGCAATTTCAGCGGTTTGACGTTCGATATAGCCGGCGTACTTAATTTCAATTTCCGCTTGTAACGCTATTTCCGGATCAATGGTGTCGGTGTCAGGTATGCCGGCCAACAGCGTACGGTCAACTTCGGGGCGCCGTAATAAATCAGCCAAGCTGGCTTCTCGTGTCATCGGTGTTTTCAATTGTGGGTTGAGCCACTGGGCTTGGACCGAATCAGCTTGAACCCAGGTTTGTTCCAAACGTCGCTTTTCGCCAGCCAAAGCATCCATTTTACAGTTGAACCGGGCCCAGCGCGCATCACCGACCAAGCCCAGCGCACGGGCTTGGCTGGTTAATCGCTGATCGGCGTTGTCTTCGCGCAGTAACAATCGGTGTTCGGCACGCGAGGTAAACATCCGATAGGGTTCGGCCGTACCCAGGGTCACCAAATCGTCAACTAAGACGCCGATATAGGCTTGGTCGCGGCCAAGAACCCAGCCGTCCTTGCCCATGGCTTCAAGCGCGGCATTGGTGCCGGCCAATAATCCTTGGGCGGCGGCCTCTTCGTAGCCAGTGGTGCCGTTGATCTGACCGGCGCAATAGAGCCCGGCGACATGTTTGGAGCCCAAGCGGTGATTCAGATCACGCGGATCCAGGTAGTCATATTCGATCGCGTAACCCGGGCGCGTGATGTGCGCGTGTTCGAAGCCTGCGATCGAATGGATAAATTCCAATTGGGTGTCAAACGGCAGACTGGTCGATATGCCATTGGGGTATAGCTCGTGAGTCGTTAAGCCCTCGGGTTCGACGAATATTTGATGCGACTCTTTGTCGGCAAACCGCGTGACTTTGTCTTCGATCGATGGGCAATAACGCGGTCCAACGCCATCGATAACGCCCGAGAACATGGGTGACCGGTCTAAGTTCGCTCGAATGATGTCGTGTGTTTTGGCATTGGTTTGGGTGATGTAACAGGGCACCTGACGAGGATGATCGTCCCGGGATCCCATAAATGACATGACCGGGGTTGGGGTATCGCCGTGCTGTACGTCCATTTTCGAAAAGTCGACGCTGCGTGCATCAATGCGCGCTGGCGTGCCGGTTTTTAAACGACCCACTCGAAAGCCACGTTCGCGAATGGTATGAGCCAAACTGTTGGCGGGCATATCGCCGGCACGGCCGCCTTGCAAGTTGTTCAAACCGATGTGGATGACGCCCGCCAAAAACGTGCCGGTGGTCAGGACCACTGTTTTAGCGCGTAACGTTAAGCCCATGGCCAAGCGAACACCGGTGACTCGGTCATTTTCAATAACTAATTCATCGACCGGTTGCTGAAACAATGTCAGGTTCGGTTGGTTTTCAAGCACGCTGCGAATAGCGGCTCGGTATAAAATGCGGTCAGCTTGGGCGCGAGTCGCTCGAACGGCTGGGCCTTTGCGTGAATTGAGTACCCGAAATTGGATTCCAGCCTGATCAGCGGCTTTGGCCATGACGCCATCACAGGCATCGACTTCACGAACCAGGTGACTTTTGCCGATGCCGCCAATAGCGGGGTTACATGACATTTGACCTAAGGTTTCGATGCTGTGGGTGACCAGCAAGGTGTCAGCACCCATTCGGGCCGACGCCAATGCTGCATCCGTGCCGGCATGTCCGCCGCCGACGACGATGACATCGTACAGATGGTTTGGGTTCATTGGGTGGCCTCGTGGTAATGGGGTTGCCGGGCGAGTTTAGCTCAAATATGAAGCGCGCTCTCTAATGGTTAAAAAATGATTTGGATATATATAAAGACATATTGTTATTACTACTAAGCGCGTATGCAAATGTGAATAATTCAAAATAGTCTATTAAAAACAATGTTTTGTGTCGTTTTTTAGACTGTATATCTGACCCTGTAAGTGGGCTTAAGGGCACTGAACAAGCGGTGGACGGTTGTGGACAACTCTACTCATGCTTTTGTCCACAGGGTTGTACGCGGGCCTATACCGGCTTGATACCGAGGTTTCTAAGCAGTGCCAAATCGGTGTGGATAAAAATGTGAGCAAAGTTTTATCGAAACCCTGCAAGGCCTGATTAGCTTGCTTTTCAGGCATGCGTGCCCATTGTGGATAATATGAAAGAGTACACAGAATCAGAGTTATCGCGGATTGTGGAGATGGCATGGGAAGATCGCACCCCATTCGAGGCAATTGAGACCCTGTACGGGCTCAAAGAGACGGGTGTGCGGCGACTGATGCGACGTCATTTGAAAGCGAGTTCGTTTCGACTGTGGCGTGCGCGGGTCAGTGGACGGGTCACCAAACACGCTAAATTACGGCCGGCTGGCGTTAGCCGCGGCTACTGCCCGACCCAGTACAAACGCTGAGTTATTTGCCAATACAAAACGAGGAGAAAATCTCGCCGAGTAGATCGTCAGCGGACATCTTGCCGGTGATCTCGCCTAAGCAGTCGTGGGCCCACTTTAGGTCTTCGGCGAGCAGTTCCCCCGCCATCGCACCGTCCAGTTGGGCACGACCCGCCTGGAGCGCTGTGGCGCACCGATCCAATGCATCGACGTGGCGGGCTCGGGCGAGGAAGCCCGATTCGTGTGGGGTGATGCCCGCGCGCTCTTTAATCGCGTCAATCAAACCGTCCAAACCGGCCCCAGTCGAAGCGCTGATAGATAACTCGTTGGCGCCGAGTTGAAGCGGCTCGGCAATCAGGTCGGATTTGTTCCAGACGATAAAGTCAGGTCGCACCTGATCGGGCAGCAGCGCAGTCAAATCGTCGTTAAGTTGGGCGCGACCGTCGCTGGCATCGGTTAAAAACAACACCAAGTCGGCGCGTTTTAATGCTGCCAGAGCGCGGCGCACGCCTTCGGCCTCGATCGGATCCAGCGTTTCGCGTAGGCCAGCGGTGTCGACGATCTCGGTCGGTAGCCCATCCAGGTTGATCTGTTCGGTCAGTACGTCGCGGGTGGTCCCGGCAATCGGCGTGACGATGGCGCTGTCGCGACCGCTTAGGGCATTCAATAACGACGATTTTCCCGCGTTGGGCTTGCCGACCAAGACGATTTGAATGCCTTCGTTAAAGCGCTGACCGGCGCGGGCGTTGGCGCGTAGATCCGCCAGATCCCGATCAATATCGTCGAATAGGGCGGCGACTTTGCCGTCGGCCAAAAAATCAATTTCCTCTTCGGGGAAATCGATCGCCGCTTCAACGTAAATTCGAAGGTGGACAATGGCGTCGAATAACGCCTGTACGCGTTTTGAAAACTCGCCCTGCAGTGAGCGCATGGCGCGCTTGGCTGCTTCGGCGCTGGAGGCGGTGATCAAGTCGGCGACGGCTTCGGCCTGGGCCAGATCAAGCTTGTCGTTGAGGAAGGCTCGCTCGCTGAACTCGCCCGGCCGCGCCATACGCGCGCCCAGTGCTAAGAAGCGCTGCAAGACTTGATTGAGCACGACCGGACCGCCGTGGCCTTGGAATTCCAAGGTATCATCGCCGGTATAGCTGTTGGGGCCGGGGAAATAAATCAGCAAGCCTGAGTCAATGGTGTCGCCGTTATCGGCGTTCAGGGTCACGAGGGTGGCTTGGCGCGGTCGCAATGGCCAGTTAAGCGATTGGATAATGCTGCGGGCAGCGGGGCCCGCAACTTTGACTACACCCACCGCACCCAGACCGGGTGCAGTGGCAATGGCCGCAATGCTGTCCATTAGCTGGCTTTGTCGCCGGCCTCAATGCGCTTGGTGATCACGTACTGCTGGCTGATCGAGAGCACGTTGTTGGATACCCAGTACAGAACCAGTCCGGCGGGGAACCACAGGAAGAAAAAGGTAAAGGCAATCGGCATGATGCGCATGATCTTGGCTTGCATCGGGTCCGGAGGTGTCGGGTTCAGCATTTGCTGAATGAACATACTGGCGCCCATCAGCAGCGGCAACACGAAGTAGGGGTCTTTGACCGACAGGTCAGTAATCCACAGAAAGAACGGCGCCTGACGCAGTTCGACCGATTCGAGCAGTACCCAGTACAGCGCCAAGAACACTGGCATTTGAACCAAAATTGGCAAGCAGCCGCCCAGCGGATTGATCTTTTCTTTCTTGTATAGATCCATCATTTCTTTGGACAGGCGCGCTTTGTCGTCGGCATACAGTTCGCGCAGGCGGGTCATTTCCGGCGTGAATTTGCGCATCCGCGCCATCGAGCCATAGGCGGCGGCGGACAGCTTAAAGAAGGCCAACTTGACCAGCAAGGTGACGCCAATGATCGACAGACCCCAGTTGTTCAAGAACCCGTTCAAGAATTCCAACAACATAAAGATCGGCTGTGAAATGAACCACAACCAGCCGTAGTCGACGGTCAGGTGCAAGCCGTCGGACAGCTGTTCCAAGGTGTTTTGGTCTTTAGGTCCGGTGTACAGCTGGGCTGAAAATTCAGCAGTGGCACCGGGCGCAATGGCGGTTTTGTCGCCAACGATGCTGCCGACGCTTTGACCGTTAGCCAAGGCGCGCAGCTGGTAGTCCGCGCCCAAGTCCGATTGCGGAACCCAGGCCGAAACAAAGTAGTGTTGAACCAAGGCGAGGTAAGCACCTGGGGTCTTGGTCGCAGCCAGTTCGCTGTTGATGGTGGCCAGATCGCCGCTGTCTTCAAGCTCGGACAGCTTAACTTTGTAGTAACGCTCTTCGGTGGTGCGCAGTGCAAAGCCCAAGAAGGCCTGGACACCCATAGAGGTCTGGGTACTCGGGTCACCTGATTTGTCGCGTTTAAGCTGGTGAAATGGCGACATCACCAAGGTGTCGCTGGTTTTGTTCGTGACCTGGTGGGTCACGCCGACGACGTGGGACCCGCGTTTCAGCGTCACCGTCTTGGTGACTTTGACTTGGTCGTTTTCAAACACCAGCGGCACAGTCAGTGTGTCGCCTGAACCCATTTCAGTGGCGCCTTGGACTTGGTACAGCGGCCGTCCGGATTGGTTGTCCAGTCCATTCGGGCCAACCAGCCCTGACATCGCGGTGTAGGTGCGGGCTTGGTCGTCGAGCAACACGAATGGAATGTCGGGGCGCTGCAGAATTTCGGGGTAGTTGAGCAGTTCAGAGCGAACGATATCGCCGCCTCGCAGATCCACCGTGATGCGCAGCGTGTCAGAGGCAATGACCGCACGCTCGCCACTATTTTCAGTGACCACAGCGGTGCCAGGTAACGCGGCTTGGGGATCGGCGGTGGCCGCACGGGTGGTGGCACTGGGCAGTGCGTCGGTGCTGACGTTCGCCGCTTGGGCTGAAACATTGGTGTCGGCGTTGACCGCGGGCTGACCGTAATCGTCGTTCCACTGCAAGATCAGCAGGTAACTGACGATGGCCAATGAGCCGCCTAACAAAATTCGTTGAATATCCATTTTCTACTCTTTTGGTGATGCGTCTTTGCTGGGAACGGGATCGTAGCCGCCCGGGCAACCGGGGTGGCATCGCAGTATGCGCCGCAGCGATAATCTAACGCCGTGCAGTATGCCGTGTATTTGAACGGCTTCAAGGGCGTATTGACTGCAGGTGGGCAGATAGCGGCAGCGAGGCCCAATCAGCGGCGAAATGACGAGCTGATAGCCGCGAATCGCGCCCAGCACAACCCGTTTCACGACGCGGCGCGGTTGGCCTTGCGAACGAGGCGTTCGAGCAGCTGATTTAAGCGTTCGCTTAGATCGCTGCTGTGCAGGTCCGGCGGCATCCGCTTAACCAGGGCAACAACGTCGTAACAGGTATCCTGGGGCAGCTGTGCCACGCAGGCCCGTGCCACGCGCCGAAAACGGTTGCGATCGACCGCCCGCTTGAGCTGGCGTTTAGGCGTAATTAGCCCAATGCGGTGCGAGCTTTCGCTGTTGCGCTTCAACAACAAAAACAGGTCACCCGAATGCTGTTTTGAGTCAGCAGACGAGAAGACCTGTTCGAATTGATTGTTGCCGCACAAAGGTGCGAGGCGGCGACGGCTCAATTAAGCGCTTAAAACCTTACGGCCTTTAGCGCGACGGCGCTTAAGTACCAGACGGCCATTCTTAGTCGCCATGCGAGCACGGAAGCCATGCGTGCGCTTGCGCTTGATAACGCTGGGTTGGAATGTACGTTTCACTGTTAAATCCTCAATGCTGCGCAAGTCGCGCAAAAGTGGACGCGGATCTTACGGCTTGACGCTAGGCAGCGCAAGGGGTTCGGGAAATTAGCAGGGAAAAGATATATTTTATAAGTTATCCACAGATTGACGGGCGTACCGCCGGCCTGTGTTTACGGGAGGTGCCTGAATTACCCCTAAGTTATCCACAGACTTTTACATGACCTTAGCTCTATTTTAATTAAAATCAATGAGTTAGCGATTAATGTCGCGCGGGCATCAAAAGGGCTTTCGCGCTGTGCATAACTTTGGCAGACTCTGCCTCCTGCATTGGGGTTCGGCTTGCGAATTGCCGCCCCTACGTTGCCACTACTCTTTACATCGTTAACAGGAAGCTGCCATGTGGAATGACTGTCTATCGTCGCTAGAACAAGAAATGCCCGCGGATCAGTTCAATACTTGGATCCGCCCGCTACAGACGCAGACAGACGCTGGCCTTCTGAAAATCTTGGCGCCCAACCGTTTCGTAAAGGACTGGGTGCGCGATCGTTACCTGACTCGAATCGAGGAGTTGATTGGCCACGCCAATCCTCAGACTCGTGTTCAAATTGACGTTGGCAGTGCGCCCAAGGCCAAAACGTTGGACCCGGCGACGCCGGTGGTGGTCAAGCCGCTAGCGCCGGCGCCCCGTCAGGCCGTGGTCGAGGGCTCAATTAAACATACGCCGCGGTTAAACCGGACCTTCACCTTTGACAACTTTGTTGAGGGCAAATCAAACCAGTTGGCACGAGCGGCCGCCCAGCGTGTTGCCGAAAACCCTGGTGGTGAATACAACCCGTTATTTTTGTACGGCGATACTGGCTTGGGTAAGACGCACCTGATGCACGCAGTCGGCAACGAAATTATGGCCAAGAACCCGGATGCCAAGGTGATCTACGTGCATTCGGAACGCTTCGTCGCGGACATGGTTAAGGCGCTGCAGTTAAATGCGATCAATGACTTTAAGCGGGTGTACCGCAATGTAGATGCTCTGTTGATCGATGACATCCAGTTCTTTGCAGGCAAAGACAAAAGCCAGGAAGAGTTCTTTCATACCTTTAACACCCTGCTGGAAGGTAACCAGCAAATTATCCTGACGTCGGACCGTTACCCTAAAGAAATCGATAAGATGGAAGACCGATTAAAGAGTCGGTTTGGATGGGGTTTGACCGTGCGCCTTGAGCCGCCCGAGTTGGAAACGCGTGTCGCCATTTTGATCAACAAGGCGATCAGCTCGGGGATCGACTTGCAGAGAGAATGCGCATTCTTCATTGCCCAAAAGGTGCGTGGAAACGTGCGTGACTTGGAGGGCTCGCTGAAGCGTGTGATCGCCAACTCGAAGTTTTTGAACCAGCCGATCACGGTGCCTTTTATCAGTGAAACGCTGAAAGACATGATCGCGGTGCACGACCGCCAGGTCAGTCTGGACAACATTCAAAAAGTGGTCGCTGACTACTACAAGATGAAGCTGAGCGACTTGTTATCCAAGCGCCGCAACCGCTCGATTGCGCGGCCACGCCAGGTCGCCATGTCGTTGGCGAAAGAATTGACCAGTCATAGCTTGCCGGAAATCGGTGAGGCTTTTGGCGGTCGCGACCACACGACAGTGCTGCATGCCTGCCGTAAAATTAAAGAACTGCTGGTCACGGATGCCGTGATCAAAGCAGACTACGACAACCTGTATAAATCGCTAGCCGGATAGGATTCGATGGACTTTACAATTTCGCGCGAACATTTCCTTGAGAAAGCAACCACCGCCGCCGCGGTCGTTGAACGCAAACACACCTTGCCGATCTTGGCCAATGTGCTGTTGGTCGTCGATGCCGAGGGCAGCGTCCTAACCGGTACTGACCTGGACACCGAGATCAGCATTGAGCTGCAAGTGGATCAGGTTCGGGAGGGGGGAGAGATCACGCTGCCGGGGCGCAAGTTGGTCGATATTCTGAAGGCTTTGCCGGCGGACGCTTTAATTGAGTGCCGCATGGACGGTGCGCACATACTGATGCGCAGTGGCCGCAGTCGTTTCAAGTTGGCGACCTTGCCGGCCGCGGATTTTCCGCGTGTCGAAATGCAGGGTGACACCACTGCGGTGGCGGTGCCGGCGGTGCCCCTATCGCAAGCGGTCGCCAAGGTTCAATTCGCGATGGCACAGCAAGACGTGCGCTATTACCTGAACGGGATGCACTTGGCGGTGGGTAATAGCCTGCTGCGTTGTGTAGCCACCGATGGCCACCGATTGGCCTTGAGTGACGTGGCGATCGAAGACGAGAACGCCCAGGCGTCGTTGATTTTGCCGCGTAAAGCGGTGCTGGAGCTGGCTAAACTGTTGGGCAATGGCGGCGATAAGCCCGTGTCTTTGCGCTTCAGTGCGTCGCACCTGCAAGTGGAAATTAGCGGGCTAACCTTTACCAGTGTGCTGATTGAAGGGCGCTTCCCGGACTACGAGCGCGTAATGCCCAAGGGTCGTCAGAACGCCCTAGTGGTTGATCGTCGTTTATTCAAAGAGGTGCTGGGTCGAGCGGCGATCTTGTCGAACGAGCAGTTCCGTGGCGTTCGGCTTGGGCTCGAAGGGTCCGCTTTGACTGTTGCGACCAATAATACCGAGCAAGAAGAAGCGGAAGAAACCATTGAAGCTGAGTTCGACGGACCGGAAAGCTATGAAATTGGCTTTAATGTCGGCTACCTCCAGGACGTCCTCAATGTGATCGAGGCCGAGCAGGTCGAATTTCATCTGGGCGACCCCAATGGCAGTGCGCTGTTGATGGGTAAGGGCGACGCATTGTCCCAATACGTGGTCATGCCGATGCGGCTCTGATCCGCGGTTGTTTCTTTCCAGCCTCCACATTGAGCGCCTGCGGGCGCTGGATGCGGTCGACCTAGAGCTGTCGGCGGCGTTGAACGTATTTGTTGGGCCCAACGGTGCCGGCAAAACCTCCGTGCTCGAAGCGGTTAGCTTTCTGGCCACCGGGCGCAGTTTTCTGGGTCCGCGCAGTCATCATTTAATTCAAGACGCCTGCGACGACGTGATTGTCGCGGGGCGTTTGTGCGTGGGCGACGAACAGCTGCAGTTGGGGGTCCGCCGCGAGCGCGGCGGTGGCGTCGATGCACGCATTAATGGCGAAGGCCAAGACGCCCTGTCGGCAATGGCCCGAGCGCTGCCATTTTTGGTGGTTGGTGCGGAGGGATTGGGCTGGGTGGCGGGTACGCCGGGCCGGCGACGCTCGTTGCTGGACTGGGGTGTTTTCCATGTGCTTGGCCAGCCCAGCTTGGTATACACCCGATACCGAAAGGCGCTTGAACAGCGTAACAAAGCGCTAAAAAATGCTAGACTATCGGATGCCGAGATTTCGTTATGGGACCCGGTTTTAGACGAGTCGGGTCTCCAGATCCATCGTCACCGGTTGCAGTACTTTGACCAGCTGTGCGTCAGCTTTAGTCGAGTGCTGAGCCAGGTCGATGGGGTGCCACCGATTGAGCTGAGTTACCGCGCCGGATTTAGTGAGCACAAAGGGTCGTTGGCCGATGCTCTGGGTCGCGGATTGAGCCGTGATCGAGTGTTGGGCAGTACCCAGTCCGGCCCACATCGGGGTGACTTGAGCATGAGTTGTCGCGGGGTTGGTTTGACCGATGCGCTGTCACGTGGACAGCAAAAGGTCGTGGTGGCGGCGCTGGTATTGGCGCAACAGGAATTATTGAAGGAGCACCAAGGGCGGCGTGTCGTGCTGTTGGTGGATGATTTGGCTGCAGAGTTGGACGACGATCGACAACGGTCGTTGTTTGCTCTTATGACCCAGACAGGCGCTCAGGTGTTGCTGACCGCCGTTGAACCGCAGCGGGTGGGCCCGCTGATTAAAGACGCCAGTGATGTGCGTATGTTTCACGTGAAACAGGGCGCCATTGCACAGGGCGAATAAGGAAAAAGGCATGAGTGATCAAGAATACGGTAGTGACTCGATTAAGGTGTTGAAGGGCCTCGAAGCCGTTCAGAAGCGACCGGGCATGTACATCGGCAACACCGATGACGGCACCGGTTTGCACCACATGGTATTCGAAGTTGTCGACAACTCGGTGGACGAGGCCTTAGCCGGGCACTGCTCGACCATCGAGGTGACCATTCACAGTGACGAGTCCATTTCGGTTCAGGACGACGGCCGTGGAATTCCCGTCGACATGCATGCCGAGGAAGGTCGCTCCAGCGCCGAGGTTATTATGACCGTGCTGCACGCGGGCGGTAAATTCGACGATAACAGCTACAAGGTGTCGGGCGGTTTGCACGGGGTCGGTGTATCGGTGGTCAACGCCCTTTCGAAAAAACTGGTGTTAACGATCAAGCGTGACGGCGGTGTGTGGGAACAAACCTACGAACACGGCGCGCCGGTCGCACCGATCGAAAAAATCGGTGTGACTGAGGGCTCCGGCACGGCCGTGCGTTTTCACGCCGCCGAATCAACATTTGGCCTGGTCGAGTTCCACTACGACGTCTTGGCGAAGCGACTGCGGGAACTGAGCTTTCTGAATAGCGGTATCTGTATCCGCTTGACCGATGAGCGTACCGGCAAGAGCGAGGCCTTCGAATACGAGGGTGGCCTGCGCTCGTTCGTCGAGTACCTAAATAAGTCTAA
Source organism: Litorivicinus lipolyticus (assembly GCF_009650135.1). NCBI lineage: Bacteria > Pseudomonadati > Pseudomonadota > Gammaproteobacteria > Oceanospirillales > Litorivicinaceae > Litorivicinus > Litorivicinus lipolyticus. Next base: position 138,571 of record NZ_CP045871.1, read on the forward strand.
AACGGCTATCTGCGAAGTGTTCCACTTTTCTAGCCAGCGCGACGACGGTATGGGCGTCGAGGTGTCGCTGCAGTGGAATGACGGTTACCAAGAAAACGTCTACTGCTTTACTAACAACATTCCTCAGCGAGACGGCGGGACACACTTGTCCGGCTTCCGGCGCGCGCTGACGGCAGTCTTGAACAAGTATATCGAAAGCGAACAGCTCAATAAAAAGACCAAGATTGGCACTTCTGGCGATGACGCGCGCGAGGGCTTGACCGCGATTGTGTCGGTCAAAGTGCCGGATCCGAAGTTTTCCAGCCAAACCAAAGACAAGCTGGTCTCGCAAGAAGTTCAGACCGCGGTCGAACAAGATATGCGCGACGCCTTTCAAACCTACCTGGAAGAGAACCCAGGTGCCGGCAAAATTATTGCTGGGAAGATGATTGATGCGGCCCGAGCCCGTGATGCCGCGCGTAAAGCCCGAGAAATGACACGGCGCAAAGGCGCGCTGGATATCGCGGGGTTGCCCGGCAAGTTGGCCGATTGCCAGGAAAAAGACCCGGCACTTAGCGAGCTATTTTTGGTGGAAGGGGACTCGGCGGGCGGTAGTGCCAAGCAGGGCCGTGATCGCCGAGCACAAGCGATTTTACCCCTGCGCGGTAAGATCCTGAACGTCGAGAAAGCCCGTTTTGACAAGATGCTGAGCTCGCAAGAGGTCGGCACGCTGATTACCGCGTTGGGTACGGGTATTGGGCGCGACGATTTCAACATCGACAAGCTGCGCTACCACAAGATCATTATTATGACGGATGCGGACGTTGACGGATCGCACATCCGCACCCTGCTGTTGACCTTCTTTTATCGTCAAATGGCCGAGGTGGTCGCGGCTGGCCACATCTATATTGCCCAGCCGCCGCTGTACAAGGTCAAAAAGGGTAAGAACGAGCAGTACCTAAAGGACGAGCCGGCCTTGCAAGATTGGTTGGTCCAGGTCGCGTTAGAAGGCGCTCAGTTGATTCCTGGGCCCGGTGCACCGCCCGTCATGGGCGAGGGCCTCGAGCGCTTGATCCGCGACTACTTAGAAGTTAACCGCCGTGTCGAACGTTTGGCTCGACGTTTCCCGGATGTGATTGCACGTGCCTTGCCTTATTTGCCGCCGATCACGCGTGAGCACCTGTCGGACGAAGCCTACCTACAGACCTGGTGCCAACAGATGCAGACCTGGTTGCCGGACGATCCGTCCAGTGGGTTTATTGTTGACGTCACCGTCCAGCAAGACCTGGAACACTCGGTGTATCGCCCGGTGGTGTCGCTGACCTGGCGCGGTACCAATAGTGAGCATCCACTGGGATTGGAGTTGACTGAAAACACTGACTACTCGCGAATGATCGAACTGGGGCAAGTGTTGGCTGCATCGCTGGATGCCGGTGCCGAGATCCGCCGGTCAGATAAAGAGCGACGCGTGCGTACGGTCGGTGATGTGTTTGACTTCCTGATGGCTGAAGCGCGCCGCGGTCCGATGATCCAGCGTTACAAAGGTCTGGGTGAAATGAACCCAGATCAGTTGTGGGAAACTACGATGGATGCGGGTAATCGCCGGCTTTTGCAGGTCACTATCGAGGACGCGATCAAGGCGGATGAAATGTTCGCGACCTTGATGGGCGACGAGGTAGAGCCGCGGCGAGAGTTTATCGAGCGTAATGCCTTGAACGTGGCGAACCTGGACGTCTGATGACGTTAGGCGAGTGAATCAACCCAGTGTTTGAGTGAATCGAACACTGGGTTTTTTATTGCCTGATGCTTTTCGGTCAAGCGCCCTTTGCCAGTTCGAACCAGCACGGCAGGTATGCCAAAGGCCGCGGCGGCCAGCAAGTCTTTATGGCTGTCGCCGACCATGCATGTTTCACGTGAAACAAAACTCTTGCCATAGGCGGTCTGAAGTTGATGGAGCAGTCCAGTTTCAGGCTTGCGGCACAGACAACCCGCGTCCGGTAGGTGAAAGCAGTGCGCAATGGCATTGATTTCATGGCCGTGCGCGCGAACCAGGCCGCGCAGTTTTTGATGCATCGCATCCAAATCGGCGCTGCTAAACAGGCCGCGGGCTAAGCCGCTTTGATTGGTTGCGATTCCGACCCAGCAACCGAGCGCACGCAACTTCGCAATGGCCTCAATCGCGCCCTTCTCAGGCTCCCACTGTGCCGCTGACTTGACGTAGTCGTCGCGATCACGATTGATCACGCCGTCTCGGTCCAAGATCACGACACGCGGCAGCACCTAGGCCGAGACCTGTGACAGATCGGCGACCTGGGCGAATAGCCCTTGCAATTGACCGAGCGCGGCCAGTCGATTGGCTTTGACTGCATTGTCGTCGGCGTTAACCATCACGCAATCAAAGTACGCGTCGATCGGTCCGCGCAACGCGGCCAGCGCGCTGAGTGCGGCGCCGAAATCGCCATCATTGAGTGCGCCCTTAACCGCCGTGCCAGCCTGTTCCGTGGCCCTGTTCAGGTCAATCTCGGCGGGTTCGGCGAACAGTGCTGGGTCGATCGGCGTACCCTGGTCGGCGGCCGCTTTGTCCAACAGGTTAGCGATGCGTTTGCTGCCCGCCGCGACCTGAACCAGGTCGTCACTGCCCAAGCTAGCGGACAGCACGCGGACGCGGGCGCTGATGGTGACGGGGTCCAGTGACGGATGCGCGGCCATGACCGCCTCGAATACCTCGGCTTTATAGCCGGCACCCGTTAGCATGACTTTCAAGCGATCGCGAAAGAACTGGCGCACCTGGGCGGGTGCTTCGGAGTTAGTGGCCAAGCTGCCCTGGGCTTGGTAGGCGCGGTCAATCCATTGGCCTAGGTCCACGGCTTGGCCGTGATCCGCTACGATCCGCAGGATGCCGAGTGCGGCGCGGCGCAGTGCGAAGGGATCTTTGCTGCCCGTGGGTGGCTGGCCGACCGCGAACAAACCGACCAGTGTGTCCAGTTTGTCAGCGAGTGCTATGACCTGGCCGGTGGCGGTTGCTGGGGTGTCGTCGTTCGCCCCGGCGGGTTTGTAGACCTCGTGCAGGGCCTCGGCGATATCGCTAGCGATTCCCTCGCGGCGGGCATAGTAGGTGCCCATTAGCCCTTGCAAGTCAGCAAACTCAAGCACCATCTCGCTGAGCAGGTCGCACTTAGCCAGCAATGAAGCCTGCTTGGCTTGCTCAGGTTTCACGTGAAACATCGGGGCGATACCGGCGGCAATGGAGCCTGCGCGGCGGCACTTGTCACCGAGGGTACCGAGCGCTTCGTGGAACACGATCTTATCCATTTGCGCGGCGCGGCTGGCCAAGGGCGTTTTAAGGTCAGTGTCCCAAAAAAACTTGGCGTCACTCAGACGAGCCCGTAATACGGTTTCGTTGCCTTGAATGACCAGTGCCGGGTCCTTGCTTTCAAGGTTAGCCATGGTCACAAAGCGGTGTGTTAATGCGCCTTCAGGGTCCACCACGTGGAAATACTTCTGGTGCTCTTTCATTGAGCTGATTAGCGCTTCGCTGGGGACGTCCAAAAACGATGGATCAAACTGGCCCATCAGCGGCACCGGCCATTCCACCAATGCGCAGACCTCGTCGACCAAACTGTCGTCCGTGACCACGGTAAACTGCCCAGCCAGGGACTGGGATTCGGCCAACGCCTTAACCCGGTCACGGCGCTCGTCAAAGGCTGCGATAACGCGCTGGGCACGCAAGGTGTCGAAGTAAGCCCCGGCGGTCTCGATGGTGATGGTCCCTGGGCTGTGAACGCGGTGACCACGACTTTGGTTGCCACTTTGGCGATCAAACAGTGTCGCCGGCAGGACATCCTCGCCCAGCATCATGACCAACCACAGTACCGGGCGCGTGAATTCTTGGCGGGTACTACCCCAGCGCATGCGCTTGGGCAGCGGCAAGGCGTCGATAGCTTCGCAGCACAGGGCAGGCATTACCGCCGCTGCCGCCGCGCCGGGCTGGGTGCCCTGATACTCGAGCCAAACACCCTTGGGCGTCTCGATCTCGCTAAGGTCGCCGGGCTGAATTCCGTTTTTATTGCAGAAGCCCAGCAGGGCGCGACTGGGTTGGCCCTGTTCATCAAAGCCGACGGCTTTGGACGGGCCGCGCAATACAATGCGCTGATCGGGCTGTTGCAGCTCAAGGTCGCGGACTAAAACTCCCAAGCGACGCGGCGCGGCAATGCCTTCGATGCGGCTGAAATTGAGCCCAGATTTGTCCAGGCGGCTGCGAATGGCCGTGACTAAATCCGTGCCGGCTTTTTTAAGGGCGCTGGTCGGGAGCTCTTCGCAACCCAGTTCAAATAGGAAGTCTTGGGTGCTCATGAGCGGGCCTCCTTGGCCAGCAACTCGTCTCGGATCGCCGGATCCGCCAGCGGGAAGCCGGCAGCCTTGCGAGAGTCGTAGTAACAGAGGGCGACCGCGCGGGCCAGGCTGCGAACCCGTAAAATGTAACGCTGGCGCTCGGTCACGCTGATCGCATGACGCGCATCTAGCAGGTTAAAGGTATGCGAGGCCTTGAGGACCATTTCGTACGCCGGCAGCGGCAGGTTCGCTTCGACCAACTTAGTGCAGTCTGTCTCGTAGCCGTCGAAATTTAGAAACAAGCGTTCAACGTCCGCGTGTTCAAAGTTATAGGCGCTCATTTCGCGTTCGTTTTGCAGGAACACGTCGCCATAGGTGACACCCTCGGTCCACAGCAGGTCGTACATGCTATCGACGCCTTGCAAGTACATCGCGATGCGCTCCAGCCCGTAGGTGATCTCCCCGGTGACCGGGTAGCACTCGATCCCGCCGGCCTGTTGGAAGTAGGTGAATTGCGAGACTTCCATGCCGTTCAGCCAGACCTCCCAGCCCAGGCCCCAGGCCCCCAGCGTCGGGCTTTCCCAGTTGTCCTCGACCAGTCGGATGTCATGAACTTCCGGGTCAATGCCCAGGTTACGCAGGCTCTCCATGTACAACTCGACGATGTTGTCGGGCGAGGGTTTCATGACGACCTGGAATTGGTAGTAGTGTTGACCGCGGTTGGGGTTGTCGCCGTAGCGGCCATCGGTTGGGCGGCGCGACGGCTGCACGTAGGCGCTGTTCCAACGTTCCGGTCCAATCGAGCGCAGGAAGGTGGCAGGGTGGAATGTTCCGGCTCCCACTTCCATATCCAGCGGTTGCATGATGACGCAGCCTTGCTTGGACCAAAAGGTCTGCAGCGACTGGATCATTTCTTGAAAAGTCAGAGCGTTGGGTTTCATGTCATTTCAGCTTTGATGAAGGCGGCGGTAGTATATCGGCTGTCCTAAGGCTTGTCTTTTATCCCTACGAGAGAGGATCTTTTTGAAATCATTTTTTGCGGTGTGGCTGCTAAAACTTTTGGCGTACTTACCGGCCGACTGGGCCGATCGGACCGGGCGTACCCTGGGCCGCCGCCTGGACGCGGGTAATAGCCGCGCTGCGCGCACTACGCGGGCCAATGTCGCGCTGGCGTTTCCTGAACTGGATCACGCGGCGCAGCGCTGGCTGGTGCGTGCCAGCCTGAAAGACATGGGCGAGAAAGCTGCGCGCATGGCGCGGGTTTGGGTGCGTCGTGAAAATAATCCGGATAAAATACAAGACCCTGAAAATTATCATCTTTTTACCGATGCGTTGGCGGCTGGCGAGGGTGTGATCCTGCTGGTTCCGCACCTGGGTAACTGGGAGTTACTGGGTCAGTGGGTATCCGAGCACGGCCCGCTGAATGCTATGTATCGGCCGGCTAAGCTGGAAGGCATCGATGCGCTGGTGTTGGCCGGCCGCCAGTCCCAGGGGTACCAGGTGCACCCAACCAACATGCAGGGGGTCGCCGGGTTGCTAAAGGCGCTCAAGCGTGGCGAGATGGTCGCGGTGTTGCCGGACCAAGAGCCGGACGCCGCAGGCGGCGCCTGGGCGACGTTTTTCGGCCAGCAAGCCTTTACTATGACCCTGGCCCAAAAAATCGCACAGAAGCGCTCTCAGGCGCGGGTTATTTTGGCTAGCGCGGTCAAAAAAGAGCGCCGGCGGTATCAGGTGGTGCTGCGAGCTGTTGATCCGGCGTTTTCCGAAGACGGTGGCCTGCAGCACATGAACGACGCCATCGAAGCGTTGGTCCGCGAATACCCTGCGCAGTACCAGTGGGAATACAAACGTTTTTCGACCCAGCCTGACGGCCGTCAGCTTTACCCTTAGGCGCGCCAGAATTCAGGTGTCAGTACCACTAAAAGGGTGAACAGTTCGAGCCGGCCCAGCAGCATGGCCAGGCACAGTATCCACTTTTCAAAGCCACCCAGGCTGCCGTAGGTCAAGGCGACCTCGCCCAAGCCCGGGCCGAGGTTATTGATACACGCGCCGACCGCCGAGTAGGCCGTAATAGGGTCGGTGCCGGCGGCCATCATCAGCAGCATCAACAGTGCAAACAAAAAGATATAGGCGGCAAGAAAGCCCCAAATACTGCTGACGACGCTTTCCGGTACTGACTTGCCGCCCAGCTTGACCGCAATGACGGCGTTGGGGTGAATCAGCTGGCGGATTTCGCGGGCGCCCTGCTTGAACAGCAAAATCATTCGGATTTGCTTAATGCCGCCGCCGGTCGAGCCTGCACAGGCGCCCGCAAACGCACTCATTAACAACAGGAAGGGTAAGAATGTCGGCCAGCTCGAGTAGTCGGCGGTCGCAAATCCAGTCGTGGTTGCGATAGAGACGGTTTCAAAGACCCCCTTGCGGATCGCCTCGGCCGGTTCATACGTGCCCGAGCCCATCAACATGCCGACCACCACTACAGACAGCAACCCAAGAAAAATAAGGTAACCACGGGACTCACTGTCGCGCAGGTAGTGCATCAAGCTGGGCACCATGCGTCGCCGACTGCGAGCCGGCGCCAGAGCATTTTTCAGGTTCTTGTAGGAGGTGAAGTGGAGCGCAAAGTTGATCCCCGCGAGGATCATAAACACGATCGCGACGATTTCGATGGCGGCGCTGTCGTAATAGCCCAGGCTGGCGTCCTTGGTCGAAAAGCCGCCGATGGCGATGGTTGAAAAAGCGTGGGAAACGGCGTCAAAGGCATTCATGCCGGCCCAGTAATAGGCGATAGCGCAGGCCACAGTCAGCCCGGAATACAAAGACGCCAAGACCACGGCGGTGGTGACGATGCGCGGTGCCAGTTTCGCGTCTTTCATCGGTCCGGGGGTTTCGGCGCGATACATTTGCATGCCGCCGACGCCCAAAAATGGCAACACCGCCATGGCCAATACGATGATGCCGATGCCGCCCATCCACTGCAGCAGCTGGCGGTAGAACAGCAGCGAACGCGGCAGGTCGTCAAGCCCCGAGATTACGGTGGCGCCAGTCGTGGTCAGGCCCGAGAGTGACTCAAAGACCGCGTCGGTGAAGCTCAGATCGACCGTGGCATCCAGCCACAGCGGTATTGAGCCGGTCAGTCCCAGCACGGTCCAAAACAGCACTGTGATCAGGAAACCGTCGCGGTTGCGCAATTCGGCACGTGCATCGCGGCAGGCGAACCACAGTGCGCTGCCGATACAGAACATGATGGCGGTCGATACGATAAAATCGAACAGCGTGTCCTCGCCGTAAATGACCGCCACGATCATGGGTGGCACTGTCGAAATAAGCGAGAACGCGGCGATCAATAGACCCAGGATTTTGCCGATAATCAGATAGCGCATGGTTACAGTAAGAAGTCCGTTGAGGGCTGAAACATGCGCTCGATGTCATTCAATTTACGCTGGCTTTTTTCAGCCAAAAACACGATCACGTGATCATTCGGCTCAATCACGATGTAGTTGTGTCCCATCAATACTTGCTCGCCGCGCACGATCGCGCCAATGGTGGCGCCGTCGGGCAGGTTGATGTTGTCGATGGTTTTGCCGATGACTTTGGAGCTTTTGGCGTCACCGACCGCGACCAGCTCCAGTGCTTCGGCTGCGCCGCGACGGAGGCTAAAGGCCTGTAGGATTTCGCCGCGCCGGACGTGGCGCAAAATACTGCCGATGGTGGCTTGTTCGGGTGACACCGCAATGTCGATCAGACCGCCCTGAACCAGGTCAACGTAAGCGGCATTATTAATCAGCGTCATGACTTTGCGCGCGCCCATTTTTTTGGCCAGCATCGAGGCCATGATATTGGCTTCGTCGGAGTTGGTCACCGCGACGAACACGTCGGTGTCTTGAATGCCGCACTCTTCCAGTAGTTTAGGGCTGGACGCGTCACCGGTGTTGACCACGGTTTTGTTCAGCCGCTCGCTCAATTCACGGTTTTTATTGGCGTCGCGCTCGATCAATTGAACGCGGTACTTACCTTCCAAGCGCGAGGCCAGGCGCGATCCGATGTTGCCGCCGCCGGCAATGACGATACGCCGGTAGGGCTTGTCGGTTTCCATCAACTCAGCCGTGACCGCGCTGATGTCTTTGCGGTGGGCGATGAAGAATACCTCATCGTCGTGCTCGATGATGGTGTTGCCTTCCGGAATAATAGGTCGGTCGCGCCGGTAGATGGCGGCCACGCGGGTATCAATGTCCGGCAGGTGATCGGTCAGGTCAACTAGGCGGTGGCCCACCAACGGGCCGCCCGAGACCGCTTTGACGCAAACCATTTGGGCGCGACCGCCGGCAAAGTCACTGACCTGCAGCGTGCCCGGCTGGCCCAGCAGCTTAACGATATAGTCCGTCACCTCAGCCTCGGGGCTGATGCGCTCTTGGACCCACAATCGGCCAAGCTTGGCGTGGGAGGTGTCGCTCCAGGCCTCGTCTGGCTGGAATACACGGGCCTCAATGTCGGCCGCTAAGTATTCCGAATTGCGCACCCGGGCGATCAGGCTGGGAGTGCGAAACATGGCGCGGGCTAATTGGCACGCGATCAAGTTGACCTCGTCGGAATTGGTCACGGCAATCACCAGCTCGGCATCATCAACGCCGGCGGCTTCGAGCGTCGAGGGGCTGGAGGCGTGTCCAACCACCGTGCGCACGTCCAAATCCGGCAGCGACTTGAAGCGCAGTCGGCTTTTGTCGACCAGCGTGATGTCGTGCTGCTCAAAGGCCAGGCGATCGGCGAGGGTGGCGCCGACTTGGCCGGCTCCCAAAATGACGATTTTCATTCGGTCTGCTCTAAATGTTCAGGCGATTTCAACAAAACCGCGTAGTAGAAGCCATCGACATCATCATCGCCGGGCAGGATTTGGCTGCCGCAGGACTGTGGGATGCCACCGGGGATGGCGCAGTCGCCGACCTGTGCGTCGACGGTGTTTTTGACGAAGCGGGCGACCAGCGTGTCATTCTCATCCGGCAGAATGCTGCAGGTTGCGTAAACCAGGCGACCGCCGGGTTTCAGGTTGGTCCACAGGTTGTTCAAAATACGCAGCGACAGGGCGCTGTTGTCGGCGACTTGTTGGGGGTCGCGGGCCAGTCGAATGTCCGGGTGGCGGCGAATCACGCCGGTGCCCGAGCACGGCGCGTCGACCAAAATACGGTCAAACTGGCCATCAATCGGTTCGGCTGCATCGTGGCACTCGACCTGGGCATTCAGTCCCAGGCGCGCTAGGTTTTCATGGACACGGCCCAAGCGTGACTCGACCAAATCAATCGCCAGGCAATCCAGATCCTGGCGTTCTAGCAAATGGCAGGTCTTGCCCCCGGGCGCGGCGCAGGCGTCAAGAACGTGCTGGCCGGGTTTCAGGTCCATGAGCCCGGCGGCCCATTGCGCCGAGGTGTCTTGGAGGCTGACGGCGCCGTCGGCGAACTGCGGCAGTTGATGCACGTTGATCGGCTCGTCCAACACGATCGCGTCCGGGGCAATGCCGCGCTGGGCCGGCAGTTGACTGGCCGCCAGCAGGTCCAGGTAGTCATCGCGGCTGAAGCGACGTTGATTGACTCGTAACACCATGGCGGCGCGGCGGTTATTGGCGGCGAAAATATCGGTGCGCTGCGCGGGCCAGGCTGCGCGGACGGCGTCGATTAACCATTGCGGGTGGTTGTAGTAGGCCACTGCGTCGGGGTGATGAGCGTCCCAGCGAGGTCGCTCGCGCAGGTAGTTGCGCAGCACACCATTGACCAACCCGCGCGCCCAGGGGCGCTTCAAGCGCTTGGTCAGGGCGACGGTTTCGGTGACCACGGCGTACTCGGCTTGGCGGCTGTGTGCCAATTGCCCCAGTCCGGTCAGCACCAAGGTCCGAATGATCTGGTCTTTTTCACGCAGTGCCTTGGGCATCAGACCGGTCAGTACCGCGTCCAACTGAAACCAATGGCGCGCGGTCACCGAGGCAATCATGCGGGCCAGCGAGCGCTCCGCGGGTGCCAGGTCATCGGCGGCCATTTTGGCCAAATTGGCGTCCAGCGACCCGCTGCCGTTGACGACCGCATCCAGTGCATTCAGCGCCAGCCAGCGCGCGGCTTGGGTGTTGCTCATAGGGGCTGTACGTTAAGGCCGGGGGTTAGTCGGTTGGCGTTGATCAGGTCCGCTACTGGCTGGGCCTTGGCGCCGGCGAATTGCCAGGTGGTGACGCGGATGCTGCCATCAGCACAGCCGATGACGCCGTCCGTGCCAAGTTGACCGGGCGCCAGGCCGGTGTCCGTCGCCGGCTGAGCGCTGAGCAACTTAATACGCCCAAGCGGCCCCTCGACCCAGGCGCCGGGCCAGGGGTTAAAGGCGTGGATGTTGCGAATGAGTTGCTCGGCCGGCAGCGCAAAGTCCAGACGCGCCTCGGCCTTGCTGATCTTGGTTGCGTAGGCGACGTGTTGATCGGATTGCGCGATCCCGGGGGCGTCGCCGGCCAGGTCATCCCAGTGCCGCTGAAGCAGTGGCCAGCCCATCGCCGCCAAGCGGTCGTGGACGTTGGCGGTGGTGTCGTCAGCGCTGATCGGGGTGCGCATTTCGCCGATCACGGGGCCGGTATCGAGGCCGATTTCCATGCGCATCAGACCGACGCCGGTTTCACGGTCGCCGGCCTGAATAGCGCGCTGGATGGGCGCCGCGCCGCGCCAGCGCGGCAACAGCGAGCCGTGTAAATTGACGCACCCGTGCGCAAAACCGTCAATGATGGGCTGGGGCAACAGTAGACCGTAGGCGGCGACGATAAATAGGTCCGCACCGCAGTTCAGTAGGTCGTCGCGGTCGGCTTGGGCTTTGAAATTGTGTGGCTGATGCACGGCCACACCGCGCTCCAGCGCGACCTGCTTAACCGGACTTGGGGTGAGCTTGCGCCCACGCCCGGCCGGCCGGTCCGGCTGGGTCCAGACACCGACCACATCGATGCCATGATCGAGCAGACCGCGCAGTGCGGGGACCGCAAACGCTGGGGTCCCTGCGTAGGCCACTCGCATCAGGCGCGTTGCTCCAAGCGGTGCTGTTTTTCAAGTTTGCGGCGGATGCGATCGCGTTTGAGGCTGGATAGGTAGTCGACAAATAGTTTGCCGGCCAGGTGGTCGCACTCGTGCTGGATGCACACGGCCAACAGCCCATCGGCGTCCATTTCAAAGGCGTTGCCGTCGCGATCCAGCGCTTTGACATTGACTTGTGCGGGGCGCGTCACATCTTCGAAGTAACCTGGGACGGATAGGCAGCCTTCTTTATAGGACTCCAGGGTATCGGTCAGTGGTGTCAATTCCGGGTTGATAAACACCAGCGGCTGGTCGCGCTCGTCGCTGACGTCAATCACGACCACACGCACGTGGTGGTCCACCTGGGACGCCGCCAGGCCAATGCCCTCGGCTTCGTACATGGTTTCAGTCATGTTATCGACCAGCGCCTGAATGTCCGCGTCGACGTGGCTAACGGGCTTGGCGACCGTGCGCAATCGTTTGTCAGGGAACTCGAGAATATTCAGTAGTGCCATCAGTACTATGCCTCGGAAACGGTACTTTCAAAATCTTGGACTAATCTTATCACGTAGTCCGCCAGAGTTAGGCGCCAGAAGGATAGTCACATGAGTTTTAAAGGTTGGGCCCTCGGGTGTTTGCTGGCCGTTACCGGATCAGCCGTCGCCGAGTCGGTCATGCGTTCGGATCACCCGGATTCGTATCGAGTCGTTAAAGGCGACACGCTTTGGGATATTTCGGCGCGCTTTTTGCGCTCGCCGTGGCTGTGGCCGGAAATCTGGCAGGCCAACCCAGACATCGCCAATCCCCATTTGATCTACCCGGGCGATCTGGTGCGGTTGGTCTATATCGATGGTGTCGCGCGTTTGGTAGTCGATCGCAATCAGATCATTAAGTTGTCGCCCAAGGCGCGGCCAGAACCCCTCGCCGGCGCGATTCCGACCTTGCCGCTAAGTGTCATTGGGCCGTATTTAAGCGGCAACCAAATGGTCGCAGAGGGCGAACTGGATGCGTCACCCTACCTAGTCGCCCAGCGCGACGGCAAAATATTGTCGACCGATAACGATTTGGTCTATGCCCGCGGCGAGAGCATTGTCGGTTTATCGAACTACGGGGTTTACCGTCAGGGGCGGACCTTTGTCGATACCGATACCCAGGCGGTGTTGGGCGTTGAAGCGGTCGCGGTCGGGCGTGCCGATGTGATTAATCGTGACCAGGGCTTAACCCGGGTCCGGTTGTCCGAAGCGACCCGCGAAATCCGCGCCGGCGACCGCTTGTTGCCGCTGCCGCAAGGTTTGGACAGCGATTTCGTGCCGTCCGCGCCGCCGCTCGACATTGACGGTCAAATTTTATCGGTTATTGATGGTGTTCAGCAGGTCGGCCAGTACGACGTCGTCATTATCGACCGCGGTTCGGTCGCCGGATTGAGCGCAGGCAACGTGCTGTCGATCATGCGCGAGGGCGCCTTGGTCGCCGATCCGGTCAGCGGTGATTCGATCCAGCTACCGGACGAACGCAGCGGTTTGATGATGGTGTTTCGGGTCTTTGACCAATTGAGTTACGGCTTGGTGGTTCAGGCTGACCGCGCCATGAAGGTCGGTGATCCCGTCGCCGCCCCCTAGTTTTCGCTCCTAAGTCAGCCGAGGCTGACTTTATGGCCGGTGGATGCCTATTTGGCTGTCCCCGGCCTTTTTTCTGTCTGGCATTGACCAACAATGCGCCATGGACAATCAATTGTGGTGGCGCATCAGCCGTGTGCGAGGGCTCAATGCCCACGTTATTTATCAGTTGTACGCAATCGAGCCGGACCCGACGCGCTGGGTCGACGGGGTCGGTGGCCGGATCGACGGCGCTGTCCGGGCGCGGCTGTCGGCGGCACTGTCCGGGGCGGTGGTGGCCCCGGACAATCCGCAACATGATCGGCTTATTCGCTGCATTGATGCGGCGTATCCGGCGCCGCTGTGGGCCTTGCCGGACCCGCCCAAACAGTTGTGGGTGCGCGGTAATGCGGCGCTGCTATCGCGCCCGATGAGTGCCATCGTCGGGTCACGCGATGCCAGCGTTGATGGCCGTTATCTGGCGTATGCGGCGGCCGAGGCGGCGCGCGTGGATGGCCACTGTGTGATCAGTGGCGGTGCCCGGGGTATTGACGCGGCGGCGCATGCCGGCGCGTTGGATTGCACCGTGGCGGTGATGGGTGGCGGGCTGTCGCGCCAACATCCACGCGAATGTTGGTCCTTGTTCGAACGCATCTTGGCGCGTGGCGCACTGATCAGTGAAGTGGCGGCGGATACACCGCCCAGGGCCGGCCTGTTTCCCCGGCGCAATCGAATTATCGCGGCGTTGTGCCAGCGCCTGCTGGTCGTTCAGGGCGGGGTCGATAGCGGTTCGTTGATCACCGCGCGGATTGCGCTGGCGATGGACCGGGACATCTGGGCGGTACCGGGTAGTCCGCTGTTGCTCAATGCCGCCGGGCCAAATGGGCTAATTCGCGATGGCGCACAGGTCTGGTTAGCCGATTCAAACTGGGGCCGGATCGAGTTGCACTCGCGCCAGCCCAGTTGTGAGTTGGGGCACGCCCTGGGCGAGAAGGCCCACAGCGTACCGGAGCTGGCGCGCGCTCTGGGCTGGCCCCAGGCGCGTGTGCTGGCGGGACTGACCGCGTTAAAACTCGAGGGCTGTATTGCGGTCGCGGCCGGCCGTTACCGATGGAAATATCACGCCTGACAATCGTATGATCCGCGCATGAAACGATTACGATTCCAGCCGCGCTTCGATGCGCGCGAATGCGCGGACGCCTTTGCTGACGGCGCTATCTTGGGTTACCCAACGGAAGGTGTCTGGGGTATTGGCTGTCGCGCCGACCGGTCGGACCGGGTCGCCGAGGTGATCGCATTAAAGCGTCGCGCGCCAAACAAAGGGTTAATTCTATTGGCGTCGGAGCCGGCCCAGGTGGCCGACTTTGTCCTAGATCAAAGCCAGTTGGAACGGGCCCGAGCGCGCTGGCCCGGTGTGTATACTTGGATCGTTCGCTGCTCAACGCAGGCGCCGGCGGTATTGACCGGTGGTCGCGACACGGTCGCTGTGCGCATTACCGAGCATGCGCCCATGCGCCAGGTCTTGGATCACCTGGGCACTGCAATTGTCAGCACCTCGGCCAATTTGTCCGGGCGTGGCATGCGCGAACGAACCTGGTTGACGCCATGGGGCGCTAAGCTCGATGGCTGGTACCGGGCACCACTGGGGGGGCTTGGCCACTCCACTCCAATTCGACAAGCATGGGACGGCGCGTTTTTACGCGGCGGCCCCGATAAGGACGACTGATGGACCGGATGACTGAACGCGTGGAAACCTACCTGCGTGACTTGCAGGACCGTATTTGCGCGGGGTTGGCGGCGGCGGATGGCGGCGGCAACTTTGCCGAACAAACTTGGCAACGGCCAGAAGGTGGCGGCGGCCGCAGCCGGGTCATTGCCGAGGGCGCGTTGATTGAAAAGGGCGGCGTCGGCTTTTCGCATGTTGAGGGTGCCACCTTGCCGCCGTCGGCAACCGCCGCGCGTCCCGAATTAGCCGGGCGCAGCTGGCGTGCCATGGGGGTGTCCTTGGTGATTCATCCACGCAACCCGCACGTGCCAACCAGCCATGCCAATGTACGCTTTTTTGTCGCCGAAAAAGACGGCGAAGCACCGGTCTGGTGGTTCGGCGGCGGTTACGACTTGACGCCCTATTACGGCGTCGAGTCGGACTGTGTGCACTGGCACCGGACCGCTAAAAACGCGCTGGACGAACTGGATGCTCAGTTGTACCCGCGCTTCAAGGGCTGGTGTGACGACTACTTCTTTTTGAAGCACCGGGATGAAGCACGCGGCGTCGGCGGGGTCTTTTTCGACGACTTTAACGAAGGCGGTTTTGAGCACGCGTTCGCGGTTATGCAGGCGGTCGGCAACACCTATTTAGACGCCTATTTGCCGATTATTGAAGCCCGCAAGGACACGCCATACAGCGAGGCCCAGCGCGACTTCCAAGCCTTTCGGCGCGGGCGCTACGTGGAATTTAATCTGGTCTGGGACCGGGGCACGCTGTTTGGGCTGCAGTCCGGCGGCCGCACCGAATCGATTTTGATGTCGATGCCGCCGATGGCCAAATGGGGCTATGAGTGGGCGGCCGAACCGGGCTCGCCCGAAGCCGATCTGACGACGCGGTTTTTACCCTTTAGGGAGTGGGTGTGACGGCACGCCTAGGGGTCATCGGTGACCCGATCGAGCATTCCAAAAGCCCCGATATCCACGCCGCTTTCGGGCGCCAGTTGGGGATCGAACTGGACTACCAAAAATTCCGTGTAACGGCACCGGAGTTGACGCGTTTTTTAAGCGAGTTTTTTGCCGGCGGCGGTCGCGGGCTCAATGTCACGGTGCCGCATAAAGAATCGGTTTATGAGTGGGTCGGGGCACACAGTGATGCAGCCCGCGTCGCGGGTGCCTGTAACACCTTGATTGCCGAGTCCGGCGGCGTTAGCGGCGACAACACCGACGGCGCCGGGTTGGTGCTGGATTTGCGTCGGCTCGGGACGACACTCAGTGGCGCGCGTGTGCTGGTGCTGGGCGCCGGCGGCGCGGCACGCGGTGCAATGGGGCCCTTGCTGGCCGAAAATCCTGCCTGTTTACAGGTCTGTAACCGCACCCAAGCGCGCGCCGAAACCTTAATTGCCCAGTGCGGTGGTCAGCTGTGGCAACCGGGCGAGGCGGCGTTTGATCTGGTGATTGGGGCGTCCAGTGCCGGCTTATCGGCGCAGTCCGTGACCTTGCCGGCGGGTGCCGTTGACTCAAATACGCTGGTCTACGACATGATCTATGGCGCCGAACCAACCGCACTGATGCGTGCCGGTGTTGATGCCGGTGCCGGTGCGGTCGCGGATGGGCTGGGCATGCTGGTTGGCCAGGCCGCCGAGGCGTTCGAGCGCTGGTTTGGTCAGTTGCCGGACGCCGGCCCAGTACTTGAGCAATTGAGAAGGTCGCTGTGAAGCCCTAAACTGTTGGCCTTTTGTGCTTACGCTTGAGTAAGCCAAGGACAGATAATGACCAAGCGAATTGGCGTCATTGGCGCGGGCCAGCTGGCCCGCATGCTTCAGCCCGAAGTCACCGCATTGGGGGGCACCCTGACGGTACTGGACCCGGATGCCCGCGCGCCGGCAAGCGCCAATGCCGATGCCCAGGTGATGGGCGGCTATCACGACGCCGAGGCCATCGCGGCGTTGGCTGCACAGGTCGACGTCATTACGGTTGAGCTGGAAGACGTCGGGGTCGACGCCCTGGCACGCGTGCGCGACGCCGGCACGCCGGTCTATCCGGCGCCGGAACTGATTGCCCTGATCCGCGACAAACTGACCCAAAAACAAGCCTACCGGCGCCTGGGTATCCCGACCTCGCCGTTTGTTGAGGTCAACCCGGACAATGCCGCCGCCTTTGCCGACTTTGGCTACCCGCTGGTTCAAAAAACACGCACCGGTGGCTATGACGGCCGCGGTGTTGTGGTGATGGACAGCGAAGCGGACTACCCCGAACGCTTGACGAGTCCGTCCTTTATCGAGAAAAAAGTCGACGCACGCATGGAGCTGGCGGTCATGGTCGCGCGCACGCCGGATGGCCAGTGTGCGGTGTTCGAGCCGGTCGAAATGGTCGTCGACCCCGACTTGAACCTGTTGGATCTGTTGCTGACGCCGGCGCGCATTGACGGCGAACTGCGCACCCAGGCTCAGTCCTTGGCCGAGACCGTGGTCACTCAGTTGCAGGGCGTTGGTTTGTTCGGGGTCGAATTGTTCGTGACCCATGACGACCAATTGCTGGTCAATGAAATCGCGCCACGCGCACACAACTCCGGTCATCACAGCATCGAAGCCTGCCAGACCAGCCAATTTGGGCAACAGGCGCGATTGCTGTTGGGCTTGCCGCTGGGCAGCACCGAACAGCCCAAGCCGGCAGCGCTGGTTAACTTGATCGGGGCCCAAGGTTGGCAGGGCCCAACCGAGGTCGAGGGCTTGTCAGCGGCACTGGCTATTCCCGGCGTCAGCGTTCATCTTTACGGTAAGGCGGAATGCCGCCCCGGTCGCAAGATGGGCCACTTTAGTGTGGTGGCCGACAGCGTCGATCAGGTTCTGGCAAACGCCAGGGCGGCTAAGGCGATATTGGTTATCAAAGGACACAACGCACAATGAAACAAGTTGGCATCATCATGGGCAGCGACAGTGACCTGAACGTCATGCGCGCGGCCGCGGATACCCTGGCCGAATTCGGGGTCGAATTTGAGCTGACCATCGTGTCGGCGCATCGTACGCCGGATCGCATGGTTCGCTACGCGCGCTCGGCCGCAGAACGCGGCCTCAAAGCGATCATCGCCGGCGCCGGCGGTGCCGCACACTTGCCTGGCATGGTCGCGGCCATGACCACCGTGCCGGTCATTGGTGTGCCGGTGAACATTACCGCGATGCAAGGCCAGGACAGCCTGATGAGCATTGTTCAAATGCCCAAGGGGATTCCGGTGGCGACCGTGGCCATTGATAACTCGGCGAATGCTGCGTTGTTGGCGCTGCGCATTATTGGCACCGGCGACGCCCGGATCCAGGCCCAGTTGGCCCAGCACCTGGTCGACATGGAGCACCAAGTATTGGCCAAAGCCGACACCGTGGCAGGGGAGTACGGCGATGTTGTCGTCTGAATTAAACGCGCGCTTGCTGGCGCTGCTGGATCGGCTGGAGCCGGCGTTACCACCACGTTTCGACCCGGTTGATTTTGAAGACGTGTTGGCCGTGGGTTACCAGTCCGCAGGTGTAGGCGGCGGTTTGGTACCCATGCAGGCAGCATTGGATCAACGGTTCAGCGACCTGTTGGCGATGGACCGCCAGCAACAGCAGTTCCGCGCCAATGCCGAGCTATTTTTGAAGGGCTGGCCGTGTAATCACGTGCTGTTGTGGGGGGCTCGCGGTACCGGCAAAAGCTCCTTGGTGCGGGCTTTGCTGACCGACTATCACGACCGAGGATTGCGCCTGATCGAATTTGCCAAGGCGGATTTGGGGCGACTGCCGCAGGTACTGGCGCAATTGGCTGACCTGCCGTATCACTTTGTAGTGTTTTGTGACGACCTGTCATTTGAGTCCGGCGACACCGGCTACCAAGCGCTTAAGACCGTGCTCGAAGGGTCGATTGCCAGCGTGCCGTCAAATCTGATGGTGGTGGCGACGTCCAATCGCAAGCACTTGGTGCCAGAACTGGCCGCTGATAACCTAGCTTCGACGGGGGATGTGCGTGACGGTGGCGAAGTGCACCTGGCGGACAGCATCAATGAGCGCATTTCGTTGGCTGATCGCTTTGGTCTCAGCCTCAGCTTTTACCAATACGCCCAGGCCGACTACCTAGATATTTGCCGTCACGCCTACGGCCAAATGGCCGCGCAGGTGGACATCGCACTGCCAAAGTTCGACGACCAGATGGCCATCGAAGCGAGCCGGTTTGCGATTGAGCGCGGCGGTCGTGGCGGCCGCGTGGCGCACCAGTTTGTGCGCGATTGGGTGGCGCGCTGGCTGATGGCGCAGTCTTAGTCGCCAGCCCAGTCGCAGGCGCGGTGCGTGGCTTGCAACTTGACGTAGTGGTTAGTGGTGTACTCGAAAAACGCTAACTCGTTGTCAGTCAGTGGGCGTGCTGCTTTGGCCGGCACGCCGACATACATGTAGCCGGATTCCAAGCGCTTGCGCGGTGGCACTAAAGCGCCCGCGGCGATGACTACATTGTCCTCGACCACGGCGCCGTCAAGCACGGTCGCGCCAATCCCGATCAGTACATTGTTACCAATGGTGCAGCCGTGCAGACAGGCTTGATGGCCGACGGTGACACGGGTGCCCAGGACGGTTGGAAAGCCGGCGGGGTTGGCCTCGCTTTTGTGGCTGCAGTGAACGATGGCGCCGTCCTGAACGTTGGAATAGTCGCCAATGTGAATGTGGTTAACGTCGCCACGCAATACCGCGCCGGGCCAGATCGAGACATGATCGCCGAGTTTTACCTCACCTAATACGCACGCCATTGGGTCGACAAATACATCGGTTCCAAGCTCGGGCTGGTGCCCATTCCATGTCCTGACAGCCATTCGGTCTCCTTGAAAAATGGGGGGTGGCAACCCAGTATGACATCAGTCAAATGAAGGATCGATAGATGACCAATCCGTTACTCCAAGACCACGCGCTGCCTGCTTTTAGTGCGATCGAGCCTGAACACATTCAGCCGGCCATTGAAGCCTTGATTGCGAATGCCAAACAGACCATTGATCGGGTCACCGCGGTGGACGCGCTGACGCCGACCTGGGCAGGTTTAATTGCGCCGATCGATGCCGCTAGCGAACGTTTAAGCCAGGCGTTCTCGCCGGTTGGCCACATCAAGGCGGTGATTGATACGCCGGCGCTGCGAGACGCTTACAATCAGTGCTTGCCGTTGTTGTCGGAGTTCGCCACCTGGGTGGGCCAGCACACGGCGCTGTACAACGCTTATAAAGCGCTGCGCGCCTCGCCTGAATATTCCGCTCTGGACGATGCACGGCGCAAGGTTATTGATGACGGTGTGCGCGATTTTGAGTTGGCCGGTGTCGGGCTCAGTGGCGATGCAAAAAAACGCTATGGCGACATCAAGGCGCGCTTGTCGGACCTGTCGTCGGCGTTTTCCGATGCGGTGTTGGACGCGTCCCAGGCCTGGACTTTACATCTGGCCGACGACAGCCGCCTTGACGGTGTTCCGGACAGCATTCGCGGGATGATGGCGCAGCTGGCGGCGGCGCGTGAATTGGATGGTTTTTTGGTGACTTTGGATGCGCCGGTGGTGATGACGGTGCTGTCGTTTGCCCGCGACCGAGCGCTGCGTGAAACCGTCTATACGGCCTGGACTACGCGCGCCAGCGACCAGGGCCCGAATGCCGGTCAATACGACAACAGCGAGCGGATCAATGAAATCTTGGCACTGCGTCACGAGTTGTCGCAGTTGCTGGGGTTTGCTAACTACGCCGAGCGTTCGTTGGCGACTAAAATGGCCAGCAATAGCGACCAAGTGATCGACTTTTTGAGCGACCTGGCGGACAAGGCACGGCCCTTTGCCGAGGCCGAAGTGGCCAGCGTTCGGGCCTTTGCCAAAGACGCCGGGGTCGACCCGATGGAGCCGTGGGACACGGGCTTTTACAGCGAACGCTTGAAAGAGCGAGACTTTGATCTGGACCAGGAGGCGCTGCGTCCGTGGTTCCCGCTGCCGCAAGTGCTGAACGGGCTGTTTAGCATCACCGGCGAGCTGTTTGATTTTCGTGTCGAGCAGGAAAAAGACGTTGATCTGTGGCATGACGAAGCCAGCTTTTGGCGCATTCTGCGCGGCGAGGAAACCCTCGGCTTTTTCTACCTGGATGTGTACGCCCGCGAAGGCAAGCGCGGCGGCGCGTGGATGGATGTGTGTCGCTCGCGCTGGCGCGAGCCGGACAGCATATTGCAGCTGCCGGTGGCCTATTTGACCTGTAACTTCACTCGTCCCGTGGGCGATCAGCCAGCGCTGTTGACCCACGATGAGGCGGTCACGCTGTTCCATGAGTTTGGCCACGGTTTGCACCATATGTTGACCCAACAAGAGGCGCTCGGGGTGTCGGGCATTGCCGGTGTGCCCTGGGACGCGGTCGAGTTGCCGAGCCAGTTCCTGGAAAATTGGTGCTACCTGCCCGAGGGTTTGGCGCGCATGTCTGGGCATGTTGACAGTGGCGAGCCGTTGCCGCGAGCCGAATTGGACAAGCTGATTGCCGCGCGCGGGTTCCAGGCCGGCATGCAGACCCTGCGTCAGGTCGAGTTCGCGCTGTTTGATTTTGAATTGCACGCCCACTACGACCCCGAAGCGCCGATGCCCTTTATGGACGTGTTGGCGGGGGTGCGTGATCGCGTCGCGGTCATGCCCGCGCCCGCGTTTGGCCGATTCCCCTGTGCGTTTAGCCACATTTTTGCCGGCGGCTACGCGGCCGGCTATTACAGTTACAAGTGGGCCGAGGTGTTAAGCGCCGATGCCTTCAGCCGTTTCGAAGAAGAGGGCGTGATGAGTGCCGAGGTCGGGCGCAGCTTTGCCGAAAACATATTAGAACGCGGCGGCAGTGCCGACCCGATGGCGCTGTTTATCGCCTTTCGTGGGCGTCAGCCCAGCGTTGATGCACTGCTTCGGCATAATGGGTTGGCGGCATGATTAAGCGTTTTATTGCCGGTGCCGTGTGCCCGAAGTGCAGTGGTCGCGACAAAATTCGCGCCTGGAGCAACGACGCCGGAACCCAGCTGCGCGAGTGTGTGGCCTGTGGTTTTGAGGATGCGATTTACGCCGATGCACCGAGCGAGCTGGTGACGCGTGTCAACCAGGACCGCGCGGGTCCAAAAACGACCGACGACATTGCACCGATTCGGTTTGTCCCGGAGGTTAAAAAATGAAGCGACTGATTGGCCTATGTGTGGTCCTGATGATGGCCGGCTGCGCCACCGTTGAGGGCCTGGGCAAAGACATTCAAAAGGCCGGTGAGCGCCTTGAAGAAGCCGCCCAACGCTAGCCCAGTGACGGCCACAGCCGCCATTTGAAAAAGCACGCCATGGCGCCCGCGCGGGCCAGCTGCCAGCCCCAAAACGCGATCCATAGCCCGGCCAAGCCGGCGCCTTGGGTGGCGTACCACAGCGGAAAATACACCAGCCCAGTGCTGGCAAGCATAATCCACGCCATCGGTTTGAAGCGATTGGCGCCGATGAACACGCCGTCGAAAAAATAACTGATCCAGGCCACCAGCGGCAGCGGTGCCAGCCACCAAAAGACAGCCAAGGCTTGGTCGCTGATCGCGGCTTGGTTCGACAGCAGCCCAACCCACCAGGGCGCCCCCAGCCACAGCAGCAACGACGCCAGCGCCGCGCTGGTCAGTGAACACACCGCGCCCGCCCACAGCGCCAAGCGCAATGCGCTGGGATCGCGGCGACCGATGGCATGACCGGTTTGAATTTCAGCGGCGTCGGCAAACCCATCCAATGAATAGGCGGCGACCGCCAAAAGGGTCAGTAAGATCGCATTGACGGCGGCATCCATGGCGCTTAACAGGGCGGACTGGGTGTTAAACCAGGTGAACACCGCCAACAGCGCCAGTGCGCGCACAAACACCAGGGCGTTGGCACTGAACAGCTGGCGCGCGCCGGCCCAGTTTGGCCATCCCATCCACAGGCTGCCCAGTTGCCGGTGCACCAGCCACACGGCCATGGCGACCCCGGCCAGCTGGCTGAGTACGGTTGCCAGCGCGATGCCGGCGACCCCCTGTCCGGCCCACAGCCCCAACCCTGCGCTGAGTGCCATGTTGATCAGGTTGGTGGCGACCAGCACCACGGCTAAGGCCCGGGTGTTGCCCTGACCCATTAACCAGCCGTGCAGCGCGTAGTACGCCAGTGCCAATATCGCACCGCCCCAGCGCACGCCAGTATAGGCCAGGGTTTGCTGGCCCAGTCCTGGTTCCAGCGCCAGCCTGGCCAGCACCGGGTCAATCAGCCACCAGCCGGCGACGCTGAGTGCAGCGCCGATGGCGACCGCAATCACCAGCCCCTGGGCCAGTAAATTCCAGCTGTCGTGACGATCGCCACGCCCAAAAGCCTGTGCCGCCAGTCCGCCCATGGCAATGCGTAAAAAACCAAAGGCCCAAAACACCAAGGTCACCCACGCGCCGCCCAGGGCAATGGCGGCCAGGGGTTGCGGACCGTCCAGGCGCCCGGCCACGGCGGTATCAACGGCCGCCATCAGTGGCAGTGAGGCATTCGCGACAATCAACGGCCACGCCAGTTTCCAGGCCGCGAGTAGGGCTTGAGCCTTTGAATTGTTTGGGGTTGTGGCGATCATGAGGTCCTTAGGGGGTTGCACTTTGGCTGGCGTTTGACAATAGTTACCGGGCCTGAAAAGGCCAGCGCTAAATAATAAAGCTAAGATCTGCGACTGAAACATCCTTTTCCATGCCAGCAATAGCAGGCTAGGAGGGGCGCGGATGCTTGGCCTTGCGGAATACACGCAACGCGGAGGCACTATGCGTTTTTGGATTGTACTAATGAGCTTGCTCACCACACCAGCGGCTTGGGCTGCCTGGGACCTGAATATGCGTCAGGGGGTGACGGAAATATCGCAAGCGGTGTACGGCTTGCACATGACCATTTTCTGGGTCTGTGTGGGCATCGGCGTCGTCGTCTTCGGCGTCATGTTCTATTCGATCTACTACCATCGCAAAAGTCGCGGTGCAGTCTCCGATACCTTCCATGAATCGACCAAGCTGGAAATAGTGTGGACCGCGATTCCGTTTATTATTTTGGTGGCCATGTGCGTGCCGGCGACCAAGGTACTGATTCAAATGTACGATGCCAGCGACTCGGACATCGACATCAAGGTCATGGGCTACCAGTGGAAGTGGAGCTACGAGTACCTGGGCGAGGATTTGGGCAACGGCGACAACATGGCGTTCTTTTCGAACCTGTCGACGCCGCGCGCCGAGGTCTATAACGAAGCGCCAAAGAACCCCAACTACCTGTTGGAAGTCGACCAGCCGCTGGTCATTCCGGCCAACAAGAAAGTACGTTTCCTAATTACCGCCAACGACGTGATTCACGCCTTTTGGGTGCCTGACTTTGCGGTCAAGAAGGACGCGATACCGGGCTTCATTAACGAATCCTGGACGATCGTACCTGAGCCGGGTATCTATCGCGGCCAGTGCGCTGAGCTGTGCGGCGAAGCCCACGGTTACATGCCGATTGTGGTCAAAGTGGTGCCCGAGGACGAGTATTACGCTTGGGTCGACAATAAGAAGCAACAAATTGCTCAGGCTCGCGGCATCACGCCCGCGGTCGCCAATCGCTAGGAGTTTGTGATGAGTGCTGTCATTGATAATCACGCCCACGACGACCATGGCCCGAAAAAAGGCTTTATGCGTTGGGTGTTCACCACGAACCACAAAGACATCGGTGCGATGTATCTGTGGTTTTCATTCGCCATGTTTTTTGTCGGCGGTGCCTTTGCGCTGGTGATCCGCTCGGAGCTGTTCCAGCCCGGCCTGCAGATCGTCGAGCCGGAATTTTTTAACCAGATGACCACGATGCACGGCCTGATCATGGTGTTTGGGGCGGTCATGCCGGCCTTTGTGGGCCTGGCTAACTGGCTGATCCCGGTCATGATTGGCGCGCCGGACATGGCCTTGCCGCGCTTGAACAACTGGTCGTTTTGGCTGTTGCCCTTTAGCTTCACGATTTTGTTGTCGACGCTATTCATGGAAGGGGGTGGTGCAAACTATGGTTGGACGTTCTATGCGCCGCTGTCGACCACCTATGCGCCGCCGAGTGTGACCTTTTTCATCTTTGCCATGCACCTAATGGGCGTGTCCTCGATTATGGGTTCGATCAACATCATCGCGACTATTTTCAACATGCGCGCTCCCGGTATGACGCTAATGAAAATGCCGATGTTTGTATGGTCGTGGCTGATCACATCGTATCTGCTGGTGGCGGTTATACCGGTACTGGCGGGCGTCATTACCATGATGTTGATGGACATTAACTTCGGCACCAGCTTCTTCGACGCCGCCGGTGGTGGCGACCCGGTCTTGTTCCAGCACGTGTTCTGGTTCTTTGGCCACCCCGAGGTCTACATCATGATTTTGCCGGCGTTCGGCATCGTCAGCCACATCATTCCGGCCTTCGCGCGCAAGACCCTGTTCGGCTACAGCTCGATGGTCTACGCGACCTCATCGATTGCATTCCTGTCGTTCATCGTATGGGCGCACCACATGTTCACGGTGGGTATACCGCTGGTCGGCGAGCTGTTCTTTATGTACGCGACCATGCTGATTGCAGTGCCGACCGGCGTCAAAGTCTTCAACTGGGTCACCACCATGTTCCGCGGTTCGATGACCTTTGAAACGCCGATGCTGTTCTCGATTGCCTTTGTCGTGCTGTTCACCATCGGTGGATTTTCCGGCTTGATGTTGGCGATCGCGCCGGCGGACTTCCAATACCACGACACCTACTTTGTGGTCGCGCACTTCCACTACGTGTTGGTGCCGGGGGCTATCTTTGCGATCTTCGCGGCGATGTATTACTGGCTGCCGAAAATGACCGGCAACATGTACCCGGAATGGTTGGGCAAGCTGCACTTCTGGCTGTCTTTCGTCGGCATGAACCTGACGTTTTTCCCGATGCACTTTATCGGCTTGGCCGGCATGCCGCGTCGAATTCCGGACTACAACATGCAGTTCGCGGACTTCAACATGGTCGCCAGTGTGGGTGCTTTTGCCTTTGGCATCACCCAGCTGATTTTCTTGGCGGTCGTGGTGATCACGATCCGCGGCGGTAAAAAAGCCGAGGCCAAAAGCTGGGAAGGAGCCGACGGGTTGGAATGGTCGTTGCCGTCGCCGGCGCCTTACCACTCGTTCTCGACACCTCCCGAGATCAAGTAAATGTCGAATGAAGCCGGCATCCAGCGCACCTTACGCCGAGGCCTATTGGTTGGCGCGCTGATGTTTGGCTTTGGTTTCGCCTTGGTGCCGCTGTACGACATTATTTGTGAAATTGCTGGCATCAACGGCAAGACCGCGACCAGCGCCTACACCGGTGTGACCACGGAGATTGATGACAGCCGCGAGGTCCGCGTGATCTTTATGAGCGTTAACGGCGGTTCGATGCCGTGGCGCTTTCGGCCCGAAACGACCGAAATGACGGTCACCCCGGGGCGGGTTTACGAAACGGCTTACTTGGCCGAGAACATGACCAGTCGCGACTTGGTGGCCCAGGCAGTGCCGAGCGTCAGCCCGGGCTACGCGGCGTCACACATGAACAAGATCGAGTGCTTTTGTTTCGAGCAGCAGCCCCTGGCCGGTGGCCAGGACACCCGTATGCCGTTGCGTTTTATGGTCGATGCGGATCTGCCGGACAGCGTGCGCGCGATTACTTTGAATTACACCCTGTTTGATATTACTGACAAAGTCGCCGGCGCTACTGCGGCGCGATAATAATTTAAGGAGTGACCATGGCAGGTAGTTATTACGTTCCCGAACAGAGCAAGTTGCCGATCGCGGCGACCATTGCAGCCTCGGCGATGATGCTGGGAGCGGGCGTCTGGGTTGTCGATTCAAACGCAGGCAACGTCTACAGCAACGGCTCCAGCCTATTTGCGGTCGGCTTGTTGGCGGTGTTGGCGGTGATGTGGTTTTGGTTCACGACCGTGATCAAAGAGCACCAAGCCGGGATGAACTCCGCCCAGCTGCAAAAGTCCTACGTCTGGGGCATGGGCTGGTTTATTTTCTCGGAAGTGATGTTCTTTGCGGCCTTCTTTGGTGCGCTGTTTTACATTCGAAACTTCAGCGTTCCATGGCTGGCTGGCGAGGGTGAAAAAGGCGTCGCCAACATGCTGTGGACGGGATTCGAGAACGTTTGGCCGCTGATGCAAACGCCGGCACAGGCACTGGCCGATTCCACCGGCATTGTGACCACGGATCAAGTTAAGGGCCCCGATGAAATTATCCCCTGGACTGGGCTACCGCTGATCAACACCTTGTTGCTGTTGAGTTCGTCAGTGACGGTGCATTTCGCCCACGTTGGCCTGAAAAACGGCAACGACAAAGCGATGAGTCGTTGGTTGGCAGCGACGGTAATCTTGGGCTTTGTGTTTGTCGGCTTTCAAGCCGAGGAATACGTGCTGGCGTACACCGAGCTGGGCCTGACCCTGCAGTCTGGCGTGTACGGCGCGACCTTCTTTATGTTGACCGGTTTCCACGGCCTTCACGTGTGCATTGGCGCGATCATGCTGGGCATCATGTGGATCCGCCATCGCCGCGGTCATTTCAAGCCGCACGACCATTTTGGCTTCGAAGCGGCCAGCTGGTACTGGCACTTCGTTGATGTGGTGTGGGTCGGTTTGTTCTTGTTCGTCTACATCCTGTAGTCGAAATCGTCACCCGTTCCACGGGGCTTGGATGGCCAATGTGCCACTCAAGACCCCGTAGGCGACGGCAATTACCAGCAACGCCGCCAGCGTGATTCGGACCCCCAGCGCATACAGCGTTCGCTTGCTATCTTGTTGATCATTCAGTAGAAACCAAAGACCGGAACTCAAGCTGGCGACGACTGCGGCGAACAACAGGACAATAATGATTTTCAATGCAAATGCGGACACATTCGGCCCCTTGTACAACGGTGTGCGTCGAGCATACGCGCTTGGGTGTGACGCTTGAAGGGGTTCCGTCCAGGCGTACGCACCACTTTGTTTGTGATGTTGTTTTTGCCGGTGTTTGTGGCCCTGGGCTTTTGGCAGCTGGATCGTGCTGAACAAAAGCGCGCGATTGAACGCGAATTTGGCGCCAAAAAAGACCTAGCCCCAGTGACGCTGGAACAGGCCTTGGTTCAGCCGGATCCCAACTACACCCGGGTCGCCTTACGTGGACAACTATTAAGCCATCAGCCGGTGCTGCTGGACAATCGGCTGCGTGACGGCACGCCCGGGATCGAGGTATTGGTGCCGCTTGTTGCGGGCGCCCAAACGGTGTTGGTTAATCTGGGTTTCCTTGCCAAGGCAACCGACATGTCGGTACCGCCACTGCCAGTACTGCCCAGTGGCAATCTGAACGTGACCGGGTATTTGTATCGCCCCGATAAAGACCGGTTCGTATTGGGCGAATCGATCGACACGGGCTTTCCGCTGCTGTTGCAGCGTATGGATTGGGGCCGTGTGTCCGGTGGCTTGGGGCGTGAGCTGTTGCCGTGGCAATTGCGGGTGGGTCCTGAACAGCCGGGTAGCTTTGACACCGCCTGGACCATCGCGGTCGGGTCGCCCAGCAAACACCAAGGCTATGCATTTCAATGGTTTGCCATGGCCTTTGCGCTGTTGGCTTTATACGGTTATAGCGGATTCAAGAGGCGTTAAATGGCACGTGGACGAATAACAGCAACGGCACTCATCGTCATCGCAGCGGCGCCGCTGGTGGTCGCCAGTTGGTTGTATTACAGCGGTTTTCGCCCCAGCGGCCAAACCAACGAGGGGGTGTTGCTGAACCCCATTGTCACCGACGCCAGTTTGAATTGGACGGTGCCGGTGCGCGACCCGCGTTTAGACGACGGCCGTTTCAATAGTTGGGTGCTGGTGGTCTTGGACGGCGAGGCGGCAACTGAAAATTTGGTGCTGTCCCGCCAGGTGGTGACGGCCCTGGGGCGTGAGTCGGAGCGCATGAGCCGGCTGTATCTGGTTGATGTGCAGCCTAACTCGAGTGCCCAACAAGCGCTGGATTTGGATCACCCCAACTTGGCGGTCGGCACGGCGGATGTGGCCAGTTTGATTGCCACCTTGATTGCCAACGGTGCCCCCGACACCTTGCGCCGCAATGGGGGCTTGGTGTTGGCCGATCCATTGGGTAACTTAGTGTTGGTTTACGATAATAACGATGCAGGCAAGGCCTTGCTGAAAGACTTCAAGCGCCTACTTAAAGCCTCAAAAATAGGCTAGCTATGACAGACACCCAACGTGCAAATACACTCACGAAATTGGCCGTGATTGCTGTGTTTTTCGCCCTGATTGTAATCGGTAAGGGCGCCTATACTCGCCTGGCGGACGCCGGGCTGGGATGCCCCGATTGGCCGGGCTGCTACGGCCATCTAACCGTGCCCAGCGGCGACAAGGTCGTGGCCGCTGAGCTGGCCTTCCCGGATGCCCCGGTTGAAAGCTATAAAGCCTGGGTGGAAATGATTCACCGCTATTTAGCGACCGCTCTGGGCTTGCTGATCATCGTGATCACCGCACTGGGCCTGAAGTGGGCGCCGGCTGGAAAATCGAGCGGCTGGCCGCGCAAGCACCTGATCTTTTTGCTGCTGTTTGTGTGCCTGCAGGGCGCTTTTGGGGCCTGGACGGTGACGTTGAAGCTGTGGCCGAAAATTGTCACCTTACATCTGCTGGGCGGCTTCACCGTGTTGACCTTGTTGTCCTTGGCGGCGATACGCTTTTCGCGCTGGCGGCCGGACGCGGGTGTGGATGGTGATCGAGCGCACGGCCTGAGGGCGCTGTTGCCGATGGGCTGGGTGGCGATGGCGGTGTTGTGCACCCAGATCTTTTTGGGCGGCTGGACCAGCACCAACTATGCTGCGCTGGCGTGCCCGGACTTGCCGACCTGTCAGGGCGAGATGTGGCCCGAGACGGACTTCCAAAGCGGCTTTAATTTGCTCCAGGAAATCGGTCCGAACTATTTGGGTGGCAAGCTGGATAACGCTTCGCGCATTGCGATTCATCAATCCCACCGGATCGGCGCGATTGTCGCAACCCTGGTCATTTCAGGGTTGGCGCTGGCGCTCATTCGGCGGGGTCGCGGCACCGTCTATGGCCGGCTCGGTCAACTGATGCTGGTGGCGTTGTCGGTACAGATCGCATTGGGGTTGTCGAACATCTGGTTTCAGTTGCCGATTGCGGTGGCCACCGCACATAACTTGGGCGCGGCTATTTTGCTCCAGGTCTTGGTATTTACTTTGTACGCCCTGCGCAAGCTCGGCCCTAATGGCTGGAGTGAGCTATGAGTGCAGTCATCAGTCAACGGGCCCATTGGCGCGACTATTTAGAACTGACTAAACCCAAGGTCGTGGCCTTGATGCTGATCACTTCGGTGGTGGGTATGTGCTTGGCAACGCCGGGCTGGGTTGGCTTGGATGTGTTGGTGTTTGGCAACTTGGGGATCGCGCTCTGTGCGGGCTCCGCGGCCTGTATTAACCATCTGGTGGACCAGGGCATCGACGCCAAAATGTCGCGCACCTCGGGGCGCCCCGTGGCCACCGGCAAGGTCGCCCGCGTCAACGCGCTGTCCTTTGCTGCGGCATTGGGTGTCGGCGGCACGGCACTGTTACTGTTGACCATTAACGCCATTACCGCCTGGCTGACCGTGGCCAGCCTGGTCGGATACGCCTTTGTTTACACGCTGTATTTGAAGCGCGCGACCCCGCAAAACATCGTCATCGGTGGTTTGGCCGGCGCCGCGCCGCCGCTGTTGGGGTGGACCGCGGTAACCGGCTCGGTCGACCCGGAGGCGCTGTTGTTGGTGCTGATTATTTTTGCCTGGACGCCGCCGCACTTTTGGGCGCTGGCGATTCACCGCAAGGACGAGTACGCCAAGGTCGACGTGCCGATGCTGCCAGTTACCCATGGCGATCGCTTCACGCGCCTGCACATTGCCCTGTACACCATCATTTTGGCCCTGATCACGACCATGCCGTACCTGATCGGCATGAGCGGCATCATCTATGCCGTCGGCGCCGCTGCACTGAACATTGGCTATCTGTATTGGGCGGTCCGCTTGTTCGTCAGCCGTGACCCCAAGGACCCCATGCGTTCGTTCGGCTACAGCATCTGGTATTTGTTTGGGATGTTTATTGTGCTGTTGGTCGATCATTACCTGAGTGTCTTGCTATGAGTGATGCCGTGCCTAAAACCGGCGCCCAGCGCCGGGGTATTCGCAACACCCTGATTCAACTGGGGCTGATCATGACGGCGGTACTGGCGCTGTTTTTTTGGAAGCTTAATCGCGAGGCGGTGGTCAAGCCCCAAGGCGCGCCACCGGGCTTTGTCAAACTCGAAGCACCCAAAGCCTTGGCCGATTGGCCGCTGGTGGGTCAGTGGTCACTGGGCTTGATGGATGATCCCTCGTGCGCCCCAAACCAATGCAACAGTGCCCGTGTGACCTTGCAACGCTTGTGGCAGAGCAATCAGCGGTTACCGCGTGACGAGGTCGGTCTGGTCTGGTTCAGTCCGTCGCCGAGCGAGCGTAGCGAGCCCTTTCAGTTGTCTCAGGTCGAGCCGGATTTTGCCGGTTTGCCGGATGCCGGCTGGTTTATCGAGCGAGAGGGTGACGCTTGGCAGCGCTGGAGCCACAGCCTGTTGATCGTCAATCCGGCCGGCGAGTTGGTGGCCTGGGTACGGCCGCCGTTTAACGCCGGCCAAATTGTGCGTTCGATGTCCCTGGCTGGAATTTTATAGCTAGCGCCCGGCGCGGCGCGCCCGCAAGATCAGCTCAAAGGCCTTAGGGTCTTTAACGTGGGGTGGCGCATCCGGGCCGCCCTCGGCACGCCGTGCCAGGGCCACCAACCGCAACATCCAAAAGCGCAGCGCCGCCGTTTGCAGGATTAAATCCCAGCACGCCAGCTCGGCCGGGGTCAGCGGTCGAATGGCTTGGTAGGCGTCCATCATGGCGTCACGCGCGCCGGCTATCAGCTCGCCCTCGGCGTTGGAGCACCAATCGTTCAGCGTGACCGCCAAATCAAACGCAAAATAGCCGGTGCAGGCGTTGTAAAAGTCGATGATGCCGGCGATTTCATCGCCGTCAAAGAGCGAGTTGTCGCGGAATAAATCGCCGTGGATGATGCCGCTGGGCAGGTCGCCGGCGCTGTCCAGCCAGGCCGCGGTGTCAGCAATTTGTTGGTCCAACAAGGCGCGACCAGCGTCGTCTAAAAACGGTTGCACGCGGTCGCGGTTGCCTTCCCACCACTGGCGCCAGCGGTGATTGTCCTTGGTCATGTCGGGCATGCTTTGGCTGGCGTTGTGCATTTGCCCAACCGCGGTGCCCAGTGCTGCGCGCTGTCGGTCATTCGGGGTCATAGGCGCACGCCCCACCAGTTTTGGAAACAACACGGCGGGCTTGTTTTTAAGCAGGTGCAGGCGCTTGCCGGTGCGATCCGCGACCGGAATGGCCACCGGCACGCTGGCGTCACCCAGGCGTTTATTCAGCTCAACGAAAAACGGCACTTCGTCAAAGCCCTGCTCTTCAAAGATTTGCAGCACCCATTCACGACCCGCGGTCAAAAAATAGGTGGTGTTTTCAACGCCGGCCTCGACGCCTTCGAAGTGGGTGAGTGGCGGCAAATCGAATCCATTCAGGAAACCTTGCAGTTCGTCGGCGGTAATCGGGGTGTAAACGCTCATCCTGTGCCCAAACAAAAAAGGGTAGTATCCCTTTATCTACCTACATAAGTCACTGACGTTTTATGACCCAACGCCCTGATATCGTGCTCGTTGATGGTTCGAGCTACCTGTACCGCGCTTTCCACGCGATGCCGCCGTTGACCAATTCCCAAGGCCAGCCGGTCGGTGCCACCCGCGGCATCTTGAACATGCTGAAAAAGCTGTTTGATGTCACCGGCCCGGTCGAAGCGGCGGTGATTTTTGATGCCCCCGGCAAAACCTTTCGCGATCAAATCTACCCGGACTACAAGGCCAACCGGCCGAGTATGCCGGACGACTTACGCGCCCAGATCAAGCCCATTCATGCGCTGGTCGAGGCGCTCGGGTTGCCGTTGATTGTGGTGCCGGATGTCGAAGCGGATGACGTCATTGGCACCTTGGCGGCGCAGTACGCTGCCCAGGGCAAGTCGGTGTTGGTGTCGACCGGTGACAAGGACATGGCCCAGCTGGTCGACCAGCATGTGACCCTGGTTAATACCATGGGCGACCCCTGGACCTACATGGATCCGGCCGGTGTGGTTGAAAAGTTCGGCGTCCCGCCCGAGCGGATTATCGATTTCTTGGCGTTGGTCGGGGACAAGGTCGACAACGTACCGGGCGTTGAAAAATGCGGCCCCAAAACCGCGGTCAAATGGCTGCAGGCCTATGGCAGCCTGGACGGTGTTATGGCCAATGCCGATCAGGTCGGTGGCAAGGTGGGCGAGTATCTGCGGGTGGCGCTGGACTTTTTGCCGACCGGGCGCGACTTGGTCACCATTAAACTGGATTGCGAGTGGCCGGCGGTGCCGTTGGTGGTGCGGGCGCCGGACACCGAAGCACTGCGCGCGCTCTATCAAGAATTGGAATTCACGTCCTTGATGCAGACCCTGGAGCCATCCACTGCCGGGGCTTCGGCGGCGCCCAGCGACGGTGTTTTGACACCTGCGCAGGCGCCCAATGCGCCGGCCCAAACCCATTATCAGTTAATTGAAAACCTCGACGATTTGGACACCGCCTTGGCCGCGTGCCGTCAGGCTGGGACCTTTGCGCTGGACACCGAGACCACCTCGGTGCACGCACACCAGGCCGATTTAGTCGGTGTCGCCCTCAGTTGGGCGCCGGGTCAGGGTGTCTATATCCCGGTTGCGCACCAGGTGTTGGAGCCGCAACTGGCCGTTGATGAGATCCGGGGCCAGCTGCAGGCACTGTTGAAGGATCCGGGCATGGTCTGGGTCGCTCAAAATCTGAAATATGACCTGCGGGTGCTGCGCCGGGCCGGCTTTACGGTCGCCTGCCAAACCCAAGACACCTTGCTGATGAGCTATGCCCTAAACCCGACCGGTGGGCGTCATGATATGGACTCGATGGCGACACGCTATTTGGGGGTCGCCACCACCAGCTACGAAACCGTGTGTGGCAAGGGCGCCAAGCAGGTCGGTTTTGAAACCATTGATTTGGCCACCGCCACGGCCTATGCCGCCGAAGACGCGGACATCACGCTGCGGCTGTATCGGCATTTGAGTGTCGAGTTGGCGCGGGCGGGCGAGCTCAAAGCCCTCTACGAAAGCCTGGAATTGCCATTGGTGCCGGTGATTGCTGATCTTGAAGACTTGGGTGCGCTGATCGATCCGGACGCGCTGGCGCTGCAATCCGCCGAGCTGGGTTTGCGATTGGAGCAGCTAGAGGACGCGGCGCATGACTTGGCCGGTGAGCCCTTTAACCTAAGCTCACCCAAACAGTTGCAGGCGATATTATTTGAGAAGTTGGGCCTGCCGGTGCTCAAGAAAACGCCCAAGGGCGCGCCCTCGACCAACGAAGAAGTGTTGGCTGAATTGGCCGAACAGTACGAGCTGCCAAAGCTGTTGATGGAGCACCGTTCGCTGTCCAAATTGAAGGGCACCTACACCGACAAGCTGCCGCTGGCGGCGGATGCGAATGGCCGTATTCACACCAGCTTGCACCAGGCCGTGACCTCGACCGGGCGGTTGTCATCGTCCGACCCGAATTTGCAGAACATCCCGATTCGAACCGAGGAAGGGCGCCGGATCCGGGCGGCCTTTATTGCGCCGGCGGGGCATGTGTTGATGGCGGCCGACTATTCACAGGTCGAGCTGCGGGTGATGGCGCACTTTAGCCAAGACCCTGGCATGATCGCCGCCTTCCAGGCCGACCAGGACATCCACAGCGCGACCGCCGCCGAAGTGTTTGGCGTCGACACCGTGACGGCGGATCACCGCCGCGCGGCCAAAGCGATTAACTTTGGCTTGATTTATGGCATGAGTGCGTTTGGCTTGGCACGCAACCTGCACATCAGCCGCGGCGAAGCGCAGGACTACATTGATCGCTATTTCGCCCGCTACCCGGGGGTTCTACGGTTCATGGAAACGACCAAGGAAAACGCCCAAGCCGACGGCTATGTCGCCACCCAGCGCGGCCGGCGGCTGTACTTGCCGGACATCAATGGGCGCGATCAAATGCGCAAGCGCGCGGCCGAGCGCCTGGCCATCAATGCGCCGGTCCAAGGCACCGCGGCTGATTTAATCAAACAGGCGATGCTGGATGTGGATGCCTTGATTCGGCGCGATTTCCCAGACGTGCGTATGCTGTTGCAGGTCCACGATGAATTGTTGTTCGAAGTGCCATTGGGCCGGGCCGACGCGTTCGCGGCGGCGTTGAAGCCGGCGATGGAAGGGGTTAAAGGCTTGGATGTGCCGCTGAAAGTCGATATTGGCCGTGGTGCCTCTTGGTATGAGGCCCACTGAAAACTTTTTTAAGAAAGTTGGGAACTTTCCTAAACTGGGGGTGTCTATCTTTGTAGATGAACATGATTCCCTCTTAGGAATGTTCTCCTAGCGCTAGCTTTACCCCAAAGCGAAACGCCTTGACCCCGCCAACGTTTGGCCACGTTTCGGGGTTTTATTTTGCCTGCGTTATTCCGTCTCCGGCGCGCTGGCGTCGGGCAGCATCCATGACTTCAAACGCTCGTCCAACTCTTCAATGCCCTGGCGTTTAAGCGCACTGAACAGTTGCGTGGTACAGCCCTCGGGCAATTCCTTGCGAACTTTCATCAGGGTTTGGTTTTGGACGTTACGCGACAGCTTGTCCGCCTTGGTCAGCACCGCGTGCAGCGGCAACTGCCGCGCCAGCGCCCAGTCCATCATTTGCTGGTCCAGCGGTGACATGGGGTGGCGTGAGTCCATGATCATGACCAAACCGGCGAGGCAGCGACGGTTTTCCAAGAACGCTTGGATGTTGCGTCCCCAGTTCGCGCGCATCGCCACGGGCACCTTGGCGTAGCCGTAGCCGGGCAGGTCGACCAACTTTAACTGTTCGTCCTGTAGGCTAAAAAAGTTGATCATTTGCGTACGCCCGGGTGTTTTTGAGACCCTAGCGAGCGCTCGCTGGTTGGCGATGACGTTGAGGCAGCTACTTTTGCCCGCGTTTGAACGGCCCGCGAAGGCAACTTCGACGCCTTCATCGGCGGGAAAGTTCTGGGGTTTGGTGGCGCTGATTTGGTACTTTGCAGTACGCAATAAGTTGAAAGCCATGCCTTATGCATTCCGTGTATAAGCAATAAAGGTTTATACTACCGAAAGTTATTAGACACTTTTCCTATTTAACGGACTTAGACATGAAACAGCTTGTAATTTTGGCCCTCAGCAGCCTTTTGTCCTTCGCCGCTAGCGCGACCGAAGTCCCGGAACTCGGTCCGCAGGGCGATGCCGCTGCCGGCGAAGCCAAGGCCGCCGTTTGTGCAGGCTGTCACGGTGCAGATGGCAACAGCGCCACCGGCGGTTTCCCGAAATTGGCCGGCCAGCACGCCGCCTACCTGGCGACTCAGTTGGCCAACTTCAAATCCAAAGAACGCGACAACGCCATGATGTATGGCTTTGCGGTCGGCTTGTCGGACCAAGACATGCTCGATTTGGCGGCGTTTTACGCAGCTAAAAAAGTCGCCCCGGGCGTCGCCAAGGCTGAACTGGCCGCGCGCGGCGAGCAGATCTACCGATTTGGTGACGTCGAGCGCGGCGTCGCTGCATGCGCCGCCTGCCATGGTCCGCAGGGCAAAGGCATTGCCAGCGCTAACTTCCCAAGCCTGGCCGGTCAGTGGTCCGAATACACCCTGGCTCAGCTCAACACCTTCAAAAGCGGTGCGCGTCAGAACGCGATGATGAATGGTGTGGCGGTCAACATGCGTGCGGCGGATATGGAAGCCGTGGCCAGCTACATCGAAGGGCTTCGTTAGAGCGGCGAAACCTTTCGTTACAAAGGCGGTCTATTGATCGCCTTTTTTGTGCCCATACTGGGGCCAGACGAATAATTTGGAGTAACGCGATGAAATGGTTGATGGCCGTGCTGGCTTCGGTGTCTTTGTGTGTGTCGACGGCCCAGGCCGCGGATTTTGTCGAGGGCCAGCATTACCAGGCGCTGCCGTTTGCGGTTAAAACCCGAGATCCGGCCGTGGTCGAAGTGGTGGAGCTGTTTTGGTACGGCTGCCCGCACTGCTTTCGTTTAGAGCCCGCGGTTGATTCGTGGAAGGCCGCCATGCCCGCAGGCGTCAGCTTCGAACAGGTGCCGGCGGTATTGGGCCGTTCGTGGGAGCCGCATGCGCGCGCTTTTTGGACCGCCAAGGCACTGGGCGTGCAAGACCAAGTGCACCAACCGATTTTCAACGCGATTCACCTGGAACGCGAACGCCTGGTGCGCGAAGACGACGTGCGTGAATTATTTGCCCGCTATGGTGTCGATGAAAGTGCCTTTAATGCCCAATGGCGCAGTTTTGGCGTCGAATCGCGCTTGAAGCAAACCGAATCTCGGATCAACGCCTATGGCATTACCGGGGTGCCTGCGTTTATTGTGAACGGCAAGTACCGCGTAACTGAGACAACCGCCGGCGGCCAGGCCGCTCTGTTTGACGTCATCAATTACCTGATTCAACAAGAACAAGCCCAGATGTAAGCGTCTGGGCGCTGAAAAGAGCCCAGCATGACTTACTCGAACATGGTGATCGACGACGTTCGCATCGCCCGCATGAAGCCCCTGATTCCTCCGGCCATTTTGCTGGAGGAGTTACCCGCCACCGACCAGATGGCGGCCAACGTGACCCGCCACCGCAATGAAATCCAAGACATCCTGCACGGTCGTGACGATCGCTTGCTGGTGGTGGTCGGTCCGTGCTCGATTCATGACCCGGATGCGGCGCGCGAATACGCGGCGCGCTTGAAACCGCTGGCCGATCGCATCAAAGACAAGGTCAAAGTGGTCATGCGGGTGTACTTCGAAAAGCCGCGCACCATCGTCGGTTGGAAAGGGCTGATTAATGACCCCTTCTTGGATGACAGCTTCCAGATCAACAAGGGCCTGCACATCGCCCGTGACTTGCTGCGTGACATGGCGGCCATGGACATGCCGACCGGCGTCGAGTTCTTGGATTCGATCACGCCGCAGTTCATTGCCGACTTGGTCAGCTGGGGCGCCATTGGCGCACGCACCACCGAGTCTCAGGTTCACCGCGAACTGGCCAGCGGCCTGAGTGCCACCATTGGTTTCAAAAATGGCACCGACGGCCAAGTCGGCATCGCCATCGATGCGATCCGCGCCGCGTCCCACGGGCACCAGTTCTTATCGGTGACCAAGCAGGGTGTGTCGGCCATTGTCGAGACCCGTGGCAACCCGGATTGCCATTTGATCCTGCGCGGGGCGACCTCGGGCCCCAACTATGACTCCGCGCATGTCGGTGCCGCCTGTGACGCTCTCGAAAAGGCAGGGCTGCGCCCGACCGTGATGGTTGATGCGTCCCACGGCAACTCAATGAAAGACCACCGCAACCAGGCACTGGTGCTGGATTCGGTGATCCAGCAGCGGCGCACCGATGCCAGTCGAATTTTCGGTGTCATGATCGAAAGCCACTTGGTCGCCGGTCGCCAAGACTGCAAGGACCCCTCGAACCTGGTCTACGGTCAATCGATTACGGATGCCTGCATCGGCTGGGAGGAAACCGTCAAGGTGCTGGAAGATTTGCACCGTGGCTAAGCTGTGGATTGGTCAGCCCAACTACAGTTCCTGGTCCTTGCGCGGTTGGTTGGCCTGTAAAATTGCCGGCCTTGAAGCGGATATCCGCTGGGTTCGCTTTGATCAAGACGATTGGCACGCCGAGGTCCCGTCCAACGCCACGGTGCCGGTGTTGGCGCTGGACGATGCCACGGTGTGGGATTCCGCCGCCTTGATCGAGGTCTTGGCCGAGCGCCATCCTGGCGCGCCATTTTGGCCGGCGGACCCGGGTCTGCGAGCGCATGCGCGCTCGATTGTGGCCGAAATGCACTCGGGTTTTGTGCCGCTGCGGATGGCCTGTCCGATGAACATTCGCGCGCGAACCACGGA
Source organism: Litorivicinus lipolyticus (assembly GCF_009650135.1). Lineage (NCBI taxonomy): Bacteria > Pseudomonadati > Pseudomonadota > Gammaproteobacteria > Oceanospirillales > Litorivicinaceae > Litorivicinus > Litorivicinus lipolyticus. The sequence goes on from NZ_CP045871.1 coordinate 177,293, forward strand.
CTTCCCGTTGTCGGACGCGGTATTTGCGAATATTGCGCGTATTCAGGACCTGCTCGAAACCGCGTTGATCAATTCCGGCGGACCATTTTTGTACGGCCCCGAGTTTGGCGCCGCCGATGCGTTTTATGCGCCGGTGCTGTATCGCCTGCGGACTTACGCGCCGGTTGCCCAATGTGCATTGGCGGACTACAGCGAGCGCGTCATGGCGCACCCGTGGCTGGTCGAGTGGGAAGCCATGGCGGCGGATGACCCGGCTTTTGCACGCTCCGATGCGCTGTTAAATAATGGCGCAGTGGAGTGATCTGAGAATTTTTTTGGCTCGTCATAAAGCTGTCATAATTCAGGCTTAGAGTGCGCACATCGGCTCAGAACGGGTCGCATTTTTTCAGCTTTGGAGTATCACCATGTTTGTACGTTTAGGATTGGCTGCGGTTGTCGCAGCAAGCATTTCAAGCGCAGCAATGGCACGTGACTACGTCAGCATTGCCGGTTCATCGACCGTGCTTCCGTTCTCAACGATCGTCGCTGAAGCCGCCGGCAAGCGTCCGGGTGTGAAGACACCGGTGGTCGAGTCGGGCGGCTCATCCGTGGGCAAGAAAGGTGCCTGCACGGGCATTGGTACCGAAAACATCGACATTGGTAATGCCTCAAGCCGTATGAAAGTGAGCGAGCTGGACGTGTGTGCCGAAAACAACGTTGAAGTCACCGAAATTAAAGTCGGCTATGACGGCATCGTATTGGCGTCGGATCGCAGCGGACCTGAGCTGGATGTGACCCGCGAGCAGCTGTGGTTAGCCTTGGCGGCCAATGTGCCGAATGCCGAGGGGACTGCGTTTGTGCCGAATTTCTACACCACGTGGAACGAAATCGACGCGTCACTGCCGAACATTGCGATTCGCGTACTGGGCCCGCCGACCACGTCCGGCACCCGTGCATCCTGGGAAGAAATGGTCAATGAAAAAGGCGGCTGTAAGCAAAACGCAGCGGCCAAGGCCATTTTGAAGGCCGAAGGCAAATCCGCCAAAACCTGCCGTCCTTTGCGCACCGATGGCGGCTACGTTGAAGCCGGCGAACAGGACAACCTGATCGTGCAAAAGCTGCAAGAAGACAACAGCTCATTCGGTGTCTTTGGCTTTTCTTACTTGGACCAAAACTCGGACGTCTTGCAGGCGGCGAAAGTGGGCGGTGTTGCGCCAACTTTCGAGGACATTGCGGCGGGCGACTACCCGGTCTCGCGCTCGTTGTTCTTCTACATCAAAAAAGCCCACGTCGGCGTGGTGCCCGGTATCCAGGAGTACGCTCGTGAGTGGACCAAGCACTGGGGCGAGGATGGCATTTTGGCCGAATCTGGCATGATCCCGATGGGCGAAGACGAGCGTGCAGTGTATGCTGATGCCATCGAAAACTTGCCCACCTTGACGGCTGACATGCTCGATTAATTGAGCGGTTGAGGTCGGGTACGACAGAGCTGGCTCGCGAGGGTCAGCTCTTTTTTAATGGAGACGACGAATGTCATCTGATTTGCTGTTGATCGTGCTGCTGGGGATTGGGGCCGCCTGGTTCTTTGCTTCGCGCCGCGCGATTGTGTCCCAGGGCCAAAGCCGTGGCGGCATTAAAGCGATGCACTCTTTACCGCATTACTACGGTTTCTGGGCGGCCATTGCCGCGGTCATACCGGCGTTTATTTTCTTTGTGGTCTGGAGCGCAGCCGAGGAGTCCGTTTTTCGGTCGCTGGCTGAACAGTATTTCCCGGCCGATCGCGCCGACGATTTTCGTCCTGATATTGCCCTGACCCAAATTCAAAATGTGGTCGCCGGCATCCGCGTGGGCGAGGTGCCCGCGTGGGTCGACGAAGCCGCGCTGGCCTGGGTGCGATGGGACGCGCTGGCGTCCAACGCCCTGGCCGCCATCGTGATTGGCATGGCGGCGCTGCTGGGCTTTTTGGCCTACCGTGCGGTCAATCCGGACTTTCGCGCTCGCAATTGGGTTGAACGCACCATCACCGTGCTGTTGGCGGCCTGTTCGTTGGTGGCGATTTTCACCACCATCGGCATCGTGTTCTCGGTCATTTTCGAATCCATTCGATTTTTCGGGATGATTTCGCCGATGGACTTTTTGTTCGGCCTGAAATGGAACCCGCAAATCGAGTTTGGTGAAAATGCCGGCGTCGGCGTCAGCAACTACGGCGCCGTGCCGCTGTTTGCGGGAACGCTGCTGATTTCAGTGATCGCGTTGCTGGTGGCGGTGCCGACCGGTTTGTTCAGCGCGATTTACCTGTCTGAGTACGCGTCGCCGCGTTTGCGCTCGGTGGTCAAGCCGCTGATGGAAATCTTGGCGGGCATCCCGACCGTGGTCTATGGCTTCTTTGCGGCCTTGACGGTGGCGCCGTTCTTTCGTGAATTCGGCCAGTCGATTGGCCTGACGGTGTCGTCGGAGTCCGCGCTGGCCGCGGGTGTGGTCATGGGCATCATGATTATCCCGTTCGTGTCGTCGTTGTCCGATGACGTCATCAACGCGGTGCCACAATCTTTGCGCGATGCGGCGTATGGGCTTGGCAGCACCAAAAGCGAGTCGATTAAGCAGGTGATTTTACCGGCCGCACTGCCGGGCATTGTCGGCTCGGTGTTGTTGGCAGTATCACGCGCGGTCGGTGAAACCATGATTGTGGTGATGGCCGCGGGCTTGGCGGCCAACTTGACCGCGAACCCGCTGGACGCGGTGACCACGGTGACCAGTCAGATCGTGACAATTTTGGTTGGCGACCAAGAATTCAACTCGGCCAAGACGCTGTCCGCGTTCGCGCTGGCCCTGACCCTGATTTGTATCACCCTTGTGCTCAACATCGGTGCCCTGCAGATCGTTAAAAAGTATCGAGAGCAGTATGACTAAGCCGATGATCACGCCGCAGATTGCGGCTGAACGTGTTGCCCGCGGTGTTCAGGCGCGCTATGCCCGCGAACGTCGATTCCAGCTGATCGGCAAGTCCGCGATTGGCTTGGCACTGACCTTTCTGGCGGTGTTGATGACCACGATTTTGATTCGTGGCATCCCGGGATTTTTTCAATACTACGTTCAGGTCGATGTCACCCTGGATGCGCAGCTGATGGATCCGCGTGGCGACCAGAGCATCGACTCGTTCTACGACGGCAATCCGCGCAAGATCATGCAGGGCGCGATTTATGGGTTGACCGGCGCCGAGGGGCGTTCGGCCAAAAAAGAAGCCTTTAAGTTGCTCAGCATCGGCGGTACCGACCGTATTCGTAACATGGTGGTCAACGACCCCAGTTTGTTGGGGTCCGAGCAAAACCTGTGGATCGCGGTGGATGACGATGTCGACAGCTACCTGCGCGGTCACATTAAACGCGCCACCGACGAAGACAACCGCCGCTTAAGCGACCGTCAACTGGACATGATTGACGATTTGGTCGATCGGGGGCTGATTCAGTACAAGATATCCAACTACCTTTTCCAAGGCGGCGCGTCGCGCAATCCGGAATTGGCGGGCGTCAAAGGCGCAGTGGTGGGGTCCTTGTTTACGCTCGCCATTACCCTGATTTTAGCCTTTCCGATCGGGGTCGCCACCGCGGTTTACCTTGAGGAGTTCGCGCCGAAAAACCGCCTGACCGAGATCATCGAGGTCAATATTAACAACCTGGCGGCCGTGCCCTCGGTGGTGTTCGGTATTTTGGGCTTGGCGGTGTTTATTGGGTTCTTTGGGTTCCAACGGTCCTTGCCGCTGGTCGGCGGTTTGGTGTTGGCGCTGATGACGCTGCCGACCATTATTATTTCGTCGCGTGCGGCACTTAAGGCGGTGCCGCCGAGCATCCGCGACGCCGCCTTGGGCATGGGCGCCAGTCGCGTTCAGGTCATTACCCACCATGTCTTGCCGCTGGCGCTACCGGGCATGTTGACCGGCACCATTATTGGCATGGCCCAGGCGCTCGGTGAAACCGCACCGCTTTTGATGATCGGTATGGTGGCCTTTATCGTCGATACGCCCGCTTCGGTGATGGACCCGGGCACGGTGTTACCGGTCCAAATCTTTATGTGGGCGGATTTCGCCGAACGCATGTATGTGGCTAAAACCTCTGCCGCGATCATTGTGCTGTTGTCGTTTTTGATCTTGATGAACGCCATCGCCGTGGTCTTGCGGAAAAAATTCGAACGCCGTTGGTAGGCAAAGGGTAGTAGACTTTATGGACATGACATTGACCACCAGCGAACCCGTATTGACGATCAAGGAGCCGAGTTCTGTGACTGAAAAAACTGTGGGGTCCGTGCACGTGGATAACCCCCGCATGCAGGCCAAAAACGTCGATGTATATTACGACGACAAGCATGCGATCCAAGACGTCACCATCGATATCGGTGCCAACGAAGTGATTGCCTTTATCGGCCCTTCGGGCTGTGGCAAGTCGACCTTTTTGCGCTGTTTGAACCGCATGAACGACACCATTGATATTTGCCGGGTCGAAGGCTCGATTACCATCGATGGCAAGGATATTTACGATCCGTCGGTTGACGTGGTGCCGCTGCGCGCGCGCGTCGGCATGGTGTTCCAAAAACCCAATCCCTTTCCGAAAAGCATTTATGACAACGTCGCCTACGGCCCGCGTATTCATGGCTTGGTCGAGAGCAAAGCCGAGCTGGACGAAGTGGTCGAGCAATCCTTGACCCGGGCCGGTTTGTGGGGCGAAGTCAAAGACCGCCTGGACCAGCCGGGGACCGGTTTGTCGGGCGGTCAGCAACAACGCCTGTGCATCGCCCGCGCCATTGCGGTCAGCCCGGAAGTGATCTTGATGGACGAGCCCTGCTCGGCGTTGGATCCGATTGCGACCGCGCGCATTGAAGAGCTGATCCATGAGTTGTCGGACCAGTTCACGATCGTGATCGTGACGCACTCAATGCAGCAAGCCGCACGCGTGTCCTCACGCACCGCTTATTTCCACTTGGGTAAATTGATTGAAGTGGGGCCGACCAAGCAAATCTTTACGTCGCCTCAGCATGAACTCACCCAGGATTACATCACCGGACGCTTCGGATAACCCATGGACCTTAAATCGTCAGATCTAAACCAGCATATTTCGTCACAGTTCAACGAAGACTTGGAAAGCCTGCGCACGCACGTGCTGAAGATGGCTGGCATGGTCGAACGCAACCTGCGCGATGCGCTGATTGTGCTCGAAACCATGGAGTCTGGGCTGTTGCCGTCGATTGAACAGGCCGAGCACCAGATCAACGCCTTTGAAGTGGCGGTCGATCGCGAAGTCATCAGCATCATCGCGCTGCGCCAGCCGGCGGCGTCGGATCTGCGCGTGGTCATGGCCATTTCCAAGATCGTTCGCGACCTTGAGCGCATGGGTGATGAAGCCTACAAAATTGGCAAGTTGGCGACCGACCTGGCGGGCGATCCGCCGCCGGCGATGGCGCTTAACCTGTCGGTTAGTTTGGGCCGTCAAGTCGCCGAGCTGGTCAAGCGAGCGGTCGATAGCTTTGTACGTTTGGATGCGGATCAGGCCCGCGAAGTGGGTGTCGAAGACCGGAATATTGACGCCGACTACGAAAGCGCGCTGCGTGCGGTATCGACCTTTATGATCGAAGACCCGCGGGCGATTGGCCGATTGGTTAAGTTGTTATGGATTTTCCGTGCCCTTGAGCGCATTGGTGATCACGCCACTAACGTCAGCGAGCAGCTGATCTACGCCGTGCGCGGCAAAGATGTTCGCCACGCCGACGTCACCGAAAGCCAAATCGAAGACATCGTCGAAAACCGCGAATGAATGGACTTAAGGCCCTGTTCGAGGGCTTTGAGCTGATTCTGTCGCCGGGGCTCAAGCGCTTTGTGCTGGTTCCGACGCTGGTCAACCTGATTGTTTTTATGGCGCTGATGGCCAGCCTGTGGGGCCTGTTGGCGGGCTGGGTGCTGGCGGTCACGGACTTTCTGCCTGGGTGGCTCGACTGGGTCAGTTTTCTGATTCAGCCGCTGGCGATGATGATTGCGCTGGTGTTGTTTGTGTTTGGCTTTACCGTCATCAATGGCTTTTTGGCGGCGCCGTTTTACGGCATCTTGGCCGAAAAAGTCGAGCGCAAGCTGGATCCTAATGCGGCCTTACCGGTCGAAAGCTTGGGTCAACTGGTCGGCCGCACGCTGGGCCGCGAAGTGACCAAGTGGTTGTGGTACCTGCCTCGGGCGTTGATGCTGTTGGTGTTTTCGCTGGTTCCGGTGATTAATTTGCTGGCGCCCTTTGCCTGGTTTGCCTTTGGCGCCTGGGTGTTGCTGATTGAATACCGCGACTACCTGAACGACAACCACGCCCAGCCGCTGTCGCTAACCCGTGCCCAAGCCTGGGAACACCCGCTGGACTCATTGGCGTTTGGCGGCTCGGTGTTGCTGCTGATTAGCGTGCCGCTACTGAACCTGTTGATTCCCAGTGCCGCGGTCGCCGGTGCCACCGCGTGGGGCGTCAGGCGTCGTCAGCTTTCACAATCGCCGGCATTGCCGCCGGCTTAACTCGGCTCAGTGGGAACTGGCAGATAAAGCGACTGCCGCTGCCGACCCGGGATTTAATCGTCAGGCGTCCGCCATGACGGTCCATCACATGCTTAACAATGGCCAGGCCCAGCCCAGTGCCCCCAGTCTCGCGTGCGCGGCCCTGGTCAACGCGATAAAAGCGTTCGGTCAGGCGCGGCAGGTCGCGCCGCGGAATGCCCGGTCCGGTGTCAGCCACGGTCAGCAGCGCGTGCGATTCGGTGACCTTCCACGACAGTGTCACCGAGGCACCGTCCGAGCTGTAGCGGACTGCGTTGACCGTTAAATTACGTACCGCGGTCATAACTTCTTTGTGGCTGCCGTTGAGCAGCCAGGCGTCGTCGGCCTCGACCTGGGGGGTGATGGATTTGCCCAGCGCAGTGGCCAGCTCCGCGGCGTCTTGGGCGACACTGTTGAGCAGCGCGCCGACGTTCAGTGGCGTCGGGTCAATCAGGCGGGTATTTTCCAGGCGGTTCAACCACAGCAAGTCCTCGACAATATCTTGCATGCGGTCCGCTTGGCCGGCGATCTGCTGGATCGCCTTGTTGACCGGCGCCGGTAGGCTGTCGGTCATGTCGCCGAGGGTTTCGGCGTAGCCCTTGATGACGGTAATGGGTGTCTTTAACTCGTGCGAGACGTTGCCGGCGAAGTCGCTGCGGGTCTGTTCTAGCTGGCGCACGCGGGTGATGTCTCGAATGATCACAGCCTTGCCATCATCGCCGTTAGGGAAGACGTTGAACTCCAAGGTGCGGCGGTCGTCGCTGGGGCAGGGCGCTACGACTTGCAGCGGTTTGGAAATATCTCCGAGCACGATTTCAAAGGCTGGGTCGCGTAAATAGTTGTCCAGCGGCCGGCCCAAATCTCGCGCCTCACTCAGCGCCAGGAATTTCTCAGCGCTGAGGTTCCACCAGCGCAGGTAGTTGTGTTCCCCAAGCAAAATAAATCCGCGGTCAACCGACGCCAGCGCGGCTTCAATGTGCTCTAGGCGCTCGCTGACGTGCTGCTGGTGTGTGGTGTTGAGGCGGTCGGTTTTGTGGATCTGGTAGGCAATGTCGCTTTCCAGCCCGTCCATAAACGGCAGGATGCGTTCATCACGGGTTTCGACGTAGCGGTGCAGATTAATCCGCGCGCGCGCCGCGATCAGCATCGCGCTGACCAGGACCAGTACACCGGTAATCCAAAATTCGCCGGTGACGACAAACAGGGTGGCCCAAATGGCCAGCACGATCATAGCGTCCTGGACGGTTTGGCGGGTCGCTTTGCTGGTGCTCATGGGGCCCGTCGATATCCAAGTTCGCGAAACACACGCATTGTCGGCCACCCCTAACAGGTCTGGTTATCAAGATCGCCCGGTTGTAAGTGGGCCGCGCTTACCTTAGTCGTCCGAGGCCGGGATGCAAAGCCCAATGCGGTCTATTTTTCGTTTGGACTAAACCGGTAGCCCGTGCCGCGCACGGTTTCGATCAAGGCTTCGTGGTGGCTGCCGATGGCTTTGCGCAATCGGCGAATGTGGACATCGACGGTTCGGTCTTCGACATAGACGTCACCGCCCCAGACCCGGTCCAGCAATTGCGCCCGGGAGAAGGCACGGTTGGGGTGGGTCATAAAGGTTTGCAGCAGCCTAAATTCGAGAGGACTTAGGGCCAGCGGAGCGTCTTGGATCGTGGCTTTTTGGCTAATTGGATCCAGCCGTAGTCCGCTAAATTCGACCGGTTCGTCAATGCCTTTGGGCGTCGTGCGGCGCAGTATTGCTTTTAATCGAGCGACCAGTTCGCGTGGCGAAAATGGCTTGGTGATGAAGTCGTCGGCGACGGATAGCCCGGTAATTTTAGCGTCCTCGTCTTCTTTGGCCGTCAGCATGACAATCGGCACGCCCTGATGGTCGGGGTTATTGCGGACCTTACGCGCGACCTCAAGGCCACTGGCACCGGGCATCATCCAGTCCAGTAGCATCAGATCCGGTTGGTGGGTCGTCAGCATGCGCAGGGCTTGGTTGCCGTCGGCGGCTTCCAGCGTTTCGTAGCCGGCCATTTCCAGTGCCAATACGATCATCTCGCGCACGGCGGTTTCATCGTCAACAATCAGTACGCATCGGGTCGTGTTCATGGTCAAGCATCCTCGTTAGTACGGCGCAGTAAACGCGACAAATGTGACAGTCGTGTTACTGCGCTTGAAAGGCATAGTCCAACAGGACCCCGACAAAGATCACCAGACCGACGCGGTGGTTGGCGACAAAAGCCGCGAAAATCGTTGAGCGGTCGGCTTTTACTATGCTTTTGTGTTGATTGACGAACAAATTGGCGGCAATGCCCATGCCGAGGATAAATGCGAAGCCTAAGCCGGCCTGCCAACCGGCTAGTGCCCACAGCACCCAAGCTGCCGCTTGTAACACGCCGACCATGCGCTGATCGTTGTCGCCAAAGGCGATTGCGGTGGATTTGATGCCGACCTTTACGTCGTCCGGTTTATCGACCATGGCGTATAGCGTGTCATACGCCAGCGTCCATAGTAGGTTGGCAGCGAACCAGGTCAGGGCGTTGGCACCAATCGGTTGGCCGGCGGCGACAAAGGCCATGACGATGCCCCAGCTAAAAGCCGCGCCCAAGAACAGCTGTGGGTAGTTTGTAAAGCGCTTGGTAAAGGGGTACAGCGCGGCCAGTGCCACGGCCACGATGCTGGCCAGCCAAACCATGGGTGTCAGCGTCAATACCAAACCAAAGGCCAGCACCATCAGCAGACCAAAGCAGGCTAATGCCTGACGTGGCGACAGTGCGCCGGTGACCAGAGGCCGCTGGCGGGTGCGCTCGACACCACCGTCCCAGTGGCGGTCGGCGTAGTCGTTGATGGCGCAGCCGGCGCTGCGGGTCAAAAACACGCCGAGCGCAAACACCAGCACCATGTGCACACTGGGGTTGCCGTTGTTGGCGACCCAGACCGCAATCAAGGTTGGCCAAAGCAGCACCAGCCAACCGACCGGACGGTAAAACCGAATTAGGTCCAAGTAAGGTGCCAGCGTCACGCGTCTAAATCCCGGGCCATCGAGTCAAGGTTAGCCGCCCCACCGAGGACCTGAGTCAGTGTGCTGTCCAGCACCGAGCGGGTCAGTCCTAGCTCGTCCAGCAGGGCGTCACTGATGTCGCCAGGTCGGGCTGAGACGCGGCCGTGAGCAGCCAGTAGGCGGGTCGCCACGAACAGCAATTTTGAGTAGCGCGAATTTTCGGTGTTGACGGTGGGCTGGTGCTGATAGCGCAGGGCGTCACACACGGCCTCGGGCAGTCGCCAGCTTTCAAGCAACTCGGCGCTCAGCTGTTCGCGCTCCAAACTCAGCAGGTGACGGTCGATATAGCGCGACGGCACATGCGGATTGACCTGCTGGTAACGCTCAATGTCCCGGGCCTGATCGGGGAACACGTGGGTCAGCACCAACTGGCCAAAGTTAAACAGCAGTCCGCTTAAGTAGGCCAATCCGACGTTCGGGCGGTGGTTTGGCGGGATGGCCTGTGCCAGCGCTTGCATGCTTGCCGCGCAGTAAACGCTTTGGGTCCAAAATGAGGGCTCGCCGCGCCGGCCCTTGGGCGGCGTCACGCTTTTGCCCAGCGACAGCCCCAGCGCCAAGTTAATCACCATGTCGTAGCCGAGCACGCGAATCACGGCGTCGGCGACCGAGGCGACCTGGCCGGGCGCGGCGTAGTACGGCGAATTGGCCCAGGACACCACCTGCGCGGCCAGCGAGGCATCCGTTTCGACGGCCGCGGCGAGCTCGTTGGTGCCGGCGTCCGGATCCAGCTTAAGCCGGATGATTTCGGTGGCCGTGTGCGGCAGCGGCGGCATTTCCAGCGTCTCGTCCAGGCGCTTGCGCACGCGCCGGCCGGTCAGGTTTTCGATCTGGCGGGTGATATGGGCGGTATTTTCCAGCAGCTCCGGCGTCAGTGAGGCCAATGGCCGTGTCAACACATGCACGGCCGTGCGCGGCCAATGGCTGGCGATCTCGCGTTGGGCCATGGCAACCCAGCCCAGCTCGGTTTCGATGTGCCACATGGGTTGATCGGCCAAGGCCTGGTCGAGCAGGGTCGGCGCGTTGGCAATACTGGCGCAACTGGCGGCCTGGCCACCGATGTTGAGGGTCACGGGTGAGCCCGCGCTGCGGCTGATGCGGCCGCCTAAAATACGCTCGACCGCGCCCAAATCCAGCAGCCGGTCGGCGCTGAATAGCAGTTGCAACGGCTGGCCCTGATCGGTGCTGCACAGTACCCCGACCAAGGTTTTTGACGGCGTTGGCCTGTCGCTTAAAAAATGGGTCTCAGACATGGTCAAATTATAGGCCGATTTGGTCACACTTGGGTGTAAATCAGACGCGAGCCGACCCAGCGCTGGATCAGCTTTTGTGCGCGTTGTGGATCATCCGACAGAAGCCGCTGGGCCAGTTGCGCCGTGACCGGCAATAGGTCGCGGTCGCGCGCCAGGTTAGCGACGCGAAAGCTGAGGTCGCCGGTTTGGCGAGTACCTAGCATGTCGCCGGGACCGCGCAGCTCCAGGTCCTTTTCAGCAATCACAAAACCGTCGTTACTGTCACGCAGAGTCTGCAGGCGTTCGCGGCCGTTTTCTGACAGCCCAGGCTCATACATCAGCAGACAATAGCTGGCCCGCCGGCCACGTCCGACACGTCCACGCAGCTGGTGCAGTTGGGCCAGCCCCAGGCGCTCGGCGTTTTCGATCACAATCAAGTTGGCGTTGGGCACATCGACCCCGACTTCGATCACCGTGGTCGCCACCAGAACCTGTGTGGCGCCTTGCTTAAAACCTTCCATCGCGGTTTGTTTTTGCTCGGCGCTCATGCGGCCATGGACCAGGTCCACGGTCAGCCCGGGCAGGGCGTCGGTCAGCCAGGCGTGGCTGGTTTCGGCGGCCTGCGCCGCCAGATGCTCGGACTGCTCGACCAGCGTACAGATCCAATACACCTGGCCGCCCTGGGCGACCAAATGGCCGATCCGTTCGGCCACCAAGTCGCGTTTGCGGGCGCTGATGACGCGGGTGTCGATCGGCGTGCGCCCGGGCGGCAATTCGTCGATCACGCTCATGTCCATGTCCGCGTACAGGCTCATCGCCAGCGTGCGCGGAATGGGGGTCGCGGTCATGATCAGTTGATGCGGGGCTTGGGTGCCGCCTTTGCCGGTCAGCGCCAGGCGCTGGTGGACCCCAAAGCGGTGTTGTTCGTCGACCACCACCAGTCCTAAATCGGCAAATTCGACACCGTTTTGGAACAGCGCGTGGGTGCCTACCGCGATCGCCGCTTGGCCACTGGCCAGTTGGGCCAGGGCGTCGCGCTTGGCCGCGGCTTTCATTGAGCCGGATAGCCAAACCACGCCATAGCCCAAGGGCTCAAACCAGGCTTTAAAGGCGTCCCGATGCTGCTCGGCCAATATTTCGGTGGGCGCCATCACCGTGATTTGGTGGCCTTGCGCCAACACCGGCAGTGCCGCCATCGCCGCGACCAGGGTCTTGCCGGCGCCGACATCGCCCTGGATTAATCGGTGCATCGGCTCGGGGCGGTCCAGGTCGGCCTCAATTTCGGCGACCACGCGCTGCTGGGCGGCGGTTGGGGTGTACGGCAGTGCGGCGCTGAATCGGGCCTTAAGGGGGGTGTCGAGAGGGCAGCGCGGGGCCGGCTTTTGCTTGCGGATGGCTTTGCGCTCCAGCAGCGCCAAACGGTGCCCCAACAATTCCTCGATCACCAGGCGCGAGCGCTCCGGGGCGTCTTCGAAGCGTGCCCATTGGGCCGGCGTGGGGTGGTGCAGGCGCTTCAATGACTGCAATAGATCCGGCAGCTGAAACTCGGCCTCGATGTCGGCGGGAATCAGCGGCTCTAATAGACCATGCGCCTCGACAAAGCTGAGCGACTGGGCGACCAGTTTGCGCAGGCTTTTTTGCTGCAGCCCATCGGTGATCGGATAGATCGGGTCCAGCGTATCGCTCAGTGTGATCAGATCGTGTTCGCCGAATTGAATTTCCGGGTGAACCATTTCCAGCGAATGGGCGCCGACTCGTGCCTCGCCAAAGCAGCGCAAGGCGTCGGCGTTTTCCAGTGACGTGCGCATGCCGCGCGAATAGTGAAACAGTCGCAGGGTCAGGGTGCCGGTGGCGTCGCCGACGGTCACCAGTAGGCTGCGGCGCTGACCCATGACTTCACGGATACCGATTTTTCGGCCCTCGATCAGCACCCGCATGCTGGGCTGTAATGACGCAATCGGTGCCACGCGGGTGCGGTCTTCATAGCGCAGGGGCAAGTGAAAGGCCAGGTCCAGGATCGAGTGGACGTGTAGTTTGCTGAGCTTTTCGAGGACCTTGGGGCCGACCCCGGTCAGCTGTGACAGCGACAGGTCCGCAGCCTCGCTCATGCGTCGACCGGCTCGGCATTGAGATCGCGCGCCAGTGCCTTCAATAGCTGGGCCATCAGCGTAATCGCCCCGGGACGCGGGAAGCTTGCGCGCCACGCCAGCGCGACCGTGCGCTTCATGTCGGCTTCGGCAAAGGGCTTGTTGACCAGGTGCCCGGGCGCGTAGCGATCGGTGCCGATTGCAGAGCAGGGGAGCACGCTGATGCCGAGGCCGCCGGCGACCATGTGACGTAGGGTTTCAAGGCTGGAGCTTTCGCGGTTGTGGTTGGCGCTCAGGCGCTCGCCCAATCCCGGGCAGGCGGACAGTATTTGATCGCGCAAACAGTGGCCTTCACCCAGCAGCATCAGGTCATCGCGGTTGAGGTCGGCCTTGGCGATGCTGGTTTTGCTGGCCAGCGGGTCGCTGTGGTTCATCACCACTTCGAAATGTTCGTCGTACAGCGGCAGGGTCAAGACGTCGACCTCGGTGAACGGCAGCGCGACGATGGCGGCGTCCAATTCACCCCGGCGCAGTCGTTCTCTAAGCTGGGCGGTGTAGGCCTCTTCGATAATCACCGGCATGTCGGGTGCGGCGTCGAGTGCGCGCGGGATCAAGGATGGGAATAGATAAGGGCCGACGGTGTGAATGGCGCCGAGGCGAAATGCGCCGGTCAGGGGGTCGCGCTGCTGGCTTGCCATCTGGGCAAAGTCATGGGCATGCTCCAACACGCGTTGGGCCTGCAATACCAGCGGCTCGGCACTGGGCATCAGGCGCACACCGGCACGGGCGCGTTCAAATAACGCCAGCCCCAGCTCATCTTCCAAGCGCTTGATACCGGCGCTCAGGGTGGGCTGGGATACGAAGCAGCGCTCGGCGGCGCGGCCAAAATGTTTTTCTTGGGCAAGGGCTACAAAGTAGCGAAGGCCAGTAAGGGTCATAAGTGTGACGCAATTAAATCGATGCCTCATTCTGGGGGCAGGGGCGCTAGGCATCAAGCTGGGTTTGCAGCTGCAGCAGGTCGGTCACGAGGTGATTGGCATTCGGCGCAACCCGAGCCGCATTCCGCCGGGGCTAACCGGTGTGGCTGGGGACCTCTCGGACCCGGCCGGCCTGACCTCGATTTGGCGCCGGCATTTGCCGCCCGACGGCGGTGAGCTGTGCTTGATACTGACCCCGGATGGGGGCACGGAAGCGGCCTATCGGCGGACCTTTGTGGAAGGACTGGTGAATGTGGTCGAGTCATTGCGCGTGGCGGACCGTCGTCCGCATGTGACCTTTGTGTCGTCCACCAGCGTTTTTGGTGACTTGGAAGGCGAGGTCAATGAGTTGAGCGCGGTGGCCCCCAAAGCGCCAGGCGCCAAAATACTTTGGCAGGCCGAGCAGTGGCTGGCCGGCCAGGACCTGAAGTTAACCCGGGTCCGTTTTAGTGGGATTTATGGGCCCTCACGCCTGCGCCTGATCGATAACGTGCGCGCGGGTTTGGTGCCGGGCGTGGCCAATGCGCCGACCAACCGAATTCACGAAGACGACTGCGTTGGGCTGTTGCGCTGCATTGTGCGCTCCGCTCAGGCGGGGCTGGCGGTGCCTGGGCTGATTCATGGTACGGACGAAGACCAGGCCACGCTGGGCCAGGTGTGCGCCTACATTGCGCGCAAGCTTGAGCTGCCGTTGCCGGCGTTTGATGGCGTCCCCAGTCGCCGCGGCGGGCGGCGCTGGGTCAACTCATTGGGTATTGATGCGCTGGGGTACCAGCTGCTGTACCCCGATCACCAAAGCGGCTATCAACAGGTGTTGTCGACGCTGCCGCGCTGACTTAATGCAGCTCTAGGACGCCGTCCATTTCGATGCTGGCGCCTTTCGGCAGTGCCGAAATTTCGATTGCCGCGCGCGCCGGGTAGGGCTGGGTGAAGTGCTGGGCCATGATCTCGTTGACCGTGGCAAAGTTCGACAAATCGGTCATGAAGATATTCAGCTTGGCGATGTCGTTGAGCGTGCCACCGGCCGCTTCACAGACGGCGCTCAAGTTGTTGAAGACCTGGTGAACCTGGCCTTCAAAGTCCTCGACCAGTTCCATGGTCGCCGGCACCAGCGGGATCTGACCGGACAGGTACACGGTTTTACCGACTTTGACGGCTTGACTGTAGGTGCCGACGGCGGCGGGGGCTTGGTCGGTGTGGATAACGCTACGGTTGCTCATAAAACTTCCTAAAGTTATTTGCCGCGGCTGATGCCGAGGACGCATTTTTGGGCCCGCAGTCGGCGCATGACCCGAGATAGGTGCAGTCGATCGCGTACGCTGACGGCGATACGAACGACGCTAAGGCGGGCGTCACGCTCTTCGCGTGTAATGCCCTCGATGCTGGCGTCAGCATCAGCGATGGCCGCGGCCATCTGAGCGATCACGCCGTTGGTGTTCTCGACTTCGATGGTCAAATAGGTTTCGAACTCGCCTTGGACATCGTCCGCCCAGGTCACCGCCACCGTGCGCTCGGGGTCGCTTAGCGTTTCGGCAATGTTGCGGCAGCGCTCGCGATGCACAACGACGCCCTTGCCGCGGCTGACACTGCCGATAATCGGGTCACCGGCGATCGGCATGCAGCATTTGCCGTAGGAAATGACTACACCTTCGGTGCCAGCAATGGCCAGCGGTTTGTCACCTGCCTCGGCGGTTAGCTCGCCGCTTAAGCGGTTGGCGATGGTTAGGGCAAAGCGGTCGCCCAGGCCAATTTGCTCCAACAGGGTTTCCCAGGTTTCGGCGCTGTAGACCTCGAGCACTTCGCTGCGCTGCTCGTCGGTAATGTCGTCGTGGGACAGGCCAAAGGAGGTCAGGGCACGGCCCAACAGGCGCTCGCCCAGCTTGATGGATTCGCTGCGCTGGCGTGTTTTCAGGGTGTGTCGAATGGCGGCGCGGGCTTTGCCGGTGGTGACAAAGTTGAGCCAGTCGGACGAGGGTCGTGCATTGGGTGCGGTCAGCACTTCAACGGTTTGACCGCTTTCGAGTGGTCGCGACAACGGCGCCAGCGTCCGATCAACGCGGCAGGCCACACAGCGGTTGCCGACATCCGTGTGCACGGCATAGGCAAAGTCGACCGCGGTGGCGCCGCGCTGCAGTTCCAGTATTTTGCCTTTCGGCGTGAACACATAGACCTCGTCCGGGAACAGGTCGACTTTCGCGTTCTCGATAAATTCGAGGCTGTCGCCGGCGCGCTGTTGCAGCTCCATCAAATCGCGGACCCAGCGATGGGCGCGATCCGAGGTGCCGCCGTCCTGGCCCTCTTTGTAGAGCCAATGCGCGGCAATACCGACCGCCGCCATCCGCTCCATTTCTTCGGTCCGAATTTGGATCTCGATGGGGATGCCGTGCATGCCCACCAGCGTCGTGTGCAGTGACTGGTAGCCGTTGGCTTTGGGGATGGCAATGTAGTCTTTGAAGCGACCGACGCGGGGCTTGAACAGACCGTGCATGGCGCCCAGCACGCGGTAGCAGTCATCCACCGACTCGGTAATCACGCGGAAGCCGTAAACATCCATGATTTCGGCGAAGCTTTTGTGCTGGTCTTTCATTTTGCGGTAGATCGAGTTGGCTTTTTTCTCGCGGCCGATGACATGGCCTTTGAGGCCAAATTCGGCCAGCCGGTTTTCAATCGACGTGGCGATTTCCTCGACCACGCGTTTGCGGTTGCCGGCAATTTTAGCGACTGCTTGTTCAAGCCGCCCCAAGCGCATGGGGTGCAGGGCGCGGTACGACAGCTCCTGCATTTCGCTGCGCATTTCGTACATGCCTAAACGGTTGGCAATGGGGGCGTAGATGTCCAGAGTCTCGCGGCCAATGCGCCGGCGCTTCTCCGGTTTTAGGGCGCCGATGGTGCGCATGTTGTGCAGCCGGTCGGCCAGTTTGACCATGACCACACGAATGTCCTTGGCCATGGCCAGCGCCATTTTTTGAAAGTTTTCGGCTTGCTGCTCGGCGGCGGTTTCGAACTGGATATGGGTCAGTTTACTGACGCCGTCGACCAGGTCCGCTACGGGGGCTCCAAATTGCGCCGTCAAGGCACGCTTGGACACGCCGGTATCTTCGATAACGTCGTGCAGCAAGGCCGCTTGCAGGCTTTGATGGTCCATGCGCATGTCCGCCAGCACACCGGCCACCGCGAGGGGGTGGATGATGTACGGCTCGCCGGAGCGGCGTGACTGACCGGTGTGGGCTTGTTCGGAATAGAAGTAGGCCCTGCGCACTTGGCGGATTTGCTCGAAATCGAGGTAGTCCGCCAGGCTATTGCACAGTGAGTCGATGGTCATCGACAGGTCTTAGGCGTCGTAGGAGTGGTGATCCAGGTGGCTGCTGGTTTTACGCATTTCTTCGCGTGCAGCGTCCTCGGCAGCTTGCTGGCGATCTGCTTCGTCCTGGGCGGCCATAAAGTCACGGTTGACCTTGTTTTCGGCGATTTCACGCAAGGCCAATACTGTCGGTTTGTCGTTTTCAAGCGCGACCATGGGCTCTTTGCCCTGGACGGCGATCTGACGGGCGCGACGCGAAGCCAGCATGACCAACTCAAAACGGTTTTCTACGTTGTCCAAGCAGTCTTCAACGGTTACTCGTGCCATTCGGTGATTCTCCAAAAAAGTGGTAGTAGCGTAGTTTAGCCCAGATCGGTCGTCGGCAACAGTTTTGCAAGCAACGGCGCAATTTTAGGTGCGTAATGCGTGGTTCGGCTGCGCCGGGCGGTGACGATGGTGGCCAATTGATCCAGCGCGGTATCGAAATCGTCGTTGACCACCAGGTAATCAAATTCGTGCCAATGCTTGATCTCGTTTTCCGACGTGTCCATGCGCGCCGCGATGACCTCGGCGCTGTCGGTGCCGCGTCCGGTCAGGCGACGTTCGAGCTCTTCGCGCGACGGCGGCAGGATGAAAATGGACTGGGCGGAGGGCATCCGTGACTTGATTTGCTGGGCCCCTTGCCAATCAATTTCCAACAGCACGTCGTGGCCTTTGTTGAGGTGCAACTCGACCGCGGCGCGGCTGGTGCCGTAGCGGTACTTGAAGCCAAACACCTGGGCGTGCTCCAAAAAGGCTTCGTGATAAACCATATCGACAAAGGTGGCGTCGTCGACAAAGTGGTATTCGCGGCCGTCAATTTCACCCGGTCGTGGGTTTCGCGTGGTGTGGCTGACGGAGAGGTATAGGTTGTCCATGCGTTCGAGCAGGGCACGGGTCAGGCTGGATTTTCCGGCGCCGGAGGGCGCGGCGACGACAAACAAGGCGCCTTGGGGGGTCAATGATTTCATCGATGGAGTTTAACTGCTTTTGGTGGGGGCGTCAGTGTCAACGCTGAGCCAAATCGCACGCGCATCCCACGCCGCCAGCCCCAGCAGCAGTGCGGACGCGAGCAAACAGGCGCCGAGCCCGGCGAGTGTGTAAAGAAATCCGGACCCAACGCGGCGCGCTGGCCTCAATCACCAGGTCGCAGCCGGACCAGTCGGTCGCGCTAATGGCCTGTTCGTGGCTCAGCCGGATGGGTTGTCCGGCGACTGACACACCCTCGTTGCAGACGCTCATGCTTTGGTGCCAGCGCCCGTGAACGCTGTCAAAGTTCATCAAGTGGGCGTGTGTCTTGGCATCCCGGCGGGGTCATTGATGGCCACGCAGACCAACGCTGGATGGTCGCAAATGACTCGCATCGCAAGTCGGCCAATGCGGCCAAATCCATTGATGCCAATGCGAATTTTGCCCATTCAGGGTCTCCAATTTTGAAGCGGATGGCCGGCTTTTAGCATGAAGCAATCGCGCCTTGCCACCCTTGCGCGTAACGCGCGAGTCGGTATGGTGGCGGCTCAACGTCATCCAGGAGCCAGCATGCGCCCAAGCCAACGAGCCGTCGACCAACTACGCGACATCCAAATCGAACGTAATTTCACCTGCCACGCCGAGGGCAGTGTGCTGATCAGCATTGGGCGGACGCGGGTATTGTGCACGGCCACGATCGAGGAAAGCGTGCCACGTTTCCTGCGTGGCAAAGGTCAGGGGTGGATCACCGCTGAGTACGGCATGTTGCCGCGCTCGACGCACACGCGTATGGGCCGTGAGGCGGCGCGTGGCAAGCAGCAAGGCCGTACGGTCGAGATTCAGCGCCTGATCGGACGCTCGCTGCGGGCCATGATCGACTTAAAGAAACTTGGCGAACGCCAGATCACGATTGATTGCGACGTATTGCAGGCGGACGGCGGCACGCGGTGTGCGGCCATTACCGGCGCGGCGATTGCGGTGGTCGATGCGCTGAATCGACTGCAGCGCGACAAGCGCTTAAAAGAGGACCCGGTCATCGGCATGATGTCCGCGATCAGTGTTGGCGTTTACAAGGGCACGCCGGTGCTGGATCTAGACTACGACGAGGACTCCAGTGCTGACACCGACATGAACGTGATCGCGCTTGAGGGTAAGGGATTGGTTGAAATTCAGGGCACGGCGGAGGGCGAGGTATTCGATCGCAGTCAGTTAAATCTGCTGTTGGACCTGGCCGAAACCGGAACCCAGGCGTTGTTTGACGCCCAGCGCGCGGCTCTGGCCCAGGGCTGATTACAGGTCCAGATCGTAGTCGACAATCACCGGCGCATGGTCACTGAACCGGCGCTCGGTGTAGATGCTGGCGGTCAGCACCTTGGGCGCCAGTTGTTCCGAACAAATTTGATAATCCACGCGCCATGCGCCCGGGTCGGCTTTGCTGCCGAGGTCGTCGTGGCTGGGCCACCAGCTGTGATAGCCATCATCACGTGACACTTCACGCAGGGCATCACGATAGCCCGTGGTGCTTAACAACTCGTCCATCCAATCGCGCTGTGCGGGTAAAAAGCCAAGGGTATTGGAGTGCAGGTCCGGGTCCGTCAGGTCTCGCTGTTGGTGGGCCATTTGGAAGTTGCCGGCGTAGATAAACAGGCGCCGTTTACGCCGTACTTTGCCCATGTGGGCGTTCAGCGTTTCCATGAAGTGCCACTGCAGATCCAGGCCTTCCGAGTCGCGTCCGGGCGGGATCCACAGGCTGGCGATCGACACTTCGTCGTAATCGGCTTGAATTAAGGTGCCGTGTTTATCCAGGTCGTAGTTAGCCAAGCCACGCATGATGGCCTTGGGCGTTTGGCGCACGTAAATCGCGGTGCCGCCGTAGTCCTCGTCTTCGCCTTCACAGAAAAACGCTTCGTAGCCCGGCAATTGGTAAGCGGGGTCATCGGCGATCTTGTATTCACGGCAGCGCACATCCTGAAGCGCAATGACCTCGGCGTCTTTGGTGGCGGCCCAATCGAAAAAGCCGCGTTCAGCCGCGTCAACGATGCCGTTAACGGTAAGGTTGATTACCCGCATCTTTGTTATCCTTCAAACCTATCAATTAACCGGGCACGTCCCTTAGACGAGATGATAACTTGACTCAAGCCGACTATAAACAACGCTTTTTGCAAGCCTGTGTCGATTACGGCGCATTACGCTTTGGCCAGTTCACATTAAAGAGCGGTCGTGTCAGCCCCTATTTCTTTAACGCGGGCGCTTTTAACGACGGCAACGCCTTCGCTTTATTGGGTGAATGCTACGCCGAGGCGATCGCTGGCGTCGAATTCGATGGCCTGTTTGGCCCCGCCTACAAGGGTATACCGCTGGCCACGGCGCTGTCGGTGACGCTGGCTCAGCAGGGCCGCAACGTGCCGGTGACCTTTAATCGCAAGGAAGTCAAAGACCATGGTGAGGGCGGCGTGTTGATGTGCGCCGAACCTAGCGGCCGTATTTTGCTGGTGGATGATGTGATTACCGCCGGCACCGCGGTGCGCCAGGCGATGGAGCAATTAAAAGGTGTTGATGTGTCGGCGTTGGTCGTGGCCTTGGATCGTCAAGAGCGCGGCCAAGGCAGCACCAGCGCGATCCAGGAGCTGCGAGCCCAGGGCTTGGACGTGCGCACCATTGTGACCTTGGATGATGTCTTGGAATTCGCCCGTGCGACCCAGTCCGCCGAGCACGTCGCGGCCATGGTCCAGTATCGCGAAACCTACGGCGTTCTCGCCTAGCACCACGTTCACCGCAGGCTGTACTAGACTCAGTCGCATGCGGTGGATAGTGGTAGTCGTCAGTGCGTTCTCGTTTTGGGCTTCGGCCCAAGGCATCCCCGCGTACTACCGTTTTATTGATGAAGCGGGGCGCACCCAGCTATCGGACAAAATTCCGCCAGCACAGGTCAAACGCGGCTACGAGGTGCTGGATTCACAGCTGTTCGTGATTCGCCGCGTGGCGCCGGAGTTGACCCCGGCGCAATTGGCGGCGCGCGAACTGGAGCGCCAGCGCCAGGCTGAAATCGCCGCACAGGCCGCCAAAGATCAGCAGCTATTGATGCGCTACCCAAGCGTGGCGGATTTGGACATGGCCGAGCGCAACGACATTGAACGGCTGGAGTTGCAGGTGCTGATTGCGGATAAGACCTTGGAAATTCAGCGCACGGCGCTGGCTCAGGTCGAGCGCCAGGCGGCGCGCGAGGAGCGTAACGGTGCCATCAGCGACGACACCCTAAACCGGGTCAGCGAGCGCAGCCTGGACGTCGCCAAGTTAGAATTGGCGCTGGCGAAACGCCACATAGAGATCAACGACTTGCGGGCGCTGTATGCTGCCCGCCGCGCCCGGATCGAGCGTTTGGTCGGGCAACGCTAGGCGTCGTTCTCGCGGATGATCATGGTGCCAATGCCCTGATCGGTAAACAAATCCAATAGCAGCGCATGCGGTACGCGGCCATCCAAGATGACGCTGCTGCTGACGCCATTTCTAACGGCGCTGAGGGCGCACTCAATTTTTGGCAGCATGCCGCCATACAGGGTGCCGTCGTCGATCAGGCCTTTAACGCGGGCAACGTTTAGCCCGGTTAACAGCTCGCCTGACTTGTCCAGCACACCCGGCGTATTGGTCAGTAGGTACAAGCGCTCCGCCCCCATCACCTCGGCCACTTTGCCGGCCACCGTGTCGGCATTGATGTTGTAGCTGGCGCCGTCGCGCCCGACCCCGATCGGGGCGATCACGGGAATCACCGAGCTTTGGGTCAGCAAATCCAGCACGCTGCGGTCGATGGACTCGACGTCGCCAACGTGGCCCAGGTCTATGATCTCGGGCGGCTGGTCAAGCTTGGCTTCGCGTTTGAGGTTGAGTTTGGTGGCGCGGATGAAGCTGGCGTCTTTGCCGGTTAGGCCAACGGCCTTGCCGCCGGCTTGATTGATCAGGCTGACGATGGACTTGTTGACCTGACCGCCGAGGACCATTTCGACCACGTCCATGGTGTCCGCATCGGTCACCCGTAAGCCATCGATGAACTCGCTTTTGATGTTCAGCCGTTCCAGCAGACTGCCGATTTGCGGGCCGCCGCCGTGGACCACGATCGGATTGACGCCGACTTGCTTGAGCAGGGTGACGTCTTCGGCAAACTGGCGCTGCAACTGTGGATCGACCATGGCGTTGCCGCCATATTTGACCACGATGGTCTTGCCGGCGTGGCGCTGAAAGTAGGGCAGCGCTTCGATTAGGCCTTGCGCATTATCGGCGGTGTAGGACATGGGCTTCCTTAAAAATCCAGTGACAGAGTCGGCTCAACCAGAGCCAGCTGTGTCTTAAATTGGTGCACGATGCGATCCAGCCTGGCGCTGTCGGCGGCTTCAAAGCGCAGCACCAGCACCGGTGTGGTGTTGCTAGCGCGGACTAGGCCAAAGCCATCGTCGTAGTCAACGCGGACGCCGTCGATGGTCGACAGGTCGCCGCCTTCGAACCAGCCTTGGTCGCTGAGGCGCTGAACGATATCGAATTTGCTTTGATCGGTCACGGTCAAGTTGATTTCCGGGGTACCGACATCGGCGGGCAGGGCGGCCAACAGCGTGTCCAGGTCCGTGTCCGAGCGGGCCAGTAAATCCATGATCCGGGCGGCGGTGTAGAGCGCGTCGTCAAAGCCGTACCACTGCTCTTTGTAGAATACGTGGCCGCTCATTTCGCCGGCCAGTAAGGCGCCGGTTTCGCGCATTTTCTTTTTGACCAAGGAGTGCCCGGTTTGACACATGATCGGGTTGGCGCCGGCATCGCGAATAATGCCGGCCAAATGGCGCGAACATTTGACGTCATACAGAATCGAGGCGCCAGGATTACGCGCAGCGACATCGCGCGCCAGCACCATCATTAACTTGTCGGCGAATACGTTGTCACCGGCGGCGGTAATGACGCCGACGCGGTCGCCGTCACCGTCAAAGGCAAAGCCGATGTCCGCGCCCAGTTCCGCGACCTTGGCCTGTAAATCGGCGACGTTGGCGGGCTTGGACGGATCCGGGTGGTGGTTGGGGAAGTTGCCGTCGACCTCGGTGTAGAGGCTCGTAACCTCGGCACCCATGGCCTCGAAAAAGCGCTCGGCCATCATGCCGGTGACGCCGTTGCCGCAGTCGATGACGATTTTCATCGGGGTTTTTAAGCGTAATTGCTTGCTGACTTCGCCGATGTAGCTGTCGGTCAGTTCACTGTGTTTAATTTCGCCCTGGCCGTGGCGCCAGTCCTCGTTTTGGATGCGGGTCAACAGCGCCTGGATTTCATCACCAGCCAGGGTGTTGCCGTCGATCACCATTTTGAACCCGTTGTAGTCCTTGGGATTGTGGCTGCCGGTGACCATGATGCCGGTTTGGGTGTTGGTCACGCAGGTGCCGTAATACACCAGCGGTGTCGGCACGGTGCCAATGTCCAGCACGTCCGCGCCGGTCGATGCGATGCCTTGATTCAGCGCGGCTTTGAGTGCCGGCGTGCTCAGTCGGCCATCGCCACCGGTGACGATACGGGTCTGACCCTGCGCAAGCGCTTCGCTGGCCAGGGCCTTGCCCAGTGCGTAGGCCAGTTGTTCGTCGAGCCCGTCGGTAACGATGCCGCGGACGTCATAGGCGCGGAACATGTTGGGGTCGGGGCGGTAGTGATTGGGGAGCTGCATGCGGCTGTCTTCCAAGGGTTCAAGTTCAAGGCTGAGGCCCGAGCCGGATGTGGCGTCAGGTGTGGCGTCAGGTGTGGCGTCAGGTGTGGCGTCAGGTGTGGCCGTGGAGGCCGGAAATTCCAGATCCGGCTGGTCGGCGGCTACCACCGGCGATTCGGCCGGGCTTTCGATATCGTTTCCCTCGGCCACCGGCTCCGGGGTGGGCGGCACGTCTGGCGCCGGAGCGGGTGCCGGGGTGGGTGCCGGCGGCGGTGTTTCCGGCTGTTCGTCAGGGCGACCTTTAAGGCTGAGGGCCTTGGCGGTGCGCGCGATCGCCGGGTCGACAAAGCTCGGTGCCTCGAGCCCGGGTTGGCGATGGCTGGCCAGAATGAACTGACTCATGCGGCTGAGTTCGGTGTGCCACGCGCCACGTTGTAACCGCAGCGCGACAAAGGCAGCCGCAATCAGCGCCAATAGGGCCGTCAAGCCAATCGCGCCGGCTTCGACCAGATTGATGCCAATGCCTTGGCCCAGGTAGCGGTTCGGGGTCAGCTCGACCTGCCAATAGGGGTGGCGGGTGCTCATAGTGAGGGCTTCACCGATGCCCTCGCCGCGGTCCAAAATGGGCTGGGGATCGGCTCCGTCGAAGGCTTGGATGATGCGCAAACGGCCCAGGTCACTGGAGGTCAAGACGTGTTTCAGCGCCAGATTCTGATCGACCACGACCAGCAAGGTGCCAACCTGTTCGGTGCCGTTCATGACCGGTCGTGCCAGTCGAATGTGACGTTGGGTGTCCTGCGGGTAGCTTTCCGGTGGCGGTAGCCCGCCTTTTTCGACTTGACCGATAAGGTCCAGTGTGGCGAATGAAATCGGTGGATTGGCATCGGTTTCCAGGCGCGCTTCGCCCAGCGTATACAAGCGCGTGACGATGCCGCCGGGTAGCAGTGAGGTGAAGTCCGCTTCCAACGCCAAGCGTTGGGCTTGCGTCAAGCCGCGGGCCAGCGCCTGACCCAGGCCAGGGCGCGAGGCGGCAGCCGCGGCGAGGCGCTCGAGTTGCTCGGTTTGGGCGTTGACCACCGTCACCAAGCGTTCCAGACCGATCGCAGCTTGGGCGCGGCGGATTTGGGTTTGCTCGGCCGGCACGGTAAACAGCGCCAGGCCGCCAAGCCAGACCGCGAGGGCCAAAACCAGGCCAAAAATCAGGGTTAAACGGGCCGCCACACGGACTCCTTAGAACATTTGCAGTTAGGTGGTGCCTGAGCTGCCGTAGCCGCCGGCGCCGCGCACACTGTCCTCAGCATAGTCCTCGACCCAGTTAAATTCTGGGATTCCGACCGGGACCATGACCATTTGTGCAATGCGTTCACCGACGTCGATGGTCTGGGGCTGTTGGCCGCGGTTCCACAGCGACACCATCAGCGGCCCCTGGTAGTCCGAATCAATGAGGCCAATGGTGTTGCCCAAAATGAGCCCGCGCTTGTGGCCTTGGCCCGAGCGCGGCATCAGCATGGCGCACCAATTCGGGTCGCCAATGTGAATCGACAGCCCGGTCGGGATCAGTTCGCGTTGCCCCGGCGCCAGCGTTAACGGCGCATCCAGCATGGCGCGCAGGTCAACCCCGGCGGAGCCCTCGGTGGCGCGTGCCGGCAATGGAAACTCGCTGCCCAGTCGCGGGTCCAGCAATTTAGCGTTCAGTTGCATGCCTATTCCTTAGCTAAGTCGATGATGCGCCGTACCAGTGCCTCGGCCAGCACGCGCTTGGGCGCATGGCCCAAGTCTGTGTCGCCATGGGCATCTATCCAGTGCAGGTGATTGTCGTCGGTGCCAAACGCTTGGTTGTCACCCACGGTGTTGGCCAAAATGGCATCTAGGCCTTTGCGGATCCGTTTGGCGCGCGCGTTGTCGATGGCGTTTTCGGTTTCGGCAGCAAAGCCAATGACCCAGCGCGGGCGGCGCTTGGCCCCGGCCACGGCGGCGACGATGTCTGGGTTTTCGACCCAATGGACGTCGTTAAGATCGCCTTGGCCCTTTTTCAGTTTGTGCTCGGCGGCCATGGCGGGGCGGAAATCCGCGACCGCGGCGCAGGCTATAAAGCCGTCGGGGTTGACCGCTTGGCATGCGGCCAGCATTTCAAGCGCGCTGTTGACTGCGACGCGCTCGATCCCGTCGGGGCAGTCCAGCGTGGTCGGGCCGGACACCAGGGTTACTTGGGCGCCCGCGTCACGTAGGGCCGCGGCAATGGCGTAGCCCATTTTGCCGCTGGAATGATTGGAGACATAGCGCACCGGGTCGATCGCCTCGCGGGTTGGGCCGGCGCTGACCAGCCAGTGCTGGCCGGCCAACTGGCCGCTGACCAGGGCGCGTTCAACGGCCTGATGCAGCGCCACAGGTTCGAGCATCCGGCCCAGGCCGACGTCGCCGCAGGCTTGTTCTCCGGCGTCCGGGCCATGCACCTGAATGCCGCGCGCCAGTAGCGTGGCCAAATTGGCTTGGGTGCTGGCTTGGGCCCACATTTGTTGGTTCATGGCCGGTGCGATGTGAACGGGGGCGGGGGTGGCCAGCGTTAATGTGGTCAACAAGTCATCCCCGCGACCTTGGGCCAGGCGGGCCATGGTGTCGGCGGTGCACGGCGCGATCAGCAATAGCTCAGCCCAGCGCGCCAGCTCAATATGGCCCATGCCGGCCTCGGCGCTGGGGTCCAGTAGCGTGGTTTTGACCTCGCGTCCAGACAGCGCCTGCAAGGTCAGCGGGGTTACGAACGCTTGGGCGGCCTCGGTCATCACGACCTGCACCTGAGCGCCGGCGCGCACCAATGTGCGTACCAGTTCGGCGGCTTTGTAGGCGGCGATGCCGCCGGTGATGCCGAGGATGACACGGCGTTGGGATAAAACCTGCGTCACAACAGTCCTTGGGTACTCGGGAAATGAAAACTGTCATCAGGATACGGATTCACTGACCCAAGGCAAGCGAGGAAACCATGCCACGACTGCAACACTTCGGCCCCCACAGCCTGACCGATGCTGAGTTGGCGCGCTGGGTGTTTGGCAATGCCGGCCCGAAACAGATACCCGCGCTGCGACGCTGCTACTTACGCCAGCAATGGGACGCCAGCGTCCCGGGCATTAATCCGGCCGCCATGCGCCGCATTCAGGCCTGGCAGCACTTGGCGCGGCGCTGGACCCAGCAGCATTTACAGCGGCGCCCGTTGTTGGCTGATCCGGCCGCTGCGGCGCGTTATTTGGTCCAAACGCTGGCCCATCGGCGGGTCGAAGTGTTCGTGGTTTTGATGCTCGATAGCCAGCTTCGGCTGTGTGAAACCCAAGAACTTAGCCGTGGCAGTGTGCGTGAAGCGCGGGTCTATCCGCGCGAGGTTGTCAGGGCAATTTTAGAATCAGGTGCAAGTTCCGTGGTTTTGGCGCACAATCATCCCAGCGGACAGACCGAGGCTTCAGCGGCGGATCATGCCCTGACGGAGTGCCTCGCACAGGTCCTGACACCTTTGGATGTCGACCTCATCGATCATTTCGTTGTGACCCGAGCCTGGGTTACCAGCATAAAATTTGGAACAAAGACGGCGACGGGGCTTGAGCTTTGCTCATAGTATTGGTATGGTCTCGCGCCATTTTTAACGGTTGGCTACGATAGCCGACGGGGCTGGCCGCCCTAACTTAAGCCACAACTGATTAGAGAGGACCATCATGTCAAAGGTGTGCCAAGTGACCGGCAAGCGGCCTGCTACCGGCAACAACGTTTCGCACTCAAAAGTTAGAACGCGTCGTCGCTTTCTTCCTAACCTGCAGTACCACCGTTTTTGGGTAGCGTCTGAAAATCGCTTTATCCGTTTGCGTGTTACGAGCAAAGGAATGCGCATCATCGACAAGAAAGGCATCGACGCCGTTCTTGCTGACATGCGTGCCGACGGCCAGAAAGTTTAAGGAGCTGAATCATGCGCGATAAAATTAAGTTGGTTTCTAGTGCCGGTACCGGTCACTACTACACAACCACTAAAAACAAACGCAACATGCCTGACAAAATGGAGATCAAAAAGTTTGATCCCGTGGTTCGTCAGCACGTGATGTATAAAGAAGCCAAGATCAAGTAACTCGATCTTTGCTGCAAAGGGCCCCACACTGCTGGGGCTTTTTTGTGGCCGTCGTTTGAGGATCCTGAAATGCCTGAATTGCCCGAAGTGGAAACCACAACCCGTGGCTTGGCGCCGCATTTGACGGGTCAGCGAGTGGCTGAATTTCAGGTCCGCAACCCGCGCTTGCGCTGGCCGGTGGTCGCGGACGCCAACGCCCAGCTGGCCGGACGCGTCATCGAGCGACTCCACCGCCGCTCCAAGCTGATGTTGATTCAGATGTCGGGCAATTTGACCGCGTTGTCGCACCTGGGCATGAGTGGCAGTTGGCGCATTGCCGACCCGTCGTTGACGCCCAAGCCGCATGACCACTTGTTGTTGTCGCTGGAAAATGGTGTTCAGGCCCGTTACCACGATCCACGCCGGTTTGGCAGCTTTGAGCTGTGTCCGACCGATCAGCTGGATCAGCATCCGCGCATCCGCAGCCTAGGCCCGGAGCCCTTGACCGATGCCTTTGACGCGGCGCGTTTGTACCGCCTATCGCGTGGCCGCAAGGCGCCGGTTAAAGCATTTGTGATGGACAACCAGGTGGTCGTTGGGGTCGGTAATATTTATGCGACCGAGGCGTTGTTTGCGGCCGGCATCCACCCCAAACGGGCGGCCGGACAGGTGTCCCAGGCGCGCTACCAGCGGTTGGTGGTCGAAATCAAAGCGGTGTTAGCGCGGGCTATCGACAGCGGCGGCTCTACATTGCGCGATTTCGTTAACTCCGATGGCCAGCCGGGGTATTTCGCCCAGACCCTGACCACCTATGGCCGTGCCGGGCGGCCCTGCGTGGGGTGCGCGACGCCGTTGAAGTCGATGGTAATCGGTCAGCGTACCAGCGTTTGGTGCCCTAGTTGTCAGCGCTAGCGTAGACCTGGTTTAGGGCGTCGGCGACGTTCGGGGTCACGAACGGTGTGATGTCACCGCCCAAGCGGGCGACTTCGCGGACCAGGGTTGAGCTGATATACGAGAAGTGTTCGACCGGGGTCAAAAATAGCGATTCCAGTTCGGGCTCCAGCGCGCGGTTCATATTGGCCAGCTGTAACTCGTATTCAAAGTCCGCGACTGCGCGTAAACCACGCAGCAGCACCTTGGCGTTTTGTTTGCGGGCGAACTGAGCGAGTAGCCCCGAAAATCCCATGATGCTGACGTTGTCCAAGTGTTTAATGGCGCTGTGGGCCAGTTCGACCCGTGTTTCGAGGTCAAACAGCGGTTGCTTGTTGGGGCTCTCGGCGACGGCGACCACTAAATGGTCAAACAGTTGTGAGGCGCGCTCGATTACGTGCACGTGCCCCAGGGTAATGGGATCAAAGGTGCCGGGGTAAATCGCTTTGACGCTCATGTTCGCTCCATCTGTGCGCGGACAAATTCTAATGCCCGAGTTTGTGCGTAAAACTCGGCGCTCCATGGCCAACGGCCTTGTACGAAGCCTACATGGCCCCCGCCCGAGGTCAATTCCAGCGTCAACGACTTTGGCCGTATGCCGGTGGGTTCAAGTGGCGCGGTGAACAGCGGGTCATCATCGGCTTGCACGACCAGGGTCGGGGTCTGGATGGCGCTGACGACTTGATCCGGATCGACCTGGCGGTACAGGTCCGTGGCATCGGCGAAGCCGTTCAGGGGCGCTGTGATTCGATCGTCAAAGTCGGCAAAGCGGGTCAGACGTGCCAGCTCAGCGTCATCGGGCAGGCGCCGAGCCCAGTCCAGGCCTTGGCTGACGGCCCAGTTGCGCTTGCGCTGGGTCATCCGGCGCAGCCGCCCAAGCAAGTAGCGGCGGTACAACCAGGTTGAGGGGCCATCCAGGTGCGCGGCGTTTTTGACAAAGCCAAAGGGGCAGCTGATGGCGACCGCAGCTTTGACCGTGCTTGGGCAAGCCGCAGGGCGGCCGACCAAATTAATCAGCATGGCCGCGCCCAGGCTAAACCCCACCAGCGCGACCGGGCGCTGACCGGCACTGTCGACGAGGTCGGCGACATCGGCGAAGCGACCGCCGTGGTAAGTGTCCGGGCGCAGGTTGGGTCGCACCGCACCGCGCGCGTTCCATGCCCAGGTGTTGTAGCCGGCCTGGTGAAACGCAGACTGCATGCCCGTGACGTACAGGCTGCTGGCACAGCCACCAAGGCCGTGCAGCAGTATTACCAGCGGGCCGTTGCCGGTGTCGAGCTGCTCGACCAGCAGCTCGTCCTGGTCGCGGGTCCGAACAATGGCGCGGGCGCGCCCCGGCAGGTCGATCCGCCGTAATCGTGTTGGAATAATTGATTGCAGGTGCGGATTGGCAAGCCACCACGCCGGGCGAAAGCTCATGCCGGCTCGATTAGCTTTAAATGCTCTTGGCCGGCGCGGGTCGATTTCATCACGCTCCAGCCGCCGGGCAAGGTCCAGTCCGGCTCGTGTTCAATCGCCACCAAGGCGTCCGCGGCCAATACAGGGCGGATGCGCTCCAGCGCCGGTTCCAGCAGGCCTTGTCGAAAAGGGGGGTCCAAAAAGACCAGGTCATACGGCCCGTTCAGCGCGGCGCTGAGTCCGCTGCCGCGTTGGCAGTGGCCGTTCGCAAGGTCCCAGTCGATCAGGGTTTGACTCAGCGCCGCGGCCAAACGTTTGTCCTGTTCGATGGCGTCCAGGTGCGCCGCCCCCCGGGACAAGGCTTCCAGCCCAAGGGCGCCGGTGCCGGCAAAGGCGTCCAGCACGCGGGCGCCGTCGAGCCAGCCCTGAAGCCAGTTAAATAAGGTCTCGCGGACGCGGCTCGGGGTCGGGCGCAGGCCCTCGCGCTCGGGTACCTGGATGCGCCGGCCACGGTGAGTGCCGGCGATGATGCGAAGGTTTACGGGGTTTGCCACGTGCTGAACTCGTTATAGGTGATCGATTGAATGGCGTCGGCTAGTTGCGTGTTCCAGCGTGGTGACAGGTTTTCGAGTGCCATCCGTTCGAGCAGCGGCAACGCCGTCGCGGTGCTGTCCAGGGCGCCGTTCAGCTCACGTTTGAGGGTGCGCTGGACACCTTCAAAGAGGCGCACGGGCTCCGCTTGGGGTGTCCGCGCCATGGCGCTTTCAAAACGCGCCGCCAGCGCCTGGTAGGCAAACTGGGGGTGCGACCGTGGGCTGGCGCCATCGATGCCGATAATGCGGTTGACCACCGCGTCCCAGCCGGCCAAGTCAAGGTTGCCTAGGGCTGCGGCGGCGCGCGGCTGGCCGGGCCAGGGCTGCTGGGTCCAGTCACCGGGGCCGTCGATGCGGACCCAGATCAGTGTGCCCATGCGCCGCGTGCTGATGGCATGGTCGGCTAAGGCGTCGTCCGCCCAGCCCATAAACGGGACCGGGTCGTCGAACGCGAGGCTGATGTGCGGGCGCAGGTCACGGTCCAGCCAGCGCGCATGGTCGGCGCTGGTGGGTAGGGTGGGACGTTCGGGCATGCTCAAGTTGAGCAGCAAAATAATGCCCATCAGCACCGGGATCATGATCCACAGTGTGCTGCGATCGGCTTTTAACTTGCGAAGTGGGCCGGCGCCAACTTCGGTCTCAGATTTCGACTGCGATTTCACCTGAAAATGATACCATGCGGGCGCACAAAATTAGGGGAGTTGCATTTGGAATCTTGGGTGGCGGTGATGGAGCAAGGCTGGCCTTATGCGGTAGGCCTGCTCGCGGGTGCGGTGGTACTGGCGTTGATTGTGCGTGCCAGCAAGAAAATGGACGCCCCAAGCGAGCCGGCGCTCAAGACTGTGCCTGCCGCCAAGGTTGCGGTTGCACCCAAGGCCGTCGATGCCTCAGCGGATCCGGCTTCTGAGGCGCCGGTCGATGCGGCTGACCCAGTCGATTTGGCGACGGTCTCGCCGGTCAGCTTAGGCGAGCGCCTAAAAACCGGACTTTCGCGCACCCGCGGTGCCTTTGCCGGCCTCGGTGCGGTGCTACAAGGGGACTTCACGGACGAGCTGGAAGAAGAGCTCGAAGAAATTCTGCTGACCTCGGATTTGGGCATGCAGGCGAGCACGGAAGTGATGGCGCGCTTGCGCGTTCGCGTCGAGCGCGACGGCCTCAAAGGTGACGGCATCCGCGATGCGCTCAAGGCGGTGCTGTTGGACATTATTGCCCCCTGCGAGGCGGCGTTCGAGCCCGGCCCCGGCACCAACGTGGTGATGATGGTCGGCATCAATGGCGCCGGCAAGACCACCACCTTGGGCAAGCTCGCCGCCCAGCACAAAGCCTGCGGCCGCAGCGTCACCTTGGCCGCCGGAGACACCTTTCGCGCAGCCGCGGTCGAGCAGCTCAAAGCCTGGGCCGATCGCGCCGGCGTACCGGTGATCGCACAGGACACGGGGGCCGATAGCGCCTCGGTCATTTTCGACGCCTTGGCCAGCGCGCGCGCCAAGGACCAAGACATTTTACTGGCCGATACGGCAGGCCGCCTTCAAAACAAAGACCACCTGATGGACGAGCTGTCAAAGGTCGTTCGGGTGCTCAAAAAGCAAGACGCCAACGCGCCCCACGAGGTACTGCTGGTGCTGGACGCGGGCACCGGCCAGAACGCTATTTCCCAGGCCGAATTATTCACCCGAGCGGTCGGCGTCACCGGTATCGTGTTGACCAAGCTGGATGGCACTGCCAAGGGTGGCGTGGCCTTTGCTATCGCCCTGAAATTTGGCCTCCCGATTCGCTATATCGGCGTCGGTGAGGGCATCGAGGACTTGCAGGCGTTCAGCGCCCAAGCCTTTGTTGATGCACTGTTTGAACCGGCGAACGCCTAGATGATCGAGTTTCAAAATGTCAGCAAGCGTTACGGCGCACGGGTTGCGCTGGATGACGTGAGCTTTCGTTTGGATCCGGGCGAGATGTCGTTTTTGGTCGGCCACAGTGGCGCCGGAAAATCGACTTTGCTGCGCCAATTGATTTGCCTTGAAGCGCCGACCGAGGGGCGGGTGTTGGTCGGTAACTTTGACTTGCGCCGGCTGACTGCGGAGCAACTGCCGATTTATCGGCGCAAGGTCGGGGTCGTTTTTCAGGATCCGCAGCTGCTGATGGATCGCTCGGTGTATGACAACGTAGCGTTGCCGCTGCAGGCCTCGGGCTTTGATCGCAAGGCCATCCCGCACCGGGTCGAGGCGGCACTGCAGCAGGTTGACCTCAGCGAACTGGCCGGTGTGTTGCCGACCGCGCTGTCCAGCGGCCAACGCCAGCGCGTTGGCATCGCCCGGGCCGTGGTGCATCGACCGGCATTGCTGCTGGCGGACGAGCCGACCGGTAACTTGGATCCGGACCTGTCGAAAAAAATCATGAAGTTGTTTACCCAGTTTCGTAACCATGGAGTCACGGTGTTGATCGCGACTCACGAGCAAGCGCTGGTGGAAAGTCAGCCGTTTCGAGTCCTGCGCTTGGATGGCGGCCGGCTGGTGGAAGGCCAATGAGTATCAGTATTCACGGTGGCTACCATGCCCACTGGGAGGCTATGCAAGACGCGATCCGACGCCTGCGTAACGACCCGATTCGCCACAGCGTCGGGGTGCTGGTGATGGCCATCATGCTGGCGTTGCCTGGGGTGTCGTGGGTGGCCTTGCGCGGTTTGGACTTGCTGATCCCGGCTGAGGCGCTGACCCCGGGGGTTTCGGTATTCATTCAAAAGGATGCTGACGAGGCGGGGCTGGACGCGCTGGCGGACCGATTAAACCTTGAGGCTGGGGTGTTTTTGGTCGAGTTGGTCAGTGCCGATCGCGGGCTGCAGGCCCTTAGCGAACTCGCAGGGCTGACTGAATTGAGCGGCGCGTTCGAACAAAATCCCTTGCCCAACGTGTTGCGCGTGTTGCTGGACCCGGATGCCCCGGTCGAGCGGGCGCGTGGGTTGGCGTTGCAACTGGAAAGCGATCCCCTGGTCGAGTTTGTTCGTATCGACCAGGGTATCAGCGTAGAAATGCGTAACGCCCTGGTGCTGGGCCAGCGCTTGGTCATGGTGTTGGCGGTGATGGTGGTGTCAGCGATCGTGCTGGTGGTGACCGGTGCGACTCGTATCGAGGTGACCCGCGCGCGCGCCGAAATTGCCCTCGTCGATTTGGTTGGCGGGACCATGCGTTATGCGCGTCGCCCATTCATCTATATGGGCTTGCTTCAGGGCGCCGCTGGTGGCTTGCTGGCGGCGGGCTTTGTCTGGTTGGGTGCCGAGCTGGTCGGCGCGCCGTTATCGCGGCTGGTGGTGCTGTACGGCGATACCGGCAGTGCGATTGGCGCCGACGCCGGTGATTTGCTGTTGCCGTTGTTAGTCGGCACTTTATTAGGCGGTTTGGGCGCGCGTTTGGCGGCACGCACCCAGAGCATCGCGTTTTCCTGAGTAGATGCAAAAATTAGCGGTAATGCGTCCGTTTTGTCAGTGCATTAGTTACAAACTGTAACGAGTCGGAACTATCCTCGCGCGTGGGGTGTCTATATACTGAATTCAAGACAGTCCCACTCCACCTCAAGGAATGAGGGTCACCTCCGAGAGGAAACTATGGCTACTAAAAGTCTAGCGCCGATCAACTCCATGGTTCCGGGTCAAAACCTGGACGCCTACATCCAATCCTGCAGCGCGATCTCTATTTTGACGGCTGATCAGGAACGTGAACTGGCTGACCGTCTTTACTACGAAGAAGACGTCGAAGCTGCGCGCCAGTTGGTCATGTCGCACCTGCGCTTCGTGATCCACATTGCGCGCTCCTACTCGGGTTACGGCTTGCCCCAGGCCGACCTGATCCAAGAAGGCAACGTTGGCTTGATGAAAGCCGTGCGCCGCTTTAACCCCGAAATGGGTGTGCGGCTGGTGTCATTCGCGGTCCATTGGATCAAAGCGGAAATGCACGAATACATTTTGCGTAACTGGCGCATCGTTAAGGTCGCGACCACCAAGTCCCAGCGTAAAATGTTCTTTAATCTGCGTGGCCAAAAGAAAAAACTGGCGTGGTTTACCGCGGCTGAAGTTAACTCAGTCGCCGAAGACTTGGGCGTAACGCCCGAAGTCGTGCGCCAAATGGAAGGCCGTCTGACCAGCATTGATATGTCGTTTGATGGCTACGATGACGACGACGACGGCCCGGCGTTGGCACCGGCCCAGTACTTAGAAGACAAAATGTCGGACCCTGCCGGTCTGGTGATGTCGGCTGACCGAGCGCTGGATAGCCGCGAAAAACTGCACGGTGCACTGCGTGCGTTAGATGATCGTTCACAGGACATCATCACCCAACGTTGGTTGCTGGACCAGAAATCGACCTTGCACGAGCTTGCGGAGACCTACGGCGTTAGTGCCGAGCGAATTCGTCAGCTTGAAAAGAACGCCATGAAAAAAATTCGCGACGCCATGGGCGAAGACTTCTTAGCGGCGTAAACCGCGAGCGATGTGACAAAGCCGGTGCCTTGGGTGCCGGCTTTTTTTATTGAAAAGGGCCCTATGACCGACAACCAAGAGCTTAGCCACCGCCGTATCCGCTCGTTTGTGGTGCGTGCTGGGCGTATGACCCCCGGCCAGATTCAGGCGCTGGAAACCCATTGGCAGCGCTACGGCTTGGACTTGAACGGCGGCATGATCGATTGGCCGGCCGGGCCGCGCGTGCTTGAACTGGGTTTTGGCATGGGTGCCTCGTTGCTGCAACAGGCGCAGGACGCACCGGACTCGCAGTTTGTCGGCATTGAAGTGCATCCGCCCGGTGTCGGGCGCTTGCTGTCGCAGGCCTCGGACGCGGACGTTGGCAATCTGAGGGTGTTCAAGGACGATGGCATCGAAGTGCTGAACCAGTGCATTGCCGACGCCAGTGTCGATCGTTTCCAGCTGTACTTCCCGGATCCATGGCATAAAAAGCGCCACAACAAACGGCGCATCGTGCAGCCGGCGTTTGCAGCGCAGGTGCGAGCCAAGCTCAAGCCCGGTGGACTGCTGCATATGGCCACCGACTGGGAGCCCTATGCCGAGCACATGTTAGCCGTCATGCAGGCCGCGCCCGGTTATCGCAATACGGTTGCGGACTTCGCGCCGAAACCGGATTGGCGCCCGGTGACCAAGTTTCAGACGCGCGGCGAGAAGCTCGGCCATGGCGTTTGGGACCTGATCTTCGAAGCGATCTAGTCGGGTAAAAACAGTGCCGTGAGGTTGTTCAAAAACAGCCAACCACGGTCACTCGCTTGTAACCGTGTCGGGTGCATCAGCCCAAGCTCGCGGGCGCGTGCCAAGGGCTTTGCAATGGAGGCCAACGACTGGCCTGTTTGGCGGCTAAACTCCGTTTCTTCGCAGCCGGCCCGCAGCCGCAACCGGTTGAGCATGAACTGGAACGCCAGCTCGTCCGCCGCGACCGCTTTGAATGATGCCGCGCGCCCCTGCATATAGGCATCCGGCATGCGCGTTTTTTGGCTGCGCTCGACACCGCCGCTGCGGGTTAACTTGCCATGGGCGCCGGCTCCGATACCCAAGTAATCGTCAAACTGCCAATAGGTCAGGTTGTGCCGCGATGCCCGGCCTTGCTGGCTAAAGGCCGACACCTCGTAATGCTCAAACCCGTGCTCGGCTAACATCGCCCAACCCATGTCTTGGATGTCGGCCAGGTCATCCTCTGGCGGCAGCGGTGGTGGTGCGCTGTAAAAGGCGGTGTTCGGCTCAATCGTCAGCTGGTACCACGACAGGTGAGTCGGGCCAAATGACAGCCCTTCCATCAAGTCAGCGGCGGCGTCGCTGACACGTTGGCCTGGCAGGCCATGCATCAGGTCAATGTTGAAGTTATCGAACCCGGCACTGCGGGCGGCCTCGATGGCGGCGCGCGCCTGGGCGGGGTCGTGGATCCGGCCGAG
The DNA here is from genome assembly GCF_009650135.1 of Litorivicinus lipolyticus. Taxonomy (NCBI): domain Bacteria; kingdom Pseudomonadati; phylum Pseudomonadota; class Gammaproteobacteria; order Oceanospirillales; family Litorivicinaceae; genus Litorivicinus; species Litorivicinus lipolyticus. The sequence continues at coordinate 214,065 of NZ_CP045871.1, forward strand.
CGCACTGAGGGCGCCGGCGTGGAAACTTTGGATACCCAACGACAGTCGGTTGACCCCGGCACTGCGAAAGCCGGCGAACTTGCGCGCTTCGCTGGACCCGGGATTGGCTTCCAGGGTGATTTCGACGTCGTCGGCGAACCCCAGTTCGCGGCCCAAACCGTCGATGATCCGACCGATCGCGGTGGGCGAGAACAACGAGGGGGTGCCGCCGCCAAAAAACACCGAGGTGATCGGGCGTGGGCGTTCGACGAACTGCGCATCCTGGGCCAGGTCCGCTAGCAACGCGTCGACGTAGGCGCGCTCTGGGATGTCACTGCGCTCGTGGCTATTAAAGTCGCAGTAGGGGCACTTGCGCTCGCACCACGGCAGGTGCACATAGACGCCAAAATCAGCCAAGTAGCTGGCGCTTTAGGCTGGCTACGGCGAGGGCTCGATGACTGATCGCACTTTTTTCAGCGCCACTGAGTTGGGCTGCGCTGACGTCGAGGCCGTCGGGTTGGAAAATGGGGTCGTAGCCGAAACCGCCGTCGCCGGCCGGGGCGTCCAGCAATTGACCACGCCAGATGCCCTGGGCAATCAGCGGCATGGGGTCGGTGGCGCTTTTGCACACCGCCAACACACAGATGAACTGGGCGGCGCGGTTGTTTTGGCCCTGCATGTCCGCCAGCAGCTTGACCAGATTGCCGCCGTCGTTGCCGTGGGCGCCGGCGTAACGGGCCGAATGAATACCCGGGGCGCCGTCCAAGGCATCGACCGCGATGCCGGAATCATCTGCAAGGGCCGGGCGTCCGGTGGCCGCTGCCACGTGGCGCGCCTTAAGCAGGGCATTTTCGACAAAGCTGAGGCCGGTTTCGTCGGCGCCGGCGACGTCAAAGTCCGACATCGGCCGTGTCTGGATGTTAAATGGCCCCAACAAGCCAGAAAACTCGCGTAATTTGCCGGCATTGCCGCTGGCGATGACCCATTCAATCATTGGCGGTAAAAGGTTTGGTTGAATGTCAGGTCGATCGCTTGGTTGCTGCCGTCCGGAGTCACTTCGATGGTAAAGCGCATGATTTCGTCGTCGCTGATACGAAACGGCGCCAGGTAATAAATCGCATCGCCCTCATCGATGGTCTGGAAGGTCAAATCAAAGGCCTGACCCAGCAAATTTTGGTGGCTGCCGCTGATGCGCGCCGGCACGGTTTTGACCGCGCTTTGCAGGCGGGTGTCGTAGACCGACAGGTTTAACAGCGCCTGGGTTTCCGATCGCACCAAACCATAGGTGCTGGCGATGTCCGGGGTCAGGAAGGTCGATGGGAAGGGTGTCACGCGGACCTCGAAGGGGCCGCGCTTGAACACCTCATCGCTGGCACTGGCGGCGCTTGCCAGTGCGATTAGGATGCTGAATAACCATTTCATCGGGTTTTGCCTCGTACACGGTAAAGCGCCAAATCGCCCAGTAGGTTGGGTCGCAGGCGCGCCAGGGTTTGTCCAAGTCCGGTCCGTGTCATCACTTGGCGTTCGATAATGTCGGCGCCTTGCTCGTGGCATAGGCGCTCGAAATCTTTGAAGGTGGATAGGTGAATGTTGGGGGTGTCATACCACTGGTGCGGCAGCGCTTTACTGACCGGCATGCGACCCAAAATGCCGAGCTGGATGCGGTGGCTGATGTGGGCAAAGTTGGGAAAGGTGATGATCGCTTCTTGACCGATTCGGAGCATTTCGGCCAATGCCAGGTCCGGGCGCTGGGTCGCTTGCAAGGCCTGGGTCATGATCACGGTGTCAAAGGTCTTGTCACCGAACATCGACAGGCCCTCATCCAGGTTTTGTTCGATCGCGTTGACGCCTTTGCTGACCGCGCTGATGATGCAGTCGCGATCAATTTCCAAGCCATAGCCGGTGCAGGCCTTATGGGCCATCAGGTGGGCCATCAAGGTGCCATCGCCACAGCCCAAGTCGAGCACCCGTGCACCGGGTTGTACCCAGTGAATCACTTGCTGCAGGGATGACCTCATGCGCTGACCTCGATCCGGGCCAGGTACTCGCGCACCATGCCCTCGTATTGGGGGTGCGGCAGCAAAAAGCCGTCGTGGCCGTGCTCGGTTGGAATGCAGCAGTAATTCACCGACTTGTCGGCGTCGACCAGCGCGCGCACTAACTCTTCGCTGCGTTCGGGCGTAAAGCGCCAGTCGCTGGAAAAACTGATGACTTGGAAGTGGCAGGTCGCCGCCGCCAATACCTCGGCCAAGGTGCGTTCCCCGGCGGGGTCAAATTCGTCCAACGCGCGCGTCATCAATACATAGGTGTTGGCGTCAAAGCGGTTGGTAAAGGCCTCGCCTTGGTAACGCAGGTAGCTTTCGATTTGGAACAGCTGATCGGCGCCGTGCTGGCGTGCGCGGCCGAACTTACTGCCCAGGCCGGCATCGGAGAGGTAGGTGACGTGCCCGATCATGCGAGCTAAACCCAGCCCAGCCCGCGGCACCGCGGCTTGCTCGACGTAGCGACCGTCGAAAAATTCGGGATCCCGGGTGATCGCCTGGCGGGCGATTTCGTTGAACGCGATGTTTTGCGTGCTCAGCTTGGGGGCCGCGGCAATGACCAAGGCATGGCGCAGCCGATCGGGGTACTGAATCGACCATTGCAGGGCTTGCATGCCGCCTAAGCTGCCGCCGATGACCGCGGCCCATTGCTGGATGCCCAGTCGATCCGCTAGCCGCGCTTGGCTGGTGACCCAGTCGCGCACACAGACGTCGGGGAAATCAGGTCCCCACAGGGCGCCGGTCGCCGGGTTATGGGTGGTCGGCCCGCTGGAGCCACCGCACCCGCCAAGGTTGTTCAGTGACACCACGTAAAATCGGTCGGTATCGATCGGTTTGCCCGGCCCAATGTAGGCATCCCACCAGCCCGGTTTGGCGTCGTCGGGGTGGTGGCGCCCGGCGGCATGGTGATCGCCACTTAGGGCGTGGCAAATCAGCACCGCGTTGTCGCAAGCGGCATTCAGTTCGCCGTAGGTCTCGACGCGCAGGTCGTAACTGTCCAGGCGCGCGCCCTTGACCAACTCCAGTGGCGTGTCGAAATGCAGGTCAAACGGGGTGGACAGCAGCATCTACAGGCCCATAAACAGTGACGTTGGCATCTGTAGCGCGCGTGCCAGACCGGCCAGCACGCTGCCTTGGAACATTTGAATAAGCAAAAACACCACGATCGGTGACAAATCCAACCCGCCCAGGTCGGGCATCACCTTGCGCACCGGCGCCATCAGCGGTTCGGTCAATTGCCATACCAGCTCGGCGCCGGGGTGGTCGGCCTGGGGCGCCACCCACGACAGGATGATCATGATAATCAGGGCAAAGAAAAACAGCTTGATAACCATGCCGATGACCGACAGTAGTGACCACAGCACCAGCATCACCAGTGGCAGCACTTGCCCGTAAACGGCGTAGGCCAGGCCACCGGCGAACAGCGCTTGCAAGGCCACCGCGATGACCAGGGTGTTTAGGCTGATCGGGCCGACATCCGGAATCAGGCGTGCTGTCGGCGCCAGCAGCGGCGCGCTGAGTTTGTTAATGCCCTGACAGATCGGGTTGTAGTAATTGGCCTGGACCGCTTGCAGGACTAATCGCAGGACCAAGAAAAATACGATCAGGCTGAACACGCTATTGAGTGGGCCAATCAGTGCCTGTGACATGAAGTTCTCCTAGCAAAATGGGGTTATGACTGGGCAGCCAGCTCTTGGGCGCGCGCATAGGCGGCTTGCATACCGGCTTGAATGGTCGCATTAAAGTCGCCGTCCTCAAAGCGCTCCAGCGCCGCGGCCGTGGTACCGCCCTTGCTGGTGACGCGCGTGCGCAGCTCGGTTGGGCTGGCGTCCTCGGACAGGGTCATCTGGGCGGCGCCGAGGGCGGTTTGGCACACCAGCTGTTTGGCTGTGTCCGAATCCAGGCCGAGCGCAGTGGCGCCTTGGATCATGGCTTCTATCAGGGCGAAAAAGTAGGCCGGTCCGGAGCCGGAGGCCGCCGTCACGGCATCGATCAACGCTTCGCTTTCGACCCAGCGCGCCACGCCGCCGGCGTTGAATAGCGCGTCAGCGGCACCGCGGCCGGCGTCGCTAACGGCGGCTGTGGCGTACAACCCAGTCGCACCCAGCCCGACCAATGCTGGGGTGTTGGGCATCGCGCGGACCACCGCAACGTCCCCCAGCACACCTTCGAAAAACGCGCACGGCAAGCCAGCACAGATGCTGATCAGGGTTTTGCCGGTGAACTGGCCGGCCAGCGGTGTCAGCACCTCGCGCGCCATTTGTGGTTTGACCGCGATCACCACAACCTCGGCCCAGGCCACGGCGGCGGCGTTGTTGTCATCGGCCGCAACCCCGAGCGCGCGCATGGCGTCAAGGCTGGGCGCGTAGGGGTCGGTGGCGCGAATCGAGGTGGCGGTATGGCCGCTGTTTAACAGGCCTCGAATCAGGGCCGTCGCCATGTTGCCGGCGCCAATAAATGCAATGCGTGTCATAGGGTTTCCTTGGTCGGGCGTGGCCCAAAAATAGCAGTGCCGATGCGAACTTGGGTGGCGCCAGCGGCGACCGCCTCACGCATGTCACCACTCATGCCCATCGACAGTTCAGTCATGCCAAAGTGGCGGTCTTGTAAATCGTGCAGGCACTGGGCCAAGCGCTGGTGTGCCCGCGCCGGGTCCTGTGGATTGGGTTTGGGGATGCTCATCAAACCTTTCAATTGTAAACGCGGGTAGGCGGCGATGGTGTCGGCCAGATCGGCTAACTGATCGATCCGGCAGCCGGCTTTTTGTGGTTCGTCGTCGATGTTGACCTGGATCAGTACTTTCAAGGGCGCCATCTGGGCGGGGCGCTGATCGTTCAAGCGTTGGGCGATCTTGGCCCGGTCCAGTGTATGCACCCAATCAAAGTGCGCGGCGATGTCCGCGGTCTTGTTCGACTGGATGGCGCCGATGTAGTGCCACTGGCAGCCCGGACCCAGCGTTTCGATCTTTTCGAGCGCTTCGCTTAAGTAGTTTTCGCCCAGCGCCAAGGCCTGACCCTGTACCAAGGGGGCGAGTCGGGCGGCGCTTTGCGTTTTGCTGACTACTATTAGAGAGCATGAATCCGGATCTCGCCCGGCTGCGCTGAGTGCGTCGGCGAGCTGAGATTGGACCTGCTCGAGCCGGTGTTGGTCGGTGTCGGTGGGGTTCATGGCGCAAACATACCACAAGGCACTAAACGTTATGGATATCACAGAGTTATTGGCCTTTAGCGCCAAACAGAAGGCCTCGGATTTACACCTGTCGGCGGGTTTGCCGCCGATGATTCGGGTGGACGGTGATGTCCGGCGTATCAATGTGCCTGAACTTGACCATAAAACCGTGCATGGGCTGATTTACGACATCATGAACGACAAGCAACGACGTGACTTTGAAGAGAAGCTGGAAACAGACTTTTCGTTTGAAGTGCCCGGTGTGGCGCGTTTTCGTGTCAACGCCTTTAATCAAAACCGTGGCGCGGCGGCGGTGTTCCGGACCATTCCAACCGAAATTTTGAGTATGGAAGCGCTCGGCATGGGGCAGGTGTTCCGCAACTTGTCGGACAAACCGCGGGGTTTGGTGCTGGTGACCGGCCCGACCGGTTCGGGCAAGTCGACCACGCTGGCGGCCATGGTGGACTACATCAACGAGACCCGAAACGATCACATCTTGACGATCGAAGATCCGATCGAGTTTGTGCACCCGTCGAAAAAATCCCTGGTCAACCAGCGTGAAGTCCACCGCGACACCCATGGGTTTAGCGACGCCCTGCGCAGCGCCCTGCGCGAAGACCCGGACGTGATTTTGGTCGGCGAGATGCGTGATTTAGAAACCATTAGCTTGGCGCTGACGGCGGCTGAAACTGGCCACCTGGTGTTCGGCACGCTGCACACTACCAGTGCCGCCAAAACGATCGACCGTATTATCGACGTCTTCCCGGCGGCCGAGAAAGACATGGTCCGCTCGATGCTGTCCGAATCCTTGCAAGGCGTGATCAGCCAAACGCTATTGAAAAAGAATGGCGGCGGCCGGGTCGCGGCCCATGAAATCATGATGGGTACACCGGCGATTCGTAACCTGATACGCGAGGACAAGGTCGCGCAAATGGTCAGTGCGATCCAAACCGGCAGCTCGATGGGCATGGTTACCTTGGATCAGTCCCTACAGACCCTGGTCGATAAGGGGGTGGTCTCTAAAGAGGTTGCCCGGACCAAGGCATCCCGCCCCGATACGTTTAATTAGGACATCGCTGTGAAAACTGCTTTCCATCAATTGTTGGTCGAAATGGGGCGCCTGGGGGCGTCGGATTTGTTTCTGTCGGTTGGCGCGCCGCCGTCGCTGAAAATTAACGGCCGCATGGTCCAGGTGGGCGATCAGGTGATGCAGAGCCCTGCGCTGTTGGAGATGATTCACGATGTTATTCCGGCGCCAGCCAAGCGCCGGTTCGAGGCTGAGCGAGAGGCCAACTTTGCCTTTGCCCCGGACGGATTGCCGCGCTTTAGGGCGAATGCGTTTTTTCAGCGCAATACGCCAAGCATGGTGATTCGCCAAATTCGTGCCGACGTGCCAACCCGAATGGAGTTGGGGCTGCCGCCGATTATTGACGAGCTGTCGCTGTTAAAACGCGGCATTGTGTTCGTGGTCGGTGCCACCGGCACTGGTAAGTCGACTACGCTGGCGAGCATGGTTCATCAGCGCAACCTGTTTGGGTCCGGGCACATCATCACGGTCGAGGATCCGATCGAATTTACCCACAAACACGGCGGTTGCATCGTCACCCAGCGCGAAGTGGGGGTCGATACCGACTCGTTCGAGGCGGCGCTGACCAACACGCTGCGCCAGGCCCCGGACTGCATTGTGATTGGCGAAATTCGTTCGAAGGAAACCATGCAACAGGCGATTACCTTTGCCGAAACCGGGCACCTGTGTCTGGCGACCTTGCACGCCAACAATGCCAACCAGGCGATCGAGCGGATCCTGCACTTTTTCCCCAGCGACGAGCACGACCGGATTCGCTTGGATTTGTCGCTAAACCTAAAAGCCATTGTCGCCCAGCAACTGATGCCCAACGTCAATCGCAACGGCATGGCGCTGGCCTGTGAAGTGCTGCTGAATTCGCCGCTGGTCAGCGAAAAAATCCGTACCAACGAGATTCATGTGTTGAAAGCGATCATGGCCAAGGGTGGCAATGAGGGCATGCAGACCTTTGATCAGTCGCTGTTCCAGCTCTACCGAGACCAGCGCATCAGCTACGAGTCGGCGCTGTCGCACGCGGACAGCGTCAATGATTTGCGTCTGAAAATTAAACTCAGTCGGGGCAGTGCGCCGACCGGGGAGGGCGAGTTTGCGCGCGCCGGATTGAAGGACTAAAAAGCGGGCCCCAGGTCACTGCGACGCGATTTGCGGTGGACAAATGCGGCGCGGGCGTCTGTAATTCTGTGTATGAGTAATCATCAGATCGCCTTTTGGGGGACCCGCGGGTCAATTCCCCGCAGCGGCAAAGCCTTTCAGCGTTACGGCGGTGCGACCTCGTGTGTCGAGTTAATCGGCGATGGCGAATCGCTGATATTTGATGCCGGCAGCGGCATCGTCGAGGCCGGTGACGCGGGCTTGGCGCGCGGCCAGCGCACTTTTCATGTGCTGTTATCGCACCTGCACTTTGACCATATTATGGGGTTGCCGTTCTTTCAGCCGCTGTGGCGGGCGGACTGTGAGGTTCACCTGTACGTCGGCAACCTGTGGCCGAATCGCCTGGTCGATGCGCTGGATGACTTGATGCGGGCGCCGTTCTTTCCGGTTACCCCGGGGGCGTTTCGATGCCAGCTTCGGACCCACGATTTTGAGGCCGGCGCGGCGCTGCAGGTGGCGGGCATTGATATTCAGACGCTGGCGCTGACGCACCCGCAAGGGGCCACGGGTTATCGAGCCCAGGCCCGCGGCGGCGACGTCTGTTACATCACCGACATCGAACCGGATGCGGCCATGCAGGCGCGGTTGCAGTCATTTGTGCGCGACGCCGAGGTGATGCTGTACGACTGCACCTTTGATGACGACGAATTTCAGCCGGATCATGGTCATTCGACCTGGCAAAAGTGTTTGGCGGTCGCCGCCAATGCCGGCGTCGCGACGCCGGTGATCTATCACCATCACCCGCGTGCGGACGACGACGCCATGGACCGTATTGCGGATGCCGCGATGGCGATTAACCCTAATGTCTGCATGGCACGCGATGGTTTGCGCTGGACCCTAGAGTCCGAGCAGGCTGCGCGGCACGCGGTTTAACGCCTGTTCGACGCGGGCGCCGGATAGGGCGCCTTGGCGGATCAGTCCATTGACCCCATCGCGCCACAGCGCCAGTGTTTCCGTGCCCGGTTTGGCTTGGGCAAAGGGCAGTCGCTTGTCGGCCACCGGCCAGGGCGTGTGGTCGCTGACAATGGCGTCGATAACGCCGGATTCAACACCGGCAATCAGCGCCTGGCGGTCTTCGTCGCTGCGCAGCACCGGCTGCAGTCGGTAGTTAAAGTCGTAGCCTTCAATCTGCCGCTCGTCCCACATCAGGTGAGTAATCGCCACGTCACAGGTCACGTCCAAGCCTTCGTGTTTAGCGCGTGCCATCAGGCGCACGGATTCGGCACTGGATAGGCGCCCCATGTGGGCGGTCACGCCGGTCTCGGCGACCAACTGCAGGTCGCGCGCCAGGGCGATGGTTTCGGCCGCGCTGGGCTGGGTTTCCAAGCCGAGGCGCTGGGCCACCGCGCCGTCGTGGGCGACGCCCAAGCCCAGCACCGGGTCCAGCGGCGATAGAAACACCCGCAGCCCCAGGCTTTTGGCATAGCGCATGGCGTTTAGTTGGACTCGGGTATTCTTCCAAGGCGCGTAGCCTTGACCAACGCCAACCGCACCGCCGCGTTGCAGTCGGGCCATTTCGGCCAACTGCTCGCCATCCAAATTGGCCGTCATCGGTGCCAACGAGCGCACCGCGAGGCTGCCGTTTTGCGCGCCCACGGCTTCGTCCGGCGGCGTCAATAACCCCTTGACGCCGCAGCGCTCGGCGAGCGCCAGTGTGTGGCCCGGTTGTGGCCCCAGTCGGCACGCCAGGTCGTAAAAATCCAGGTCCAGTATGCTCATGCCAGTGCCTCCATCTTGACGCCCATGACCATCGACAGCACCGCCATGCGAATCGCGATGCCGTTGGTGACCTGGTCCAAAATGACGCTGCGCTCGCTGTCCGCCAGCGCACTGTCCAGCTCGACTCCGCGGTTGATCGGCCCTGGGTGCATCACAATGGCGCCGGGCGCAGCCCAGGCCAGGCGATCCAAGGTCATGCCGTAGCTGTCGTGGAACTCGGCTTCGGAGGGCAGTAAGCCCGCGTCCATGCGCTCGTTTTGCAGGCGCAGACAAATCACCACATCGACCCCTTCGATCCCCGGCCGCAGCTGATCAAACAGCGTGCCGGCCAGTCCTTGGCGCGGCAATAGCGTGCCCGGGCCAACCAGCCGTATGTCACGGCAGCCGAGGCCGGCGAGGGCGTGAACCTGTGAGCGCACCACGCGGGAGTGGCGAATGTCGCCGATGATCGCGACTTTAAGGTTGGCGAACTCCCCCTTGTGTTTGCGGATGGTGAACATGTCCAACATGGCCTGGGTGGGGTGGGCGTGCAAACCGTCCCCCGCATTGACGATGGCCAGGTTTGGGGTGCAGTGCTGGGCGATGAAATGCGGCGCACCGCTTTGATTGTGGCGCACTACAAACAGGTCCGCGCCCATGGCCTCAAGGTTTTTTAGGGTGTCCAGCAGGCTTTCGCCCTTGGCCGTGGCCGAGGTCGAAATGTCGAGGTTAACGACGTCGGCGCTCAGGCTTTTTGCGGCGATCTCGAAGGTGGTGCGGGTGCGGGTCGAGTTTTCGAAGAACAGGTTAACAATGGATTTGCCTTTCAGCAGCGGCAGCTTGCGCAGGTCGCGCGGGGTGTCACCCAAAAATTGCGCCGCCCGATCCATGATTTCGGTCATTAGGCTGGCGGGTAGGCCCTCGGTGGTCAAAAAATGTCGGAGCCGGCCATCCGGTGTCAGTTGCAGTTCGGCGGTCGAGGGCATCCGGAGGTCCTTGCAGGCAGATAAGGTGCGCGCAGTTTACTCCCTAGGGCGCGTGTTGCAAAAACTGATTTAGGATGACGCACGCGGCGGCGGTATCGAGTGCGCCGTCGTGCTCAATATCGGTGCCGTGGCGCGCGGTCAGTCCACGCGCTTCTTGGGTGCTCAGGCGCTCGTCGACCAAATGCGCGGTCAGGTGAAAGCGGCCATGCAGGCGTTTAGCGAACTTGCGCGCCCGCACCGTGATGGGGTTGTCGCTGCCGTCCATATTGATCGGCAACCCCACCACCAATGCGGCCGGCTGCCACTCGCTGATCAGGGCACCGATGTGCTCCCAGTTGGGGGTGCCGTTGCGCGCTTTCAGGACCGTCAGTGGTGACGCTGTGCGGGTCAGGGTCTGGCCGGTGGCGACGCCGATCCGAGTCAGTCCGTAGTCAAACGCCAGGTATAAATCGCTCATGCGTGGCCCGGCGTTGCGCTCAGCTGGTTCCAGCTAAAGCCGAGGCTGGCGACCGTGCGTTCAAGCAAGCTGTCGCGCGGCGTGCTGAACGCCAGATCCGCGCGGTAGGGCGCCGCAAGCCATGAGTTGTCGCGAACTTCCTGGGCCAGTTGGTCCGCGTCCCAGCCGCTGTAGCCGAGCACAAAAAGGGCCTCGCCACTAATCAGATGCGGCGTGTAGGCGACCAGATCCGACGTGTGGGTGTTGATGTACAGCCCGTCGGTGGCTTCGGAGCATTGGCCTAATGCATGTCGGGACAGGATAAAACCGCGCTGGGTTTCAACCGGCCCGCCGAGTAACGCAAAGATATCACTCAGGGCGTCGGTGACCGCCAGGTCCATGTCGCGAAACAGGGTTAGCAGGCTGAAATCCGAGGGTTTGTTGAGGGCAAACCCGAGGGCGCCGTTGCGGTCGTGTTCGCACATGACGATGACGCTGCGTTCAAAGAAGCCGCCGGTCAGGCCGGGCATGGAAATCAAAAATTGACCGCGAAGGTCGAAGGGGTGCGTCATCGCGCTAGGGTAGGTCCCCCTAGGCGGAATTGCCAGACACGGGTGATGGTAATTCGCTCAAGTCGGGCGCGCATGGCGTCCGGGAATGGGTCAAACGGTGAGGCGCTGGCGAGGATCTCACGGGCCGCTTTGTCGACCGCCAGGTCACCGCTGGAGTGGACAATGTGCTGGGACATCAGTTCGCCGCGCGCATTCAAGGTCGCGCTGACTTCGACGGATCCGGTTAAGCCTGCGTCTTGCAGGTAGCGCCGTGTGCCGATGGTTTCGATGCGCTGGCGCCAGCGGTTAATGTACCCGGCCTGAGCGCTTTTGAAGGTCGCGACCTGTTGGCTATCGGCGTCGCCCATGCCACGCAGTTGCTCGGATAACAGGTCGTAGTCGGCCAGCACTTTTTGCTCGGCCTGGCTTTTGGCGGCGGTTTCGGCTTGGCTGTAAACCATCCACAGGTCGCCGGCACCGGTTTGGGTTTCAGCGTCGCCGGCGCGGGCCATGACACCGGCACTTTGCGCGCGGTCCGCGCCGCGATCACGACCATCAATATCGGTCGCCTCGGCGTCGGGTTCGGCGTCGCGGCCAATGTCGCCGCTGCGTAGGCGCTGATGGGTGGTCAGCTCGCCGCCACCGAGCTGTTGGGTGATCGACTGGAAACTGGCGTCATCGGGTCGTTGGTCGTGGCTGGGGTTGGCAATGGTAACGGCCATGTCGGCCCAGCGCAGGCTTTGAGCCGGCTTTGGATCGACCAAAAAGGGTACAATTAATGCGGCATGGGCGAGCGCGGCGATGCCCAGCCCGGCCCAGAGTGCTTTGTCAGTGTGCTCGATACTTAGGGTCACAGCAGTCCTGTTACCACCTCCAATAAATCACTCGCCAGGTCGCTGCCGGTGGCCGCATCGATCTCGCGCATGCACGTCGGCGAGGTCACATTGATTTCAGTCACTCGGTCGCCGATCACGTCCAGACCTACTAAATATAGTCCGCGTTCGCGAAGGTGCGGGCCAATGGTATTAGCCAGCGCGCGATCGCTGTCCGACAGGGGCTGGGTGACGCCACGGCCGCCGGCTGCGAGATTGCCGCGGGTCTCGCCTTGGCTGGGGATGCGGGCGAGGCAATGATCCGCCGGTTCGCCGTTAATCATCAGGATGCGTTTGTCACCCTCGACAATCGCCGGCAGGTATTTTTGCACCATGATGCTGTGGCGACCGCTGTCGGTCAGGCTTTCGATGACCGCACCCAGGTTCATGCCGTCCGCGCCAATGCGGAAAATTCCGCGTCCGCCCATGCCGTCCAGCGGCTTGAAGATGACGTCGCCGTGGTCTGCGTAAAATGCGCGCAGCTGGTCTTCGTTGCGGCTGACCAGCGTCGGCGCCATCAGGTCGGGGAACCAGGTCGCGAACAGTTTTTCATTGCAGTCGCGCACCGAGCTTGGGCGGTTGATGACTTTGACGCCCTGATTTTCTGCGATGTCCAGGATTTGGGTGGCGTACAGGTACTCGCTGTCAAACGGCGGGTCGGTTCGAATAAACAGCAGGTCCAGGTTACCCAGCGGCTTAAAGCTGGCGTCGCCGAGGGTATAAAAATCTTCGTTTTGGTCGCGCACGGTTAATGTCGCGCTGCGGCCGATGGCGATGCCGCGATCCAGCGACAGGTCCGCCGGGGTCAGGTAGTGCAGTGTGGCGCCGCGTTTTTGGGCCGCCAACAGGATGGCGAACGAAGTATCTTTATAGGGTTTGATGCCCTCGATCGGGTCCATCAAAATGCCAATGTTGAGGCTCACGCGCGGCTCCTAGCCTAAGGTAGTGGAGCGAGCAGAATACACCCTAGCCGAGGTCTCCGTAACGGCTTTGACAGAGGCTTGCGACGGTAACGGCTGCGGTTTCCGCGCGCAGTATGCGTGACCCCAGGCCAATGCCCTGATAACCCTGGGCTTGGGCCCATGCGATTTCGTCGTCGCTGAGCCCGCCCTCGGGCCCGATCAGCGCGCGCAGCGAACCGGGGCACTGGCTGGGCCAGGCCTGGCCCTGACCGGGTGCCAACACCAGCCCCAGAGTCGGCGCGGTGATGCTTGCCAACTCGGTGAGTTCAGACAGCGGTAAAAGCTGAGGCAGCACGGCGCGTTTGGACTGTTCGCAGGCGCTGACAATGATGCTGTGCCAGCGCGCCTCGCGCTTGCTGTGGCGCTCGGCGGACAGGCGCGCTTCGCTGCGCTCGCTGATAATCGGTTGAATACGTCGCGCGCCCAGCTCGGTGGCTTTCTGCAGCGCCCACTCGAAGCGCTCGCCTTTGGTCACCGACAATTCCAAGGTCAGGTCCAGCGGGCTTTCGTTGTCGACCCTAAGCACCGGTTCAAGCGCCAGAGTCAGGTCGCGCCGGCCGCGCTCGCTGACGCTGGCGGGCCACACGCTGCCGCTGCCATCGAACAATTCAAGGTGTTGGCCTGGCTTCACCCGCAGCACATTGAGCAAATAGTGAGCGTCATCGCCGCTCAGTGTTAGGGCGCTACTGTGCTGGGGGGCAGAGTGTGTAAAGATTCGAGGAATTCGGTTCATGCGCGAAACCTGCCACTGTGCCGGCATAAAAACAACACGGAGAAACCTCATGCGATTGTTAATGGCGCTGTTGATGACGGCCAGCGTGTCGGTTCATGCTGATTTGGGCGAGTTGATTCAAGCCTATGACCAAACCAGCTGGCAGACCCAAGATGCGGGCGCCAAGTTGAGCGAGTTAGAAGGCCATTTGGCGGCCGTCAACGCGATGGACGACTCCAGTGAAGTGTTGATGTGGCGCGGCGCAATCGGCGCGTCGGTGGCACGTGAAAAAGGCGGCGTCGGCGCGCTCGGTGCGATCAAGGCAGCCAAGAAATCTCTGCTGGCATCGCTGGAGGCGGACGGACAAAACCATATGGCACGCGCCATTTTGGCCAATTTGTTGGCCAAGGCGCCGGGCTGGCCGCTGTCGGTCGGTAATAAAAAAGAAGCCGCGGCGCTGTTTCAATCGGTCCTCAAGGCACAGCCAGACAACCTCATTGCGTTGCAGGGCTTTGGCGATCTGATGTTGGCCAAAAAGCAGCCGGACGAAGCCCGCGGTTACTATGCCGCGGCATTGCAGGCGGCGCCGCGTGTCGGTCGTGAGATGGCTGACATAGCCCGCCAGACCCAGATCAAAGCGCAGCTTGATGCACTCTAAGGTTGGCCATGCGACCCCACGATAAGTCCCTGTTTTTACTGACCGTATTGATTTGGGGTTCGACCTGGTACGCGATTAAATTTCAACTGGGCACGGTCGACCCGATGGTCAGCGTGGCCTGGCGTTTTTTGGCGGCGGCGGCGCTGATGCTACTGGGGTGTCGGCTGTTCGGGCTGTCGCTGCGGCTGCGTGGGCGTCAGCACCTGTGGGTGTTGGCTCAGGGTGTGACCTTATTTTCGGTCAATTACGCCCTGTTCTATATCGCCACCGGCTACCTGACCAGCGGCCTGATCGCGGTCATGTTCAGCACCATGGTGATCTGGAACGCGTTTGGCGCACGGGTTTTCCTCAAGGTCCCGGTGCCGCTGCGGGTCGTGGTCGGCGGCATTGTTGGGTTTTGTGGGTTGTCACTGTTGTTTATGCCCGACATCTTCAATCTGGCCTATGGGCCGGCCGAGGTCGGCGCGCTGCTGATTTGTGTGGTCGCGACCGTTTGTGCCAGCACCGGCAATATCATCAACGCACGCAATCAAAAGGCCGGGATTGGGCTGATGGCGGGCAATGCCTGGGGCATGCTGTATGGCGGCCTATTTACGCTGGCGCTGTGCCTGTTTTGGGGCAAACCCTTGGTGTTTGATTTCCGGGCGGACTATGTCGTCAGTTTTGCTTATTTGGTGGTATTCGGATCCATCGTGGCGTTCGCCGCCTACATGAAAATCATCCGCGACTGGGGCGCCGAACGTGCGGCCTTTTCAACCTTGCTGTTTCCGGTCGTGGCCTTGGCCATCAGCACCGTCTTTGAAGACTATCAGTGGACGCTGGAAGCCGTGATGGGCAGTGCACTGGTGGTATTTGGCAATTACATGGCGCTGCGCAAAGTCTAGGCCGTAATGGTCGGCTCGTCGCACTCTAGGGCGCCATCCCAATACAGGTAATCGGTCCAGCTGTGGTGTAAAAAATTCGGTGGGAACGAGCGCCCGTGTTGCTGCAGTTGCCACACCGTGGGCGCCTTGGCCGGGGTAATCGGGTGCATGCCAATTTTGTGCGGCAGTTTGTTGGCTTTGCGCCGGTTGCACTGTTGGCAGGCCGCCACGATGTTATCCCAGCTGGTTTTGCCGCCCAATGAGCGCGGAATGACATGATCAAAGGTCAGGGCCTTGGGCGGCAATCGCTCGGCACAGTACTGGCAGGTGAAGCGGTCGCGCAGGAACAAATTAAAGCGGGTAAAGGCGACGCTGCGTGATTGCGGGGCGTATTCGCGCAGTGCAATCACCGACGGCAAGGTCAAGGTGGTAGAGGGGCTGGCGACCTGATCGTCGTATTCTTCGACCACGCTGACTTTATCCAAGCACACCGCCTTAACCGCATCCTGCCAGCTCCACAGTGACAGCGGATAGTAGCTCAGCGGCCGAAAGTCGGCGTTCAACACCAGCACCGGCGAGTGCTGCCCCTTGTCGGGGGTGGGTAAGGCAACGTTCATAACTCAGTCCATCCAAGCGGTCTGCGAAAATAAGTGCGCTGTCTCTTTGTACACCATTTCAGTCGATTGTTTCAGCCTGACGACGATCGGCACAGGGTCGTTAGGGTGGGGCGCTATTTATGGATTAGTTTTTCTAACCCCGAAGGGACGAAATGTCTTTAGTCAGAATCGCGCAGTGTTCCTATAGTGAATCCACAAGAGGCGGCCAGTCGCCCCTCACCTTATTGACGCCAACGTGGCGGGAGTAAAGACCATGAAAAATTCATCTGTGACTATAGCTTGGTTTGAAAGCATGAGTGGCGCTTTGGCGGCTGCGTTTGGTTTCGGTGGGGTGGTAGCCGCACCGCGCAAGCAGCCTAGCCTGCACACCCAGTGGTTCGTCTAGTTTAGGGCTTATAGCTGCGCCATCAGGTCGGCAAAGCGTTCGCCCTGAACCGACACATGCGCCTTGGATAGCCGTTCAGCCGTCGCCGCGTCGCCGGCGACAATGGCCTCGATAATCGCGCTGTGTTCGCCTAACGATTGATTCATGCGTCCTCGGACGCGCAGTTGCAGGCGCCGGTACGATTTCAATCGGTGGCGAATTTGGCGGGTCTCATCCGCCAAAAAACGATTGCCGCATCCGTTATAAACAATTTCGTGAAAGTCCACGTTCAAGGCGTAATACAAATCCGGGTCATTGTTTTCGATCGCGGCATGACAGGCCTCGTTGGCTAGTTTGAGGCGTTCGATGTCCGCCGTGCGCATGCGCCGCGATGCTAACCGCGCACACATCCCTTCCAGTTCCGCCATCACTTCGAACATTTCAATCAGCCGTGTAATCGACGGGGCCGAGGCAAAATAGCCGCGCTGGCCATCCCGCTTTTCAATCAGATCCGATGCTGCCAAGCGTGCGAAGGCTTCGCGCACCGGGGTCCGCGACACGCCGAATTGCTCGGCGGCGGCGGTTTCGTCAATGCGCTCGCCACTTTTGATCGTGCCGGTGACGATGCGTTCTTCTAATGCCTCGAAAATTCGATCGGTGGCGTTCTTGCTCATCCGGTGGGGTTCCTATTGACTCGGGCGCTTTGAATACACTAACTTCATTTGTGCATACAAAAAAGCGTGCACCGAATAATTATAAAGAAGGAGTGTCTCATGAACACGAAAAAACTAGTGGCTGCAATGTTGGCTGCCGGCCTGGCCTCGTCCAGCGCCCTGGCGGCGGAACTGCGTTTGTCGCACCAATGGTCAACCAAAGACGTTCGCCACAAAGTCGCGCAAATGGTCGCCGATCATGTCAGCGCTGCGAATGTTGATTTGGATATCAAAATTTTCCCCGCTAAAGCCTTGTTCAAGCCGCGCGAGCAGTACAAGCCGCTGAGCCGTGGCCAGCTCGACATGACGGTGTTACCGCTGAGTTACGCCGGCGGTCAACAACCGGCGTATAACCTGACGCTGATGCCGGGTTTGGTTAAAAACCACGACCACGCAGCGCGCTTGAACGAATCGCCCTTTATGGACGCGATTGAAGAAGTGATGGCCGAAGACGACGTGATGGTGCTGGTCCACGGCTACCTGGCGGGCGGTTTTGTCGGTCGTGAAAAGTGCATCACCTCACCGGACGATATCAAGGGCCTTCAGACCCGTGCAGCGGGTAAAGCTTTTGAACAAATGCTGGTCGGCGCAGGCGCATCGATTGCATCCATGGCGTCCAGCGAGATCTACAACGCCATGCAAACCGGTGTGTTGGATGCGGCTAACACCTCATCATCGTCGTTTGTGTCATACCGCGTCTACGAGCAGGTCAGCTGCTACACCCCAGCCGGCGATACCGCGCTGTGGTTTATGTACCAGCCCTTGCTGATGAACAAAGGTGCGTTTGACGGTTTGAACAGTGCCCAGCAATCCGCACTGCGTGAAGGCGCGGCCAAAGCCGAAGCCTATTACCTGGCTGAAGCGAAAAAAGAAGACGCCAACTCGGTTGACGTCTATCGCAAGGCCGGTGTTCAGATCAAAGAAATGAGTCAGGGCGAGTTCAACGCCTGGCGTGATCTGGCTAAGGAAACGTCGTACAAAATGTTTGTTGAAGACTATCCGGAAGGTCAGCGCTTTTTGGACTTGGCGCTGGACGTCGAGTAGGTCCTACGGCGGGGTGCGTTCTGCGCCCCGTTTTTTCTGGAGAACGGCATGCGATTTTTCGTCACTTGGGTCAACCGAGTTAATCAGGTCGTCGGCGTCACGGCTGCGATGATGGTGGTAGTGGCGGTTGCGATTACCTGCCAAATGATTTTTATACGCTATGTATTGAACGGCTCGACTGCGTGGCAGACCGAGACCGTGATCTATCTAATTTTGGGCGCGACCATGCTGGGTATGGGCTATGTCCAACGCCTCAGAGGTCACGTCAACGTGGATTTGGTGGCCGTTATGTTGCCCCCGAGTTTGCGCAAAGGCCTGCTGATTGTGGCCGCCTTGGCCAGCATCGTGGTGGTCTCGATCATGGCATTTTATGGCTACGAAATGGCCCACATCGCCTGGGCTAAAAATTGGACCAGCGATACCGTCAATGCGGTCCCGCTGTGGATCCCATACAGCGTCATGCCGATTGGATTTGGGTTGTTTGCGCTGCAGTTGGTGGCGGACTTGATTGATACCGTCGATACGCCCGCCGAGGCGATTGAGTTGGCCGGAGGAGGCCACTAATGGATCCGTTATTGCTAGGGTTGATCGTCGCGGCGGTCACCATATTTGTATTGTTTTCTGGCGTCGCGGTGGCCAATGGCCTGCTGATTGTCTCGACCATATTTTTGCTCGTTTTTGACGGTGTGCGCTCGCTCGAGCTGATGCCGGAAATCTTATTTGGCAAGCTCGACAATTTCGCCTTGTTGTCGATTCCGATGTTTATCTTGATGGGCGCCTCGATTGCCTCGACCCGCGCCGGTGCTGACCTATATGAGGCATTGGATAGGTGGTTGACGCGCATTCCCGGTGGATTGGTGATCAGTAACTTGGGCGCCTGCGCGCTGTTTGCGGCGATGTCCGGTTCGTCGCCGGCGACCTGTGCGGCGATTGGTAAAATGGGCATCCCCGAGATGCGCAAACGCAACTATCCCGACACGGTGGCGACCGGCTCGATTGCCGCCGGCGGCACGCTGGGCATCCTAATCCCGCCGTCGGTGACCATGATTGTGTATGGCATCGCCACCGAAACCTCGATTGGGCGCTTGTTCCTGTCCGGTGTCGTGCCGGGCCTGTTGCTGGTGGGCTTGTTTATGGCCTGGTCGGTGTATTCGACCTGGAAGCAGGGCGGCGTCGACGCCCTGGGCGGCCGCAGCTTTACGTGGAAGCAACGCTTTGAGGTATTGCCGCGTGTGTTGCCATTTTTGGCGGTCATCGTCGGAGTTCTGTACGCGCTGTATGGCGGTGTCGCGACGCCGTCGGAAACCGCGGCGGTGGGTGCGCTGCTGTGCTTGCTGCTGGCGATCATTATTTACCGGATGACGGACTTTTCGCAGCTGTGGGTGATGTTGCGCGACTCGACTAAAGAGTCGGTGATGATCCTGTTAATCATCGGCGCCGCCGGCGTGTTTAGTTACATGCTGTCCAGCCTGTTCATTACCCAGGCCATTGCCGAGTGGATCGGCACGCTGGACGTCAATCGCTGGGTGCTGATGTTGTACGTCAACCTGTTCTTGCTGGTGGCGGGCTTCTTCTTGCCACCGGTCGCGGTGATTTTGATGGCGGCGCCGATTTTGCTGCCGATCATTTTGGCGGCCGGCTTTGACCCTTACTGGTTCGCGGTGATTTTGACCATCAACATGGAAATCGGTTTGATCTCGCCCCCGGTTGGTTTGAACCTCTATGTGATCAACGGTATCGCGCCGGAAATTCCGCTGAAAACAATCCTTAAAGGCTCGGCGCCCTACGTGGGCTGCATGGTGCTGGCGATTTTGATCCTCAGCGTGTTCCCGGGCATCGTGACCTGGTTGCCGGATCTGATGATGGGGACCGCGGTATGAGCAAGCGCAGTTACCGTATCGGTCAAATTGTGCCCAGCTCCAACGTCACCATGGAGACCGAAATACCGGCGATTTTTCGTCAGCGCGAAGGTCAGTACAGCGAGCGGTTTACCTTTCATTCATCGCGCATGCGCATGAAGCACGTGACGCCTGAAGCCTTGGCGGCGATGGACGTGGAAAGTGACCGCTGTGCGCTGGAACTGAGCGACGCCGCGGTCGACGTCATGGGCTATGCCTGTCTAGTTGCGATCATGGCCCAGGGGCTGGGTTACCACCGCGTCAGCCAAGCCCGGTTGGAAAACCAAGCCTTGAGTAACGACAGCGCGGCACCCGTGATTACCTCGGCCGGTGCGCTGGTCGATGGACTGCACGCCATGGGCGCGAAAAAAGTCGCGATCATTACGCCGTATATGAAGCCGTTGACGGCCAAGGTGGTGGCGTACCTGGAACACGAGGGGATCGAAGTGCAGGAGGCGCTGTCATTGGAAATTGCGGACAACCTTGAAGTGGCTGCACAAAACCCGCTGCAGCCGCTGGCGCTGGCGCAAAAGCTGGCGTTGAACAATGTTGATGCGATCGTCGGTTCGGCGTGCGTGCAAATGCCGTCACTGCCGTCGATCCAACTGATCCAAGATAAAACTGGGGTGCCGACCCTCAGCGCGGCGCTGGCGACTGGGGCTGCGATGATGCAGGCCTTGGGATTGGCCGGTGCGGTACCGGGGCTGGGTGCATTATTCGAAACCTGTCGGGCGGACGTGGCATGAGCCCAACGATTTCGGGGCTGCTGAACCAGATCTCGCGCAAGGCGCGGGAGCTGTTGGAAAGTCGTGAAGGGACCGCGGTTGAGCGCCTGTTGCAGCGCTGTCACGAACTGGTCTCCAGTCGCGGCGAAGCCAGCGGCCTGGCCCTGGCCAGTGACGTGTTTGAAGCCTATGCCGCCTTTGATGACACCGAGCGGTTGGAATTTTGGTTGGCCACGGAGGCCCAGCTGGGCGTCGACCGCAGCGCCTTGTTGGGTGCGATTGACGATTATCAGGCCGACCCTGAGGCCGATCCGGTGTGGGTCCACAACGCCAGTGAGCCGCGTCGCCAAGAGCTGTTTCGGCGGTTGAATTCGGCCCCGGACGGCACCGTGTCCTTAATCCGCATGCGCGAGTCCTTGCGCGGGCTGGCGCTGCCGGCGGCCACTGCAAAGCGCATTCACTCGGATTTTGTGCATCTGTTTTCAAGCTGGTTTAACAAGGGCTTTTTGGAGTTGCGCCAAATCAGCTGGCAAACCCCGGCGGATGTGCTGGAAAAGCTGATTCGGTACGAGTCGGTCCACGAAATTCAGGGCTGGGACGATCTACGCCGGCGCCTGGCCAAGGATCGCCGCTGCTTTGGATATTTTCACCCGGCGATGCCGGACGAGCCGCTGATCTTTGTTGAAGTGGCCTTGGTCAAAGGCATGTCAGGGGCAATCGAGCCGTTACTGAGTGCCGGCGAAATCGATCCCGAGGACGCTGATACCGCGGTTTTCTATTCGATCAACAACTGCCAGGCCGGCTTGGCTCAGGTGTCCTTTGGCAACTTTTTGATCAAGCAGGTGGTCGAGGTGATGCGCCACACCACGCCGCAAATCAAAACCTTTGTGACCTTGTCGCCGATTCCGGGGCTGAAACGCTGGGTCGACAGCGACCCCGAACGTTGCGCGCGTCAGCAAGCTGGCGACGAGCCCTTTGTGGGGCTGTGCATCGAGTACCTCACCAGCTTTGAACGTGGCCGCTTGATCGACCCGGTGGCGCGATTCCACCTGGGCAATGGGGCGCGTTTGGAGCGCATCAATCTATCGGCCGATTCAAGCGAGGCTGGCCAATCACGCAGCTTTGGCGCCATGGTCAACTACCTCTACGAAGCGGACACCATTGTTAAAAACCACGAGGCGTTAATGGCCCGTGGCGAGGTCGCGGTGTCGCCTAAATTGAAATCCCACCGGCGCGCGCCGGTGGCTGCGTTAAGGACCAAAACATGAGCTCAAATTTATTTAGTCACATCGAAACCGCGCTGGCCCGTGACCCGGATTCGGTGATTCTGGAAACCCTAGATGGTACTGAAACCCGTGCCGAGGCGCTGTTGGAAGCGGTCGATCGGATGGCCAGTTTGCTGGCCAGCTTGGGCTTGAAGCCGGGCGAGCGATTGTCAGCGCAGGTCGACAAGGATGCCATGAACGTGGTGCTGTACCTGGCCTGCTTAAAGGCCGGTGGTGTCTACTTGCCGCTGAACTCGGGCTACACGGACAGCGAAATTGAGTACTTCTTGAGTGACGCCGAACCCGTCATTCACGTCTGCACGACGTCGCGTCAAGCCGGTGCCGAGGCCATTGCCGCGCGTCTGGGCGGTCTCCAGGTCCAGACTTTGGATTTGGACGGCGGCTCGCTGCGGGCCGCGTTCGAGGCCCACACAGGGCGCTTTGGTGCCACGGTTGCGCGTGCGCCATCGGACTTGGCATCGTTTTTGTACACCTCGGGGACCACGGGCAAGCCCAAGGGCGCGATGCTGACCCACAACAACCTATTGTCGAATGCGCAGATGCTGACCCAGGCCTGGGATTACAGCACCGAGGACACGCTGTTGCATGCGCTGCCGCTGTTTCATGTGCACGGCTTGTTCGTGGCCTTGAACTTGGCTTTGGTCAACGCGGCCAAGGTGATTTTGCTGCCGAAATACGAGGTTGAGGCGGTCTTGCAGGCATTGCCGCGGACCCGGGTGATGATGGGCGTGCCGACTTACTACACGCGACTGTTGAGTGAGGCACGTTTTGACCGCGCGTTGACTGGCCACATGCGATTGTTCATATCCGGCAGCGCGCCATTGTTAGTGGAAACCTCGGATCAGTTTTTCGAGCGCACCGGCCAGCGCATTCTGGAGCGTTACGGCATGACCGAAACCGGCATGAGCTGCTCCAATCCGCTCAATGGAGATCGCCGGGCCGGTTCGGTTGGGCCCGCGCTACCGGGCGTTCAGGCCCGTATTGTCAGCGAGGATGGCGCCCCCAGTGCGGCCGGCGAAATTGGCTCGCTACAGGTTAAGGGCGATCACGTGTTTGCCGGCTACTGGAAACTGCCGGAAAAAACCGCGTCGGAGTTTACCGATGACGGGTTCTTTGTGACCGGTGATTTAGCGACGCTGTCCGACGACGGCTATGTATCGATCGTCGGCCGCGGCAAGGATTTGATTATTACCGGCGGGCTCAACGTCTACCCCAAGGAAATCGAGGACGTGTTGAATGACATGCCGGGGATCAAAGAGAGTGCGGTGATTGGCGTGCCGCACCCAGACTTTGGTGAAGGCATTGTGGCGGTCTTGGTGGCCGAGGATACGCTCGATTTAGACGCGGTCAAAGCGGCCTGCCGTGTCGCCATGGCGGCGTTTAAATTGCCGCGAACGTGGCACATTGTTGACGAATTGCCGCGCAACACCATGGGCAAAGTGCAGAAAAATCTGCTGCGCGAGCGCTTTGGTTAGTCTTCCGAATCCAGCAGCCCCAAAAAGGCAATCAGATCGTCAATGTCTTGGGCCGATAACCCCATCGGCTCGACTTGGATAGAGTCGCGCAAACGCGCCATTTCCCGGGCATTTTCGAAACCGATCCAGTCAATCCGTTCAAGGTGCGCAGCGTCGGCCAAGATGGCCTGGCTGCGATCGTAGCGATCCAGCGCCGCGCGCGGATCGTTATGGTGTTCGATTATCCCGCGCAGCGTTGCATAGGCACCGTTGTGGCCGTAGGGGGCGGTTTTTCCGACGTTGCGTAGCGAGGGTACCCGAAACGCGTAGCGGTCGTTCCAGTCATTGGAGTGGGCCATGCGCCCCAAATCACGGGCCACCGGGTCCCAGGGCCGCGTGCGGCCGGGGCCCATTGGTGGCAACCCCAGCGAGACAAAGGACTGGTTGGTCATCAATGGCCCGGAATGGCACTGGGCACAACTGCCGTCTTGATAAAACAATGCTAGGCCGCGTTGCTCACTGTCGCTTAACTGGACCGCCTGGCCGCGTGCAATGCGGTCGATCGGGGCATCGAGCGTGCGAAATTCAAGGTTGATAAAGTCGCCAATGGCATTCGCCAGGTGGCTGATATCGACATCCCGGCGCCGCGTTAACTCGGGGTACGCGGCTTGCAACAGCTCCCAGTAGTAGTCAAACCCAATAATGCGCTCGACGATCACCGGCCAGGCCCAGTCAATGCGTTGGCGGGCGGCGCCGATGACTTCGTTTTCACCGGTGTTGCCGGCCATTTCAAACTGCGCCGTCAGCGGCAATACGGCCTGGGCGGCCAGCAGGGAATTAAGCCCCTGCGGCAGGCGGTCCTCGGCCGGGCTGTCAAAGCCGCTGGGTGCCTTGGGGTCAATCGACAGCCGGCCATCCCAAAACATCTGGGTCACCGAGCGGTGCCCCAAATTCCACAGCGGCGGGGCGTGGCGCGGCACGCGTTTTTTGATGCCGGCGTTGGCGGTCCGCTTGGGGCCCTCGCCAATGCCGCCTTCGCCAACGCTTAACGACACGCCGTCGGCGCTGCCGAATTCGGGCAAATGACAGGTTTGGCAGCTGATGTTGAAATTACCGCTGAGGACGGGATCCTTGAACAACTGACGCCCCAGCTCGACCCGGGCCGGGTCGACGGGCAAAAAGTCATCCGCCGACAGCGGCGCCCAGGGCACGCTGGTGGCGAAGGCTGGTAAGCTGGTGAGCAACAAAAATAAAGGGGTCCACATGCGTTTCATTCCAGTCCTAGCACTAGCCTTGTCGTTTCTCGCACACGCAGGCGACGTTGAGGATGCAAAAAATATGATGGAACGCGGCGAGTATGCGGCCGCGTTTGTGCAGCTGTATCCCATGGCCCAAACTGGCAATGCTGACGCCGAAGAATTGATCGGCAGCATGTATGCCTTGGGGCTGGGGGTCGAACGCGACGATATTCGCGCGTTTGAATGGTATTTGCGTGCCAGTATGCGCGGCCATGCGGGCGCCCAAAGCGGCATCGGGTGGTATTACGAAGTCGGCCGAGGCCTGACCGGTATTGACTTGGTTCGTGGCTATGCCTGGTACACCATTTCCGCCATTGGGGGCGATCCGGATGCGGCAATTAGCCAAGAAGAAATTGTTAAAAAAATGAGCCCGGCTCAAATTGAGCAGTCCCAGAAGCTGGTCAAAGACTATCGGGCTCATCTGTTTCCTTTCGAATAACCCAGGCCGCCCGAGGGCGGCCCGGTCGCCTTACATCAAGTCGCGCGCGTACTCGGCGTCAAACTTAGCTTCGGCGTCTTTGGAGGCCTTTTGGAAGGCATTGAAGAAACGCTCGCCCTCGCGCACGTTGCCTTTGAACCAGTCATAAACCGGTGCCGCGGCCGCTGCTAACTGCGCTTTTTCAGACGGAGTGGGCACGTACAGTTCGCCGCCGATTTCCTTGAACTCCTGGTAGGCCTGGATCGACTTACGCTTGGGGCTGGCGAAGGTCGCCTGCTGCAGTGCGGCAAAGCCATCGACCATGACCCGGCGCAGGTCAGTCGGCATGTTCATGAACACTTCGTTGTTCATCATCCACAGCGCTGCCATGTAGGCGTGGCCGTCCAGCGTCACGTACTTCAAGCCGGCTTCGGGGAATTTCATGCCCATGATGTCGGTGATGCCGTTTTTAGAGCCCTCGACCACACCGGTCTGGAAGCTAGAGAACAGCTCAGGCCAGGGGATCGGAGTCGGGCTGGCGCCCAAGGCCTTGACCAGTTCCTGGGGCAAGTCCGCAACGACGGTGCGAATTTTCAGGCCTTCAAAGTCAGCCGGTGTACGCAGGGTGCGCTTGGTGTTAGCAAAGTTACGCCAGCCGCCGGTGTTGCCCACGGTCATCAAGCGCACCACGTTGTCCGAATCCGACAGCATTTGGCTACGCAGGTCGGCCACAAAGGGGCCGCTTAAGACGTCTTCGGCGACACGGTCGTTGGACATGACGTAGGGCAAATCAAACATTTGCACGTACGGGAAGGTCGATGCGACACCGCCGGACGTTGACACGTAAATGTCGACACTGCCGTCCTCGATTGCCTGTAGGCACTCGGTGCCGTTCGCGCACAGCTGGGTGCCGATAAACAAATCCACTTTAATGGCGCCGTTGCTGGCCGCTTCGACGTAGTCCTTAAAGACCACCAGGCCGTCATAGTCTTCGTCGTTTTCGTTGGAGTTGGCGACCGCGCGCAGGTTGAAATCCGCCGCGCTGGCCACGCCCGCCACCGCAATGCTGGCGCCGATCAGGGCCGCGGTGATTAGGTTTTTCGACTGTTTAAACATGTTGAACCTCATTTTTGTTATTGATACATCGTGCGGAATTCCCGCCTTCCAGGTCAAGTCACCAGACCTAACCACCTCGGAACTGTTAACGAAATTGCCGGGACAAAGGTGATCAACAAGATCACCAGTATTTCGACCGCCAAAAACGGCAAGATCGCACGGCTAATCGTTTCAACCTTTTCGCCGGACACGGAGCTTGCGACAAATAGCACCAAGCCCATCGGCGGTGTCGCCAACCCGACCGTCAAGTTGACGCTCATGATCATGGCGAAGTGCACGGGATCGACGCCCATGTCGATAAATACCGGCCCTAAAATTGGGCCCAAAATAATAATCGCCGGGCCCGCGTCCAAAAACATCCCGACAATGAACAACAGAATATTGATCAGGAACAACAGCACGTAGCTGGACGACGACAGCGCCAACACCCAAGTCGCCAAATCTTCGGCCACATGCGATAGGCTGACCACGGTCTTAAAGGCAATCGCCGCGCCGACCAATAACAGCACCACGGCGCTGGCCATGGCCGCCTTGTTAAAGATTTCCGGCAGCTCCTTAAAGGTCAAGGTGCGGGTCACAAATAGGCTCAGTACCAAGGCGTAGGCCACGGCCACGGCGCTGGCTTCGGTGGGGGTGAAAATGCCGCCCAAGATACCGCCTAAAATGATCACCGGGGTCAGCAGTGGCAAGAACGCGGATTTAGCGGCGCCGCCGCGTTGACGCCAGCTCGCCCGTTCGCTGGCGACTGGGAAATCGTAGCGCTTGGCCATGACGCTGGTAATTGCCATCAGTGCGCCACCGACCAAAATGCCCGGCACGATGCCGGCGGCAAACAAGGCCGCCACCGACACTTCCATGGTGTAGGCATAGATAATCATGATGCCGCTGGGGGGGATAATCGGGCCGATAACGGAGCTGGCGGCGGTAATGGCGGCGGCGAACTTGCGCGAATAACCGTTCTTTTCCATCGCCGGTATCAGCATCGAGCCCAGCGCGCTGGTATCGGCCACGGCGCTGCCTGATAGGCCGGCAAACAGCATGGAGCTGAAAATGTTGACGTGGGCCAGGCCGCCGCGGATGTGCCCGAGTAAGGATTGACTGAAATTGATCAGCGCCAGCGTGATGCCGCCACGGTTCATCAATTCCCCGGCCAACATAAAGAACGGGATGGCCATCAACGGAAAGCTATCGATGCCGTTGTAGATGTTACGAAACAGCAGCGGAATGTCCCGGTCCATGTCCAGCAACAACAGCAGCGAACCCGGTGCCGCCAGCATGGCGAAAAAGACCGGCATGCCGATTAAAATTAGCAGCAAAAACAGCGGTAAAAACCATGTCAGCATGGGGTTTTTCCCGTCAAGGTTAGGCGCAGGTGGCGCAGCGTCAGTTCCAGCATCACCGCCAACATCGAGAAGTAACACACCCCCATGGCCAGGTAGATCCATGCCCGGGGCAGGTTAAAGCTGGCGGCGCGGGTACGAAATCCGCGCTGGAAAAAGTCAATCGACAGGTCGCTAAGCAAAAACAAAATCGCACAGCAAAACAGCATCAACACCAGGTTTAATAGTTGTCCCAGTCGAACGGGCAGCGAATCGGGTAACAGCGTAATGGCGACAAAGTCGCCTTTGCGCAAGGCCGGGGCCGCGACCAGCGCCATCATCCAAATCATCAGCGCGCGGGCGACTTCTTCGGGCCAGGGCAGGGCGTGGTTGACCACGTAGCGCATGAACACCTGCAACAAAATGGTGCCCACCATCAGGGACACCAGCACCCATGCGATGTTCAGGCCGAGTCGCCCGAAGGCGTTGTTGAGGTGGTTCAGCGCCTTGAGCGGCGCGTCAATCCAAAGCATGTTCCGTCCTGTCGTTATTGTTGTCGGATCGGTGAGGTCTACAGGGCGTCCAGTCGTCCTAACTTGCCCTGTCCAAATAAAACCGGTGGTGCCGATTGATGGGCGAAGTCGTTGACCTGGCCCAGCAAAATGTCGTGATCCCCGGCGCCAATGACCTTGTGCAGGTCACAATCGAACCAGGCCAAGGCGTTGGTCAGTCGTGCCCGCCCGGACGGCAGCCGAGTTAAATCGACGCCGTTAAAGCGCTCGGCGTGCTCGCCTTTGGTGAATTTCCAGACCAGGTCAGCGTCGTCCTCGGTCAAGATGTTGACACAATAGCCACCGCCTTCAGTGAAGGCTTCATAGCAGTTCGAGCTGTGCTGAATTGACCATAGCACCAGCGCCGGGTCTAGCGACACCGACGCGAAGCTGTTGCAGGTTAAGCCAATGTCTTGATCGTTTTGGCGCGCGGTGACGATGGCGACGCCAGTCGCCCATTGCCCGAGGGCGTCGCGTAATGCTCGGCTCACGGTACTTCCTGGCCGGTGGCCGCTTGGTAAATTTCGAACCATTGCTGGCGGTCGATGCTGACGCGTGTGGCGTCGGACAGGCGAGCGATGCGCTCGAGGTTGTTGGTGCCCAAAACCGGCAAAATCCCCGCCGGGTGAGCCAGCAACCAAGCCACGGCGACCGCATCAATGCCAACGTTCGCGTTGTCGGCGATCGGCTGCATCACAGCGCGCAGTTCAAGTGCGCGGGCGCTGTCGCCAAACAAAGCGCCGCCGGCGAGCGGTGACCACGCCATGGGTTTGATCCCCATCGTTTGGGCTTTGGCAATGTCGCCATTGACGAAGCAATCCACTGCCATCGGGTTAATTTCAATCTGGTTGGTCACCAGCGGGTGGTGCATGTGGGCCTGTAACAAATCCAGGTCCCAGGGCTTGAAGTTGCTGACGCCGCAGGCTTTGACTTTGCCGCTGTCGATTAATGAATCCAACGCCCGTCCGGTCTCGGTGGGGTCCATAAAGGGGTCGGGACGGTGAATCAGCAACAGATCCAAGGCATCAATACCCAGCCGGCTGAGGCTGGTTTCAGCGGACTCAATAACGTGGACGGCGCTGGTGTCGTAATGTTTGACCCGCCGGTCCGGGTAGTGATCCGATAACAACATGACGTCGCATTTGCTGATGTGCTGGCAGGCGTCCTTGAGGTCCGGACGCGCTTTCAGGGCGCGGCCAAATAGCGCTTCACAGGCGTAGTCGCCATAGATGTTGGCGTGATCCAGTGTGGTGATGCCTTGTTCCAGGCACTTTTCAACCTTGGCAATGACCTGGCCGTCGGACGTGTCGCTGTCGTCGGCTAAGCGCCACATGCCATAAACCAAGCGGCTAAATAGCGGTAAGCTGTCGTGTAGGGAAACCATTTCCATTAGCGGCGTTCTCCGATGCCTAGCGGCGTCTGTGGGGTGGATGAGGGTACGCGGCCGTACTCTACCGGAAGCGAACAGGTTTTGAGTTCCGGAAGCACCTTGGTACCGAATATCTCGCATTCTTGCAGGTGTGGATAGCCGCTGAAAATAAATGCCCGGATGCCCATTTTTCGGTAGTTCTCAATTTTCGATAGGACTTGATCGACGCTGCCGACCAGTGCCGCTCCACAGCCACTGCGGGCGCGGCCGACGCCGGTCCACAGATTCGATTCGGTGTAGCCCTTGGCATCCGCCAGCATGCGGTTTTGGACCTGTAAGTTGACGCCCATGGTTTTCGCATCCAAGGCGCGTTGCTTGATCATCTCGCCTTGCTCATCGTTGAGTTGGCTGACCAGGTGATCGGCGTAGTCGCGGGCTTCGGCTTCGGTGTCGCGCACGATCATGTGCACGCGCAATCCGTAGTCCAGCACCCGGCCGTGGGCCTCGGCACGGGCGTGCACGGCGCGCATGCGATCGGCTAAGTTGGCCTCGATTTCCGGCCACATCAGGTAGACATCGCAGTGGCGGCCGCACAATTCTAGCGCCGGCGGGCTGTAGCCACCGAAGTACAGCAACGGGCCACCGTTTTGTTGATAGGGGCGGACCGGATCGGTGCTCAAGCCTTTGAGCTGATAGATCTCGCCGTCGTAGTTAATTTCGTCCTGGGTCCAGGCCTGCTTCAAAATTTCGACCACTTCGTGGCTGCGCTGATAGCGCAACTCGGCGCTGGCGTCTTCGCCTGGGAAATTTGAGCTGATCACGTTCAGAGTCAGGCGGCCTTTGAGCATGTGATCCAGCGTCGCAACCGTGCGTGCCAACATCGCCGGGTGCAGCTCGCCGCAACGGATCGCGGCCAACAGGTTGATCTGTTGTGTCAGCGGCGCCATGCCGCTGGCAAAGGTCAGGGTGTCTTGGCCGACTTGGTAGCTGGAGGGGCACAGGACATTGCGAAAACCCAGCTGATCGGCGCGTTTAACGATGGCGCTGGTGTTTTCCCAGTTTGAGCGAAGCTCTGGATTCGGAACACCGAGCAGGTCATAGTCATCCGAGCACAGCGGTGCAAACCAGGATACTTCGCTGGCGTCTAACGCTTGGCTTTTGATGGGCACGATCGACATAGGGCTCTCCGTTATTTCCAGCGAATGTATCAATGATAAATCAATCTGTATAGACTGCCGCCATGAATGAGTTGCCGCTTTACCTCCAAATTGCTGATTACTTGCGCCGTGAATTGGCCGGCGGCCGCTATCGTGTCGGCCAGAAACTACCCACCGAGGCGGCGTTTGGGCGCGAACTCTGTGTCGCTGTCGGCACGCTGCGAAAATCCTTGCTGGCGCTGGAAACCGAGGGCTTGCTGGAGCGCCGCCAGGGCAGTGGCACCTATGTCAAAGCGCTGCCGGAGGCTGGCAAGTACCCACTGTTTCACCTCGAATTGAACGGCGGTGGCGGCGAACCCAGCGGCGAGATACTGGGCTTGAATCTGGCCCCGACCACGCAGCTATCGCCGGCTCAGCACATTCGCCGGCGGCGTCGGCTGGACGACACCTGGGTCGCGGTTGAGGACATTTGGGTGCGCACGCCCGACACCTTGCAACTGGACTGGATTACGCCGGCGCTCTACCAGATGTACCGTGAGCGGTTACAGCTCTGGGTGGCGCGCGTCGAAGACAAAGTCGGTTTGGCGCCGGTCCCGGCGCACGTCGGTGAGTACATCGAACCGGCGCACGCGGCCTATGTCGAGCGCTTTGGCTTGGATCACGAAGGTCAATTGATTGAATATTCCCAGACTTGGTTCGACAGCCAGGTGTGTCATTACAACGCTCGTTGGAGCTAGAACAATAAGAACGCTATGAAACGATACGGATTTATTGGCTGCGGCATGATGGGGCAGGAGCACCTGCGCAATTTGGCGTTGTTGCCAGCGGTCGCGGTGGTTGGGTTTATCGAACCGGATGACGCCATGGCCGCGGCGACCCAGGGGCTGATCCCAAATGCCCAGCGCGTCGACGATGTCCAGGCGTTGCTGGCCTTGGGCTTGGATGCTGCGGTGATCACCAGTCCGAATTACTGTCACGCCAAACAATTACAGCAATTGGCGGCGGCCGACATTGCGGTGTTGGTCGAAAAACCCCTGTGTACCGACCCGGCCGACTTGGCGCCGCTGGCCGCGTTGGCCGCGGACAAGCGCTGGTGGGTGGCCATGGAATACCGCTACATGCCGCCGATTCAGGCGCTGATCGAGCTGTCGCGCGGCGATACGCTGGGCACGATTCATACGCTCAGCATCCGCGAGCATCGGTTCCCGTTTTTGCCCAAGGTCGGCGATTGGAACCGTTTCAATCGCAACACCGGCGGGACCTTGGTCGAAAAGTGTTGCCACTTCTTTGACCTGATGCGCCACCTATTGCAGTCCGACCCGGTTCGCGTTTATGCATCCGGCGCGCAAAGCGTCAACCATCTGGACGAGGTCTACGACGGCCAGACCCCGGACATTTTGGACAACGCCATGGTCGTGGTCGACTTTGCCAGCGGTCAGCGCGCCAGCCTGGAGCTGTGCATGTTTGCCGAGGGTAGTCGCTACCAAGAAGAAATTTGCCTGGTCGGTTCCAAGGCCAAAGTCGAGGCCCGTGTGCCGGGCCCGACACGCTTTTGGAATGCCGAATCCGGCGCGCCGCCGGTGCCGGTGGTCGAACTGAGCCCGCGTAACGCGCCGCCGACCCAGTGGCCGGTGCCGGTTGATCCGGCGTTGCTGGCGGCCGGGGACCATAACGGCTCGACCTTTTACCAGCACCAAGGCTTTTTGGCGTCACTGGATGGCGCTCCCATCGAAGTCACGGTAGCCGATGGCGCCTGGGCCGTGCGCATGGGCATGGCGGCTCAGCAAAGCATCCAAACGGGGCGTGCGATCGAACTGTGAGAGCACTACTTCAAACCGCCCCGGGGGTCGCGGTCGCGGCCCTGATCGGCACGATCGCCTACACCCTGGGCAGCCACTACGGTGCTCCGGTGATGCTGTTTGCGTTGCTGCTGGGCATGGCGGCCAGCTTCCTCGCGGCGCGGCCGCGCTATCAACGTGGCGTGACCTTTGCTTCCAAGGGGCTGCTGCGGATTGGCGTGGCACTGCTGGGGTTGCGGCTTAGCTTTGACGACATTTTAAGCCTGGGGTGGGGCCCGATGGCCGGGACCGCGGGGTTGTTGGCATTGACCCTGGTGTGCGGCGTGGTGCTGGCCAAATTGTTGGGTAAAAGCCTCGCATTTGGGGTGTTGGCGGGCGGTGCGGTGGCCATTTGTGGGGCCTCGGCGGCGTTGGCTATTGCCGCGGTGTTGCCCATGAACCAGCGCAGCGAACGCGATATTTTATTCACCGTGGCCGGCGTTACCAGCCTGTCGACCATCGCCATGATCGTCTATCCCTGGCTGTTTATTGAACTGGGGTTCACGCCCTTTCAGTCCGGATTTTTGATTGGCGCAACTATTCACGATGTCGCCCAGGTGGTCGGAGCGGGCTATACCTTGGGTCACGAGGCCGGCGACATTGCGACCTTTGTGAAGTTGCAGCGGGTGGCGTTATTGCCGGTGGTGTTGGCGGTGGTGATGTTTGCCTTTCGCGGCCAAAGTGGCGGTCAAATTCAGTTACCGTGGTTTTTGCTCGGGTTTGTTTGGCTCATGTTGGTGGGCAATTTGATGCCGATTCCGGACTGGATTCGCGGCGCGGTCAATTCGGCCTCATCGGCGGCCTTGGTGGTCGCCATCAGCGCCCTGGGCATGCGCACGTCGCTGAAACAAATGGCCGATTTGGGGTGGGGTCATGCGTTTTTATTGGTCGCGACCACGCTGGTGCTATTGGCCGCGGCACTGGGCTTTGCCGCTTGGTATTTTTAGCGCGTTTGCGTCTCGCCTTTGGCGCCGTGGCGCGCTAGGGTATTGGGCTACTCCAATAACAAGCACACACCCATGGCAGCTATCTTTCCCAACCCGAATGACCCCAAATTGTCGCGTCGCCTGCAAGGGATCGACGAGCGCGGTCATCCTTACGAAACCTCGGTGATCGAGGAGCGTCCGCTGACGATTTACTTGAATCGCCAGGAAATTGTCACCGCCATGACCATTGGTGACTACCCGGAATATCTAGCCCTCGGCTTTTTATTGAACCAAGGCATGTTGGGGGCGGCCGATCGTGTCACCGCGATCGACTTTGATCCGGAACTCGAAGTAGTCGTGGTGCGCACGGCTGGACCGACCGACGTCGAAGACAAGCTTGAAAAGAAAACCCGCACATCGGGGTGCGCCGTCGGGACCGTATTTGGCGACATGATGGCAGGCCTGGACGGCCTGGTGCTGGCGCAAACGGCGGTCAAAACCAGTTCGTTTTACGATCTGAGCTACAAAATTAACCACACCCCCAGCCTGTATATGGAAACCGGTGCCATCCACGGCACCGCCCTGTGCCAGGGAAGCGAGGTGCTGGCCTATATGGAAGACGTTGGACGTCACAATGCGGTCGACAAGATCGCCGGCTGGATGCGCATGAATGACATCAGCGCGCACGACAAAGTGCTCTACACGACTGGCCGACTGACTTCGGAAATGGTCATTAAGACAGCCTTGATGGGCATCCCAACCTTGATCAGTCGCTCCGGATTTACCGCCTGGGGTGTCGACATTGCCCGCCAGGTCGGGCTGACACTGGTGGGTCGCATGCGCGGGCGTAAATTTACCTGTTTAAGTGGCCAGCAGCGCCTGGAATTTGATCAGGACCTGGACCAGGTCGCGGACGAAAGCCGCGGCATGCGCCGCAAGGGCGCCGAATCATGAACGAGGTCGGCGTGATTTTGGCGGGCGGCCAAGCCCGACGCATGGGCGGCGGTGACAAGGGCCGACTGCGGCTGGGGTCGACCAGCCTAATCGAGCAGGTGATCGCGCGCGCCGAGCCTCAGCTTGATCGACTTATTTTGAATGCCAACGGCGACCTCGGCCGCTTTGACGACCTCGGTTTGGTCTGCGTGGCCGACAGCATCGGCGACTACCCGG
Organism: Litorivicinus lipolyticus; assembly: GCF_009650135.1. Lineage (NCBI taxonomy): Bacteria > Pseudomonadati > Pseudomonadota > Gammaproteobacteria > Oceanospirillales > Litorivicinaceae > Litorivicinus > Litorivicinus lipolyticus. Next base: position 248,491 of record NZ_CP045871.1, read on the forward strand.
GGCCGCTGGCCGGCGTTTTGGCGGCCATGGACTGGGCCGCCGAGCACCAAGTCGAGTGGGTCGTCAGCGTCGCCGCCGACACACCATTTTTCCCCTTGGATTTGGTCGAGCGTCTGCGTGCAACCGGGGCGCCGGTGACCTTGGCGGCGACACCGGATCCACAGCGCGGGCGCCTGCCACAGCCAACCTTTGGCCGCTGGCGCGTGGATTTGCGCGACGATTTGCGCGCCGCGCTGAACGACGGGGTGCGCAAAATTCGCCAATGGACCCAGCGCCACGGCGAGGCATTGGTCGTGTTTGAGACCGATCCGATGGACCCATTTTTCAACATCAATACCCAGGCGGACTTGGCGCGGGCATCGGAGCTGCTGGCATGCAAATAATCGGCGTGGTCGGCTGGAAAAATTGCGGCAAGACGACTCTGGCTACGCGGCTGATCACGGCGTTGTCTGAGCGTGGGCTGCGCGTTAGCAGCATTAAACACGCTCACCACGCGGTCGATGTCGACCAGCCAGGGACCGACAGTTACCGCCATCGCCAAGCCGGCGCCGGCGAAGTAATTTTGGCCAGCGCTAACCGCGTGGCCCTGATGCAAGAGCTAGGCGATGCGCCGGAACCGGATCTGGACGAATTGGTCGCGCGATTGTCGCCCTGCGACTGGGTCGTGGTCGAGGGCTACAAGGCCGGCAGCCATGCCAAGATCGAAGCCTATCGCAGCCTGTGTTCGCACCGGCCCTTGTATCTAAACGACCCCGCTGTGGTTGCGGTCGCCAGTGATCATGCGACCGACTATGCGGGTCAGACTTTTGATTTGGACGATATTGAAGCCATGGTTGGCTGGCTATTAACGCGGGATCCACGATGAGCGCAGCACCGTTACGAAATGATTGTTTTGCCCTACCACCGGGCGTTAATTGGACGCCGTTAAACGAGGCGTTGGAGCGGTTGGCAGCGCGCCTGCACCCGGTTGTCGAATCGGCTGGGGCTGTTGCTCTGGCGGATGCGGTCGGCCGTGTTCTGGCGGTTGACGCCGTGGCCCAGCGGGCTCACCCACCCAGCAGTAATTCGGCGGTCGACGGTTACGCATTTTTAGGACCTATTAGCGAAGTGCCGACACGTCTTCCTTTAATCGATGGTCGCAGCGCCGCGGGCGTTCCTTACGACGGCACGGTGGCGGCCGGCCAGGCTATCCGCATTTTGACCGGCGCGGTGATGCCGACGGGCACCGACACCGTGGCGTTGGACGAAGACAGCGAGCTGGTTGACGGCGGTTTGCTGTTGCGCGGCACCTTAAAGGCGGGCGCCAATCGGCGCAAAGCCGGCGAGGACATTCAGGTTGGCGATGTTATCGTCGCCGCCGGCACGCGCTTGAATGCCACGCACATAGCAGTCTTGGCCAGTGTCGGCATGGGCGCGGTCGAGGTCTATCGGCCACTACGCGTGGGGGTGCTGTCGACCGGCGACGAGGTCAAGCCGGTCGGCGCTGCGGTCAGCGACCACCAAATTTACGACGCAAACCGGCCGATGTTGCACGCCTTGGTCGCGCGCCTGGGTTACCAGGTGGTCGACTTGGGTCATGCCATGGATCGCGCAGAGGACGTTCAGGCGGCCTTGGATCGTGGCGCTGAGCAGTGTGATTTGGTGCTGACCTCGGGCGGTATTTCGGCCGGCGACGAGGACCACGTGTCGAGAGTGTTAAAGCGCGACGGCGAAATTAGTAACTGGCGTATCGCGCTGAAACCCGGGCGTCCGCTGGCGTTGGCTATGTACCGCCAAACCCCGGTGGTCGGTTTGCCCGGCAATCCGGTGGCCGCGTGGGTGTGTGCGTTGCGATTTGGTGCGCCGGCGATGTCGGTGTTGGCCGGCGCAGGCTGGTTTGAACCGACCAGTTTCATGGTGCCGGCGGCCTTTAGTAAGCGCAAAAAGCCCGGGCGCAGTGAATTTTTGCGCGCGCGTATGGTTCAGGGTTCGGCCGAGGCCTTTGGGTCTGAAGGGTCCGGCCGAGTGACCGGGCTGGCCTGGTCGGACGGTTTGGTGGAATTGGACGAGGGTGCCGATCAAATTGAACCGGGCACCCCCGTGCGTTATATCCCCTACACCAGCTTTGGGCTGTAGTTAGTCGTAGCTGCCGTGGACCGCGAAGGCCTCCAGCGAGGCCGACTCGGGGGCGCGGCTGCGGTAGGTTTCTTCGACGCCGGTCTCGGTCAGTTCGCGGCTGACCATCAACAAGGTGTTGTCCTCAAAGTCCTCGCACATCTCGCTCATCTGCTGAATTTCTTCGCAGGCGACCGGGTAGGCGGCGTCGATGTCCGGGGCGCCGTAAATTTCGACAAAGGTTTGGGCCAACGTCCGGCGCAGTGTTTCCAGCTCGTTTTCGGTGATGCTGGTAACGCCAACGAAGCTGGCGCGGCCGGCGGATTCTACGCTGTACCACCCATTCGAGAAGGCCTGCTTGGCTTTGCCTGTCAGTTCGCTGGGCTGCCAGTTTGAAAACTCAAAGCCACCGGAAATAGCCCATTCGCCGCTGGCGGCGGGGTTTTCGAAGACGTTTTGATCCGACACATCCAGCCGGAGAGTGCGAGCGAGTTTCATGCGGGCTCCGCGTAATCAATCAGGCTCAGGGTTTGGGTCATGCCGCCCTGACGCATCAACATATGGCCGTCCTCGTCCAAGCCCACTAGTGTGCCGCTGAGGGGGTACTCGGTGTCGTGACCGAGGGTGTCACAGCGCGGGCGCCATTCGTTATGAACGCGCTCGAACCCGCTGTTGATGTAGTAGGTCAGCCATAGCAACGTGTGCTTTGACCAGCTTTCCAGCAGCGCCATCGGCGTCACTTCCCCACAGCCTTCGTCGTGCAAGGTGGTTTGGTCCGGGGTTGCGCCGGGTTCGGTTCGGGTGTTTAAAAAAGGCACGTCGATGCCGATTACCAGCCAGTTCGGATTGGAATCCGCTTCGGTGGTTTCTGCGGCAAAGCGCACGCGCCCACACAGCGCACCGTTAACCTTGATCCGGTCGGGCCAGACAAAGTGAATGGGCACCTCGGGTGGGGCCAGGGCGCCGAGGCTCTCAGCCAGGCCGATCTGAGCCACGTAGACGGCCTGCATGGCCTCGGTCAGGTTACCTTCCGGGGCCAGTACTAACGCCGCTTTTAAGCAGTCGATCGCTTCGGAATAAAAAATAGACCCCGAATCGACGCCGGCTACCGCACGCGAGATCGCTTTGGCAAAGGGGTCAACGCCGGGCTTGACCGCTTCGCCGCGCAGCAGCGGCGGAAACAGTGGGCTGTCGGTATTCATAGGATGGCCTGGGCGTAGGTTTCAGATGCGACGATAGCGTCAGCCAGGTCTTGAAAGGCTTTCGACTGAGGGCTGTCGGGTTTGGATACGACAATAGGGACGCCGCCATCCGACCCGATCCGGATGTCCAAATCTAATGGAATTTCGCCCAGGAAGGGCGCGCCGATCTTTTCGGCCTCGGCACGTGCGCCGCCGGATCCAAAGGGGTGGTGCGTTTTGCCGCAGCCGTCACACACGAACGAGGCCATGTTTTCAATCAGGCCAAATAGCGGCACTTCTAAGCGTTTGAACATGTCGATGCCCTTGCGCGCGTCCATCAGCGCGATGTCCTGGGGCGTGGACACGACCACGGCGCCGGCGACAAAAAACTTTTGGCTCAGGGTCATTTGGACGTCGCCAGTGCCCGGCGGCAGATCGACCAACAATACGTCCAGCTTGCCCCAGTCGACCTGGTTCATCATTTGCTCCAGCGCGCCCATCAGCATCGGCCCACGCCAGATGATGGCTTCGTCGTCCGGCGTCATCAGCCCGAGCGACATCAGTGTGACGCCATGGTTACGCAGGGGCAAAATGGTGTGCCCGTCAGGGCTGGATGGCCGGCCCGAAACGCCCAACATGCGCGGTTGGCTGGGTCCGTAAACGTCGGCATCGAGCAAGCCGACTTTCAGGCCTTTGGAGGCTAGGGCAACGGCCAAATTTGATGACACTGTTGATTTACCAACGCCGCCCTTGCCCGAGGCAATGGCGATGATACGGTCGATCCCTTCGGGATTTTTGTCCTGCGGACGCGGTGCGTCGGTTGCGATCATGTTGTCGTTGGCGCCGGTGCTGGCGTCGGTGAACTGAACCATGGTGTTTCCTTAAATTCTGAGCGGTCTAAGTTAGCTGTCTAGGTAGTCGTCCGTGGTCCGCACGCGCGGCCGGGTGCCGGCAGCCATGGGCGAGTTTTCGCTGTGGTACTGGGCTTTGACGCGGCAGTTATCACACATTTTGACCAGCTGAACGTTATCCGAGTTGGTGAACATCCAGTGCTTGTCTTCGAGCTTTTCAACAATCCTGTTGATGGTGCTGGCGACGCCGAATGGAACCCCGCAGCCGATACATTCAAAGGGCTCCTCGCCGTGCAGTGCACGATGATTCAGGGCGTCTTTGGACAGATCCAGTTGCGGTTGCAAGGTGATAGCATTTTCAGGGCAGGTGCTTTCGCACACACCGCACTGGACGCAGGCGTTCTCGGTGAACTGAATTTCCGGTCGCTCCGGGTGATCGCCCAAGGCGCCGGTCGGGCACAGCGAAACACAGGCCAGGCACAGGGTGCAGGCGTCGGCATTGACGTTGATGGCGCCATAGGGCGCGCCCAGCGGCAGCGCGATCGGTGCGGCATCGGAGGGCGCCATGGCGGCCACCGCGACCCGGGTGATGTCGCGCCGGCCACCGACCAGCAACACCGGATCACCGGTACGTGAGCTGTGGGTGGCGGCAACGCTGAGTTGTTCGGCGGTAACAATCTGCAGGCGTGTGCGCGCTTGGCCGGCGCCTTCAATCATGGCCTGAGCCAGCGCCAGCTGTGGCGCCAAGGCGGCGCTGTCGGTGTCGGCGTCGGTCAAAATCAGCACTTCGCTGAATCCCGCCGCCAGTGCCGCCAGCATTTCAGCGTGACCGATGCCATCGACGTGCTCCATGCCCAGTGCAATCAGGTCATCCGCCAGTCCGTCGCCGTAGCGAGCGTTGTGTTGGATGGCTTTTTCGCCGGCTGGGGTGTGCAGCAACAAACGTGGGTTTTCGCCGCACTGGTCGCGGTAAGTTTTGGCCAGGGTGTCCATGGCTCGGGTCAGGTTTTCAAAGGGTGTTTCGGTCATCTTGACCGCTTGGGTCGGGCAGACCGCGGCGCATGAGCCGCACCCTGCACAGATATTAGAGTCGATTTCGACGAAATCGCCGGCTGAAAAAATGGCCTCGGTCGGGCACACGTCCAGGCACCGGGTGCAACCGGATTGCTTGGCCCGTGAGTGGGCGCACAGTGCCGTCTCGAGTTTGAAATAGACGGTCTTTTCAAAGGTCCCGACGCGTTCACGCGCGGTCAGGGCAATGCGTTCCAGTTCACCATCCAGGCTGGGATCGGCCCAAAAATAGCCGTTGCGCTTGTGGTGTGCGGGGAATGCGGGTTGCGTGCCGCGCAGGTCAATCAGCACGTCACAACTGGATTTGGCACTGGCTTGCACGGCTTCGGGGCGCAGTGCGCCACGGCCGGCCGGGTTCAGGGTCTCTAAGTTGGTAAATGACAGTTCAAAGCCACCCAGTGCGCCACTGGCATCGCTGAGCTGGCCGCGTGCGACATCGTAGGCGTCGGACGGCAATTGGATCGGGCCGCCATCGCTGACTACGCAGCTGACACCCAGGTCATCCTTTAATAGCTCGGCCATGGCGATGGCGCGGTCGGTCGGCCCAACGATGCAGCAAATGCCGGCGGATTCGATGGTTTTGATCGGCGCCATGGCCTGGGGCAGTTGCGCCGCAGCCAACAGGGCCGCTTGTTTGGCGTGGATCCGCGCCGGTTTGGCATCGCCGGCGCTCCAGCCGGCGCGGTCGCGCAAATCAATGGTGTAGAGCGACGCGCTATGCCCCGTTTCGTCCTGGATTTCGTCGGCCAGGCGTTCAAACAGCGCCGTCTGTTGGCCGCAACCGATAATGATGTCGTTGGTGGCGCTCAGGTGTTCGGCCGCCAGCTTCATGTCGTCTGTGCACAGGTTATCGACAGACAGCACCTGTTCGGCGCCGGCAATAATCTTGAGTTGCTCGGGGCTGAAGGTTTGGCTTTGGTCGCACGAGCAGAGCAAGAGGGTTTTTCTAGCTGACATCTGCGGGGGTCTCATTCATAGTTATAGTTGATTGAGTCGAGAATGCCACAACCAGGTGGTGGCTGACGAGTGCGAATAGGTCGCAACACGTTTAATGCCGTATATTTGCCAAATAAGAAAAAAGAGCAGACGCATGAGTAGTCGAACCGCAAATTGGAAACGCGAGTTGCCCGTCGGGGTCATCGTACGAAAAAGTCCTGGCGTGACCCAATGGGTGCGTGAAATTTGGACCCCGATCGGGGTAATCCCGGGTGCGCCGGACGAGCATTGGAAAGTCTTGGTCGACGACGAGGTCAATACCGACTTTCACGCCGGAACCGTGACGATGGAGCTGCACCGTGCCGACGTTGAGGCCTACTTGGTGTCGCTGAATATGGCGCGGCCGTCGGTGTGGGTCGTTTTGGACAAAGACGAAACCGATCAGTCTCCCAGCGGATGGTTTGTCAGTGCGGTAACCGCCAGTGCTTACGAGGCTCAGGATTCGCTGGACAGCGGTGAGAGCATTGTCGAGGCGGTGCCGATCCCTGAGTCTTTGGCGGCCTGGATCCAGGAGTTTGTTGATCTGCATTACATCGAAGAGCCGTTTAAAAAGCGCAAGCGTGATAAGCATCGGGTCGATTTGGTCGAGGACGGCAAGGGTGACGCGCGTATCGCGCAGGTCAGTGACGTGTTTCGGGCTCCTGGCACACAGAAAAAGAACCGGTTGCACTGATGAGTGAGTCACGTTTCTCGCGCTGGTCGCGCCGCAAAACCGAGGCTCGGGTCGAGCAGGCCCGGGATCCGGCCGAGATCGCCGCCGAACAGGCAGAGGTTGAGGCCCAAGCCGCCGAGGCCGAGGCGGTTAAGAGCGAGCTTGAGATCAATGAGAGCCTCAGCGACGCCGAGGTCATAGAGAAGTACGCCTTGCCTGACCCGGACGCGCTGGAGTTGGGGTCGGACATTACTGGGTTTTTGCGTCAGGAGGTGCCGGAGCTGTTGCGCCGGCGTGCGCTGCGGGCGTTTTGGAAGACCAACCCCGTGTTGGCGTGCCTGGACGGTCTTAACGACTACGACGAAGACTTTACCGACGCGGCGACCGCGATGAAGGGGTTCCAGACCATCTATAAAGTCGGCGAAGGGCTGGTCGACAAGTCCAAAACCAAGGCTTTAGCTGCTGAAGCAGAAGCCGCCAGAATTGAAGCCGAAGCTGCCAGAATTGAAGTGGAGGCTGTCAACCTTGAGGCGCAGCCGGCGGCGTTGGCGCAGTCCGAGTCCGAGTCCGAGTCCGAGTCCGAGTCCGAGTCCGAGTCCGAGTCCGAGTCCGAGTCCGATCGTGTCGGCGCGATGGCGGAGGCCGCCCCGGCTTTCCCAGCCAAGAGCGACGGGGTTGAGCGGGACGAGATAGAAGGTGATGTGGCGCCGCGTTATCGGCCGCGTATGCGCTTCACGCCATAGCGAAAACGCTTGAATCTGTCTTTGAGTGCGGGTAAAAACAAGTTGTCGAGTTGTAACTGTATAAAAACTAATAAGGATTGACCCTTGGCTGAATCTGCCGTCCAGACCCATTGCCCACGCTCCGTGAGCGACGAAGACCGTGCTCGCGCACAGGTTTATCGGCTACTGGCAGCCCTGTTAAGTGAGTCACCGAGCGATGAGTTATTGACCGGATTGGCGGCATTGAGCGGCGATGACACGGCCTTGGGCCGCGCGTCCCAGGATGTCGCGCGACTGGCCGGACGCTCCAAAGCGGTCGACGTGAACCTTGAATTTAATGCCTTGTTCGTCGGCCTCGGGCGCGGCGAACTGTTGCCCTACGCCAGTTATTACCTGACCGGCTTTTTAAACGAAAAGCCGCTCGCGGACCTGCGCACGGATTTGATGAACCGCGGCGTTAAAAGCCGTGATGAGGTGGTCGAGCCCGAAGATCATATTGGCACGCTGTGCGAAATCATGGCCGGCTTGATCACTGATGAATATGCCTGCGACAGCGACGTCGCCTCTCAAAAAGCCTTCTTCGATGCGCACATCGCAGCTTGGGCGAAACTGTTTTTTACCGATTTGGAAGGAGCGCAAAACGCCGTCTTTTATGGCCCGGTGGGATCACTGGGTCGCGTCTTTATGGACGTGGAAGCCGACGCTTTTGCAATTCAATAACGGGGAATTTCCCCATCATCAGGTGGAGGTGTCCAATGGACGACCAGAAGCGTGAAAATAGCCGGCGCAATTTTTTGCGTTTGGCAGCAACGGCCGCCCCGGCAGCCGTCGCAGTGGCGGTAGCGCCCAAGGCAGCAGCAGCGGTTCAACCCGCAGTTAAGAGCAGCGGCCTGCGCGACACTGAGCACACACGTAAGTACTTGGAATCAGCTCGTTTTTGATTAATTAACCTACCGGGCATTAGGTTGCGAAAGGCTCTATTACCCGGCGTTATTTGACCAACGAGATAACTAAAACATTGAGGAATCGATCATGTTAAGGAAGAAAACCAACGGGGTTGCGAAAGGCTCCCGTGCGGGCTCTTTGCTTTCATCACTCGGCGCCAAGACTGTCGACCGTCGTGCTTTCTTAAGCGCATCCGGTGTGGCAGTGGGTGGATTGGCAGCGTTGTCGCTGACATCAACTCGCGTACAGGCAGCAACGCCCGTCACAGGCGGCGGCGACGTCGTCCGTAAGAAAACCGTTTGTACCCACTGCTCGGTCGGTTGTACCGTCGAAGCGGAAGTTCAAAACGGCGTCTGGACCGGTCAAGAACCGGGTTGGGACAGCCCCTTCAACTTGGGCGCCCACTGTGCCAAAGGCGCAGCGGTTCGCGAAGCAGCACACAGCGAACGCCGTCTGAAGCACCCGATGAAATTGGTCGACGGCCAATGGCAAAAGATCTCGTGGGATCAGGCCATTAACGAAGTCGGCGACAAGATGTTGGACATCCGCGAGAAAAGCGGGCCGGACAGCGTGTACTGGTTGGGTTCAGCCAAGTTCTCGAACGAGCAGGCGTACCTGTATCGCAAGTTCGCGGCGTACTGGGGCACTAACAACGTTGACCACCAGGCGCGTATTTGTCACTCGACCACGGTTGCTGGCGTTGCCAACACCTGGGGCTACGGGGCGATGACTAACTCGTACAACGACATTCACAAATCGAAAGCGATTTTCTTGATCGGTGGTAACCCCGCCGAAGCGCACCCGGTTTCGTTGCTGCACATCCTGAAAGCCAAAGAAGAAAACAACGCTCCCGTCATCGTTTGTGACCCGCGCTTCACGCGCACGGCCGCTCACGCTGATGAATACGTTCGTTTCCGTCCGGGCTCAGACGTTGCATTGGTCTGGGGCATCCTGTGGCACATCTTCGAAAACGGCTGGGAAGACAAAGAATTCATCCGTACCCGCGTTTACGGCATGGACGATATCCGTGACGAAGTCGCGCGTTGGAATCCCGAAGAAGTCGAGCGGGTAACCGGTGCGCCGGGTGCTCAGCTTGAGCGCGTTGCTCGCACGCTGGCCAACAACCGTCCGGGCACCGTGATTTGGTGTATGGGTGGTACTCAGCACACCAACGGCAACAACAACACCCGTGCTTACTGCATCTTGCAGCTTGCGCTGGGCAACATGGGTGTCGCCGGTGGCGGTACTAACATCTTCCGTGGCCACTGCAACGTTCAGGGTGCGACGGATTTGGGTGTTCTAGCCGACACGCTGCCGGGTTACTACGGTTTGGCCGCGGGCTCTTGGGCTCACTGGGCACGTGTTTGGGACGAAGACCTGGACTGGATGAAAGGCCGCTTCGCGACCATGGACAAGGACGGCAAGTCCAAGCCCATGATGAACGAAAAAGGTATCCCGGTTTCGCGTTGGATCGACGGTGTTTTGGAAGCCAAGGAAAACCTAGGCCAGCCGGACAACACGCGCGCTATGGTGCTGTGGGGCCACGCGCCCAACTCGCAGACCCGTATGCTGGAAATGAAGGAAGCCATGGAGAAACTCGACCTGTTGGTTGTAGTCGATCCCTTCCCGACCGTGTCTGCGGTATTGCATGACCGCAAAGACGGCGCGTACTTGCTGCCCTCGACGACTCAGTTCGAGAACGCAGGTTCTGTGACCGCGTCGAACCGCTCGCTCCAGTGGCGTGAGAAAATCGTCGAGCCGCTGTTTGACTCCAAGGTTGACCACGAAATCATCAAGTTGTTCGCGGACAAATTTGGTTTCACCGATCGGATGTTCCGTAACATTGCCATTGAAGGCGATATTCCGGTGACCGAAGACATCACCCGTGAATTCAACGGCGGTATGTGGACAATCGGTTACACCGGTCAGTCGCCCGAGCGCATTAAGAAGCACATGGCTAACCAGCACCATTTCGATCGCACCACCTTGCGTGCGGTAGGCGGACCCTGCGATGGCGACATCTACGGTATGCCATGGCCTTGCTGGGGCACCGCGGAAATGAACCACCCGGGTACACCGAACCTGTACGACATGTCGTTGCCGGTTTCTGAGGGTGGCTTGACCTTCCGTGCGCGTTTCGGTGTCGAACGTGATGGCACCAACTTGTTGGCCGATGGGGTTTACTCCAAGAACTCGGACATCAAAGACGGTTACCCGGAATTCACCATGCAAATGCTGATGGATTTGGGTTGGGATTCTGAGTTGACTGCCGATGAACGCGCCAGCATTGACGCCGTAGCCGGTCCTAAGACTAACTGGAAGACTGACTTGTCCGGTGGCATCCAGCGTGTTGCGATCAAGCACGAGTGTGCTCCCTTTGGTAATGCCAAAGCGCGCGCCGTGGTTTGGAACTTCCCGGATCCGGTCCCGGTTCACCGCGAGCCGCTGTACACCAACCGTCGCGATTTGGTCGAAGATTACCCGACCTACGCCGACAAGAGCTTCTGGCGTGTCCCGACCTTGTATGAGTCCATCCAAAAGAAGGACTTTTCTAAGGAATTCCCCATCATCCTGACATCCGGCCGTTTGGTCGAATACGAAGGCGGTGGTGACGAGTCACGTTCGAACCCGTGGTTGGCTGAATTGCAGCAGGAAATGTTCATCGAGGTGAATACGCGTGATGCGAATAACCTGAACATTCGTGACGGCAAGGACGTTTGGGTCTCCGGTCCCGAAGGCGGTCGAATCAAAGTTAAAGCGATGGTCACAGAGCGGGTTGGCGAGGGCGTTGCCTTCATGCCGTTCCACTTCGGTGGTCACTTAGAGGGCAAGGATTTGCGGGATAAGTACCCGACAGGTTCTGATCCGATCGTGCTGGGTGAATCCACCAACACGATTCAAACTTACGGGTACGACTCGGTCACGCAAATGCAAGAGACCAAGGCAACCCTGTGCGCAATCATGCCCGCCTAATAGGAGATGTAGACCATGGCACTTGAAGGACAAGCACGCGCAAAGTTCCTTTGCGACGCTGAACGCTGCATCGAATGTAATGCTTGCGTAACAGCCTGTAAAAACGAGCACGAAGTACCCTGGGGTATCAATCGTCGCCGTGTGGTCACCGTCGAAGACGGTAAGCCCGGCGAACGGTCGATCTCGGTGGCCTGTATGCACTGTTCCGACGCACCCTGCATGGCAGTGTGCCCGGTGGATTGCTTCTACCAGACCGATGACGGTGTGGTATTGCACTCCAAAGACCTGTGTATTGGTTGTGGTTACTGCTTCTACGCTTGCCCATTTGGCGCGCCTCAGTTCCCGCAAGCGGGTAACTTTGGATCACGCGGCAAGATGGACAAATGCACATTCTGTGCAGGTGGACCGGAAGAAGACAACTCAACGGTTGAGTTCGCGAAATACGGACGTAACCGCATCGCAGAGGGCAAATTGCCGATCTGTGCCGAGATGTGTTCAACCAAGGCATTGCTGGCCGGCGACGGCAACGACGTCTCGGACATCTATCGCCAGCGTGTCGTGAACCGTGGTTTCGGTTCGGGCGCATGGGGATGGGGTACGGCCTACGAGAAGAAGGGCGGCTGATTTAGCCTCTCTATTATCGGGGCCTTCGGGCCCCGGTATGCAAGGACGCCACCGAACCCTTTTTTTTTGAAACCTACTGGGTATCAAACATGAGTATTAAATTATTCGGTGCGGCAGTGCTTGCACTGTTCACCATTGTGTCCAGCCCTAGCTGGGCGGAAGACGCAGCTGTTGTCGACCGTAGCTCAACTGGCGGCGCACAAAACCTGCAAGATATTATGGCCCGTCAGGCTCAGATCAAGGTTGATGAAACCTTCCGATCTGGCAACCTGGGCGATGCCAATCAAGCGGCCTCAACCACACAATCGTTGGGCACCAACGGCGGTCGATCCGACGCCGATATTTATCGTGGGATTCGTTATAACGAAGCCGATATCACCCTACAAAATAAAGCCGCGGCTGCTGAGGTCTTGATCCAAGACGGCGGCATGAAGTGGTACGAAGTGCGCCAAGGCCCGCTGATCACATACGGTGGCGGTGCATTGCTGGGCATTATCGCGTTACTGGTTGTGTTCTATTTTGCACGCGGGCGCATAATGATCGACGGTGGTCCTGCCGGCACCACGATTCAGCGTTTCAAAGCGATTGAACGTTTTGGCCACTGGCTATTAGCCGGTTCCTTTGTCGCGCTGGGCGTAACGGGTTTGTTGACCTTGATGGGGCGCAGCTTCCTGATCCCGGTCATGGGCCACGATGCCTTTGCGGCCATGGCGTCGGTGTCCAAGTGGGTGCATAACAACATTGCCTGGGCTTTTATGCTGGGTCTGGTGATGACCTTTGTCATGTGGGTGGCACACAACATTCCGAACAAATTGGACTGGGCATGGATCAAGGCGGGTGGCGGTATTTTTACCAAGTCACACCCCTCGGCTAAGAAATTTAACGCCGGCCAAAAGATTATCTTTTGGACCGTAATGCTACTCGGATTCTCGGTGTCGCTATCTGGTTTGTCGCTGTTGTTCCCGTTCGAAATCCACATGTTCGCCAAGACCTTTGCGCTGATTAACAGCGTGATCGGAACTGAACTACCGACGGTGTTGGCACCGCACGAAGAAATGCAGATGGCCAACATTTGGCACTCGATTGTGGCCTTTGTAATGATGGTGGCGATTATCGCTCACATCTACATCGGTTCGGTCGGCATGGAAGGCGCGTACGACGCCATGGGCAACGGTCAGGTCGATTTGGAATGGGCCCGCCAGCACCACGACTTGTGGGTCGCCGAAGTCGAAGCTGAACAGGCTAAAGGGGACAAGTCATGAAGGTGATGCTGTCGGCGTTTATCGCTGCGTTTGTGATTGCCTACGGCGCCACTGTGGTGCTTGGGGAACTGGGTTGGTCGTCCGCTGAGCAGACCTCGTCTGCGACCAGTGTCCGACTCGACTGATGAAGTGGCATTGCAGGTCGACGCGGTCGGCCTGCTGTGCCCCTTGCCTATCTTGCGGCTGGTCAAGCGTACCCGCGGCTTAGCCGCGGGCACATTAGTCGATTTTCTGGCCGATGATCCAAGTGGTCGCAAGGATTTGGACGTGCTGTGCCAGCTTCGCGGGCACCAGTTAGAACAGATCGAAACACGCGACGGTGTGACCACCTATCGCGTGCGTTTAGGCTAGTTCGCGTTCGGAAAGAACAGCGGCTTGCCGTCAACCTGGTAGGCCGCAATCGCGGCCTGTCCTTTGTCTGAAATCAACCAATCACGGAATCGAATAGCCCCGTCTTTGTTGACGCTGGGACAGGTCACTGGATTGACCGGTATCACCCCGTATTGGTTGAACAGCGCCGCGTCGCCTTCGAATTGAATCTGGGCGTCTTGCTTGTTTCCAAATTTAAGCCAGGTGGCACGGTCGGTCATGACGTAAGCACCGACGCCGATGCCGGTGTTCAGGGTTGCGCCCATGCCGCTGCCGGTTTCCAAGTACCAATCACCTGATCCGGGCAAGGGGTCAATGCCCGCGGCGCGCCATAGCGCTTGTTCTTTTTTATGGGTGCCGGAGTCGTCACCGCGTGACGCGAACTTGGCGCCACTCGCTTGAATCCGATTTAGGGCATCAGCCGCATCGGCGGCATTTGCCAAGCCCGCCGGATCGCCTGCGGGGCCAATGATGACAAAATCGTTGTACATCAGATTGTGGCGTTCGAGGCCGTAGCCCTCGCTGACGAACTTTTCTTCAGCAGCCTTGGCGTGGACCAATAACACGTCGCCATCGCAGCGCATGGCGTTTTTAATCGCTTGCCCGGTGCCGACTGCGACGACATTGACCGTCAGGCCAAGATCACGCTGAATCAATGGCAGCAGGTAGTCGTAAAGTCCTGAATTTTTGGTTGAGGTGGTCGATTGAACAATGATCGACTCAGCCGCAGCACCAGTGCTGATCAGCACAGATAGTGCGATGACAGAGGGTTTCATGGTGGCTCCTTAGATCATGATTTTACCGGCCAGGTAGGCCTTGGCTTCATCGCTGCCGGGGGCACTAAAAAAGCCACGTGCCGAGCGCTGCTCGACCACACGGCCGTGACAAAGGAATATCACTTCGTCCGCCAAGCGTCGAGCTTGACCTTGGTCGTGGCTGACGAAAACCACCTTGGTACCTAGAAGATTTTGCTGTTTGACCAGGGACTCGATCAGGTAAACCGAGGCGGGATCCAGGCTGGCGGTGGCTTCATCGAGCAACAACAGCCCCGGCTTGCGCAGCAGCGCCCGTGCCAGTGCCAGACGCTGTTGCTCGCCGCCGGATAACATGCGTGCCGGCTGGTGCGCACGCGCGCCTAAATTGACTTTTTCGAGCGCGACCAGCAATGCCGCCGGATCTTGGGCGGCTAAGTCGGGCGCGGCGAACTCTAAATTCTGTAGCGCCGTTCGGCGCAGCAGCACCGGGTGTTGGAACACCATGGCCTGGGACTGACGGCGTTCCGCGAGCGGGCGGTTGGCCAGGTGGATAGTGCCGCTATCGGGACTGATTAGGCCATGAATACAGCGCAATAACAGGCTCTTGCCGGCGCCATTGGGGCCCATGATCATGCTGATCCCGGGTTCGCGAATGGTCAGGTTGATGTCGTCCAGCAAACGCCGTTCGCCCTTGGTTAACGACAGTCCTTGAACGCGAATAGGCAGCGACTGTTCACGCATACTGGCGGGTCCGGGCAAATTCTTTGATCGCACCGACAGCGGCGTTCACGATCAGCGACAGCAGCAGCAAAATAATGCCCAGCCCAAGGGCTAAATCGAGGTTGCCGCGGGAGGTTTCCAGCGCAATGGTCGTGGTCATGACCCGGGTCAGGTGATCGATGTTGCCGCCGACGATAATGACCGCGCCAACTTCGGAAATAGCGCGCCCGAAGCCGGCCAAGATACAGGTCGTGAGGGCGTAGCGGGCGTCCCATAAATAGGCGCGGATGGCACGCCAGCCGCGTACCCCCAAGGACGTAAAGGTGTCGCGGTATTCGTTTTCCAAGTTCTCAATGACTTGGAAGGTCAAGGACACGATGATTGGTGTAATCAAAAAGACCTGAGCGATGATCATGGCCGTTGGTGTATACAGCAAACCCAGGACCCCAAGCGGCCCGGAACGGGACAGCAGTAAATACACCAATAGCCCGACCGCCACAGGGGGCATACCCATCATGGCGTTGGTCATGATGATCAGTGGGCGCCGCCCCGGGAAGTCATTGATCGCCAGATAGGTCCCCAGCGGTAAACCGACCAGGGTCGCCACCAATAGTGACATCAGGCTGACCCGGATCGATAACCACAGAATCTCGAACAAATCGGCGTCAAATCCGACAATTAAGGCGACCGCTTCGCGTAGGGCGTCCATGGCGTTTTAGTAGTCGTTAATGTCGGGCTGGTCGTCTTTGAGTTGGGCCACAATCGGCCGAATCGCTAAGACACAAATCAAGGCATAGACCCCGTACAGCACCACCAGAGTTTTCCAGTCCGCCAAGTCCATAAAACCAAAGGTCAGGCCAAAAGCCAGATTAATGGCGACGAAAAACGCGGCAAAGCCAAAGGGCAGCAGCATATATGCCAGCCCAAGTCCCATATCAGCGATCAGCGCTGCCAGTCCTGCCACGGTCCACACTTCCCAGTAATAGACCCACTCGCCCCCCAGCATCAGGCGTCGCCCTTCAATTGGTCGACCAGCGTCGACAGGCTGCCCAAAGTTTTGGTCACATCGGTCGGCATGATCAGGGTCTTGGCATTGTTCGACGAGGCCAGGGTTGCGATTGCGTCGACCTGGCGCTTGAGCACTTCGAACTCGACCGCGGCGCGACCATTTTGGTTGATCGCTTCGGCAATCAGTCGGGTTTGTTCGGCCTCGGCGTCGGCCGCGATCTTGACCGAGTAGGCGTCGGCGTCGGCTTCAACGCGGATGGCTTCGGCGGCACGCTGGGACTCATACAGGCGGGCGTCTGCGGCCAACTCGGTGGCTCGTTTAGCACCCTCGGCGGCGGCGATTTGAGCGCGACGTTGGCGTTCGGCGTTGAGCTGCTGGCGCTGGGCTTCTTTGGTTTGCTCGTCGACCATGATGTCGGTGACTTCGGTACGGGTGACTTCAATACCCCAGACCCCCGCGGCTTCGCCCAGGTTTGAGCTGATTTCAGTGTTCATGCTTTCACGGCTGGATTGCAGTTCGTCCAATTCGAGACGGCCGGCGGCGGAACGAACAATCGAAGTCGCCGCGGTAAACAGCGCCTTGTCGATTTCGCGGATTCGGTACACCGTAGCCGCGGCGTCAATCACGCGAAAAAACACGGTGGCCTTCAAATCCACTTCGACGTTGTCTTTGGTGATGACGGAAATGGTGAATTCCGGTAGTTGGCGCTCCAATATCGACACTTTATGGGCGACGCGGTTAACCAGCGGCACAATAAAGCTGACCCCGGCGGTTAGGGTTTGGGTATATTTACCGAATCGCTCGACCACAAAGACGTCCGATTGGGGCACGATCTTAAAGCCCATCAGTACAAATAAGACCGCCAGCGTCAAAACCAGCAGCGCAATAATCGATAGTAAGTCCATGGGGTACCTCGTTGATTGACTGTCATTGAACCCGCTTTGGCGCGGCGTAACAAGCGCATAAGGAAACTGTATGTCCCGATCCACCCCTCAGGTTGGCCTGCTTGGCGCATTGGTCATGTTGGCGACGTCGCTACTGGGCTCCAGCGTGTTCGTGGTGCCGGTGCTGGGCGTCCAGTTGGCCGGCCAAGCGTCGCTGGTGTCGTGGTTGCTGTTGATTGCCTTCATGTTGCCGATGGCCATGGTGTTTGGGCGTCTGGGTCGCGCGTTTCCGCATGCCGGCGGTGTCAGTCATTGGGCCAGTCGTGCCTTTGGTGGTCGCTTGGAATGGGTCTCAGCTTTGCTGCTGGTCGGCGTCATCCCAGTCGGTTTGCCGGCGGCGTTGCTGCTGACCATGGTGTTTGTGAACTATGCTTTTGCGCTTGATGGCACGGCCTCGTTGGTCGCCCAGTTGGCGGTGCTCGGCGCGGTGTATGGCCTCAATCGTGCGGGGGTGCGGGCCTCGGCGTGGGTGCAAACGCTGATTATTGTCGCAACCTTAGGCTTCATTGCTGTGCTGGCCTGGCGTACGCCGATCACGGTTGGCGCGTTGATTCCGGTGGCGACGCCCTCGGACCTGGGCGCTATTGCCGGCGCTGCCGGGTTGATGCTGTGGTGTTTTTTGGGGCTGGAAATTGTCGCCAACTTGGCCGAGGAATTTCGTAACCCCAGCCGTGATATTCCGCTCAGTGTGATTGGCGGCGTGACGCTGGCCGGCGCGGTTTACTACCTCTGTGCCAGCACCGTATTGGCGGCGGGCTTTGATCGCGTGCCGACGGATGCGTTGCTGGTGATTGCGGCGGATCGACTGGGGCCGGTCGGCGTTTACCTGTTGGCGCTGTTTGGCTTTTTGGCCTGTTTTGCCTCGCTCAACACCTACATCAATGGCTTTAGTCGTCAATTGTGGTCGTTGGCGGATGAGGGCAAATTGCCAGTGTGGTTAGCGACACGACGCGCGGGTGTGCCAACCGTCGCACTGAATTGCGTGATTGGTGTGTGTGCGCTGTCGACCCTGGTGTTCCATGCCGGTTGGTTGGATTTAAGCCAGCTCATTCGCTTGGCCAATAGCCACTTTGTGTTGATCTATGGTGTCGCCATGGCCAGCGCCGTGGTGCTGCTAAACGGGGTCGGGCGGGTGATTGCGTGGGCCGGTGCGCTGGCCTGTGGACTTGGGTTTTTGACCCTGGGCTGGGCGGCGGTATATGGCGTGGCGGTGTTTGCCGGGCTTTGGTGGATTGCACCGCAATCCAATAAAAAGGCGAGTTGGATAGCAACTACGAAGTCATAGATGGGCTGAGTCGTCCGCGCTTAATCGCTGGCAATAAAAAAGGGACCTATTCAAGTCCCTTTTCGTGATGGGTGCTTCAACGTGACCGCCGTATAGGCGAGTTTTACGAAGTACCGAGCGGCGTTACTCCGCGAAGTGCCTCGAAAAACCAACGTCACCCTGAATCATCGCCAAATCACTAGACATCAGATCACCTCCTATCATTTCGCCGCTAAAGACTGAGTAAACGTACCTCAGCTTTTCAGCGATGTGAAGGGCCTAAGCCGCGGGTCGGCTAAAGGTCTTGATCAGGGCCTCGCTGAACCCAGATTGACGCAGCTCGGCTTGGTGCGCCGCGCCACGGTGCTGGTCCCAGTCGGCAATTAAGGCTTGGATTTCAGCCTCTGAACCGAGCGCATGCACGCGTCCACTCAGATAGCGTGAACTGGGGGTTATGCCACGGCTGTAAAGGGCTTCGCATTCGTCAAATACCCAACGTTCCAGTGCAGTTTTCATAACAAAACTCCAAACAACCTCGTCGACTGGAAGCATAGTGCCACCATATTACAAAGCTGTGAATTTGATCATTAAACGCGGACTGAGATGTCAGCACCTTTGTGCCCACAAAAAAAGGGCCGCGGTCGAAACCTGGGCCCTTTATCGATGGCCGGCGCGAGCGCCGGTGGTATCGCCTAGTACTTGTAGCTTTCGGGCTTGAACGGGCCGGCAACCGGCACGTTGATGTACTTGGCTTGGTCGTCGGTCAGTTTGGTGATGACGCCACCGAACCCTTCGACCATAGCCTGGGCAACTTCTTCGTCCAGCTTCTTAGGCAACACTTCAACCGTGATTGCGGCGGCTTTCTGATCCGCCGGCAGGTTGGCGAAGTCGCGGTTGACCATTTCGATCTGGGCCAATACCTGGTTGGCAAACGAGCCGTCCATGATGCGGCTGGGGTGGCCGGTGGCGCAGCCCAGGTTGATCAGACGACCTTCGGCCAATACCAACAAATAGTCGCCGTCGGCGTCGCTACGGAAGACCTGGTGGACCTGGGGCTTGACCTCTTCCCAGCGCCAGTTGGCGCGCATGTACGCGGTGTCGATTTCGTTATCGAAGTGGCCGATGTTGCACACTAGCGCACCTTTTTTGATACCGGTCAGCATGGCGCTGTCGCACACGTTGACGTTGCCGGTGGTGGTCACCAGGATGTCGGTGTCGTTAAGCAGCGCATGGTTTAAGTCTTCGACGCGACCGGTGACGTTGCCGCCCTGGTAAGCCGAGACCAGCTCAAACCCGTCCATGCACGCCTGCATCGCACAGATCGGATCGGATTCGGTGACTCGCACGATCATGCCTTCTTGGCGCAGCGACTGGGCCGATCCTTTGCCGACGTCACCGTAGCCAATGACCAGCGCGCGCTTGCCTGACATCAGCATATCCGTGGCGCGTTTGATGCCGTCGTTCAGGCTGTGGCGGCAACCGTATTTGTTGTCGTTTTTGGCTTTGGTAACCGAGTCGTTGACGTTGATGGCGGGCACTTTAAGGGTGCCGGCTTCCAACATTTCGATCAGGCGATGAACACCGGTGGTGGTTTCTTCGGTGATGCCGTGGATTGAATCCAGCATCGCCGGGAATTTTTCGTGAACCATGC
This sequence comes from Litorivicinus lipolyticus, assembly GCF_009650135.1. Taxonomy (NCBI): domain Bacteria; kingdom Pseudomonadati; phylum Pseudomonadota; class Gammaproteobacteria; order Oceanospirillales; family Litorivicinaceae; genus Litorivicinus; species Litorivicinus lipolyticus. The sequence goes on from NZ_CP045871.1 coordinate 268,574, forward strand.
CGGTCAGGTCGCCGCCGTCGTCCAGTAGCACCGTCGCGTTCCACGGCTGGCCATCTTTAAGAATGGTCTGCTCGATGCACCACTCGCTTTCTTCGTTGGTTTGGCCTTTCCACGCGTAGGTCGGGATGCCGGCGGCAACCATGGCCGCGGCGGCGTGGTCTTGGGTGCTGAAAATGTTACAGCTGGACCAGCGAATTTCAGCGCCCAGTTCAACCAGCGTTTCCATCAGCACAGCGGTCTGAATGGTCATGTGGATGCAACCAATAATCCGTTGATTGGCCAGCGGCTGGCTGTCACGGTATTTGGCGCGCAATGCCATCAGGGCGGGCATTTCGCGCTCGGCCAGGGCGATTTCGCGACGGCCGTAGTCGGCCTGGCTAAGGTCGGCAACTTTGTAGTCACCATTCAATAGGTCTTGGGGGCGTGCGTTCATCATGCTCTCCTTAGAGGCCGGCGCTTTGGCGCAGGGCAGTGGCTTTGTCTGTTTTTTCCCAGCTCAGATCCAAGTCCGCACGGCCAAAGTGGCCATACGCAGCGGTCGGCTGGTAAATCGGGCGCTTCAGGTCCAGCATCGCGATCAGTCCGCGCGGGCGCAGGTCGAAGTGTTCGCGCACCAGTGCTTCCAGTGTAGCGTGCGAAACTTTTTCCGTGCCGAAGGTTTCAACGCTGATGCTGGTCGGTTCGGCAACGCCAATGGCGTAGCTGACCTGAACTTCGCAACGATCGGCGAGGCCGGCTGCGACAATATTTTTGGCCACGTAGCGGGCGGCATAAGCGGCGCTGCGGTCGACCTTTGAGGGGTCTTTGCCGCTGAATGCGCCACCGCCGTGACGGGCCATGCCGCCGTAGGTGTCGACAATAATTTTACGGCCCGTCAGGCCACAGTCGCCGACTGGGCCGCCAATCACAAATCGCCCGGTGGGGTTGATGTGATACAGGGTGTCTTCGTGCAGCCACTCGGCCGGTACGACCTTTTCGATGATTTCGGACTTAACCGCGGCCTGCAAGTCGGCCAAGCTGACGTCTTCGTCGTGCTGGGTTGATAACACGACGGCGTCAACGCCGACGATCTTGCCGTCTTCGTAGCGAAACGTCAGCTGGCTTTTGGCATCCGGGCGCAAAAATGGCAGCGCGCCGGACTTGCGGACTTGCGCTTGCTTGCGGACCAATTCATGGGCGTAATAAATCGGCGCTGGCATCAGCGACTCGGTTTCGTTGGTTGCGTAGCCAAACATTAGGCCCTGGTCGCCGGCGCCCTGGTCTTTGTTTTCGGCTTCGTCAACGCCAACGGCGATGTCGGCGGACTGTTTGCCGATACCGTTTAGGACGGCACAAGTATTGCCATCAAAGCCAAGCTCGCTGCTGTCATAGCCAATTTTCGTAACCACGTCGCGAACGATTTCTTCGATATCGACCCAGGCGTTGGTGCGGACTTCGCCGGCGACCATGACCAAACCGGTTTTAACCAGGGTTTCGACCGCAATCCGCGAATCGGTGTCTTCGGTTAACAGTGCGTCGACAATGGCGTCTGAGATTTGGTCGGCGACTTTGTCGGGGTGGCCCTCGGAAACAGATTCCGAGGTAAACAAGGTGGTGTCGGTCATGACTGGGCCTGCTCAATATGGACATCAAGACATTAATATATAAGCAAGTCTTTATGTTTGCAATTTTATGCCGCTGAAAATGTCAGGACTTCGGCGACTCCAGCGGGCAGGTATTGATGCCCAATAGGGTGTAAAGCCCACACCAGCCCGTGATTGCGGTCACCAGTGAAACCGCTGCAACAATGCCAAGCACCCATAGCAATGTGCCGCTTAACAGGCCGCCGGCCCAGGCTACAAAAAACACTACGGCGGGCACCAGCCGCAGCCTGCGATCAACGCTGCCGATGTTTTTAGTCAGTTTCATCGTTAATCTTCCTTAATTCTCGTTTGATTAGTATGCGCCGGTCAGCGTGGTCCTTGATACGGTCGATTGGGCAGTTTTTGGCGCGGATTGGCGCAAAATTTTCTCGCCTTATTTAAATCCTTGGTCGTGTCAGCAGGATTAGCCATTGAGACCCCCGCCGCGTTTTGGGACAATGCGCGCCTTCATTAAATGGGATCAACAAATGACCGATCGTCGTGAGCTCGCCAATGCCATCCGCGCGTTGAGCATGGATGCTGTTCAACAAGCCAATTCAGGTCACCCGGGGGCGCCCATGGGGATGGCAGATATCGCCGAAGTGCTGTGGCGTGACCACCTGCGCCATGACCCCAGCGACCCGAACTGGCCGAACCGCGATCGTTTCGTGCTGTCCAATGGCCACGGCTCGATGCTGTTGTACAGCTTGTTGCACCTGACCGGCTACGATCTGGGCATCGACGAGCTGAAACAGTTCCGTCAACTGCACTCGCGCACTCCCGGTCACCCGGAATTCGGTTATGCGCCGGGCGTTGAAACCACCACCGGGCCGCTTGGGCAGGGCATTGCAAACGCGGTCGGTATGGCGCTGGCGGAACAGGTCCTGGCGGCCCAGTTCAACCAAGACGGCCACGCCGTGGTTGATCATAATACCTATGTGTTTGCCGGCGACGGCTGTTTGATGGAAGGCATCAGCCACGAAGTGTGCTCGCTGGCCGGCACCCTGGGCTTGGGTAAGCTGGTGATGTTTTACGATGACAACGGCATCTCGATCGACGGCGACGTTGAGGGCTGGTTCACCGACGACACCAACAAGCGCTTTGAAGCCTATAACTGGCAGGTCATTGGCCCGATCGATGGCCATGACGCGGCCGCCATTGACGCCGCCATTGTCCAGGCCAAAGCCGAAACCGGCCGCCCGACCCTGATCCGCTGCAAGACCAAAATCGGGTTTGGCTCACCGAACAAAGAAGGCAAGGAAAGCAGCCACGGCGCGCCGCTGGGTGCCGACGAAATCATTGCCACCAAAGCGGCATTGGGCTGGAAGCACGGCCCGTTTGAAGTGCCCGCCAACATTTATGCGGCCTGGGACATGCGCGAAAAAGGCGAAAGCCTGCACGGTGCATGGGCTGAATCCATGGCCGACTACCGCAAGGCGCACCTGGCGCTGTCGGAAGAATTGGACCGTCGTTTGTCGGGCGATTTGAACGTCGATATCGAAGTCGAGGCGATGGCCTATGCGCGCCAATTGCAAAACGAAGCGCCCAAGGTGGCCACTCGTAAGGCCAGTCAGATGGCGCTGGATCATTTCGGTCCGATGGTGCCGGAGCTGTTGGGCGGCAGTGCTGACTTGGCCGGTTCCAACCTGACCATTTGGAAGGGCAGTCAGTCGATTGCGGCCGGCCAGTCTGGCGGTAACTACATCCACTATGGTGTTCGCGAGTTCGGCATGGCGGCGATGATGAACGGCATCGCACTGCACGGTGGGTTCGTGCCCTACGGCGGTACCTTCCTGATCTTTATGGAATACATGCGCAACGCCATCCGTATGGCCGCGCTGATGAAGCAGCGCGCGATTCACGTATTGACCCACGACTCGATTGGTTTGGGCGAAGACGGCCCGACCCACCAGCCGGTCGAACAAATTGCCAGCTTGCGCGGCACGCCGAACTGCGACTTGTGGCGCCCCGCGGACGCCGTAGAGACAGCGGTGGCATGGGGATCGGCAATTGCACGCGAAGATGGCCCGACCTGTTTAGCGCTTAGCCGCCAAGGGCTGCCGACATTGGCACGTCGCAATGTCGATGACATCGCCAAGGGCGCCTACGTGTTGGTGGATTGCGAGGGTGAACCGGACGTGATTTTGATCGCCACCGGTTCGGAAGTTGAATTGGCGGTGGCCGCGGCCGAGCGCACCGACGCGCGCGTTCGTGTCGTCTCGATGCCGTGCGCCGAAGCCTTTGAGCGTCAGAGCATGGAATACCGTGAGGCGGTCTTGCCCAGCGAAGTCAGCGCACGTTTGGCGATCGAAGCCAGCCACCGTGACTGGTGGTACAAGTACGTCGGTTTGGACGGCGAGATCATCGGCATGGACAGCTTCGGTGAAAGCGCACCGGCTGGCGCATTGTACGAGCACTTCGGCATTACCGTTGAGGCTGCGTTGGACTCGATTGAGCGTTTGACCGAACAGTTCGACGAGTGAGCGCAGGCGCGCCATTACGCTTCGGCATCAATGGTTTCGGTCGAATCGGCCGCTGTGTGTTTTGGGCGCTTCACCAGCGCGGGCTAAGCGATAGGCTGCACCTGGTCCAGATCAATGATCCGGGCGAGTTGGACACGCTGCGCTTGCTCGCGCGGTACGACAGTACGCACGGTCGTTTTGATGTGCCGGTGGCGCCAACCGACGACGGTTTTGAAGTCGCCGGTTTGCGTACGCGTTTTTCCAAAGCCGAATCGGTCAGCGACATTCGTTGGGACGATTTGGATTTGGTCATGGAGTGTTCCGGGCGCGATCCGGATCGTGCCCGGGCGCAGGGTCACTTGGCTCAAGGCGCCCGTCGGGTTCAGGTCGGTGCGCCGGCCGGCGCTGATATGCCGCTGACGTTGATTCGTGGCATCAACCACGACCAGCTAACCGATCAAACCCACTATTCCCTGGGGTCGTGTACGACCAATTGCTTGGGCGTGGTGTTTCAGGCGCTCAGGGGTATCGGCATTGACGCTGGCACCTACACCACCATTCATAGCTACACCAACGACCAGGTCCTGGTCGATGTAGCACACCGCGACCCCCGCCGTGCCAGGGCTGCGGCTCACTCGATGGTCCCGACCAGCACCAACGCACTGAACGCCTTGGAATGGGTGATGCCGACCATTGCCGGCAAGGTGGTGGGCTACTCGATGCGCGTCCCGACCCTCAACGTTAGTTGCGTGGACATGACGCTCCAACTCGATCAGCCTATGTCGCGTGACGAGATACAGTCGCGTTTCGTGGCGGCCGCGAACGGTGCCCTAAAGGGCCTGTTGGCGATCACCGACGAACCGTTGGTGAGCATTGATTTCTGTGGCCATCCCGCCAGCGCCATCGTTGACCTGGGCTTGCTCCAGGTGACCGGCAGTCTGGTCCGGATCGTGGCTTGGTATGACAACGAATGGGGCTATGCCAACCGCATGCTCGACACCGCTTTACAGCTACACGAATTAAACGCCAAGGAGTTTGCGTGAAACGAATGATCGACCTGGACCTCGCCGGCCAGCGAGTGCTGATCCGCCAAGACCTCAATGTGCCGATCAAAGATGGCGTGGTCACCTCTGACGCGCGGATTCGAGCGGCCCTGCCGACGCTGCGCCGGGCCTTGGATGCGGGTGCCGCGGTCATGGTCATGTCGCACCTAGGTCGCCCCGTTGAAGGCCAAGTGGCGGACGAATTTAGCCTGGCCCCGGTTGCCACGCAACTGGCTGGGCTACTGGGCCAGTCGGTGCGTTTGGCGCGCGACTGGATCGATGGCGTTGACGTCGCCCCGGGCGAAATCGTGCTGTGCGAAAACGTCCGGTTTTTGGCCGGTGAAAAGGCTGACGATGCTGATTTGGCAGCCAAAATGGCCGCCCTATGCGACGTGTATGTGATGGACGCCTTTGGTACGGCGCATCGCGCCCAGGCCTCGACTCACGGGGTCGGACTGAAAGCCAAGGTGGCCTGCGCGGGGCCCTTGTTGGCCGGCGAGCTGGACGCGCTCGAACAGGCCTTGGCGGCGCCAGCTCGGCCGCTGTACGCCGTGGTCGGTGGCTCCAAAGTCTCGACCAAGCTGGACGTGCTCAATCGTTTGTCTGAGTTGTGCGATGGCTTGATCTTGGGTGGCGGCATTGCCAATACGTTTTTGGCCGCGGCCGGTCATCCGGTCGGTGCCAGTCTGTACGAAGCGGACCTGATTCCGACCGCTCAGGCGCTGATGGCGAAAACCGATATCCCGTTGCCGACGGACGTACGTGTGGCCAAGTCGTTCTCGGCGGACGAACCGGCGGTCATCAAAGCGGTTGATCAGGTCAGTGATGACGACCAGATTTTGGACATTGGTCCAGACAGTGAGGTCCAATTACGTGCTCAGATCATGCAGGCGGGCACGGTCTTGTGGAATGGCCCGTTGGGCGTGTTTGAGTTTGCCAACTTCGCATCGGGAACCGAGGCTTTGGGCCGGGCGATTGCTGACAGTGATGCATATTCACTGGCCGGCGGTGGCGACACCTTGGCGGCGATTGATCAATTTGGTTTGGCCGATCATATTTCGTACATTTCGACCGGTGGCGGCGCGTTTTTAGAATACGTCGAAGGCAAGACGCTTCCGGCTGTGGCGATGTTGACTCAGCGCGCTCACGATTAACGGAACATTTTGTAAAGGACTCAGTCATGGCTCTTATTAGTTTGCGTCAATTGTTGGATCACGCCGCCGAACGCGGCTATGGCGTGCCGGCTTTCAACGTTAATAACCTTGAACAAATGCGCGCCATCATGGAAGGCGCTCACCACACCAACAGCCCGGTCATCGTCCAGGCCAGCGCGGGGGCACGTAAATACGCCGGCTCAAACTTTCTGCGCCATATGATTTTGGCGGCGATTGAAGAGTTCCCGCATATCCCGGTCTGCATGCACCAAGATCACGGCGCGTCGCCGGCCTCGTGCCAGCGCTCGATCCAGCTCGGTTTCAGCTCGGTGATGATGGACGGCAGTTTGCTGGAGGACCAGAAAACACCGTCCAGCTACGACTACAACCTGGATGTGACCCGGCGCACGGTCGAGATGGCGCATGCTTGCGGTGTTTCGGTCGAGGGCGAGTTGGGGTGTCTGGGTAGCCTGGAAACCGGCCAGGCTGGCGAAGAAGACGGTGTTGGCGCCGTCGGTACGCTCAGCCACGAACAAATGCTAACCGACCCCGAAGAGGCGGCGGATTTCGTCAAGCGGACCGGTGTCGATGCGTTGGCGATTGCCATTGGCACCAGTCACGGCGCCTACAAGTTCACGCGGCCGCCGACTGGCGATGTATTGGCGATCGAGCGGATCAAAGCGATTAACGCGCGGATCCCCGGCACACACCTGGTCATGCACGGCTCGTCCAGCGTGCCCCAAGAGTGGTTAGCCGTGATCAACGAGCATGGCGGCGACATTGCCGAAACCTACGGTGTGCCGGTCTCGGAAATCCAAGAGGGCATCAAGCACGGCGTGCGCAAGGTCAATATCGACACAGACTTGCGGTTGGCCTCGACCGGCGCCATACGCCAGTTCATGGCGGCTAATCCGAGCGAGTTTGACCCGCGCAAGTTCCTCAAAGCGTCGATCGATGCCATGCGTGACATCGTGATTGCACGTTACGAGGCCTTTGGCACCGCGGGCAATGCGGACCGCATTCAGGCGCTTGGCTTGGAAGCCATGGCGGATCGGTACCAAACCGGTGCGCTGGATCCGACGGTTAATTAAGCCGTGAGCCGGGTCCAGGCGCGTCCGTTTGATCCGGCCAAGCTGCGCTCGGCACTGGCACCATTTCCGGCGCCGCCACCGGCGGTGCTGGCCGATTTTTTGCAGCACTATCAGCTAAAACCCATCGCTATGGGCGTGGTCAGCGCCCCCCATCATGACCTGGTCAGTTACCGCTTCGAGGCGGCGACCCCGAAAGCTGAGTTGTTGTTTGTGATCGGCTATTTGGACCACGTCGGGCTATTTTCTAGCCTGATCGATCAGTGCGTCGCCATGGGCTACAACGTCACCGCCTTTGATCTGCCCGGCCAAGGGCTGTCCTCGGGCGCGCGCATGTGTGTGGATGACTTTGCACGCTATCGTGAGGCGCTTCAGCGGATGGTTCAGGTGTTGCCGGATGCCGACTTGCCGCGCTATGCGATGGGTCAATCGACCGGCGGTGGCGCGTTGTTGGATTTACTCAAAAGCCAGGGCAGGGCCCCGTTTCAACGCGTGCTGCTGCTGAACCCGTTGGTTCGTCCGTATGGCTGGTCGTATTTGCGCTGTGTGCACTGGGCGCTGAAACCCTGGTTGGCGGAAATTCCGCGGGCTCGCAGTGATGGCACTCATGACCCGGCGTTTAACGAGTTTCTGCAGCACGGCGATGGTCTCAAAAGCGCGGTGATACCGACCGCCTGGTTAACCGCGATGGTCGCCAATATGCACGCGTTTTTGGCCATGAAACCCTGCGATGGCGAGGGTGTGGTGGTGTTCCAGGGGACCGACGAGCGGACCGTGGATGCGCCGTGGAACCTTAAGCAAATCGTGCGCAAGTTTCCCGGAGTCCGGGTTCATTGGATTGACGGCGCGCGCCATCATTTGGCTAACGAGGCGCCGCAGTTTCGCCAACCCGTATTGGACGAGCTGGCGAAACAGTTGCCCTAAAACAGGCGGCGTACGCGGATGGTGTGATCAATGCTTTGCAGGCGATCCATGGCTTCTTCGGAATTTGACGCGTCGACATCGATGACCACATAGCCGATGGCGTCGTCGGTCTGTAGGAACTGCGAGCCGATGTTTATGCCGGCTTCGGCAAACACCGAGTTGATTGCGCTAAGTACGCCCGGCACGTTTTCGTGCACGTGCAGCAAGCGGTGGTGGTTCGGGTGCGGTGGCAGCGCCACCTCGGGAAAGTTAACGCTGGTCAGGGTCGAGCCGTTGTCCGAATAGCGGATCAGCTTTTCGGCCACTTCGATGCCGATGTTGACTTGGGCTTCCATGGTCGAGCCGCCAACATGGGGCGTTAGCAGGGCGTTGTCGAATGCGCGCAGGGGGCTGATGAACTCGTCGTCGTTGCCCTTGGGCTCGATCGGGAAAACGTCGACCGCCGTGCCCAACATGCGCTTTTCACGCAGCGCGTCAGCCAGGGCGTCGATATCGACCACGGTGCCGCGGCTGGCGTTGATCAGCACCGATGTGGCTTTCATCTTGGCAATTTCAGCCGCCCCGATCATGTTCTTGGTGCTGTCCAATTCGGGCACGTGCAGTGACACCACGTCGGATTTGGCGAGCAGGCTGTCGAGCGGGACTTGGCTTGCGTTACCCAGCGGCAATTTGGACACCATGTCGTGAAAAATCACACGCATGCCCAGCGACTCCGCCAGCACCGACAGCTGCGACCCGATTGAGCCGTAACCAATGATGCCCAAGGTTTTGCCGCGTATTTCGAAGCTGTTTTTGGCCGACTTTAACCAGCCGCCACGGTGGGCCACCGCGTTCTTTTCGGGAATGCCACGCAACAGGATGATGGCCTCGGCCAAGACCAATTCCGCCACTGAACGGGTGTTCGAATAGGGCGCGTTAAAGACCACCACGGCGTTGCGTTTGGCCGCGTCTAGGTCGACCTGGTTGGTGCCGATGCAAAAGCAGCCGGCGGCGATCAAACGATCAGCCGCATTCAGGACCTTGGCCGTCAATTGGGTGCGCGAGCGAATGCCGATGAAGTGAACGCCCTGTATTTTTTTGATCAGGTCGTCTTCGTTGAGTGCGGTGGGCAGCAATTCAACGTTGTGATAGCCGGCATCATGAAAGGCCTGGGCGGCGCTTTGATGGATGCCTTCTAACAACAGAATTTTGACTCGATCTTTGGCAAATGAGACGGGCGCGTTCATCGGATTCCTTGGGCTGGTCGAAAAAATCGGTGTCTCATATTAACAGATCAAAGTCGCGATCCGACAGCCTAAATCGAAAGGCTTTGGACCCCATCCGGCGTGCCCATCAACACCACATCGGCCCCGCGCAGGGCAAACAAACCGTTGCACACAACGCCGGGCAAATTGTTGATCGCCGCTTCCAAGCCTTTGGGGTCGGTGATGCTGAGGTTGTGGACATCTAAAATGACATTGCCGTTGTCGGTGATCACGCCTTCGCGGTAAACCGGATCACCGCCGAGCTTGACCAACTCGCGTGCCACCAGCGAGCGCGCCATCGGGATCACCTCCACCGGCAGCGGAAAGTTACCCAGCACGGGGACCTGTTTGCTGCCGTCGACAATGCAGATGAATTGCTGGCTGGCTTGGGCGACGATTTTTTCGCGGGTCAGGGCTGCGCCGCCGCCCTTGATTAGATTAAAACGTGGATCGAACTCATCGGCCCCGTCAACGTAGACTGGCAGTGTTCCGGCGGAGTTTAATTCTAAGACGTCGACGCCGTTGGCCTTGAGGCGTTGTGCACTGGCGTCGGAACTGGCGACCGCGCCCAAAAAATCATTGGCGTAGGGTTTCAACGCATCGATGAAGTGGTTGGCGGTGGAGCCGGTGCCAATTCCGATCACGACGTCCGCCGCCAGCATCGGTTTGACCAAGTCCAGTGCGGCCATAGCCACGGCTTTCTTCATTTCATCGGCAGTCATATCTGTCCCTCAGTGCGATTAGTCGAGGCAGGCTGTATGATGCGCCCTCGACAGGAGCCAGCATGCACAGCGAAACCATTAAGCGAATTCTTCAGGCGCGAGTATACGACGTTGCGATTCAAACGCCCGTAGATTCCTCACGATTTTTAGGGGCGCGTTTGGGTAACGAGGTGCTGTACAAGCGCGAGGACCTGCAACCGGTCTACTCATTTAAGAACCGCGGCGCCTATAACAAGCTGGTTAACCTAAGTGATGCCGAGCGCGCCGCCGGGGTAATTGCCGCCAGCGCCGGCAACCATGCCCAAGGTGTGGCCAAAGGCGCGACCGCGCTGGGCGTGCGCAGCACCATCGTGATGCCGCGTCCGACCCCGGCGATCAAGGTTGATTCGGTGCGCTCGCTCGGCGGCCAGGTTGTGCTGCACGGGGACACCTTCGACGAGGCCGCCGCGCATGCGCGCAAGCTGTGCGCTGAGCAGGGGCTGACCTTTATTCACCCCTTTGACGATCCCTTCACCATTGCTGGGCAAGGCACGATCGGCATGGAAATCATGCGCCAGGTCAACCACCCGATTGATGCGGTGTTTGTTCCCGTCGGTGGGGGTGGCATCGCCGCCGGCGTCAGTGCCTATATTAAGTACCTGAGCCCCGAGACCAAAATCATCGCGGTCGAAGCCGAAGACAGCGCGTGCTTAAAGGCGGCGATGGCAGCGGGTAAGCCGGTCACGCTGCCCGAAATCGGTATTTTTGCGGATGGCGTTGCGGTTGCCACCGTCGGCACGCACACCTTCGAGATCCTGAAAGACACGGTCGACGAGGTGGTGACCTGCACCACCGACGAAATGTGCGCGGCGATCAAGGATGTGTATGACGACCTGCGCTGCATTACCGAGCCGGCCGGCGCCTTGGCCGTCGCCGGCATGAAAAAGTACGTGGAGGCGCATGCCATTCAGGGCCAGCGTTTAGTCGCGGTGGTGTCCGGCGCCAATGTTAATTTCGATCGTTTGCGCCATGTCAGTGAACGCGCGGAAATTGGCGAGCGCCGGGAGGCGATTTTATCGGTCGCGATTCCCGAGACGGCCGGCAGTTTCCGGCGTTTTTGTTCGATGATTGGTGATCGCAACATCACCGAATTTAACTACCGTTTTGCGCGCGCCGACCAGGCCCAAATTTTCGTCGGCTTGTCGTTGGACCCGGTCAGTGGTGACCGCGAGGCGTTGATTGCGGATTTAAACGCGGCCGGTCTTAAGGTCACTGATCTGACTGATAACGAAGTTGCCAAGGTGCATATTCGGCACATGGTCGGCGGGCACGCGCCCCAGGCCGGCAGCGAGCGTTGCTACCGCTTTCAGTTCCCGGAACGGCCGGGCGCGCTGCTGAAGTTTTTGGATCGGTTGGGCGGGCGTTGGAATATCAGTGCATTCCATTACCGTAATCACGGCGCCGCCTATGGCCGTGTGCTGGCGGCACTGCAGGCGGACGCCAGTGAAGTGGCTGAGCTCGAGCATTACCTAGCGGATGTTGGCTATCAGTTCTGGGACGAAACCGACAACCCGGCCTTTACTCAGTTCCTAGGAAGCTGACAGCTCGGGTTGTGCTGGGGCGGCAATGGTATCGGCATCGAGCATTTGTTGGCCGTCGATACCGGCGTGGTACAGCGCTTGGATTAACCGGCGGTAGCGCACCACGATGTCGCGAAAGGTACCGTCGTTCAGTTTACGCGTGACGTTGTAGCGGTGGGCTTCAACCGTGCGCGGGCTGGAATGATTCATGGCGGCCAAGTCGTTGGCGGAATCATAAATCAGCGAGCCGCGAATGATGCTGCGCTCTTTTTTGGTCAGTCGCGTCCAGTTGTACACCAGTGAGCCGTGCTGGCTCATGATCTCTGAGATGGCGGCTGCGCGCGAGGCACAGTGGCTGTACGAGGTGCTCATCTCTTCCGCGCTCATACCCAAGGTCCAGACCGCGCGGACCCCGTATTCAAAGGCTTGATTAGTCTCGGTGATGCTGGGGTTTTGGCACAGTGCGATACATTGCGCCAAGGGATACTTGGCAAGCATGTCGCGGATGCCTTGCAAGCCGAACTGCATGTAGTCGATTGCGACAATGTCGCCGGGACGGACTTGGCCGTCGGCGCTGGGAATTAGTGTTTGAATGTTGGCGTCATGGGCGATGTGATCGTGCCACCAGGCAGCTTTGTCAGATGCAATGTATATGTCCATGTGACATAAAGTATATTACTGAGAGCCGCCCCGGCAATCGCTAATGTGCGGTTGCTGAAATTTTTTCGGTGCTATTCGCCATATGCCGTTCAACGAACAGCAGGTGTGCGGTCATACGTGCGTACTCGTAAACTTCTTCCAGGTCGCTGCCATCGATACGGTCTTCGCCGTCCAGCGCGACGTGGCTAATGGCGACCATGTCCTCGAGTGCCTGCTGCGTTTCAGGCGAGTCGGTGCGAGTGTCACCGGAAAAGCCGACGCCCAGTAAAAAGCCCTGGCACCAATTGGCAAGATCGGCAAGGCGCAAATCCAAATCGTCGCGCTCAATTAGCGGTACTAGGCCAAAAGACTCGGATTCTAGTTGCGCTAAGGTTTGACCCCACAGGGCCTCTAGGAGCAAGCTGTGGGATTGTAGCGACTGATCCATGACATCCGACAGCTTGGCCAACATTGCCGCAGGTGTCGGCGCCTCGCCGGCGGCCATTAAACCGCAAAGGCTGCCATGAAATTCAGCGACGCTAAGGTCGGTGTCCCACTGTGCTAACGCGCCGTGGAGTTGTTCGCTTAGCTGGGTCTGGTCTAGGTCCAATTGCATTGCCCCCTTGGGTTAATGTTCCTAGACTAGCAAACGTCAAAAAACTTGCAGGGAAAACTGTGGACCACAGCCCAATTTCAAAGCTTGAATCACAGGTTGAGTCCTTAGCTGAGCTCTGTGACACACTGATTCGGGACAATAAGGCCCTGCGCCTGGAACGCGAGCAGTTGCGCACCAAGGTCGCGCGATTGGCCGTTAAACAGGAAAAAGCACGTGACCGGCTCAATCAAATCGGCGAACGCATTAAAGCCATGGAGTCGAGCGCATGAGTGATAAACAGACCATCAGTGTTCGAATTGCCGGCAAAGACCACAAGCTGTCGTGCGAACCGCAGGACGCCGCTAGTTTGGCGGCGGCGGCCCAGGCGGTTGACATGCGAGTGGAAAAGTTGCGCGCCTCAAGCTCGCAAATTACCAGCGAGCGGGCGATGGCCTTGGCGGCGTTGGACATCGCGTTTGAGTACGCCAAATTGACCCAATCGGGGCATTCTCACAGCACCGTCGATGCCGGCCGTATCGAAAAGTTGAATCAGCGCTTAGATCAGGCCATTGAATCGATTCAAGGCGCATTGGACGTCTGAAATTCGCTGTGAGTTTTCAGCACATGGCGTATAATGAGCGTTCCTGGAGTGTTTGCCAGCGAGCTGTGGTCCCTGAGCCGATGTTATTAAATCAGGAATTCCTGAGTCATCATCCGGTGAGCATGTCCGCACGACGGAAAGCCTATGGGTTGACCGGGTCTTCCACCTTGAACCTTTGGGTTCAAGGGCTAGGCAAGCAGCGGCACTTCCGGGCCTTATTGGTATGCTGACGCCTGTTCAGGCGCGCAGTCTGGGTCTAAACCGCCGGCGTCAGTTAGCGCCGGCACGTCGCGCCGTTTACAACGCACAACTTCAGTCGCTGACCGCATCCTTGCCGGGTCGCGTGGCCGCGTACTTGGCATTGCCGGACGAAGCTGCTCCCTGGTGTTTTGCTAAAACCGCTTATCTGCCAGTGATCCAACCGGATCAAACGCTTAAGTTTCGGCGCTATCGACACGGCGACCCACTTGAACGCGGTGCTCTGGGTATCTCGGTGCCGTCATCCGGCCCTCTATTAGACGTCGCCGATATGGATTGGGTGCTGGTGCCCTTGACGGCGATTGATGGGGTGGGGGTGCGCACCGGTCTGGGCGGTGGCTTTTACGATCGCACCTTACTCAATACGCCACAGTCGCGGCGCGTTGGCGTGGCCTATCCGGGCCAGCGTGTCGATCGTATCGCCGCGCAGCCCTGGGATGTTCCGCTGGGGCGCCTGGTGACGCCCGCGGGATGGACGCGCTTTTAGCGCGCGTCGCTGGATTCGGCTGGTTTAGCCGTTGAATCGTCGTCACTCATGGCCTTTTTAAAGCCCTTAACGGCGCCACCCAGATCGCCACCCAAGCCTTTCAGCTTTTTGGTGCCAAAGACCATGATCAAAATGGCCAGCACAATCAGCAGCTGCCACACACTCACTCCACCAAGTCCCATGTGAACTCCTTAAATGGCCAAATAGTTATGACGTAACTCTTCGTCGTTGAGGACTTCCTCGGCGCTGCCGTCATAGACCACCGTGCCGGTGTCCAAGATCACGGCGCGATCGGCCAGCTTCAATGCCGCCACGGCATTTTGCTCGACGATCACGGTGGTGATGCCTAACTCTTTGATCTCGCGCAGCGTGCGTTCGATTTCTTGAACGATGACCGGCGCCAAGCCTTCATACGGCTCGTCCAACAACAGCAACTTGATATCCCGGGCCAAGGCGCGCCCCACCGCCAGCATTTGCTGCTCGCCGCCGGACAAGGTGACGCCTTCCTGATTGCGGCGCTCTTTTAGGCGTGGGAACAGGTCAAAGATACGCTCGATGCTCCACCCAATTGGCTCCTCAATTTGCGCCAACTGCAGGTTTTCCTCGACCGTTAGGCCTTGGATGATGCAGCGGTCTTCGGGCACCAGCGCGACGCCATTTTGGGCCGCTTCGTAGGTGGTCATGGTGTGGACCGGTTTGTGATCCAGCCAGATCTCGCCTTTTTTTAGGGCCGGATCGTCGCAGCGGGCAATCGCGCGTAGTGTCGAGGTCTTGCCGGCACCGTTACGCCCCAGCAAGGCCAAGATCTCGCCTTCGTGGATGTTGAAGCTCACGCCTTGAACAATGTACGACTCGCCGTAATACGCGTGGATGTCGTGGCAGGAAAAATAGGCCGGCGCCGTGCCAACGTTTTTGCCGCGAACGGCGTCTGTGGTGACGGTGCTCATACTTCCGCGCCTCCTAGGTAGGCTTCTCGAACCCGTGGGTCGGTTTTAATTTCTTCGGGCATTCCTTCGCAGATCACGTGGCCTTGGGCCAGTACGCTGATGCGCTGGGACAGCGAGAACACCACGTGCATGTCGTGTTCAATAATCGCCATGGTGATGCCGCGGCTGGCGATGGTTTGTAGCAGGTCAATGGTGTTGTTGGTGTCCGCACGCGCCATGCCGGCGGTCGGTTCGTCCAACAGCAACAGTTTCGGATCCTGTGACAGGCACATCGCCAATTCCAGACGGCGTTTGTCGCCGCGCGATAGCGATGCCGAGTGGACGTCTTTTTTGCCCCACAAGTTGACGTCAGCCAGGTAGTGCTCGGCTTTCTCTAAAATGTCGGCCTGGGCATCCGAGCGCGCCCACAGGGTCGGTTTGAAGGCGCCGTCACGATGCGCCAACAGAGGGATCATCATGTTCTCCAGGATCGTCAGCTCGCCAAAAATTTCAGGCGTCTGGAACACACGCGAAATGCCGTGCTGGTTAATCTGGTGCGGTTGCACACCGATCATGTCTTGGCCGTTAAACATGACGCTGCCGGTGTCGGGCACCAGTTTGCCAATGATGGCGTTCAACAGCGTCGATTTGCCGGCGCCGTTCGGGCCGATGATGGCGTGAACCGTGCCTTCGTTAACTTTTAGGTTGACGTCGTCCAGGGCCTGCAGGCCGCCGAAGGATTTATTGACGCCGGATATTTCTAATAGAGTCGACATATCAATTCCTTAGTTGGACGCGCTGAAGCGTTTACGGATGCGCGCGATGCCTTCCATGATGCCGCCGGGCAAGAAGATCACCACCATCATGAACAGCAAGCCCAGCGTCAGGTGCCAGCCTTTGCCGACAAACAGTGAGGTCACAGTCACCAGCACATTCGCCAAGCCGTCCGGCAAGAAGCTGTAAAAGTCCGCCAGTACCGTGGTGTTGATGGCCGAGAAAATGTTCTCGAAGTATTTGATCACCGCCGCGCCCAAAACCGGGCCAACCAGGGTGCCAACGCCGCCCAAGATGGTCATCAAGACGACCTCGCCTGAGGCGGTCCACTGCATGCGCTCGGCGCCCGCCAACGGATCAACCGCGGCCATCAGGGAGCCTGCAAGACCGGCATACATGCCGGAAATGACGAAGGCTGTCAGTGCGTAGGGCTTGGTGTTCAACCCGGTGTACATCATCCGCTGCTGGTTGGTTTTGATACCGCGCAACATGCTGCCAAAGGGCGATCGGGTGATGCGCATGGCGACGTAGAATCCTAGGATTAGGAATACCGCACAAACATAAAAGCCGGCCAAGCCGTCAAAGGCACTCAGCTCTAGGCCGAACAGGTTGGTGCTGGGGATGCCTTCACCGGCCGCTGTTGCCGCATCCCACGAGCGTGGGTCTTGGCTGGACAGCTGCAGGCCGGTTTCACCGTTGGTGATCGGGGTCAGTACCGAGTAGGCCAGGTTGTAGCTCATTTGAGCCAATGCCAGGGTCAAGATCGAGAAGTAAATCCCGGTTCTGCGCAGGCAGATAAAGCCAATGACCAGCGCAAACACGCCTGAGATCGCGACCCCAAATAGCATCGCCGGGAAAATGTTCATGGTGTACAGCTTAAAAATCCACACGGTCGCGTATGAACCGACACCGATGAACGCGGCGTGGCCAAACGACAGGTAGCCGGTCTGACCAAACAGGATGTTGAACCCAATCGCAAACAGGCCAAAGATGGCGAATTTTTGCATCAGATCCGGATAGGCCGCACCAAAAGGCTGCAGCCACAGGGGCATCAACAGGACGGCTGCAGCGAACAGCAGCACCATCAGGTTGTCTTTGTTTTTCGTCGCAGTAGCTTGCATGTTAAGACTCCATCACGCCTTTACGTCCCATCAATCCGCGCGGACGAACCAGCAGAATGATCATGGCCACCAAATAGATAATGATTTGGTCGAGCCCGGGAATAATTTGTTTAACTTCGTTCATCGAGGCGAATGACTGCAGGATGCCGAGCAAGAAACCGGCCGCCACCGCGCCCGGCAGCGAGCCCATGCCGCCGACTACCACGACCACGAATGACAGCACCAAGAAATCCATGCCCATGTGGTAATCCGGCGGCAGAATCGGCGTGTACATTAAACCGGCCAAGCCCGAGACCACTGCGGCCAGGCCAAACACGACGCTGAAGCGCTTGGTGATGTTGATGCCCAGCAGCTGAACCGTTTCACGGTCGGCCATGCCGGCACGTACGACCATGCCAAAGGTGGTGAATTGCAAGAACGCAAACACCGCGCCGATGATCAAAAAGCTAAAGGCCAGGTAGACCAAGCGCCAGACCGGGTAGACGATGTTGTCGCCCATGCCAAACAGGGCGCCGACGTTGGCGGTGCCGCTGAACAGCTCAGGTGCCGGCTGCGGTAGCGGGTTGGCGCCGTAGGTGGCTTTGACAATCTCTTGAATGACGATGGCCAAGCCAAAGGTCACTAGGATTTGGTCAGCGTGCGGGCGGCGGTAGAAGTGGCGAATCAGGCCACGCTCCATCACCAGACCGACCATCAGCATCGCAGGAATCGCAAATAGAATAGAAATGGGCACCGACCAATCAATGATGGTGGTGCCGGTCTCCCCGAGCCACAGCTCTAGGTAGGGCACTTCTTTGAAGGCCTCGAAAAAGGTCACGGACTCGTCCTTGACCTTGACCGATAGTGTTAGCAACTGGCGAATGGTAACCGCGCAAAAAGCGCCCAGCATGAATAAGGCACCGTGGGCGAAGTTGACCACGCCAAGGGTACCGAAAATTAGGGTCAGACCGAGGGCGATCAGCGCATAGGCGCCGCCCTTATCTAAGCCGTTAAGAATCTGTAGGAGTATCGCGTCCACGACAACCTCTGTTTTTATCAGCGTTTTTTGGAGCAGAGATGAGGACGCCCGAAGGCGCCCCCGTATTGCCTAACTAGGCGGGTCTTAGACCTTGTAGGGTCCGAGTTCGCCGGGGTAGGTGTCCTCTGGGTACTCGACCTTCGCGCGCGGCACGATTTGCTGAACGTCTAGCAGATCGAACTGGCTTGACGGATTTTCGTTACCACGTACGACCAACACGTCCTTGAAGCACTGGTGATCCGCGCCGCGGTAAAGTGTTTCGCCGTTACCCATGCCGTCAAAGGTGTGATCTTCCAACTGCTTGATCACTTCTTCGGGGTTGAATGTGCCGGCACGTTCGACCGCGTCTGCGTACAACATGGTCTGGCAGTAGCAGGTGTGCGCTGCCTGTGAGGGCGGGAAGCCATATTCCTGGCCGAACGACTTGACGAATGCGCGTGAGCCTTCGTCTTGCAGTTTCCAGTTCCAACCGGTTGAACCCAAGATACCTTTGATGTTTTCGCCAGCACCCTGTGCCATCAAGCGTGAGAACAGCGGCACAACGATTTGGAAGTCCTTGCCGTTGACTTGCTTGTCACGCAGACCGAATTGAATGGCCTGGGTCAGTGAGTTGACCATGTCTTTGCCGTAGTGGTTCAAGACCAGTACGTCGGCACCGGAGTTCAAAACGGGGGTGATGTACTGTGAGAAGTCACCGGCGCCAACGGGCGTACGAACCGCCGCTTTGGTCTGCCAGCCAGCCTGGGATGCGGTGAAGTCTTGGATCGACTTCTCTTGTGACCAGCCCCAGGTGTAGTCAGCCGTCAGGTGGTAGACCTGGCGATCGCGGCCGTATTCGGCTTCCAGTACGGGGGCCAATGCGGCACCGGACATGTGGGCGTTGAAGAAGTGACGGAAGCCATAACGGCGACGGTCTTTGCCGGTGGTGTCGTTAGAGTGGGTCAAGCCGGCCATGAAAATGGTGCCCATTTCTTGGGCCAGTGACTGAACCGCGATCGCCACGCCTGACGATGAACCGCCAGAGAACATGATGACGCCGTCTTTTTCGATCATGCGCTTGGCCGAAGCACGGGCCGCGTCTGATTTGGTCTGGGTGTCACCGGTGACGTATTCGACTTTCTTGCCCAGGATACCGTTACCTTTCAGGCTTAACGGTTTCATGGTGTTCATCATGCCGCCGTCGCCTTCACCGTTCAGGTGTTTGACGGCCAGTTTGAACGCGCGCAATTCGTCGGCGCCTTCGTCGGCGTAAGCGCCAGACTGGGGAACGTTGAAGCCGAGTTTAACGGTGGCTTGGTTGGTCGGGTCGTTACGGAACGCGCCGGCCGCTGTGGCGTTGGGAATGAACAGGCTCGGTGCAACAGCACCTGCTGCGGTGGCAGCAGCACTGCCTTTTACAAAGGTACGACGTGAAAAATCAGATGATTTTGTAGTCATCACTTCCTCCAAATTAGCTCAGTTATTGTTATTCAAGCGACTCGTTAAGGAGGCGCAGGAGCGTGAGTCGTTGTTGATTCACGCTGGCAAGCTAACGCGAGGATGGGGTTCGCGACCATTAGACATATAGGGATGAGACCAAGGGCGCACGCATATGGTGCGCCGCGCAACGGGCGGTGCTAGCGGTCGTCGGTTTGTTGAAAGCCGCGCTCGATTTCGTCGTCGACGGCGTCGATCGGATCGGGCTTGTGCGTCAGCCGTCCCAGCAGTAGGCCGACTTCGAACAGGGCATACATGGGCACTGCCAAAATGGTTTGGCTGATGACGTCAGGCGGGGTTACCAGCATGCCGACGACGAAACAGGCGAGGAATACATAGGCACGCTTGGCTGCCAGTGCGGCCGGTTCGACCATGCCGGTGCGGATCAGCAAAAAGATCGCCACGGGGATCTCGAAGGCCAGTCCAAACACAAAGAACAAGGTCAGCACGAAGCTTAAGTAGGAGTTAATGTCGGTCATGACCTGGACACCGTCCGGGCCGATCGCGGTAAAGAACCCAAACACCAGTGGCAGCACAACCGCGTAGGCAAAGGCCAACCCGGAATAGAACAGACCGACTGAGGACACCATCAGCGGCAGCATTAACTTGCGTTCGTTGTCGTACAGGGCCGGGGCGATGAAACCCCATAACTGGGACAGCAAAAACGGCATGGCGACGATCACGGCGACCCACAGTGTCAGCTTGAAGGGCGCCAAGAAGGGCGATGCGACCTCGGTCGCAATCATGCTTGCGCCCTCGGGCAGGATGTCTTGTAAGGGCGCGGCGACAAAGGTGTAGATGTCGTTGGCAAAAGCGACCATGCCGATAAACAGTACCGAAATCACAATCACCATGCGCAACAACCGATCACGCAGTTCGATTAGGTGGTCGATTAGCGGCATATCCGATTTAGTTTGGCTCATGGTCGTTTGTCTGCTTCGCTCGGGCTATCGTCTTGGGCCTTCGGATTAACCGGCGAGGGCACGCTGGACAGGTCGGTCTCGGTGAAACTGGCCGGATCAAAGGGTGCCGGTTCCGGCGCGTCGGTGCTTGAGTCGCCGGCGTTACTGGGTGCCAAGATGTCCTGGGTTAGGGCGCGTCCGAATTCGGACACGTCATCGCCCAGTTTGCCGTTGGCTTTAAGGGATGCACGGATTTCGTCGGCCGCCAGTTCGCGCTGGACATCAGCTTGAATGGTGCTGACGCTGCGCTTGATCTTGCCGATCCACATGCCAGCCGTGCGTGCCGCCTTGGGCAGGCGTTCGGGACCAATCACGATCAAACCAATGACCGCAATTAAAACGATCTCGGTAAAGCCAACGTCGAACACTCAGTTAGGCCTTTTTGTCGGTGTCGTCAGCCACTTCGGATTTCGCTGTGGTGTCGTCTTCCGCCGCCTTGTCTTCACTCATGGCTTTTTTGAAGCCCTTAACCGCGCCACCCAGGTCGCCGCCCAGCCCCCGCAGTTTTTTGGTGCCAAAGACCATGATCAAAATGGCCAAAATAATCAGTAATTGCCAAACGCTAACGCCGCCGATGCCCATGTGGGATCTCCTTTAAGACAGGGCCGCCATTTGGCGACCACCGAGAATGTGAAAGTGAATGTGGTAGACCTCTTGGCCGCCTTCGGGCCCGGTGTTGACGACCGTGCGAAAACCGCGTTCAAGGCCTTGATTGCGCGCGATTTCGGGAATGCGCGTGACCATATGCCCCATGATGGCTTCGTCCGCCGGGCTGACGTCCGCCAACGAGGCGATGTGCTTGCGTGGAATCACCAACAGGTGCGTCGGAGCTTTCGGATCGATGTCACGAAAGGCGATGCAATGCTCGTCTTCGTAGACACGATCGCTGGGGATGTCGCCGTTCAATAGCTTGCAGAACAGGCAGTCACTCATGTCGGGCTCCGGTTGGCTTTTTCCGTTAACCCACTTTGGGCAAAACGTCGCTCTAATTCTTGGGTTACATCCTGCGCCGATAACCCCATGTGACTCAATGCCACCAAAGAATGAAACCAAAGATCCGCCGCTTCGTATATAGCGTTGACTTTGTCGTCGTCTTTGCAGGCCAAAATAAACTCGGTGCCTTCCTCGCCGACCTTTTCCAGGATCTTGTTCAGTCCTTTGTGGTGCAAGCTGGCAACGTAGCTGGATTCGGGGTCGCCGTGGCGGCGGCTGTCGAGGACGCTTTGCAGCTGGATCAGTGCGTCGTTCATTCGCCGCCTCCGTACATTTGTTCGTGTGTCAGCTGGGGTGTGGTCATTTCACGTTCGCCGTCGGCATCAAGCTGGAAATAGAAGCAGCCACGACGGCCGGTATGACAGGCCACGCCGTGTTGGTGGACTAGCAAGAGCAGGGCATCACGGTCGCAATCGGCCTGGACGCTTTTAACGGTCTGAGTATGTCCGCTGGTTTCACCTTTGCGCCATAGCGCCTGGCGGGATCGCGAAAAGTAAACGGCAACGCCTTGTTCCAAGGTCAAACGCAATGACTCGCGGTTCATCCACGCCATCATGAGGACTTCGCCGGTGCTAGCGTCCTGGGCGATGGCCGGCATCAGCCCGTCGGCATTCCATGCCAGGGTGTCTAGGTTCATGGCGGGATTATGACCGCATCAGGCTGACAATGCCTAGCCCGGCGAAGGCCGCACCCAGCCAGGGCCAATGCTGGGCAAAGTCTGGCAGCGCGAAGGCCGTGTACGCCACGGCCGCCCCCAGCACAATCCAGATCAAGCCGTTGCGCTGGCGCCGGGTGCGCTCGATCAAGGCGTCGTGCAATTGCCGGTTAAAGGCACGCTGTTCGATTAAGCCACGGTCCAAATTGGCCAGCTGTTTCGACGCATCCAGCATTTGTTGTGGCACGTCCGGTAACTGAGTCAGCCAGCGCGGGCCCTCGGTTTTGATGGTTTTGATCCAGGCCTTGGGGCCGATGCGCTCGTTCATCCAGTCTTCAAGAATCGGTTTGCCGGTTTGCCACAAATCCAGGTCCGGCGACAGCTGGCGCCCCAATCCTTCGATGTTGAGCAGGGTTTTTTGCAACAGCACCAGTTGCGGTTGGACCGGCATGTTGAAGCGGCGAGCGGTTTGGAACAGTTTTAGCAGCAAGTGGCCAAACATGATTTCGCCCAGCGGTTTCTCGAAAATTGGCTCGCAAACCGAGCGAATCGCGCCCTCTAGATCGCCAATGCGGGTTTCTTTGGGGACCCAGCCGGACTCCACATGCAGGCGCGCAACTTCGCGGTAGTCGCGGCGAAAAAACGCCAGCATGTTTTGTGCGAGGTAGTTTTGGTCTTCTTTTTCGAGGCTGCCGACAATGCCGCAGTCGATGGCGATGTACTTGGGGTCCGAGGGGTCCGAGATGTCGACAAAGATATTGCCCGGGTGCATGTCGGCGTGGAAAAAGCTGTCGCGAAAGACCTGGGTAAAGAAAATTTCGACGCCGCGCACCGCTAGCTTATTCATGTCAGTGCCGGCCGCGCGCAGGGTCTCGATTTCGGCCACGGGAATGCCATAGATGCGTTCGGTCACCAACACGTTTTGGCGGGTCAGGTCCCAATACACTTGCGGCACATAGAGGTCGTCGTTGCCCTCGAAGTTACGCCCAAGTTGCGAGGTGTTGGCGCCTTCACGGGCCAGATCCAACTCGTCCAAGATGGTGTCTTCGTAATCCCTGACGACTTCTTTTAGGCGCATACGGCGGCCATCGGCGCTTAGGCGTTCGATAATGTTCGCCAGCGTGTGCATCAAGCGCAGGTCTTTGCGGATGGTGCGTTCAATAGTCGGGCGGACCACCTTGACCACGACTTCTTCGCCGCTAATTAGGGTTGCGGCATGAACTTGGGCGACCGAGGCCGACGCCATCGGTTGCTGCGAAAACTGGGCGAAGGCGTCTTCGACTGGCTGACCAAGCGCGTCCTCAATAATGCGCTGGGCGACAACGCCGGAAAACGGCGGGACCTGGTCTTGCAGTTTCTTAAGCTCGTCGGCGACGTCCGGTGGCAACAGGTCGCGCCGGGTGCTGAGGGCCTGGCCAAACTTTACAAAGACTGGCCCGAGGGCTTCGAGGGCCTGGCGCAGCCGGCGCCCGCGGCCTTCGCTGGAGCCACGCGGAACCAGCGCCAGCAGCACCCGTGGCAGGCCGCTTTTGGCGTGCGGCAAGAACACTTGCAGGCGGAAACGTAAAACGATCCAAACAATGCGAACCAGACGTAAATAACCGGTCATCGAGTTTCCTTGCTGCGGATGGCGCGTTCGAGCCGGTCCAAGCGATTGCGCAAGGCGCGTGTCTGATCGCTAAAGGCATCCAGTTCGGCCCGGGTCAGTACGCGCGTTTGCTCGTGCTTGACGTAGTCGCGGACCTGGGCACGGCCATTGCTGGCAAATCCGAGCAATGGCGCCGCAATCGCCTTTAGGGTGCTGGTCATGGCCGCGGCCGCGGGGTCGCCAAACTTGACGGACAGTTCGTGCTCGACATCGATGTCGATCTGGGCAAAGGCGTCACTTAGGGCTTTTAGCACGCCGACCGAACCTTCGACCCGGACGCCGTCCATGACCATTGCGGATTTACCGGCGGCGGTGTCACGGGCTAACTGAATCAGCGCACCTAGCTCGCCTTCGACGGTGACGTCGGCGTCGGCGTCGGCGCCGGCCGGTTCCAAATAGGCTAGGCCGCCTTCGAAGCACAGGCGCACGGCCAGTGGGCTGCTGCTCAGGCGTGCTTCAATCGAGCGGCCGTTGAGTGGTGCAAAAGCCGCTTCGGTTCTGCGATCCGCGTTCAGCACCGCATGCAGCAGGTGTTGGGCGGCGGCCAATGCCATCACCCAGGCTGGGTTGCTCATTTAACAAAACCCGTGTGCAGCGCCACGATGCCGCCGGTCAGGTTGGTGTAACGGACCTCGTCAAAGCCTGCCTCGCGCATCATCTGGGCCAGTTGTTCCTGGCCCGGGTGCATACGAATCGACTCGGCCAAGTAGCGATAGCTGTCCTCGTCTTTGGCCACCCACTTGCCGATCTTCGGTAGTAATTTAAACGAGTAAAAATCGTACAGCTTGGCCAGTGGCTCGAATGCCGGCTTTGAAAATTCCAGCACCAGCGCGCGACCACCCGGGCGCAGTACACGGCGCATCTCGGTCAGCGCATTGAGTTTTTCGGTGACGTTACGCAGGCCAAAGCCAATGATGACCCGGTCCAAACTGGCGTCATCGAAGGGCAGGTGTTCGGCATCCATACAGATCACCGGCACGTCGGTAACCCCGCGGTCAATCAAACGGTCACGCCCGACCGACAACATGTT
Source organism: Litorivicinus lipolyticus (assembly GCF_009650135.1). NCBI lineage: Bacteria > Pseudomonadati > Pseudomonadota > Gammaproteobacteria > Oceanospirillales > Litorivicinaceae > Litorivicinus > Litorivicinus lipolyticus. The sequence continues at coordinate 293,575 of NZ_CP045871.1, forward strand.
GGGGTTGATGTCGCCGATAAACAGTTGCCCGGCGTCACCAATACGCGGTCGAATCAGTAGTGACAGGTCGCCGGTACCGCCGGCCAAGTCCAGGATGCGCTGGCCCTGACGCGGTGCCAGGTATTCAATCGCGATGCGCTTCCAAATGCGGTGAACGCCCATGCTCATCAGGTCATTCATGATGTCGTAGCTGGGTGCGACCGAGTCGAAGACTTGACCGACGTGTTTGACCTTGTCCTGAACGGGGACGTCTTTGAAACCGAAGTGGGTGGTGTTATCGCTCATGCGGGCTCCTTGGTGCGGTGCGCAGTGTAGCACCCCCGGGGTTAGGTCTCAGTCTTGACGCTGAACAGTTTGACACCGCCGGCGCTGCGCTTTTTGCCGGCCTCGGCCAGCTGCTCAAGGTAGCGTTGCCACAGGCTGTCGTGCTGCTCGGCCAGCTCACGCAGCAGCACCCACGAATAGATACCGCTGTCGTGACCGTCATCAAAGATCAATTTAGCGCCATAGTTGCCGACCGGCTCCATGCGTACGAAACCGACGTCTTGTTTGGCATCGACCAGTTTGGCCTGACCCGGTCCGTGGCCACGGACTTCGGCGCTGGGCGAATGCACGCGCAAAAACTCGGCACTGAGGCTGGCGCTCAGGCCATCGTCCCAGGCCAGCTCTAACACCGAGCTGGCGCGGCGCATGGTCAGCCCGGTCAGTGCGCTCACAAGATGTACCGCGACAGGTCTTGGTTAGCGGCCAAGCTGGTCAGTCGCTGGTTGACGTAGTCGACGTCGATGGCCAGCGGCGAGGCCTGGGCCGCGGTATCGAAGCTGATGTCTTCCAACAGCCGTTCCAGCAGCGTGTGCAGGCGGCGTGCACCAATATTTTCGACGCGTTCGTTGACCTCGGCGGCCAGCTCGGCGATGCGCTGGATCGCGGCCGGCTCGATCGACAGCGTCAAGCCTTCGACCTGCATCAGCGCCTGGTACTGAGTCACCAGGTTAAAATCCGGTTCGGTCAAAATGCGCCGAAATTCGTTAGGTCCCAGGGCATCCAGCTCGACCCGGATCGGCAGTCGCCCTTGCAGCTCCGGAATCAGATCCGAGGGTTTGGATACGTGGAAGGCACCGGAGGCGATAAACAGGATATGGTCAGTTTTGATCGGGCCGTATTTTGTGTTGACGGTCGAGCCTTCGATTAGCGGCAACAAATCGCGCTGCACGCCCTCGCGCGAGACATCAGCACCGCCGCTTTGACCGGCGCGCACGACCTTGTCGATCTCGTCGATGAACACGATGCCGGACTGTTCGACCCGCTCAATCGCCAGCGCGCGCACGTCGTCATCGTTGACAAGCTTTTGAGCCTCCTCGGCCTCGAGTAAGCGCAGCGCTTCCTTGACGCTCAAGCGGCGCTCTTTTTTGGCGCCCTGGCCCAGGTTTTTAAATAGGCCGGACAATTGGTCAGCCATCTCTTCCATGCCCGGCGGCGTCATGATGTCCACGCCCGGCTTGGCCAGCGCAAGGTCCAGCACGATGGTTTTGTCGTCCAGCTCGCCCTGGCGCAGTTTTTTACGGAATAGTTGGCGTGTCGAGTTGTCGCTGTCGGCTTCTCGGATCGGGTCGGTGCTGCGCGCGGGTGGCAATAGCGCATCCAGCACCCGTTCCTCGGCGGCGTCTTTGGCGCTGTTGCCGACCTGGCCGGCGGCCTGGGCGCGGGTCTCTTTGATGCTCGATTCCAGCAAGTCCTTAATGATGCTGTCGACTTCGCGGCCGACGTAGCCGACTTCGGTAAATTTGGTCGCTTCGACTTTCAAAAAGGGCGCATCGGCCAACCGCGCCAAGCGCCGGGCGATCTCGGTTTTACCGACCCCGGTGGGCCCGATCATCAGAATGTTTTTCGGCGTCACTTCACGCGCCATGTCGCTGTCGAGTTGACGTCGACGCCAGCGGTTACGCAGCGCCACCGCAACGGCACGTTTGGCGTTGGCTTGGCCAACAATGAATTTATCCAGTTCGGCCACAATCTGTTGCGGCGTCAGGTTACTCATTGCCAGTCTCCAAGGTTTCGATGAGGTGGTTGTGGTTGGTATAGATGCAGATGTCGCCGGCAACGGTCAGTGCCCGTTTAACAATGCGCTCGGCCGACAGGTCGGTTTCATCCAGCAGCGCGCGCGCCGCGGACTGGGCAAAGGGCCCGCCGCTACCGATGGCGATCAGCCCGTCCTCGGGCTCCATGACGTCGCCGTTGCCGGTAATGATCAGGCTCGCGGTTTCGTCGGCTACGGCCAACAAGGCTTCGAGCTTGCGCAGGCCACGATCACTGCGCCAGTCCTTGGCCAGCTCGACCGCGGCCCGGGTCAGCTGACCGGAGTGCTGAACCAGCTTTTCTTCAAAGCGTTCGAACAAGGTGAAGGCGTCCGCGGTCCCACCGGCAAAGCCTGCCAGTACTTTGCCGCCGTGCAGTCGGCGGACTTTACGGGCATTGCCCTTCATCACCGTGTTGCCCAGTGTGACCTGGCCATCGCCGCCTAAAACAACCTGATTGCCGCGGCGAACGGACACAATGGTCGTGCCTCGCATTTGTTCCATGGAATTCTCCCTTGCGCTGTCGGCTTTGGGTGGTGGTGACACGCGCTTTTTCAAGCGTGCCGGCGGCTTAGCGCCTGAGTTCGAGGTATTGGAAACCATTTTTGACGAGCTTGTCTTGGATCAAGAACTGCTCGCGGCGTTTTTCAAATGGCCCAACGATCAGGCGATGCCAATCGCCGCGGGTTTCGATAACCGGGTTCAGGTTCATCATTAACAACCGCACGCGCGCGTTTTCAGCGTCAGTCGCGTCTTTAAAGCTGGCGACCTGCAAAAATACCTTGCGATCGTCGACCGGCCTGTCAGGGGTGGGCTCGACCTGAACGTCGACTTCGTTTTCCACCAACAGGTCGTAAAAACGAAAGGTGCCACTGGGGGTGTCGCTTTGCTGGGTCGCGGTTTCCGGCGGCGCCGGGTCGCGGGTGTTCGGCGTTACGGTTGGGTCGCGCAGCCACAAATGAGCCAGAAAACCACCGACCAGGGCCGACACGATGGCCAACACGACCAGGCGCGGGCCCAGTCGTGGCATCGGTGCTTCGACCGATTTGGTCGGTTTGCTCACATCCGCTCCGGCGCGCTGGCTCCCAGCAACTCAAGGCCGTTGGCGATGACCTGGCGGGTCGCATGGCACAGCGCCAAACGCGCTTGCTTCAAGGCGTTGTCGCCTTCCAACACGCGGGTGGCGTTGTAGTAGCCGTGGAAGCTGGCGGCCAGCTCGTGCAGGTAGTGAACCAGCACATGCGGCGCGCGATCATTGGCGGCCCGTTGGATCATGTTGGGGAATTTTTCGAGCATCTTGGCCAGGTCTTTTTCATCGTCCTGGGTCAGTAGCGCCAACTGCGCAATGCCGGCGGCGGTGTCCAAAACGCCGCCGTCTTCAATCAATTTGCGCGTCAGTGCGTGGACCCGGGCGTGGGCGTATTGGATGTAGTAAACCGGGTTGTCCTTGGACTGGCGGGTGGCCAGATCCAGATCAAAGTCCATCGGTACGTCGACCTTACGCGAGGCATAGAAAATGCGCGCGGCGTCGTTGCTGACTTCGCAGCGCAGGTCTTCCAAGGTGATGAATTCGCCGGAGCGGGTCGACATTTGGGCTTTTTCGCCGTTACGGAACAGCGACACGAACTGGACCAGCTGCACTTCAATGCGCGCTGGGTCAAAGCCGAGGGCTTCGGTGGCGGCTTTGATGCGCGGGATGTAGCCGTGGTGATCGGCGCCCCAGACATAGATGACGCGGTCGAAGCCGCGGTTCATTTTATTGCGGATGTAGGCGACGTCGGAGGCGAAATAGGTGGTTTCGCCGTTGTCCCGTTTCAGTACGCGATCTTTGTCATCCCCAAATGCGGTCGATCGAAACCACAGCGCACCGTCTTTGTCGAAGGTGTGGCCGGCGGCGCTTAAGTCATTCATGGCGGCATCAACGTCGCCGTTGTCCATCAGCGACTTTTCGCTGAACCACTCGTCAAAGGTGACCCGGAAGTCCGCCAGATCGTCGCGAATGCCGGCCAAAATACCGTCCAGCGCAGCGCGCCGGAAGCGGTCCCAGCCGTCCTCGCCCAGCAGCGACTTGCCACGTGCGATGACCGCATCTATGTACAGCTCCTTGTCGCCTTCCGGCGCATCCGCCGGCAATTGCTCAAGCACGGCGCCCGCGCTTTGCTGGTACTGGTCGCCGACCTCGCCGGCCAAGTCGGCGGCGATGGTCTGGATGTAGTCACCCTGGTAGCCGTTGGCTGGGAACGGCAGGTCGGCGCCTTGGATTTGCTGGTAACGCATAAACACACTGGCGGCCAAAATGTGCATCTGGCGGCCGGCGTCGTTGACGTAATATTCGCGCTGGACCGGATAGCCGGCGAAGGACAGCACGTTCGACAGGGCGGCACCGTAGGCGGCGCCACGGCCGTGGCCGACGTGCAGCGGGCCGGTCGGGTTGGCGGACACAAACTCAACTTGAATGGATTCGGACTGGCTGGCGCCGCGGCCGTAGTTTGCGCCCTGTTCGATTGCTTCGCGAACCGGGGTAAAGGCAGCCGCCTGGGCCAAGCGAAAGTTGATGAAACCGGGGCCGGCGATCTCGACGCCGGTAATTTGGGGATCCGACGGCAGTGCGTCGACCAGCGCCTGGGCGATATCGCGCGGTGCGCGCTTGGCCGGTTTCGCCAACATCAAGGCCAGGTTGCTGGCCCAGTCACCGTGGGCTGGGTCGCGGGTCGGTTCGACCTGGATCCGTGGGTTCAAATCATCGGGTACGAGGCCGTCAGCAATCAGTTGATCGAGGGCGGCGGCGAGCAGGGTTTCTACGGTGGCTTTCATGAGGGATCCATTGCAATCAGGCGGCGATTATCAAGCGTTAGGGCACGGCGGTCAAAACAAGTCGTGTGGATCCATGTCCAATCCGCGCCAAAGTCGGCTGGGTGCCGGTGGAATTGGGGTCGCCAAGGCGGCGCGCAGCGATTTTCGATCCGCCGCCAATAGCAACAACTGGGCATGGTATTGGCCCGCCCGTCGCTCCATCGGGGCGGGACTTGGGCCCAGCAACTTAACCGTGTGGCGGTGCGGTGCCATGGCCTGGGCTATTGCGTTCAAGTGCGCCAGCGCAATGCCCGGGTCGGGGTTGCGGGCACGCCACAGTGCCATGTGACCGTAAGGTGGCAGCCCAGAACGCGTGCGGATTTCCAGTTCTTGGGTCGCCAGTGCGCGGTAGTTGCCGGCGAGTAAGTGCGGCCAGGCTGGGTGCTCGGGCTCGTGGGTCTGGATCAGCACGCGCCCGGGTTTTTCGGCGCGCCCGGCACGCCCCATGACTTGAATCAGGGTTTGGCTGAGTGACTCGATGGCGCGAAAATCGCCGCTGAATAGCTGTTGGTCGGCGTCGACCACGACCACCAGCGTCAGATTGGGCAGATCATGGCCCTTGGCCAACATCTGTGTGCCGACCAGCACGCGCGGCAGGTTGTCGCGCGCCTGCTCTAACAGTTTGCCGGCGCCACCAGCCCCGGCGGTGTCGCGGTCGATACGTGTGACCGGAAAGGGTGCCATCGAGTGGGCCAGGGACTCTTCGAGCCGCTGCGTGCCTTGGCCGATCACGTCCAGGCGTTGAGCGCAGGTCGGGCAGCGGCTGGGCCAGGGCGCTTGGTGGTCGCAGTGGTGGCACCACAATCGGCGCGGTTCGCGGTGCACGGTGGGCTTGGCGTCGCAGGCCGGGCATTCCGGGTGCCAACCGCATTGGTGGCACAGCAGCACCGGCGCAAAACCACGGCGATTTAAAAAGATCAGGACCTGTTCACCGCGTTGCAAGGTGTCGGCGACCGCGGTCAGGGCATGGTCGCTTAAGCCGTCGTGCAGGCTTAGGCTGCGCAGGTCAATCAGTTCCGTCGCCGGTGGTTTGGCGACCCCGGCGCGGCGTGTCAGCTGTGCGTGCTGAAAACGACCACGGTCCAGGTTGGCGATGGTTTCCAGCGACGGCGTGGCGGTCCCCAGCACCACCGGGATTTTAAGCCGGTGTCCGATCACCACCGCCAAATCACGGGCGTGATAGCGCGGCGCTTCGGCTTGCTTGTAGCTGGGGTCATGCTCTTCGTCGACTACGATCAGCCCCAGTCGCGGCATGGGCGTCAGCAGGGCCGAGCGCGTACCGATCAATATGGGCCGCTTGCCCATGGCAACCTGACCCCAGCCACTCCAGCGCGCGCCGTCCGCCAACGCACTGTGAAGGTGGATGACCTGGCCTGGGAAGCGTGCCTCAAAGCGGTTGACCAGCTGTGGCGTCAGGCCTATTTCGGGTACCAATACCAGCACTTGCTGGTGGCGTGATAGCGCCAGTTTGGCCAGCTGCAGATAGACCTCTGTTTTGCCCGACCCAGTAATGCCCTCCAACAACCACGGCGTGTTTGAGCCGTCAATGCGGGCAATCGCGTCGGCTTGCTCGGGCATCAAAGTCGGCCCGACTTCGGCGACGGTGTCGTCCTGCGGCAATTCAGCCGGCTCCAGGTTGCCGTTTTTGATCAGGGTCCGGGCGATCGGCCAGTTGATCGCTTTCAGCTGTTCGACCGGACAGGCGGTTTGGCTGGCGTCGAACAGTTTTTGGCGCTGTTCGCCGCGCGGGTAGTCTCCGTTCCAGCGGTACGCCAGCACCGGCAGTTGCAGTTCACGGCCGCTGCGGCCCCAGTTCGGCAGTGCCGTGCGCAACATGGCTTCGGTGCGGCAGCCATAGTATTGCGCCGCCCAGCGGATCAGATCGAGCCAGCGTGCGTCGGCCAGGGGAAGCGCGTCTAGCACCGCGTCAATGGCTTTGAGGGCGTCCATGTCCGGGTGTGGCGCGTGCCCAACTACCACGCCAATAGCGTGGCGGTTGCCCAGCGGAACACGCACGCGGGTGCCCGCCGCGACGCGCTCGTGGTGGCGGTAATCAAGTGGCTCAGGCAGGGGCGCGAGCACAAGAATTTGGTGGCTGATCAAAGCAGTAGCGCTCGCTTGGTTTGGGGTGTAGAATCCGCGACCCGATGTGGTGCTAGGCATGGGGCTTAGTAGCGACATCACATGAAAACACCGAGGGCAGTAGCCATGCAAGAAGGTATCCATCCGCAGTACGCAGAAGTCGACGTGACCTGTTCATGTGGCCACGTACACAAGATTAAAACGACGTTGAAGGACAGCTTCACCGTAGACGTATGTGGCGAATGCCACCCGTTCTACACCGGCAAGCAGAAATCCTTGGACATCGGCGGCCGTATCGATCGCTTCAACAAGCGCTTCGGCAGCGTCACTGCAAAGAAGTAATTCTTGCAGCGAGCCAAAGCCCCGGTTTAGCCGGGGTTTTTTTTACCTAAAATTTGGCGAATCGGCATTTTTTCGTCGCGTCGAATTCCAATTGCGAATATTTTGGAATACCTTTCCATTTCTAGCGACTGATGCGTCGCCCGACTTTGCCATCACACCAACTGGAAGCCAAATGGACAATCTGAAGCAGCAAGCGCTGGATTATCACGCCAACCCAACCCCGGGAAAAATCGAAATCGCGCTGACTAAGCCGACCGAGAGCGCGCATGATTTGGCGTTGGCCTACAGCCCGGGCGTGGCGGAGCCCGTGCGCGAGATCGCACGCGACCCCGAAGCCGCTTACCGCTACACCGCCAAGGGCAATTTGGTCGCGGTGATTTCAAACGGCACTGCGATTTTGGGCTTGGGTAATTTGGGGCCGCTGGCGTCCAAGCCGGTGATGGAAGGCAAGTGTGTGCTGTTCAAACGCTTTGCCAATATTGATGCGGTCGACATTGAAGTCGACGTTTCCGATCCGCTGCAGTTCGTGCAGGTGGCGGCGGCCATCGGTGAAAGCTTTGGAGGTATTAACCTTGAAGACATCAAGGCGCCCGAGTGCTTTGAAATCGAGCGCTTACTGAGTGAGCGCTTGTCGATTCCGGTTTTTCATGATGATCAGCACGGCACCGCGATTGTGACCGCGGCGGCGATGCTGAATGCCCTCGAAATTCAGGGTAAGCAATTGGAAACCGCACGTATTGTTTGTCTGGGTGCGGGCGCCGCGGCGATTGCCTGTATGCGCTTGTTGCTGACGCTGGGTGCCAAGCGTGAAAACCTGTTCATGATTGATCGCAAGGGCGTTATTCACCGCGGTCGAGATGACTTGAACCAGTACAAAGCGGCGTTTGCGGTCGAGACCGACGCGCGCACCTTGGCCGATGCCTGTGAAGGTGCGGACGTATTCTTGGGCTTGTCCGGGTCGAACTTGCTGAGTCAAGAGAACCTGGTGCGGATGGCGCCGAATCCGGTTGTCTTTGCCTGTTCAAACCCGGACCCGGAAATCGATCCGAAGTTGGCCCACGCTGTGCGCGACGATTTGATCATGGCCACGGGGCGCAGCGATTTCCCCAACCAAGTGAATAATGTGCTGTGCTTTCCGTTCATTTTCCGTGGCGCACTGGATGCCCGTGCCAGCACCATTAACGACGCCATGAAGGTGGCCGCGGTCGAGGCCATTCGCACGCTGACCAAAGAGCCGGTGCCGGAGGAAGTATCCGCTGCCTACGAGGGTGCCAGCTTCGAATTTGGCTCCGAGTACATCTTGCCCAAGCCGATGGACCCTCGCTTGCTGGACCGTGTCAGTCAGGCAGTCGCCAATGCCGCGCGTGAATCCGGCGTCGCCCGGATCTGATCGGCGGCGTTAAAACAGTTTGGCAGCGTCGGCGGCACTCGGCGCCGCTTGACTGTTTTTTGGCTTGGGTCCTTGGGTTTCGTTACTGGCGGTGGTGTTGTCACCCGCGCTAGCCGCGCCGGCGGCGGCCGTTCGGTCTTTGGCGAACCACTCGAAAATACCTTCAGCCCGGATCGAGACTTCGCGCCCGGTGCGTGCATCAATCTTTAATTTGACCACACTTGCGGGCGGCGTCAGCTCAACCATTGGCGCATCCGCCAGCGCCACTCGCATGTAATCAATCCAAATCGGTAACGCCGCGGCGCCCCCGTATTCGCGTCGACCCAGGGTGTCAGGCTGGTCCAGCCCGACCCATGCGCTGGCGACCTGGTCGCGATGAAAGCCATTGAACCAGGCGTCGACCTGGTCATTGGTGGTGCCTGTCTTGCCGGCCAAGTCGGTGCGTTTCAACTCCAGCGCCCGGCGCCCGGTGCCGCGTGCGACGACGTCACGCATCATAGAATTGATCAAAAAGGCTTCGCTTTCACCGATCACCCTAGGGGCCCAGCGAATATCCAGCGCTTCGGACAGCAAGCGGACTTCTGGCTGGGGTTCAAGGCGGGCCGCCTGAACCGGGTCGATTGGCGCTTCGGGGCATAAATCTGGACATGCGATGGCCGGGCGTGTCCGCAGCACCACTGCGTTGCGGCTGTCGACCACGCGGTCAATTAACCAGGGCTCGACACGGTATCCGCCATTGGCAAAGCTGGCGTAGCGGCTGGCCATTTCGAGCGCACTGAGTGAGCCGGAGCCCAACGCCAGGCTAAGGTTACGCGGAAACTTTTCGGTCGGCAGGCCGAGCGCGGCCAGTCGTTCGACGGTGGCATCGATGCCCATTTCGCGCAGCAAACGCACGCTCACCAGGTTACGCGAACGATACAGCGCCTCGCGCAGCCGGGTCGGTCCATAGAACTTGCCGCCGCTGTTTTGTGGGCGCCATGCACTTTGCAATTCGCCGGATTTAAACACGATCGGGGCGTCGTTGATGATGCTGGCGGGGGTATAACCGGCCTGCAGGGCAGCGGTATAAATGAAGGGCTTGATGCCCGACCCGACTTGGCGATTGGCCAGTAGCGCACGGTTGAACTTGGATTCGGTGAAGTCGAATCCTCCGATCAGCGCCTCGATCGCGCCGGTGTCTGGTTTTAGTGCCACGAAAGCCGCTTGGGCATCGGGCAACTGGGCCAATAACGGCTGCGCGCCGGGGGTCACCCGCACCAGGTCGCCGACCGCCAAAAAGCGCGGGTCGGTCGGCTCGCTGCCCAAGGCGTCGCGGTTACGCAAACGCGGCTTGGCCCATTTCAGTGCGTCCATGCCCAGCGTTAGCCGTTGGTTGTCCCGTGTCAGCACTTCGACGTGGGTGTCGGTGAGGGTGTGGACGACCACCGGCACCAAACCGCCGATGTCGGGGCGCAGCGACTGCAGGTGCGCCAGCCACTGCGCCGGATCGCCGTCCAGCTGGGCTTCGGGTCCGCGCCAGCCGTGGCGTCGGTCGTATTCCATCAGGCCGTCCAAGACCGCGCGCTGGGCTGCAGCTTGGCGCTCGGAATTGACCGTCAGGTGAACCTGAAAGCCCTGGGTATAAATGCTCTCGCCCAGGATGTCTTCCAGCTGCACGCGGGCTTCTTCGGCGACCCAGGGGGCTTCAAATTGGACCTGCTGTTGGTACACCGACGCGGTCATCGGTTGACTGTGTGCTTGATCGCGCTGGGCTTGCTCGATCAGGCCCAGGGTGAGCATACGATCCAAAATCCAGTTGCGTCGAATCAGCGCACGCTCCGGGTTGTTGACCGGGTTGTACTTCGACGGTGCCTTGGGCAGCCCCGCAATCATAGCGGACTGAGCCAGATCCAGTTCTTCAAGGGTTTTGTCATAGTAGATCGCGGCGGCGGCGTGGACGCCGTAGGCACGCTTACCCAGATAAATTTTATTCAGGTACAGCTCAAGGATTTCGTCTTTGCTCAGGGTCTGCTCGATTTCCAGGGCCAGCAGGATCTCTTTGAACTTTCGTGTGAAGGTTTGCTCGCGCGACAAAAAGTAGTTGCGCGCCACCTGCATGGTGATGGTCGAACCGCCGGATTGGATCGACCCGGTGCTGACCAATTCGAAGGCGGCGCGGATCAAGCCGGTCGGGTCGATGCCGACGTGGTCGTTAAAACCGTCGTCCTCGGCCGCCAAAAAAGCGTCAATTAGGGTCTTCGGGACCTCGGACAGTGCCACCGGGGTCCGACGTTTCTCTCCAAATTCAGCCATTAACAGCCCGTCGCTGCTGTAAATTCGCAGCGGAACTTGCAATCGAACGTCGCGCAAGGCGTCCGGCGACGGCAGTTGCGGCTTCAAGTACGCATAGATGCCGGCCGACAAAAACCCGCCCAAAATCAAGCCAGTAAGGATGAGTAGCAGTAGTGATTTGACGATCAATCGCACGCGGCGCTGTCCTCTTTCGAACGGGCTAGGTTGGATTAAAGGGAAGGTTAAGGGTAACCGCCATTTGCGAGTACCCGATCCTTGAACTTTACTCATAGAGCTTCGCACATTTTTGCGAGCATTGAATCGGGTCAGTAAAGGGTGCGCTACGTGGCGATATTTTCAAGTTCCGCCAACTCGTTGTTGGGACTAGACATCAGCAGTTCGGCGATCAAGTTGATCGAGCTGTCCAAATCAGGCGGTCGATACCGCGTCGAAAGCTATGCGGTTGAGCCGCTGGAGCCGGGCGCAGTGGTCGAAAGCTCTATCGTCGACACCGAAAGCGTGGGGGCTGCGATCAAGCGCGTGGTCGAACGCTCCAAAACCCGGTGCAAGTCAGCGGCGGTTGCGGTTTCGGGTGCCACGGTAATTACCAAGCTGATCCAGATGCCGGCTGATTTGTCGGATGCGGAACTGGAAAGTCAGATTTCGCTGGAGGCGGACCAGTACATTCCTTACCCGCTGGACGAGGTCGCCTTGGACTTTAGAGTCATGGGGCCCAACGCCAACAACCCATCCCAGGTTGATGTGCTGTTGGCCGGGTGCCGGCGGGAGCATGTTGATGCGCGCGAAGAGGCCCTCGAAATCGGCGGCCTGAAGCCGGTGTTTATTGACGTTGAAGCCTACGCCATTGAGCGTTCGTTTGAATTGTTGGCCTCGCAGCTGGACCCGCAAGTGGCCGAAGGCGTGATCGGTATCGCCGACGTCGGCGCTACCTCGACCATGGTCGCGACGCTGGAGCTGGGGGCGATTACGTTCACCCGCGAGCAAATGTTCGGCGGTCGCGTCCTGACCGAAGAAATTCAACGCCGCTACGCGCTGTCGCCCGACGAAGCCGGGCTGGCAAAAAAGCAAGGCGGTTTGCCCGACGATTACCAAGACGCGATTTTAAACCCGTTTTGCGAAAGCATTACCCAGCAAATCGGGCGCAGCCTGCAGTTCTTTTTTGCCGGCTCAACCCACTCGAGCTTGGATGCGCTGGTCTTAGCCGGGGGCTGCTCGGCCATCGAAGGGCTGGACCGACTGGTCAGCGAACGCCTCCAGGTGCCGGTGATCACCTGTGATCCGTTTGCCGACATGAGCACCGCCAAACGCGTCAATGTCGCCGGCCTCAGCAAGGACGCCCCGGCCTTGTTGATCGCAGCCGGCTTGGCCTTGCGGGCGTTTGAATCGGGCGGTATCAACCTGCGAGCGTGGCGCGACGAAGCGCGCGCCACCCAACAGCGCAGTTTCATCGCCGCCAGCGTTGGCGCGCTGGCGTTGGCCGGTGCCACCGTGTTTGCCGGGTCACAGTTTCTGAATGCGGAAATCCAGGCCCAAAACACGCGCAATAACTACCTGAAACAGGAAATTACCCGGGTCGACGCCCAAATCGCCGAAATTCGTCAATTGCGTGAACTGCGCGGCCAACTGATTGATCGGATGCAGGTCATCCAAGACTTGCAGGGCCGGCGTTCGGAAATCGTTTATGTGTTTGACGGGGTTGTTTCGACCCTGACCGATGGCACGGTCTACACCAGCCTATCGCGCCGCGAAAACCAGATTACGCTGACTGGGCAGGCCGAAAACAACAACCGCATTTCCAGCCTGATGCGCAGCATTGACGGCGCCGACTGGTTTACCGACCCCAACTTGACCAAGGTCATCGCCGAAAAGAGTGGCGAATTGCCGAATCGATTCGACCTGTCGATCGCCCTGACCAACCCCGTGTCGGAGGCCCAGCAATGAAACTGATCACGGACGTTAAAGGGTTCCGCACCGACGACATGGACTTAAACAGCGGTGGCAGCTGGCCGCTGCTGGTTAAGTTAATTTTTTGGCTGATCTTGGTGGCTGCGGTGGTCGCCGCCGGCTGGTGGTTCCACATCAAGGGGCTGCAGGACAGTGTCAGCAAGGTCCAGGCCGAGGAAGTGACCTTGCGCCAGTCGTTCGAAGCCAAGGCCTTTCAAGTGGCCAACTTGCCGGCCCTGCGCCAGCAAATGACCGACATGGAAGCGCAATTTGGTGCGTTATTGCGTCAGCTGCCTAGCGACACCGAAGTGCCGGGGCTGTTAGAGGACATTACCAGCACCGGGACCGGTGCAGGGCTGGAATTCGACTCGATTAACTTGCTGCCGGAAGTCCAGCGCGAGTACTACATTGAGTTGCCGATCCAGATCAGCGTGCGCGGCTCGTATCATGAGCTGGGCACCTTCGTCAGTGGCGTTGCCGGCTTACCGCGCATCGTCACCCTGCATGACTTTTCGATTAATCCCGCTGAAAGCGACCAGCTAGACCTGAGCATTCTGGCGCGAACTTATAGGTACCGTGATGAAAACTAACGCCCTGGCCCTGACGGGGGTGCTGGTGTTGCTGGGTGGCTGTATGCCGGCGGCCGACACCTCGGACTTACAGCGCTTTGTCGCGCAAGTGCAAGCGCGCCCCGGCGGCCAAATCGAGGCGGTGCCGAGCTTTGAAAACTACGAGCCCTTTGTGTACCGGGCGGCGTCGTTGCGCAGCCCATTCGTCGCACCCGTTCAGCAGCGTGCCCTTAACCGCCCGGTCAGTGACCCCAACATCAAGCCGGACCCGGACCGTGCCCGCGAGTATTTGGAAAACTTCAGCCTCGATTCGCTGCTGATGGTGGGCACTCTCGCGCTGGGCGATCAAGGCAGTTTTGCCTTGATCGCTGATAACGAAGGCCAGGTCAGCCGGGTCGCATCGGGTAACTTTCTGGGCCGTAACTACGGTCGCATTACTCGCATTTCCGAGGCCTACATTGAGCTCACCGAGATCGTCCCAGACGGCGGCGACGGTTGGATCGAACGGCCCCGTACCCTCAATTTAAAAGCCCCCGCGCTCTAAGGAATAGACCATGTCGAGGTTTCTAACACTTTCAACCATTGCCGTGACCGCACTGGCAAGCATGGCAGCACTGGCCCGCCCGGTTGTCATGACCGACCTGTCGATTCAGTCCCAGGCGTCGGACCGGCTAGAAGTTAGCATGGCGTTTGACGGGCCGGCCCCGGATCCGCGTAGCTACACGGTCGACCAGCCGGCGCGCATCGCGATCGATCTGGATCAAACCGGCAGTGCGCTGGATAAACGCTACTTTCAAATCGGTGGCGAAAATGCCCAGGGCATCACGGTGGTTGAATCCGCCGGGCGTACCCGGGTGATCGTCAACTTAAAGTCGTTGATGCCGTATGACCTGTTCTCGGACGGTAATCGGCTGACCCTTGCACTGGGCGGTAAGGTTCGTGAAAGGGTATCCCAGGCGCCGGTTCCGATGAAAAGCGCGGTCCAGACCGCGATCAAAGATATCGATTTTCGGCGCGGTGACGAAGGCGAGGGCATGGTTCAAATCGCCCTGACCGACGCCTCGGTGTCGCCTGAAATTACCCAGCAGGGCCAGGTCATCCGCGTTCGCTTCGCCTCGGTTGATATTCCGCCCGCACTGCAGCGGCGCTTGGATGTGGTCGATTTTGCCACTCCGGTCCGCCAGATCGATGCCTTTGCAGAGGGCGGCGACACGGTCTTGGCGATTCGCCCGGACGGCGCTTTTGATTACATTGCGTTCCAAACGGATTCGCTGTTCACGGTGGCGGTTAAGCCGATCAGCCAAAAAGAACAAGCGGTGCGTGACGAGGCGGCCAAGTACACTGGCGAAACGCTTAGCCTGAACTTCCAAGACATTGAAGTGCGCAAGGTTCTGAACTTGATAGCGGACTTCACCGACTTGAACCTGGTGGCATCGGATACCGTGGGCGGCAACATCACCCTACGCTTGAAAAACGTGCCCTGGGATCAGGCGCTGGACTTGGTGCTGCGGACCAAGGGCTTGGACAAGCGCCAGGTCGGCAACGTCTTGCTGGTCGCACCGGCCGAGGAAATCGCGGCGCGCGAACAGCTCGAGCTGGAAACCCAAAAAGCGGCACAGGAATTGGCCCCGCTGCGGACCGAATTCATTCAAGTGCAGTACTCCAAAGCCGCCGACATTGCCGGTCTGCTGACTGGAGCGGGGGTTGAGGGCAACACCGATGCGGCCGACTCGTCGGTGCTGTTGACGGCGCGCGGTAGCGTCGCGGTCGATGACCGCACCAATACGCTGATCGTCCAGGACACGGCGGCTAAGTTGCAGGAAATTCGTGACCTGATGGACGTGCTGGATATTCCCGTACGCCAGGTCTTGATCGAAGCGCGCATCGTCACCGCGGACAGCAGCTTTGCCAAGCGTGTCGGCGTTAAATGGGGCTTTCTTGGCCAGGCCACCGGCAATGGCAGCAGCGTGGCACGGGTTGGCGACAGCATCACGTCTTTGGGTAACCTGGCCGGTCAAGGCGTGGCGGCGACCGATTTGGCCGGTGTAGTCGGTCCGCAGGCGCCGACGATCGGTGCGGATGCACTGAATGTCGATTTGATTCCGGCCGGTTCTGAAAGCGGCTCCTTTGCGCTGGGGTTGGCGACCAGCGATCTGTTGTTGAACTTGGAGCTGAGTGCGCTGGAAAGCGAAGGCCGCGGTGAAGTGGTCGCCCAGCCCAAGGTGGTGACGGCGGATCAGCAAAAAGCCTTGATCGAACAGGGCGCACAGATTCCGTATGTGACGGCCGGCGACGGCGACACCAACGTGCAGTTTAAAAATGCGGTGTTGTCATTGGAGGTCACGCCCCAGATCACACCCGACGGCAACGTCATCATGGATCTGAATATTGTCCAAGACAGCCAGGGCGGCACCACGCCAAAAGGGGAAATCATCATCGACACGCGCAAGCTGACCACTCAGGTGTTGGTGGGCGACGGTGAAACCATTGTGTTGGGCGGTGTGTTCCAAGAAGAGCGCACCAATGACGTCCAAAAAGTACCGGTCCTAGGGGACTTGCCGATACTGGGCAAGCTATTTCGCAACAAGGTCGTTATAGAAAACAAGAAAGAACTGTTAATCTTCATCACACCTAAATTGATTAACGATGCATTAGCGAGACGGTAGTGGCCCAATTCCCTGGTCCCATAGTGCTTGTTGGCCCTATGGGGTCAGGCAAGAGCACCATTGGTTACAGATTAGCCCAGTCCCTTGACTGGGCTTTTTGCGATACGGATAAGCAGATCGAAGAAGCGACTGGGGCCGACATCCCGTGGATCTTTGAAAAAGAGGGCGAGGCTGGCTTTCGCCGTCGCGAACGGACGGCGTTACTGGATTCACTCGGGCGACGCGGCAGCATCGTGTCGACCGGCGGCGGTGTCGTCGAGTTGGCGGAAAATCGGGCCGACCTGATCGCCAGCGATGCCTTTGTGATCTATTTAAAAGCCACCCCCGCCGAATTGGCGCGCCGGGTTGGCAATGATCCGAATCGACCCTTGCTGCAAGGTGATGACCCGGTGGCGGTGCTGACGCGGCTGCTGAACCGGCGCGGTGCCTGGTACGAAGCGGTCGCGAGTCATACCGCGCATACCGATCGCATGAACCCAAAAACCTTATCAGACAGTCTACTGGAGCGGATCGCCACATTATGAGTGCACAGGTCAATGTCGCCTTGGGCGAACGCAGCTACACCATTGATATCGCGCCGGGCTTGATTCGAGCGGATTTGGCGCGCTACTTGCCGCAATCGGAGATTTTGCTGGTCAGCGATTCGAATGTTGGGCCGCTGTATCTGGATGCGATCCAGGCCCAGCTGGGTCACGCCCGTGTCCTGCGCTACCAATTCGAGGCCGGCGAAGCGTCCAAGCGCTTGGATGTGGTCGAGGCAATTTGGTCGTTGTTGATGGCCGAGCGATTTTCGCGCAAATGCGTGCTGGTGGCCGTCGGTGGTGGTGTGGTCGGCGATATGACGGGATTTGCCGCGGCCTGCTATCAGCGCGGCGCCGGTTTTGTCCAGATCCCGACGACCTTGCTGGCCCAGGTGGATTCCAGCGTCGGCGGCAAAACCGCGGTCAACCACCCTCAAGGCAAGAACATGATTGGGGCTTTTTACCAGCCATTGAGTGTGCTGGTCGACACCGAGACCTTGGACAGCTTGCCGGCGCGCCAGTGGTCCGCGGGCATGGCCGAAGTGATCAAATACGGAGCCCTTGGCAGCCTCGATTTTCTGGGCTGGCTGGAGCACAACATGGCTGCTTTGATGGCGCGTGATGCGGTCGCGGTGGCCGAGGCGATTCGCGTTTCCTGTCAAATGAAGGCCGACATTGTGGCCGATGATGAACGCGAAACGGGCCGCCGTGCATTGCTGAATTTGGGTCACACTTTTGGCCATGCGATTGAGGCCCACGAGCAATACCGAGGGCTGTTGCACGGCGAAGCGGTGGCGGTCGGGATGGTCATGGCGACTCGGCTGTCGGTCGCGCTGGGCTGGGATGCGCCCGACAACCTGGACCGTTTGGTGGCGCTGTTGCGGGCTGGCGAGTTGCCAGTTGAACCGCCGCCGGGGATGACGCCCGCGGACTTTATGCACCACATGGGGCTGGACAAAAAAGTCGACGCCGGTCAGTTGCGTCTGGTCTTGCCCAAGCCAACTGGGTCTGCGGTGATTAGCGCTGACTTTGACCCGCAGGCGCTGGCGCGGACATTGGCGGACAGCTGCCGATGAGCGCCCTTGTAGGCAGCGGCGCTCGCGCCCAGTCGGTATTGGAGCACTGGTTGCGATTTGACCCGGGTGTGGCCGAACTGGTGGCCCCCAGCGGAATGGGAAAAAGTGCGGTGGCCAAAGCGCTGGGCGGCGACGATGTTCGCCTGATCCGCATCAGCGCACCGATCAAACCGGATGTGTTGTTGGCGGCACTCACCCGCCAACTTGGCGTGGCGGGCGGCGACTTGCGCGCATCGCTGATAAAAATCCGCAAACAGGCGCGGACCGCTCGTGGCGCCGGGTTTCACACGTTAATTGTGGTCGATCGCGCCGAGCACGCCGACGATGCGGTGCTGGCGTTGTTGGGCCGGATTGGGTTGGCCGCCGCCGATGGCGATGGCATTGCCGTGCTGCTGTTGGCCAGCACTTCGCAGCGCGCACGCCTGACCCAGGTGTCGCACCAGGGCGCTCGTTTTGATGATATTTCGCTGGTGCCACTGAATGATGACGAAGCGGATGAGCTGATTTCGGCGCACCTGCATGATGGCCCCTGGCAGGGCGATGGGCTGGCAGCCTTGGACCGGGCGGCGTTGATCGCGGCCGCGGCCGGCAACCCCGGGCGCCTACTGGCAATGTTGGCCAACAAACGCAATGGCCTGCCTTTGGTGGCGCGGACACCGGCCGGACGCAAGCGCGTGATGACGGTGTTTGGGATTGGCTTGGTGCTGGCCTTTGGCTTGACTGGGGCCTGGGTTTGGCAGTGGCACAGCGAATCCGGAGTGGCGCCGTTGCCGGCTGCAGCTGACGCTGCCGAACCTGCCGGTACGCGCGATTTGTTGGCCGAGGTCGAAGCCCAAATCCAAGCACCGCTGGCCGAGCCGCCTGCGCCTGCACCGCTGGCCGAGGAAAGCTTTGACTTTGCCGGCGCCTTGCCGGCTCCGGCGGCGGCGGTTGAGCTGGATCGGTTGATGGCCGAGTGGCCGCAGCCAGTACTCGCCAGTGCCCCGGCCCCGGTGATTGTCAGCGCGCCCGTGACGGTCCCGGAGGTTGCACCGGTCAGTAGTCTGGTGGTGTTCGCCCCAGCCCCGACTGCCCCGGCGTCAAATGAGGTCGCAGCGGCGTCCGTGCAGGTCCGCCCTAGCGCGGCGGATGAGGCGAAAATCTTGTCTAGCAGCGCCGCATCCTTTACTCTGCAGCTCTTTGGGACGCGTGATCTTGCTGCGGCAAGTAACCAAAAGAATCGATTGCCATCGAGCATTGACGGCCGAATTGCGGAGGTGATCCACCAAGGAAACCCGTGGTTTGTGCTGGTCGCCGGTGACTATCGAACGCGAGAAGACGCCGAAGCCGCCAGTCGCGGCCTACCGGCAAACGTAATCGAACAAGGCTTTTGGATCCGCTCGTTTGAGGGGCTTCAAAACCAGATAAGAGAGGCACGGCGCTAACGCGTTCAGCCCGCCCCAATAACGACCGAGCGCATCCGCTCAAAGGTCGTTGCTATAGAAATGTCGCCTGATGCCAGTGGATAACCCGCTCGGCAGGGCGGGATAACCGTCGCGATTGGGGAATACTTGAGGATGCTAACTTGACTAAAGCTTTATACACGCCCGGCGAATTCCGCGATAACTGCGGCTTTGGTTTGATCGCCCACATGAGCGGTGATCCGAGCCACGAATTGGTCAGTACGGCGATTGAATCTTTGACCTGTATGACCCACCGAGGTGGCATCGCAGCGGACGGTAAAACCGGCGACGGCTGTGGTCTATTGTTGGCCGCGCCCAAAGAATTTTTGCGCGCTGTCGGCGAGCAAGCGACCGGCGCCGAGCTGGACGAGACCTTTGCCGCCGGCATGCTGTTTTTATCTCAGGACGAAGCCAAAGCGGCGCACGCGCGTGCCGTGGTCGAAGCCAAGCTGACTGCGCGCGGTGTGTCGATTGCCGGCTGGCGTGTAGTGCCCACCGACGCATCTTTTTTGGGACCGATTGCGGTCGATCAACTGCCGCGCTTTGAACAGGTCTTTATCAATGCCGCAGGCCTCAGCGAAGTGGCCTTTGATACCGCGCTGTTCATGGCCTACCGCGAAGCGACCTTGGCGCTGGCCGATGACATTGACTTTTACGTGTGCTCCATGTCGCGCAAGGTCATCAGCTACAAAGGTCTGATGATGCCCAAGGACCTGCCGGCATTTTACCCGGACCTGGCGGATCCGCGTTTGGCCTCGCACATCTGTGTGTTCCACCAGCGCTTCTCGACCAACACCTTGCCGCGTTGGCCGCTGGCGCAGCCGTTCCGGATGCTGGCGCACAATGGCGAGATCAACACCATTCAGGGCAATCGCAGCTGGGCGCGTGCGCGCTCGAGCCTGTTCGCGACCCCGATGCTGCCTGAAATCGACGCGATTCAGCCGATCGTCAACACCACCGGTTCCGACTCATCATCCATGGACAACATGCTGGAGGTGCTGGTCGCCGGTGGCATGGATCTGTTCCGTGCGGTGCGCATGATGGTGCCGCCGGCGTGGCAAAACGTTGAAGGCATGGACGCTGAATTGCGCGCGTTCCACGACTACAATTCTATGCACATGGAGCCCTGGGATGGTCCGGCCGGCTTGGTCCTGACTGAAGGTCGTTACGCGGTGTGTTTGTTGGACCGCAACGGTCTGCGGCCGTCACGCTACGTGATTACCAAAAACGGCTTTATTACCCTGGCGTCGGAAATCGGCACCTACGATTACAAGCCCGAGGACGTGGTCGCTAAAGGTCGTGTCGGCCCCGGCCAGATCTTGGCTGTGGACACCGAGACGGGCCGTGTCATGCACACCAGCGAAATTGACGGCCAGCTCAAAGTGAGTCAGCCGTACAAAAAGTGGTTACGTGAAAACGCGATCCGCCTAGAAAGCGAGCTGGTTGAGGGCATGCACCGGGTCGAGCAGCTTAAGGGTGACCTTAAGACCTACATGAAGCAGTTCCTGGTGAGCTTTGAGGAGCGCGATCAGGTCATCCGTCCGATGGCTGAAAACGCCCAAGAAGCGGTCGGTTCCATGGGCGATGACACGCCGATGGCGGTGCTGTCGATGAAACAGCGCAACATTGCGGACTACTTCCGTCAGCAGTTTGCCCAGGTCACCAACCCGCCGATTGATCCGCTGCGTGAAGCGGTCGTGATGAGCTTGGAAACCTGTGTTGGTGCCGAGCGCAATGTATTCGAAGAGTCGCCGTTGCATGCCGCGCGTGTGATCTTGAAGTCGCCTATTTTGGGGCCGTCAAAGTTCGCCAAGTTGCTGGAACTTGACCGTTCGGGTTTCCGTTCGAGCGTTCACCACATCTTCTTCGACCCAAGCAAAGAAACGCTGCATGCCGGCATTCAGCGCTTGTTGGGCGAAACCGAAGCGGCCGTCAAAGCGGGCAACACGCTGATCGTGTTGTCGGACCGTCACATCGACAAGGGCGGCATTCCGATTCCAGCGGCGATGATGGTTGGTGCCGTCCACCACCACCTGATCAATAAAGGGCTGCGCTGCCAGTGCAACCTGATTGTGTCGACCGGCAGTGCACGCGATTCGCACCAAATGGCGGTTCTGATCGGCTTTGGCGCGACCGCCATCTACCCGTACTTGGCGTACCGCTTGATCGACGATCTGGTCGAGTCACGCGAGTTGGTCGGTGATCGCAACCGTCTGGCCAAAAATTACCGTAAGTCCGTCAACAAGGGCCTGATGAAAATCATGTCCAAAATGGGCATCTCGACCATCGCCAGCTACCGCGGGTCACAGTTGTTTGAAGCGATTGGCCTTAGTGACGAAGTCGTGGACCTGTGCTTTACCGGCACCCCCAGCCGTATCCAGGGCGCGACCTTTAGCGATTTGGAAGACGATGCCAAGGTCACGGCCAAGTTGGCCGGACGCCACAGCAAGGGCATCGACCAGGGCGGGCTGCTGAAGTACGTTCACGGCGGTGAATATCACGCCTTTAACCCGGACGTGATTCAGACCCTGCAAAAAGCGGTTCAGAACGGTTCGTACGAGTACTACCAAGAGTATGCGGACCTGGTCAATAACCGCCCGGTTGCGACCTTGCGTGACCTGTTCGACCTGAAAACATCGGCGCCGATCGATATCGATCAGGTCGAGCCGGTCGAGTCGATTTTGAAGCGCTTTGACTCGGCGGGTATGAGCTTGGGTGCGTTGAGTCCGGAGGCTCACGAGCAGCTGGCGCAGGCCATGAACGAGTTGGGCGCGCGCTCAAACTCAGGCGAGGGCGGCGAAGACCCCAACCGCTTTGGCACCAATCGCGTCAGCAAGATCAAGCAGATCGCGTCGGGCCGATTCGGCGTTACACCGCACTACTTGGTCAACGCTGAAGTGCTACAAATTAAAGTCGCTCAGGGTGCCAAGCCCGGTGAAGGCGGCCAGTTGCCCGGTGGCAAGGTCAACCAGCTGATTGCGCGCTTGCGCCATTCGGTCCCGGGCGTGACCTTGATTTCACCGCCGCCGCACCACGACATCTATTCGATCGAAGATTTGGCTCAGCTGATTTTCGATTTGAAACAGGTCAACCCCGAGGCCCTGGTGAGCGTCAAACTGGTCTCCGAGCCTGGCGTTGGCACCATTGCCGCCGGCGTTGCCAAGGCTTATGCCGACCTGATTACGATTTCCGGCTACGACGGCGGTACCGCCGCCTCACCGCTGACCTCGATCCGTCACGCCGGTTCGCCTTGGGAGCTTGGCTTGGCCGAAGCGCAACAGGCACTCCGGTCGAACGACCTGCGTGGCAAGGTCCGAGTCCAGACCGACGGCGGTTTGAAAACCGGTTTGGATGTGGTTAAGGCCGCGATTCTGGGCGCCGAGAGCTTCGGCTTCGGGACTACGCCGATGGTCGCCATGGGCTGTAAGTACCTGCGTATTTGTCACCTCAATAACTGCGCTACCGGGGTTGCCACCCAGGACGAGTGGCTGCGCGAGCAGCACTTCCGCGGCAAGGTCGAGATGGTCAAGCATTTCTTTACCTTTGTTGCCGAAGAAACTCGCGAGTGGATGGCGCGTGCCGGCGTGCGTACGCTCAATGAACTGATTGGCCGCACTGACTTACTGACCCAGGCCGAGGGCCTAACCAGCAAGCAAGCACACTTGGATTTGAGCCCAATGCTCGAAAACAAATTGGTGCCGGCGGACAAACCTCAGTACTGCACCCAGGCCAAGAACGAACCCTTTGACCGTGGTTTGTTGGCGGAACGAATGGTGCGTGATTTGCGCTTTGCCATCGAAGGCAAAATTGGTGCCGAGGCTACCTACGACGTCACTAACTGCGACCGTTCGATTGGTGCGCGCCTGTCCGGTGAAATCGCCCGTCGCTGGGGCAACCATGGCATGAGTGAAGCGCCGCTGAACTTGGCACTGCGTGGCACCGCCGGTCAGTCGTTTGGCGTTTGGAATGCCGGCGGCTTGAACCTGAATCTGGAAGGCGATGCCAACGACTATGTCGGCAAAGGCATGGCCGGTGGTCGTATTACCATTCGTCCGCCCCAGCGCAGTGAGTTTGTCGCTCGCGAGACCTCGATTATCGGTAACACCTGTTTGTACGGTGCCACTGGCGGCACGTTGTATGCGGCGGGTCGGGCCGGCGAACGTTTCGCGGTGCGTAACTCGGGTGCGACCGCGATCGTCGAAGGTGCGGGTGATCACTGCTGTGAGTACATGACCGGCGGTATGGTCATCGTGTTGGGTAAAACCGGCTACAACTTTGGTGCCGGTATGACCGGTGGCTTTGCCTATGTGTTGGACGAGGATCGTCAGTTTGTCGACCTCTACAACCACGAGCTGGTCGATATTACCCGTGTCGGCAGCGAGGCCATGGAAGACCATGCCCAGTACCTGCGCGCTCAGCTGGCGGCCTATGTTGAGGCCACCGCCAGCGCCTGGGGCAGTGAAATCTTGGCGGACTTTGAACACTACCTGCAACAATTCTGGCTGGTGAAGCCGAAGGCTGCTGGACTGGATACCTTGTTGCGCCAAAGCCGCGCGATGGCTCAGTGAGGACGGACGGAATGACTGAAAAAACGATCTTGAACAATGATTTCCAATTCCGCGATGTGGCGCGCATGGACCCGACTAAAAAGGCCATGCAGTTTCGGACCGAGGATTTCGTAGAAATCTACGAACCCTTCGAACCGACCGAAGCGTCACACCAGGCGCATCGGTGTTTGGAGTGCGGTAACCCGTATTGTGAGTGGAAGTGCCCAGTCCACAACTACATTCCCAATTGGCTCAAGCTGATCAGCGAAGGCAACATCATGGAAGCGGCGGAGTTGTGTCACCAGACCAACTCACTGCCGGAAGTCTGTGGTCGGGTGTGCCCCCAAGACCGCCTGTGTGAAGGGGCTTGTACCCTGAACGATGGCTTCGGCGCCGTGACCATTGGCAACGTGGAAAAATATATTACCGACACCGCCTTCGCGATGGGCTGGCGACCGGACCTATCACAGCGCGTGTGGACCGACAAAAAAGTCGCCATCATCGGCGCCGGCCCGGCCGGCCTGGCAACCGCGGACATCTTGGTGCGTAACGGTGTCAAAGCCGTGGTGTTTGATAAGTACCCTGAAATTGGCGGCCTGCTGACCTTTGGTATCCCCGAATTCAAGCTGGAAAAACGCGTGATGGAACAGCGCCGCGAGATTTTTGAGGCGATGGGCATCGAGTTTCGTTTGAACACCGAAGTCGGCAAAGACGTCGACTTCCAGTCGTTGGTCGACGACTACGACGCGGTGTTCTTGGGCATGGGCACCTACACCTACATGAAAGGCGGCTTCCCGGGCGAAGACCTGCCGGGTGTGTTTGACGCGTTGCCTTACCTGGTGTCGAACGTCAATCGCCGCTTGGGCTTTGAAAAATCCGCCGCCGACTTTGTCGACATGCGCGGTCAGCGTGTGGTCGTGTTGGGTGGTGGTGACACCGCAATGGACTGTAACCGCACGGCGATTCGTCAGAGCGCCGAGAGCGTCAGCTGTGTCTATCGCCGCGACGAAGCCAACATGCCCGGCTCGCGCCGTGAAGTGGCCAACGCCAAAGAAGAAGGCGTCAACTTCCTATTCAACCGTCAGCCGATTGAAGTGGTCGGCACCGACAAGGTCGAAGGCGTTAAGTTCATCACCACGCAACTCGGTGAGCCGGACCATAACGGCCGTCGCCGCCCCGAACCGATTCCGGGCTCCGAGGAAATCGTGCCGGCGGACAGCGTGCTGATCGCCTTTGGTTTCCGTCCCAGCCCACAGCCGTGGTTTGCTGAGTACGGCATCGAGACCGACGAGGGTGGCTTGATAAAGGCACCCGCGGACGCTGAAATTGCGTTTCAAACGACCAATCCCAAGGTGTTTGCCGGCGGTGATATGGTGCGCGGCAGTGACCTGGTAGTCACCGCGATTGCCGAAGGCCGCAAAGCCGGTCAGGGCATCTTGGATTACTTAGAGGTTTAATGTGTCGACGCTAAAAAATGATCGCTTCCTGCGCGCTTTAAATCGCGAGCCGGTTGATGCAACGCCGATTTGGGTCATGCGCCAAGCCGGGCGCTACTTGCCCGAGTACCGAGCTACCCGTGCGCGCGCCGGCGGCTTTATGGACCTGTGCCGCAATGCGGAGCTGGCCTGTGAAGTGACTTTGCAGCCGCTCGAACGGTTCGACTTGGACGCGGCTATTTTGTTCAGCGATATCTTGACCATTCCAGACGCGATGGGCTTGGATTTGGAATTTCAGGCCGGTGAAGGTCCTGTGTTTCATAAGCCCCTGCGGACCGAAGCGGACGTGGCGGCATTGCCCAAGCTCGACGTTAACCGTGACCTGGATTACGTCATGAATGCGGTGCGGACTATCCGCTCGGCTTTGGGTGGTCGTGTACCGCTGATCGGCTTTTCCGGATCGCCGTGGACATTGGCGACCTACATGATCGAAGGCGCCGGTTCAAAAGAGTATCCCTTCGCCAAAGGCATGCTGTACGGCCAGCCAGACGTGATGCATGCGTTATTGGATCAGTTGGCCGATACCGTGGCGGACTATTTAAACGCACAAATTTTAGCCGGTGCCCAAGCGGTACAGATTTTCGATACCTGGGGTGGCGCCTTGCCGTTTGCCCAGTACGATGAATTTAGCCTGCGCAGCATGAAGCGCGTGGTCAGTCAGCTGATTCGTGAACACGACGGCCGCAAAGTGCCGGTGATTTTGTTCACCAAGGGCGGCGGCGCCTGGTTGGAAGCCATGGCCGACGCCGACGCCGACGCCCTGGGTTTGGATTGGTCGTGTGACCTGGGCGAGGCGCGTGCGCGCGTCGGTCACAAGGTGGCCCTGCAAGGTAACTTGGACCCTGGGACGCTGTTTGGCAGTGACGAAGCGGTTGCCCGTGAAGCGCGCCGGACCTTGGATAAATTTGGTCCCAATCCGGGTCACGTATTCAACTTAGGCCACGGCATTAGTCAGTTCGCCAATGCGGACCGCGTTAAGACGCTGGTCGACACCGTCCACGATTATTCCGCCGAGCTGCATGCTAAGGGCGGTAACTGACCGCGCGCATGGGCAATGCCCCCAGTAAATAATCGAGGTTAATGACTTGGTCCACAATCAGGTGGATCACGCCATGTTTGCGCTGGACCTCGCCGCATACCCGCCATAATCGCGATGTCAGTATGATCTGGCGGTAGCGATCGACCAATGACGGCCACAGAATCAGATTGTGGTTGCCGGTTTCATCTTCCAGCGTTGCAAACATCACGCCGCCGGCCGTGCCCGGACGCTGGCGGCCGGTGACCAACCCGATCACCGACGCCCGTTCAATCAGTGAGTCGGCCTTGAGCTGATCCAAGGTGATGCAGCCCTTGGCCTCGTGGCGCGTGCGCAGTAGCGCGATCGGGTGCGTCCGCAACGAGAAACCGGTGGCACGGAAGTCCTCGACGATTTGGCTGCCTTGCGGCGCCGCCGGCAGTGGCGAACTGGGATCGAACCAACCGGCCTCGGCCAACAACGGCAATTGCCACAGGCTGTCGGCGAGTGCCCAGCGTGCGGCCTGACGGTGACCTGCCAGACCATCCAGAGCCCCGGCTGCGGCCAAACGTTCCAGCACCGCACCGCTGAGGCGGCTGCGTGCCGCCAAGTCTGCCATGTCGCGAAAAGGGCCGCTGTGGCGCTCGGTCAGAAGGTCGACCAAGGTTGATTCGTTGAGCTTTTTAATCGCCCGTAATCCGACTCGCAGTGCCGCTTTGCCGTCATGCAATTGCACGCTGTAGTCATAGTCCGATGCATTGATGTCCACAGGCAGCACGGCGATACCGTGGCGCCGCGCGTCTTGGAGTATTTGCGAGGGCGAATAAAAGCCCATCGGGTAGCTGTTGAGCAGCCCGGCGTAAAAGGCTTCGGGTGCATGGCGCTTGAGCCAGGCCGAGACGTACACCAGCAGCGCGAACGAGGCGGCGTGGGATTCGGGGAAGCCGTAGTTGCCAAACCCGAGGATCTGTTGGTAAACCCGGTCGGCGAATTCGTCCGGGTAGCCGCGCGTGCGCATACCGTCTTTAATCCGAGCTTCGAGGTGTTCCAGTCCGCCGCGGCGTTTCCAGGCCGCCATCGAGCGGCGCACGTTATCAGCCTGCGATGGTGTAAAGCCCGCCGCGACCACGGTCAGCTGTATGACTTGTTCTTGGAAAATGGGTACGCCCAAGGTTCGCTCTAGGACCGCGCGGACCTCGTCGTTGGGGTAATCAAAGGCTTCGCTGCCGTCGCGCCGGCGCAAATAGGGGTGGACCATATCGCCTTGGATTGGACCGGGGCGGACGATCGCAATTTGGATTACCAGGTCGTAGTAATTGCGCGGTTTAAGGCGCGGTAGCATCGACATCTGGGCGCGCGATTCGACCTGGAATACGCCCAAGCTGTCGCCCTGACAAAGGGCATCGTAGGTCGCCGCGTCATCCGCGGGAATGTCTTGGAGGCTGAAAGTGTCGGGCAGCGCTGGCACATAGGCCGGGTCCTGGCGGCGCCACTGACGGATGCCATCCAAGGTCCGTCGAATCGCACTCAACATACCCAGCGCCAGCACATCCAGTTTCAGCAGACCGAGCGTTTCAATGTCGTCCTTGTCCCATTGGATCAGAGTGCGATCCGCCATGGCCGCGTTTTCGACCGGCACCCACTGTGACAGCGGACCGTCTGAAATGACAAAGCCCCCGACGTGCTGGGACAGGTGGCGTGGCAGTCCTTGTATGGCGATCGCCAGCTTTAGGAATAGCTGAAAGCGCGGGCTGGAATCATCAATGCCGTTGTCGGCGAAGTAGCCGCGCATGTCTTCCGGTTTGCTCCACCACGACAGGCTTTTTGATAGCCGCTTAAGTAACCCTTCGTCCATGCCCAATGCCCGACCGACGTCGCGAATGGCGCTTTTCGGGCGGTAGGTGATGACGGTGGCGGCAATGGCGGCGCGTTCGCGGCCGTAGCGGGTATATAGGTACTGGATGACTTCTTCGCGGCGATGGTGTTCAAAGTCGACATCGATGTCCGGTGGCTCGTTGCGATCGGCGCTAATGAAGCGCTCGAATAGGACCGCGACCCGAGCCGGATCGACCTCGGTGATGAACAGGCAGTAGCAGACCACGCTATTGGCCGCACTGCCGCGACCTTGGCACAGGATGCCTTGGTCGCGGGCGAATTGGACCACGTCCTGTACGGTCAAAAAGTACGGCTCGTAGCCCAGCTGGTGAATCAGCCCAAGCTCTTTTTCGATCAGCCCTCGGACGTGGCCGCTGGTGCCGCCGGGCCAGCGCTTTTTAGCGCCCTGTTCGACCAGTGCACGCAAATAGGTGCCGGCGTTGGCGTAGCTGGGTGGCACCAGCTCGCTGGGGTAGCGGTACTGCAGCTGGTCAAGGTTGAAGTTGCAGGCCGCGGCCAGCGTTCGGGCATTAGCCCGCCACGCCGCCGGGTACAGAGCGGTCAGTTCATCGGGTGTGCGCAGGCAGGCTTCGGCATTCGGTGCCAGCGCATCCCCCAGTGCATCCAGCGGCCGGTTCAAGCGAATCGCGGTAACCAGATCCTGAATCGGTTTTTCGCTGCGCCGCGCCATGCAGGCATCGGAGGTGGCGATGACGGTCAAGCCGGAGCTGAAGGCAAAGCGGTCAAGCGCGGCCATGTGTTGACCACAGCGGTCGGTCTTGTGGTCGACCGCGGCTAAATAGAGCCGTTCAAAGTGTGCCTGCAGGGGGGGTATGGCGGTGGCCAAGTCGGCCCCGGTTGCCGGCATCGCGATCCACGCCAAGTGCGGGTCATCGGGTAACTGGTCCAGGCGGATATGGTAGCGGCCTTTGGGGGCTTGGCGGCGTGCCAACGAAATGGTCGAGCACAGGCTTGGCCAGCCCAGTGCGTCGCGCACCAGTGCAGTTAAGCGGTGGCCTTCGGTGGTGGTGAACTGGGCCCCATGGATCAGCTTAATGGGCTGGTCTTTACCGGCCTCGAATGCGCGCACGCTGCCGGCCACCGAACAGTCGTCGGTGATGGCGATGTCGGTGTAGCCCAGTTCGAGTGCACGTTCAATCAGGGTTGCCGGCTGCGCCGAGCCGACTAGAAAAGAAAAGCACGAGCGCGCGCACAGCTCGCTGCTCATGGCCTAACCCTCGTGCGGAGACGCACGCAGCCCGATCGCGGTCTGTAGGTCGTCTTCGCAGATCGCGTCGCGCCCGGCCAGGTCCGCCAAGGTCCGCGCCACCAAGGCGCACTTTAGTTGGGCGCGACCGCTTAATCCGAGGCGGTTGCCGTGCAGGCGCAAAGCGCGGGTCATGGATTGGCCGAGCCCGGGCACATCGTTCAGGCCCGCGCACGTTAGTTGTGCATTGAGGCAGCCTTGGCGCTGTTGCTGGCGCACCCAACTGGTGCGGATCGGCCGCATGTCGATGGGGCGTGGCCCGGCCTCGCCGTATTCGTAGCGTGCGACTAGATCAAACCGATCAATCAGCGGTGGTGGCAGTTGCCGCTGCCAGCGCCGACGTGTGGCTGGGTTGCAGCGGCAGGCTTTGCGCGGGCTTCCTAGCCAGCCACAGGGGCAAGGGTTGGCGGTGGCCAGGGTCGCCGTCTGCGGCTCTAGGTCCATGCGTTCGGGCAATGCATCACGCAGCCCTTGGCTGTGCAGCGGCAGGTCGTCCAATGCCACCACGTGGCCGCGTTGTAGGTGTTGCCAATGGGCCAGCTGGCGCGCGTTGGCACCGACTGGCAGCCGCCATGGGTCCGATACGCCCGGTGTCGACGCGAACAGCCGTTTGCCAGCCCGGCGAGCCCGCACGCGTGGCGACTCGGGCCAGTGCGCACACAGGCCGTGGCTCCAGCCGGATTTGCCGACACCCGGTTCCCCATACACCAGGGTTGAGTGCCCACCGGATAGCACCCAGGTGGCCAGTTCGGTCGGCCAGCCGGGCATTAGGGAGGGCGCCGAGGGCGCAGGCGCTGTGGCGGTCATGGGAGTCGGATCGAGCTGGCGTAGGGATGCCAAAAAATGCGGCGCGCCGGTGCCGCCGGCCAGGTTCTGGAGGTTGCCGCAGGCGAGCACCAAGTCAGGGTCCAGCGGTAACAGGGAGCCGTCCAGGTTGAGCTCGCCAAACCAGGTGTGCTGTGCGCCGGCGGCGGTGGTGATTTGATCGCTTGCCAGTAGCACCGCCAAGGCCAGCGGCAGCGCGTGGCCGTCATCTAAGCGGCCGCCACGGGCCAGTTCAATGTCCAGTGTGACGCGGCCGCTAGGGTAGCGATAACCGGCGCCCTTGATAACGGAGCGGATCCGCTCTCTCAGGCTGGCTGCGTTGCGCCCGCGATTCAGCAGGCGGGTCAGTGGCAGGCCGCCTTGGATTTGCGCGCGCGCCGTACAGGGCCTGATGCCGTCAGGGGTCAGGCACAGGCTTTGAACGCGCGCAATACTCATGCGTCCGGCGTGCTGTCGAGCGCGGACAGGCGTGCTTCGAGCTCGGCAATTCGAGCGTCGGCACGTGCTAACAATTGAGTTTGGGCCTCAAATTCGTCGCGGCTGACCAAGTCGAGACTGGCCAGGCCCTGGGCCATGGTCTCTTTGACTTGGGTTTGGGCTTGTTCGGACAGTTGGCGCATGGGTTCGGGCATGCGCTGCATTAGTTGTTCGGACAGTTGCTGAAAGGGTTCGAAGGGGTTCATGGCGTGCTCCGATGAGTGAGGGTGAAACACTAGCATGGCGAGGGCAAAAGTCACTGGTGAAAATGACAGGCTTAGGGCGTTGAGGTGCACCATAATGGTGCGATTTCTGTACCTGTGGGTGGACTAAATTGGTGCGATTAGGGTCGGTAAATGCGTTAAAGTGGGTTCTCGTGGTGCGCAAGCACCGCGAATACTGCGATCCGTCTACAACTCCGCAAGGTTGGCACGATAATCGCAAAGTGAAACGCGTAGATAAACTACGTAACTCGATGTACCGAGGGAGATACCTATGAAACTTGTGACTGCGGTCATTAAGCCCTTCAAGCTGGACGATGTCCGCGAAGCGCTATCAGAGATTGGGATGCAAGGCATCACCGTGACAGAAGTCAAAGGCTTTGGCCGTCAAAAAGGCCACACCGAGCTGTACCGCGGCGCGGAATACGTGGTCGACTTTTTGCCCAAAGTGAAAATCGAAGTCGCCATTGATGATGATCAACTCGACACCGTTGTCGAAGCCATCACTAAGGCGGCGAACACTGGAAAAATTGGCGACGGCAAGATCTTTGTTGTTGCGCTGGAGCAGGCCGTACGTATTCGTACCGGCGAGACCGGAACTGACGCGCTTTAAGCGACCCAGTACACAACAGTCCAACCTTGCGGAGAGACACCCATGGAAACACAACTATCTGAGCTGTCAGGTAATCTGGCGGAGCTGAGCTACGCCGTCGATACCTTTTACTTTTTGATTTCAGGTGCACTGGTTATGTGGATGGCGGCGGGTTTCGCCATGCTAGAAGCCGGCTTGGTGCGTGCTAAAAACACCACCGAAATTCTGACCAAGAATATCCTGCTGTATTCGATTGCGTGCGTTATGTACCTGCTGATCGGTTACTCAATTATGTACATCGATATGCCTGAAGGCGGCTTCTTGCCCACCTTTGGCGGCATGATTGGTGACGAAAATGCGGCCATTGGCGATAGCTACTACTCGGCCCGTTCGGACTTCTTTTTCCAGGTCGTTTTCGTTGCGACTGGCATGAGCATCATTTCCGGCGCGGTTGCGGAGCGGATGAAGCTGTTTGCATTCCTGGCCTTTGCGGTCGTGTTTACTGGCTTTATTTACCCGATTCAGGGCGCTTGGAGCTGGGGTGGCGGGTTCTTGTCAGCCGCAGGTTTCAGCGACTTTGCAGGGTCCGGCATTGTTCACATGTGTGGCGCCGCAGCGGCCTTGGCGGGTGTGATCGTGCTGGGTGCGCGTAAAGGCAAGTACACCAAGGATGGCAAAATCAACGCGATCCCGGGTGCTAACATGCCGCTGGCCACGATCGGTACCTTTATCCTTTGGATGGGTTGGTTCGGCTTTAACGGCGGCTCGCAGCTTCAGTTAAGCGGTTTTGATAACGCTAACGCCGTCGCCCAGATCTTTTTGAACACCAACGCTGCGGCGGCTGGCGGCGCGATTGCGGCGACCTTGGTGGCTAAGTTGATCTTTGGCAAGGCAGACCTGTCGATGGCGTTGAACGGCGCGTTGGCTGGCCTGGTTGCAATCACTGCGGAACCTTTGGCCCCGAGCGGACAGCTGGCGACATTGATCGGCGCGATCGGTGGTGTGTTGGTGGTATTCAGCATCGTCGGCTTGGACAAAATCAAAATTGACGATCCGGTTGGCGCCATCAGCGTACACGGTGTGGTCGGTGTGTTTGGTTTGATTGCAGTCGTGTTCAGCAACGACGGCGCCACTTTGGGTGCTCAGCTGTACGGCGCATTCGCCATCTTTGTCTTCACCTTTGTCGCATCCTTCGTGGTTTGGACTGTGATCAAAGCGGTCATGGGTATCCGTGTCACCGAGGAAGAAGAGTATCAAGGTATGGACGTGATCGATTGCGGTATGGAAGCCTACCCCGAGTTCACGACTAAACGTTAAGACAGATTAATCGCTCCATTGAGGCGTCCTTCGGGGCGCCTTTTTTTGTGCGTTGAACTTTGCGCGCGGTGCGCACTCTGAAGGGAGGGCAGTCGATGGGTTTAAGGATGGGGCGGATGAAAGCAGTTTGGATCGGGGTGTGTTTGTGGGTCGGCGCGGTTCACGCGGATGTGTTGCTGGACCAGGGCGACCTGTCCGGCTGGGACGCTCAGTCCTTTGTTGGCGATACGCAGTACCAGCGGGTTGCGGATGCCCAGCGCGGTTTTGTGCTGCAGGGCGTGGCCGACGGGACGGCCTCGGCACTGGGTTTTGAGCGGCGCATCGACCCGGCTCAGACCCCCTGGTTGGAATGGAGTTGGCAAGTCGTCACCGCGCCGACCTTGGGCGCACCTGAACAGTCCAAGGCCGGCGATGATTACGCGGCGCGGGTGTATGTCGTGCGCAAAGGCGCATTTGGCATTTTAAGCACCCAATCTCTGGTCTATGTGCACAGCAATGCCCGCGCGATCGACGACATTTGGGACAGCCCATACACCGGCAAAGTGAAAATGTTGGCGGTCGCCAACGGCACCAGCGGCGACTGGATCAGGGTCAAGCGCAACTTGGCCGCTGATTGGCAGCGTGCGTTTGGCAGGTCGCTGGACGAGCTGGACGGGGTCGCCTTGATGGTCGACGCCGATAACTCAGGCAGCCGAGCGGCGGCGCGTTTCGGTCAGATCGCGTTGCGTGCCAATTGATTCAGTGACCCAGCAGCGCCGGTAAATGGCGGACCTCGGCCAGCTGATGGTCCGATTCAGGGCCCGGCGGTGTGCCCTGACCGATCCACAGGGTTTGGAAGCCCAATTGTTTAGCGGCAACGACGTCTTGGTCCCAGTGGTCGCCGACGTGCAACACCTGTTCTGGCGGCACATTTAGCCGCATCAACGCATCGAAAAACATCGGTGCCGCCGGTTTCCCGACCGCGAAGTCTTCGGCATTTAAGCAAAACTGAAAGTGCTCCCCGGCAGCCGTCTGGGCGATTTGGGTGGTGCCATTGGTGATCGCGCCGATGGCGTAATGCGGGCTTAGTGCCGACAGCATGTCCAGCGCCCCGTCAAAAAAGTTGACCTGCTGGCGTGCCTGCTGGAACAGCTGTGCAGCCTGGGCCCCCAAACGCGAGGCGTCGGCCACCTGTAGCTGTTGTAAGGCATCGATTAGCGCCAGTTTGCGTACGGCTTTGAGGTTGTGACTAACGTTGGGGTTTTCGTCTGCGAAGTGACGGCGCACGGCGACGAAACTGTCGGGCGTGTGGGCCTGGGTAAAGGCTGGGCAATGCTCGTCCAGCCACTCGAACATGATCGCCTCGGCGCGGCCAATAACGTCCGCGGTGCTCCACAGGGTGTCGTCCAAATCAAAGGTAATGGCGCGAATCATGATTTTCTCCGGGCTCTTGGGTGGGCGTGATCGTAGGCCTGTGCCAGGTGATCGAAATCCAGGTGCGTATAGACCTGGGTGGTGCTGAGGTGGGCGTGTCCCAGTAGCTCCTGGACCGCGCGCAAGTCGCCGCTACCCTCTAGCAAATGGGTCGCGAAGGCGTGGCGCAACTGGTGCGGGTGGACCGCCTGGTTGCCCAGTGTGCGCAGTGCTCGTTGTTTGAGGCGGCGCTGGATTTGGCGGGTCGACAGGGCGGGCCCGCGCGGGGTGCAAAACATGGCGTCACTGCCGGCGCTTGGGCGCACGTCCAACCACGCCTGCAGTGCACGTGCGGCCGGGCGGGTCAGCGGGGCCATGCGGGTTTTGTTGCCCTTGCCGGTGACCCTAGCCAAGCGCTGGGTCAGGTCGACATCGCCCAACCGCAAACCGGCGACTTCGGACAGGCGCAGACCGCTGCCGTAGAGCAGTTCCCACAGCGCCTGATCGCGGCGCTCGATCGGGCTGCCGTCGCCGGCTTGTAACAAGGCTTGGGCGTCATCGACTGACAGGGTGTCGGGCAGCTTGCGTCCGGCTTTGGGGGCGCGAATGCCGGCGCAGGGGTCGTGGCTGATCCACTCGCGTTGGCGGGCGTACTTGGCGAAGCTGCGCAGCGCCGATAAGCGCCGAGCCAGGCTGGCCGGGGACAGCCCTTGGCTGCGAGCACGGTGGGTCCAGCGCCGGACGTGCTCGCCATCGAGCTGTGCCAATGGGATGTCCGGCAGGCTGGCGAGGTCGCGGGCGTAGGCGTTTAGTGTGGTGGTGGCGCGTGCTTGGGAGTGGCTCAGCTGATCCAGCCACTGGGCCACCGCACGCGCCGTGTTCACGCTTGAATGCGCGGCAACAACAGTCCCAGCGCCTCGGCAATGGTGGCCAGAAAGAGCGTGTCCATACCGCCCTCGAAGTGCCGCTCGTTGGGGCTGCCGAGCGCCAGTGCGCCCAAACTGGGTTGTCCGATCGGCACCGCCGCGGCGCTGCCGACATTGCGGTTGGGTCCAAACAGGCGTTCGTTCAGTTGCCGGCTAAAGCGACCGACCCGGCCGTCGGGGCTGTTGAGCAGTAACTTGACGTCATCGAGTTCAAATTCGTGCGCCGGTAGCCGGCGAATAATGCCGCGGTCCTCGGCTTCGGTGACGTCGCAGGCCAGCACTAAACAGACGGTGTCCAAGTCAAACGCTCGCTGCAGGTGTTCTTCGAGGCAGGCGGATACTTCGTCGAGGTCTTCGCACTGCAACAGCGACAGCACCAGCGCGCGGGTGCGCTCAAAAATCCATGCATTGGCGCGGGCACTGTCGATCATGCGGGCATTCTCGGCGTGCGCTGACTTGAGCTGGGCGCGCAGGTTACCCAGCGCATGGTGACTCAAGCTAATGACGCTGTTGTTGGCCTTGGTGACCTGTAACCGATCCAGTAGTTCGGGATGGTTGATGAAAAAGTCGGGGTGCGCGCTGAGGTAGTCAACGACGTCTTGATCGCTCATAGGCGTGCGGTTCCATCAAAAATAAATTCGCCCGGGCCGGTCATCAAAATCGGTTCGCCGGCCTGGTAGCTGAGTTGCAAGGCGCCGCCGAGCAAGCGCAGCGTCGCAGTCGGTTCGAGCCAGCCGTGGCTGACCGCGGCAACCATGGCGGCACAGGCACCGGTACCGCACGCCTGTGTTTCGCCAACGCCGCGCTCAAACACGCGCAATTTGGCCTCGGTTGGGCTGAGGATTTCCAAAAAGCCGACGTTGACACCCTCGGCAAAAGCTCCGGATTGCTGGATCTGAGGGCCCAGTGTCGCCACCGGTGCCTGGTCACAGTTATCGACGCGAACGACGGCGTGCGGATTGCCAACGTTGACGACACTCAGTTCAACGGCCTGGTCGCCGATGTCCAGGCGGTAAAGGCCGTTGTGTTGGCCATCGCCGTGCGGTGCAAACGGGATGTCAGCGGGCGCGGTTTTCGGGGCGCCCATGTCGACCGTGACCAAGCGATTATCGTCGATGTTGAGCGACAGCACGCCGTTGCACGTGGACACGCTGATCGGATTCGAACGGGTCAGTTTTTGCTCGGTGACAAACAGTGCGAAACAGCGCGCGCCATTGCCACAGTGCTCGACCTCGTTGCCGTCGGCGTTAAAAATCCGGTAGCTAAATTCGACGTCCGGCCGTGTCGGCGGTTCGACGATCAGCAGCTGATCGAAGCCCACGCCGGTGTGGCGGTCGGCAAGGCGGCGAATCTGTTCGGGGCGCAGCATGACGTTTTGAGTGATCGCGTTGACCACCACAAAGTCGTTGCCCAATCCGTGCATTTTGGTGAACTCAAGACGCATCGGTCGGCTCCAGCAGGCTTTCCAGTGCAAATTGGTCGGCGTAGGTCTCGCGGCGCCGGACCAGGTGGGCTTGGTCACCGTCGACCAGCACTTCGGCGGCGCGGTTACGGGTGTTGTAGTTGGAGCTCATGACAAATCCGTAGGCACCGGCACTGCGCACGGCCAACAGGTCTCCCGGAGCAATCGTTAACTCGCGGTCCTTGCCCAAAAAGTCGCCGCTTTCACAGACCGGTCCGACCACGTCAAAGCGGGCATGGGTGGCGCCGGGCGTTGGCGCCTGCATGACCGGTACAATGCGCTGCCAGGCGCTGTATAGGCTAGGGCGAATCAGGTCGTTCATGGCGCCATCGACGACC
Organism: Litorivicinus lipolyticus; assembly: GCF_009650135.1. Taxonomy (NCBI): domain Bacteria; kingdom Pseudomonadati; phylum Pseudomonadota; class Gammaproteobacteria; order Oceanospirillales; family Litorivicinaceae; genus Litorivicinus; species Litorivicinus lipolyticus. The sequence goes on from NZ_CP045871.1 coordinate 330,577, forward strand.
GCAAAGTGCTTGCCGTGGTTTTCTTTCAGCAAGTTGACCCGGGTCAGCATGACCCCGGCGTTGGCTGCGATCGAACGGCCCGGTTCAAGCACCAACTTGAGACCGCTGCCGGCCAGGCGGGCTTTGACCAGGGTCAGGTACTCGCTGGGGTGCGGCGGTTGCTCGTCTTGGTAGGGCACGCCCAGCCCGCCGCCCAAGTCGATGTGGTCCAGCTGAATGCCCAATCCGGCGATCGACTCGATCAGTTCGAGCAGTTTTTCCAGGGCCGCCATCAGCGGGGTCAAGTCGGTCAGTTGGCTGCCGATGTGGCAGTCGATGCCGCTGATGTGGATGCCCGGCAGTTCGGCCGCCCGCTGGTACACGGCGAGGGCGCGCTGATGGGCGATGCCGAACTTGTTGTCGCGCAGCCCGGTGCTGATGTAGGGGTGGGTGCCGGCATCCACGTCGGGGTTGACGCGAATCGAGACCGGCGCGGTTTTGCCCATGTCGCTGGCGACCTGAGACAGGGTTTCCAGTTCCGCTTCGGATTCAACATTGAAGCAGTAGATGCCGACGTCGAGCGCGCGGCGCATTTCGCCGGGCTGCTTGCCGACGCCTGAAAATACCACCTTTTGCGGGTCGCCACCGGCGGCCAGTACGCGTTCCAATTCGCCTTGGCTGACGATGTCAAAACCACTGCCGGCTGCAGCCAGGGCCTGGAGAACGGCCAGATTGGAGTTGGCTTTCATGCCGTAGCAGACCAGGTGCGGGTAGTCCGACAAGGCATCGGAATAGGCGGCCAAGTGGCGCAAGAAGGTTGCCTTGGAATAGACGAATAACGGCGTGCCAAAGCGCTCGGCCAAATCGGCCAACGAGCAGTCTTCGGCCATTAATTGGCCGCCGGCTTGGTTAAAGTGGTCCACTTGAGGTCTCCGAATCCGCGTCGGGTAAACTCAAGGGTCCGGTGTTACCGCACCCGGCAACACCCAGGATCAATAGAATTAAAAACAGTCGCATAGCGCAAGTATACCCTTAGGCGGCGACAACTCGGTATCTATTCCGCCCCTGATTTTTGGCTTGATACAACGCTTGGTCGGCTTCTTCGACAAGCTCCCAGGGGTCGTCATCGCCGATCGGAATGCAGGCGGCGATGCCCAAACTTAGCGTGATGTAGGGGGCAGTTTCAGACGTCGGGTGCGCCAAGGCCAATGCAGCCAGACGTTGTTGCAAGCGCACGACCGGCTCTTCGGCATTTTGGGCGTTGCTGGCGGGCAGTAAAATAACGAACTCTTCGCCCCCGTAACGCGCGACCAGGTCACCGGCTCGGGTAAATGCTTGCTTGATGATGGTGGCGACTTGGCGCAGGCATTCGTCCCCCGCGGGATGGCCGGCGCTGTCGTTGTAGGCTTTGAAATGGTCAATGTCAGCCAGCACGATGGTCAGCGGCAGCTTTTCGCGAGCGTGGCGGCGCCATTCGCGCGCCAGTACGTCGTCAAAGTGGCGTCGGTTGGCGAGCTGTGTCAGCGGGTCGGTGCGCACCTGTTGAGCGAGCCGAGCATGGGCTTCGCTGAGTTCGCGTTGGACCGCTAGCAGCTCCGCTTCTTTGGCTTGGCGTGCGATGACTTCGCGTTGCAGCTGTTGGTTGACCTCGTTGAGGTAGTCTTGGCTGCGCGTCGGTTCGTGCGCCTGAATGCGCGCGGTGGGTGCAACCGGTGTGCGTCGCGCAATGGGTTTGGCCGCCCGTGCCTCGGCGCGTGCACGGCGCGCTGACCATAGGGCCGCCAGCGCCACCAGCAACAACAGGGCGGCGGCTGACGCGATGTACACCCAGGTCAGTGTGGGTTTGGCCGGTGTGTTGGTTTGCCCCAGCAAATATCTCGACTCGAAGGCCTGTAGCTGCGGCGCCAGTCGCGCCACCGCACTGTCCAATCGCGCCGCCAGGGCTGGGCTGAGTTGGTGATGAATAACGATGGGCTGCTGCAAGGCCCAGTCCGAGAACCGCAGGCCATTGATCTGCCAACGCGCAATTTCGCCGCTCAGATCAACCATGGGGGCGACTACACCATCGACGATTCCGGCCGCCAGCTCTTTGACGGCGGTTTGGGGCGAGGCGTAATTGATGAAGCGGGTACTGGGGAATGCCGCGCGAATGCCGTCAGCGCTGGCGTCATTGTCGAGAATGCCAATGCGCCGGCCTTGGGGTGAGGTCAATGGCAGGTCTTGGCGATACAGCAGCGCAATCGTTCGCCGGCTGAGCGCCGGGCTGTGCTGATCGGTCAGGCTGTCCGGGCCAAGGGCCCAGGCCTCCGGGACCTGGGTGGGTGTTTGCGCGACCTGTTCGGCGCTGGCCAGCAAGCGAACCTGGACGGGTAGGCCGGCAATTTCGCCCAATTGCTGGCTGAAATGGCGCGCCAGCTCAACCGAGACGCGGTCGCTGTCGTGAACAAACAGCGTGTAGGCAGCCGACTGCCATGACAGCAGGCACCCTAGTACCGCCGCTGCCAGTCGCATTAGGGGGCAAGCATTTGGTTGATCGCGGCCAAATCATCGCCACTCAAGTCGCCTTGGAGCTGTTCCAGTTGCAGGCTAAGGCGAGCGTGCTGGTAGCGTGCGATTTGGTAGTCGCTCTGGGCACTGAACAGGTCACTTTGGGCGTTCAAGACATCGATAATGTCGCCGCTGCCGACTTCGTAGGCGCCCTCGGTCGCCTCGACCGCGGTCTGCGCCGAGCGAATGGCTTGGCGGCGAGCGGTCACGGTTTGTGCTTGGGTGGCGATGCTGCGGTACAGCGAGCGCGTGGTGCGCACGATTTCGCGACGGGTGACTTCTAAGTTGGCCTGGGCTTGGGTCAGGCCGGCTATCGCGCTGGCTTGGCTGGCCTGGTTGCGGCCGCCACTGTAGAGGGGCACGGACAGGGTCAATTTGACACCGTAGTCGCTGGCCCAGACGCCGCCTCTTAGATTTTTGCTGGCGCCGGTGTTGGCCTCCGCATCGACCCGGTAGGCGTCACTCGCCAGGGCGCTGTCGACGCCGGCACGGGCGCTGTCGACGCCGGCTTGGGCAGTGCGCATTGCCGCGGACTGGGCGAGGGCGTTTTGAAGCACCGAATTCAGCGCGGCGGTGGGCTCAACCGCCTGGTAGCGGTCGGAAAAGTCGGCCAGCGCATCATAGCGTTCGCCGGTCAGTTGTTCGAGGCTGTCAAAGGCTTGGGCCAAGGTGTCGGTGGCGCGGATTGCGCCGACCGCAGCCAAATCGTAGCTGGCCTGGGCGCGGTCGACATCAACGCGCGTACCCAAACCCACGTCCAGGCGCTGTTCGGCGCGTTCTAGCTGGCGCGCGACCGCGCTGACCTGGGCGTCGGCCGCTTCCAGTTCAGCCTGGGCGGTGAGGGTGTCAAAGTAAGCGCCGGCGACGTCCAGGGTGAGTTGCTGGGTCGCGGCAGTGGCGCTGACCTGTGCGGTTGCGACGGCGGCACGCTTGGCGTCAATGCCGGCGTTTTCGGTCGGCGCAATCAGCGGCAAGGTTGCGGCAATCGCACCAATCAAGCTGGCGGCTCCGCCTTCATTGCTGACAATGTTGCTGTTGAGGGTTTCGCTCGCCCCTGCGGTTGCGCGCAGATTAATCGACGGATTCAGCGTGGCATTGGCACCGATCAGGTTTTGCTCAGCGGCATCGACCGCGGCGGCGGCAGCGGCCAAGCTCGGGTTGGCGGATTGCGCCGCCAGGTAAACATCAACCAGATTGGCTGGGGTGGCCCAGGTCAGGGGCGGCAGCAACAGGCCGAGTGCTAATAAACGCATGGTGTCTCTCAATTAAATCAAGCGGATGTGCCCGCAACAGACACTAGAGTGTAGCCTGTCGCGACTGATTTAAAGTTAATTAAGGTAAGGCGCTACATGTTCAGTTCACAGGATGTCACGTCACTGGCTCACGAGTCGTTGTACCAAGGGTTTTTCCGCTTGGTTCGCTATCGATTGCAGCACGCGCTGTTTCAGGGCGGCACCAGCGCACCCATGGTTCGCGAGTTGCTGGTTAAAGGGACCGCTGTAGCGGTGCTGCCATGGGACCCGGTCAGCGATCGCATTGCTTTGGTTGAGCAATTCAGGGTCGGTGCCTGGGCTGCCGGCGACGCGAACCCTTGGTTGCTCGAAGTGGTGGCTGGCATGGCGGACAAGCCCGGCGAATCACTCGAATCCGTGGCCCATCGGGAGTTGGCAGAGGAAGCCGGCATTACGGCCGACAAGCTGACTTATCTTTACCATTATTACCCTTCCCCGGGTGGTTCGGACGAACAGATCGCGCTGTTCGTGGCCGAGGCCGATTTGTCGGCGCTGACGGACTTTCATGGGGTCGAAGATGAGCACGAGGATATCCGCCTGCACGGCTTTGATCGCAGTCAAGTGCCGGCCCTGGAAGCCGCCGGTCGGATCAATAACGCGGCGACTCTGCTAAGCTTGATGTGGCTCGAACGAGAATTGTCGGGTCGACATCGTGCGCTTAAACAGGACGAATCATGACCGCCACCCGTGGAACTGGCAGCTGTTGGCTGCCGGTCCGAAAAAACCGAAAGTTTGTTCCGAACTTGGCCGCCCAACAGGCCGAATCGGCCAGCAATTACCTGTTGCTGAAACGGCTGCTGGCGCTGATTGAGTCGCCCAGCGGTGGCATTTTTGGCGTCCCCGAACAGGGCCGCATTGTGATCACTGAAACCGAGCGCTCGGCCTACACCAGCTTCATCACGTTGGCGCCGCTGGACCGCTTTGACTGGCTTCAGGTGCCCCAGCTCGATGTGCGCATGTACCACGACGCGAAAATGGCCGAGGTCGCCAGTATCAATGGCTTTCGCCCGATCAAAGGCAGCCACCGTGCGGCCACGGATCACGGCCTGCACATCGATGAAAAACAGCAAATTAACCGGCACCTGGGCGAGTGGCTGCGCTACTGCCTGAGCCACGGTTTGGCGGTCGACCCCACCCAGGCCCGCGGCTGAGGTGGCGTTCCCGCGCGCTTGGCTGATTGCGATCACCGCACTGGTGGCGCTGGTCGGGTTGCAGATTAACCTGCCCAACCTGGGCAATAACCTGATACCGCGCAACTTTGTGGCCTGGGCGGGCTTGGTGTTGTCCGCCACCGGCGTGATGGCGTGGCGCTTGCGCCAAGGCAGCATGCGCTGGCCGCGGCTGGGGGTGTTGTGGCTGGTGCCGCCGATTGCGGTGCTGGTGCATGCGTTTTGGGTGCCGGCCGCTATCGGCCACTACCCCTTGACTGCCGCCGGGATGCTGTTGGGGTTTGCGTTTTGGATCTGGGCACTGGGCCAGGTCGACTTTGAGGCGCGCGATTGGTACGCCCTGGCCAAGCTAATTTGGGTTGGGGTGGTCGTGCTGGTGGTGCTGGCGCTGCCGACCCCGAACTACCTCAACCTGCCGTCGTTACTGGACAACCTGTGGCTGGTGTTACGCCTGCCGGAGGGCGGTTTCCAGCAGCGCAATGTGTTCGCCAGTTTCGTCGCGGCGGCACTGATCTGGGTGTGGTTGCTGCGCCTTAAAGTGGCGCCGGATTCGACCGCATTGGGGCGCTTTGGCTTTTATTTCAGTGTATTTTTGTGTGCCTGCGTGGTCTGGTTTTCCGGGTCGCGCACCGGCAGCGTCGCCCTGATGATCAGTTTTGTCGGCGCTGTGTTTTATGGCTGGCGCCTGGGCGCCGCGCGCCGAGAGCTGGTGTGGGCGGTGGCCGCGGTGGCGGCGGCTTTTTTGCTGTCGGTGTATTCGCCCTTTGGTGACCTGAACGAACGCATTGCCGACTTACAGTCCGGCAGCAGTACCCGAACACGCCTTAGTATGTGGCAGGTCAGTGCCGCGGTCGGCGCCAATTCGCCCTGGTTTGGACACGGCCTGGGCAGCTTTACCGCGGCCTTTCATCCGGAGTTCGTGCGCCAAGTGCTGGCCGGCGAGACGCTGTCGTATGTTAATTTTCTAAATCATCCGCACAACGAAACCCTGCTGTGGTGGGTCGAAACCGGGGCCTATGGGCTGGTCTTTGTGATCCTGCCGTGGGTGATTGCGTTGGCCGCAATCGGGCTGTGGCGCAATCCCTTGTGGTTGCCGTTTGGCCTGACGTTGTTGCCGATCGCGATGCACACGCAGACCGAGTTTCCGCTGCATGCCTCGGGCGCGCATTGGTGGTTGGCCGGTTTAATTGTGGCCAGCTTTGCGCCGTCAACGGCTTGGACAACCCATGCCTTGAATGCGCGCCGAGCCTGGTCCGGCGTGGTGGTGGTGCTGGGCGGGTGGGTGACGGTGGTGTTGTTGCATGCGGGCTGGGTCAGCTACCTCGCCTGGCAAAACGGCAAGCGCGTGTCGCTGACTGCCGCCGCTTACGTCGATGCGCGGCAACAGGACCCGGAACTGAATCATTGGGCGTTGGGCGGCCAGTCGACGGATTTTTGGCTATTGTCGTTGATGCGCCTCGGCTTACAGGAAGGCAATTTGCCGCTGGTGCGTCAATTGTTGCCCAAATTACAAGCCATGCAGATGCGTTGGCAGGGGCCGCAGGTGTGGACGACTTTGGCGTTGGCCTATCGAGGCTTGGGTGAGGATGAACTGTTGGCGGCGCATATGGCCTGGGTGGAGGCGCTGAGCCGGTCGCATGCGGACCGGCTGCGGGCCAACCTGGAGCGGCTTAATTCAGACGCATCACCAGACCTTTAAGGTACTGGCTTTCAGGCAATTGCGGCATGGCCGGGTGATCGGCCGCGGCGCTGAGTTTGAACAGGATCTGGCCGGTTCGCTTGGCGTCGGTCAGGCCACGTGCGACCTGCTCGATCAGCGCGTCCAGTGTGACGTGGTGACTGCATGAGTGAATCACCAAGAAGCCGCCGGGCGCGGTGATCTCAGCACCCATGCGGGTCATTTTTCGGTACCCGCGCAGGCCCTGGCCCAGGGTCTTTTTGGCCTTGGCAAAGGCCGGCGGATCCAGGTTGACCAAGTCATAGGTTTCTTTGTTGATGCCGGCTCGTTCCAACACGTTAAAGACGTCGGCTTTGATCCATTCGATACTGACATCATTCAAGCCGGCGCTTTGCTCGGCCAATTCCAAGGCCGGCGCGCTACGGTCGACACCGGTGACGCGGGCGCCCATGGCTGCCATCGCGACTGAAAATCCGCCGGCGTAACAGTAACCGTCAAATACCGTGGGTGACTCAAAGCGCTCGATCAGGCCAGCCAGCAGGGCGCGGGCGTCGCGCTGGTCGTAAAACCAGCCAGTTTTTTGGCCACTGGTTAGGGTGGTTACAAAACGCAGGCCGTTTTCTTCGAGCGTGATTGCTTCGCCGTCGCCACGCAAGGTTTCGACCGTGTCGGACAAGCCTTCGTGAACACGCTGGGGCGTGTCGCCGCGCAAAATAATGGTTTTCAATTCGACCAGACGGTCCATCGCTTCCAGCAAAGGCGCCCGCAAGGCTTCGATGCCGGCGGTGTTGATTTGCAGACTGACGGCGTCGCCATACAGGTCGGCAATCAGGCCGGGGATGCCGTCCGCTTCGGAGTGGATCCAACGGTAATAGCCGCCTGGGTAGACCACTTCACGGGTTTCCATGGCGCGTGCCAACTTGGCCTCGAACCAGTCGACATCAATGACCGCTTCGGGGTTGGTGTCCAACAGGCGAAAGGCGATCAGCGCGTGGCGGTTGTAGGTTCCCATGCCCAGCAGCTCGCCCTTTTCGGTTTGAAGTTGGCACAGGGTGCCGGGCTCGAGGGTTTTGTTTTCCGCCAGCGCGCGAATTTCATTGCTGAACACCCAGGGGTAGCCCAAGCGGATGCGGCGGTCGGTTCCGGGGTTCAAAGTCAGTGTAGGGCGGGTCATGGTCATTCCTTTAAGTAATGGCACAGGATACTGACTGCACGGAGCTGTGGCGAGTCCGATCTGGCGTCGGCATACTGTAGTTGCAAAGGAGATAACATTGACGACCTATAACGCCGAGAGCATCGAAGTCCTAAGTGGCCTGGAACCGGTTCGCCGCCGTCCCGGTATGTACACCGACACCACGCGCCCCAACCACCTGGTGCAAGAAGTTGTCGATAACTCCGTGGACGAGGCCATGGCGGGCCATGCCGACCGTATCGAGATTGTGTTAGCGGCCGACGGCAGCGTTCGCGTTACCGATAATGGCCGTGGCATGCCGGTTGATATTCACCCCGAGCACGGCGTGCCGGGCATCGAGTTGATTCTGACGCGATTGCACGCGGGCGGTAAGTTCTCCGGTAAAAACTATAAATTCTCCGGCGGTTTGCACGGCGTCGGCGTCAGCGTGGTCAATGCGCTGTCGACGCGGGTCGAAGTGCAGGTCAAAAAAGATGGCAACCTTTATCAAATGGGGTTCGCCAACGGCAACGTGGTCGAGCCGCTGGCGATCGTCGATTCGGTGGCCAAGCGCGCTCGTGGCACGGTGGTGACCTTTTGGCCGGATGTCAGCTTTTTTGACTCGCCCAACTACGCGATCAAATCGCTGAAGCACTTGCTGCGCGCCAAGGCGGTGCTGTGTCCGGGCCTGACCATTGATTTCAAATCCGAATCAAAGCCGGATGACAATGAAGTCTGGTGCTTTCAAAGCGGCCTGCTGGAATATCTCAGCGAAGCACTCGGTGACCAGTACATTGTCCCTGAGGCACCATTCGTCGGTCAGTTCGAAGGCAAAGAAGAAGCCGTCGATTGGGCCCTGACGTGGCTGCCCGAAGGCGGCGACTACGTCACCGAATCCTACGTTAACCTGGTGCCGACGGCGCTGGGCGGCACCCACGTCAACGGCTTGCGTACCGGATTGACCGACGCGTTGCGCGAATACTGTGAATTTCGATCCTTGTTGCCCAAGGGGTTGAAGCTGGCGCCGGAGGATTTGTGGGATCGCTGCGCCTACGTTATCAGCGTTAAAATGGACGACCCACAGTTCGCCGGTCAAACCAAGGAACGGCTGAGTTCGCGCGCGTGTGCCCCCTTTGTCAGTGGCGTCGTCAAAGACGCCTTTAGTTTGTACCTGAACACCAATCCGCAGGTCGGCGATGCGCTCGCCGAGTTGGCCATTTCGGCCGCCCAAAGCCGCCTAAAGGCGCGCAAGAAAGTGGCCCGGAAGCGCATCACCCAGGGCCCCGCGCTGCCAGGTAAGTTGGCGGACTGCTCCGGTGCCGACTCGATGAACGGTGAACTGTTCTTGGTCGAGGGTGACTCGGCCGGCGGCAGTGCCAAGCAAGCGCGCGACCGTGAGTTTCAGGCGGTGATGCCACTGCGCGGCAAAATCTTGAATACCTGGGAGGTCGATTCCAGCGAAATTTTGGCCAGCCAAGAAGTCCACGACATCGCGGTGGCGATCGGCGTTGACCCGGCCAGCGAGAACCTCGATGGATTGCGCTACGGCAAGGTCTGTATTTTGGCCGACGCCGATTCCGATGGCGCCCATATCGCAACGCTGTTGTGCGCGCTGTTTTGCCGCCACTTCCCGGCCCTGGTTAAGGCCGGCCACGTTTACGTGGCGATGCCGCCGCTATACCGCATTGATGCCGGCAAGGATATCTACTACGCCTTGGACGAGGATGAGCGCGTCGGTGTCATGGATCGAATCCAGGCTGAAAAGCGGACCGTTAAAATTGGTGTGACTCGCTTCAAGGGCCTGGGCGAGATGAACCCCTTGCAGCTGCGTGAAACGGTCATGGACCGTGACACTCGACGCTTGATCCAGCTGGTCATGGACGATGAGGTCGACGCCCATGCTGGGTTGGATTTGTTGCTGTCGAAAAAGCGCTCGGCCGACCGTCGGGAGTGGCTCGAATCATCCGGGCACTTGGCGGACCTGGCGTAGTCCTAGTACGCCTTGGTACCAAAGGGAGGTGCGAGTTTCGGGTGGGCGCCTAGACTTTCGGTCAAGTCAACGGAGGCACTATGCTCACTACTCAGCAAAAAGCGGTTCATCGAATGCTTGAAAAGGCTGAAGACCGCTATGGCACGAACCACCCCATATCCGAAGCGCTGCGGCGTCAGGCCGAACGTTTGAAGAAACAAAACCACCGAGTAAACCCCGAACTGACAGACTAGCCCTGTTCACAGTATTCTAGCTGCCTGTCTGAGGGGGGCTTGTGAGCACAACGATTGATTCATCCGGCGTAGAACGTCAAACCCTGCGGGATTACACCGAAAAAGCGTACCGCGACTATTCGATGTACGTGATTTTGGATCGCGCCCTGCCACACCTGGCTGACGGCTTAAAGCCGGTTCAGCGCCGTATTATTTACGCCATGAGCGAGCTGGGTCTGTCGTCACAGTCCAAGCACAAAAAATCCGCGCGTACGGTCGGTGATGTGTTGGGTAAGTTTCACCCCCACGGCGACAGTGCCTGCTACGAAGCCATGGTGCTGATGGCGCAGAGCTTTAGCTTTCGTTATCCGCTGGTTGACGGCCAAGGCAACTGGGGCTCCCCGGACGATCCAAAATCATTCGCCGCCATGCGCTACACCGAGTCGCGGCTGACGCCTTTTGCCAAAGCGCTGTTGGCTGAGTTGGGGCACGGCACGGTCGACTGGCAGCCCAACTTCGACGGGTCGCTTAACGAACCGAGCTTATTGCCCGCCCAGGTCCCCGCGGTGCTGCTCAATGGCGGCACCGGTATTGCGGTCGGCATGGCGACCGATTTGCCGCCTCACAATCTGACGGAAGTGGTGTCGGCTGCGGTCGCGCTGCTTGAAAATCCAGGTCTGGAAGACGATGAGCTGTACCGTCTGATTCCGGGTCCGGACTACCCGACGCCGGCGGAAATCATCACCCCGGCGCACCAGATCCGACAGATCTACGAATCCGGTCGCGGCAGCATTCGAACGCGGGCTATGTGGCACATTGAAGACGGTGAAATCGTCGTCGATACCCTGCCGTGGCAAGCGTCGCCGGCCAAGATCTTGGAACAGATCGCAGCCCAAATGAATGCCAAAAAATTGCCGATGTTGGTCGACTTGCGCGATGAGTCGGCACACGAGACGCCGATTCGATTGGTGCTGGTGCCGCGCTCAAACCGCGTCGATTTGGACGCGGTGATGAATCACCTGTTTGCGACCACGGACTTGGAGCGTAGCTACCGCGTCAACATGAACGTGATTGGCTTGGACGGCCGTCCGCGGGTCATGAGCCTGCGTAAAATTCTGACCGACTGGCTGATCTGGCGCCGCCAAACCACGCGTCGCCGTTTGCAGCACCGCTTGGATAAGGTCATGGACCGGCTGCACGTGCTGGACGGTTTGCTGGTTGCGTACCTGAATATTGACGAAGTCATTCGCATCATCCGCGAGGACGAGGACCCGAAACAGTCACTGATGGACAGCTTTGGGCTGTCGGTCATTCAAGCCGACGCCATTTTGGATCTGAAGTTGCGCCACTTGGCGCGCCTAGAAGAGATGAAAATCACCACCGAGCAGTCGGCCTTGGATGACGAGCGCAACCGCCTGGAGGCCCTTTTGGGGTCGGAGCGTCGCCTCGGCACGCTGATGAAAAAGGAGCTGCTGGCCTGTGTCGATGCATACGGCGACGAGCGCCGTTGCCGACTGGTAGAGCGCAGCGAAGCCCGTGCCTTGCGCACCGAAGAGTTGATGCCGTCCGAACCGATCACCGCGGTATTGTCCGAACAGGGCTGGGTGCGTGCGGCAAAAGGCGGCGACATCGATGGCGCCAGCCTCAATTACAAGTCCGGTGATGGCTTTCAGCACCAGTGCTCGGGCAAGTCCAACATGCAGTTGGCGATTTTGGATTCAACCGGCCGCAGTTACAGCATCCCGGCGCATGGGTTACCCAGCGCGCGTGGCCAGGGCGAACCACTGACGGGCAAGGTTAGTCCGCCGCCAGGGGCGCGCTTTGTCGCACTGGCGTTGGCGGACAATGACCAGCGATGGTTGTTGGCATCCAAAGCTGGATTCGGTTTCGTGACCACGCATGAACAGCTGCTGTCGCGCCACAAAGCGGGTAAGACGCTGTTTACCTTGCCGGAGGGCATTGCGCCTTTCGCACCGGTCCCGGCACAGCTCGAAGGCTGGGTCGCGGTCGCTACCAGCGACGGCTACCTCTTGGTGTTCGACATCATGGAGCTGCCGGAACTGAGCCGGGGTAAGGGCAACAAGCTGGTCAAGTTGGCCAATGGCGCCGCCGTGGTGAGTGTGGCTTTCTTGGCCGGTGAACACAATTTAGTTATCACCGCCGGCAAGCGCAGCATGACCCTGCGCCCGGGTGACTGGGAGGCCTATCAAGGCCTTCGCGGTCGCCGTGGCACGCAATTGCCGCGTGGTTTACAGCGCGTTGACCAGTTGGGAGTCGAGTAATGCAGTTAGTGGTATCGGCCAATTTGAGTGCCGAAATGGCGGCCAACCCGGGGGTTCAGTTTCAGCCGCTGGAGGCCGATCCGGCGCTGGCGCACCAGGCGGCCTACACCGAGCATGACGACCAACTGGCGTTGACGCATGCCGAGTGCTTTCGACTGACCCGCGCCCAGGCGACGACGCCTGTGCGGTTGGCGCTGTTTGATATGGACTCGACGCTGATCCCGTTTGAGTGCATTGACGAGTTGGCGGTTGAAGCCGGCGTGGGTGAGCGCGTGGCCGCCGTGACGGAGCGCGCGATGGCCGGCGAATTGGACTTTGTCGCCAGTTTTCGTGAACGCCTAGGCTGTATCGCCGGGCTGGATGTGGCGGCAGTGGCGCGTATTAACGCGCGTTTGACGCTGATGGACGGGGCCGCGGCCTTGATGGCGGAAGCCCGCGCACGGGGCATTAAAACGGCGCTGGTGTCGGGCGGATTCGAGCCCTTTGCCGGGCCGATCGCCGCGCGCTTAGGCATGGATGAATTTCATTCGAACGTGCTGGACGCCACTGACGGCGCGCTGACGGGATTGGCGGTTGGGCATATCGTTGATGCCACGCGCAAAGCCGAGATATTGAGCGACATGGCTCAGTCCATGGGTCTTGAGCGTGATCAGGTCATGGCGGTGGGCGACGGCTCCAACGATTTAAAAATGATTGCCTTGGCCGGCAAAGGCGTGGCGTTCCGGGCTAAGCCCGCGGTGCGCAAGGCGGCGCCGCTTGCGGTCAATAGCCTGGGGCTGGACGCGTTGATCTGGTTGTGGCGTTGGGCGGATGCACTCTAGCCGCTAGATTTCTTCCTCAAACGCGAAGTTCATAGTGCTCTGGGGTGGCTGCATAAGGTGGCCCTGGACCAAATCAACGCCGGCTTTGTAAAGCAATGACAGAATCGCCGCTTCCTCGACCATCGGCGCGACCGCGCGGGCATCGGCGCGGTGAATCATTTCGACCAGCTCACGTAATTCGATTTGCTTTTGGGCGTCACGTTTGAGGCCTTCAATAAAGGATGGGTCGATTTTGACCCAGTCAAACGGCAGGTCCGCTAGCAGTCGCCCGGGGTCTGGTAGGTTGCCAAATTGTCCGCACGACAGCCCAAATCCAAGTGATTTCAGCGACTGTAAATGCAGCGCGCTGGTCTGTAAGTCGACCGCGATGTCGGTCTCGCGGAACTGTAAGATAAGCTTGGACTTGTCCGGCATGGAGCCGGCCGCGGCTTGAATGCTGTGAACCAGGTCGCCGGCCTGCAGGCTCGCCAGGGTTAGGTTGACGATCAATTGGGTATCCGGATGCATCGGCAAATGGCCCAGCAGTGCCTCGATGCTTTGATCCAACACGTACTGGTCGAGCATGCGACCAACATCACGCCGACCGGCGTCACGAATAAACAACCGTGCCGGTACCGGATTGCCTTGGTCGTCACGCATTTGGGTCAGCACTTCGTAGGTCTCGCCGACGTAGGCATTAAGCGCCACAGCCGGCTGGAAAAGCAGCTCGCATTGGTTGTTCGACAGCGCAGCCGCCAGAGCGCCCAGAGGGTCTTTGAGGGCGATTTCGCTGATGCTGGGTCGGTATAGGACGGCGTCACCAACTGCGGTCTCCACTGCCAAGCCGTAGGTGCGCTGGAGCAACGCCAGCGGATCGTCATCATCCGCGCCAATCGGCACGACACCGGCGCCAACGCTGACCCGCGGCAGGTCCTCGATCAGACTGTCTTTCATCAGCGGCGCCAGTGCTGACTTGCAGCGTTCCAGCGTGTCGGCTGCATCCAGTGACAACGAGACCAAGAAACAGTGGTCGTTGAGTGGCTCCGGCGGCGCGTCAAGTAAGGTTGCTAAGCGCGCTTGGACGGCGGTCATTAGGCTGGCGAAATCAACCAGCGACAGGCTGTGGCGCAGCTGTTCGGCCTGTTTGACTTCGAATGCCGCCAGTGTTTGCGGGGCGCTGGAGCCGATCTGTGTTTGCAGGCTGGCGGTGACCGCATCCAGGCCACTGGCGCGTACGCTGACTCGGGTGTCGGGCAGATCAGAGTATGTCAGCAAGCTGCAGGCTTGCCCTTGGTGAAACAGCGGTTGGTAGTTGACGCCGTCCAATTCTCCCGTGGCCTGGGTCAGGGCTGGCGTCAATACGGCCGTCGGCGCGACCTCGCCCGGGGCACGGCCAATCAGGCTGTGTGCCGGCGTGCCACGCCACTGGGCCCAGTGGTCGTTGGCGTCCAGACATTGATCCTCGCTGACAATGGCATAGGCGACCCGGTGGCGGCTGAGGGTCGCCAGCATTTCGCTGTTGCTGGCATTGCCCAGACTGATGTGGCGCCGGGCTTCGCGCATCAACCCGCGTCGCTTGAGCCCGCGAATGGCGATCGGCACCAGCGCGGCTAAATGGTTGGCTTGGAAGACCGCCTCGGCGCCGGCTTCAATCCAGCTGGCGCATTGGTGGGTGTTGGCGTCGGCAAAGATCACGGTGATCGCGTTGTGTTCGCGGGCCGCGGCCATCAGGGCCGAATCGGGTGGGCCCAACACGGCGATCAGGTCGGCGCTGTGCTCGTTGAGGGCATCGGCGCCGTCGCCAGCACTGGCGACCCAGCGACTGCGCAGCGACAAATCGCGGTCGCGCAAAAGCCCGGCCCACGCGAAACTGGTGGCTTCGCTGGGGGCGACGGCTAAGAAATTGACAGGACCTCGATGCAACATGCCACGCATGGTGCCATCGCGGTGCAACGCAAGATGTGCGCGGTTCGTCAGGACAGGCTAGAATGCGCGCCAAATTTACTCTTTTTGGAGCCGTCTAATGGCCAACTACTCGACCAACGAATTCAAATCCGGCCTTAAAGTGTTGTTGGAAGGCGATCCCTGCTCAATCGTAGAGAACGAATTCGTCAAGCCAGGCAAGGGCCAGGCCTTTAGCCGCGTCAAGCTAAAGAACTTGATGACCGGCCGAGTGTGGGACCGTACGTTCAAGTCCGGCGAGAGTTTGGAAGGCGCGGACGTGATGGACACGGACATGGAGTATCTCTACAACGACGGCGAGTTTTGGCACTTTATGTCGACCGACGGTTCGTTCGAACAGCACGGCTGTGACGCCAAGGCGCTGGGCGACGCGAAGAAATGGCTCAAGGAACAGGAAAAGTACATCGTCACGCTGTTCAACGGCGGTGTGATTGCCGTCGCCGCGCCCAACCACATCGATTTGGTGGTTGCTCAGACCGATCCGGGCATCAAGGGTGACACTGCCCAGGGCGGCTCAAAGCCGGCGACGATGGCGTCGGGCGCCAACGTTCAGGTGCCGCTGTTTATCGAAGAAGGCGAAACCTTAAAAATTGACACCCGCACCGGCAAATACATCAGCCGCGCGTGAGTCTGGACCTGTCGGCGCGCCTTCGGCTGCGCGCCGACACCTTTACCACCGCTCGGGAATTCTTCGCCGGGCGTGGCCTGATCGCGATTGACCCCCCGTGTTTGATGCCGGCCCCGGTGACCGACCCCAGCATTGAAGTGCCGCGGGCGGTTGGCCCGGACGGTCAGCACCTGGGGTACCTGCAAAGCTCTCCTGAATATGCCTTAAAGCGCCTGCTCGCAGCCGGCGCAGGGGATTGCTATGCCTTGACCCCGGCGTTTCGAGTCGACGAGCACGGCCCGCGCCACCGCCTCGAATTTACGCTGCTGGAATGGTATCGCCTGGGCTGGAACGACGCTCAATTGCGCGCCGAGGTCAGCGACCTGATGGGGGTGCTGTTGGGGTGCGGTACTGCCACCGAAATTCGCTACCGCGACGCCTTTATGGCGGCCACGGGCCTGTGTCCGCTGCATGCGCCGCTGCACGCACTGCGCGCCCGTGTCGCCGAGCGCTTTGACTATCAGGGCTCGCCGCTGTCACGGGATGATGCGCTGCAGATGCTGTGTGCACTGGAAGTTGAGCCGGGATTGGGGGCCACTGCACCCGAATTTTTGATCGACTACCCGCCCGGTCAGGCCGCGCTGGCGCGTACCCGGTTAGATGCGCAGGGTGATCGCGTGGCGGCCCGCTTCGAGCTGTTTTATCGCGGGCTGGAACTGGCCAACGGCTATTGGGAGCTGACCTGTGCCGACGAGCAGCGCGCGCGTTTCGAGGCCGACTTGGCCGAACGCCAGGCGTTGGGGCTACCGGCGGTGCCGGTGGACCAGGCGCTGCTGGATGCGATGCCGGGATTGCCTGACTGTGCCGGCGTTGCGCTGGGGATGGATCGGGTCATGCTGTTAAAGGCTGGGCGCAAGGACCTTGCGGAGATTGCCTTGTTCTAACCCATCAAAAGCCGCTATACTCCCGCGCCCCGGATCGTCCGGGGATTATCCACTCCTTGTCTGAGGCACCCGTCGACACGGCGGCAATGGCCAGACTTTAACCCATAGGGAGACGCAAAATGCGGCACTATGAACTGGTGTTGATGTTTCATCCTGATCAGTCGGAACAAGTTCCGGCCATGGTTGAACGTTACACAACCACAGTCACCGAAGCCGGTGGCGTTATTCATCGTCAAGAAGACTGGGGTCGTCGTCAGATGGCTTACAGCATCGATGACGTCCACAAAGCCCACTACGTATTGCTGAACATCGAAGCCAGCAATGAAGTAATGGACGAGTTGACCACGACCTTCCGTTTCAATGACGCGATCATCCGTCACATGGTACTGAAGACCAAAGAAGCGATCACTGAAGTGAGCCCGATCAAAGCTGCGGAAAGCCGCGCTGACCGTCGCGATTCACGTTCTGCTGCACCTGCAGCTGACGCTGACGAATCCACTGAGTCTGCTGACGCGCCTAGCGCTGACGCTGAATCTGCTGACAGCGCCGAGTAAGGAGAAAACCTATGTCACGTTATTTCCGTCGTCGTAAGTTCTGCAAATTTACAGAGGAAGGCATCAAAGAGATCGACTACAAAGACGTCGAAACTCTGAAAGCCTACGTTACTGAGACTGGCAAAATCGTCCCGAGCCGTATCACCGGTACTCGTGCACGTTACCAGCGTCAATTAGCTCGTGCGGTTAAGCGCGCGCGTTTCTTGGCTCTGCTGCCTTACTCTGACGCTCACAACAATTAATCGGCTTTAACGCCAATGCTGCTGGCTCAGACTCGACACAGTGAACAGCGCGCCGCTCTTTTGGGCTTAGCGCTGGGCTTTTTGCCATTTCTGTCATGGGTAGGAGCGGGCATCGCCGCTACGTGGGCGCTTCGGCGCGGCGTACTTGGCGCGCAATGGGCAGTTGCAGGGATATTAGTGCCGGGCTTGGTCCTGGCATGGCAAGGCGACGCATCCAGTTTAGTGGGTGGCGTTGTGTTGCTGGTGTTGATCGAAGCGTTGCGCGCAAGCGCACGTTGGGATCGAGTGCTACAGGTGCTGGTTGGTTTGGGGTTGCTTGCGACCTTGGCGATCGAGCTGCTGTTTAGTGCTCAGTTACCGCTGATCATCGACCTCGCAGGTGAGACCCTGCGGGCAATGGCCGGGGACTGGCTTGACCAGGTTCCGGACGAAACCCTGACGCGTGCGATCACGCAGTTGGTGGTGGGATCCTTGACCATGGTCAGTGTGACCTGGGCGTTGATGGCTCTCTTGGTTGCGCGCTGGTATCAGTCGCGCATCTGGAACCCAGGCGGGTTCGCGCAAGAAGTGCTGGCACTAAGATTGTCTCCTGTATTTGCAAGTCTGCTGGCGGCCGCTGTGGCCTTTGGTGGAATGCTTGGTATAGACGCGGGACGTTATGTTCCGGTGTTGGCGGTCCCATTGATCGCCGCGTCACTGTCACTGATTCACGCGTTTTTGGCGCGTTGGAAAGTGCCAGCTGGCGTGCATGCCATGCCCTATGTGTTGAGCTTGGTGTTGTTAAGCGTGGTAGTACCTATGTTGTTGGTGTTGGCGGTTGCGGATAGTTACTTCAACTTTCGCAAACTCCAAGCCCACAGCACACACGAGGATTCGTAAAATGGAAGTTATTTTATTAGATAACGTCGGCAAGCTGGGCGCTTTGGGTGACAAAGTCACCGTTAAGTCTGGCTACGCTCGCAACTTCTTGTTCCCTCAGGCGAAGGCGGTCCCTGCGACTGCTGACAACCTGACGGCATTTGAAGCGCGTCGCGCCGAGTTAGAAAAAGCTGCACAGGAAGCACTGGACCAGGCCAACGGCCGCGCTCAGACCCTGGAAGGCTTCAGCGTTACCATCAGCTCGAAAGCGGGCGACGAAGGTAAGCTGTTCGGTTCAATCGGTAGCCGTGATATCGCAGAAGCGATCACAGCCGCCGGTCAGGCGATCGAGAAGTCAGAAGTAATTCTGTCTGAAGGTCCTCTGCGTACTGTTGGCGAACATGAAGTTCGTTTGCAGCTGCACGCCGAAGTCAGCCAGAACGTTACGGTTAACGTCGTAGCAGAGTAACGGGTTCGGGACTGGGAGGCAGAGCGCCGCAAGGCTTCCGCCACCCAGCCCGCCCGTTCCTGGTTGCAACACCCACTCTCGTGCCCTAGGGCCGAGGGTGGCAAAAAAGCCCCGCTGACTTGGTCAGCGGGGCTTTTTGTTTTGTCGGTTGCGGAAATGAGTAATTCTCAGCGGCGTTAACCGTAGCCATATCGGCTTGCCTCAAAATAAAGTCCCGAGGCCTAATCGCGTCGGCGGCTGCCTCCCAGCGATTTGGTCTCGGGCTTTATTTCTAGTCGTGAGTCGGCCTCGGGCTTTATTTCTCGGCCCTTCGATCAATCGGCTGCCCCAGGCCCACCGGGTCACTGTCAGAAATAAAGTCCCGACCCCTAATCGCGTCGGCGGCTGCCTCCCAGCGATTCGGTCTCGGGCTTTATTTCTAGTCGTGATTCGGCTCAGACTTTATTTCTAGTCGTGATTCGGTCTCGGGCTTTATTTCTAGTCGTGAGTCGGCCTCAGACTTTATTTCTAGCCGTGATTAGGCCTCGGGCTTTATTTCTAGTCGTGAGTCGGCCTCAGACTTTATTTCTAGTCGTGATTAGGCCTCGGGCTTTATTTCTAGTCGTGATTCGGTCTCGGGCTTTATTTCTAGTCGTGATTCGGCCTCGGGCTTTATTTCTAGTCGCGATTCGGTCTCGGGCTTTATTTCTCGGCCCCTCGATCAATCGGCTGCCCCAGGCCCACCGGGTCTCTGTCCCTTAACCCCGCGGTGAACTCGATGTCCCTTTACCGAAAATAAAGCCCTTCGTTAACCTAGCAGTGAACTCGATGTCCCTTTACCGAAAATAAAGCCCTTCGTTAATCGAGCAGTGAACTCGACGTCCCTTCGCCAGAAAAAAGCCCCTCGCTTAAATCGTGTCGCCGTCCCTAAAATCCGTGGTGAACTCGACATCCCTTCACCAGCAATAAAGCCCGAGGCCGAATCGCTGGGAGGCAGCCGCCGACGCGATTAGGCCTCGGGACTTTATTGCTGGGCCCACTGACCAATAGCCTGCCCTAAACGCACCGGGTCACCGTGCGCTAAGTCGTCCCATTTCAGCGCACCCGGTTGTGTGCACAAAATCACCGTGCTGCCGAGGGCAAAGCGGCCCATTTCGTCACCACGCTTGAGCGACACCGGCGCCGGCGCTTGGTAGTCCCAGCGCTGAATATCGCGAACCGGCGAGACCTGGCCGTGCCAAACCGTGCTGATCGAGGCGACGATCATCGCGCCGACCAACACCATGGCGATTTCGCCGTGTTCAGTGTCAAACACACAGACCACGCGTTCGTTGCGCGCGAACAAACCGGGCACCGCATCGGCGGTCGCATTGTTGACGCTGAACAGCGCCCCGGGTACGTGAATCATCTTTTTCAGGGTGCCGTCGAAGGGCATATGAATCCGGTGATAGTCCTTGGGCGATAGGTACAGCGTGGTAAATTCGCCACCTTGCAGGCGCGCCGCCAAGTCATCATCCGCCAACAGGTCCGCAAGCGAGTAATCTTGGCCCTTGGCCTGTAAAACGCGGCCATTATCGGTGCGGCCTATCTGCGAAACGGCGCCGTCGACCGGGCTGATGCACAGTGCCCGGTCGTCATTGATGACGCGCGCGTCAGGCTTCAAGGAGCGCGTGAAAAAGTCATTGAAGTTGACGAACTCCCGGGCTTCGGTGCGCTCACATTCGTTCATCTCGACCTTAAAGGCGTGGATGAAGCGTTCGATCAAAAAGTTCTTCAGCGGCGACCATTCGGTCGTGGCCAGGAAGCCAACCAAACGTGACAGCAGGTGCTGGGGCAACAGGTACTGCAGGATAATAAATAGTTTAGTGATCAACGTTCTCGACCTTTTCGTGGGTGTTTGGGGGCGACCGCTTCGGCTGCCAATGCCAGGTAGTTGGCGTAACGCAGCTCAGACAGCTCGCCTGATTCGAGTGCGGCATGGACGCCACATTTGGGCTCTTGATCATGCACGCAATCGCGGAATTTACAGGACTCGGCGGCTTGGGCCACGTCTGGAAAGCCAATCAGGATCTGTTCACGGTGCAAGTCCGACAGGCCAAAGGCGCGGATGCCTGGGCTGTCGATTAGCCAGCCTTCGCTGGGCAGCTGATACAACCGTCCTTGACTGGTGGTGTGCTTGCCTTGGCCGCGCTCGTCCAGCTCGCCAACCCGCAGGTCTTGCTCGGGCAGTAACGCCTGGACCAGCGATGACTTGCCGACGCCGGATTGTCCGACCAGTGCACTGACGCGACCGCGCATGCATTCGATCAGTGGCGCCAAGCCTTCGACTGTGCGCGCCGAGGTTTCCAGTACCTGGTGGCCAAGGGCGGTGTAGGTTTCGACGAGTTCTTCGCGCAGGTCCGCCAATTCCGGTGCGACCTCGGTCAGATCGATTTTATTCAACACCACGACCGCTTCGATATCGGTCAAACGGGCAGCAATCAAAAAACGGTCAATCGTATCTGGGCCGGGTGGCGGCATCAGTGCGCCGACGATGAGCAGTTGATCTAAGTTGGCGGCCATGACGCGCTCGCCACCAAATGGGCTGGGTCGTGCTAGGCGCCGAGTTCGCGGTTCAATCGCGGTCACCAATCCCTCGCTGTCGCCGGGAATCCAGGCGACCCGATCACCACACACGATGTCGCTCAGGTTCGAGCGCAGGTGGCAGCGCTGAACGTCACCCAGGCGGCCGTCGATCAGTCGAGCCACTTCGGCTTGGGCGGCGTGGCGGGTAATGACAACACCGGGGATTTCGTCGCCGTCGAGGCCGTCCTCAACACGGTTGGCCTTTTTTTCGCTGCGGGCAAGCCGTTCGGCTTGGACTTTTTCGATGCGCCAGGCTTGGCGGCGGGTCAGCTTACGACCACTCATCGGCGAGATTTGATTTTGTGAACCATACTGAATCCGTATTAGTGAGGTTGCGACATATGCGCGGTTGGATAGGCGCGTGCGTACTCTGGGTTTGGCCCATGGTAGCGCAGGCGGTGGTTTTGGAGAATCAAAGTCAGGCAATAACGTCCGATGCCCAAATTTGGTGGGACGACAGTGGCGAGGTCACGATCAATGACCTGCTGCTCGGCGCGGTTGCGCCGCCGTGGCAAATGAACGATCGCGGTGAGCGCGCGTTCGGATTTCGTCAGTCCGCGGTGTGGTTGCGCTGGCCACTGGCACGTGGAGCCTCGGTAGACGGCGAGCGCGTATTGGTGGCTGAGTATGCGTTGTTGGACGAATTTGATGCGTTCTTAGTCGACGAATACGGGTCGCTGTTGGATCAACAGCGCACGGGCCGCTCGATTGCACTGTCCGAGCATCCGATTGCCAGCCGCAAGTTGGCGATGCCGCTGGCGATACCGTCCGGTGCCAGCACACTGTACGTGCGCGTTAAGAGCGACAGCGCGCTCAAGCTGCGAATGTCGCTGATGCCGACTGGCGAGTTTGCGGCCAAACTGGAGTCGAGCGCGCTGACTGGGGGCATTTTGTTTGGCGTGCTGTTGGCGGGCTGCTTTATCTATTGTTTGATGGGGATTGTGCTGCGGGCCTGGGCGCTGGTGGCGATTGGGTTGTATTTCGTGATGGGCGCAACCTGGCAGGGCATGTTGGAGGGGGCGTTCGCGTTGGCTTGGCCGGCCCACTTGATCATGCCGCGTGAACTGATTCCGATGCTGCTGTTCACCATGGCTGGGTGTGTGCACGCTTACCTGGTGCTGGCACGGCGTGAATTTGGCCGGCGCCCGACGCCGATCGATGCGGCTATTTTTGCCTGGGTGCTGGTCGGTGCTTTTGGTGCCTGGTACATGCCCTATACGCTGGCGACTAAGATCGGCATGTACACCAACGTTGGTATTTGGGTATCGGCGCTCGGCCTCAGCAGCCTAACGCGGGAATTTCCGCTGGAAACCCGGGTTCCGATTATCGCCAGCGCGGTGCTGTTTCTGGTCGGAGCCGGGCTGCTGACACTGGATACGGAAGGGGTCCTGTATCTGGGCGGGATGTCGACCGAGCTGTACGTGGTGACGGCTGTGCCACAGATGTTTTTGCTGACGTTTGGGGTCGCGCTGTTTGCGCGTGAACAGGTGCTGGAGCGGCGTGAGGCGGATGTGGCGCTGGCGCACCAGATCGATTTGGCGGCGGACGCCCGGGCCGAAACCTATGCCGCGGAGCGCCGCCGTGCGGACGATAACGGGCTGGTTCAAGAGAGCATGTCGGCGATTCGCGATGTCGCTAACACCGACCCTTTGACCGGCCTTGCCAACCGCGCCGCCTTGACCAACCACGTGCGCCTGCTCAACCGCTCCGGGATTGAGTCGATTGCGCTGGCGGTGTTCGATTTGGATCACTTCAAACGTCTGAACGACTCACATGGCCATGCCGTCGGTGACGATGCGCTGGTTAGCGTGGCAAAGGTGTTGAGTAATAGCTGTGTGCGACCGCTTGACTTTGTCAGTCGCTATGGCGGCGAGGAATTCGTCATGTTGCTACCCAATACTGGGCTGATCGATGCCGAAAACCAGGTCAAAGCGGTGTTGGAGCGGATTCGGTCCATTCATTTGATGCATGGCGACGTACGCGTTGCCCTGAGTTCCAGTGCCGGCTTGGCCCGCGAGGTGCTTGATCAGGCTGATGTGCCCTTTGAGGGGCTGTTTGCGCGGGCCGACGAGGCGCTATACTCGGCCAAACGTGGCGGCCGTGATCGGGTCGAGCTATCGCTAAAACCCACCAACAGGCTGAGTGCATGAGTGACAATTTAATTTGGATTGATTTGGAAATGACCGGGCTGTTGCCCGAATCGGACCGGATTATTGAAATCGCCACCATTGTCACGGACAGTCAGCTGAACGTCCTGGCCGAAGGGCCGGTGATGGCAATTCACCAAAGTGACCAGCGCCTGGACGGGATGGACGAGTGGAACACCACGCACCATACCCGCAGCGGTTTGGTCCAGCGCGTGCGCCAGTCGCGCGTCGACGAGGCCGAAGCCGAAGCCGCTACGATCGATTTTCTGTCGGGCTTTTTGGAGGCCGGACAAAGCCCCATGTGCGGCAACAGCATCTGTCAGGACCGGCGTTTTCTATACAACTACATGCCAAAACTGGAAGCCTTTTTTCATTACCGCAACCTGGATGTCAGCACCCTTAAAGAGCTGGCCCGGCGCTGGCGCCCCGATGTCACCGCCGGGCTGTCTAAACATGGCGCACACCTGGCGCTGGACGACATTCGCGACAGCATCGCCGAGCTGCGCCACTACCGTGAGCACTTTATCCGCGGCTAAGAGCCCAGCGTAGATGCTCGGCTTGGGCGTCGGTTTCAGGCTGGCAGGCCGCCAGAGCGCCGGCAATGGCCGGGTTGGGTAGGGCGTTCCCCATCGCAATCAATAGATTTTCGCGGAACTTGTCGTAACCGGCGCGGCGGATCGCCATGCCTTGGGTGCGCTGATCAAATTCAACCCGGCTCCATGCCCATAGCGCCAGTAAATCAGGCGATTCCAAGCCGTGGCGTGGGTTGAATTGGTCATCCCCAGTATCGGCATAGCGGTTCCACGGGCAAATCAGCTGGCAGTCATCGCAGCCAAACACGCGGTTGCCCATCGGCTGGCGGAATTCGTCTGGAATCGGGCCGGTCATTTCAATCGTGTGATAGCTAATGCAACGCCGCGCGTCCAGCCGATAAGGTGCGACAATGGCCTGGGTCGGACAGATATCAATGCACGCGGTGCATGACCCACAGCGCGGTTGTTCCGGTTCGTGGGTGGTCGGCAACGGCGCGTCGGTTAAAAAGCCACTGATAAACGACCAGCTACCGGCGTCACGGCTTAGCACCAGCGTGTGCTTGCCAATCCAGCCCAGCCCGGCTTGCTCGGCGAAGTGTTTTTCCAGCACCGGTGCGCTGTCCGCAAAGACCCGAAACCCATGCGGTTGAATAAAGGGTGACAGCGATTGAGCCAGCCCCTTCATGCGCTTGCGCAGGGTTTTATGATAGTCGCGGCCCAAGGCATAACGGCTTAGGTAGGCTTTTTCGGGGTTGCCAATCACCCCCCAGGGGTCGGTGTCCGGCGGCAAATAGTCCGTGACGCCGAGCACAATCCGGCGCGCATCTGGGTGCACCTGTGACAGGTGCGCACGCAGGTCCCGGCCGCGTTCCATCCAGCTCATTTGGCCGTGAAATTCGTCCGCAAGCCATTGATCCAGATGCGCCAAGGCGTCGGATTGATCGAGGGACGCGACGCCGACTCGGCGAAAACCCAGTTCGCCGGCGCGGGCATTAAGTTGGAGTCGGAAGTCGGTCGGATCGTGGGTAAACTGCATGGGAACAGTCTAACGGATAAGGGCCATTTGACGTGAACTTGGACAATGAAAGTGCTGCCGTGGCGTGGGCGCAGTCCTGTGCTCAGGCATTACCGCGGGCGGGGTACATCAGCTTGCGTGGGCCACTGGGCGCCGGCAAAAGTTTCTTTGCGCGGCATGTGATTCAGGCGCTCGGCCACACGGGGGCGGTGCCATCGCCAACCTATACCCTGATCGAAGAATACCCAACGCCGGCGGGGCGCTGTTGGCACCTGGATCTTTACCGGCTGGGCGACGCCGAGGAGCTGGAATTTTTAAACGTGCGTGATGCCATTGACGGTAACGATCTGGTCTTGATCGAGTGGGCTGAGCGTGGCCTTGGGTGGCTGCCGGCGCCAACGCTGGTGCTGGATTTTGACTATGCTGGCGACGGTCGCGTGTGCCGCCCATCGCGCACGGATTGGTTGAGCAATGGGTCGTGACTGCGTACCCTGCTGACATGCAAAAATTGATAGCAATGGCCGCGTTATTGTTGACGTTGGCGGCGGGTTGGGCCCGCGCAGAGGTCCGCGTGACAGATGTCCGCTCGACCACTGAAAATGGCACCACGCGGTTGGTGCTAGAACTGTCTGAGGCGGTCCAGTATCGCAAATTCCACCTGACCGGGCCGAACCGTTTAGTGGTCGATTTAAGCGCCACCTCGACCGGTTTGCCGGCGACGCTGTTTGCACTGTCCAGTGCACAGGTGCGCGGCGTCCGTGCGGCGCGGCGTGGGGATGGCGTGCGCCTGGTGTTTGATTTGGCCGGTGACTTCCCCTCCAAGGCCTTCACCTTGGCCGGGGACGGGGCAGCACCGAATCGCTTGGTCTTGGACATTGCCGGTAATCCGGCTGTTGAATCCAAGGCGGCGCCGGTGGTGGCCAAGGCTGCCGCCCCGGCGGTCCAGCCACAGGTATCGGTGCCGGCTCGGGATATTGTCATCATGATCGACCCGGGTCATGGCGGCAAAGACCCGGGCGCCTTGGCCAAGGGCGGCATTCGTGAAAAAGACGTGGTGTTGGCGATCGCGCGTAAACTGAAGGCCGAATTCGACCGTTTACCGGGCTTTCAAGGCAAGCTGACGCGCAGCGGCGATAGCTTCATCGCGCTGGGCAAGCGGACCCAGCTGGCGCGCGCTGCGGATGCTGATTTCTTTGTCAGTTTGCATGCGGACAGCTTCCCCAAGGATCGCTCTGTTTACGGCGGCGGTGTTTATGCGCTGAGTTTGCGTGGCGCAACGTCGGAGACCGCGCGCTGGTTGGCGAAGCGCGAGAACGCTGTGGATTTATCCCACGGTGTCGATTTGGGCGATGTGGATGACGACCTGCGCAAGGTGCTGCTGAATATGTCGGTCGACTCGGCCATTCGCATCAGCAAGCAAGCCGGCGCCAAGGTCATCAATGAAATGAGCGGTGTCGCGCGCATGCACCGTCGACGCCTGGAACAGGCCAACTTTGTCGTCTTGCGTAGCCCTGATATTCCAAGCCTACTGGTTGAGCTGGGCTTTCTGTCGAATGCCCAGGACGTAAAGCGCCTGACCAACCCGGCCGATCAAGACAAGGTTGCGGCGGCCATCCGTCGCGGCATTGTCAGCTACTTTGAAAGCTCACCACCGGCCAACACCGTGGTCGATCAAAAGAAACGCGCCAAGCCGGACGCCTATGTGGTGGTTCGTGGTGACACGCTGTCTGCGATCGCCAAGAAAAATGGCACGACTTTGGCGGCGATTCGCCGGGCCAATGGGCTCAGTTCGAACGCCATTCGCATCGGTCAGAAGCTGGATATTCCGCGCTCGTGATTAAGGTACTGTCGCCGCGCCTGGCCAACCAGATTGCTGCCGGTGAGGTGGTCGAGCGGCCCGCCAGTGTCGCCAAAGAGCTGATTGAAAACGCCCTGGATGCGGGCGCCACTCGTATTCGCGTCGAGGCCGAGCGTGGCGGCATCGCGTCGCTGGTCATCAGTGACGACGGGCATGGTATCGAGCAACAGCAGCTAGCACTGGCACTGGCGCGTCACGCGACCAGTAAAATTCAGGACCTGGATGACTTGGAGGGTGTCGCCACCCTGGGTTTTCGTGGCGAAGCTTTGGCCTCGATTGCGTCGGTCTCGCGCTTGACGCTGACCAGCGCGGTCGAGGGTGAGACGGGTTTTTGTGTCAGCGCCGAAGGGCGTGACATGGTCGCCGACGTGCGGCCGGCCCCGCGTAATCGCGGCACCACCCTGGAAATTCGGGACCTGTTCTTTAATACCCCGGCGCGGCGTAAGTTTTTAAAAACCGAAAAAACCGAGCAGAACCACATTCAAACCGCGTTATCGCGCCAAGCCATGAGCCGGTTCGACGTCGGCTTTGAGTGGGTCCACGACGGCAAGGTGCATTGGCAACTGCCGCAGGCCGCGACCGAAGCGGCGCGTGCTGCTCGTATTGCCAAACTGGTGGGCCAGCCCTTTATGGACGCGGCCTTGTCGGTTGAAGCTGAAGCCATTGGGCTGCGCCTACATGGCTGGGTCGCAGCGCCAACCTTTAGCCGCTCACAGCCGGATTTGCAGTACCTGTTTGTCAACGGCCGCGTGGTCCGTGACCGCTTGGTCGGGCACGCCATTCGCCAGGCCTACCGTGATGTCATGTACGGCCAACGCCACCCAGCCTATGTGCTGTACCTGGAACTGGATCCGGCCTCGGTCGACGTCAACGTGCACCCAACCAAGCACGAAGTGCGGTTTCGCGATCAGCGGCTGGTTCATGATTTCCTGTTCAAGTCATTGCACCGGCTGTTGGCCCAGGTTCGAACGGACATGCCGTCGGCCTCGGCTGAGTCACTGGACGTGGCGCCGGCGCCCGCGCAATTGCAGACCCAGTCGCCGCTGACGTTTAACCAAAGCGCGGGTGCTCCAAACTACCAACCAGTGCGTCCCAGCGCGGTATCCGAACAGCTACTGGGGCTGGCGGAGTTGGCGGCGCCGCCGGCGGTCTTTGAAGCGCGCGAGCCGGTCGCACTGGCGGACAGTGACGACGAAATACCGCCGCTGGGGTATGCCGTGGCCCAGTTGCACGGGGTCTATTTGTTAGCCCAAAACAGCCATGGACTGGTGCTGGTCGACATTCACGCGGCGCATGAACGGATCACCTATGAAGCCTTGAAAACCGCCCACGATGAGCAACGCCTGGCGTCGCGGCCGTTACTGTTGCCGGTGACCATGGCGGTCAGCGAAACCGAAGCGGAGTTGGCCCAGGAACGCAGTGAGGTGTTCGCTCAGTTTGGTTTTCAGGTCGACTGCTTAGGCCCCGAGACTTTGGCGGTACGCGCGGTGCCGGCGCTGTTGCAGAACGCATCGGCCGAGTCCTTGGTCCGCGACGTGCTGTCGGACTTGCAGCAATACGGCACCAGCGAACGAATTTTGGCCCGCCGCGACGAGCTGTTGGGGACTATGGCCTGTCACGGCAGTGTCCGCGCCAATCGCAGACTGACGGTGCCGGAAATGAACGCGCTGTTGCGCGACATGGAACGCACCGAGCGCAGTGGCCAATGCAACCATGGCCGTCCCACCTGGACGGCGCTCAGCATGCACGAATTGGATCGGCTATTTTTGCGTGGACGCTAAGACGCCGCTGTATGCCCTGATGGGCCCGACGGCGTCGGGCAAGACCGGGATTGCGATTGATTTAGCGTGTCACCACGGCTTTGAACTGATCAGCGTCGACAGCGTGCTGGTGTATCGCGGGCTGGACATTGGCAGTGCTAAACCGAGCGCTGCGGAACAAGCATTGGCGCCGCATGCCTTGATTGATATTCGCGAGTTTTGGCAACCCTATTCCGCCGGTGACTTCCGCGATGACTGTGCGGCGCTGGTACGCGGGATTGTCGATCGCGGCCACAAACCGCTATTGGTCGGCGGCACCCAACTCTATTTCAAAGCGCTGATGGACATGAACCCGGACTTGCCGTCGGCTGATGCGGGGGTTCGTGCCCAGATCCGTGCGCACGCAGCCACCGATGGCTGGCCGGCGTTGCACGCCCAGTTGGCCAAGGTCGACCCGGTTAGCGCGGCGAGGCTGCATCCGAATCACTCAAGTCGGATTGAGCGGGCGCTTGAAGTGCACCGGCTGAGCGGGCGCGCACTGAGTGACTTTCACGTCCCTAGCACCAGCAGCGCCTACGAATTTCGCAGCGTCGCGCTGGTACCGGACGATCGAGCTTGGTTACACCGGCGAATTGCCCAGCGATTTGAATTGATGATGCGAGCTGGGTTCGAAGACGAGGTTCGCGGCTTGATGGCGCACCCGAAATTCGAGCCGTCGCTGACGTCGATGAGCGCGGTCGGCTATCGCCAAGCGATCATGGGCTTGAGTGACGGCAGTGAGCGTGCGCAGTGGGTGGAGCGCGCGGTGATTGCTTCACGGCAACTGGCGAAACGCCAGTTAACCTGGTTGCGCGGGTGGCCGGATTTGAAGGTGGTAGCGGCGGAAACCGCCACCACGGACGCGGTGTTAAGCGCCTTTTCGGATTTTCAGTAGGGCCTTTTCTAGTCCCCATCCCATCGCGCCGACGATGATTAGGATACCCAGTAAGCTGGGCCAAACGGTGCCCCATGTCGCTTCATCAATGCCAAACATATGCGCCTCCCGTGCGTTTCGGTATGGCGTAGTTATAGCGCTGATGAGGCCTCGGTGAATTGACTTAGATCAAGGCTGAGGGTCTTGCTGGGCGGGGCTTTGGGTAGATTGACTTGAGTCAAGCGGCTGGCGGAATTCTTCGACCTGTGGATCGAGTTCGGTGCCGCCCCAGACCTTGGTTCGGCTGCGAAAGGCGGCCCGGCCCAGTAAGTGCGCACCGACCGGTGCGGTTAAGATCATAAAGGCAATAATCAACAGCGCCTTGGCCACAAATCCGGTTTCGGCGACATGTACACAGGCGCCCAAGCCAATCAACCCAACGCCGAGCGTGCCGGCCTTGGTCGAGGCATGCATCCGCACAAATACGTCCGGCATGCGCACAACGCCGGCCGCCGCGACCAGGCAAAAGGCGCCGCCCAACAAAATCAGGCTGCCGGCGACAACATCTAGCATCAACCCGATCATGCGTCGTCCTCAATATGCCCGGAGCGCTCAATAAAGCGTGCAAAGGCGACGGTGGATAAAAACGCCACCAACGCCAGCGCCAAGCCCGCATCCAGGTACGACTCCAGCGCCGACGAGGTCGCAAAAATTACCAGAAAGGCGACCAACAGCATCGAGATTAGGTCAAGGGCGACCACTCGGTCGGCCAGGCTGGGGCCGCGCAACAAGCGCACGGCGGTCAGCACCAGCGCCAGCAATACCATCAGGGCGGCGGCGACACTGGCGAAGCCGACAAATCCGGTCAAGGCAGTGCTGAATATGCTCATCGCAGGGCCTCTATGACGCGCCGCTCCATGCCATCTTTGAGGCTGGCGCGGGCTTGTTCGGCGGACTGGCCAGCAAACATGGTGTGGACCAGTAACGACTTTCGGTCCGCGCTGATATCGACCGACAACGACCCGGGTGTGAGCGAGATTAAATTCGCGGTCAACATAATTTCGGCGTCGGTCGTGGCGTCCAGCGGCATGACCAAAAACTTAGGTCGCGACAACAGCGGCGGCGTGACGACGTCGTAGGCGACCTTGAAGCTGGACACCACCAGGTCGTATAGAAAGAAGCCAATCAAGCCGAACACGCGCTGGATACGGCCGTGATAGTCCGACGGGCCGAAGCTGTGGCGAAACGGCCAGGTCATGAAAAACGCGACGACCATAAACGCCAGCACCGAGGTGACGCTGTTGTCTGACAAAAGGTTGGCCATCAATATGGCCAGGGCCAGGTTGGTGACTAAAGCGATCATGGCTGTGCTCCCAGTACCCGTTCAATGTACAAGCTTGGGTCGGTCAACGCTTGGCTGGCTTGATCGGCGACCTGGATCAGAAATTCGGCACTGATGCCCAGGCCGACCACTAAAAACGCCAGCGCCGTCATCGGCGCGGCGCGGTTAAAGTCCAAGTTCAGTTCCGGCAACGGCGCTTTGGGCTCCTGCCAGAACGCGGCACTGAACAGCCGCATAACCGCATACAGAGTGCCCAAGCTGCCCAGTGCTACGGCAATCACCAAGCCCCAATGCTGTTCGCTGGCAAACGCATCCATTAGCAACACCTTGGGCCAAAATCCCGAGGTCGGCGGGATCCCCGCAACCCCCAGCATAATTAATACAAACAGGCTGCCGACCACGGGGTGTGAACGCCACAGGCCGCCCATTTCGTCCAGGCGTTCGGTACCGGACAGGTACGCCACACAACCCACGGCCATGAACAGCGCGGCGGTTACGATTAGAGTCTGCATCAGGTACAGCAAGGTGCCCTTAAGCGCCGCGACGTCGCCGGCGGCCATGCCCAGGGTCATGATGCCAATGCTGACCATAACCAAAAACGCCAGCACACGGCGCGCCTGGACCTCGTGAATGGCGCCAAACACACCAACCGTCAGGGTCAACACACCGCTGATCCACAGCAACGACTGAATCAGTGGGTGCTGCAGGTCAAATACCAGGGTAAACACGCGCAGCAAGGTGTAGATGCCGACCTTAGTCAAGAGCGCCGCAAACAGGGTCGACGTCGTATGCGCAGGCGTATGGTAGGCCGCCGGCAACCAAAAAAATAACGGGAACATGGCCGATTTGGTGGCAAAGGCGAACAGCAACAGCGCCGCTGCCGTCAGCACTGCAGGTTCACCGCCACGGCCGTCCAGCAGCAGGTGCAGGTGAGCCAGGTTAAGGCCGCCGGTGGCGCCGTAGATCAAGCCGATGCCGGCTAACATGGCGGTGGTCGCAATCAGGTTCAGGCCGACATACTTGACCGCGCCGTCGATTTGGATCGATTTGCCGCCAACCACCAGTAACCCAAACGAGGCAATCAACATCACCTCAAACCAGACGTACAGGTTGAACAGGTCGCCGGCCAAAAAGGCCCCACAGACACCCGCCAACAGGACTTGGGTAAATACCATGTGGCCGTTGCGTTCCTCGCCAAAGGTCAGGTCCGAGTAGCCAAAAATCACCACGCACAGGCTTAGGATGCCCGTCAGCATGACCAAGGTGGCGGACAGTAAATCCGCCACCAAGGTGATGCCGAATGGACCGTCCCAACCGCCCATTTGGGCACTGAGGGGGCCATTTTCCTGGACGTGCAGATACAGCATGGCGCCGACGTAAGCCAGGCAGAAGGTGCCTAGCAACGAGGTCACCCGCATCGCCGCACGCGAATCGCGCAGCAGCAAACACAGTGTCGCCGTCAGTAGCGGGATAATAATGGGGCCGAGCAATAGGGTCATGGACGGTCCTCGGGTTCCGCTTCGCGCATGGCGTCGGCGGCATCCGTTCCGAGCTGTGAATAGGCGCGCAGGGACAGCGCCAGGGTAAAGGCGAACAGGCCAAAGCCGATCACAATTGCGGTCAATATTAGGGCCTGGGGCAAGGAGTTCGCGGCGCCGGCAGCCAGTGTCTTGCTGGCGCTGTCGATCAGTGGTGGCCCGGCGTAGGTCAGGCGTCCGGCGACAAAGATGATCAGGTTGACGGCGTTAGAGATCAGGACCAAACCCAATAAAAAGCGCACCAAGGTGCCCGCCATCATCAGGTAGCTGGCGCCTGCGACCAGTACGCCGGTTACGATGGCCAATAAAATATCCATCAGTCAACGTCCTCGCCCACGGCTTTTTCAAGGTTGAAGTAGATGCCACAGACGCCGCCGATGACGACCAGGAACACGCCGACGTCAAACAATAGGATCGATCCCACCGGAAGTCCGCCTTTGCTGCCGTCTGCGTTATAAACGATCAGCGGCCAAATGCCTTTTAAGAACGCGCCCTTGGCAATCAAGCCCCAGAACCCCGCAACAATGGCTAATAACAGGCCGGTCCCGGCGATCGATAGGGGACGCACGCGCAGGGCGTTTTGGGCGTGGCGTCGTCCTTCGGCTTTGCTGACCAAAATGAACGCAATCGAGGCGATCAGGCCGCCGATAAAGCCGCCGCCGGGATCGTTGTGGCCGCGCAACAGGATGAACACCGCAAACACCAGCAATAGGGGCGCTAAAATCCGGGTAATGGTCGATAAGACAAGTGAGTTCAAAAGTCTTTCACCTCGGGTTTGGATTTCAGCGCGGCGATCGCCGCCAGGGCTGCGATCACCACCACGGATATTTCGCCCAAGGTGTCCATGGCGCGGAAGTCGACCAAAATCACGTTGACCACGTTGCGACCCAGGGCCTGGGTCAGGCTGTTTTGGCCAAAGTAATTACTCAGGGTTAAGTCGATCGGCACGGTCAGCACCGCCAGCATAGCCAGGGTGACGCCGGCGCCTAAGGTGATGGCGATGACACCGGCGATACGGTTGGTGATGCGCTCCAACTTAACCCGCGGTAGGCGCACCAGCGCGACCGCAATGAAAACCACCATCAGCGTGTCGACCAGCAACTGGGTCATGGCGACGTCGATGGCGCCGAACATCACAAACACAATCGAGACCGTGGCGCCAACGATACCCAGCGCGCTGATGGCGATCAGGCGCGACTCGGTTCGCACCACCACCCAGGTGCCGACCATCGCCAGCAGACCAACGATAATGTCGACCCAGCTGAGTGCTAGTGCGGTCGGTGGCAGGGCCAGCGCGCCGTTCAACAGCGCCGCCCACAACGTCAGGCTCATCACTCCAAAGGTCACCCGCAGGTAAAATGTCATGCGCCCGTTTTGCAATTGACGGGTGGTCGCGGCGGCCAGCCGGTGCAGACTGTCGAGCTTCCACTGGTAGAGCTGGTCCATTTCGCCGTAGCGCGCTTCAATGTCCGCCAGCGTGGCGCGAATACGCGGCATCAGTCGGTACATCGCAAAGCCCAATGCGTAGGTTAATAGGCTCATCAACAACGGCCCGTTAATGCCGTGCCACAGCGACAGGTGCAGGCTTTGCTCGCGACCGGTCACGGCGCTCAAGATCGGCGCAATCAGTCTGGTGTCGATTAAGCTTGGCAGGCTGCCAAGGGTCAGCGCCAACAGCCCCATTAGCAACGACCCCCACCAGATGGCGACGCTGATCGGCTTGGCGGAGTCGTGGCTCGGGGAGCCCGTAAACGGGCCCCAAGCAACGGCCAATGCGGTCATCACCATCATCACGTTGGCGGCTAACGCAATCACCGAGACCCACCACGAATGGCCCAGGGTGGCGGCATAGATGAGTTCCTTGCCGAGAAATCCCAGCAACGGTGGAATGCCGGCCATGCTGAGTGCACCCAAGGCCGCACAGGCCCAGGCAATCGGCATGCGTCGGCCCATGCCATGAATTTTGCGCAGGTCCCGCGTGCCGACCTGTTTGTCCATCATGCCGACGCTTAAGAACAGTGCGGCTTTGTACAAGGCGTGGACCAGAATAAATACAATCGCGGCCATTAACGCCTTGTCACTGCCCAGCCCAATCAGCAGCGTCAGGGCGCCCAGCGCCATCACCGTGGTGTAGGCCATCATCAGCTTTAAATCGGTTTGGCGCAGCGCCCACAGCGCCCCCAAAGTCATAGTGATAGCGCCGCAGGAGATCAGCGCGGTCATCCACAAATCCGAGCCGCCCAACGCAGGGTTCAGGCGCAGCATCAAATAAATGCCGGCCTTGACCATGGTAGCCGAGTGCAGGTACGCGCTGACCGGGGTCGGTGCCGCCATCGCATTGGGCAACCAATAATGGAACGGAAATTGGGCCGATTTGGTAAAGCAGCCGACCAGTACGGCCAGCAAAATCAGCGGATAGGCTGCGTGTTCAGTGAAGCCCAGCGCGTTCCATTCCGACAGCCGCCAGGTACCGGTGATCTGGTGCATGGTGATCAAGCCGATCAGCAGCGCTAAACCGCCAAGCCCGGTGATGATCAAGGCTTGCACGGCGTTACGCCGGGCGACATCGCGGTGGTGGTCGAACCCGACTAATAAAAATGAGGTCAGGGTCGTGCCTTCCCAAAACAGGAACAAGCTGATGGCGTCGTCCGCCAACACCAGTCCCAGCATCGACAGCGCGAATAGGCCCATTAGAATTTGCAGGCGATCGCGTCGAGGGTCGGTTTTGAAGTAGTCCGCCGCGTACGACAGTATGATGGCGCCAATGCCGGTAATCAGCAGCGCAAACAGCAGCGACAATCCATCCAAGCGAAAGGCCAGTTCGACGCCCAGCGTCGGTAACCACGGCCAGCTGGCTTCGATCACGCCGCCGGCGGCGATAGTGCTGTATTGGTTGGCGAACCCGACAAACAATAGGGCACTGATCAGGGCGGGTAAAAACCGCAATAACGTCATGGGGATTTCGTTTTTATCGTCATAGACCTTTAGTCTGTATTGAAACGCCACCCTTTGCCAAGTCACGGGTCCACTTAACATGGAGTTGTTTATGGTTACGGTCAGCCAGCCAGGTCAAATCATTGCTCTGGCCCAGCGCGCAGGCGCCGCCACGCTGGACTTTTTTCGCGGCGACTTTGAGGTCTACGACAAATCCGACGACTCGCCACTGACCCAGGCGGATTTGGCAGCGGACGCTATTATCAGTGCGGGGTTGCCGGGCTACCCGATTCGCTCCGAGGAATCGAGCCACGGTGATTTTTCCGCCAGCGAAACCTTTTGGTTGGTCGACCCGGTAGACGGTACCCGCAGCTTCGTCGCCGGCAGCCCGGAGTACACCGTCAATATCGCGCTGATCCACCGTGGTCGGCCGGTTTGGGGCGTGATCGACGCGCCGGCGCTTAACCAAACTTGGTGGGGTGGCCCAGAGCAGGGGGCGTTTTTCAATGGCGACCCGATCCGAGTCACGGCGACCCAATCGCCGCTGCGGGTGTTGGCGTCGCGCAACCATCTCAATGCGCTAACCCTCGACTTTATTGCCGCGTTGCCGGTGCATGAGCGTATCCAGCGCGGCAGCAGTCTAAAGTTTTGTGCCATCGCCATGGGGCAGGCCGACCTGTTCCCGCGCATGGGGCCTTGTTGTGAGTGGGATACCGGTGCGGGCGAGGCGATCTTGATGGGCGCCGGGGGCTCAATCTGTGACTTGGCTGGGCAGCCCCTGGCCTACGGTAAAGCGGATCCGCTTAATCCGTATTTCATTGCCTCAGGTGAAACGAACCCCGTTGACTATTTGCCACAGCGATAGCACCAGCAGCAAGCTGGCAAAGCCGACCACAGATTGGAACACCACGATCGAGGCCATGGCGTGGGCGTCGCCGCCGAGTTTGCGCGCCAGGATGTAGCTGGACGGTGCGGTCGGTGTCGCCAGCAACAGCACGACCACGGCGCCGTAGGCCAAATCCAATCCAGTGGCCATCACCAAGGCCCAGGCAATGGCTGGTTTCAGCAGCAATTGCCCAGCCCCGGCATACAGATTCAAACCGAGGTTGCGGTTGAACTTTTGAATGCTCAGTCCGGCGCCGATCGCTAGCAGCGACAGCGGCAGTGCGGTTTGGCCCAGGCGTTCAAGGGTTTGCCAGCCAAAGGCCGGTAGCGTCAGGTCAATGGCACTGGCGCTGCCGCCGGCCAAACAGGCCAGCAGCAAAGGATTGCGTGCGACCTCGGTAAGCATCCGTTGAAGGTTGAGCGAGCCGCTGCTCAGGCTAACCATTACGCTGACGCACAGCACGTTCACGAACACCACGATGGCGCCGGATAGCAATCCGAGCAGTGCCAAACCCTGGGCGTCAAACAGCGACACCCCAAGTGCGAGCGAAACATACAGGTTAAAGCGTGTGACGCCTTGGAACAGGCTACTGCGGGTGGCGGCAGGTAGGTGCGTCGAGCCCCATAGCAGCGGTGCCAATGCCAGCGTGGCCATGATCAAGATGGTGCCGTACAAGGTCGTCAGCAAATCCGCCCAAGGCAGGTCCGCCAGGTCAGCGCGGGCGATGGTTGAAAACAACAGGGCCGGCATCAGCACGTAATAGACAATGCTTTCGATGCCGCTCCAGACGCCGGATTCGCGCACCAAGGTGCGGCGCAAACCATTGCCCAGCGCCATCATCAACACCAACGGCGCGATGGCGTTGAGCAGGGGTTCGATCACCTAGGCAAACAGGTCAGCGTTACGCACGCAGGTTTGAATGCGGTCCGGGCCGGTCGAGACGATGTCGAAAGGCGCGCCGACCAGGGCTTCGATGCGCGCGACGTAATTGCGCGCCGCCTCGGGCAGTGCGTCGTAGTCCTGCACGCCAAAGGTGATGCCGTCCCAGCCGGGCATGCTTTCGTAGATCGGTGTCGCTTCGTCCAAACGCGAGACGTCGGTTAGGCTTTCAACGCGGGTGCCGTCGGACAGCTCGTAAGCGATACAGATTTTGACTTCTTTGAGTCCGTCCAAGACGTCCAGTTTGGTCAAGCACAACCCGGTGATCGAGCTGACTTGGATCGCTTGGCGAACTGCCACGGCATCGAACCAACCGCAGCGACGTTCGCGACCGGTGGTGGTGCCAAATTCCTGGCCGACGCGGCCCAGGTGTTCACCGATGTCGTCATCCAATTCGGTCGGGAAGGGGCCGCTGCCAACACGTGTGGTGTAGGCCTTGGTGATGCCCAGCACATAGTCCAGGTAGAGCGGACCAAAACCGGAGCCGGATGCGACGCCGCCGGCGGTTGTGTTGGAGCTGGTGACGTAGGGGTAGGTGCCGTGGTCGATGTCCAGCAAAGAGCCCTGGGCGCCTTCAAACAGTAAGTTTTCGCCAGCTTCGCGGGCCTTGTGCAACAGCGCCACCGTGTCGGTAATGC
This sequence comes from Litorivicinus lipolyticus, assembly GCF_009650135.1. Lineage (NCBI taxonomy): Bacteria > Pseudomonadati > Pseudomonadota > Gammaproteobacteria > Oceanospirillales > Litorivicinaceae > Litorivicinus > Litorivicinus lipolyticus. The sequence continues at coordinate 368,440 of NZ_CP045871.1, forward strand.
AACCGCGCAGGCGTTCAATTTGGGCCAGTGTTTTGTCCACTTGGCTTTGCAGGTCGCAGGCCTCGGCACCGTAGTAGCTGGTCAGCATGTGGTTATGGTGGTCCAGCATTTCGCGCAGCTTGGCTTCGAAAGTCGCAGGCACCAAGGCATCCGACAAACGCAGGCCACGGCGTGCGACTTTGTCTTCGTAAGCCGGGCCGATGCCGCGGCCGGTGGTGCCGATCTTGGCTTTGCCGCGGCGCGCTTCGCGGGCCTGGTCCAAGGCCACGTGCACATCTAAAATCAACGGGCAGGCCGGCGATATTTTTAGCCGGCTCATGACTTCGACGCCGTTGTCTTGAAGGCCGTCAATTTCTTTTAGCAGCGCATCCAAGCTTAAGACCACGCCGTTGCCGATCACGCAGGTGACGTTGCTGCGCATGATGCCGCTAGGGATCAAATGCAGTGCCGTTTTTTTACCGTCGATGACCAGCGTGTGGCCGGCGTTGTGGCCACCCTGATAGCGGGTCACGATGCTGACTTGATCGGTCAACAAATCAACGATTTTACCTTTACCTTCGTCACCCCATTGGGTGCCTAATACCACCAAGCTTTTGTTCATTGTGCGTTCTCGATTGTCCATTGCGTGCCGGTTTTTCGTAAGCGTCGCGTGCAAGTCGCGGTGCCGTCAAAATCCGTTATGACGATTTCGCCTTGCATGCGCAGGGCGGCGATAGCCTCAGTTAAGCTGGGGTCTTCTAGGTTCGGTGCCGTGATCGGCATGGGGGCTGCCAAGCCCAGTTTGGCATGGCTTTGCCATAGCCGCAGGTCAGCGCTAAATCCGGTTGCTGCGCGGCGGGTGCCAAAGGCCTCGCCGGCCGCGTCATAGCGGCCGCCCTGAGCCAGTGGTGCGGCCTCGTCGGGCGCATACAGGGCAAACACCAGGCCGGTATGGTAGTGCGAGCCACGGCCCTCGGCAAAGTCAAAGTGCAAGTTGACGCGCCCGGCCAGTGCGCCGGCCAAGGTTTGGCATTGGTCCAGGGCGTCGTCGGCGCCGGGGAATGCGTCGCGCAGCGCGTCCAGGCAGTCCGGCCCGCCTTGGGTGTGCATTAGACGCAGCAGCGACGCCTCGACGCTGGGTTCAAGCGCCAACTCGGCCAGTTGGCTGCTGTCTTTTTGGGCCAGCGCACGTTCGGCCTCGCCGGTTTGATCGGCGGCGACCGTCGCAATCGCCAAGCGGTAAAGGTCAACGTGGCCGACGTCTAAGGTCAGGCGCGGCAGACCCAGTGCGTCGGTCAGGTCGAGTAGCAGGCTCAAGATTTCCAGGTCCGCACCCAAACCGTCGTGACCGAACAACTCGGCACCAATTTGGATTGGCGCACGCGAGTCGCCGAGTTTTTGTGGGCGCGCTTTCAAGGTCGAGCCGCAATAGCACAGGCGGTTGATGCCCTCGCCAGTGCGGGCGTCCATGCGCGCCGCCTGGGGGGTCATGTCGGCGCGAATGCCGAGCTGGCGACCGCTCAGTTGGTCCGTGACCTTGAGGGTCTGCAAGCCAAGGTCGCGGCCGACGCCGGTCAGCAACGAGTCCACAAACTCGACCATCGGCGGTATCACCATCTGATAGCCAAAGGTGCGCATACGGTCCAAGCAGACCCGGCGCAGGTGCTCGATCTCGGCGGCGGCGCGTGGGCCGGCTTCGTCAATGCCGTCCGGCAATAACCAGGTTGTCGAGGTCGGCATCAGTTTAGCGCCGTGGCGAGGCGGCGACGGCCAGCGCGTACGTTGGGGTGCTCTTTGCCGAGCAAATCAAACAACTGGATCAACATCTTACGGGCACCGTCATCGCGGTGCTCGCGGTGGTGCATGACCAGTGCCAATAGGCGCTCAATGGCGCTGTCCAATTCGCCCGCCTGGGCTTCTCGGGCCGCCAGTAGGTAGGCGTTTTCCGGGTCCGCTGGATCGGCGTCGAATTGGGCTTTGCAGGCGGCCAAGTCCGGTGCGTCGTCAATCAGCGCATGCAGTGCGGCCTGGGCCTTGATGCGCATGGCGGTGGGGTGGTTGGCATAGTCAACCGGCAGGCGGTCGACAATCGCCGCCGCATCGTCGTTGTCACCGCGCAAATTCAGTGCCGCCGCCAGTTCCAAAAAAGCATCGTGGTTTTCACCGTCCGCTAATACGATCGCGTTGAGCTCGCCAATGGCGGCATCCAACTCGCCGGCGTCAATCAATTCGCGCGCCACGTCCAGCGGATTGAGGCTGGGGGCTTGAATGTGCTTGTCTAAGAATGCGCGAATTTCGCTTTCCGGCAGTGCGCCCATGAAGTGATCTGCGACCTGACCGTCAACCACTAACAAGACCGTCGGCAGCGAGCGCACGCCGACCTGGGAGGCCAGCATTTGATGGGCTTCGGTGTCGACCTTGGCGAGCAAAAACGCGCCTTGGTATTCCGCGGCTAAGGATTCCAGGATCGGTGCGACCTGTTTGCACGGGGCGCACCAGTCCGCCCAAAAATCCACCAGCACTGGCTGGGTCTGGCTGCCTTGCATAACAACGGATTCAAAATCGTCGTCGCCGACATCGACTACAAATGGATTCATGGGCACTCCTTGAAACAGGGGCGCTAGTTTAGGGTTTTTGCGGCGCGGTGTGTAGGGCTATCGCTGGCTGACCAAGCGATCGGTCTTAGTGCCTTTCTCGGCGTACATCCGGTGGTCGGCAATTTCCAGTAGTGCTTGGGCCGATTTTGCGTCCGACGGATAGACCGCGGCGCCGATACTGCAGCCGACCTGAACCCGAGTGTTGCGCCACGACATGGGGTGCTGAACACGCCGACTGATGGCATTGCGAATGGTGGTTAGGTCATCCGCGGTCACGGATTCCAGCAACACACCGAATTCGTCGCCACCCAAGCGGCCGACTAAATCACCATTGCGCACGCTGCGCTGCAGGGCTTCCGCGACACGCTTTAGCAACTCGTCGCCGGCGCGGTGGCCGTGTTCATCGTTGACGGGTTTGAACTGGTCCAAATCCAGCAGCAGCAGCCCAAAGCTATCACCGCTGCGCAGGTGTCGGCTGATCGCGCGGTCCAGTTCGGCTTGGAAGTGGTGCTTTTGGGCCAGTTCGGTTAGTGCGTCATGGGTGGCTGCATGCTGTAGCCGCAGTTCGTGCACTTTGCGGGTGATGGCGTGGCGTATGGTGCGATTGAGCATCTGTGGGGTCAGTTCATTTTTATTGATGAAGTCGGTCGCACCCAATTCCAGCGCCTGCATGTCGATAATGGGATTCTCGTTGCCGGTTACCACCACGATCGGTTTACGGTTGTTAATAAACTGAGCGCGGCGCAACAAATCTATGCCGTTGTCACCGGCTAAATCCAAATCGACAAAGTACAGGTCCGCGTGCTGTTGGGCGATCGCTTCAAAGCCGGTTTGGACATCGTGAATCAGGGTGGTGTGATAGTGATGGCCATCAATTTGCGACAGCCGGCGGGTGAGCGCGAGGCAGTCGTCAAACGAGTCAACAATAATGGATATTCGGTAGTCGGCCATGCGTTAAAGTATAGAAGACTTTACGCAGGCCGAGTGATCCTAGACTGTGAACGGGTTGTGCGTTTTGTGGGTAATATTGGCGCTTAGTTATCTAAACGCCGTCAAAGAAGCTTTTGACCGAGTCAAACCACCCTGAGCTTTTGGGTGAGTGTTTTTTGCCGGTGGTCGATTCGCGAAACTGTGCCAATAGTGCTTTTTGCTCCGCGCTCAGGCCAACCGGGGTTTCGACCACGACCTTGCACAGCAAATCGCCGATCGAGCCACCCCGGACCGGCTTGATGCCCTTGCCGCGCAGCCGGAAAACCTTGCCAGTTTGGGTGCCCTCCGGAATCGCCAGCTTGACCCGGCCACCCAACGTCGGAACTTCCAAGTCACCGCCCAATGCCGCATCGGCGAAATTGATCGGCACTTCGCAGTACAGATTTTTGCCGTCGCGTTCAAAGATCGCGTGCTGTTTAACCGAAACCTGAACGTACAGGTCTCCGGTCTGACCGCCGCCGGGTGCAGCTTCGCCTTCGCCGCTTAAACGAATCCGGTCGCCGGTATCGACCCCTGATGGGATCTTAACGGACAGCGTCTTAGTTTCTTCGTTGACACCACGCCCGCCACAGCTGTTGCATGGGTCGTCGATCACTTGGCCGCGGCCATGACAACGCGGGCAGGTCTGCTGAACGGCAAAGAAGCCCTGTTGCATGCGCACCTGGCCGTGGCCATTACAGGTACCGCAGGTCGTGGGCTTGCTGCCGGGTTTGGCGCCACTGCCGTCGCACGGTTTGCAACTCACCAGGGTCGGTATACGGATTTTTTTCTCGACGCCGCGAACGGCTTCTTCGAGGGTTAGCTCCATCGAATAACGCAGGTCCGCGCCACGCGGCGGGCCCTGTTGACGGCCACGACCACCACCGCCACCAAAGATGTCGCCGAATACGTCACCAAAGATGTCGCCGAAGTCGCTACCGCCGCCGCCACCGCCAAACCCGCCGCCTTGTGAGCCGTCAACAGCGCTGTGGCCGTAACGATCGTAAGCTGCGCGCTTGTCGCCATCGGACAAGACTTCGTAGGCTTCGGACAGTTCTTTGAACTTTTCTTCCGCGCTGGCGTCGCCCGGATTACGATCCGGGTGGTATTTCATGGCTTTTTTTCGATACGCCTTTTTAAGCTCTTTGCCGTCGATATCCTTCGACACGCCCAGAACCTCGTAATAATCGCGCTTTGACAATGTGTTCTCCTGCTGACGGCTACCACCGCCTCACGAGTCAGGCCCGCTTGAGCGGGCCTAGTGCTCGGTTACTTGTCGTCCTTAACTTCTTCGAACTCGGCGTCGACCACGTCATCACCGGCGTCGTTGTGACTGCCAGCATCGGCGGTTTCGGCCTGCGGCTCAGCGGCGTACAGCTTCTCAGCGATTTTCGCTTGGGCCTGCGATAGGGCTTCGGTTTTCGCCTCAATCGCGTCCTTGTCGTCGCCTTTGAGGGCTTCTTCCAGCTCGCTGGCGGCAGCTTCGACCGGCGCTTTATCGTCGTCGGTCAGCTTGTCACCGGCTTCGGTCATGGCTTTGCGCGTGGCGTGGACCAGGCCGTCACCTGCGTTACGTGCGGCTACCAGCTCTTCGAAACGCTTGTCGTCCGCGGCATTGGCTTCGGCGTCAGCGACCATTTGTTCGATTTCATCGTCACTCAAGCCAGATGAGGCCTTGATCACGATGGACTGCTCTTTATTGGTCGCCTTGTCCTTGGCCGAGACGTTCAAGATGCCGTTAGCGTCAATGTCGAAAGCCACTTCGATTTGGGGCATGCCGCGGGGTGACGGCGGGATATCGCTCAAGTCAAACTTACCCAGGCTCTTGTTGGCACCGGCTTGCTTGCGCTCGCCCTGCAGCACATGGATCGTCACCGCCGGTTGGTTGTCCTCGGCGGTCGAGAACACCTGGGTTTTCTTGGTCGGGATGGTGGTGTTCTTTTCGATCAGCGGCGTCATTACGCCACCCATGGTCTCGATGCCCAAGCTCAGCGGCGTCACGTCGAGCAGCAACACGTCTTTGACGTCGCCCGACAGCACCGCGCCTTGCAAGGCGGCGCCAACGGCAACCGCTTCGTCCGGGTTGACGTCTTTGCGCGGCTCTTTGCCAAAGAACTCTGCGACCTTGGCTTGAACCATCGGCATGCGGGTCTGTCCGCCGACCAAAATAACGTCGTCGATTTCACCAACGCTCAGGTCTGCGTCTTGAAGTGCCTGTTTGCAAGGTTTGAGGCTGTCGATGACCATGTCTTCAACCAGCGATTCGAGCTTCGAGCGCGTAACTTTGACGTTCAGGTGCTTGGGGCCGGTCGCGTCAGCGGTGATGTACGGCAGGTTGACGTCAGTTTGCTGGCTGGATGACAGCTCGATTTTGGCTTTTTCGGCCGCTTCTTTAAGGCGCTGCATGGCCAGCGGGTCGCCTTTCAGGTCCATGCCGGTGTCGCCTTTGAAGGCCGCGGCCAAAAAGTCGATCAGGCGCAGGTCAAAATCTTCGCCGCCCAGGTGCGTGTCGCCGTTGGTGGCCAGTACTTCGAACTGCTTTTCGCCATCGACGTCAGCAATTTCAATGATCGACACGTCAAAGGTACCACCGCCCAAGTCGTATACCGCGATGGTGCGGTCGCCGGCGTCTTTGTCCATGCCATAGGCGAGTGCCGCTGCGGTCGGTTCGTTGATGATGCGCTTAACATCCAAGCCCGCAATACGGCCGGCGTCTTTGGTGGCTTGGCGCTGGGCGTCGTTGAAATAGGCCGGTACCGTGATGACCGCTTCGGTCACGGCGGTGCCGAGGTAGTCTTCGGCTGATTTTTTCATCTTTTTCAAGATTTCAGCAGACACCTGCGGCGGTGCCATTTTTTGGCCGTGGGCTTCGACCCAGGCGTCGCCGTTGTCGTTCGGAATAATTTTGAACGGCACCAGGCTGATGTCTTTTTGGACAACGTTGTCCTCGAAGCGGCGGCCGATCAGGCGCTTGACTGCGTACAACGTGTTGGTCGGGTTGGTCACGGCCTGGCGCTTAGCGCTCTGGCCAACCAAAATTTCGTCGCCGGTGTAGGCCACCACCGAGGGGGTGGTGCGATCGCCTTCGGCGTTTTCAATGACCTTGGGTTTGTCGCCGTCCAATACCGCTACGCAGCTGTTGGTGGTGCCCAAGTCGATACCAATAATTTTAGCCATTTTGTTTACTCTCCGTGTTGTGTCGCCGACCCTTGTCCGTGTTAGGTATGTCGAGGCGACGTAATTTTATTTCAATGGGTTAATGGGACTAGACGCTATCGTCGACGCTGGGGGCGCCTTGGCTAACCACCACCATGGCGGCGCGCAGGACGCGATCATTCAGGGCGTAGCCTGTTTGAACCACATCGACGACCGTGTTTGCCGGGACCGGTGCCGGCACCATGCTGATCGCTTGGTGGCGTGCCGGATCGAACAACTCATCGACTGGGTTGATGGGGGTCAGTCCGTTTTTCGCAAGGGCTTGGGTGTACAACTCAAAGGTTGCCTCGATGCCCTCAAGCATCGCGCTGTCGAAGCCTTCCATAACACGTGCAGCTTCCAGCGCGCGCTCAAAGCTATCGGCCACTGGCAGCATTTCGCGAACCAGTTTCTCGGCGCCGAACTTGCGTGCTTTTTCAACGTCAGCTTCGGCGCGACGGCGCACGTTTTGCGACTCGGCGGCCAACCTAAGCTGAGTATCTTTTAACTGTTGGATCTGCTCCAGCAGTGCCTGGGTATCGCCGGTATCGCCGGCATCGTCGGCATTTTCAGGCGGCTCGCCGGCTTGTTCGGCGTTTTGGTCGATGTCATTCGGTTCTGGCGCGTGTTCGTCGCTCATAACTTCATCCCTAAAATAAGTTGCTCGCGGTTAATGGGATGCCTCAAGAGAGTTTCAATAGTTGAGTTAAGAAAAACCGCCGAGTTCGCACTTTTGTGCCGGGTTTCGATGGCACTAAAGGGAAGGCTGAGGTAGAATGCGGCCGTTTTGTGTGGCGCTCGCCCGCAACTACCTAGGCCATTTTGCGATCCACGAAATGGCCGGGTTAATTGGCTTAACTGTCGGAGCTTTTCATTGACTGAAATTGGTTGCTTGGTACTGGAAGACGGAAGCGTCTTTCACGGGAGCGCACTAGGCGCACACGGCGAATCTATCGGGGAAGTGGTGTTCAACACCGCGATGACCGGTTACCAAGAGATTCTGACCGATCCATCCTATTGTAAGCAGATGGTCACGCTGACCTATCCGCATATCGGCAACACCGGCGTTAACAGCGAGGACGAAGAGTCCGAGAAAGTCTGGGCGGCGGGTCTGATTGTCCGTGAACTGTCGCCACTGGTCAGCAGCTACCGTTCCCAGGGTGACCTTAATAGCTACATGCGCGATCGCAACGTGGTCGGTATTCACGATATCGATACACGCCGGCTGACGCGCTTGCTGCGCGACAAGGGCGCCCAGCGCGGTGTCATCCTGTCCGGTGATGCATTGGCGGCGGCCGGTGATGATCTGGTCGGCTATGCGCTGGGTCGAATCGCGACCTTCGCCGGTCTGGCCGGGTTGGATCTGGCGCGTGTCGTCAGCACCCAAGCCAGCTACCAATGGCATGAAGGCACCTGGGAAAATCTTAAAGGCTTTCCGACCATTACCGACAGACGCTTTAACGTCGTGGCCTATGACTTTGGCGTTAAGCGCAACATTTTGCGTTTGCTGGCCGAGCGCGGCTGTGACTTGACGGTGGTGCCGGCACAAACTCCGGCCGCCGAGGTATTGGCAATGAGCCCCGATGGCGTGTTCCTGTCGAACGGCCCGGGCGATCCGGAACCCTGCACCTATGCCATCGAGGCGGTTAAAGCGATCATTGCTGCCGGCGTGCCGGTGTTTGGCATTTGCTTGGGCCACCAGATTCTGTCGCTGGCCTCGGGTGCTAAAACGATGAAGATGAAAACTGGCCACCACGGTGCTAACCACCCGGTTAAGCATGAAGCCGGTGAGCGCGTTTTCATTACCAGCCAAAACCATGGATTTGCGGTTGACGACTCGGCACTGCCGGACGTGCTGACCGTGACCCACCGCAGTTTGTTTGACGGCACGGTCCAGGGCGTTCGACGCACCGACGTTAAAGCCTTTGGCTTTCAAGGCCACCCCGAAGCCAGCCCAGGACCGCACGATATCGTGACCCTGTTTGACCAATTCATCGCAGACATGGAGGCCGTGTAGTGCCGAAACGTACGGACTTAAAAAGCATTCTGATTATTGGCGCGGGCCCGATCATCATCGGCCAGGCCTGTGAGTTCGACTATTCCGGTGCCCAGGCCTGTAAGGCGCTGCGCGAGGAGGGTTACCGCGTCATTTTGGTCAACTCGAACCCGGCCACCATCATGACCGATCCGACCATGGCCGACGCGACCTACATCGAGCCGATCAACTGGAAGACGTTGGAACGCATCATCGACAAAGAGCGCCCCGACGCAATTTTGCCGACCATGGGCGGCCAGACTGCACTGAATACCGCGCTGGACTTGGCGGCCAACGGGGTGTTGGAAAAATACAATGTCGAGTTGATCGGTGCCAGCGTCGACGCCATCGACAAGGCCGAAGACCGCGACCGCTTTGACAAGGCCATGCGGGCTATCGGCCTTGAATGCCCGAAATCACGCATCGCGCACAGCATGGACGAGGCATTGGCCGCGGTTGAGCTGCTGGGTTACCCCAGCATCATCCGGCCGTCGTTTACGCTCGGCGGATCCGGCGGCGGTGTCGCCTACAACCGCGAAGAGTTTGAGGAAATCTGTGCCCGCGGCTTGGACTTGTCACCGACCAACGAGCTGTTGATCGACGAGTCGCTGTTGGGCTGGAAAGAGTACGAAATGGAAGTCGTGCGTGACCGCAACGACAACTGCATCATTGTGTGCGCGATCGAAAATTTCGATCCCATGGGCGTTCACACCGGTGACTCCGTCACGGTAGCCCCGGCCCAGACCCTGACTGACAAAGAATACCAAGTCATGCGCGACGCCAGCATCGCCGTATTGCGCGAAATCGGTGTTGAAACGGGTGGGTCAAACGTCCAGTTCGGTATGAACCCGGCGGACGGTCGCTTGGTCGTCATCGAGATGAACCCGCGCGTGTCGCGCTCGTCCGCACTGGCGTCCAAGGCCACGGGCTTCCCGATTGCGAAAGTCGCCGCCAAGTTGGCGGTGGGTTACACGTTGGACGAGTTGGACAACGAAATCACCGGTGGCGCGACCCCGGCCAGTTTCGAGCCGACCATCGACTATGTTGTGACCAAAATTCCGCGCTTTACCTTTGAAAAATTCCCGCAGGCCAAGCCGGTCCTGACTACGCAGATGAAATCGGTCGGCGAAGTCATGGCGATTGGCCGCAACTTCCAAGAATCGATGCAAAAAGCGTTGCGCGGTCTTGAAGTCGGCGTCAACGGCTTTGACTCGTTCTGGGAAGAAGGGCGCACCACCGACGAGCTGCGTGGGCTTTTGAGCGAGCCGGGTCCGGACCGTGTCTGGCACATCGGTGACGCCTTCCGCCAGGGCTTTAGCCTGGAAGACGTGTACAACCTGACTAAAATTGATCGCTGGTTCTTGGTCCAGATCCAAGAGATTATCAGTATCGAAGGCGGCCTGGGCTCCAAAGCCCTGTCTGCAATTGATGCGCTGGAAATGCGGGCGCTCAAGCGCAAAGGCTTCAGCGACAAACGCCTGGCTGATTTGTTGGGCGTCAGCCAGCGCGAAGTGCGCCGCCGCCGTCACAGCCAAGACGTGCGTCCGGTCTACAAGCGCGTCGACACCTGTGCCGCGGAATTTGACGCGTCGACGGCCTACATGTACTCCACGTACGACGAAGAATGCGAAGCCAACCCGACCGACCGTGACAAAATCATGGTCTTGGGTGGCGGTCCGAACCGCATCGGTCAGGGCATCGAGTTTGACTATTGCTGTGTTCACGCGGCCCTCGCCATGCGCGAAGACGGCTACGAAACCATCATGGTTAACTGTAACCCTGAAACCGTATCGACCGACTACGACACCTCGGATCGCCTGTATTTCGAGCCGCTGACGCTCGAAGACGTGCTCGAAATCGTCGACATTGAAAAACCTAAAGGCGTGATCATTCAGTTCGGCGGCCAGACCCCGCTGAAATTGGCCCGTGCATTGGCCGACGAAGGTGTACCGATCATTGGTACCTCACCGGAAGCGATCGACCGTGCCGAAGACCGCGAACGTTTCCAGCAAATGGTCGAACGCTTGAAGCTGCGTCAACCGCCCAATGCGATTGCACGCTCGACCCAAGAAGGCGTGCTGCTGGCCAAAGACATCGGCTTCCCCTTGGTCGTCCGCCCGTCCTACGTGTTGGGTGGCCGTGCCATGGAGATTGTCTATTCCAGCGCCGACCTCGAACGCTACTTAAAAGACGCGGTGGTCGCCAGCGACGACAGCCCTGTGTTGTTGGATCGGTTCCTGGACCAAGCGATCGAAGTTGACGTGGACTGTGTCAGTGACGGCCATCAAGTGGTCATCGGCGCGATCATGCAACACATTGAACAGGCAGGCGTGCACTCGGGTGACTCGGCCTGTTCGCTGCCGCCCTACAGTTTGGCGGCACATATCCAAGACGAGATCCGTGATCAGGTCAAACGCATGGCGGTTGAGTTGGGCGTGATTGGTTTGATGAACGTGCAAATGGCGGTTCAGGGCGAGGACATCTTTGTCATCGAAGTGAACCCGCGTGCATCGCGCACCGTGCCCTTTGTGTCCAAGGCGATTGGGCCGAGTTTGGCCAAAATTGCGGCCCGCTGCATGGCCGGTCAAAGCCTCGAATCCCAGGGCTTTACCCAGGAAATCATTCCGCCGTATTACTGCGTCAAAGAAGCGGTCTTCCCGTTTGCCAAGTTCCAGGGCGTTGACCCGATCTTGGGGCCGGAAATGAAGTCAACTGGCGAAGTCATGGGCGTCGGCGAGAGCTTTGACGAAGCCTTTGCCAAAGCCACTGCCGGAGCCGGCGAAGTGGTGCCGAGCGAGGGCCGTGCGTTCGTCAGTGTTCGTGATGGCGATAAGCCGGGTGCGGTAGAGCTGGCACGCAAGCTCAAGTCGATTGGTTTTGCGGTCTGTGCGACCCGCGGCACTGCCGCTGCGATGGCCGCAGCTGGGGTCGAAGTCGAGTTGGTCAACAAGGTTAACGAAGGCCGTCCGCACATTGTCGACATGCTGAAATCCGACCAAATCCAGTTCGTGGTCAACACCACTGAAGGCCGTCAGGCGATCAACGACAGCGCCCAAATCCGGCGCGCGGCACTGGGCAACAAGGTTTGCTACACCACGACCTTGCAGGGCGGCGAAGCCTTGGTTCGTGGTTTGGTGTTCGGCGAAGAGCGCGAAGTGCGCTCGTTGCAGTCGCTGTACGCGCGCTCGCTGTAATGGCCGTCGCGATTCCGGGCATCATGGGCCGCATGGGCAAAGTATTAGCCCAAGCGATTCACGAGCATGATGCGCTGACGCTGGCGGGGGGCACCGTGCGCCCGGGTTCGGAATTCGTCGGCCAAGACGCCGGTGCGCTGATTTTGGGGCGTCGATGTGATGCGCCGATCGCAGCCTCGTTGTCTGATTTGTCCAGCGTATCTGGGCTGATCGATTTCACCACGCCGGAGCTGCTGCAATCGCACCTGGACTGGTGTGTGTCGGCGCATGTGCCTGCGGTGATCGGGACGACCGGGTTAAATGCGGAGCAAAAGGCCGCGATTGGTGCCGCTGCGACCCAGATTGCGGTGGTGTTTGCGCCGAACATGAGTGTCGGTGTCAACGTCATGTTGCAATTGTTGCGAGTGGCGGCTGAGTTGGTCGGCGAGCACTCGGATATCGAAGTCATCGAAGCCCACCACCGCCACAAAAAAGACGCCCCATCCGGCACCGCCGTGCGCATCGGCGAAGTGTTGGCCGACAGCATGGGCTGGGATTTGGATGACGTGGCGGTTTACGGTCGTGAAGGCATCACGGGCGAGCGTCCGCATCGCCAAATCGGTTTCGAAACCATCCGTGCCGGTGATGTGTTTGGTGACCACACGGTGTTGTTCGCCGCCGATGGTGAACGCTTAGAAATCACCCACAAGGCCTCCAGTAGGATGACCTTTGCGACCGGGGCGGTGCGCGCCATGGCCTGGGTACAGGGCAAACCGCCTGGGTTGTACGGCATGGACGACGTGATCGGCTTGGATTGATGCCATCTCGGCACGGCTGATTGCCGGCTGGGCGCCTTTCGGGCGCCCCGAGCGCTGACTAGACTTGGCGCAACCAAATTAGGAGAGTCCCTGTGAACGTATTATTAGTCAATTCGTCAGCCCGCGCTGAAGCCTCAACCTCACGTCAAATTGTTGCCAAAGTGGGCGAGCAGTTCGCTGCCAGCGGTGCACAGTTGGTGTCGCGCGATTTAGCGCACAGTTTGCCGCACGTGAACGAGGCGTGGGTCCAGTCCGGCTTTACCGACCCCAATGACTGGACCGACGCGATGCGTGACGCCGCCGGCGTGTCGTCGCAAATCGTCGACGAAGTGATGGCCGCCGACGTGCTGGTGCTGGGCGTGCCTATTTACAACTTTGGCGTGCCTGCCGCATTCAAAGCTTGGGTTGACCAGGTCTGCCGTGCCGGCCGCACGTTCCGCTATACCGAAAACGGCCCCGAAGGGCTGCTGAAAGGTAAGCGCGCCATTGTGGTGGTCAGTTCGGGCGGCGTGCCAATCGACAGCCCTGTTGATTTTGCGACCCCGCACGTGCGCCAGGTGCTTAACTTCATCGGCATCACGGACATCCAAGTGATCGGTGCCGACGGCCAGATGACTGGCGAGGGCAAGGTTGAGGCGGCGCTGGAGCAGGCAGCAGCGGTCGCATAGTACCTTAGGGCTAGGAATCTAAGCCGGGTCCTCGAACCCGGCTTTTTGTTTTTGGACAACCTAGGGTTGCGGTACTAGTCTGTGAACAACGTCACATTTTGGATCAAATCACGATGAAACTTATCTTTGCCCTGTGTCTTTCGTTGGCGAGTTTGGCGGCATCCGCCACTAGCTTGACCATTATTTCCAAAGATGGTGTTCGTGACGTGGTTGAAACAGCCGTATTGGCCGAACGTTTTCCCGGTCAGGCCTTTACCACCACCAACCCCTGGGTGCCGACGCCAGTCGAATACGCTGGCATTGATCTGGCCGCATTGCTGACCGCCTATGGATTGGACGATGTCCCGGTGCGCTTGGGTGCGGTTGATAACTACTCGGTGATCATGCAGCCGGGCGAGTTGGCCGGGTTGAAGCAAAGCGTGCTGGCGATTAGCAAAGACGGCGTGCCGCTGAGTCGGCGCGATTTTGGTCCTGCTTGGCTGATGGTGAATTTTGACGCTTACCCTGAAATTAATGTCGAACGCACGCGCAACCTAAGCGTCTGGCAACTCAACGAGATCAGTGCCGAGTAATGCGCGCCTTGCCGCTGCGGGTCTATATCGGCTGTTTGCTGGTGGTCTTGGGGGTCGTGGTCGCCGGTGTATCGCATTGGATGTTGCAACAGCGCCTGTTAGCTCAGTCCGGCAGCATGGCGGCCGAACGGTCCGGCGAACTGTATTTGAGCTCGCTGAAAAGCGAGGTCGAGGTCAGCCGCATGGCCACCGCGATTTCGGCCATGCGAATATTCCCCAGTCAGCCTAATTTCCATAGGCTGGGCGAAGCCTTAGATGTGATTTTTTCCCGCCATCGGCTGGCAACCTTGTCCTTTTCCAGCGACGGCTGGGTCGGCAGTGAGGCCATGAGCTATACGTTGAGCCAAGCGGAACGCGTTATGGAGCGCTTAGATGCTGAGTTAGCCGTCGAGTCCTTGGATTTGTCCGCCGCGTGGCGCTCACAAGCCGAGTTGGCGGTCTTGTTTAACGAAGTCAGTCGCCTTTCGCTTGAGCGGCACAGCCGCGTCAAACGCGACCTTGTGCGCGAAACCGAGCGTTTTTCACAGAAGTGTTCGAGTTTTATTATTTTGGCCTTGGGGTCGGTAGTGGTTGGACTGCTGCTGTTGGGCACCTTGATTGCCGGCAGGGTACGTACCGATGCGGTAGGCGATCATGAGTTGGTATAACCGCCTGACGGTGCGCGTCTGCGCACTGTTGTTTGCGCTCTTGGTACTGGTGTTTGGGTTGTTTGGCTTTTTCGTCGACAACTCCCTGAGTTCGCAAGAGCCGAACCTTCAAGAATACCTCGATGAAGGGCGCACACTGACGCTGGCGAATGAGTCGGCGCGTTCGACTTTAGACATCGTCACAGTCAACGCGTTGGTCATTGCGGATGCGTTTGAGGCCGGCGGGTTGCCCGCCTTGGAACGCGTAGTCGCCTCGATTGCGAGTGATCCATGGATTCGGCAGGTTAGTGTTTATGGCACCGAGGGCGAAGTGCTGGCCGAAACTCGCCCGACCAGCAAAGACTACTCGCTGGATTTCGATGTCAGTTCGGCGTTCCGTCGCACCCAGGTGCCGCTGTTTCGGGTCGGTGATGATGGACGTGATGTCAGCGCCTGGGCACCGGTGTGGGGCGACGACGCTAACTTGGGGGCGGTCTATATCAACCGGGTCGTGCGCGATCATTCGTTTATCGCTGACACTCTGGACGAACAGGTGATGCAGGTTTGGAAAGACCTGTCGGCGACACTGCTAAACGGTTTGACCCGTGGCGGCGGCTTGGCGCTGTTGGTAACCATGCTGGCGGTGGTTCAGTTATCACGTGAAATTAGTCGGCCGTATCGCCGCTTAGAGGCCGCGTTTGATAGTTTGGGCAGCGGCCGTCGTGTGCGATTGCGCACGACCGAGGGCCCAGCCGAAGCGCGTCGACTGTCGGACCGTTTCAACCACATGGCGGGCGCGCTTGAAACTGCCAATGACAAAGTGCGTGAACTGGCGTTCACCGACGGTGTAACCGGTCTGCCGAACCGTGCGGCGGTGATGGAGCGACTGGAGCGGCTGTTGTCGGATCAGTCAGAGGCGGCGCTGTTATTCGTTGACTTAGATGATTTCAAGCGTGTTAACGATGTGTTTGGTCATGAAGTCGGGGACATTACCTTGTCGGCCGTAGCGGATCGATTGCGCGGGATACTGCGCCAAAACACCCGCGGCGGCCGCCCTATGGATATGGTCGCGCGATTGGGCGGGGATGAATTTGTGGTGTTGATAACCCCGCCGCCATCGGCGAGTGATTTGGGTGCGATTGCGGATCGCTTGATCAAATCAGTGTGTGCCGTGATCGAAATTGAAAACCGCGATATTTTTGTCGGTGCCAGCGTCGGCATTGCGATCGCGCCGCATCAAGGCACGCGGGCCGACACCTTGCTGCGCCATGCGGACATGGCGATGTATGAAGCCAAAAGCCACGGCAAGCGCCAGTATTCGGTGTTCGACAAGGGTTTGGAAACCGATGTCCGCCGTATGGCGCTGGTTGAAACGCATTTGCGAACGGCGGTGGAAAACGGTGAGTTGCGCGTGGAATATCAGCCGATTATGGACGGTAGCCTGCGTCGTGCCGGCTACGAGGCGTTGGTTCGTTGGACCAGCCCGACCTTGGGCCCTATTTCACCCGGTGAGTTCATTCCGGTCGCCGAAGCTTACGGCATGATTGAAGCGATCGATTTGTGGATCGCCCAGACTGCGATCAATGAGATGGCCAGTTATGTGGATGAGGCCGGGTTTGCGCCGTTTTTGTCCCTCAACATGAGTGGGCATCACTTTGTCGCCGGGACCTTTACCAAAGAGTTACTGGGCGTCGTAGCCGAGTCGGGCATCGAGCCGTCACGGTTGCACGTCGAAATCACCGAGGCCGCAATTTTGCAAGACGAGTCGATTGCTTTGGGCATCGTTCGCCATATACGTGGCGCCGGCGTCAAAGTGTTTTTGGACGACTTCGGCACGGGCTATTCCAGCCTGTCACACCTGGCCAATTTCGATTTGGACGGGATCAAAATCGATGTCAGCTTTGTGCGTGGCATCCCGGATAATCCAGGCTCGGTCAGCTTGACGGCCGGACTGATCGCGTTGGCGCACAACCTCGAACTAGAGGTCGTTGCGGAAGGCGTCGAAATGCCGGTTCAGGCTGAGTTTTTGTTGGGTGAAGGCTGTGATTACCTGCAAGGGTGGTTGTACGCCAAGGCGGCGCCATTGCCGCGTCATCAATCCGGACGCGGCACTCTGGTTGAGGCCTAGCGAAAGGGAATTCGAGGGCCATGGGTCCGAGCCTTTGAACGCCAACATTTATAATGTTGGCCGGCATTGTGTCGATAAGCGCCCAGCGAGTCCGCAGGACGAGATGATTGGCGCACGTGCGTAGCGCCCGACAGACTGCAAAGTCACTTCACAGCCGTCTAAAGGCACCATCGGGCCATGTCAGCCCCCAAGAATCAAAGACTTACACAGCTTCAGTTCACTAACAAGGGAGCAGGATTGTCTACAGTTTCTACAACACTGCCTGTGCAGGCTCTACAGGGCTATGCAGCCCTTCTCACCAACATAGCCCCTAGAGCTGCTATATGCCCTTTATTAGCTCGATATGACAGGGTATGAATGTGTTTAAGATAGGCTCTAAAGGCTCATATAGAGGCTCTATGAAGCTCACAGAGGGCTGTTTAGCATACCTAGACGCTATAGGGGGCGGGGGGGGATTAGTCGCAATGGATTATTACTGTACCTGCCCAGATACATCAGAAGGCTATTCTGAACCCTAGCAGCTCGTCTGTGACGCTAGTGTGAGAGACTGAATAGGTGCTTTAAGGTAAAGGGATTTACTGAGCAGGTATAGTTGCCATCACTACAACAGTGGGACTGCTCTGGTGTATGGATTCAAGGAATAAAAGGGGTCGGTACTAGTACGTATATATACTAGAGATGACCCCCAATGCTAATTCTCAGGTGTTCGGTTCAAGGGCGAAGTCCGCAACATCTTGCAGCGATGAGCCAATCCGGTGCGGATTGACGCCCAAAACGGCCAGAAGTGAGTTATCGGGTTTGGTGCTGAATCAAAAACCATCAACTAAAATGCAGCGGGTCTTGCCAGAATTCGATTAAGCTTGCTTGTCCGGGAGAAATCGAGATGGATCTTTTATCCAAGAGAACTAAACTAACATGACAGAGGACAAATAAGTGCCCCTAAAAGCCATCGCATTCGACGCCTATGGAACCCTATTCGATGTCTATTCGGTAAGTTCCCTGGTCGAAGATCTGTTCCCCGGAAAAGGCCCACAACTGGCCACTATTTGGCGCGACAAACAAATCGAATACACCCGCTTGCGCACCCTGTGCGACAAATACGCAGACTTCTGGCAGGTAACAGGCGACGCACTGGATTATGCCTGTGCGGCACTTGGCCTCGAACTGACACCTGGCTCACGGGACCGCCTGATGGGTCAATACGCCGAGCTTTCGGCATTTCCCGAGAACGCTGAGCAATTGCTGCGCCTCAAGAACGCCGGGATCACCTTGTCGATACTGTCAAACGGAACGCCATGGATGCTTGATCAAGCCATCAAGGCCTCCGGGCTTGAGGGATATTTCGAGCATGTATTAAGCGTCGATGCCGTAAAACGTTTCAAGACGGCGCCTGAAGCGTATCAAATGGGACCGGATGCTTTGGGCTGTGATGCGAAAGAAATCCTGTTCGTTTCTTCGAACTGCTGGGACATCTGTGGAGCAACGTGGTTCGGCTACCGCACCATCTGGCTCAATCGATACGGGCTGCCGCTGGACCGCTTGGGCGTCAATCCGCACCGGATTGGCTCATCGCTGCAAGATGTTGCGGACTTCGCCCTTGAACCGAACACCTGAGAATTAGCATTGGGGGTCATCTCTAGTATATATACGTACTAGTACCGACCCCTTTTATTCCTTGAATCCATACACCAGAGCAGTCCCACTGTTGTAGTGATGGCAACTATACCTGCTCAGTAAATCCCTTTACCTTAAAGCACCTATTCAGTCTCTCACACTAGCGTCACAGACGAGCTGCTAGGGTTCAGAATAGCCTTCTGATGTATCTGGGCAGGTACTAACGATATCAAAGTCCGCTTCAGCCCCCTCCCGGTGTACCTAACGATCCCTGATGCGAATTCGGCAGCGGCAATAAAAACGCCAAGCGCCAGCATTCTTGGGGCAGTAGTCAAACCAGTAGACAAACCTGTGCCGTTGATAGTGAACCGAAGCTGTGTAAGTCTCTGATTGTTCGTAGACGTAGGCGATTTTTGGTGCCTTGGGTAGGCATCATTGGTTGTCGGGCGCGCCAGCTTAGATTTCATAAGTCTCGCAAGCACCTGATTCGTCTGCATAACTCACCCAAGACTCAGGTGGCAGTAGACGGCGGTTGTCCAACCAGCGCCCGCTCCAGTTGGCAATGAGTGAGTTCTAAGTCGTATCCATCCCCGTAACCTTGTCCGATGCTTTGGACCGCCCATCCACCGAGCTGATCAATCATATCCACGGGTGTGCTGATGGCTCGAAGACGATCACGAAAGCTGTGTCGAAAAGCGTGGAGTACGCAATCATTGCCGGCTACCTGCTTCACCCATTTATTTAGTGCGGCAGACGCTGAGTTGCTGTTGCAAGTTGTTGGTCCTGTATACCTTGGAAAACAGTAATCGCTGGGTGTTTCCATGATGCGCTGAACGGCCCGCAGAGCTACTCCAACAAGCGGTATTGACCTGCTGCTGGTGGGCGTCTTTAGCGGTCTCCAAGGGTGGTTGCAGACGCTTACAAACGGTACCGGGCCATCGAGTCTGATGTCTGTTTTATGCAGGCCGACAGCCTCAGCAAGTCGAAGGCCTGTATCGCTAATCAGTGCCACAAGGTGCCGAAGGTCGTCGTCCACATGAAGGCACTCACGCTGGATCTTCCGTATGTCATTTAACCCAATAGCGTGACGCTTTTTGGCATCGGATGGCGGTATGTAGATGCCGTTGAATGGATTCTTAATACTCAAGCCCAGTTCGCTGATGGCGAAGTTGGCAATCGCTTTTACTGACGAAAACACTCGGGATACCGACGATGTGCTCAGACCCTGTTCTTGTATTAGCCAGCCTCGGAATTGCGTTGCATCAGCCGTGCTGTACTTATCCAAACTCTTTACGCCTGTCGCTTTGTTCAAATAGGCAACGTTGCGGCGAGCGGACTGATAGAAAAGGGCACTGCGGCCAACACCTTTCGTATCCAAGTACAACGATAGGGCGTCTTCCATCGTCGGCATGCCAGCCGTGACCGATAGTGAGTCATTGAGAAGATGCGAAGCAGGGACATCCAAGTCCTTGATCCTGAGCTTTAACCAGTAGTCTTCTAACTTGGCCAATACGGCTTTCGATGATTGTAATGCATGTATGCGAGTCTTCGTTTTCAGGCATAGGACAATGCGTCGCTTGGCGTAGTAGTGACGAAGATCTGAGGGGACTTGCTTGCTGAAGTAGTAAACACCGGATTTGAGGTAGGTGTACTTCGGATTTGTATACTGCATTGTCTACTGCCACCTGAGTATAGGGTGAGTTATGCAGACGAATCAGGTGCTCGCGAGGCTTATGAAATCTAAGCTGGCGCGCCCGACAGGGTGAAAAGGGAATTCGAGGACCATGGGTCCGAGCCTTTGAACGCCAACATTTATAATGTTGGCCGGCATTGTGTCGATAAGTGCCCAGCGAGTCCGTAGGACGAGATGATTGGCGCGCCCGACAGGAATCGAACCTGTGACCTTCGGCTTCGGAGGCCGACACTCTATCCAGCTGAGCTACGGGCGCGGTGCCGGCGCAGTATAGCGAATGGCGTGGACATTGCTAGTTGCGGTATGTTGTTCGATTGGCTTTGGAGAACCCCAACATGACCGCCCCTTGGATTTTAGATACGGACCCCGGCATCGACGATGCATTGGCGTACGCCTACCTGTTGGGCTGCGATGACGTTGAACTGCTCGGGCTTAGCTGTGTATTCGGTAACGCTTCGGTTGAACGCACGGCACGCAACGCGCTGCAGCTGCGTCAAATGATGGGGCAACAGCATTGGGTGGCTGCGGGGGCGGCGGTTCCAATGGTCCAGCCGCCACGACCACCGGCGGATTTCGTCCACGGCGTGGAAGGACTGGGTGGTGTCGATTTGCCGCGGCCGACTCAGGCGCCGTCGGCGGATGCGGTTGAACGAATGATCGCCGAGATTCGGTCGGCGCCAAAGGCGGTGGTATTGGCGGCGGTCGGGCCACTGACCAACCTAGCGTTGGCGCTGGATCGGGCGCCGGATATTGTCGAGCGTGTCGCCAGTGTCGTGATCATGGGGGGTACTTTGGATGCCCGTGGCAACGTCAGTCCGTGGGCCGAAGCGAATATATGGAACGACCCGCATGCCGCCCAGCGGGTATTGCAGGCCGGCTGGCCGGTTACCTTGGTTGGGCTGGACATCACCTTGCGTATTCAGCTGACCGAACATGACTTTGAGGTGCTTGGTGCCAGTGCGCCGGCTGGCGTTCTTAAGGCGGCAGCCCACAGCTACATCGACTTTTATCGGTCGCAAGGGTTTGACGGTTGTCAGTTGCATGACCCAGCCGCGGTGATTGCGCAGCGCTTACCCGCGTTGTTCGAGTTTGAGACTGTCGGTTTGGATGTGGTGCTGGAAGGCGAGCGGGTAGGTCAAGTGATCCGCGCGCCTGAGCAACCCCGTGTGCGGGTTGCCGTTGGCGGCGATATCGCGGGGATCAAAGCCGAATTTTTTCGTGGTGCGTGCGCCGGATTAGGTCTTGCTAAATAAGGACTTGGCCATGCCCATTAAGGCCGATGTGTCGGCCGGCTTGTCACCACTGACTAAGCTGAGCAGGGCCTCGGCATCCATTGAGGTCAGCTGTTCAATCGCTTTAACGACCAGTGCCTCCGGCTCTATGCCGACTTTTGCGGCCAGGGTATGCAGCTGTGAAGTCAGTTGCTCGGGTATTTGAATGTCCATGATACGTCCTCGGTTGGTTGGCCAATTAGGCTGTGCTAATCAGAACCGTAGCGCTATTGCCCTAATCTAGTACTGAGGCTTTGGGTGTGGACTGGTTCGCGGGTATCGATTGGTGAGGCGCTTGTGGCTATACTGCGCTCACGAAATTTTTTGGGGCCAGACGGCCAATCAGAGGACTGCAGATGATTAAGACAATTTTTGGGTTTTTAGCCGCCGCTGTGATCTCGCTGAGCGCCTATGCCTTGACCGCCAAAGACCAGGCCATCGTGGATCGCATCGGCCATACCGCCTCGGTTTGCGTCGCGGGCGACCCCTGTGCCGGCACCGGCGGTGCTGCTGCCGTCACGGTCGCCAGTGCGGCGCGCGCGGGTGATGCGGTCTACAACGCCGGTTGTGCGGCTTGTCATGCATCGGGCGCCGCGGGCGCACCTAAGACAGGCGACGCCGCCGCATGGTCAGCACGCGTTGATCAGGGCGTGGATACCTTGGTCAGCCATGCCTATAACGGCTACAACGCGATGCCGGCCAAAGGCCTGTGCGCGGACTGCTCGGAAGACGAGATCCGTAACGCCGTTGATTACATGCTGTCACAGCTGTAACCCAACAGCGGATCAAAAACAGCCGGCACTGTTCGCAGTTGGCCGGCTTTTTTGTGCGCCGGCGTTAGTTTCCCAACCCAGCAAGTTCGTCGGTCAAGGCGGCTCGGTCCAGCGGCCGTGACGGTTTGGGCTGCGGCATCGGGCGTGTCAGTTCGGGGATGTCCCCCAGCTCGCTGGCGTCACACAGCGCCCAATCACAACCCGCCATGATGGCCGCGCGGCCCTTGCCAATGACCACCCCGCTGTAGCCGGTGACCGTATCGGCCCAGGTCAGGGCGTGTGCGGAGTGTTCCAGCGGGCTGGAGTCGATAGCGCGATAAATGTGTTCCGATGCCAGCACGAACGGCGCCATCGGGCCCAACTCGCGCACCGGCCGTGTTGCGTCAAGTATCAAGTCGCCGGGCGAAAGCTCGATCGCCCCCTGACCGTGCAGCCCCGCGGGATGACCCGGGTAGGGCGTCAGCATCGGCATGACCCCAGACGCGGTCAGTCCCATGGCCCAGGCCCGCCCCAGCGCAACCACCGCGTCGGCATCGTCGGACAGTCCGCCGAGCGCGACGTCGGGCCCCAATACCAAGTTAATTCCAATCTCGGTGCAGGCTTGGCCGCACAAGGCACCGGCGATCCAAGCCGAGCGAATGCCTGCTTGGCGTGACTGTCGGTAGCGTCGACCCAGTTCGCTCGGTGCCACGGGCTTTGCCAACAGCGCGGGGTCAATCGCGATCCAGGGTGCGGGCGCTGGGCTGACTGGGGGCGCGGCGTGGGTTAGCAAAACCCCCGCGCACGGCGGCCCGATGTAGGGCTGGCGTGGGTCGTGTCGGACTAATGCGCGTTTCATGAATCCCCCGATAGGCTGGCGCGTAAGCTGGCGAATACCGATTCGCCCATGGCGCGGTTTTGTTCCGGGCTGACCGGGTCTCGGCCCTCCCAATGACGGTGCTCTTCGGGCAGCTCATCCAGAAAACGCGACGGCGAGGTCTCGATTTTTTCACCGCCCATGCGCCGGGCTTTACAATAAGTTAGGGTCAATTCGCGCATGGCACGGGTGACGCCAACGTAGGCCAGTCGCCGCTCCTCCTCGACCGTGTCCGCTTCGATGCTGCCGCGGTGCGGCAAGATGTTTTCTTCGCAACCAATTACGGTCACAAACGGGAATTCCAAACCCTTGGCGGCGTGCAAGGTCGCCAGTTGGACGCGGTCGCTGTCGTCCTCTTCTTCCTGGCGCTCCAGTAAGTCGCGCAACACCAGTTTACGGATGGCGGCCTCGACGGCGGTCTCGTCGGCGGCTTCGCTGTCGTCCTCGTCGCCCTCCAATTCGACCAGGGTGTCTTCTTCGGGGTCGCGCGCGATGTCTTTGCGAATGGCGTCGATCAAAAACTGGAAGTTTTGGACCCGGCGCTCGCCCTGGGCTTCCGAGCTGGATTCCTGGCGCAGGTGGTCTTCGTACCCGATCTCGACAAACAGCTCCATAATGGCGCGCAACCCGTTGCCCTCGTCCAGCGCTTGGCGTTTCTCCCAGATCATCTCGGAAAAGTTACGCAATCGCTCCAGCTGAGCGTCTTTGAGCTTGCTTTGAATGCCCAGCTCGTCAATGCACGCGAGCATGGGCTTTTCGCGATCCATGGCGTACCGGCCAAGGCCCTCGAGGGTGGCAATGCCGATGCCGCGGCGCGGCGTATTGACCACGCGCAGTAAGGCATTGTCATCGTCCGGGTTAAGCAGCAAGCGAAGGTAGCTCATGGCGTCGCGCACTTCGGCGCGGGCAAAGAAGCTGGTGCCGCCGGTCATTTTGTAGGGAATTTTGAAGCGTTGCAGTGCCATTTCCAGCGGTCGCGCTTGGTGGTTTGAGCGGTACAGCACTGCGTAGTCGCGGTATTTTTGTTTGGTTCGAAGCCGGTGGTCCAGTATCGAGCCGGCGACGCGTTCAGCTTCGGCTTCTTCGTTGGCACAGGCCAAAATGCGGATGTCGTCGCCTTCGCCCTTGTCCGACCACAGGGTTTTCTCGTGTTCGTGGGGGTTGTTAGCAATCAGGGTGTTGGCGGATTTTAGAATGCCGTTGGTCGAGCGGTAGTTTTGCTCGAGTTTGACGACTTTTAAACTGGGGTAATCGTTGCTCAGCTCGAACAGGTTTTCCGGGCGCGCGCCACGCCAGGCATAAATGGATTGGTCATCGTCGCCGACCACCGTCAGCGCCTCGCGCGGGCCGACCAACTGTTTGACCAACCGGTATTGGGCGCCGTTGGTGTCCTGATATTCGTCCACCAATAAATGTCGGATCTTATTTTGCCAGCGCGTACGGATGACCTCGTCGTTTTCCAGCAACCAGGTCGGCAAGGCAATCAGGTCGTCAAAGTCGACGCTGTTGCAAGCACGCATATAGCGCTGGACCTTTTCGTAGATGTTGGCGAACTGAACGTCTTCTTCGGTTTCCGCGAAGGACAGCGCTTGGGCTGGTGACACTAGATCGTTTTTCCATTCGCCCATGCGGTGTTGGACGCGTTTAGCTAAGTCCTTGTCGCCCTCGTTGGTCGCCATCATTAGGTCGGTTATGACGTTTAGCACATCCTCGCCGTCCAAAATCGAGAAGCCACTTTTCATGTTCAGAGCGCGCGCTTCGCGGCGGATGAAGTTGAGTCCAAAACTGTGAAAAGTGCCGACGCTGAGACCGCGGCCTTCGCCTTTTTCGAGTAGCCCGTCGACCCGCTCTTTCATTTCGCGAGCGGCCTTGTTGGTAAAGGTCACGGCATAGATTTTGCTGGCCGGGTACTCCAAGGTTTGAATCAGATAGGCGATCTTGCGTGTGATCACGCTGGTCTTGCCTGAGCCGGCGCCCGCCAACACCAGAAGCGGGCTGCCAGTGTGTTTGACGGCTTCGCGTTGACGCGGATTTAGGCTTGATAGATTCAACGGGCTCTCCTTAGCGGGGCGGAAGTTTAGCACCGCTGGGCTGCTGTGGCGTGGTCGTTGTCTGCCCATTGGCGTCAGTGAAGCGTTATAGGCTCGCGACTTTTACAGGCACAGTTTGTGCGTTGCCCCTCATTTGAAATTCCGGTCATGGCCTAGGGTGGACGCTTGCACAAAGGAGCGCCGATGGGGTCACCGGATTACGCACGACTGTTACAGCAGCCCAAGGTCATGTGGGTTGGCGCGCCGGAGCGTGGGGCACTCATTGAGCGCCTGTTGCCGGACCTGACTGAACCCTTTGAATTGTTGGTTAACAGCCCATCGCAAGCACTCGAGTGTTCTCGGGTCCCAGCCGACGTTCAGGTGGTGATGTTGGATTTGGCGGACATGGAGCAGCCCTGGCTGGCGCAGGTGTTGGCGTTTTGCGATGAAGCGGCGCACGCGGTGGTGATCGGCATCAGTGATCAGGCGTTATCGGTGCTGCCCCGCGGCGTCAGCGATTTTGCAGTGCTGCAACGGTTGGATGCCTGGGCACTAGAACGATTGGTGTCGCTGGCGGTATTGCGCCGGGCCGAGGCCTTTTCAGAACGCAGCCGTGACCTGGACGCCCTGACCGGTGCGGTCAGCCGCGCCACCCTGGGACGGCGTTTGGAATCGCTGCTGGCCCAGCCGCTGGACCGCGAACGGCCGATGCTGCTGGCGCTGATCGACATTGACGAGTTGGCCAAAATCAACGATTTGGGCGGCGAACGGGCCGGCGATCAAGTGTTGGCCCGGATGGGGCGCCAGTTACGCCAGACCTTGCTGGTGCGCGACACCATTGCGCGCGTCAACGGCGGCACGTTCGCGGTGTTAAGCCCGAGCATTAAGGGCTCATTGGCGGTCTTTCGTGTCGTCGAAAAAATTCATCAGGCACTGGCCTCGGCACTGGAACTGCCGTACCGCGGCGCTCCAGCCAGCTATTCCATGGGCGTGGTGGTGTTCCCGGATGCGGGATTAAAAGCCGTGGACGTGATGCCCGCGGCGGAACTGGCCTTGCGTCAAGCCAAGCGCCAGCACGGTATTTCGTGCCGCTATTTTACCGCCGGCATGGGCCAGCTTCACGAGCGTCAACAAAGCGTTGAAATCGCCCTGCGTCGAGCGTTACGTCGCGAAGAATTTGCCTTGGAGTACCAACCCCAAGTGGATGCGGTCAGCGGTCGTATTCAGCGGGTCGAGGCGCTGATCCGGTGGGACCACCGCGACCGCGGCAAGTTAGCGCCGGGCGAGTTTTTGAGTATCGCCGAAGACAGTGGCCTGATGACCAGCATCGGTCATTGGGCGACACACTGCCTGTGTGCGCAGTTGGGCGTACACAGCGACTTGGCGGTGGCGATTAACTTGAGCCTGGCCCAGCTTAATGACCCGACTTTTGTTGACACGACCCTGCGTATTTTGGCGCAGGCGGGGTTTGCGGCGGATCGTATTCAGTTTGAAGTCAGCGAGGCGACGATCCAGTTCAATGCTGCGGAAACTGGACGCCGTATTCGTCAATTGTCCGAGGCCGGCATGGGGTTCGCGTTGTCGGGGTTTGGCGACGGTCATATCAACCTGATGCAATTGGATCGGCTGCCAATCTCGACTTTGAAATTAAGCCGCCAGCGCGTCGCCGAGATGGGCACGGTTGAGGGCCATCGTGTGGCCGGGGCCTTGATCGGGGTAGCCAAACAGCTGGAACTGAAGATCGTCGCTGAGGGCGTCGAAACGGCGGCGCAGTTAAGCCAGCTTTCGAGTTTTGGGGTGGATGCGTTGCAAGGTTTTTTGTTCAGTCCTGCGGTTGATGCATCGGCACTGCAGTCTCAATTGGGTCAGGCCGATGGCACACGCTTGAACTTGATTCAGGCGTTGCGTCGGGCCTGAGTCAGGCGAACAAACCATGTAGGTACCACGCGTGGGTGCGCAAGTCCTGATAGACCCACATTAAGGTGCCGTTGTGCCAGGCGACTTGATAGTCCCGGCGCACACCTTGGTCATGCCACCAGCGGCTTTCGATACGCTCGGGCCCACGCACGCAGTGCATTTGTTGGACTTGGTGTGGGTTTAACGGGCGTGGCTCGTCAAGTAACCAGGTGGGCCGAATCAGTGGTGTGCTGTGATGTTGGTCGGGCTGGGCGCCCCAGTGGTTGATTTGGTTGGCGTCTTCGGGCACCCACCCGCTGTTGCAGCTAAGGCCAAGCAAGGCGTCGTCACCTAAGCGTGCGCGCAGGGCATTGAGCAGGCTGGTTTGGGTGTCTTGGCTTTGCGGCGCCATTAGGTCTGGTGTTTGTGCATGCCAGGCTTGGAAGCTGCGGCTTTGCAAGCGCAAGTCACCGACTCGATCGCTTAGAGCCAGGGTCGGCAACTTTATTTTAAGCGGTTCCAGCAAGTCGCTGAGTTGGTTGCTGCCGCCGCCCAAATCAATGCGCAGCGTCAATTCGCTGCGGTTTTCTTGGCGGGCCGTTACGCTAAGCTGGGTGCATTGCAATTGACGCGCTTTGAGGTAGTCCTCGAATTGCTCTAGCAAGTGACGCAGCGGAAATATCAATGCGGTGCTGGTGCGACAGGGCTGTTGTAGGTGCAGCCAGGCATCGAAGTGTTCGCGCGGTTGCCATAACGGGCGTGGATCCGGGCGCTGGCCGAGTAAGCGCTGAAGGTAGTCAATTAAGCTGTGGGGGAAGCGCCGGGCTAAATCGGCGCCGCTGAAGGCCATCAGTTCGCCGACCGTTTTCAGCCCCATGCCCTGCAATTTTAGTAACAGGGGCGTTTCCAGCGGCAGGCTGTGCAGCGGAATATTAGGCAACCACTCGCGGGTTTGCTCGACATCCAAGGTCTGCCACTCCAAGGTCGCAAACTGTAGCGCGGCGGCGGGCGTCGGCCCTAAGCCCATGCGACAGCGCCCGATGCGGTGCAATACGCGGGTTTGCATGCGTTGCCATAGGGTTTCCAGGTCGCCGAATAATTTCAGGCTGCCGCCGACTTCCATGATCAAGTGTTGGTCGTGGCAGTGAACCCAGCTGCTGTGGCGGTAGGCCCAGTCGGCGCTGGCGCGCATCAATGAGCGTTCGGTGTTGCGGCAACGTGGTGACAATGTGATGTTGGCCAGTGCCAAGGCGGTGTCGGCGCTTTGTCCGGCCAAAATGCCCAGGTTTTCAGCCTCGGCATCGGCGGCAATCACATGGCGATTTTCGACCACCACACAGGGGCTGAGGGCGCCGCCTAAGCGGGCGGCGGCGAGAGCCAAGTCGTCGATGCACAGGGCTAGGTATAGGCTACTCATAGCTGCGCGTGCCGATGTGGCTCCAGCCATGACAGTTGCGCGTGGTCGGGTAGGTTGCTGGGTTTTGGCTTGGCGTGTTGGGCGGCTTGCAGGGCCAGCAGCGGCAGCCGGATCGGGTTGTAGCCGCGGCCATTGCGCTGGCGCTGTAGATGGACATCGACTTGGCCCATGGTTTCGCTGGGGTGCAGGTAAATGCGGGCGTGGGTGCCGGCATCCAGCTGCCAGTTGGCATGATGTATTAAGTGGCCAAGCGAATGTCCGCGTTCGGCGGCCATTTGCAGTCGCCGCAAGGCCGCGCTGGAGGGTGCGTGACGTAACCAGGCCATGGCGCTGTCGACGCAGCCGGACTGTAAGCATCGTTCAAAAGCCCACAGTGCATCGCCTGAGTTTTGAGTGCGGATAAGCAGGCAGTTGGCTAGATTAATACCCTGCGCGGCCAAGGCTTGTGGCATGGGGGTGTGTGGCGGATCGAGCCAGACCCAAAGTTTGTCGGTGTCGCCGCGTTTTTGCAGTCCCGGCAGTATCAGTTGAAGTTCGCCGGCGCCGGGTGTTTTGCTGTGTATTTCGGTGATGCCGTGCGCCGGCCAGCCGCCTTGTGCAAGCTGGTCGTCGAGCTGGGTGAATCCGCTGGGGCGCTTGCCCGCGGGCTTTGTGCGCAAGGACGAGCCGTCCGCGGTCCAGACCTGGCCTTGTTCAAGGATGGAACCGAGTGTGATGGTTTGCATACTGTCATTATATACAGTAATTGAGGGCGCGTGATATACCTGGGTCGGTGGTATAGTTAGATGTAGTAATAAAACAATATTTTAGAAGGTGAGTTCAGATGTCATTGCGCCGCACAAAAATCGTAGCCACTTTGGGACCGTCAACGGACTCGCCCGAGATGATCGATCGGATCATCAAGGCGGGCGTTAATTGCGTTCGCCTGAACTTCTCGCACGGCGAGCCGGAAGATCATCGCCAGCGCGCGGAGTGGGTGCGTAAAGCGGCCTCTGACAACCAAGTGCAGGTCGCGATTTTGGCCGACTTGCAGGGTCCTAAGATCCGTATTGCACGCTTTGCCGATGGCCACATTGAGCTGGCCCCCGGCGACACCTTCGTGTTGGATGCCAGCCTTGAACGCGATGCCGGCACACAAACCGAAGTTGGTATTGATTACAAGGCATTGCCCAGCGATTGCACCGCCGGCGACTTGTTGTTGCTAGACGACGGCCGTATCACCTTGCGCGTTCAGTCGATCAGTGGCGAGCGCATCACCACGGTGGTTGAGCGTGCCGGCACGCTGAGCAATAACAAGGGCATTAACCGCCAAGGCGGCGGTCTGTCGGCGCCTGCGCTGACCCAAAAAGACTTGAGCGACCTGCGCAGCGCGGTCGAAATCGGCATTGATTATATCGCCGTGTCCTTCCCTCGCAGCGCTGCGGACATGCGAGAAGCGCGCCGCGAAATGAAGGCCGTGGGCGGCACCGCAGGTTTGATTGCCAAAATCGAACGCGCCGAAGCGGTCGCCGACGAAGCCACCTTGGACGCGATTATTCGTGAATCCGACGGTGTCATGGTGGCGCGTGGTGATTTGGGCGTGGAAATTGGTGACGCCCACTTGGTCGGCGTTCAAAAACGCATTATCGCTCGGGCCCGTGCCTTGGATCGCATCGTCATTACGGCGACACAGATGATGGAATCAATGATTTCAAGCTCACTGCCGACGCGTGCCGAAGTGTTTGACGTCGCCAACGCGGTCTTGGACGGTACCGATGCGGTCATGTTAAGCGGTGAAACGGCCGCTGGCAGTTACCCGGTTGAAACTGTCGAGGCTATGGCGCGCACCGCCGAAGGCGCCGAAGTTGAACGCGAAGCGCGTATTTCCGAGGAGCGCCTACAGCAAGCCTTCACCAGCCATGACGAGGCGATTGCCTTGAGCGCCATGTATGCGGCCAACCGCCTCAAAGGCGTCGCGGCGATTCTGTGTTTGACCGAATCCGGTTCAACACCGCGTTGGATGAGCCGGATCGGCTCGCATTTGCCGATTATTGCGATGACCCGTGAGCCCTCAGCGCTGGGTCGGATGGCCCTGTATCGTGGTGTTTTCCCGGTTGCACTGGATTACCAGTCCACGCCGAGTCTGCGCGTTGACGAGCAAGCCATCCAGGCGGCCGCTACCTTGGGCTACCTTAAGGCCGATGATTTGGTGATCTTTACCAAAGGCGATCGCTTGGGGCTGCACGGCGGCACCAACACCATGAAAATTTTGCGCGTCGGCGATTTTCTCTAAGTCGCTGGAACCCATCACCTCTTTTGGGCTCTAATGGGCCCATGCGATGGCTCTTACTGATTGCTGCGGTTGTCCTTAGCACAACCGTTCGCGCCACTACCTTGCCCGCCGGCACCGTGCCGGCGTTGGTGTCTGAATCTGGCCAGTTAACGGCCGGCCAAACGCATTGGGTCGGTTTGCACCTGCGCTTACAGCCAGGCTGGCACACCTATTGGCGCAACGCTGGGGCGTCTGGTGCGCCCGCGCAGATCGATTGGGCGCTGCCGCCGAGTTGGATTGTCGGATCGACTCGCTGGCCGACCCCCGAGGCCAAAGTGTTTGCCGGGCTCAACGTATTTGGTTACGAATCCGAGGTGCTGTTGATGGCCCCGATTCAGGTCCCGTGGGACTACCAGGGCGCGTCGGTGACGGTATCGGCTGACGCTAACTGGCTGACCTGTCGTGACATCTGTGTGCCTGAATCCGCCACCCTTAGCTTGACCTTGGGGCCGGACGGTATTGGCCAGCCCCGCCTGTTTGCCCAGACCCGTGCCGCGCTGCCGGCCAGTGAGCCGCTGGACGCCGTGTGGGATGCCCGCGGACGGCTCGCGGTCAGCCTGCCGGCGGGTATCCCGTCGGGTTCGCGCTGGCAGCTATTCCCCTACAGCAACGACGTTATCGCCGCGGCGGATTTCGCCCCGGTTGCCGCCGTGGGTCAGCGCGCGGTGTTTTCGGCGTCGCCGGGCGATGTCCGTCCGCGGGCCTTGGTGGTCCACCAGGCCAGCGGCCAAAGTTGGCCGTTAGCGGTCAGCGCAGGCGCGGTCCAGCCCGCGCAGTCGCCGTGGCTGCAAATGTTGCTGTTTGCGCTGGTCGGTGGGGTGTTGCTGAATTTGATGCCCTGTGTGTTTCCAATTTTGTCGATCAAGGCGCTGGGCTTGGCTCAAAGCGCGGGCTTGTCACGCTCTGAACGCCTGACCAAAGGCCTGGTGTTTACCCTGGGCGTGCTGGTCAGTTTCGTAGTGTTGGCGGCGGGGTTGCTGAGCCTTCGTCAACTCGGCCTGAAAGTCGGTTGGGGTTTTCAGCTGCAATCGCCGTGGTTCGTCGGTGCGATGGCGCTGGTGATGCTTGCAGTCACCGCAGCGCTGGCGGGTGTGATCGAGTTGCGCGGATCGTGGGCCGGTGTTGGACAGGGGTTGACCCAATCTGCGGGCTGGCGTGGCGATTTTTTCACCGGGGTACTGGCGGTCGTGGTGTCCAGCCCCTGTACGGCGCCGCTGATGGGGCCGGCCATGGGCTTTGCACTGGCCAGCGGCACCGGCATGACCTTGGCGACCTTTGTCGCGCTTGGACTGGGGTTGGCTTTGCCGATGCTGTTGCTTCACCTAAGTCCGGCGCTGGCCCGCGCGTTGCCGCGACCGGGTCCTTGGATGCTGCGGTTTAAACAGTTCTTGGCGTTCCCAATGGGGCTGACCGGGCTGTGGCTAGTATGGATTTTGGGGCGTCAAATTGGCGTTGGCTTTGACTTCCGCTGGGCTTTGGGCGTGGTGGTGGTGGCGCTGATCGTCTGGGTGTGGCGCATTGCCGAGGCGCCACGTTTGGCGGTGGGCTTGGTGTTGGCTGCACTGATCTGGGCTGGCTTTGGCATCCAGGGCGCGCTGCAACCGCGCCTACAATGGGCCCCATATTCGGCGCAAAGCCTGGCCGATCATCGCGCTGGCGGGCGTACGGTCCTGACTAACATGACGGCGGACTGGTGCATTTCGTGCTTGGCCAATGAGCAGTTGGTATTTAGCCATCCATCGTTAGCGGGCTTGGATGTCAGTTGGCTCAAAGGCGACTGGACTGATTACGACCCGACTATTACGGCGTATCTTGACAGCTACGGGCGCATCGGCGTGCCACTGTACGTGGTCTATCGGCCCGCTGCTATGCCGCAAGTACTGGGCCAGGTGCTAACGCTGGATGGGCTTACCGAGGCGCTGTCAGCTGAGCCTTGATCCAGGCTTGCTCGCCGGGATCGGCCCAATTGCGCACGCCGTCCGCACGTGCAATTAATTGGCCGTCGCGGATTAAAAACGTGCTGGGCAAGCCACGCAACGCCAGTGCCCGCATTTCGGCAAACCCGACGCCCACGGTGATTTGGTCCCGGCGCCATTGAATGGCGGGGTTGTCGGCGGCAAACCGTTCAATTTGTTCGACGCTTTCGCCGACATTGACCAGCCACAGCGACCCCGCGCTGCCCAATGACTGTTCCAGCGCCAATAGGTCAGGCAGCTCTTTGACGCAGGGGGCGCACCAGGTCGCCCAGAAATTGATCACCCCGGTGCTGGGTTGCGGGGACTGCTGTGGGTCGCTGAGGCGTTGCCCAAGCGCGCCGGGGGCGAGGGCTTGTTGTTCAGGCTTTGTCCATTCCGAGGCCGCAACAGAGGGACCTATTGCCGCCAAAATCCAAAACAAAAGCTTCACACGCGTCGCGTTTTTGGGCCATTTCACTATCTTGTTTCCTATAAATGCTCTAGCGTCGCCTAACTTAATACGATTCAGGCCGACTGTAATGATTCTTGAACGAATCCAGGCGCAAGCACCGGGGCTCAGCAAATCAGAGCGGCGTGTGGCGGACGTCTTTTTGAACGAACCGCACGCGGCTATTCACCTGTCAATCGCTAAAATGGCCATCCAAGCCGGTGTTAGTCAACCCACAGTAAACCGTTTTTGCCGGCGGGTGGGGTGTCTCGGTTACCCGGACCTAAAACTAAAATTGGCCCAAGAGCTCTCGTCCTCGCAGGACTATAGGCTGCGCGACATACATGAAGATTTAACTGGCGTCGCGATTTTCGAGCGGATGTTTGAATCCCACCTGGCCTTGGTCCAAGACGCCCACCGCCGTGTCCGTGAATGGCCAATCCGCACCTTGGTTGATTGGCTTTTCATGGCCCAGCGGGTGTTTGTATTGGCTGGGAAAAACGAGCACGCCGCGGCCCTTCGTCTGGTCGAAGCCTTTCGTCATCAGGGCATTCAGGCCAGCCTGTCGTTGCCGACGCCGCGTGAGCCGCTGGGTGCCAGTGACATAGTGCTCGCTCTGGATTTGACCGGTACCAGCGCGGCTAATACTGCGCTTGAACCGTATCGGGTGCGCGGTGCCCGTTTGGTCGCGGTGGCGCCGGAGTCACTGCCGCTGGCGGCCAATGCCGACATGACGGTGGCGCTGGTGAATGCGCCGGTCGTGCACGACGCGGATTATTGGATTACGCAGTCGTTGCTGACGTTATTCGCTGATTCGTTGATAATGGCGGCCAGCGCGCGCTCGGATCGGTCCTCGATCGGCTCGGCGACGTCGCTTTATCTTAATCGCGCCTGACGCCATGTCTTGGCGCCCTGGAGGTGCTCTTGGCTAAGGCCAAAACCCTGTTTACCTGTTCCGGCTGCCGCGCCAGTTACCCGCGCTGGCAGGGTCAGTGTTCGACCTGTGGAGAGTGGAATCTGGTGTCCGAAGCGGCCGCTCCACTACTGTCAAAGTCAGCCACGTCCTGGACCGGGTCGGCACCGGCACGGATGAAGCTGTCGGACGTCAAAACCGCAGATATCGCACGCATTCAAACCCGCTCACATGAACTTAACCGCGTCCTGGGTGGCGGCTTTGTGCCAGGTTCAGTGGTGTTGCTGGGCGGGCACCCCGGGGCCGGCAAATCAACTCTGTTGCTACAAGTCACCAGTGCGCTGGCGGCCGAGCGCCCGGTGCTGTACGTCAGTGGCGAAGAGTCGCTGGAGCAAATTGCCGTGCGCGCTCAGCGTCTGGGGCTGGATCCGGCGCACCTGGAGCTGATGAGCGAAACCCGGGTCGAGGGCATTTTGGCGGCGGCCGAGGACATGCAACCGGCAGTGATTGTGGTCGATTCGATTCAGGTCACTCGGGTTGCCGAGTTAACCGCCACGCCCGGTAGCGTCACCCAGGTGCGCGAGTCGGCGGCGTTGCTGACCCGACACGCCAAGCAAACCGGACAGGTGGTGCTGATGATTGGCCATGTCACCAAAGACGGCAATTTGGCGGGGCCTAAAGTGCTTGAGCATATGATCGATGCGTCGTTGCTGCTGGACGGTGATGCGGACGGCCGTTACCGCACCTTGCGGGCGGTCAAGAACCGCTTTGGTACGGTCAACGAGTTGGGCATTTTTGCCATGACCGACAAAGGGTTGCGCGAAATTCGCGAGCCCTCGGCCATTTTTCTGGACCGCCCCGACGAGCCCTCTCCCGGCAGCGCCGTGTCGGTCACGCGCGAGGGCACGCGCCCGCTTTTGATCGAGATTCAAGCTTTGGTCGACACCGCGCATGGACCGCCGCGGCGGTTGGCGGTTGGCCTGGACCAGGCCCGTCTGGGGATGCTGTTGGCGATTTTGCACCGCCACGGCAATGTTCTGATCGGTGATCAAGACGTATTCGCCAACGTCGTCGGCGGTGTCCGGCTGACCGAAACCGGTGCGGACTTGGCCTTGGTGCTGGCCTTGGTCAGCAGTTTTCGCTCGATCGCGCTGCCGTCGGATTTGGCGATGTTTGGCGAGCTCGGGCTGGGCGGTGAAGTTCGCCCCGTGCCCGGCGGTCAAGAACGCATCACCGAGGCGGTTAAACACGGATTCAAACGCTTACTGGTGCCGGCCGGTAATGCCCCCAAGAAAGCCCCTGCGGGGGCTGATATTGTGCCGGTGCGCACCCTCAGCCAAGCGCTTGATGCGTTGGCCAACTGGAGTTGATATGAACCGAGAGCTGTCTGACTTGCGTCAGGATTACCGTGCCGGCGAATTGCACCGGGACGAACTGTTGGACGATCCGTTGGATCAATTTAACCGCTGGTTTGACCAGGCCAAGGCGCAATGCCGCGAGGCCAACGCGATGACCTTGGCGACGGTGGCGGATGGGCGACCGCAAGCGCGGGTCGTGCTGCTCAAAGATTTGGATGCCAGTGGCTTTAGCTTTTACACCAATAAAGACAGTGCAAAGGGGGTGGCGTTGGCGTCGACACCATACGCGGCGTTGGTGTTTTGGTGGGAGGCATTGGAGCGGCAGGTGCGCATCGAAGGGCGCGTCGAGCACGTTCCGGACGCGGCTGCGGACGCGTATTTCGCGTCACGCCCGCGGACCAGCCAGTTGGGCGCGTGGGCGTCGCAACAATCGCAGGTGTTGGGTAGCGAAACCCAGCTGCAACGCCAGTTCGATGAAGCGGCCGAGCGCTTCCCCGACCAGATTGAGCGCCCGGCGCACTGGGGGGGATATCGGGTGGTGCCAGAGGTTATTGAATTTTGGCAGGGTCGCTCGTCACGTTTACATGATCGCTTTGAGTACCGCCGTGCCGGTGGCGGCTGGACGATTGACCGAAAATCCCCTTGAAAATGAAATTCGCAGTCCTCAGGTAGTCAGTAGGGTGCTCAATGGAGGCCCTATTAATCGCCCGCTCCATGTGAGGGGCAAGACTAATCAATTGCTCAACTGAGGATTGCACCATGACAATAGACTTTACACCCCTGTACCGTAGCTCCGTCGGTTTCGACCGCCTGGCATCAATGCTCGAAAGCGCGTCGCGTCAGGACGTATCCAGCGGTTATCCGCACTACAACATCGAAATCACCGCGGAAAATAGCTACACCATTTCGCTGGCCGTGGCCGGTTTTGATCGGGCGGAACTGAGCCTTGAAACCCATCGTGACGAGCTGCTGATCAAAGGCAAAAAAGCGCTGGTCGAGGACGGTGATACGCCGCGAAATTTCCTGCATCGCGGTATTGCCCAGCGCAATTTCGAACGCAAATTCCAGCTGGCCGAGCACGTCCGAGTGACCGGCGCTAACTTGGAGCATGGTATTTTGCATATTGAGTTAGTGCGTGAAGTACCCGAGGCACTAAAGCCGCGCCAAATTGAAATCGCCGGACCCGGCAATGATCATTTGATTGAATCGAACTAACCTCAACAACGTCAGGGCGACCCGTCGCCCTGACGCCTGAACTTGACTAGACGTAGTCCGCCAAATCGTCGATTTTTTCCTGTCCCCAGAACAACTGCTCGCCAACCTGATAGAAGGGGCTGCCGAATACGCCCGCGTCGATCGCCGCTTGGGTCTCATCAGTCAGCAACTGCGCAGCATCCGCCGCGGCGCTGAGCCAGGTTGCATCCATGCCCAGCTGTTCCGAGATCGCCGCTAAGGTGTCGGCGTCGGCAATGTTTTTGTCTTCGGCCCAGACCGCGCTCAGCAGTGCCCGCGCTAACGCGCCGATGTCCGCGCCTGCGTTTCGCGCAACCAGCATCCACTGGCATGCCAGCGACGCATCAACCGGGAAAAACGCCGGCTTCAGATTGACCGGCAGCCCTGACTTTTTGGCTAAACGCTCGATTTCCTGAAGGCGATACGCTTGGCGCTGGGGGCTGCGCTGGGGTACCGGCACTCCACCAGTCGCAGCGAATACCGCGGGTATGTTAAAAGGGCGGTAGTTAATCGTCAGCCCGGTCTTTTCTAAGCGGTCGCCTGCAAAGTAGGTGAAGGGTGAAATCGGCGAAAACCAGTAGTCAACTTGTGCCATTGGGCGTAATCCTGAGTCGGCGAATGAATGCGCCAGAGTCTGACACCTCGGCTGGCCGATGGCGAGCTGTAACCCCCTCGAATGATCAATAAGGATGGCCGGTTTTGGCTGCGCTAGAAATACACTGGATCGGCCTGCTGCTGGCCATTTTCGTGGGCTCCTATGTCCAGACCCTGAGCGGCTTTGC
Organism: Litorivicinus lipolyticus; assembly: GCF_009650135.1. Classification (NCBI taxonomy): domain Bacteria; kingdom Pseudomonadati; phylum Pseudomonadota; class Gammaproteobacteria; order Oceanospirillales; family Litorivicinaceae; genus Litorivicinus; species Litorivicinus lipolyticus. The sequence goes on from NZ_CP045871.1 coordinate 405,750, forward strand.
ACTGGGAATGTTGGTGATGGGGTTTGCGACCGGCTTTGGCTTGGCGCCGATCGCGTTTACCGCAATGTTGGTCAGTGCCTCGGCCTTTCTTAATTCTGCGCTGGGCTTGCAGCGTCATTGGCGGCAAATCCCGTGGCGCAGCGCGCTATGGCTGTTAGCACTGCAAAGCCCAATGATGGTCGCCGGTGTTTATGCGCTGAATGTGCTGTCGGGTGATTCGGTTGCCTGGCTCGAAATACTGATGGGCACCATCTTCATGCTGACCGCGGCGACTTCGGTGATGACGCCGCCGCGCAACGCACGCACCAGTGGCCCCGGGGTGATGGCGCTGACCGGCGCCTTGTCGGGTTTCTTGGGCGGGCTGTTTAGCACCGGTGGGCCGCCTTTGGTCTTTACCCTGTATCGCCAGCCCTGGTCGCTGCCGGTGGTGCGCGCCTGTTTGTTTTTGATGTTCAGCGTCAGCTCCATCGTGCGCCTAGCGGTAGTGGGAGTTAACGGTGATTGGTCGGTTGAGCTGGGTTACGCCATTGCCATTGCGTTGCCGGCCATCGCCGCGGGTGCGTTCGCCGCCCGCCGGTGGTCGCCCGCATTGAGCGACACAAACTTTCGCCGCGCAGCCTATGCGCTATTGTCGGCGCTGGGCCTTTGGCTAGTGGTCTCGGGTATTGGTTTGCTTCGTGCGATTTGATTGTGTACTAATAGGTTGCGACTTTAGTCGCGGTGCCAGGCTGGCGACATAGGGGCGGTAAGCATGACAATAAAAACAAATGCAGGACGTTATGGGCTGATCGTGCACTGCATTGCGGTGATGATTAGTTACGGTTTGCTGCGTGAAACGCAGGCTTTTGCATTCGCGTGGGCCGCGGCCGCGTTGGCCGGCAGTGCCCTGGGTTGGTTCGTCAGCTCGGGCGAATGGCGCGCCTTGGGCGGTGACCTGGTGGCGGCGCTGGTTGGCATCGTATGTCTGTTGTTTGGTGTGCTGCTGCCACTGATTGCGCTGAACAAACTGGCCGAGCCGGAGCTGATGGTCGCGGCCGCATTGGGTGTGCCGGTGGGTGTGTGGTTGGCACTGTGGGTGGCGCGGCGTCGTTCGCCGGCGACTGACTCGTCGATGCGCTCGGTCTGAGCGATTAAAGGTCTGGTGTTCAACGAGGCCGATCATTAACCTGCGTGCTGCAGCTCAGCATCTAGGACGTTCGCCTTGGCCCAACTCGACAACGATATTGAATCCATTAAAACACCGCCGCACTCGCTTGAAGCCGAGCGCGCCGTCTTAGGCGGCTTGTTGCTTGAACCCCGTGTTTGGGAAGACGTCAGCACGATTGTGGTGGCCGAGGATTTTTACACCCAAGCGCACCGCCTTATTTTTGATGCCATTGTCGACTTGACGCGCTACGACCAGCCGTTGGATGCGGTGACCTTAGTGGAAACGCTCAAGCGTCACGATACGCTGGCCGACTCGGGCGGCGCGGCGTACATCATGGAAATGGTCGAAGAGACCCCGGGTGCGAGTAACGTCAAGGCCTACGCGCAAATCGTTCAAGAGCGCTCGGTACTGCGCAATATGATTGCCACGGCGCGCAACATTGCCGACTCGGCCTACCGGCCACAGGGCCGCCTGGCTACTCAGATCTTGGAAGAAGCCGAGCAACAGATCCTGCAAATCGCCGAAAACCGGCCCGGTGTTGGCGAGGCCGTCAACGTTGACCGTATTTTGGAATCAGCGATCGCCAAGGTCGAAGAGCTGTTTAAAACCGAGGGCACCATTACCGGTGTCAGTACCGGCTTTAAAGACCTGGATGAAAAGACCGCAGGCATGCAGAAGTCCGATCTGGTGATCGTCGCGGGTCGTCCGTCCATGGGCAAAACCACCTTCGCGATGAACCTGGTCGAGGCCGCCTTTATGCGTGACGTACCGGCGGTCGTGTTCAGCATGGAAATGCCATCCGAGGCCATCGTGATGCGTCTGATGGCATCGTTGGGTCGTATCAACCAGGGCAAGTTGCGAACGGGTGACTTGCAGCCGGAAGATTGGGATCGACTGACCACCGCGGTCCGTTTGATGCAGGGCAAGCCGCTGTATATCGACGACACGCCGGCACTAACACCGACCGACATGCGCTCGCGCGCGCGTCGTGTTGATCGCCAGGTTCGGCAAAAATTCGGTCGCGGCGTTGGCATGGTCATGGTCGACTACCTGCAATTAATGCGAGTCGCCGGCGGCGGCGAAAATCGAGCCACGGAAATTTCTGAAATTTCGCGGTCGTTGAAGGCGCTGGCTAAAGAATTGGAGTGCCCGGTGATTGCGCTGTCCCAGCTCAACCGATCGTTGGAGCAACGCCCGAACAAGCGGCCGGTGATGTCTGATTTGAGGGAGTCTGGTGCGATCGAACAAGACGCAGACATCATTATGTTTATTTACCGCGATGAGGTGTACAACGAAAACACCGAGGACAAAGGCGTCGCCGAAATCATCATTGGTAAACAGCGCCAAGGATCGATCGGTACCGTGCGCCTAGCGTTCATCGGTAAATACACCCGTTTTGATGACCTGGCCCAGGGCAACTATGAGGACTACCACGCCTAATGCGCCCGTTGATTGCACACCAAAGTCGCGGCGCGTTACGCCACAACCTTAGTCGATTTCCTAAACCTAGCTGGGCCGTGGTTAAAGCCGACGGCTATGGCATGGGTGCGCTCGAAGTCGCCCGCTCGTTGGATCAGGCGCCGGGTTTTGCCGTGGCTTCGGTGGGCGAGGCCATGGTGTTGCGCGAAGGCGGCATCAGTGCGCCCATTTTGGCCCTTGAAGGTCCGTTTGATCTTGAAGATTGCCGCGACGCGGCGGCCTATCAGTTGGACCTGGTGATTCACGACCTTGCACAGTTGGATTGGCTCGAAGCACTCGATCGGCGCCAGTGGAGCGGGCTGTGGATCAAGCTGGATACGGGCATGCACCGACTGGGCATGTCCGAAACGGCGGCCCGTGAAACCGCTCGACGTATCGAAGCGCTGTCGGTCGGACGTAAGGTGTGGATGAGTCACTACGGCCGCGCCGACGAAGTCGAACTGGCACTGCCGGCGCTTGCGTCACCGCCGCCGGGTTGGTCGATTAGCCTGGCCAATTCGGCGGCGTCGCTGGGGCACGCGTTGCCGGCGAATATTGGGCGTGCGGGGATCGCACTGTACGGCGCCTCGCCGATCAGTGGCGACTTGGGTTTAAATGTGGTCCAGCGCCTGACCTCGCAGGTGGTGGCGGTGCGCCATGTGCCGGCGGGCGAGGGCGTCGGTTACGGGGCGCGCTGGGTGGCGCCGCGTGATAGCGTGATCGCGACCATTCCGGGCGGTTATGCCGACGGCTACCCCCGGGCCATGCCTGACGGTGCGCCGGTGTCGGTGGCCGGGGTTATCTGCCCTTTGGCGGGGCGCGTGTCGATGGATCGAATGACCGTCGATGTGACGCTGGCGGGTGACGCGGTCAAACGCGGTGCGCCGGTCGAGCTGTGGGGACGCGAAGTCCCGATCGAGACCTTGGCCAGCCTGGCCAATACCATCCCGTATGAACTGTTTTGTAACGTCGCCCCGCGTGTGGCGAGAATCTGGAGTTAACGTGAGTAAGTCCCTGTCAGACCAACTGCAAAATTTGGGGTTGGTCGATAAGTCCAAAGCTAAAAAAGCCGCCCACGACAAGCGCGTGACGAAAAAGAAAAAAGCCAAGTCCAAGATCCCCGATGGCCCCAGTACGCATGAATTAACCGCCCAGGCGATGGCCGAGGCGCAGGTCAAAAAAGCCGAAAAAGACCGTGCGATCGAGGCGCAGCGCAAGGCCAAGCGTGAGCAAGCGGAACGCTTGGCGCAGGCCCGCGACATCGTTAAGTCCAATGGCACCTTGGCCAAGGGTGACGACCGCAAGTACCGCTTTACGCTGGACAAAAAGATCAAAGAGTTTTGGGTCTCCAATGCCGACTTCGAACGCCTGGCCAAAGGCTTAATCGGCGTGGTCCAGATGGACAAGCGCTGGATGCTGATCGATCCGGAGGCACTGATTCGCGTTCGCGAGCGTGCCCCTGAGCTGGCCAGCTTCTTGGCGGCGCCTGAAGTGGCAGATCCGGATGATCCCTATGCGGACTACCAGATTCCGGATGACCTTGACTGGTGATCTATGAACTAGCCGCCCTGGCTGCTGCGGTGCTGTGGGCTTGCACGGCAATCATTTCGACCGGCCCGGCTAAGGCGTTGGGAGCCGTTCATTTCAACCTGTTTCGCATGGCGATGGTGTTTGTCGGCTTGCTGGTGGTGTCCTTAATGACCGGTGGCTTTGACGCCGTGCTGTGGGCCCAGGCCGGTCCGTTGCTGTTAAGCGGGGCGATCGGCATTTTCTTGGGCGACACCTTGATGTTTTCGGGGTTGCGCCGGCTGGGGCCGCGCCGCAACCAGGTCATCTTCGCGACCAATGCGCCACTGGCGGCCATTATTGGTTGGCTGTGGCTCGGTGAAACCTTTCAGTGGATCGGCATTGCCGGTGTCGCCTTGGTCTCGATGGGTGTCGCCACGGCGGTCTTTTTTGGTCGTCGCAAGGACGAAACCCATGCCTTGGAGTCGACCGACGGGCGGCTACTGGTTGGCATTTGTTTAGCGCTGGGCGCGGCCTTGTGCCAAGCAGTTGGCATTGTCGTGTCGCGACCCGCCATGGAAGCCGGCGTTGACCCGATCGCGGCCTCGGTTTTACGTGTCGGAATTGCGGTTTTAGGCCTATTTGTGTCGTATTTGATCCACCATCGCGCCCTGCCCAGCATTCCGTCACGCCCGTTGTTGGTTCAAACCGCCATCAGTGGGTTACTGGGAATGGGTGTCGGAATGACGTTGGTTCAGTACTCATTAATTGGCGCAAAGGCCGGCGTCGTTGCGACACTTTCGTCACTTTCGCCCGTATTGATTCTCCCGGTGCTTTGGATTATCTATCGCCGTCGACCCGCGCTTGGCGCGTGGGTTGGCGCGGCCATTGCAGTGTCGGGTTCGGCGCTTTTATTTGCCCGTTAGCCCGATGGTTGCCATCCACGGTAAATGACGTGTACGGTAATAGGGTTAAGCGTTCGTCATTTTTGTGATCAAGCGCGTTGACACCAACAAAATTAAAAACAATTCCCAGTTTTAGGAGATCCTATGAAACTGATCAAGAAAACTGCTGTAGCCGCGATCGCTGCAGTGACCGCGTCTGCGGCAATGGCTGGTCCTGTTTTGGACAAAATCGTTTCACAGGGCCACGTACAGTGTGGCGTCAGCCAAGGCTTGCCGGGTTTCTCTAACCCTGACGCAAATGGCGACTGGACCGGTTTGGACGTTGACCTTTGCCGCGCCGTTGCTGCAGCTGTTTTGGGCGACGCTGACGCCGTTAAATACTCTCCTTTGTCAGCCAAAGAGCGCTTCACTGCGCTGCAGTCTGGCGAAATCGACGTGCTGTCACGCAACACGACTTGGACTGCGACTCGCGACACCGCGCTGGGCTTGAACTTTGCTGGCGTTATGTTCTACGACGGACAGGGCTTCATGGTTCGTAAAGACTTGGGTGTTGATAGCGCTCTGGAATTGGACGGCGCATCAGTCTGCACCAACCAGGGCACCACGACTGAGTTGAACATGGCTGACTACTTCCGCAGCAACGGCATGAGCTACGAGCCTGTTGTATTTGAAAAGGCTGACGAAGTTGTCGCCGCGTACGACGCAGGTCGTTGCGACGTCTACACGACTGACACCTCGGGTTTGGCTGCACAGCGCACCAAGCTGGCGGACCCTAACGCTCACAAAGTGTTGCCTGAAGTGATCTCGAAAGAGCCGCTGGGGCCTGTGGTTGCTCACGGCGACGACCAGTTGCTGGACGTGGTTAAGTGGAGCATCTACGCCATGCTGGAAGCCGAAGAAATGGGCTTGAACAGCAAAAACATTAAGAACAAGCGTGCAACGACGACTAACCCCGCCGTCAAGCGTTTTGTCGGTGACGAAGCTACACTGGGCGAAGGCTTGGGCCTGAGCGCAGACTGGGCGTTCAACATCGTTTCTCAGGTCGGTAACTACGCTGAACTGTATGAGAAAAACATTACTCCGATCGAATTGCCCCGTGGCGTTAACAGCCTGTGGACAAAAGGCGGCCTGATGTACGCGATGCCGTTGCGTTAATCGCGATTTGGCATAGTGATAAGGGTGGGGCGGAAGCACCCACCCTTTTTTATATATAAAACCGCTTGAGGAAAATCATGAGTCAAGCAACCCCACCTGCAGGTCAACGGCCTGCCAAGCCACCGATGTGGCGAGACCCCGAGAAACGGGCGCTGTTGTTTCAGGCGCTGGCCCTTGGGTTTGTTTTCTACCTAGGCTACTCCTTGGTGGTGAACACGATGACCAACCTCGAACGCCAGGGCATTGCCTCGGGCTTTGGGTTCTTGTCATCCAATACTGGATTCTCGATCGCCGAGACGCTGATCCCTTACAACGAGGACAGCTCCTACTTTGACGCCTTTTTGGTGGGTCTGGCGAACACCATATTTGTCAGTATCGTCGGTATTATTTTAGCGACGCTGCTCGGCTTTACGCTGGGCGTGGCGCGGCTGTCTAATAACTTTTTGATTTCGCGTTTGGCGGCGGTTTACGTCGACACACTGCGTAACATTCCGCTGCTGCTGCAAATATTCTTTTGGTATTTTGCCGTGCTGCGGCCGCTGCCAAAGCCCAAGCAAGCGGTTGAGTTTTGGGACGCGGTGTTTTTGTCTAACCGCGGCCTGGTCGGACCCAAGCCTATTTGGGAGGACGGCGCCGGCTTAATTGGTGCCGCTGTTATCGCAGCGTTGGTCGGCGCGGTCATGATCGGTCGCTGGGCGCGCAAGCGCCAGGCGGAAACCGGCCAGCCCTTCCCCGTCTGGCGAACCGGCTTTGCGCTGTTGATAGCGTTGCCAGTTTTGGCAGCCGCGGTGACCGGCTTTCCGTTTACCTTTGAAGTGCCGGTGCTGAAGGGCTTTAACTTCCGCGGTGGTATGACCTTGACGCCTGAATTTGCTGCCTTGGTGTTGGCCTTGTCGACCTACACGGCGGCATTTATTGCCGAGATCGTTCGTAGCGGCATCATGGCGATCAACAAGGGCCAGACCGAAGCGGCCTATGCGCTCGGCTTGCAGCCTGGCATCACCATGCGCTTGGTGATCATTCCCCAGGCGCTGCGTGTGATTATTCCGCCGTTGACTTCGCAGTACCTGAACCTGACCAAGAACTCGTCATTGGCGGCGGCGATTGCCTACCCCGATTTGGTGGCGATCTTCTCGGGTACGGCGTTGAACCAAACCGGTCAAGCGGTTGAAATTATGGCCATGACCTTGGCGGTATACCTGTTCTTGAGCTTGCTGATTTCAGCTGGCATGAATTGGTATAACGACCGCATGGCATTGGTGGAGCGATAGTATGAGTGAGCAATCTTACACACCGGGTCAGCACCCGGACCTGCCGCCGCCCAGTAGCCTGGTCGGCCCGGTCGCTTGGCTACGTAGCAACCTGTTTGATGGCCCCATCAACAGCGCACTGACGTTGCTGGCGATCTACTTGCTGTACATCATCATTCCCCCGATGGCGAGCTGGCTGTTTATTTCGGCCGACTGGGTCGGCACCAGCCGCGATGACTGTTCCAAAGAGGGCGCCTGCTGGGTGTTTATCGATGTTTGGATGCAGCAACTCATGTACGGCCGTTACCCCAGTGAAGAGCTGTGGCGCATCAATTTGTCGTACATCATGGTGGTAGTCACGGCCCTGCCGTTGTTCTTTAAGGCGGTTCCGACCAAGGTCAAAAGCGCGCTGGCGGTCACCTTGTTGGTGATCTACCCAATCGTGTTCTTCTACCTGTATGTCGGTGGCAGCTTTGGCCTCGAGTTCGTCGAGACGCCGCGCTGGGGTGGCTTGTTCCTGACCCTGGTGATCGCAGTCACCGGTATCGTCGCGTCACTGCCCCTGGGTGTGGTGCTGGCGCTGGGCCGGCGCTCGAACATGCCGGTGGTCAAGTCGATCTGTGTTGTGTTTATCGAGTTCTGGCGTGGCATCCCGTTGATTACGGTGCTGTTCATGGCGTCGGTCATGTTCCCGCTGTTTGTGCCCGAAGACCTTAGCCCGGACAAGTTAGTCCGTGCACTGGTCGGTGTTGCGCTGTTCAGTTCGGCCTACATGGCCGAGGTGATTCGTGGGGGGCTGCAAGCCATTCCCAAAGGCCAGTACGAAGCGGCCGATGCCTTGGGTCTGAGCTACTGGAAGTCGATGTGTCTGGTGATTTTGCCGCAGGCGTTGAAGCTGGTCATTCCCGGTATCGTCAACACCTTTATTGGCCTGTTCAAGGACACCACCTTGGTCTTAATTATTGGTCTGTTTGATCTGTTGGGCATGGCCCAGGCGGCGGCGACCAACACCGATTGGCTTGGCTTTACGATCGAGGGCTATGTGTTTGCAGCCTTTGGATTCTTTGTTTTCTGTTTTGGTATGTCACGTTACAGCCAGCGCCTTGAGCGCGAGCTGGACACGGGTCATCGTTAATTTTTGGAGCCTCATATGAGTGAACAACAACGACAAGTCTCCGACGAGTCCGTGATCAAACTGATCGGCATGCACAAATGGTATGGCGACTTTCACGTCCTCAAGGACATCAACCTGGAAGTGAAGCGTGGCGAGCGCATTGTGATTTGTGGGCCTTCAGGGTCGGGCAAGTCGACCATGATTCGTTGCATCAATCGCCTCGAAGAACACCAGCAGGGTCAGATCATTATTGAAGACACCGAGCTGACCAACGATGTCAAAAACATCGAAGAAGTTCGTCGCGAAGTCGGTATGTGCTTTCAACACTTCAATTTGTTTCCGCACCTGTCGATCTTGGACAACCTGACGCTGGCGCCGATTTGGGTTCGCAAGATGCCCAAAAAAGAAGCCGAAGAACTGGCCATGCATTACTTGGAACGGGTCAAGATCCCTGAGCAAGCCGACAAGTATCCAGGTCAGCTGTCCGGTGGTCAGCAGCAGCGTGTCGCGATTGCACGCTCATTGTGCATGAAGCCAAACATCATGTTGTTTGATGAGCCGACCTCGGCGCTGGATCCGGAAATGATTGCCGAAGTGTTGGACGTCATGGTGACGCTGGCCGAAGAGGGCATGACCATGTTGTGCGTCACCCACGAAATGGGCTTTGCACGCAAGGTGGCGGACCGTGTGATCTTTATGGACGGTGGCGAAATTATTGAACAGAACGAGCCAGAGGCGTTCTTCAATAACCCTCAAAACGAGCGTACACAGCTATTTTTGAGCCAGATTCTGAACCACTAATAAGGTTTTGGATCACACAGGGCGGCTTCGGTCGCCCTTTTTTATGCGCGCGCAGCACGGTGCTGTTACCATGCGCGGATGAAAGACCCCTTCGAGGACCGAGAGTCCGAAAACTACGAGCGACCGATCGCGTCGCGTGAATTCATCATTCAAATTTTGACCGACGCCGGCAAGCCTTTGTCCTTTGACGACATCGCAGACGACGTTGAAATTCAATTGGATCAAGAAGAAGCCTTGCAGCGACGGTTGATGGCCATGTGCCGTGACGCCCAGATTGCATCGGACCGTGAAGGCCGCTTCATGTTGGTGGACAAAACCGACCTGATTGCCGGTCGCTTTTCGGCCCACCCGGACGGTTTCGGCTTCGTCATTCGCGATGACGGTGAAAAAGACCTGTTCGTGCACGACAAGCAAGCCATGAAAGTCTATGACGGCGACCGGGTATTGGTGCGCGCCGTGCAATTCCGCGGCCGTAATGATTACGAAGCCAAAATAGTTGAAGTCACCGACCGCGCGCATACCGCCTTGGTCGGACAATTAAAACGTAACAGCGGCGTCTGGATGGTCGAGCCGCGCAACCGAAAGTTGGTCCACCCCGTGATCATGCAGCCCGACCAGATCGGTCAGGCCGAAGAAGGTCAGTTCGTCAGTGTCGAATTGACGTCACAGCCCAGCCACCGCGCCAGTCCGACCGGCCGTATCGTTCAAATCATCGGTCACGACGATGATCCGGGCATCGAAATTGCGGTCGCCGTGGGCACGCATGATTTGCCCCACGAATTTAGCCAGCAGGCGATCGACCAAGCCGATGCCTACGGTGAGTTTATTGATCAGGGCATTGCGGCGACCCGCAAAGACCTGCGCGCATTGCCGTTTTGCACCATTGACGGCGAGGACGCCCGTGACTTTGATGACGCGGTGTTCGCACAGCGTACCGATGGCGGCGGCTGGAAGTTGTGGGTCGCCATTGCCGACGTAGCAGAATACGTCAAGCCCGGTATGCAGCTGGACACCGAGGCGGTTGAACGCGCCACCAGCGTGTACTTCCCGCGCCAGGTTATTCCGATGCTGCCCGAGGCACTGTCCAATGGCCTGTGCAGTTTGAACCCGGACGTTGATCGCCTGGCGATGGTCGCTGAAATTAACGTCAGCGCCCGCGGCGCTATGACGCGAGTTAATTTCCACGAGGGCGTATTTCGCTCCCACGCACGCCTGACCTATAACCAGGTCAACGATGCCTTGGAAGATGGCGCGGCGTTCGCGGCGATTCCGGGTGGTGCGGCCGTCCAAACCAACATCACCGATCTGTACAGCCTTTATCACGTGCTCAAGAAAGTCCGCGCGGAACGCGGGGCGATTGAATTTGAAGCGCCGGAACCGATGTTCCAAATGGACGCGAATGGGCACATTGCGGGTATCACCGGTCGCTGGCGTGGTGATTCGCATAAACTGATCGAAGAATGCATGTTGCTGGCCAACGTGGCCGCGGCTAAGTACCTGATCAAACACGAAAAGCCGTCGCTGTACCGGGTCCACGAGGGGCCGTCGGTGGACAAGCTGATTGCCACCCGTGCCGCCTTGGCGCCGATGGGACTGCACCTCCAAGGCGGAGACGAGCCAACACCCGAGGACTACCAAGCGGTGATGGAGCAGGCCCGAGGTCGTCCGGACGAGTCGTTGATTCAAGTGTTGTTGCTGCGTTCGATGTCCCAGGCACGCTACGAGCCGGATGCGAAGGGCGGCCACTTTGGCTTGGGTTACGAGGCCTACACCCACTTCACCAGCCCCATTCGCCGCTATCCGGATTTGATGGTCCACCGTGCGTTGAAGTCGATTTTGCGCAAGGACCCATCGGTCTACCCCTACGACCAGGCGCGCTTGGAAACCATGGGCGAGCACTGCTCTAACTGCGAGCGTCGTGCGGATGATGCCAGCCGGGATGTGAATGCCTGGCTGAAATGTCGCTTTATGACCCAGCACATTGGTTCGGAATTTACCGGCGTTGTGACCGGTGTGGCGCCCTTTGGGCTGTTCATTACCCTCAACGACATGTTCGTCGAGGGCATGGTCCACGTCACCGCGCTGCCGGCGGACTATTACCGACATGACGCCACCACCCACTCGATGGTGGGCGAGCAATCCGGTCAAACTTTCCGCTTGGCGGACGAGTTAAAAGTACGCGTGGTGCGTGTTGACATGGACACGCGGCGTATCGACTTTGATATTCCGGGTATGCAACCGGCGAAAGACAAAAAAGGCAAAAAGAAAAGTCGCAAGAAAGGCGATCGAGGGCCGCGCCGATGAATGAGAGCATTGTAGGCTGGCACGCGGCGATGGCGCTGATTGAACGGTCGCCGGCGCGTGTCCAGCAAGTGTTGGTATTGGATTCGCTGGCCCCGGCGCGATTTGAACAGCTGCAACAAGCTGGCGTGACCTTTACCGCGCTGCCCAAGGCTCAGTTTCTTAAGCAGGGCAATACCTACGAGGACGTTGCCCACCAAGGCATTGCGGTGATCGCATCGCCGTCGGCCGCGTTGCCCGAAGGCGCGCTGGCCGAATTGCTGGGCGGTGTCGACACGCCGCTGTTGCTGGCGCTGGACGGGGTCACCGACCCGCGTAACCTCGGGGCCATATTGCGAAGCGCCGAAGCGGCCGGTGTCACGGCGGTGATTCAGCCTAAAGACAACAGCGCGGCACTGAACCAGGCGGCACGTAAAACCGCTTGCGGGGCGGCCGAGTTGGTCCCGCTGGTGACCGTCACGAACCTTAAGCGCACCTTGGAAAAGCTGCGCAAGGATGGGTTTTGGGTCAGCGGCGCGGCCGGTGAAGGCGCGATTGATGCGTTCAAGGCCGACCTGACCGGTCCACGTGTGATCGTGGTCGGCAGCGAGGGTCGCGGCCTGCGCAAAGGAGTGCGCGATGCCTGTGATGAAATGGTTGCCATTCCTATGGTCGGCGCGATCAGCTCGCTGAATGTGTCGGTGGCCACTGGGGTCCTGCTGTTTGAGGCCCTGCGTCAACGCCGGAGTTAACCATGCGCTGCCCGTTTTGCTCGAACCCCGACACCAAGGTAATCGACTCTCGGTTGGTCGCCGATGCCTCGCAGGTCAAACGCCGGCGTGCGTGCAACGAGTGCAACGTGCGCTTTACGACCTTCGAGTCGGTCGAGCTGAGCTTGCCGCGGATCGTCAAGACCAACGGCGACCGTGAAACCTACGATTCCAGTAAGTTGCGCCGGGGCGTCATTCGAGCGTTGGAAAAACGCCCGGTATCGTCCGAACAGCTCGAGGCCATGCTGGACCGGGTTCAGCGCCGGCTGCAAGCGATCAGCGAGCGTGAGGTGCCCAGCCAGCGTTTGGGTGAAATCGTGATGTCCGAGCTGAAAACCTTGGATGCTGTGGCTTACGTGCGCTTCGCATCGGTTTATAAGTCATTCCAAGACGTCGCGGACTTCGTCAACGCGGTCAACGAGGCCAACGAGTGAGTGCGCTGGATGCCATGTACATGGCCAAGGCCATTATTTTGGCCAAATCCGTTCGTCATCTGACCCGAGCCAATCCGCGCGTGGGCTGTATTTTGGTTCGCGACGGTGATGTGATCGGCGCCGGTGCGACCCAGCCGCCAGGTGGTCCGCACGCTGAAATTGTGGCCCTGAATAGTTGTCCTGATGCGCGCGGCGCGACTGCCTATGTGACCCTTGAACCCTGTTCGCATACCGGTCGCACCCCGCCGTGCGTGGATGCCCTGATCAAAGCTGCGGTGATCCGGGTCGTGGTGGCTTGTGTCGACCCCAACCCGAAAGTCAACGGTGCCGGCCTGGAGCGCTTGCGCAGCGCCGGTATCCGCGTCGATATCGGCGTGCTCGAAAGCCAGGCCCGGGCCCTTAACCCCGGCTTTAACCGCCGCATGCGTGGTGGGCTGCCGTTTGTGCGGCTGAAGTTGGCGATGTCGCTGGACGGCGCGACTGCGATGGCCAACGGCCAGTCCAAGTGGATCACCGGGCCGATGGCACGGCGTCAGGTCCAGCGCATGCGCGCCCGCGCCGGGGCGGTGATTACGGGCGTCGGTACCGTCGTTGCGGATAATCCGAGCCTGAATGTGCGGTGGGATGAAACGGACCTGGATCCGGGTCCGCTGTTGCCGTCGGATCAGCCGCTGCGTGTGGTAATGGACCGCAGCGGACGCACGCCACTCGATGCCCAGCTTTTTAAAATACCTGGCCCGGTGATGATCATCAGCCAATCCGCGAGCGGCCCGACCCAGCAAGCCTGGGCCGATTGCGGTGCGCAGGTGGTGATGTTGACGGCGGTCACGCCGGCGACCGTGTTGGCTGAATTGGCCGATGCAGGCGTCAACGAGGTCATGGTCGAGGCCGGGCCGACCCTGGCGGGTGCTTGGATGGACGCGGGGTTGGTGGATCGTTTGGTGGTTTTTCAAGCGCCGCTCTTGATGGGAAGCCAGACAAGGCCTTTAATGCACACCCCCAATTGGACTGAGCTGTCCGACGCCGTCCGTTTACAACTGATTGAGTCCCGGGCCATCGGCACCGATCGCTGCCTAGAATACAGTGTGGAGAAAGCATGAAACTGAACAGCATTGAAGAGCTGATCGACGACATTCGCATGGGTCGAATGGTCATTTTGATGGATGACGAAGACCGCGAAAACGAAGGTGACCTGGTCATGAGCGCCTCGCATTGCCGTCCCGAAGATATCAATTTCATGGCCCGCGAAGGCCGTGGGTTGATTTGTTTGACGTTGACGCGTGACCGGTGTGAACAGCTGAACTTGCCGCTGATGGTGGGTGATAACGGCAGCGGCCATGGGACCAATTTCACGCTCTCGATCGAAGCGGCTGACGGCGTCACCACCGGCATCAGTGCAGCCGATCGTGCGCGCACGGTGTTGGCGGCCGTTGGCCCTAACGCAAAGCCTGCGGATATTGTCCAGCCCGGTCATATTTTCCCGCTGATGGCCCAGGACGGCGGCGTCTTGAACCGCGCCGGCCACACCGAAGCGGGCTGTGATTTGACGCGCCTAGCCGGTGTTGCTCCGGCCAGCGTTATCGTTGAGATCATGAACGAAGACGGCAGCATGGCGCGGCGGCCGGATTTGGAAGTGTTTGCTGAAAAACACGGCTTGAAGATCGGCACCATTGCGGACTTGATCCATTACCGCACGGTCCACGAACAGACCATCGAACGCGTGCGTGACGACAGCCTGGTCACGGTCTACGGCACCTTCCGAGCGATCACCTACAAAGACCATGTTCAAGGCGGCACGCACCTGGCTTTGATCAAGGGCGAGCCAAGTGCGGACACGCCGACGTTGACGCGGGTCCACGTGCCCGATCCGATTCGTGACCTGCTGTCGGCCGATCCGACCACGGTCAACAACTGGTCACTGTCGGCGGCGATGCAGGCGGTTCAGGCGGACGAAGGCCCGGGCGTGATTGTGCTGCTAGAAAATTGGGAAACCGAAAGCCTAGAAGAGCGCTTCGCCAACTACTTTGACAATACACCGAAGCCGGCGATCGCCCCGCGCGTGATGCCTTATTTGGGGATTGGCACCGGTTCTCAGATCCTTCGGGATGTCGGTGTCGGCAAGATGCGGTTATTATCGACCCCAATGAAATTCCCAGCGATTTCGGGCTTCGAGCTCGAAGTGGTTGAATACATTAAATGGCAGGAGCAAGACCCCTCATGAGCGAGATCCAAACGCTGAATGGCGACTTCACCAATGTTCAAGGCAACTACGCCATCGCAGTCGGCCGCTTTAACGAGTTTGTGGTCGACTCTTTGGTCAGCGGCGCCATTGACGCCCTGGTCCGCCATGGCGTTGATCGCGGTGACATCACCATCGCCAAAGCACCGGGCGCATACGAGCTGCCGCTGGTGTGTCAGAGCCTAGCGAACACCGGTAAATTCGACGCGGTGATTGCAATCGGTGCGGTCATTCGTGGCGGCACCCCGCATTTCGAATACGTGTCCGGCCCGGTCGCCGCCGCCCTCGGCAGCATCAGCCTGGACACCGGCGTGCCGGTTATCTTTGGCGTGCTAACCGTTGACAGCATCGAGCAGGCGATTGAACGGGCGGGCACTAAAGCCGGCAACAAGGGCGCTGATGCGGCCATGACTGCTATGGAAATGGTGTCGTTGCTGAGCCAAATTGATGACTGAGGGCGTAAAACCAGCAGCCCGTCACCGCGCACGTGAACTGGCCCTGCAGGCACTCTATCAATGGCAATTATCCGGTTATGACGCCAGCAATGCCGAAGCGCGTTTTCGTGCCCAAAATCATCTGGGCAAGGCCGACCCGGGCTATTTTCATGAAGTCTATAAAGGCGTATCGGGCGACAGCGCTAAGCTTGACGCCATTTTGGCGCCTTACCTTGAGCGGCCGGTCAAAGACGTCGATGCGGTGGCGCTGAACGTGCTGCGTATCGCGACCTGGGAGTTGTCCGAGCGGATTGACGTGCCCTACAAAGTGGTATTGAACGAGGCGGTCGATTTAACCAAGCGCTTTGGGGCCTCCGATGCCCACAAGTTCGTCAACGGCGTGCTCGATAAATTGGCGGCGCAACTGCGTCCGGTCGAGTTCAGCGCCAAATAATGCGGCTTATTCCCGCGCACCCGGTGCACTGGCTGGCGGTTGGGCTGGGCTCTGGCCTGACCAAAACCATGCCAGGCACCTTTGGCACCGTCGGTGGCATGGTCGCGTTTATACCGGCGCTGTGGTTGACCGATGTGTGGGTCGCTATTTGGGTCTTGTTGGGTGCCTTGGTGGGGCCGTGGATTTGTGGCAAAACCGCCCGCGACCTAAATTGCGGTGATCACGGCAGCATCGTCTGGGACGAGTGGGCAGGTATCTGGATCGCATTGGCGGTGGCGCCGCCATCGATTGGCGCTTGGATTGTCGCTTTTGTTCTGTTTCGAATTTTCGACATCTTTAAGCCCTGGCCGATTAATCGGCTCGAACGCCTCAAGCCGGTCGGCGTGGGGATCATGGCGGACGACCTGTTGGCCGGTGTTTTTGCCGCCGCCGGTGTCGTCGGACTAGCCCAATTGGGCCTGGTCTAGCCCCTCGGTCCGAGTCGGCGCCGGCACTGGCCGTCGACACTGACCGGATGACACTACCGAAGGCTGCCATCCTACTGGCACTCCCGATCGCGGGTATGGTCGCGGCGCAGCCTTTGTGGGTGGGCCAGCTGGGCGATGCGGCGCTGGTCGAACTGGACGGTACCTTGCATTCGTTGCAGCGTGGCGAGGTCGTGGCGGACATGGAGTTGCTGGCATTGGGCGAGCAACTGCAGCTGCGTTGGCAAGGCCAGTTACTGACGCTGGGACTGGCGGCGGCGCGTGCTCCGGCTGTGCAAAAAACGCGACTAACGTTGGAAAATCAAGGCGGCGGCTTTCAGGTCGCAGGCCGCATCGACGGGCGCGCGGTCGACTGGATGATCGACACCGGGGCGACCGAGGTGGTGATTAGTGAATCCTTAGCGGCGACGCTGGGCATTCAACCGCATCCGCGCGCCGCCCAGGTTAATACCGCCGCGGGCATGGTTCAGGGTCGACCGGCGTCGCTTGCGCGAATACAGATCGATCAGTGGGTGTTGACGGATGTGGCCGCGATCGTTTTGCCGGGTGATTATCCCGCGCGGCCGCTGTTGGGCCTCAGCGCATTGGCCCGATTTAAGATTCAGTTGCGTGCCAACAAGATGGTGCTGGAACCCATTCAAGGCAGTGGTATCATTCGCTCCCGCTAAAGGAGCTTGCGTTGATCACCTACGTCGAAACCTGCCAACTTCCCACCCAGTTCGGTGTCTTCGAGATGCACGGTTTTAGTGAGTCTGTGAACGGCCAGACCAAGGAACATGTGGTCTTGACCATGGGTGCCGTGAACACACCGGAGCCGGTGCTGGCGCGGGTTCACTCCGAGTGTTTGACCGGCGACGGCCTGTTTAGTTTGCGCTGTGACTGTGGCCCGCAACTGGAAGGCGCGATGGCGGCGATTGCTGAGGCCGGTCGTGGTGCGCTGTTTTACCTGCGCCAGGAAGGCCGCGGCATTGGTTTGATGAATAAAATTCGCGCGTATCACCTGCAAGACGGCGGAGCCGACACCGTTGAGGCCAACGAGGCGTTGGGTTTTGGCGCCGACCTGCGTGATTACGCCATTGTCGAACCCATGGCCTCGCATTTGGGTATCACCCAGGTGCGGTTGTTGACCAACAACCCGCGCAAGATTGATGCGCTGTCTGGGATGGGCATTGAGGTGGTCGCGCGGGTGCCGCTTAAAAAGGGCCACAACCGCCACAATGAACGCTATTTGGCGACCAAGGGCGACCGCCTAGGTCATCTGTTTAACGACTAAGTGCCGCCAAGCGCTGGTCGATGGCGGCGCTGATGCCGGCGCTGTCCAGGCCGACCGATGCGTACATGGCGTCGGCTTTGCCGCCTTCCAAGTAACTGTCCGGTAAACCCAGCACCAGGGTTGGCGTGTTCAGGTTCATCGACGCTAGGGCCTCGAGCACGGCCGAGCCGGCGCCGCCCATTTGGGCATGGTCCTCTAAGGTGACCAGCAAGTCGTGTGACGCCGCGGCGGCGCGCACGGCACCTTCATCCATCGGTTTGACCCAACGCATGTCGATCAGGCTGTAGCCGCGTGCTTGGCACAGCTGCGTGGCCTGGTGCAGCAAGGTGCCAAACGCCAACACGGCGACGCCGCGCCCGGACAGGCGTGTGATGGCCTCGCCGACCGCCAGGGCGTCCAGTGAGCTGCCGGCGGCGGCACCGATGCCGGCACCGCGCGGGTAGCGCACGGCGGCCGGGCCGGGGTGCTGGTAGGCCGCATTGAGCAAGCCGCGGGCATCGGTTTCGTCCGACGGCGTTGCGATCAAAAGCCCCGGAATCGTGCGCAAAAAAGCGGTGTCGTAAACGCCGGCATGGGTCGGGCCGTCCTCGCCGACCAGGCCGGCGCGGTCAATTGCAAAGGTCACATCCAGGTCTTGGATGGCGACATCGTGAATCAGTTGATCGTAGCCGCGCTGTAAAAAGGTCGAATAAATCGCCAGTACCGGCTTCAGCCCTTCGCAGGCAAAGCCGGCGGCCAGCGTGACGCTGTGTTGTTCGCAGATGGCGACGTCGTGGTAACGCTTGGGGTAGCGCTCGCTAAATGCGACCAAGCCCGAGCCCTCGCGCATGGCCGGCGTGATCGTCAGCAAACGCGGATCGGCGGCGGCTTGATCCAGCGCCCATTGGCCGAACACCTGACTGAAAGTCGGCTTGCTCGGCGCGCTGTCGGCGGCCGGCTTGGGGTCGATTTTGGTGATGGCGTGATACTTGATCGGGTTGCTTTCGGCGGGTTGGAAGCCGCAGCCCTTTTGCGTCACCAGGTGTAAAAAATTCGGTCCCGGACGGTTAGTCAGCGTATCAATCGCATTCAGCAGTTGGCCCATGTCGTGGCCATCGATCGGGCCGATGTAATTCCAGCCCATGGCTTCGAACAACGACGCCGGCGAAATCAGGCTTTTGACCTGTTCTTCGGTTTTCTTGGCCAACTCGGCTGCCGGTGGAATGATTTCCAGCAGTTTGCGGGCGTCATCGCGCATGCGGCTGTAGGCTTTGGAGCTCAGCAGTTGGGCCAGATAATTCGACAACCCGCCGACACTTTGGCTGATCGACATATCGTTGTCGTTAAGCACCACTAGCATATTGGCCCGTGTCGTGCCGCCGTGGGCGAGTGCTTCAAAGGCCATGCCCGCGGTCAGTGCGCCGTCGCCAATCACCGACACCACACGCCGCGGTTCGCCTTTTTGCTGGGCGGCCAAGGCCATGCCCAGTCCGGCGCTGATGCTGGTGGACGAATGACCGACGCCAAAGGTGTCGTACTCGCTCTCGTGGCGCGCGGGGAATGCCGCCAAACCGCCGGACTGACGAATGCTGGGCATCTGTTCACGGCGGCCGGTCAAAATTTTGTGCGGGTAGGCTTGGTGGCCGACATCCCACAGCAGTCGGTCGTGCGGGGTATCCAGCAAGTAATGCAGCGCGACCGTCAGTTCGACCACGCCGAGGCCGGCACCAAAGTGACCGCCGGATTGGCCGACGCTATACAGCAGGTAGGCGCGCAGCTCGTCGGCTAGGGTACCAAGTTGGGCACGTGACAATGCCCGCAGCGCATCCGGGGTCGAGGCTGAGTCAAGCAATGGCGTCGATGGACGCTGAAGTGGTATCTGGTGAAAGATCCGCATAGTTTCCTTCCGATCAGGGCGCGATGGTACCTAAATGCGCCCCAAAGATCAGGCGTTGCGTTGCGATAATCGCGCAACAATCGCCAGTATCGGAGCAGGATTGGGCAGGCTAGAGGCCAGGCTGTTGACCCCGCTTAGCATGTCGTCAACCAAGGCCTGGGATTCAGCCACACCTAACAAGGTCACAAAGGTTGATTTGTTTTGATCGTGATCCGACCCGGCCGGCTTG
Organism: Litorivicinus lipolyticus; assembly: GCF_009650135.1. Classification (NCBI taxonomy): domain Bacteria; kingdom Pseudomonadati; phylum Pseudomonadota; class Gammaproteobacteria; order Oceanospirillales; family Litorivicinaceae; genus Litorivicinus; species Litorivicinus lipolyticus. The sequence goes on from NZ_CP045871.1 coordinate 425,560, forward strand.
CCCAGCGCCTCGGTGCTGGCGGTGACGTCCAAAACATCGTCCTGGACTTGGAACGCCAGACCCAGTGTTTGGCCGATTTGGATCAGCGTATCCAGTTGCATGGGGTCCGCATTGGCACTGAGTCCACCGATTTCACAACAGGCCCGGATCAGTGCGCCGGTCTTACGGCTGTGCATCAGTTCTAGTTGATCCAGCCCAGTGGACTGGTTTTCGGCCAGTAAATCCAACGACTGTCCGTCGACCATGCCGGCGCCACCGGCAGCGCGCGCAAGCGCGGTAACGCTGGCGGCCAGTTGGCCTTGGGCCAGCAGCGGCCAGGCCGGGTCGGCCAGGGCTTCGAAGGCCAACGCCTGCAACGCATCCCCGGCCAAAATAGCGTGCGCCTCGCCGTGGGCGATATGGCAGCTGGGTTGACCACGGCGCAAATCGTCATCGTCCATGGCCGGCAAGTCATCGTGAATCAGTGAATAGGTGTGGATGCACTCAATCGCGATCGCAGCGCGATCGCCCAAGGCCGGGTCCATGCCCAAGGCTTGGCAGCTGGCCCACACCAGCGCCGGGCGCAGCGCTTTGCTCGGCGCCTGCAGGCTGTATTGGATCGCATCGCCAAGCGCCAGTGACTGGTTGCCCAGGCGCCCCAACGCGGCCGTCAACAGCGGCGCAATGCGCTGCTGCGCGAGGGCCAAGGGGTCTGTGTTATTCACTGGGTGCGTCGTCGCCTTCGTTCATCAACTGGCTGATGCGCTGCTCGGCTTGGTTGAGCAGCGTCGAACACTGCTTTGACAGCGCCATGCCTTGTTCAAAGGCGGCCATGGCCTCGGCCAGCGGCACGTCGCCGCTTTCTAGGCGCGTCACCAAGCTTTCTAGTTGATCAAGTTGTTGTTCAAAACTGGGCTCGCTCATGCGGATTCCTGCGCTAAAAAATCTGCGCACACAGTAGCCGCTTTGGTCTGAGCGCTCAACGCGCGGACTTCAGATTTTGGCGTGCCGGCCGATAGCCTAACTAATTGCTAAAACCAACTAGACTGTTGTGGCATCAACAACGAAGGGAATAATCAGTGGACATAGCCTCCTTACTTGGCATGTTAGGTGCTTTTGCGATCGTCTTGGCAGCCATCTTTTTGGGTGGTTCGGCCGGTATGTTTATGAACATCCCCTCGCTGCTGATCGTGATCGGCGGCTCGCTGTTTGTGGTTTTGATTAAATTTCCGTTGGGCCAGTTTTTGGGCGCAATCAGCGTCGCCGCGAAAGCCTTCATGTTTAAAATGGCGACGGTTGAAGAGCTGATCGACGAAGTCGTTGAGTTGGCGAACTTGGCGCGCAAGGGCGGTTTGTTGGCGCTGGAATCGGTCGAGGTCTCGCACCCCTTTATGAAAAAAGGCGTCCAGATGTTGGTCGACGGTTTCGACGAGGCCGTGGTCCGAGAAATGTTAGAAAAGGACATCCGCCTGTCCGCCGACCGCCACGGCTGGGGCAGCAAGGTATTTTTGGCGATCGGCGACGTCGGCCCAGCCATGGGCATGATTGGCACCTTGATCGGGCTGGTTCAAATGCTGGCCAACATGTCGGACCCCAAATCGATCGGTCCGGCGATGGCGGTGGCGCTGTTGACGACCCTGTATGGCGCGATGCTGGCGACCATGGTGGCGCTGCCGATGGCGGATAAGCTGGAGCTGCGTCGGGACGAAGAAAAACGTGCAAAAACCTTGATTCTGGATGGCTTGCTGGCGATTCAGGCGGGTCAAAATCCGCGCATTATTGAGTCGCTGCTGCGCACCTACTTGCCCGGCAAGAAACAAGAAGCCCAGGAAGCCGCGGCTTAATGGCGACCGAAGAAGAATGCGATTGCCCCGCGGGCATTCCAGCCTGGGTCATGACCTTTGCCGATCTGATGTCGCTGCTGATGTGCTTTTTCGTGCTGTTGCTGTCGTTTTCCGAAATGGACGTGCTCAAATTTAAGCAGCTGATGGGGTCGGTCAAATTCGCCTTTGGTGTCCAGTCCGAGATCGAAGCCAAGGCCATCCCCAAAGGCACCAGCATCATTGCTCAGGAATTCTCGCCGGGCACGCCGCGGCCGACCCCGGCGCCCACCGTTCAGCAGCAAACCACGCGAACCGACTTATCGACGCTGGACATTCCGCCGCCGACGTCCGAGACCGCGCCCAAGCAAAGTGAAAAAGCCAGCGCCGAAGATTCGGCGGACGGGCGCGAGAGCAAGTCGCCAAACGACAGCGAGGTGCCGGTGGACAGTGTCGAAAGCAGCACGGCCGCGGCCGAGGGTGCGGCGCCTTCGGTGCTAGACGTCGACACCACCGACCCCGAATCCGAAGAGTTAGAACGTGGGGGCTTGCGCAAACAACTGGTGTTGCAGACCGAAACCGATAAGAAAGCGATTGACCAAGCCTTGAGCCAGGAAATCCGTGATGGCTTGGTCGAAGTCGAAACCGAAGGTCGAAAGATCATTATTCGCGTCAACGAGCGAAATTCGTTTGACCCGGGGCGAGCGGACGTCAACCCGCGCTTTATTCCGGTGCTGCGCAAGATCCGCGAGATGCTCGGCATTACGCCGGGCACCGTGCGTATCGAGGGCCACACCGATGGCCGTTCCAGCACCGGCGTTTTTCGCAACGAGCTGGAACTGAGTGCGATGCGCGCGAATGCGGTCGCCGGCGAACTGTTGGCTGGCCGGGTACTGGATGTGACGCGCTTCTCGGTGGTCGGCCAAGGCAGTTCGTTACTGCGCGCGAATGGCCTGGGACCGGATGCCTTGGCGGCCAACCGCCGGGTTGAAATTATCGTTGATCAGGGCATTGGGGTCGGCAATATTCGCGGGCAAAATATTGACGCGGCGGCGTCCACCGACCGCCGTATTCGTGACGACCAAGACCCGCGCCTACGCAGCCGCTTTCAGCTCGGATCCGACGAAATATTCTAGCCTAGCCGACCTCGGCGGCCAGCCATTGGGCCACTCGTTGGCGCTCGGACTCGCTCAAGAACAAGCCCATTTTCGAGCGGCGGTACAGCACATCGTCCAAGGACCGCGCCCACTCTTGGTGGCACATATGGCGGACTTCGGCTTCATATAGCCCGGCGCCGAAATGTTCACCCATGCTGTCGATGCCGGTGCCGACGATGTCCCGGGCGATGGTGCCGTAGCCCCGAACCAGACGGCGTGCTAAGCGTGCGTCCAGCCCCAGCGTCATCAGTTCAGCCTGTAAGGCGTCGACATCGAGCCCTTCGGCGCCGGGCAGTGTGGCGGTTTGCGTCCACTGCGGACCCATCGCCGGAAATACCTCGGCTAACTTATCCACCGCCTTTTCAGCCAAGGTTCGGTAGGTGGTCAGCTTGCCCCCGTGCACGCTCAACAGCGGCGCGCGGCTGCGATCCAAAATCAGCCGGTAGTCGCGGGTGACCTTTTGCGCACTGCCGTCGCCGTCGTCCATCAGCGGTCGCACCCCGGCATAGTCCCAGACCACGTCGTCGGCGCTGGGGGCATTGGTGAAAAAGCGTGCCCCCGCGGCCAACAGGTAATCGCGCTCGTCGTCCGAGCAACGGGCGGCGCCGGGGTCACCGTGGATTTCGATGTCGGTGGTGCCGATCAGGCTAAAGTCATCCAGCCACGGCAGCACGAACACCACGCGGCCGTCGTCGTTGGGTAAAATGTAGGCGCGCTCGTCGTCGTATAGCTTTGGCACCACGATGTGGCTGCCTTTGACTAGCCTTGCGGGGTGTGGCGACTGGCCATCCAGACCACGAAAGACCTGGTCAACCCAGGGTCCGGCGGCATTGACCACGGCCCGTGCATGCAGTGTTTCGTCGCCGTTCGGCCCGCTGATACTGACCACCCAGCCGTCGTCGTTTGCGCGCGCTTCAACAAATCGAGTGCGGGTACGGATATGCGCGCCGTGATCCGCGGCCTGGATCGCATTCAGCGTCACCAGGCGGGCGTCGTCGACCCACAAATCTGAGTACTCAAAGCCGCTGCGCGCGTGCGCCAGTAACAGGTCGTCATGGCTTTTCCAACTGCGGGTGCTGGGTAAGCTGACGCGCTTGCCCAAATGGTCATATAAGAACAGGCCGATGCGGACCAGCCAGGCCGGACGGCCGTTTCGCTGGTGCGGCAACCGAAAGCGCAACGGCCAGGCAATGTGCCCGGCTTTGGCAAGCAATACCTCGCGCTCTTTGAGGGCCTCGTGGACCAGCCGAAACTCGTAGTGTTCGAGGTAGCGAAGGCCGCCGTGAATGAGCTTGGAGCTGTTGGAGCTGGTCGCCTGAGCCAAGTCACCTTGCTCGACCAAGGTCACCGATAGGCCGCGACCGGCCGCGTCGTTGGCAATGCCAACCCCGTTAATGCCACCACCTATGACCAAAAGATCAATCATCATGAAGTTCGCTAAAGTTCGAATATGCTTGGAGTATATTCAAAGCGAACATAAAAGAAAGTGTTTGACCGCTCAGTCGGCTAAACTTGCCGTATGAATTTACAGCCACGCGAACGCGCTATTTTGGCCCAGGCCCGGGAACTCGGTTTTGTCTCGGTCGAGGGCATTGCCCAGGAATTTGAGGTGACCTTGCAAACTGCTCGGCGCGATCTGGGGCGCTTGGCCGAGGCTGGCTGGTTGGAGCGGGTACGTGGCGGCGCGATTCCGCTGGGCGAGAGTGAGTCGAGCGAGTACATCCGGCGCAAGCAGAGCGGGCGTGCGGCCAAACGGGCGATTGCCAAGGCGGTGGCCGAGCGCATCCCGGACAGTGCGTCGTTGTTTATCAACATTGGCACCACCAACGAGGCGGTGGCCGAAGCGCTGATTGGGCACCAAGGTTTGCAGGTGGTGACCAATAACATTCATGTGGCGGCGATTCTTTCGTCGCGCTCGGACGCACGCGTGGTCATTGCCGGTGGTGAAGTGCGCAGCGAAGACGGCGGCGTGGTTGGCGAAGCGACCCGGGATTTCATTGATCAGTTTCGGTTGGATTTTGCCGTGCTGGGGATCAGTGCAGTGGACGCTGACGGCGTGTTACTGGAACACGATTACCGTGAAGCGCGCGTCGCCCAAGGCTTGATTCGCAATGCGCGCTGCCGAATTTTGGTCGCCGAGGGGGTCAAGTTTGAACGCACAGCGATGACCCGCGTGGCGTCATTGGCAGACATGAGCATGGTTGTCAGTGACGTCGCGATGCCGCCCAATTTGCCAAAGTTCAGCCAGCTAGAGTGGATTACAGCAGCTGGCTCAGCAAGCTAAGCACGACCCCGGCAATCATTAGCGCAACACCTGAGCGGTGGACTTTAAACTCGGTCGGGCTCATGTCCACGCGCGGCTGCCAGAACTTAATCAGTCCAACCCAGTTGCGTGTGCGCGCGGCATTCATCACCAGCGCGCCAATAAGCACGATAATGCCGGTGACAAATACCACGCGGTGCAGTGTTTCGAAATCCATGTCTAGGGGCTCGTTGCAGCGAAAACGGGTTGCATCCTATCGGAAAGACGGGCGCTTCGGCCACTTAGTCGGTAGTCGTACAAAACCGCGGCGTGCATGACTTTTTGAACATAACCGCGGGTTTCCTTGTAGGGAATGGTTTCGGCCCAGCGCGCGCCGTCGATCGACCCGCCGCTGGGGCGCCAGCGCTCAACCGCGTTCGGGCCGGCGTTGTAGGCGGCAGTGGTCATCAGCTGATTCCCGGCAAAGCGCTCCAGTAGCGCGTTTAGGTAGTGGACGCCGAACTGCACATTGACCGCCGGTTCCAGCAACATTGCGCTGCCGCGCCACTGGGTTTTGAGCTGGCGCGCCAGGTTGCGCCCGGTGGTCGGCATGATTTGCATCAGCCCAAGGGCACCGGCGCCGCTTTGAACATCGCTCTGAAATAGGCTTTCGGAGCGGGTTAAGGCCAGTGCCCAAGCGGTGTCGACGCCGCCGGGGACCGCATGCTCGTTAATCAGTCCGCCAAGACTGGCCGGGTGGGTGTAAGTCAGTCCGCGCAGCCCGGTGTTGACCGCGCCGCGAATGACCTCACTGTCCCAGCCCCAGCGGCGCGCCAATTCAGTCGCATCGCTGCGCTGGTCGCGGTTGAGGGCGCGCCAGTCCGCCCGCCATTGCAGGCGTGCCCGGCCGACCAAGCCTGCGAGCCACAGCTCGCGCGCGATCTGCTGACCGACCGTTAGGCTGCGATTGGCGCGCGGTTTGATCGGGCTGGTGGGGTGTGCGTAGGACAGTCCAAGGGCGTCGGCGGCCAAAAAACCGTAGTAGCTGTTGGACCGCGCCGCCGCACGGTAGTGCTCTAGAGCGGGCGTTTCCTGGCCGCTCTGCTGCAGCGCCCATCCGCGCCAATACTGCCAGCGCGGTGAGGCTTGCCGCGCGCTTGGCAAGCGATCAATTTCGCGCAGTACCTGTGCCGGCTGATTGCGGGTCAGGTAGTAGCGCACGGACCACTCGTCCAGCCCGGCGGTTTGGTAGGGCCGGTTAAGGGCCTGTAAATAGCCTTCGGCACGGTCGCTACCGTCCAAGATAGCGTGCAGGGCTTGTAACTCTTTGACTTCGGTAGTCACCTTTGGATCCAGCGACAGACGTGGCCAGATGGCCTCCAGCGCATCGGGGTCACGCTTGGCCAAGGCCTGTGCGGCGACCGTCATAAACTCACCACCTGCTCGTAGGTAGTCGTCGGGCTGTGTGCGCGCTCGATGCCAGTTCTCGACACGCGTTTGGTTGAGCGGGCCGAGCTCCGCAGCTAGCGACCGCGCGAGGCCAATTTGACCGGCGTCCAAGGCCAAATCCAGGCGCTGACGCATCACCCAGGCACTGATCCAGCCGCGCTCTCGCATGGCGTCGAACAGGTCGTCGCAGGCGACCGGGCGGCTGCGCGGGTGGCGGTACAGCGCCAGCGCTTTGGATTGGCTGCCACGGCCCAGTGCCAGGCGGGCCTGTTCCAACCGGCACTGGGTCGCGACGTCGGCACTGCGCGGCGCCAGAGCGATGGCATCGGTCCAGCGTTGGCTGGCAACGGCGCGTTCGACCCAGTGCGCACGCAGCCGCTGCTGGCTGTGATGCTGGCTAACACCGGCCAAAAATGCCTCGGCCTGAGCCAGTGCTGGAACGGTGTCGTGGCGCCGGGCGGCCTCGATTTCCAGTTCCGGGTACAGCCGGTACTCTTGAATTGATGAGGCCAAGGCCTCCCAAGGCTGGTCGCGTTCCAGTGCCTGCCAGGCCTGTGCGAATGTTTGTCGCTGCTGGATCAGCGCGTCACTGGCAAATGCCGGCGGCGCCCCCACCCATAGGGAAAGGTAAATTAAGGAAGCACGCAGATGTCGAAGCATTGGTTAGTCACCGGTGGCAGTGGATTTGTCGGTCGCGCGTTTATTCAGTCGCGTCTGGCCGCAGGCGATCAAATTACCGCCTTGACGCGTCGGACGGGGGATGCCCGTGCGGCGCTGGATCAAAATGTGACATGGGTGTCCCACTGGGCGCAAATTAAAACGCCGGTCCAGCGGGTCATGAATCTGGCCGGTGAGGGCATTGCCGATGCACGCTGGACCCAGCGCCGTCGCGACCAGCTGCTGGCCAGTCGGGTCGAGTTGACGCGGGATTGGATTCAGGCCCTGGCCGCGCACCCGATCGAGCACGTTATCAGCGCCTCGGCGATTGGTTGGTACCCAACAGGTGCCGATCCACTGGATGAACAGTCGCCGCCAGGGACCGGGTTTGCCAGCGAGCTGTGTCAGCAATGGGAGGCCAGTCTGGCCGGTTTGGATTGTCCGACCGCGATTGTACGTATCGGGGTGGTGCTGGGGCCGGGTGGCTTTTTGGCGCGGATGTTGCCGCTTTTCAAGGTCGGTCTGGGCGGGCCATTGGGCTCGGGCATTCAAGGCTTTAGCTGGATCCAGCGCGATGATTTAGTGGCGCTGTTTAATTGGTTGTCGGCCTCGGACCGCGTCGGTGTGTTCAATGGTGTGGCGCCCGGTGCCGTCACCCAAAAAGCCATGGCCCAAGCCTTGGGCCGCGTGCTAGGGCGTCCGGCGCTGATGCCGACACCGGGTTTTGCGATGAAGCTGGCGTTTGGACAAATGGCCGACGAGTTGCTGCTTAGCGGCCATTTTGTCGAACCCAAGGCGGCCTGCGCCGCGGGTTTTGAATTCGCCCACCCCGAGATCGAGGGTGCGATTGCCCACAGCCTGCCTTAGTAGGCGACGGCGGCGCGCGAGCGCGCGCTATCGATCAGGTCGAGGCTAAATTCGGGGCTTAGCGACAGGCTTTGGCCGAGCACCTCAAAGGCCGGGCTGTCTAGCCAGGGCTGGGGTGGCTGGGTCGGATCACAGGCTTGGGCGTGCAGGCACGCTAGCTGCATCACCTGCTCCTCAACGGTGGCGTCCTCGGGCAAGGGGTGCCCGCCTCGAAGCTGCGCCAGGCGCTGGGTCTGGGTTCCCAGTCCCCATTCACGAATCATTAGCAAATTGGCTTCGGCGTGGCATTCGGCCAGCGCCGCACGGGCGGCGTCGATGTCCCGCCCCAGCTCGGTGTCGGCGTCTAGGTAGCACAGCATGATCAGCTCGCCGACCCCGGTCCACATGACCCGCGTCGCCAGATCCGCCGGCGCCGTTACGTGCGCGCGTTCGGCCAGTGTTCGCGCCAGCGCCGCCACCAACGCCGAGTGCTGGTAGCGCTCCTTCCACAGCTCGGCAATCGCGGGGTTCATGAAATCCTGCACAGCCTGCACTTCGACGATATCGCGCAAGGTTGCCGGATCCAGCGATTGCAGGGCAGCACGCAATTCACCGCTCGGTTCGACTGGGGGGTCGATTAACTGGGCGCAGCGAAAAATCCGCGCGGCAATCAGCGGCTCCGTCAGCAGCACACCGGGTAGCGCAGCTTCGTTGGCGGCGGCAACGGTGCGTTTGAAGTTGGCGCCCATTGCGTTCGGCATAAACCAGCGCAGGGCCCGGGCCGACAAGTCCGCGGTCATGCTCAGGTAAAATGGGTAGGCCGACAGGTGCGGGTCGTTTACGTCAAACACACGAATTTCGTCGCTGACCTGGACCTGGTCCAGCAGGCGTTTGAGCGCGGCCCGGTCGATACTCAAAATTGCGCTGGGCAGGACCACCTCGGCTTTAAACTTGCGTGGTCGCAAGCGCGCAATGGCTTTGGCTGCGCGCGGCGAACCGGCTGGGATTTCGGTGCGCTTGCCGTCATCAGCGACCAGGTCGATCTGGCCGTCAAGCAACAGATAATCGCGGTTGTCGTTAGCGCCCAGGTCAAACAGGATCGAGCCCGGTCGCATGCGTTCGATTTCAAAGTGCGGCGCAATCATCGCCAGATCGTCCAGCGCCATCTGGTCAAACACCTCGAATGCGCGCAGTTGCTGGGCACTGACACGGTCCTGGAACTGGCTGATTGAGGTTGTTTCAGGTGTTTTTTGTGTACGACTGAACCGCATGTGTCTTGTCCAAAATAGAGTCCGATGCGTTAAGCCTAGATCAGTTTGGCAACTTTGCAGGGACATTGGTTCAGGCCCGTGCGATCACTAACCAGGCCTCGATGATATGGCCCTCGGCGCTAAGCTGATCGTGGGCTTGGCGCAGGCTGTGCCCGCTGGCCATCAGGTCATCGACCAGCCACAGTCGTCCGAGTGGCTGTGGCTGGTAGCGAAACCCCTTGGCGGCTTGGCGTTGGCCGTGGTGCCGAGTGCGGCTGTGGATCCGCCAGGGTGGCTGTAAGGTTGGCACTACCGCAATACCGCGTCCGCGACCGATCGCGATGGCCAGACCGGCTGCGGTATCGCCACCGCGGCGCAGTCGGCTAAGGCGTTGGCTGGGGATGTAGGTCAGGGCATCGGGGCGCATGAGGTGGCGCGACTGGATTGCCAGTTGCTGTCCGCACCAATCGTTTAAACGTTGGTCACGCCCGTGCTTGACGGCTAACACGATGCGCCGCAGGGCGCCGGCAAAGGGACCCAGCGAAAACACCCGGACGCCCAATGGGATGCTGGTGTCGAGTGTGTCTGGCGGCTGCGCATGCGCGCGGATGTGGCGCCGGCAATGGCAGCACAGGGGCTGGTGCCGAGTGGGCCCAAGGCACAGAGGGCATTGACCGGTTAATCGCATGGCTCGGTTATGCGCGGCTGACCGCTCCGGCGCAAGCGCAGGGACAGGCTTGTCCGCTGCGACTGACCACGATGTCAGAAAAAACGCCTGGGATTGTTCAAATAATGCACGCGGGTAAAGCTCGCGTCACATTTTGAATTGACGCCGCCGCCGGCGGCGCTAGACTGCCTCGACGCTAGGGAGAACCGTATGAGCACAGCCGAAATTCGCAACGACTGGACGCGCGACGACATCGCCGCCATTTTTAATCAGCCTTTGATGGATCTGCTGATGCAGGCTCAAACGGTTCACCGCGAACACCACCACGCCAACCAGGTCCAGGTGTCGACCCTGATGTCGATTAAAACCGGCGCCTGCCCGGAAGACTGCGCGTATTGCCCGCAGGCCGGCGTCTATGACACCGGTTTGGACAAGGAAAAACTCGCCGCGATCAGCGCGGTGGTCGAGCAAGCGCGCGCGGCCAAGGCCACCGGCGCGACCCGGTTTTGCATGGGGGCGGCGTGGCGTGAACCGCCGGCCAAAGCCATGCCGGTGATCACCGCGATGATTACAGAGGTCAAAGCGCTGGGGCTGGAAACCTGCATGACCCTGGGGATGCTGGACGAGCAACAGGCCGACACTTTGGCTAGCGCTGGGTTGGACTATTACAACCACAACTTGGACACCTCGCCTGAGCACTACGGCAACATTATTACCACGCGCACATTTGACGACCGCTTGGACACCCTGTCACGGGTTCGCGACGCCGGCATGAAGGTCTGTTCGGGCGGCATTTTGGGCATGGACGAGTCGGCCGATGACCGTTACGGTTTGCTGCAATCGCTGGCCAACTTGCCGCAACATCCGGACAGCGTTCCGATCAACCAGTTGGTTCGGGTCGCCGGCACGCCGCTGGAAAACGCGCAAGACCTGGACCCCTTGGATTTCGTTCGCACGGTGGCGACCGCCCGGGTGTTGATGCCCAAATCCGTGGTCCGTTTGTCCGCTGGGCGCGAAATCATGAGCGATGAAATGCAGGCGCTGTGCTTTATGGCGGGCGCCAATAGCCTGTTTTACGGTGAAACCTTGCTGACCACGCCCAACCCCGAAACCCAGCGTGATCAGGCCCTGTTCAAACGCATGGGCATTAACACCACCCAGCAGGGTGATCCGGTCAAGACCTGGGCGCCGCGCCAGCGCACCCAGTGGGAACAGCAGGTCGACGCGTTGGCAACCGATGCGACCGCTGCGCGAGTATGAGCTGGGCTGAACACCTGGGGCTGCGCATGGCCCAGGCCCAACAGCAGTCCTTATTGCGCTCCCACACCCGGTTGGCGACCCCGCAGCGGGTGGATACCCAGATCAATGGCCATTCGGTCCTGAATTTTTCCTCCAATGACTATTTAGGTTGGGCCAGCGACGAATTCACCATCCAGGCCCTGAAGCGTGGGGCCGACCGTTACGGCGTCGGCAGCGGCGCCTCGCACTGGGTGGTGGGCCACAGCGGCGCCCACGACGACTTAGAGACCGCCGTCGCCGACTGGCTAGGGGTCGAGGCGGTGGCACTTTTTTGCACCGGGTACTTGGCGAATTTGGGCGTCATTAGTGCGCTGGCCGATGCCGACACACTGATTCATCAAGACCGCCTTAATCACGCCTCGCTGCTGCAGGCCGGCACCTTAGCCGGTCAATCACGACGGTTTGGCCACGCTGATGTCGACCAGTTACGCCGGCGCTTGGCGCGCGGCCATGATCGCCGCCAATGGGTTGTTAGCGACGGCGTTTTTTCAATGGACGGAGATGTTGCGCCGGTTCAGGCCTATGTCGATGCCGCCGGCGCCGCCGGTGCCTTGTGTTTGATTGACGACGCCCATGGCCTTGGCGTGCTCGGCGATCAAGGGCGCGGCAGCACTCACGGCTGTAATCCGGACTTGATCATGGGCACCTTGGGCAAGGCGCTGGGGTGTGGCGGTGCTTTTATTGCGGGCGCCGGCTGGCTGGTGGACGCGATTCGCCAGTTTTCCAAGCCCTACACTTACACCACGGCGATGTCGCCGGCGCTGGCGTATGCCGCGGCCGAGAACATTCGCCGATTGCGGACACAGCCCCATCACCAGGCCAAGTTGCGCTCGAATATTGACTATTTTCGCGCCCAGGCGATCGCGCGAGGGGTCGACTTGATGACCAGTGACAGCGCGATACAGCCGTGGTTGCTGGGCAGCAATGAGCGCGCCTTGGCCGCCAGCGAACGTCTGAAATCGGCCGGACTTTGGGTCAGCGCAATTCGACCGCCGACTGTGCCGGCGGGGACCGCGCGGCTGCGCATCGCACTCAGCGCGGCACACACCCAATCCCAACTGGACCAGCTGTGTGATGGCTTAGTGACATGCATACCCGGGTAATTGGCGGCTGGGGGTTTGACAGTGCCGTGCTGGCGCATCTGGGCGCGGCCCAGCCGTGGTACCAAACGCTCGAACTGACCGAGCCGACCGTGCTGATCGGCTGGAGCCTGGGCGGTGTGGTCGCCACGGAGGCCCTGGATCATCCGCTGGTGTGCGGCCTGGTGACCCTGGCCACGCCGGGCCACTTTGGCGCTCAGGTCGACCCGCGCTTTTTCCACCGCTTGCAGCGCTCGGTTCAGCGCGATCCGGGCGCCGCGCTGGCGCGTTTTCATCCGTGGATTGTCGGCGAACCCTTTGACGGCAAGCGTGCCGACACCGTGCAGCTCGACCAAGGGTTGGCGCGACTGGCCGCCAGCGATTGCGCGGGGTCCTGGGCGCAGTCGCCGGTGGCGCAGCTGCACCTGGTCGGCCGCGATGATGTGCTGTTTAGTGATACCGATCAGCACGCGATTGACGGTGGCCATGGCTTTGCCTGGCAAAATCGAGGTGACACCACTAACGCGATTGAGGCCTTCATTGATGCACTTTGAACGGCGTGCGGACCAGTACTCCGGTTTGGCCGGGTTTCAGCGCGCCTGTGCGGCTGAGTTGGTGGCCGATTTTGAACCCGCTGGGCTGGGTCTGGACGTCGGCGCCGGCACCGGTTTTGTCGCCCGCGCGCGCCCGCTACCGGGGCTGATCCAAGTCGACCTGTCCGGTGCCATGCTGGCGCACGCTTCGGGCCCGCGGGTGGTGTGCGATGCCCGCCAGCTGCCGTTTGCCGACGACAGCTTTGACTACGCGGTATCGAACATGGCGCTGCAGTGGATTTGCGATCCCAGCGACCTGATTCGGGTGCTGCGCCCCGGCGGCGTGCTGCGCGCTTGTGTGGTGCTGTCCGGATCGGTCCCGGAATTAGCCGCGGCGCGTGTGGCTGCGGGTTTGGCGCCGGTGGCGAACTTGCCCGACTTTGCGTTTTGGCAGGCCCAGTTTGCCGGGGCCCGGATGCGCCAGCAAACTCGGCACCTGGACTTTGCCAGCGCCGCGGATGCGCTGCGTTCGGTGCGCGGTGTCGGTGCGGTCGCCGCCAGCGAGCAATCGGTGACGCCATCCCAATACCGTGCGTTGCTGGCCCAGGTTGGTTGCCAGCTGAGTTACCACCTGCTGTGGATCGAGTGGCATAAATGAAGTGTTTTCTAACCGGAACCGACACCGACGTCGGCAAGACCGTGGTCAGTGCCGGGCTGCTCGCACGGGCGCGTTTGGACGGGCTCAGTTGTATTGGGTTAAAGCCGGTGGCCGCCGGCGCCGAATCCGGTCCCGACGGCGATTATTCCGACGATGCCTTGCGCCTGGCCCAGGGTGCTGGTTACCGAGGCCCGCTGGCGGCGATTAATCCGGTGCTATTGGCGCCGCCGATTGCGCCCCATGTGGCGGCGGCGGATGCCGGCATCACATTAGAGGCACTGGCTCTGGCGAATTGGGCGCGCGACCAGGCCGCTGACTATCAGGCCGTGATCGTCGAAGGGGCCGGCGGCTGGCGCGTCCCGATCAATGCCGGCGAGGGCTTTGACAGCATCGCTAAACACCTTGGGTGGCCGGTTATTTTGGTGGTCGGCATGCGCCTGGGCTGTATCAATCATGCGCTGTTGACGGTCGAGGCGATCGCCGCCGATGGCCTGTGCTTGGCGGGTTGGGTGGCCAATCGGGTCGACCCCGGCCAGCTGGCCTATGCCGATAACCTGGCGGCCTTAAAAGCGCGCATCAGAGCGCCGCTGTTGGGGGTGGTGGAGTGGTCCGATAACCCCGCACCCGACGCCGTTGCAGCGCAGGTGCGGTGGCCGGACTAGGCGTATTGCGCGCGCAGCTCTGCGTAGCGCGCTGGGGTCAGGCGCGGGCCAAAGGTTTCGACCACTTCGGCGGCCACGGCACAGGCAAAGCTGGCGCTGCGTTGATGGCTCCAGTCGCTTAGTAGCCCGTGTACAAAGGCGCCGGCAAAGGCGTCACCGGCACCGTTGGTGTCGATCGCGTTAGCCGGTTTGCCGGCAATTTCTGTGCGTGTGCCACCGTGCATCACCAAGGCACCGCGTTCGCCCAAGGTCACCACTAAATCTTGGGTCCATTCGCGGATCGCGGCGATGCCTTTGTCCAAGTCCGATTCGCCGGTAAAAATCGCCAGCTCTTCTTCGTTACAAAACAACAGGTCGACGCCGCCGTGGAACAGTTCTTCCAGTTGCGGCTTAAAGTACTGAGTCAGGCCCGGATCAGAAAAGGTCCCAATCACCATGACGCCGTTTTCACGGGCAATCTGCTTGGCCTGAACCGCGGTGGCGCGGCTGACCGGCGAGGTGATCAGGTAGCCCTCGAGGTAGATCGCGCGGCTGTTGGCGATGATGTCCGTGTTTAGGCTGTCGGATTTAAGGTCGCCGGTAACCCCCAGCGAAGTGTTCATGGTGCGCTCCGCATCCGGTGTCACCATTACGAAACAGCGGCCGGTGACGCCCTCGACCATGTGATCACTTGCGTGCGTGTCGACGCCTGCGTCAAGCATGTCGTTGACGTAAAAATGGCCGTTGTCGTCGTCGCCTAACTGGCAGGTGTAGTACGCGCTGGACCCCATGCAGGCGGCCGCGATTACGCTATTGGCACCACTGCCACCACAGGCTTTGGAGGCGGCACCGGCGCGCGCGCTCAAGGTGTCCAGCACCAGGCTGGCGCGGTCCGGTTCGATCAAGGTGGTCAGGCCTTTCTCGATGCCCAGGTCGCTCAACATGTCGTCGGTGACGTGGAACTCGTGGTCCACCAGCGCATTGCCGAGGCCAAACAGGTCGTAACGGCTCATAGCACCGCCGCGATGGCGTCGCACAAGGGATCGAGGTTGGTCGGGGTGATCGCGGCGACGTTGATGCGGCCGCTGCGCACCGCGTAAACGCCAAACTCGCTGCGCAGACGGTCAACCTGTTCAGGGCTGATGCCGGCAAAGCTAAACATGCCGTTTTGTGACTGGATAAAGCTGAAATCACGGTCGACGCCGCGTGCAGCCAGGCCTTGGGTCAGCCCGGTACGCATGTCGGCGATGCGTTCGCGCATTTGCGTCAGCTCGGTTTCCCACTGATTGCGCAGCTCACTCGAACCCAACACGGTCGCGACGATGGCGCCGCCGTGTGCCGGCGGGTTGGAATAGTTGGCCCGAATCGACAGCTTAATGTGGCTGAATGCAGCCTCCGCGGTGGCGGCGTCCTGGTCGATCAGCGTCAGTGCGCCGATGCGTTCGTTGTAGAGGCCAAAGTTCTTAGAGAACGAGGCCGCGACCAGTAACGACAGGTCTTTTTTCAGCAGCTCCAACAAGCCTTGACGGTCGGCATCAATGCCGGCGCCGAACCCTTGGTAGGCAAAGTCAACCAACGGCATCCAGCCTTTGTTGGCGGCGATGTCGGCAATTTTGGCCCAAGTTTGTGCGCTCGGATCGACGCCGGACGGATTGTGACAGCAGCCGTGCAAGACCACGACGTCATTGGCAGCGACGCCCTGCAAGTCCTCAAGCAGGCCGGCCTCGTCCAGTGACTGAGTGCTGGCATCGTAGTAGCGGTAAACCGCGGTGGTCAGCCCGGCCGCCTCAAAGATGGCGTTGTGGTTGGCCCAGGTCGGGTTAGACACCCACACGGTCGCGCCGGGATTGGCCTTGGCGATGAAGTCAGCGGCCACACGCAAGGCGCCGGTTCCGCCTGGTGCCTGTGCGGTTTTAACCCGCGGGTTGCCCAACAAGGGGTGATCGTTACCCAGCAATAGAGCCTGGGCCAATGCCGGCAAGGCCGCGTTGCCGGTAATGCCCAAATACGACTTAGTGGTTTCGTCGTTCAACAGGATGCCCTCGGCCGCTTTGACCGCGGTCATGATCGGCGTGCGGCCCATGGCGTCTTTGTAAACACCGACCCCCAGGTTGATCTTGTCGCTCCGTGGATCGGCATTGAAGGCGTCGTTCAATCCCAAAATCGGGTCGGCGGGGGCTAGATTAAGGTGATACATACACGCTCCAGAGTGAGTACGGGTCGAAAAACCGGCAAAGTTTACAGCGCGTTGGCCCTAGAGGCGAGGTTAGGGGTGTAAAATTTTGCTAGCCTAGGGGCCAACGGTGAACAGCGTTCCGAGGTGTGCCATCTAGCGGTATCTGCACTGATCGAGTCGGTCTACGATTTAACCAAAGGAAGACAGCGTGTCAGAGAACGAAGTGGCGAGTAATAAACCGTCCCATGTGGTAGGCATTGGTGCCTCGGCCGGCGGCCTCGAGGCGTTGGAAAAGCTACTCAGTGAGATGCCCGCGGATTTGGGCTTCGCGTTCGTCATTGTGCAGCACCTGTCGCCGGACTTTGAATCCTTGATGGACGAATTGTTGGCGCGCCACACGCCGATGCCTATTCATCGAGTAGTTGATGGTATTGAGGTGCTGGCAAATTCGGTTTACCTAATCCCGCCACGCAAAGAAATGATCATTGCTGACGGTAAATTACTGCTCACCGATCGCGACCCGGCGCCGGCATTTACGTTGCCGATCGATATGTTTTTCCGCTCGTTGGCCGACGATTTTGGCACCCGGGCAATTGGTATCGTGCTCTCCGGCACCGGCACTGACGGCACACGCGGTGTCCTGGAAATCAAGAAATCCGGTGGCTTGGTATTGGTCCAGGCCCCGGCCTCGTCTAAGTTTGATGGCATGCCGCGCAGTGCGGTTGGCACCGGCGTTGCCGACAAGGTGCTGGACCCGGAAATGATGGGCGCAACCTTACAGGCGATCTCGTCGGCATCACCCAGCTTTTCCAGCCTGACGCTACTTGAAGAAGAAGCCGAGGCAACGCCGCATTGGCGCATTCTGATCGTGCTGCGCGAGCGCTACGACATTGACTTTACCCTATACAAACCCGGCACCATTGGGCGCCGGATTGAGCGGCGCATGGCGATTGGCAATATTGGTTCGTCCGGCGATTACTTGACTCGCCTGCGTCAAGACGGTGATGAACTGGAAAACCTGTACCGCGACCTGTTGATCGGTGTCACGGAATTTTTCCGAGACCCCCAAGCCTTTGAAATTCTGTACAAGAATGTGCTCGATGACATGGCCAACAAGCTGTCGAACGAACGTAGCTTGCGGGTCTGGACACCGGGCTGCGCGACCGGCGAAGAAGCCTATTCGTTAGCGATCATGCTGCACGAATTGGCAACGCTGAAAAATAAGCCACTTAACGTCAAGATATTTGCCACGGACTTGCACCCCGGCGCGCTCGAAGCCGCCGGCGCTGGGTTGTACCGCAAGGAAACCCTGAGCAATGTGTCGGACGAACGCCTAGAACGGTACTTCATCGCCCAGTCCGACAATCGCACCTACCGGGTATCGCCGGAACTGCGCCGGATGGTGGTGTTTGCGCCGCAAAACGTGACCAAGGATCCGCCGTTCACCAAAATTGATCTGGTCAGTTGCCGTAACTTGTTGATTTACTTGCAGCAGCCCATCCAAGATAAAATTTTGTCGCTGTTCCACTTCTCGCTCAATAAGGGCGGCGTGATGTTCTTGGGGCCGTCGGAAACGGCGGGCGTGGTGGAATCTGAGTTTGACGTGGTCGATCGCCACTGGCGGCTCTATCGCAAGCGCCGGGATGCACGTTTGACCAGCGTCAGTCGCTTTCCGGTGTCGTCTATGTCGCCGGTAGCGCCAATGATCCCGACCGGGCAAATACCCATGGTCAGCGATTCGGCCGAGATGCCCAGCATCCCACCTTCGCCGCAGTCGGAAACCATTCGGTTATTAAAGACCTACGACGCGCTGTTAGACATGTACATGCCGGCGGGTTTCTTGGTCGACATCCGCGGCAATGTGATTCATGTGTTTGGCGATGTCGCGCCCTACACGCGATCGTTGATGGGGCGGCCGACCATTGATTTGTTGGACATTGTGGTCGATGCCCTGAAAATCGCGGTGGGTGCCGGTATTCAGCGGGCGGCCAAAGAACGCAGCTTAATTTCGTACGGCGGGATTCGCCTCGGCGATGACGAGAACGGTCAGATCGTGACGGTCACTGCGCGCCGTGTTCAAACCAGTCAGGTTGTAGACACTTCGCGCCCCGAACATATCCTGCTGACCGTTGCGCCCCAGCAAGACCCGCCGCTGCAGGTGAGCCCGCAGGGTCATGGTGAGAATATTATCCCCGTCGAGGCGCTGGATATTTCCGTCGAGGCGCGTGAGCGCATTCGTGCGCTGGAATACGAGCTGCGCTATACGAAAGAGCATTTGTTGGCGACCAACGAAGAGTTGGAAACCTCGAACGAAGAACTGCAAGCCACCAACGAAGAGATGATGGCCTCGAACGAGGAGCTGCAAAGCACCAACGAAGAACTGCACTCGGTCAACGAAGAGCTGTATACGGTTAATGCCGAGTACGAGCGCAAGATCGCCGAACTGACCCGATTGACCGCCGACATGGACAATCTGCTGCAAAGTACGGATCTGGGCACTGTGTTCGTTGACACCGAAGCGCGTATTCGTAAGTACACGCCTGCGGTGGCATCGACCTTTAGCTTGATTCCACAAGACGTTGGCCGACCGATCGATCACTTTGCGCACCGTATTCGCGATCCACACATGATGGACCATATTCGCCAGGTCTTGGAAACGGGCGAGCGTATCGAGCGCGAAGTTCAAAACCGCGCCGGCGACTGGCTATTGATGCGCATTTTGCCGTACCGCACCGAGGAGGCGTCAATTGAGGGCGCGGTCGTGACCTTGGTTGACGTCACTCAGCTCAAGGGCACCGAAGAGCAGCTCAACCAATCCTTGCGCGATTTGCGCGTGTCCAACCAAGAGCTGCAACAGTTCGCGCACATTGTCAGTCACGATTTGAAAGCGCCGATCCGGCACATTCATGCGCATTGCCTAAAAATGCGCGGGCTGATCGGCGACAGCAACGCGGAAGTCGCCGGCTTGTTGGATCGCACCACGACCAGCGTCAAGCACATGAACGGTTTGATCGAAGGCCTGCTGGCGTACTCTCGGATCGGTGCCGGCGGTGCTGAAATGACGCCGACCGACTTAAACAGCGTGTTCCAGACGGTCGTGCAACAGGCCCAGGAGGAAATCGACGGCGCCGATGCCGTGGTTGTGGCGGATCCACTGCCGACCGTGCTTGGGGATCGAATTCAGTTGGTTCAGCTGTTCCAAAACCTGATTGAAAACGCCATAAAATTCCGCGCGGCGTCGCGTCCTCGGGTTTACGTTGCGGCCAAGCCACGTGGCCAACATTGGGTGTTGTCAGTCCAGGACAATGGCATTGGTGTGGACCCCAAGTTCGCCGAAAGCATTTTCGAAGTGTTCCGCCGCCTGCACGACTCCGAGACCTATCCGGGTACCGGTATGGGCTTGGTGATCTGTCGCAAGGTGGTTGATCGCCACGGCGGCCGAATTTGGTTGGACCGCCGCGGCGGCATGGGATCGACCTTTTACTTTACCTTGCCGATGATGGAAGCGGACTTCACAGACGAGGCGATCCAGATTGAGCAAACCTTGGATGAACTGGTCGGCTCTTTGCAGCTTGAGAACGGTGCGCCGGCACCGAAATTGGGCGACTGAGCGTGCGGGTGTTATTGGTCGAGGATAGCCCGGATGACCGCTTTTGGTTGAGTCGTCTGTTGCGCGAAAACACGGTGGGCATCGATTTGGTCGAGTCGGGCACCGCCGAAAGTGCTCTGACGCTGGCGCAGTCCAGTCAGTTTGATTTGATCGTGACGGATTATAATTTGCCCGGCCAAACCGGTGTCGAATTTTTGGAAGGGTTGCGGGCGACCAACAACTGGACCCCGGTTATGGTGGTGACTGGCAGTGCCGACATCAGCGCAGCCCAGGGTTCGGTCGACGCCGGTGCCGCGGCCTTTCTGGCCAAGGAATCGCTAGATAGTGATGCCCTGCAGCGCGGCATCGAACGGTCGCTGGAACCGCTGTTTGTCGTGGTTGATCCGTCACTGTTGACTTTGTCGGCGAGTGACACGGCCCGTTGGCTGTGCGAGCGCCTGAGTCGTCCTCTGGACGCCTTGGACAGCGACATGCGCGCGATTCGCGAGCGCCCGTCGAGCCAAGTGGGGATTGACGAGCAGCGAGCGCTGGACGCGCTCGAGTCCAAAATTGTGGCGATTCAGGACCGCATGCGCCGTGCCCTCAAAGACTACCAAGGTGAGGCCGAGCTGGTCTAACGGCAGATCAGCGTCGCGCGTAACGGCGCAGGGTGTCCTTCTAATGTGCGTGACGGATCGCTTGGATCCAGTGCGCCGGCCAAGCTGTTACCGCCGATCCAATCCGTCGAGCGTTGCTCGTCACCGGTGGTGGCGGTTAGGTCAACGCAATCGACCTGTTCGAAGCCGAGTTTGCGGCACCACACCTGTAGCGCTGCGACCGACGGAATAAACCAACAGTTTTTCATGCGCGCATATCGATCCGGCGGCACCAGGACGCTGTTTTCGTCGCCGTCGATGACCAGCGTTTCCAGCACCAAGGTCGCGCCGGGCGCCATTTGCTGGCGCAGCTGGGTCAGGTGCTCGATCGGTGAGCGGCGGTGGTACAGCACACCCATGCTGAGGACCAAATCAAAGTGCTGTGACGGCGCCAAGCTTTCGAGCGGCACCGGCCAGTATTCAATGGCAGGGTGGCGCAGGTAGTGCTGGATTGCGGCAAACTGAATCGCGAATAGCAGCGACGGATCAACCCCCAGTACCGAGTCCATGCCGTGCTCCAACAGCCGCCACATGTGGTAGCCGTTGCCACAGCCGACGTCCAGCGCGTGACCGCCGGCGGGGGGCAAATGCGGGACAATGCGGTCCCATTTCAAATCCGAGCGCCATTCACTGTCGATTTCGCTGTCAAACAGGCGATACGGTCCCTTGCGCCAGGGTTTGAGCTGGCGCAGCGCGTCCGCCAAGGCCGCCGGATCGGAGCACTGCCCGCGCGGCCCGACCCAGCGATCGAGGTGAATCTGATCCACGGTCGCCGTCGGCAGTTGCGCCAGGCTGTTGAGCCAACGCGGCAAGTTGCCGTGCTTCAACCAAGGTTCGAAGTCAATGCCCTCGCGCAGCAGCGCCAAGTGCTCCATCGGTGCGGGCCAGTCGTCACGCTGCCACGGTAGCCTCATTTGATCGCGATCCAGGCCATGAAATTGAGCGTTTGAAGCCACACTCGAGTGGTTTCGAAGCCGGCCGCGCGTAGCCGGCTTTCGTGGGCGCCGGGGGTCTCGGGAAACATCACGTTTTCCAGTGCCGTGCGCTTTTGGGCGATTTCGAGCTCGGAATAGCCGTTGGCGCGCTTGAAGTCCCAATAGACTTCCTGGACCCACTGGGCGTGGTCGGCGTCGTCAAAGGTGACTTTTTCGGCCAGCAGCAAAATGCCACCGGGCAGGGTCGCGTCGTAGATCTTTTTGATCATCAGGTCGCGGTCGCCCATGGGCAGAAATTGCAGGGTTAAATTCAGGCAGCTGACGCTGGCGCGATGCATGGGCAGCGTGCGTATGTCGCCCTCGACCAGATCAACCGGGCGGTCTTGCGCGGTGCGCCCTTCGATCAGCAACCCGCGGGCGCGTTCGATCATGGCGCTGGAGTTATCGACGCCGATGACTCGGGTGCCGTCCGCGCGAACGTGGCGCGACAGGCTTAAGGCCGTGGCACCCAATGACGTACCCAAGTCGTAAAGGTTGCTGTCGGCGAGGGCGTGGCGCGCCGCGAGCAAGCCGGCGCCGCCCACCAGTTGCCCATAACCGGGCACTGATCGGCGAATCATGTCGGGGAACACGCTGGCGACGTCGTCGTTAAAGGCGAACGGTCCTAGCGACTCAAAAGGGTTGGCATAGACGGCATCTTTCATGTCGCCATTCTATGCCGGGCAGGGCGGGGTGTCAGAAGTTTTTCGGGCGCAGTGCATCCAAGGTGCGGCTGGTGTCATTGACCACGGCCACTTGTTTTTGAATCTCCTGCATCAGACCGTTCAGACGCTCGCCGACTTTTGCGGCGCGCTCGCCAATGGTCATCAAGCTGCCTTCGATGGCTTCAATTTTGCTGGACCCGTCTTCGACTTCGCTGGACAAGCGACCGATCTGCTCGACCACGGTGCGCGTGCCTTTGGCCATTTCCTCGACGATCGCGTTGACCTCTTCGGTCGCGTGGGATGTGCGTCCCGCCAGGTTTCGGACTTCGTCCGCCACCACCGCAAAGCCACGGCCTTGCTCGCCGGCGCGGGCCGCCTCGATCGCCGCGTTCAGCGACAACAGCCCGGTCTGTTCGGCAATGTCGTTAATCACACGGGTCACGCTCTGAATTTTTTCGCTGCGGGTATCTAGCGCCTGAATTTCTTGCAACGCCTGGCTGGTCGAGCCGCTGATACGACGTACCTGATTGACCGCTTCTTTTAAGGCTTCGCGCTGGGCTGACGAGTCGCTGCGGTTGGCTTGGGCGAACTCAAGCGTGTCCCGGGCTTCGTTGCTGACGCTTTCCAGCGATGCAATCAGGGTTGTCATGCTGTGCGACGCGCCGCCGAGTTGGTTGCAGATATTGTCGACCGCCATTTGCGCAGCCTGGGCTTGATTCTCAACTTCAGACACGCGGGACTGTGCTTGGTTGAACTGCATCATTGCCGCTTGTGTCGCATTGCTCTGCTCGTCCAGCGAGTCGACCATCGGGGCCATCCATTCAGGCAGGTCGCGACGCCCAGCCTGCCATGTCATGACGGCGTTTGCGATTGCCTGCTGGCTGCGTTGCTGGGTCCAGATGACGCCGGCAATGCCACCGACCGCGGCCAACGCGACGCCAATAAAACCGCCGATATCCGGCAGGCCAAAGCTAATGCCCAGCCCGGCAACCGCGCCGATCACGCCTGGCGCCAGAGTCAAAAAGCCTTTCATTTAACGTCCCCTAAAAAATAACTCGTAAAGTTGAGTGTGCATGGCTGTAACGGCCGTGGCGCTAAAAGCTAAAGCGCTATCGCGCCAGGATCAGCATAGTTAACCAGCGCACGTTTTGCCGTTCAGCCCGGTGCTAGGGTCGTTGAATGAATGATTTGCAGTGGTTGTATTGGGATGAAGACAGTGCGCGCGTCAACCCGCGTAAGTGCCGTGTCATGGACGTTATTCGAACCTTGGGCCTTGGCCCGACTCAAACTGAACAGACGTTGCTGTTGCAGTCGGGCGAATTGGTGCCCTGGTGCAAAGGCGAACTGGCTAACCGCTACGCGGCCATGCGGCTGGTCCGGATTCATCGTGTTGTCGTGCGCAACCGGCCACACTTGCCGGCGCGCTTCCAAATGGGCGAATGGCTGTCACGACCCCTGCTGAATGGACAATCGGCATTCGCAGTGTTGTGCGATCCATACTTTTTGGAGCATCGACTGGAACGCGCCCTGTTAATCATTTCACGGCTGACCGGTCAGTCGCCGAAATCGACGACCGGAAAGGCAATCGCTGCCAATGTGGTGTTGCTGACGCCTTAGAGCTTGGGGATCACGTAGGTGACACCGTCCATGGAGGGTGTCACGACAATTTGGCAACTCAGGCGACTGGCATCCGTCAACGCATCGGCAAAATCAAGCATGTCTTTTTCCATGTCGCTGGGGGCTGGCAAGGCCGCTCCGTCCGGTGCGTAGACGTGGCAGGTTGCGCAACTGCAGCCACCCCCGCAATCCGCATCGATACCGGGCACGCGATTGCGCGCCGCCGCCATCATTACGCTTTCGCCGATTTCAGCGGTGACCTCGAAGGTCTCGTCACCGTATTCAAATTTTACTGTGGGCATGGTTTCTCCAGTTAGGTACAGGTCCAGCCGCCGTCCAACACCAAGGCTTGGCCGGTCATATTTCGCGCAGCCGGGCTCATTAGATAAGCACAGGTCCCACCGAGTTCCTCAAAGCTGATAAAGGCTTTTTTCGGCATCGGTTTGAGCATGACCTGCTCGACGACTTCTTGGGCGGATATCCCGCGCGTGCGGGCTTGGTCCGCAATCTGTTTTTCGACCAGAGGCGTTTTCACGTAGGCCGGACAGACGGTATTGATGGTGATGTCAGTATCGGCGGTTTCAAGTGCCACGGTTTTACTTAGTCCTAATAAGCCATGTTTAGCGCTGATGTAGGCGCTTTTATAGGGGCTGGCGATCAGGCCGTGGATGCTGCCGAGGTTGATAATGCGGCCGTAGCCCTGGCTGCGCATGCGCTTAACGGCGACCCCGGTGGTAATCGCCGGCCCCACCAACATAATTTGAATCAACTGCGCCCAACGGTCTTTGGGGAAGTCTTCGATGGGGTCGATGTGTTGGACCCCGGCGTTGTTAATAAGACCGTGGACTGGGCCGACTTGGTCAAACACCGCCTGGGTTTGTGCTTCGCTTGTCACGTCCATGGCAAAGGCTCGCGCACGGCCGCCCGAGGCGGTAATAGCGTCGGCGGTGGCTTGGGCGCTGTCTAGTTGCAAGTCAGTCGCGACAATGTCAAAGCCGTGCTCGGCCAAGTATTGGGCAATGCCCTGGCCGATGCCGCTGCCGGCACCCGTGATTAAAACAGTTTGTTGGGACATGATGGCCTCAAATTAGTGCGGAATAGGAAGCAGTCTGTTGCGCGCGGACGGCTTGCGGATACTGTACGCAAAAAGCATATTGCAGTGCAAAACAAGGAGCTCGAAATGCGGCGACAGCTAGTCAAGAAAGTTACCGGGATGCCCACCAGCGATGGGGCAGGGGTGCAACTCAAGCGTGTTATCGGCCAGCCGGCGATGCCCGATTTGGATCCGTTTATGTTGCTGGACGACTTTCGCAATAACGATCCTAAGGCCTATGGTGCGGGCTTTCCGCCGCACCCGCACCGCGGCTTTGAAACCGTGACCTACATGCTGGAAGGAAAAATGGAGCACCACGACTCGGCTGGCAACAAGGGTTTGCTACGAGACGGTGGCGTCCAGTGGATGACCGCAGGTTCCGGGGTTTTGCATTCCGAGATGCCGAAACAAACCGACGGTCGGCTGTGGGGTTTTCAACTCTGGGTCAACTTACCCGGCCGCCTTAAAATGGTTAAGCCTGCCTACCAAGACATCCAGAGCGGAGATATCCCCGAGGTTCAGGCCAAGGGTTTTAGTGTGCGTGTTATTGCCGGGCAGTTCGGTGAACAGCAAGGTGCCGCCAAAACGCTGACCGATGTCAGCTACCTTGATGTGCATATTCAAGGCGGGCAGCGCGCCCCGATCGACTTGCCGGCGAATCAAAACGCCATCGTCTTTGTGTATGACGGTCAAGCCAAGGTCTCGACTGACGAGTCCCCTCCCGAGGTGATCGGCGACGGCGAGGCGGCGATACTGCAGGGCGACGGTCCGATCTACCTGTATGCCCGCAATGATGCGCGCATGCTGGTGATTGCGGGCGCGCCGCTGAACGAGCCGGTGGCGCGTCACGGGCCCTTTGTGATGAACACCCACGAAGAGTTAGTGCAGGCGGTCGACGACTACAACGCAGGCACGCTTGCGCCCAATCAATGGGCCTTTTTAGAACGCCAATAATGTGAACCGGCGCACTGGTACCAGCGGGGCAGGCGGGAAACTTTTCGGCCCGCCATCTCTCTAAGTCGTTGTCTCCAGGATGAGCACTTTTGCCAACGGTCGGCACTTCTTAATGAGTTTGGAGAGATCAATGAAAAAAACACTACTAGCCGCCAGCATGGGTCTGTTGATCAGTGCCTCGGCACTGGCCGGTTCGATGAAGGCCGATATCGTGGATACCGCATCCGAAGCCGGCACCTTTAAAACCTTATTGGCAGCGGCCGATGCGGCGGGCTTGGTCGAGACATTACGAAGCGCAGGGCCTTTTACGGTGTTTGCGCCGACCGATGAGGCCTTTGCAAAATTGCCGGCGGGCACGGTTGAAAGTTTGCTGCTGCCGGAAAATAAAGACCAATTGGCGGCGGTGCTGACGTATCACGTCCTGCCGGGCAAGGTGATGGCCTCACAGGTTCAAGACAAAGGCATGGCGACAACGGTTCAGGGCGACACCGTTGATTTCAGCATCGCCGGCGAGGCGGTGATGATCGATGCCGCAAAAATAGTCGCCACCGACATTGAAGCCAGTAACGGCATTATTCACGTGATCGATTCGGTGATCCTACCGAACTAGTCGCGGCACCTAGCCACCACTGCGCTTGGGGTTCAAACCCTTGGCCTCGAGCGCAGCCAAGACTTTGACGACCTGATCACCTTGTATCTCAATAATCCCGTCTTTTACGGCGCCACCTACGCCGACTGACTTTTTGAGTGCCTTGCCTAGACTTTTGATGTCATCTGCATTCATCGCAAGCCCCGTAACGGTGGTCACTGACTTACCGCCGCGGCCTTTTTTTTCCAGTCTTACCCGGACTTTGCCGTCGCCCAAGATCGCGTCGGGGTCGGCGTCAGGTGTCTCTGCAATCCGTCCGGTTTCGGTTGAAAATACCAGTGTTCGATCGCGTGCCATGCGTGCCTCAGTGTGCGTTAGAATTTGCAGTTTTTCGATGAGGCCACTATGTTGGCGCAAATACCCATGACACAACAACTCAGTTTGACCGGGACCCCGGCGGGTGCCGTGGTTTTTTCGTTGGAGAAAATATGAACAAAGTGCCAATGACTGTGGCGGGCGAGCAAAGCCTACGTGCCGAATTA
Source organism: Litorivicinus lipolyticus (assembly GCF_009650135.1). Lineage (NCBI taxonomy): Bacteria > Pseudomonadati > Pseudomonadota > Gammaproteobacteria > Oceanospirillales > Litorivicinaceae > Litorivicinus > Litorivicinus lipolyticus. Next base: position 452,692 of record NZ_CP045871.1, read on the forward strand.
ACGGACCTGAAATCGGTTCAGCGCCCCGCAGTCATCGCGTCGATCGCTGAAGCCCGAGAGCACGGCGATCTTAAAGAGAATGCTGAATACCATGCGGCGCGTGAGCAGCAAGGTTTCATTGAGGGCCGTATTCAGGAGTTGGAGGGCAAGCTGTCCAACTGTGTGGTGATTGATGTCACTACGGTCGAAAACACTGGCAAGGTTATTTTTGGAACGACGGTGGGGCTGCTGAACGTCGACACCGAGACTCAGGTGACCTACCGCATTGTCGGCGAAGATGAGGCGGACGTTAAGAAGGGTTTATTGAGCGTTCAGTCACCCATTGCGCGTGCTTTGATTGGCAAGGTCGAGGGCGACGAAGTTGCCATCGACACGCCCGGCGGCACCGTGACCTTTGAGATTGAGTCCGTCGAGCATATCTAGGCCCCCATCAATAACTCCTGGGCGGTCGTTTTGGTCGCCTTGGTCACATCCAGTCCACCGAGCATGCGTGCGATCTCGTCGACGCGCTGGGGGGGTGTGAGTGTCTGGACGTGCGAACGCATGCCCTGATCGTCTTTGTGCTTGCTGACATGCAGGTGGGTTTGGCCGGCGGCCGCGACCTGCGGTTGGTGGGTAACCACGAATACCTGCGCGGTAACGGCCAGCTTGCGCAACAGTTCGCCGACTTTGGCGGCCGTACGGCCTCCGATCCCAACGTCGACTTCGTCAAAAATTAAGGTCGGCGTTTCCAGTTGCGAGGCGACGCACACCTGAATTGCCAGTGCGATCCGCGACAACTCGCCCCCGCTTGCGACTTTTGACAGCGCCTGCGCCTTTTGACCGCTGTTGGCGGTCAAGGTGAAGTGAATGTCCTCGGCGCCCTCTGCGCTGGGTTTTTTCGGCGTCAGTTCGTACGCCAATACCGCATCTTTTAGCTCTAGCTCTTTGAGCTGGGCGTTAACGGTGGCCATCAGCGTTTCGGCGCTGGCAATACGGGCGTCGGTTAGCGCGGCACACGCCATCTTCAGCGCTTGTTCGCTGGCGACAACGGCGTTTTCGATGTCGGGCAGCCGGCTGCGGTCCGCACTCATTTGGCTGAGCTTATGTTGTAGCTGGCCGTGCAATTGATCGAGCGTTGCCGGCTCCACCCGGTGCTTGCGACTGAGTTCCATCCACTCCGCGATGCGAGTTTCGGTTCGGCGCAAGGCCTCGGGGTCCGATTCTATGTTGTCGCAGGCGCTGTCCAACTCGCGCAGCGCTTCTTCCAGATTGATCGCCGCTTCGCTAAGTAGGCTGTGGGCGCCGGCGGCGTGTGTGTCGCCGCTGCCAAATGAAGCCAGGCGTTTGGCCAGGCGTTGGGTGATCGCAAGCGGACTATTTTCACCCTCACTTAATTCAAATTGGGTCGATTGATAGGTCGCGGTGCGCTCGTCGGCCGATCCCAGCAGCGTCAGATTTACTTCCAAACGCGCCCACTCGCCCGATTCGGGCGCTAGTTTGTCCAGCTCTTCGACCTGGTATTCAAGCAATGCGCGCTGGGCATCGGCGTCGGCCAGCGTCCCGAGTAAGGTCTTGAGTGCTAGCTGGTTGGTTTGGTGTTGCTGCCATGCCGTGCGCACGGCGCCTTTGAGTTCGCGGTGATGGCCGTATTGATCAACCAGTGTTCGTTGGCGTTCCGGCTGCAGGAGTGCATAGGCGGCGTGCTGACCTTGCAGGCTGATTAGATGCTCGGATAGCGCGCGCAAGTCTTGTAGCGTGACGGGCCGGTTGTTGATGTAGGCCTTTGAACGTCCGTCTTGGGTCACTGAACGGCGAACGCTGAGGGCATAGGGGTCGTCGGCGTCATCGAGGTCATGTGCGCACAACCACTGGTGTGCGTTGGCAAGGCGCTGGAGGTCAAATTCGGCGATCACTTCGGCGCGCTTGGATTGGCTGTTGACCAGGCTAGAGTCCGCCCGTTGCCCCATGATGAGTCCGAGCCCGTCCAATAGCAGCGATTTACCGGCGCCGGTTTCGCCGGTCAATACCGTCAGTCCAGGCTCGTACTCGATTGCTTGCGAGCGGACGATGGCCAGGTCTTGGATGTGCAGTCGGTTGAGCATGGTGTCGCCTCAGTATCGATTGATGACTGAGGAGATTACCGGACGATACTGGTTAAATAAACAGTATTTTTAGGAAATGCGATGCAGGTTGCTTTTCAGCGGATCGGCATTGGGGTTGCGGCGATAAAGCAGTACGATCTGGCCAATGCTTTGAACGATTTCGGCCTTGGTTTGATCAACCAAGCCTTGTTGCCACTCGGAGCGCACGTCACGCGGTGCGCGCAGGCGAACTTTGATCAGCTCGTGGTCGCTAAGTGCACGTTCGAGTTCGTCCATGACGCCTTCGCTCAGGCCTTTGTCGGCGACCATTACAACTGGGTTAAGTTGGTGTCCGATTGAGCGGAATTGTTTGCGCTGGGAGGCGGTGAGCATTCTAGATCCTTTCGTTGAGTCGGCACATAGCTTAGCATCTCGCGCCTTGGATACAGAGAGAATTATGGCCCGTTCAAAATCAAGTTCACGTTGGATTCGCGAGCACGAAGACGATGAGTATGTAAAAAAAGCCCGCGCCGCGGGGTATCGCTCGCGGGCGGCGTTCAAACTGATCGAGATTCAAGAGCGCGATCGTTTGATCAAACCCAACCAGACCGTGGTTGATTTAGGCGCAGCACCGGGCGGCTGGAGCCAAATGGCGCGCCAGTGGATCGGCCGTAACGGCATCTTGGTCGCCAGTGATATCCTTGAAATGGATGCCATGGCGGACGTGGATTTTGTTCAGGGCGACTTTACCGAAGCGGCTTGTCTGGACGAACTGCTGGGGGTGTTGGACGGTCGAGAAGTGGACGTTGTAATTAGCGATATGGCCCCCAATATGTCAGGTAACACCAATGTAGATATGCCGCGTGCGATGGTGTTGTGCGAATTGGCGCTGGAGTTCGCGCGCACTCAGTTGCGGCCGGGCGGAACCTTCTTAATCAAGGTGTTTCAGGGCGAAGGTTTTGAAACGTTTTTGAAGGAATGCAGAGCATCATTTGCGGTCGTCAAAAGTCGCAAGCCAAAGGCGTCACGACCGCGCTCACGTGAGCTGTACTTGCTAGGCACAGATTTTCGCGGGTAATCCCGCACGATTTTAGGCGGACCAACCGTCGACAGGAGTAATACATGGCACGCAACCTGATACTTTGGATGATCATCGCTGGGGTGTTGTTGACAGTGTTCAACAACTTCAGCATGGAACCGCAGCAGCGACAGTTGCCGTATTCTGATTTTGTCGAGGAAGTGAACCGCGATCAGGTCCGTGAAGTGACCATTAGCGGTTACACCATCAGCGGCACCCGTGCCAACGGCGAAACATTCGAGACCACTCGGCCGGCCATCAGTGACCCGCGTTTGATCGACGATTTGTTGGATCACAACGTCAAAGTCGAGGGCAAGCAGCCGGAACAACAAAGCGTGTGGACGCAACTGCTGGTAGCCAGTTTTCCGATCCTGATTATTTTGGCCGTGTTCATGTTCTTCATGCGCCAGATGCAGGGCGGTGGTGGCGGCAAGGGTGGCCCGATGAGCTTTGGTAAATCCAAAGCCCGGTTGCTCAGCGAAGACCAAATTAAAACCACGTTCATGGACGTGGCCGGTTGCGATGAAGCCAAAGAAGACGTCCAGGAGCTGGTCGAGTTTTTGCGTGACCCCGGTAAATTTCAAAAGCTCGGCGGACGCATCCCCCGTGGCGTGCTGATGGCGGGGCCTCCTGGTACCGGTAAGACGCTGCTGGCGAAAGCCATTGCTGGCGAAGCGAAGGTGCCGTTCTTCACCATTTCCGGTTCGGACTTTGTGGAGATGTTTGTCGGTGTCGGCGCCTCGCGTGTGCGCGACATGTTTGAGCAGGCCAAAAAGCAGGCGCCGTGTATCATCTTTATTGATGAGATCGATGCGGTCGGCCGCCAACGTGGTGCGGGCATGGGCGGCGGTCACGACGAACGCGAGCAGACCTTGAACCAGTTGCTGGTCGAAATGGACGGTTTTGACGTCAACGACGGCGTGATTGTGATTGCCGCGACTAACCGTCCGGATGTTTTGGACTCGGCGCTGTTGCGGCCGGGGCGTTTCGATCGTCAGGTCACGGTTGGCCTGCCGGATATTCGCGGGCGCGAACAGATCCTGAAAGTCCACATGCGAAAAACTCCGATTTCGGACGAAGTTAACCCGGCGGTGATCGCCCGTGGTACGCCCGGATTTAGTGGCGCCGACTTGGCGAACTTAGTTAACGAGGCGTCGTTGTTTGCGGCCCGCAATGACGAGCGCATGGTCAGCCAAAAGCACTTCGAATTGGCCAAAGACAAAATCATGATGGGTGCCGAGCGCAAAACCATGGTGATGAAAGAGTCTGAAAAGTTGAACACGGCCTTTCACGAAGCCGGTCACGCGATCGTTGGCCGCTTGATGCCCGAGCATGACCCGGTTTACAAGGTATCGATTATTCCGCGCGGCCGGGCCTTGGGCGTGACTATGTTCTTGCCCGAAGAAGACAAGTACAGCCACAGCAAGCAGGCCTTGTTGTCCCAGGTGTGTTCGTTATTCGGCGGCCGCGTCGCCGAGGAACTGACACTGGGTGAAATGGGTGTTACCACCGGCGCCAGCAACGACATTGAACGGGCGACTAAAATTGCCCGATCGATGGTCACCAAGTGGGGCCTTTCCGAGACCTTGGGTCCGCTGTTGTACGATGACGAAGACGGCGACCCCTTTGTTGGCCGCAGCATGGGCCAACCGGCGAAAGGCGTATCGGGTGAAACCGCGCGCATGATTGACGCGGAAGTCCGCCGCATCATTGACGAGTGCTATACCCAGGCGCGTACATTGCTGGTTGATAACCGGGATAAGCTCGACCTGATGGCCGAGGCACTGATGGAATTTGAAACCATCGACGCGTCGCAAATTGATGAGATTATGCAAGGTCATAAGCCGTCGCCGCCGCGCGACTGGAATCCGCCGTCGGACGATTCATCCAAGGGTGAATCCGAAACCGTTAGCATCGACCCGGCGGCACCGGAGTCGGACGATGGTGACGCGTCCGAGCCGGACAGCCAACCAAACAGCTAGTCGTTTGCGCGTTAACACAAGGGCCCCTCTCGCGAGGGGCCTTTTTACATTAGGAAGATGCATGACCGAGATCATGGCAGTGATGAACTTGACCCCGGATTCGTTTTCGGACGGTGGTCAAATCGACTTGACTCAAGATGCGGTCTTGGCCCGCGCGATCGCCTGTGTTGCCGAGGGGGCGACGTGGCTGGATTTGGGCGGTGAAAGCACGCGTCCCGGTGCCGAAAGTGTATCCGAAGCTGAGGAGCAGGCCCGCGTATTGCCGGCGCTGGAGTGGATTAAGGCGCGTGTGGATGTCAAGGTTAGTCTGGATACCTCAACCCCCAGTGTGATGCAGGCGGGGCTGGCTTTGGGTGCGGACATGATCAACGATGTCCGTGCGTTGACCCGCCCCGGTGCGCTCGAGGTGTGCGCCCAGTCCGAGGTGCCTTTGGTCCTAATGCATATGCAAGGCACACCGTTGAACATGCAGGCTGCACCGGAGTATCAAGATGTCGTTGGTGAGGTCATGGCGTTTTTGCAGGCCCGGGTTGCGGCGTGCGCGGACGCGGGCATTGGCAAAGAGCGTTTGGTGTTGGACCCCGGTTTTGGCTTTGGTAAGTCGCTTGAGCATAATCGCTCTTTGTTCGCGAGCATTGATGCGTTTCAGCGGGCCGGCTTCGACACCCTTATCGGGGTGTCGCGCAAGCGCATGATTGGTGACATCACCGGTCAACCGGTTGAAGGCCGGGCTGTCGGTTCGGCGGTGGCGGCTGCATTGGCAGCAAAGGCTGGGGCGCGCTGGGTGCGAGTGCATGATGTCGCCGCGACGCGCGATGCAATCGCGGTAATGAACTCCCTAGGATAGTTATGACACGTAAATACTTTGGCACGGACGGCATTCGAGGCACTGTGGGCACAGCCCCGATCACACCCGACTTCATGCTTAAACTGGGCTGGGCGGCTGGCAAGGTGCTGGGCGGTGATGCTGGTGGCAAAGTGCTGATCGGCAAGGACACTCGTATTAGCGGCTACATGTTTGAGTCGGCGCTGGAAGCAGGCCTGAGTGCGGCAGGAGTCGACACGCTGTTGCTGGGTCCCCTGCCGACGCCGGCGGTGTCGTATTTGACGCGTACGTTTTCGGCCCAGGCGGGTATCGTGATCAGTGCGTCGCACAATCCGTTTGCCGACAACGGCATTAAGTTTTTTGGCCCCGATGGGCGCAAACTTAGCGATCATCTCGAATCCGAGATTGAGCGTTTAATTGATCAACCTTTGGTGTGTGTGCATCCGGCAGGGCTGGGGCGTGCGAAACGGATCAATGACGCAGCCGGGCGTTACGTTGAGTTTTGTAAAAGCACATTTGGCGGCGACACCAGCCTGAAAGGGCTGCGAATCGTGGTGGACTGTGCGCACGGTGCGGCTTACCAGGTTGGACCGGCTGTGTTTCGCGAGTTGGGCGCGGAGGTGATTACCATCGGCAACGAACCGGACGGGCTAAACATTAATAAGGATGTCGGTTCGACCTACCCTGCGGCGTTACAGGCGGCGGTTAAAGCACGCGGGGCCGATTTGGGTGTGGCCTTGGACGGCGACGCCGACCGCGTAGTGATGGTCGATCACGAGGGGCGCTTGGTTGATGGCGATCAACTGCTGTTCGTTATCGCCGATCACCTGACGGCGCAAGGCCGGTTTGAGGGTGGTGTGGTCGGGACCCTGATGACCAATTTGGGACTAGAACAGGCCTTTGCCGCCCGCGGCATTCCGTTTGCCCGGGCTAATGTGGGCGATCGCTATGTCGTCGCAGAAATGGTCAAGCGCGGCTGGATGTTGGGCGGCGAGACCAGTGGCCACGTAGTGTGTGGTCATGCCACGGGCACCGGAGACGGTTTGGTCACGGCCTTGCAAGTGGTCGCCGCGGTCCGCGGCTCAGGCAAAACATTGGCGGCGCTCAGTCGCGGTTACGAGAGTTGCCCGCAAGTGCTGGTTAACGTGCGCATCGCCGAGAAAGTTAATTTGGCCGAACAGGCCAGTATTCAGGCAGCCGTGGTCAGCGCCGAAAGCGCCATGGGCGGGGATGGGCGTGTGCTGTTGCGTGCATCCGGCACCGAGCCTTTGATTCGGGTGATGGTCGAAGCTCAATCTCAGACCGTGGCCGACACGCATGCGCATACGATTGCTGACGTTGTTCGTGCATCCTTGTCAGATTGAATGCAGTGAGGCGCAGTGATAGTCTCTGCGCCCGATTATAAGGGTCCGTATGAACACACTGATTGCAGGCAACTGGAAGACCAATTTACTGGCTGATAGCGCTCAGGCGTTGGCGCAGGCAGTGCGGGACCATTGCAATCAGACCAATGTGTGCGTGATCCCGCCGGCGCTGTACGCTGGCAAAGTCGCTGAGCTATTGGCCACCAGCGATGTCGCGCTGGGATTGCAAGACATTAGCGACCAGGGCATGGGCGCCACGACCGGTGATATTTGCGCGCAACAGGCGGTGGACGTCGGCGCTAAGTACGTGCTGGTCGGGCATTCGGAGCGTCGTGTTCGCCAGTTTGAAACCTCAGATCTGGTTGCCCGCAAGGCATTGGCAGCGGCTAGCGCTGGTTTGGTGCCGATTGTTTGTGTCGGTGAGTCGCTGGATGATCGTGAAGCCGGCCGTCACGAGCAGGTGGTCGGTGAGCAGTTGGCGCCGGTGATTCAGGCCTTGGGCACGGTGATGGACTGCGTCGTGGCCTATGAGCCGGTCTGGGCGATCGGTACTGGAAAGACAGCCAGTGCCGAACAAGCGCAGGCCATGCATGCGGTGATTCGCCGGATGCTGGTCGACGCCGGTAAGGGCCAGACAAAAATTTTATACGGCGGCAGTGTGAATGCCGCTAACGCCGCGGAATTGGCTGCGTGCCCGGATGTTAACGGGGCGTTGGTCGGTGGGGCGGCATTAACTATTGAATCCTTTGCGGTGATCGTGAAGGCCTTTACGGAGCAGAATTAGTGGAAAGTGGAATTATCATCGTGCACGTGGTGTTGGCTGTGGCCATCATCGGTTTGGTTATGATCCAGCAGGGCAAAGGCGCGGACGCCGGTGCTTCGTTTGGTGGTGGCGCGTCACAGACCGTTTTCGGTGCGTCCGGATCGGGTAACTTTTTGACTAAGATGACGGGTATTTTGGCCGGTCTGTTTTTTGTGTCTTCGTTTACCTTGGCGGTGATCGCCAAGAATCAAGCGGACTCTATTTCAGGTGTTGGCTTGCCGACACTTGTTACGCCGATGGAAACAGTCGATACTCCCGCCCCGGCGGAATCGAGTGATCTTCCGACCGGTAATTAAAGCGTTATCGCCGAAGTGGTGGAATTGGTAGACACGCCATCTTGAGGGGGTGGTGAGATTTATCTCGTGCGGGTTCAAGTCCCGCCTTCGGCACCAAACATAAAAAAGGGCCCGCAATAGCGGGCCTTTTTTATGTTTGGTATTTGGGGACTTGTACCCGCACGTGCGGGTTCCGCCGGCCAGGATGGCCAAGCGCCGCGCAGGGCATGGATGCCCGAGAGCGGCGGAGTGATTCGTGTGATGGCGGTGGTCGTGGCACCAACAGCCCGCAATAGCGGGCCTTTTTTTATGTTTGGTATTTGGGGACTTGCACCCGCACGTGCGGGTTCCGCCGGCCAGGATGGCCAAGCGCCGCGCAGGGCATGGATGCCCGAGAGCGGCGGAGTGATACCTGTGATAGCGGTGTTCGCGGTAAGAGCAGCCCGCAATAGCGGGCCTTTTTTATGTTTGGTATTTGGGGACTTGTACCCGCACGTGCGGGTTCCGCCGGCCAGGATGGCCAAGCGCCGCGCAGGGCATGGATGCCCGAGAGCGGCGGAGTGATACCTGTGATAGCGGTGTTCGCGGTAAGAACAGCCCGCAATAGCGGGCCTTTTTTTATGTTTGGTATTTGTGGACTTGCACCCGCACGTGCGGGTTCCGTCGGCCAGGATGGCCAAGCGCCGCGCAGGGCATGGATGCCCGCGAGCGGCGGAGTGATTCATGTGATGGCGGTGGTTGTGGCACCAACAGCCCGCAATAGCGGGCCTTTTTTTATGTTTGGTATTTGGGGACTTGCACCCGCACGTGCGGGTTCCGCCGGCCAGGATGGCCAAGCGCCGCGCAGGGCATGGATGCCCGCGAGCGGCGGAGTCATTCGTGTGATGGCGGTGGTCGTGGCACCAACAGCCCGCAATAGCGGGCCTTTTTTATGTTTGGTATTTGGGGACTTGCACCCGCACGTGCGGGTTCCGCCGGCCAGGATGGCCAAGCGCCGCGCAGGGCATGGATGCCCGAGAGCGGCGGAGTCATTCGTGTGATGGCGGTGGTCGTGGCACCAACAGCCCGCAATAGCGGGCCTTTTTTTATGTTTGGTATTTGGGGACTTGCACCCGCACGTGCGGGTTCCGCCGGCCAGGATGGCCAAGCGCCGCGCAGGGCATGGATGCCCGAGAGCGGCGGAGTGATTCGTGTGATGGCGGTGTTGGTGGCCAGCAAGGCGCTTGTCCGCGCCATGCCATTTAGCCTGATTGTGTTGAAGCGGCCAGGCGCCGCCGGCGATCCCAGCGGAAGTAGAAAAGCAATGCCCCAACAAAAACGATCATGCCAATCAGATCGCCGACCGCATATTGGACGAGTTGGTTAACGTCGATATCTCGACTGGCCGTTACTAGGTAAACGCTGGATACCGCTACACCATTTAAGGCCGTTGCGATGACACCTAAGAGTGCAAATGAGGTCCAGGGCACCACGGGGTAGGCGTTTCGCGGCGCCAGCAAGTCCCAGCCCAGCGCATAAAGTGCCAGGTAAACCAGCGGTAGCGGGGTTACGCTGGCTATGCAGGTGGCAACGTATGTCCATGGCATTTCGGTGAAGTTGGGAAAGAAAAGTACGCAGGTGGCGATGTGTCCTACCAGGAGCCCCGGTAGCGCCCGGAAGCGGAACAGGAAAAAACTCACTACACGCCAGCCGTGCGGTAAAAAAATCAATGACGCTGCGGCTGAGTTTTGGCGAAAGCCCCAGTCTTGAACGGCAAATAGAAAAACGTAGATGGCCATGGTGGCGATGTTGATGGTGAGTGTTGATCGGTTAATAATGTCGGCCCCAAACTGACTCTTATTGTTAAGAACCTACACGCAAAATTGGAGTTGAGTCCACTTTTGACATCGATGCTTTAGTCGAGGGGGCGGCCTTGGTAAAATTCGCTTGCGCTGATGCGCTAACGTCACTATTATCCGCCCCCACAAAGCCCAGGTGGCGGAATTGGTAGACGCGCTAGCTTCAGGTGCTAGTGTCTGTATAGACGTGGAGGTTCAAGTCCTCTCCTGGGCACCAAATTCCAAAGGTTAAAGGCCAGCAGAGATGCTGGCCTTTTTCTGTTTAAAGTGCCTATTTAAAGTGCCTGCTTAGGGTGCCTGCGGTCGGACTGCCGGCCCGTCGCTGGCGCTTTGGGCGTTCGCAGGCTCGAAGCGTTGCTTCTCGAAATCCCTGCTCACCCTCTCCTGGGCACCAAATTCCAAAGGTTAAAGGCCAGCAGAGATGCTGGCCTTTTTCTGTTTAAAGTGCCTGCTTAGGGTGCCTGTGGTCGGACTGCCGGCCCGTCGCTGGCGCTTTGGGCGTTCGCAGGCTCGAAGCGTTGCTTGATACGGTGCGTCATATGCACCATCCGAAAAAGTCTAAGCGGCTGTTTTTTTCGATTGTCCAGCCTTCGTACCAAGTTTATGATGCTCGTCGCGTTTTAATTTACCCTTGAGAGAAATCGATGTCCGCGACCGCTGAAGCAGTATTTGCACCATTGCCCAACATCATCGAACCCAAATGGTGGACAGGCACCCCGTCCATTTCTCCGGATCTGTTTGTCATCGACGGCAACCAGTATCGCGTCGACGGCACGCCGTTAGCACCGAGCGCTGAACTTGAAGCCCACATGCAGCGGACCTTTGACGAAGTGGGTTTGGTTCATGTCGTCAATACCGGCCTTGATGATCTGCAATCGATGCGTTTGATTGCGACTCAAGTGCTGAAAGTACAGCGCAACTACGAGGGCGGTGCGAATCCTCGGAAAATGATCCAAAAGAACGTCTACGAAGTCGGCGCGCCGCTGGAAGCGCGTCTGCATTATCACCACGAGATGGCTTACATCGGTTCAAGCACCAAGATGGTCAGTTTCATGGCGAGCAAAATGCCGAGCGAAGGTGGCTATACCTTTGTGTCGGACAACTGCCGGGCGACGGATGCAATCTTAGCGACGCCTTTTGGCCAAAAGCTGAAGGAGCTGGGTCTGTGCTATCACCGTAGCCTGACGGATCGCGACTCCTTTACAGACCGTTTGAACATTGGCGTTTACAACCACTGGCAGCAGTCGATGTTGACTGATGACCCGGACGTGGCGGCGGCCGAAGCCCAAAGCCGCGGTTTGGAAGTCGAGTGGGGGCCGAATCGTTTACTGAAAACGCGTTTCTACATTTCGGCCTTCGAGTTTTTTCCGCAGATGGATCGTAACTTGCTGTACGCCAGCCTGGCTGACGATGCCGCGTGGTTTGACACCTGGCCGCTGGTCCAGCACCTGCCCGCCCACGAGCGCCCGTTACAGCTCACCTTTGGTGACGGCTCGGAAATGAGCGACGACGAAAAGCAGCTGTTCCTCAAGGTCTACGATGACTATGGCATTCCGATTCCGTGGAAGGTCGGTGACGTTGCCGTGATCTGTAACTACCGTTTTGCCCACGGTCGCCCGGCGGTGCACCTGAAACCCGGTGAACAGCGCGAGCTGGGTGTTTTGATCGGTGAATCGTTTGACCGATTGGAGACACGCGACGGCAAGTGGTAGCCGTCGACGGCGTGCCGTGTTGATTGAAAGGCCAGCCTAAAGGCTGGCCTTTTTTTATCCGCTTTAGCCGGCGTGGGATGCGCCCATTAGGGCGCTAATACGGCTGGCAGTTTGCCGCACCTGGCGGGCCAGATCGGGCATCGTGTCGTCGTTGACTCGAAAGCTTGGGCCGGACACGGACAGCCCAGCAATGACTTCATTGTGAACATTAAAGATGGGTGCCGCGACACAGCGCATGCCCGTGTGCCGTTCTTCATCGTCAATCGAAAATCCGTTGCGTCGGGCGTCACGCAGTGCGCTTTTGAAGCCGTCCTTATCGGTCAGTGTTGCGTCGGTGAAGCGTTCAAGCGGGTAGCTATTTAGCCAGTGGAATTGTTCAACCTCACCGGAGGCACCCAAAATAGCCTTGCCGATGGCACTGCTGTGTGCGGCGCTGCGACTGCCAGGGCGAAAAAACGCCCGGATGGGTTGGTGGGTTTCATGCTGGGCCACAAACACCACTTCGCCTTTATCTAAAATTCCGAGGTTGGCGGTCTCGTGGGTTAGCTCACTTAACTGCTTCATCGGCAGTCGTGCATGTTCGACCACTTTTGCCGAGCGGGCGAATACGCTGCCTAATCGAAAGGCCTCGATGCCAATCCGCCACTCGCCAGTTTCAGCGCTTTGGGTCACAAATCCACGGCGCTCGAAGGTGTTGAGGAATCGGTAAATCGAGGCTGGGCTGGTGTCCATGGTGACGGCGATATCGCTAAGGCTGATGCCGTCGTATTGACCGACGGTTTGCAAAATTGACAGGGCCCGGTCCAGGGTTTTAACGCCACTCGGCTCGCCTTCCAGTTTTGGCCGTCCGCGCCCGCGTTTGCTGGGTTCGGTTCCAAGGGAATTTTTCATTATTGTTTTTGCCTACCATTTGAAAAAACAAAAATCATTTAAATACAACTAGATAAATAATTTACCAATTTTATAAAAAGCAATTTTGAAAAAATATACTGCATCCGGCTAAAAGAACAAAGTAGTGCGTCTAAACAATAACGAGGACGAACTATGACCCAGATGCGTGCAGTGGATGCGATGGCATTAATATTGGAAAAAGAGGGCATTACCCAGGCCTTTGGCGTGCCAGGTGCTGCGATTAACCCTTTTTACTCTGCGCTAAAAGGTCACGGTGGTTTTAACCACGTGCTGGCACGCCACGTCGAGGCTGCCTCGCACATGGCCGAGGGCTTCACGCGTGCGGCGCCTGGCAATATCGGTCTGTGTATCGGCACCAGCGGCCCGGGTGGTACGGACATGGTCACCGGCCTGTACTCGGCATGGGCGGACTCTATCCCGATCTTGTGCGTGACCGGTCAAGCGCCGATCGCCAAACTAGACAAAGAAGACTTTCAAGCCGTCGATATTGTATCCATTGCAGCGCCCGTGACGAAGTGGGCGGTCATGTTGGGAGCCGCGGCGCAATTGCCGGGCACACTGCGCAAAGCCTGTCAGCTGATGCGCGAAGGGCGCAAGGGGCCGGTTTTAATTGATTTGCCGATCGATGTTCAGATGACGGAAATCGATTTTGATATTGACCTGTATGAACCGGCTGAAATCGCAAAGCCGGCGCCAAGTGCGGCTCAAATAGACCGCTTGGTCGACCTCATTAACCAATCTGAGCGGCCGGTGATCGTGGCCGGTGGTGGAATCATCAATGCCACTGCCGAAGCCGAGCTGTTGGCCTTTGCCGACGCCCGTCGCATTCCGGTGATTCCGACCTTGATGGGGTGGGGTTGCATTCCGGACGATCACGACCTCATGGCCGGTATGGTGGGGCTGCAAACCAGCCACCGCTGCGGCAACGCGACGCTGCTGCGCGCCGATTTGGTGATCGGAATCGGCAACCGCTGGGCTAACCGGCACACCGGTGACCTGGAAACCTATACCCGGGGGCGAAAGTTTGTCCATGTCGACGTTGAGGCCACCCAAATCGGGCGCATATTCGAGCCGACGCTGGGTATTGTGTCGGACGCCAAGCAGGCTTTGGTCCAGTTTGTCGCCGCGTTACCGCGGATTACCCAGCGCTTCGATCGCTGGTCCGCAGAATGCTTACACCGCAAACATCACATGCTGCGCAAGACCGATTTCGAGCAGGTCCCGATGAAACCACAACGCATCTACCAAGCCATGAACGAGGCCTTTGGCCCGGACACGCGCTACGTCTCGACCATCGGGCTTTCGCAAATCGCTGGTGGCCAGTTCTTAAAGGTGTTTAAACCGCGTCATTGGATCAACTGCGGCCAAGCCGGTCCCCTGGGCTGGACACTGCCGGCGGCACTGGGTGTCAGTGCCGCGTGCCCAGATGAGGTCGTGGTTGGGGTTTGTGGCGACTACGATTTTCAGTTTTTGATCGAAGAATTGGCGGTCGGCGCCCAGCACGGTCTGGGCGTGGTCATCATACTGTTGAATAACGCGTATCTGGGGTTAATTCGTCAGGCCCAAAAAGGCTTCGACATGGACTTCCAAGTCAGCCTCGCGTTCGACAACCAAAACACCCCCGCCGGCGGTGACGGTGTGCCGCAGGCCTATGGTGTCGACCATGCCAAAGTGATCGAAGGCATGGGCTGCGAAGTCATCCGTGTGCTCGAGCCACAACACCTCAACCAAGGCTTGATCGACGCCCAGGCCAGGGCCAAGGCGCAACGCGTGCCGGTTGTGGTGGAGTGCATTTGCGAGCGAGTGACCAATATCGCCATGGGCCAGTCGATCGCAGCGATCAATGAATTTGAGCCCATTGATTGCCGCGATGGAGACCTAACAGCCGAGACCTTTTGGGTGCCGAAAATGGAGAAAATCGATGCCTAAGTTCAGCGCAAACCTATCCATGTTGTTTACCGAAGTGGCCTTTATTGATCGCTTTCAAGCCGCGGCTGCGGCCGGATTTGATACGGTCGAATACTTGTTTCCCTATGCCCATCCGCGCCATGAAATAGCTGAGCTGCTCGCGACCCATGGGTTGCGCCAGGGCCTGTTTAATTTGCCGGCGGGTGACTGGGACCAGGGCGAACGCGGGATTGCCTGCCATCCTGACCGGATCGCCGAATTTCGAGCCGGCGTCGACAAGGCCATCGCCTATGCCAAGGAGTTGGAGTGCCCGCAATTGAATTGCCTGGCGGGCATTGTGCCGGCTGGCATCAGCCTGGAGCAGGCCCAGGCCGTGCTGGTCGACAATCTGCGCTACGCGGCACTGAAACTGGAGGGGGAGGGACTGCGCTTGTTGTTGGAACCGATCAACTCCAAAGTCGATATCCCCGGGTTCTTAATCGACACCACGGCCAAGGGTTTGGCGGCGATCGAGCAAGCCGACTGCGGCAATATTTGGCTGCAATATGACGTTTATCACGCGCAGGTTATGGAGGGCGATCTGATCCGGACGATGCACGCTCACATGGCCCAGATTGGGCATATCCAAATTGCCGACAACCCAGGGCGTCACGAACCCGGCACGGGTGAAATTAATTTCGACCAGGTATTTGCAGCCATCGATGCGGCCGGCTACCGCGGTGACATCGGCTGCGAATACAAGCCGGCACGGACAACCCAGGCGGGTCTGGACTGGTTGCGATCAACACTGAAAACGGAGGAAACCGCATGAGCACGATTGGATTTATTGGGTTGGGCATTATGGGTGCGCCGATGGTGGGTCATTTATTAAGCGCCGGTCATAGCGTCAGCACTAAGACGCACAGCGCGGCCTTGCCGGATGAGTTGGCGCGCCAAGGCCTGCAGGATCTGGACAGCTATGCCGCGGTCGCGGCGGCCGCGGACGTACTGATTTTAATGCTGCCGAATACCCCGCAGGTCGACGCGGTGCTGTTTGGCGACGGCGGCCTGGCGGCGTCACTGCGCCCGGGCACCTTGGTGATCGATATGAGCTCTATCGATCCGATTCAGACCCGGGATTTTGCCGCACAGGTCGAGGCCGCAGGCGGTGTTTGGCTGGACGCGCCGGTATCCGGCGGTCAGGTTGGCGCCAAGGCGGCGTCGCTGTCGATTATGTGTGGCGGCAGCGCGAGTGCATTTGAGCGCGCACAGCCGCTGTTGGCGTTGATGGGAAAAAACATCACCCATGTCGGCCCGTCCGGGGCCGGTCAAATTGCCAAGGTCGCCAACCAAATGATTGTGGCGCTTAACATCGAAGCCGTCGCCGAGGCCTTGGTATTTGCGTCCAAAGCCGGTGCCGATCCGCAACGGGTGCGCCAGGCCTTGATGGGTGGCTTCGCATCCTCCAAAATACTGGAGGTGCATGGCGAACGGATGACCACACGGTCGTTCGATCCGGGCTTTACAATCGAGCTGCACCAAAAAGACCTCGGCTTGGCCTTGGACAGCGCCAAGTCCCTTGGGCTTGCGCTGCCACATACCGCCGGCGCTATGCAGCTGATGAATCAGTGTGTGGCCATGGGCGGTGCCAGTCAGGATCACTCCGCGTTGGTGCGGGCCATCGAAAATATGGCCGGCCACACTATTGGCGAGCATGAATGACACAGCCCCGCGACTCCTTGACGGCGATGATGCAGGCGGCATTAGCCGCCGCGGACCCGGCCCAGGCCATCCACGGCAGACTGCCGGACTGTAAAAAACTAGTGGTGCTGGGCGCGGGCAAGGCCGCGGCGGCGATGGCACGCGCGGTCGAGCAACAATTTTCCGGATCCATTCGCGGCGCCGTGGTCACACGCTACGGCCATGCGGTCGATTGCCAGCATGTTGAAGTCATCGAAGCGGCTCACCCGACACCGGATGCCAACAGTGTTCGCGGCGCCCAGCGCTTGTTGCAATTGGCGGGCGGTGCGGCGGATGACGAACAGGTACTGATGCTGCTGTCCGGCGGTGCGTCGTCGCTGATTGCCTACCCACCGGCGGGGGTTGAGTTGGCTGAGATTCAGGCGATCACCAAACAGCTACTCAACGGCGGGTCAACCATCGGTCAGCTTAATACCGTGCGTCGACACCTCTCGCAAATTGGCGGTGGCCGCTTGGCCGCGGCCTGTGCCGGTGCCGGGCTGACCACGCTGGTGATTTCGGACGTTACCGGCGATGTGTTGCACGACATTGGGTCCGGCCCGACCAGTGCCGACCCGACCTCGGTCGGTGACGTGCTGGCGCTGTTTAAACAATTTGAAGTGACGCCCAGTGATGCCGTTTTGGCCCATTTACGCGGTCCCAATGGCGAAACACCCAACGCGGTCCCAGGCCATGTTGAGTTAGTCGCGACCCCGCAGCAGGCCCTGGTGGCGGCGGCCGATGTGGCCGAAGCGGCGGGTATTAATGTGCTCAATCTGGGGGCATTTATCGAAGCGGATGCGCTGGAAACCGCAAAGGTTATGGCCGCGATCGCGTTACAAGTCCAGCAATACCAACAGCCGATTCGGACCCCCGCGGTCATTTTGAGCGGCGGCGAATCCACCGTGACAGTGCGCGGTGAGGGTATCGGCGGTCGCAACGTCGAATTCGCCATGGGCATGGTTCAGGCACTGCATGGCAGCCGCGACATTGTCGGCTTGGCGATTGATACCGATGGGGTCGATGGCGCCGCTGAGGTGGCCGGAGCCTGGTTTGACTCGGGCAGCATGGATGCGGCCAATGCCCAAGGCCATGCCCTGGCTGAATACCAAGCGCGCAACGATGGCCACCGTTTTTTTGCCGCCACGGGTGAGCAGATCGTGACCGGGCCGACACTGACTAACGTCAACGATTTCCGGGCGATTTTGGTCCGCTAAGCGGGCTAGCGTGATCGGCGCAAAGTCGCCAAACCCGACACGATCACCAGCGCACTGCCGGCCAGCATCGCAGCGTTGACCGTTTCGTCAAAGAACACCACCGACAACATCAGCGCAAACACCAAGCGACTGTAGCGAAAGGGCGCAACGACGGCGACATCACCGCCGCGGGTCGCCAATACCACCGCAAAGTAGGCGCCGGCGCCGGCGATCGTTGATAGACAGAGCAAGCCCAGGTGTGCCGGGCGGATGGGGCTGAATTCACCAAATACCGGGATGGTCACGACGCCGGCCAGAAACAGCGCAAAGAAGGCCCAAAATGAAATCGTGATGGGCGCAATTGAGCCCGCGATTGACCGGGTTAGTAAGTCGCGAATTGCTAGTAATATGACCGCAACCACCGCCAGTAACGCCGCTGGCTGAAAGCCCTGCATGCCGGGTTGGATAATCAGCAACACGCCCGCGAAGCCGGCGCCAATGAGCACCCACTGGCGGGTGCTGACCGCTTGGCCCAAAAACAACGCGCCGCCCATGGCCACTACCAGCGGTGCCGCCTGCAAGATCGCCGAGGACGCTGACAACGAGGCGTAGACAATCGCCGAGACGAAAAATATTGCCGATGACAGCTCGCAAAAGGTGCGCCCGACAAAGCGCCAGTTGGCCAGGTTGGGCCCGAACAGTGCGATTGACTTAAGCGCCGCGATGACCGCAAAGGCGAGGCTGCCGCAGAGTCCGACCAATACCAAAATCTGCGAGATCGGCATGTCATAGGACAACTGCTTAATAACCGCGTCTTCAATTGCGAAGCCGGCCATGGCGATGACCATGTAAAGAATACACAGGCTGTTTTCGGAGCGGGCCGAGGCGGTGGCGTTAATCAAAGGAGCAATCCTGGGTGGTGGGCGCGCCAAACTGGACGCGCGCGGACGATAACCTGTCGCTGGCGTCGATCCAACCCTCGCATCAGGCTAAACTGTGGCATGGCCAAATCCCTGCAAGCCCTGACATTCCGGCGTCGCCTCGCGTTTGAGATGCTATTTATCCTGACCTTGGTGTTGTCGGCGGCGGCTTGGTTGTACGACTGGGAGCGAGCCTCGGATCGGGCACGGGCGTCCGCCGCCACCGATGCCGAGGTCCAGGTGCTGGCTCTGAATGCGTTGTTGGACCGTTATCGCTCATTGCCGCGGCTATGGGCCGAGGATACCCAGACCACTAACTGGGTGCGCCGCGGTAATCTGTATGCGTTAAAACAAAAGGCCACCGACTGGACCTACCTGTCTGGGGCTTATGCGACCGGCGTGTACAACGCGGACGGCGAGTCATTGGTGTGGGTCGACCGCGAATCCGGGCGCGGTCGTATTCAGTTGTTGCCCGATCAAATCAGCCGTGCGGTGCGCCAGGGTAGCCTTGGTCGCGGCTCGCTAATCGACGCGGCCGGGCGGCCATTGTATCTGTTTGCAGCGCCGGTTCGCGGCGCGGCTTATCTGGGTGCCATTTTGGTCGTCGTTGACCTGTCCCAGTTAGAACAGCAGTGGGTCATTGCCAACCATCCGCTGGTGTTGGTCGATCAACTGGGTGACGTTATCGTGACCAACGTCGAGGCGATCAAAGGCCAACCCTTTGCCGCCGCCAGCCGCTACGATCGCGGTTGGGTGACCCACCAGGTTCGACTGCCAGTTATGGGCTGGACGTTGTGGTCGATCGAGCGTATCGACATGGGGCGTGGTTGGGTGGTGCCGGCCATGGGGGCGCTGGTTGGGTTGGTGCTGTGGTTGACGCTGGCTCGTGTGTTTCGCCGCCAGATTCAATCGGTTCAGCAAGAGCGCCTGCAAAAATCCGTCTCGCTGCGTTTAGAACGCCAGGTCAGCCTGCGCACGCGTGATTTGCGTCTCGAAATTGAGGAGCGCCAGCAGGCCCAGCGTAAACTCGAAGCGGCCCAGGCCGAGCGCGAGCAAACCGCAAAACTGGCCGCCATTGGTCAGCTGTCGACGACTCTGAGTCACGAATATAACCAACCCATTGCGACGGTTCGCACCTACGCCCAAAACGCCCAAAAGCTACTGGCGATGGGCAAGCACGACACGGTCGCGGACAACCTTGGGTTTATTGTTGAACAAACTGAGCGCATGTCGATGCTGTCGAAGACTCTGCTCGGTTTTGCGCGTCGCTCGGACAGCCAACTGAGCTGGGTCGATTGGCAGGTCAGTGCGCGTGAGGCCTCGATCTTGCTGTTGCCGCGCTGTCGAATCCAACAGGTCGAGTTGCAAATTTTGGGGCCGCCGGCGCGGTTGAAAGCGGATTCAATTGCCCTGACTCAGGTCCTGTTAAACCTGTTAAGCAATGCCTTGGATGCGGTCCGCGACACCGACGCCCCCCAGATCGCCTTGACTGGGCAGTGGACTGAGGGTGGGTTTCAGCTGCGCTGTTCGGACAACGGGCCGGGTGTGGCCGACGCGGTCAAAGACCAGCTGTTCGAGCCGTTTGCGACCACCAAACCGCAAGGATCCGGGCTTGGGCTTGGGCTGTCGTTGGTGCATGATTTGATGCAACGCTTCGACGGTCAGGTCCAGGCGATTGGCGGCCCAAACGGCTCGGGCGCGATCTTTATACTGACCTTTAATCACGCACAACCAGCGAGCGAACCGTGAAATCACCGCACATTGTATTGATCGATGACGATTTGGATTTGTCGCGGGCGTTGGCCCAATCCTTGGAGCTTGAAGGCTTTGAGGTGCGCACGTTCAGCCGTGGCGCGCAGGCGTTGGAGCGCTTGTCGCGCGATGACTATGCGGTGGTGCTGACGGATTATTTGATGCCGGGGTTGGACGGGCTCGATGTGCTGGAGCGGGTTCAGGCGATTGATTCGGTGTTGCCGGTGGTGGTCATGACCGGTCATGGCGACGTACCGATGGCGGTCAAGTGCATGCGCCTGGGTGCCCATGACTTTATTGAAAAACCGTGCGCGGTCGAACAACTGGTGCGGACCCTAAACAATGCGGTGGAACGGCGCCGGCTGGTGCTTGAAAACCGCGTACTGCGATCTGAATTGACCGATAACCGTGGGTTGCAAAGCCGGTTGGTCGGCCAGCACCCGTCGATGGACGAATTGCGCCACCGTATTCAGGTTGCCGCCGAGGCCCAGATCGACTGTCTGATTGTCGGTGAAACTGGCACCGGCAAGGAAGTGGTGGCACGCGCCCTGCACGACGAAGGCCCGCGCGCGAGCGGGCCCTTTATCGCCATCAATTGCTCGGCGATTCCCACCGACATGATCGAATCCGAGCTGTTTGGCCATGTCGCTGGGGCCTTCACCGGCGCCCAAGGCGCGCGCGAAGGCCGGCTGGCGCACGCCGCCGGCGGCACCGTGTTCTTGGACGAGCTTGAAAGTATGAATCTGGACGTCCAGTCCAAGCTGCTGCGGGCCATTGAAAACCGCACGATTGAGCCGCTGGGCAGCAACCAAAGCATTCAGCTGGACGTGTGTTTCGTCGCCGCGATCAAGTCGACGCCGGAGGCCGATCCCGGTTTGAATTTGCGCAGTGACCTGTATTACCGGCTGAATGTGGTCCAGTTGCCGCTGTTGCCGCTGCGCGAGCGCATCAGCGATGTGCCGGCGTTGTTTTATCATTTGGCGCGCGAAGCTCGGGGCAAGTACCGACGCGAGATCCCCGAGTTGAGCCCGGCGCTGGAGCAACAGCTGATGGCCTACGGCTGGCCGGGCAATGTGCGTGAGCTTCGTAACCTGGCCGAGCGCTTTGTGCTGGGGCTGTGGCATGGCTTTGCGACCCCGACGGCGGACGGCCAGCAACCCTTGGCGGATCAGGTGGCAGCGTTCGAGGCCAGCGTGATTCGGGCGGCGTTAATCGGTAACGCGGGCCAAATGAAGGCGACCTACGAAGCCCTGGGCCTGTCGCGCAAGGGGCTTTACGACAAGCTGCAGCGACACGGCATTGATGGGTCGAAACTGACGCACGAATAGTTGCGAATGGGTAGATTACTACCCGCGCCCACCGCAATGACTAACTCTTGAGCTGGCACAGCCTTTGCAGTATCCCGCGCACTGCAGCTTTGCAGCTATAACAATAGGAGTTACATATGAACAAGTTGATTGGCGCGGTCAGCGCTCTGACGTTGGCCGTTGCGGCCTCTACTGCGAACGCCGCCTGCGACGCCGGCGAAGTGGTGGTTAAGCTTTCACACGTCACGGGCGGCACCACGCACCCTAAAGTTGTGGCGGCGAACAACCTGGCCGAACGCATCAACACGGAACTGAACGGCCAAATGTGCATGGAAGTTTATCCTTCAAGCACGCTGTTCGGCGACTCAAAAGAACTCGAAGCACTGTTGCTGGGTGACGTTCAGGTCCTCGCGCCTTCGCTGTCTAAGTTCGGCTCGTACACCAAGAAATTGGGCGTATACGACCTGCCGTTCATCTTCCAAGATATCGATGCGGCGATTCGTTTCACCAATTCATCAACCGGTAAAGACCTGCTGAACTCGATGGAAGACGTCGGTTTTGTTGGCCTGGGTTACTGGATGAGTGGCATGAAGTACTTTTCTGCCAACAAGCCCTTGCTAGAGCCGACCGATGCTGCGGGCCTGAAATTCCGCGTTCAGACGTCGGACGTTGCCAAGGCGATGATCGCAGCCATGGGTGCGTCACCGCAGCCGATGGCATTCAGCGAAGTTTACGGCGCGCTGCAGACGGGCGTTGTTGACGGTCAGGAAAACACCTGGTCGAACATCTACACCAAGAAGTTCTTTGAAGTTCAGGACGGCACCACTGAAACCAACCACCAGCTGCTGGCCTATTTCTTCATGACCAGCTCTGAGTTCCTGGACAGCCTGGATGCGGACTTGCGTGCTGACTTCCTGCGCATTTCGGATGATGTGACGCAACAAGCCAACTTGAACGTTAAGAAGGCCGAAGCCACCAACCGTGCCAACATCCTCAAAGCGGGCGGCGAAATTCGCAGCCTGACGCCTGCTCAGCGTGCCAGCTGGGTAGAAGCGATGAAGCCGGTCTGGGGTCAGTTCGAAGACGAAATCGGTGCTGACATCGTTAAAGCTGCGGCGGACGCCTAAGCTTTTTCCGCCCGGCGTTCGCGCCGGGCACTTATTCTAGGATGACCCCATGGCATATTGGCCTCACCTTTGTTTGCTAGCGCTCGTCGCGGCGTTATTTGTTTGGGAGCGATTCAAGCCCCAAGCGGTCGCTAACCTTGAAGAGAACATGCTGGTCGGACTGATGGCGTTGTTAACGCTTGTCTCGTTCGGCCAGGTCGTGGCTCGGTACGGTTTTAATACCGGCTGGAGCGCAGCCTTGGAATTCACCACCTTGGCCTTTTCATGGCTGATTCTGGTGGGCATGAGCTATGGCATCCGCACCGGCACCCACCTGGGTGTCGACATTTTACTCAAAGCCATGCCGCCCAAAAGCATGCGCTATATGGCCGCGTTCGGCGCTTTTTCAGGCGTGCTGTACGGTCTGATATTGCTCGACGCCAGTTGGCTGGCCTACGTGGGTATCGAAACCCGCTCCGGGGCGATCGATTACTGGGCAAAAATGTACAAGATCAATATTGGCACCGAAGAGCTGCGCTGGCCGCTCTGGGTCCAAGACACCTTTGGCGTCAAAGACCGTGTCCAGCGTTGGCTGGTGCTGATTATGTTGCCGGTTGGGCTGGCGCTGCTGGCGTTCCGCTCGCTCCAAGCCATGGTTCAAATCTTAATGGGTCAACGCGACATGGTCATTGCCAGTCACGAAGCTGAGGACCTGGTCGAAGAAAACAAAGGCGTGCTTAAGGAGCTCGACTGATGGAAGCGCTGATTCTATTTGGCATGGTCTTGGCATTGCTGTTCGTCGGTGTGCCGGTCGGGCTGTCGCTCGGTTTATCGTCGATTTTGTTCATCGCGGTGTTTACCAATGACTCCCTGTCCAGTGTCGCCATCAGCCTATTTGGCGTGGGGCAGCACTACACCCTATTGGCGATCCCGTTCTTTGTTTTGGCGTCCAGCTACATGTCCACTGGCGGCGTCGCCAAGCGCTTGATCCGGTTTGCTATTGCCGCGGTCGGTCACCTGCGCGGTGGCTTGGCCATGGCGTCGGTGTTGGCATGTATGTTGTTCGCAGCCTTGTCCGGTTCATCGCCGGCCACAGTCGTAGCCATTGGCACCATCGCCATCGCCGGTATGCGTCAAGTCGGGTACTCCAAAGAGTTCGCATCGGGCGTGATTGCTAACGCCGGGACCTTGGGTATTTTGATTCCGCCGTCGATTGTTATGGTGGTATACGCCGCGTCCGTCGACGTGTCCGTCGGCCGTATGTTCCTGGCCGGTATTATTCCTGGCATCTTGGCCGGTGCCATGTTGATGCTGGCCATCTACATCGTTGCGCGAATTAAGAATCTGCCGGCGGGTGAGTGGAAAGGCGTCGGCGAATTGGTGGCCGGTGGCAAAGACGCTTTCTGGGGTTTGTTCCTGGTCGTTATTATCATGGGCGGTATCTACGGCGGTGTCTTTACGCCGACCGAGGCGGCCGCGGTCGCGGCGGTCTATTCCGCGGCGATTGCGGTGTTTATTTACCGCGACATGGGGCCGCTTAAAGGCATCGGTTGGACCGATGAAAACGATGCGCCGGTCGCTCGTGTCGGTTTCAACGGCTGGGTCTACATGCTGTCCTTTTGGATGGTGTTCATGATTTTGTCGTTCTTTGCGCTGGCCGGCTCCGAGTCCATTGGTTTGGGCGATCGCAGCCTGATCGGCCTGGGATTGGCGGCTGCATTGGGTGTTTGGTACGTTCAGTGGCGTGGCCAAGGTGGCCTGGGTGCGGTCGCCGGCTACCTAGCCGCAGGCTTCCCGATTTTGCTGCGTAACTTCAGCCTGATGGGCCGCAAGTTCTTCCCGGCCCTGTTTGGTGGAGCGTCACGTCAAGTGACCTTGGACGCTACGCGGACCACGGTGATGTTGATGTTTATCATCGCCAACGCCTTGTTGTTTGCGCACACCTTGTCCGCCGAGCGCATTCCGCAAATGATTACCGAGTGGATGTTGTCGGTCGGCTTTAACTGGTTCACCTTCCTGATCTTGGTCAACGTATTGCTGTTGATTGGCGGTCAGTTCATGGAGCCTTCAGGGCTGCTGGTTATCGTCGCCCCAGTGGTGTTCCCGATCGCGATGCAGCTGGGCATCGATCCGATTCACTTGGGTATCATCATGGTCGTGAACATGGAAATCGGCATGATTACGCCGCCGATTGGGCTTAATTTGTTTGTCACCTCCGGGATTACCGGGATGAGCTTGGCGCGTGTCGTCAAAGCCGCCGCGCCTTTCGTCGGCGTGTTGTTCATCTTCTTGATTATGGTGACTTACATCCCCGCTCTGTCGACCATGATTCCGAACGCTATCATGGGCCCCGAGATCGTCACCCAATAAGCAGGTGATCGCCGGCTACGGCCGGCGATGCTGCCTTCAGAATTCGTACTGTTGCAGCGCGTGGACGTCTCCGGACAGCCGCGCGCGGCCATTTAACCCGGTCAATTCGACTACGAAAAGGCTGGCCACAACCGTGGCACCGACTTGCTCAATCAGGGCTTGGGCGGCGCTTACGGTGCCCCCTGTTGCCAACAGATCATCAATGATGACCACGCGTTTGCCGTGCAAATCGCGCTCGGTTTGAATCGCCAAGGTCGCCTCACCGTATTCCAGTGCATACGAGCGCTCGATCACCTGGCCCGGCAGTTTGCCAGCCTTGCGCACCATGATCGTGCCGATATCCAGCGCCAGCGCCACCGGCAGGCTGAACAGAAAGCCGCGCGCATCCAGTCCGATAATGACGTCTGGCTGATAGCGAGCGGCCAGCTCGCTCAGTGTGTTGACGGCTTGGCGGGCGACCGCCGGGTCTTCGAGTATCGGACTGATGTCGTAAAAGGTGATGCCGGGCTTCGGAAACGCCGGGACTTTTGCGATATGTTGGTCGAAATTCATTCGGTGTCCTTTTAAAGGGCAATTGACAGCTGAGTAAGGAAATAAGATGGCGCACATCATAAAAGTATTGCTGGCAGTTTCCACATTGGTGTTGGCCGGCTGTGCCTCCAGCCTCAAAGGCGATGTCTATTCACGTGGCGAAGCGCGCGATGTTGCCACGGTCCAGTACGGCACCATCAACGAAGTCCGCGCGGTGATCATTGAGGGCACCCAGAGCGGTGCCGGTGCGGTCGCCGGCGGCGCGATCGGTGGCATTGCCGGGTCTGGGGTGTCCAGTGGTTCGCGCGAAAGCCGGATCGGCGCGATTTTGGTCGGCGCAGTCGGCGCGCTAGTCGGCAACAAGGCCGAAGAGGCTCTGACCAAGACTCAGGGCTTGGAGATGGTGGTGTCGTTGGATGCGGGCCGCGTGATCAGCTTGGTTCAGGAAGTCAGTCGCGTTGATGAATTTGCGCCCGGGCAGCGCGTCAAGGTGATCGGCACGGGCAAGAACACGCGTGTCTCGCCCGCTGCCGACTAGCTATTTTTGGTAGTTAGCTTTCCATTCGGCGTACGGCATGCCGTACACGGCTTCACGGGCGTCGGGGTCTGAAATTTCGACGCCTTGGTCGGCAGCCTCGGCGCGCAACCACTTTGATAGACAGTTACGGCAAAAACCCGATAGTTCCATCAGATCAATGTTTTGGACGTCGGTTCGCGATTGTAAATGCGCCACAAGGCGGCGGAATGTGGCGGCTTGAATGGCATCAAGTTGCTGGTCGTTTGTAGGTTCGCTCATGGCGGAATTCTCCAAGTTATGTGATCGCAGTTAGGTTGATTTGTACCCTCAACTTCCCTAGTATGCGCACCAGCGATAGGCGATGACAAACCTCACGGGTGTTTGTCGGCACACATCAAAGCACCGATGTGACCCTACGTGACTAAAGGGCCCCGTGTGAGGCCCTTTTTCGTTTTTAGGGCCCGTGGGGGCCCTTTTTTATGCAGGACGCTATGCAAGGTAAAGCCTTAGAAATTGCGGAATTGGCACGGCCGGGCGTCGAGGCGCTGGGACTGGTGTTGTGGGGCGTCGAGCTCGCAGGTTCCGCCAAAGAACTGAAAGTCATTGTCTATATTGATCGTGCCGGTGACGAAACCGTCAATGTTGATGATTGCGCTGATGTCAGCCGCCAACTAAGCGGCGTGATGGATGTCGAAGAACCGATTGCCGAGGCCTACAGCCTAGAAGTGTCGAGCCCGGGTTGGGATCGGCCGCTGTATTCGCTGGACCAGTACCAGCAAATGGTTGGCTCGGAAGTGCGCATTAAACTGCGCTTCCCGTTCGACGGTCGTCGTAATTTTCGCGGGCCGTTGAAGGGTGTCGAGGGCGACGAGGTTGTCGTCCAGGTTGATAACGAAGAATATGTTTTGCCGTTTGAGGCGATTGAGCAAGGGCGCGTTGTGCCCCCGAAAGGATAGGAAAGGATGGAAGGTAAAGAACTGCTGTCTGTTGTCGAACTGTTCGCCAACGAAAAAGACATCAACAAAGAAATCGTATTCGAAGCCATGGAGCAGGCCTTGGCCAGCGCCACCAAAAAGCGTTTTGAAGACGAAGAGCCGGAAATCCATGTGGTGATCGATCGCGAAAGCGGCGACTACCAGACTTTCCGAACCTGGTTGGTGCGTGCCGACGACGAAATGGCGATTTTGGGGTCTGAGTTGACCACCGAAGAGGCTAATGAAGTCGACCCAAGCTTGGAAGTGGGCGATACCCACAAAGAGCTAGTGGCGAACGCCGGCTTTGGTCGTATCGAAGCCCAGGCGGCGAAACAGGTCATCGTTCAAAAGATCCGCGAAGCGGAGCGTGAAAAGGTCGTCGTCGAATACGAAGACCGTGTTGGCACGCTGATCAACGGTACGGTCAAAAAGACCACCCGCGATAACGTCATTGTCGATTTGGGCAATAACGCCGAAGGCCTGTTGCCACGGGAAAACTTGGTTGGTCGCGAAATCTTCCGCATCAATGATCGGATCCGTGCGCTGCTCGAAGAAGTGCGCCCGGAAGGCCGCGGCCCTCAGCTGTTGCTGACACGTACCGCGCCGAAAATGATTATGGAGCTGTTCAAGCTCGAAGTGCCGGAAGTCAGCGAAGAAGTGATCGAAATTCGTGGCGCTGCACGTGACCCGGGCAGCCGCGCCA
The DNA here is from genome assembly GCF_009650135.1 of Litorivicinus lipolyticus. Taxonomy (NCBI): domain Bacteria; kingdom Pseudomonadati; phylum Pseudomonadota; class Gammaproteobacteria; order Oceanospirillales; family Litorivicinaceae; genus Litorivicinus; species Litorivicinus lipolyticus. The sequence goes on from NZ_CP045871.1 coordinate 480,568, forward strand.
AAATCGCGGTTAAAACCAACGACGGTCGTATCGACCCGGTTGGCGCTTGCGTGGGTATGCGAGGCAGTCGTGTTCAGGCAGTTTCGAACGAATTGAACAACGAACGCGTCGACATCGTGCTGTGGGACGACAACCCCGCGCAGTTGGTGATCAATGCCCTGAGTCCGGCCGAAGTCGCGTCAATCGTGATGGACGAAGAAGCCCACACCATGGACGTTGCGGTCGCCGAAGATAACTTGGCTCAGGCCATTGGTCGCGGTGGTCAAAACGTACGATTGGCGTCGGAGCTGACCGGTTGGAATATCAACATCATGACCCTCGAGGACGCCGATGCGCGCCGCGAAGCGGAAATGGGCCAGTATGTCGAACAGTTTATGGAATGGCTGGGTATTGATGACGAATTGGCCGGTGTGCTGGTCGAAGAAGGCTTCACGACCTTGGAAGAAGTTGTTTACGTTCCGCGCGAAGAAATGCTCGCCATTGAAGGCTTTGAAGAAGACCTGGTCGATGCACTGCGCGAGCGTTCACGCGATGCCCTGTTGAACCTTGAGCTGGCGCGCGAAGAAAAATTGGAAGGGCGTGAGCCGGCCGAAGATTTGTTGACTATGGAAGGCATGGACCGGGCAACCGCGTTCAAGTTGGCGGAACAAGATATCCGCACCATGGAAGACCTGGCCGAGCAAGCGGTTGATGACCTGTTGGACATCGAAGGAATAGATGCTGAACGAGCGGCCGCGCTGATCATGAAAGCGCGTGAGCCCTGGTTCGCCGAGTAATTTGGGAGAAAGTTTTGTCTGAAAATACCGTTGCTAAGCTAGCTGAGCTAGTCGGCACACCAACCGAAAAACTGCTGAGTCAGATGGCCGATGCAGGTCTGTCACAGAAAACAGCACAGGACGCCGTCAGCGAGTCTGAAAAGGCTACGTTGCTTGCGCACCTGAAAAAATCACACGGCGGCGATGGCGCGGTTGACCCCGCGCGCGTCACCATGACCCGCAAGACCAACACCACCCTGAAAGTGGGCGGCGGTCGCGGTGGCAAAACCGTCAACGTTGAAGTTCGTAAAAAGCGCACCTACGTGCGCCGTGACGAGCCCGTTGCTGGTGAGCCCGTTGCTGGTGAGCCTGGAGCCGGGACGCCTGAAGCCGCAGCGCCGATGATCGAAGAAGTTGCCGCGGCACCTGTGGTCGAGCCGGTGGTCGAGCCCGTGGTCGAGCCGGTTGTTGAAAAAGCGCCGGAGCCCGTGGCTGAAGTGGCACCGGCACCCGAGCCCGAGCCCGAGCCTGTGGTTGCAGCTGAGCCGGTAGCGCCGGCCAAGCCAGCGGCGCCCAAGGTTCCGCGCACTGAAATCAAGATGGACGATTTGGACCGTTTGGCCGCGGCACGCCGCGCCAGCCGCGAGCGTCGCGAAGCCGAGGCTCTGGAATCCGAGCAGCGCCGTAAAAAGAAAGCCGAGGACGAAGTCCGCGCCAAGGCAGCGGCGGCCGCGAAAGCCGCGGCCAACGCCCAGGCAGCAGCCGCTAAACCGGCCGCTGCACCGGCGGCGGCACCCTCGCCGGACAGTGGGCGTGCGGATCGTACGCGTCGCTTGCGCCCGGATGCGGCCCCCGCTAACAACGACCGGTTCGCCAAGAAGCGCGGCCCGGGTGGTGGACGTAACCAGCGCGGTAAGCAGGACGATCGCCGCCGCACCGGCAAAAAACTGAAAGGCGGGCAGGCCGTGGCAGAAATGTCCCAAGCCAACCAATTCCAAGCCCCGACCGCACCGATTGTGCGCGAAGTCACGGTCTCCGGTCCCATCACGCCGGGTGAAATCGCCCAGCAAATGGCGGTCAAGTCCGGTGAAGTCATCAAGACGCTGATGAAGATGGGCACCATGTGCACCATCAACCAAGCGATTGATGAAGACACCGCCGAGTTGGTGATCGAGGAAATGGGCCACGTGATTAAGCGTGTCGCCGAAAACCAGATCGAAGAAGCCATCGTCAGCGAAGTGCAGTACGACCAGAGCAAGTCGGCGACTCGTGCGCCGGTTGTCACCGTCATGGGTCACGTTGACCATGGTAAGACGTCGCTGTTGGACCGCATTCGTAAAACCCGCGTCACCGCGGGCGAGGCCGGCGGCATCACCCAGCACATCGGTGCCTACCACGTTGATACGCCCAACGGCATGGTGACCTTTATTGATACCCCCGGCCACGCCGCCTTTACGGCCATGCGTGCTCGTGGTGCTGAGGTGACGGATATCGTGATCTTGGTGGTGGCGGCCGACGACGGCGTGATGCCCCAGACCGAAGAAGCCGTCCAGCACGCCCGTGCCGGTAACGTGCCCTTGGTGGTTGCCGTCAACAAAATGGATAAAGAACAAGCCGACCCGGATCGTGTTAAGAACGAGCTGGCCCAGCGCAACGTGATTCCCGAAGCCTGGGGTGGCGACACGCAGTTCGTGCACGTGTCAGCGACCACGGGCGAGGGCGTCGAGCAGCTGCTGGAAGCGGTATTGCTGCAGGCTGAACTGATGGAGTTGAACGCGGTGGCCGAAGGCCCCGCGACCGGCACCGTAGTTGAATCGCGCTTGGACAAGGGCCGCGGCCCAGTTGCAACGGTCTTGGTACAGCAGGGCACCCTGCGCAAGGGCGACGTGCTGTTGGCCGGTGACCAGGTCGGTAAGGTTCGTGCGTTGATCGATGAAAACGGTAAGCAGATCTTGGAAGCCGGGCCGTCTATGCCGGTCGAGGTTTTGGGCTTGGCGGGTACGCCGAATGCCGGTGACAACTTTTTGGTTGCGGAAAGCGAGCGTAAAGCCCGCGAAGTGGCGGAATTCCGTCGCGACCGTGCCAAAGAGCAAGAGCAGCGTCGTCAGCAGGCGGCCAAGCTGGACCAGATGTTCGCCAACATGGGTGCGGACGAAGTTCAGGTCTTGAATATTGTCCTTAAAACCGACGTGCGCGGTACCTTGGAAGCCTTGAACGGCCAGATCGAGAAGCTGTCGACCGAAGAAGTCAAAGTTAACGTCATCAGTTCCGGCGTTGGCGGGATCACCGAAAGCGATGCCAACTTGGCATTGTCAGCCGGTGCGATTGTGGTCGGCTTTAACGTTCGTGCGGACAATGCGTCACGCAAAATCATCGAACGCGAAGACATGGATTTGCGTTACTACAGCGTGATCTACGACATCATCGACGACATCAAGCAAGCAATGTCGGGCATGTTGAGCCCGGAATTGCGCGAAGAAATCGTCGGTATTGCCGAAGTGCGCGATGTCTTCAACTCGCCCAAGTTTGGTCAGGTTGCCGGGTGTATGGTGGTCGAGGGCACGGTTTACCGTCAAAAGCGGATCCGTGTACTGCGCGACAACATCGTGGTTTACGAAGGCGAGCTGGAAAGCTTGCGCCGCTTCAAGGACGACGTCCAAGAAGTCCGCAACAACATGGAATGTGGTATCGCGGTTAAGGCCTACAACGACGTTAAGCCCGGTGACAAGATCGAAGTCTTTGACACCAAAGAATTCGCGCGGACACTATAAGTGGCTCGCGAGTTTAAACGGTCCGACCGTCTGGGCGAGCAAATCCAGCGTGAACTGGCGGAGCTGTTGCAGTTCCATTCCCGAGTTCACCTGCCGGGTTTGGTCACCGTCAGTGGCGTTAAACTAAGCCGTGATATGGGCTACGCTGATGTTCACATCAGCGTGCTCGGCGGTGGTGATGACGCCCCTACACGCGCACTGGATGCGATTAACAGTCAAAAAGGATACCTGCGCACGGAGTTGAGCCAACGCTTGCACGTGCGCCGGGTGCCCGAACTGCGTTTTTATGGGGATAGCACCCAGCAAGACGCAGCCCGCATGGCGACGCTGATTTCAAAGGCGCGCGCCAGCGATTCAGATATTTCCGAGGAATAAATACATGGGACGTCGTAGAAAGCCGAGCGGCCGTCGGTTCGACGGCGTGTTGTTGTTGGATAAGCCCCAGGGCATTACCAGCAACGAAGCTTTGCAGACCGTTAAACGCATTTACAATGCGGACAAAGCCGGCCATACCGGGTCACTGGATCCGTTGGCGACCGGCATGTTGCCTATCTTGTTTGGTGAGGGCACTAAGTTGTCACGCCTGTTGTTGGAAGCGGACAAGGTTTACACCACGCGGGCTAAGTTAGGCGTGACCACCGATTCCGGCGATGCCGATGGCAAGGTGCTGGAAACCAAAGCCATCCCCGAGATCAGCGATGAACGGTTGGAATCGGTTTTGGCCAAGTTTCGTGGCCAGGGCACACAAATTCCGAGCATGTTTTCGGCGCTGAAAAAAGACGGCAAAAAGCTGTATGAGTTGGCCCGCGAAGGGATAGAAGTGGAGCGCGAGCCGCGTCCCATCAACATTTTCGAGCTGACGCTGCTGGGCCGTGGCGACGATTGGATTGATCTGCGGGTGCACTGCTCGAAGGGCACCTACGTTCGAACCTTGGTCGAAGACATAGGTCAGGCTTTAGATTGTGGCGCACATGTGGTTGAATTGCGCCGCACGAACGTTGCGGGCTTCCAAGCGGACGCCATGGTGACGCTCGATGCGTTGAATTTATTGCGCGATGACAAGGCCTTTGCCGAGATGGACGCCCACTGTGGCCCCATTAATTCTCTGGCCAATCATCTGCCGCGCTTTGAATTGACCGCTGAAGAAATCAGCTGGGTCGTCAAAGGGCAAGCATTGCTGATACCAGGTGCACCCACCGAGGGTGACTTGGCATTGGTAGACGCCGAAGGCCAGTTAGTGGCTTTGGGCGCGATGATGGACGACGGTCGGGTTGGCCCGACACGCTTGTTGATCTCGGGTCAATAATGACCCACAAGGTGACTGCAGATATGCGCGGTCACCGGGGCAATATCGCCCTTTAGGCATATTCCACAGGAGGAAATCGCCATGGCACTAACCGCCGAAGCAAAAGCTGCAATCGTCGAGAAATTTGGACGTGTTGCAAACGACACCGGTTCACCGGAAGTTCAGGTCGCACTGTTAACCGCGAACATTGAAGCCCTGCAAGGTCACTTCAAGAGCAACATCCACGACCACCACAGTCGTCGCGGTTTGATCCGCATGGTTAACCAGCGTCGTAAGTTGCTGGACTACCTGAAGGGCAAGAGCGTTGATCGCTACTCAGCCCTGATCAAAGAGCTTGGCCTACGCCGCTAAGCGCTTAAAAAAATGGCCCGCATGTGCGGGTCATTTTCGTTGGAAGGAATGGAAAATTGACTATCGTAAAAAAATCATTTGAGTTCGGTGGCCAGACGGTCACATTGGAAACCGGTCGAATCGCACGCCAAGCCAGCGGCGCGGTCATGGTCAGCATGGGCAAAACCCAGTTGCTGGCAACGGTTGTTGCTAAAAATGGCCTGAAGCCGGGACAAGACTTCTTCCCGCTGTCGGTTCATTACCAAGAAAAGACCTACGCTGCCGGTCGTATCCCCGGTGGTTACTTTAAGCGTGAAGGCCGTCCCACCGAAACTGAAACACTGGTTTCGCGTCTGTGCGACCGCCCGATTCGTCCGCTGTTCCCGAAAGGCTTCATGAACGAAGTTCAGGTTATCCTGACCGTTATGAGCGCCGAGCCGGGTCGCGATGCCGACATCATTGCGATGATCGGTCAGTCCGCTGCGCTGGCGGTGTCTGGGATTCCGTTTAACGGCCCGATTGGTGCCGCCAAAGTCGGTTTCAGCGAAACCGGTGAATACATCCTTAACCCGAGCCGTGCGCAGCTGGAAACCAGCCGTCTGGAAATGGTCGTGGCCGGTACCGCAGACGCGGTATTGATGGTCGAATCGGAAGCCGAAGAGCTGACTGAAGACCAGATGTTGGGTGCGGTTTTGTTCGCCCACGAAGAAATTCAAGAAACCATCGAAGTCATCAAGGCGTTCGCCGCCGAAGCTGACATCAAGCCGTTCGCATGGACACCACCGGCCGAAGATAAGGCCCTGGCGGCCTTGGTCGCACCTTACGCCGAGCGCGTGGCTGCGGCCTACCGCGTGACTGACAAGATGGAGCGTTACGCTGCATTGGGCGCGATCCGTAGCGAAGCGACTGCCGAGCTGGTTAACGACACCTACAACGCTGACGACATCGGCAGCGGCATCGCCAAGCTGGAAAAAAACAGCGTGCGTGAAGCCGTTCTGAATGGCGAACCGCGTATCGATGGCCGTGACCTCACTACCGTGCGCGGTATTGATGTTGAAGTCGGCGTATTGGACCAGACCCACGGCAGCGCTTTGTTCACCCGCGGTGAAACGCAGGCGATCGTAGCGGCGACCTTGGGTACGCTGAAAGATTCTCAGCACCTGGACACGCTGCACGGTCACATCACCGACCGCTTCATGCTGCACTACAACTTCCCTCCCTTCTCGGTTGGCGAAGCGGGCTTCATGGGTGGACCTAAGCGTCGTGAAATCGGCCACGGCCGTCTCGCACGTCGCGGTGTTCAAGCGGTACTGCCCAGCGAAGAAGACTTCCCTTACGCGTTGCGTGTGGTCTCGGAAATCACCGAGTCCAACGGTTCGTCGTCAATGGCATCGGTGTGCGGTACGTCACTGGCCTTGATGGACGCAGGCGTGCCCTTGCGTGCGCCGGTGGCCGGTATTGCTATGGGCTTGGTCAAAGATGGCGAGCGTTTCGCGGTATTGACCGACATCTTGGGCGACGAAGATCACCTCGGCGACATGGACTTCAAGGTCGCAGGTACCGCCGAAGGCGTGACTGCACTGCAGATGGACATCAAGATCGAAGGCATCAACGAAGAAATCATGGAGAAGGCGCTGCAGCAGGCTTGTACTGCGCGTTTGCACATCCTTGATGAGATGAACAAGGTCCTCAAAGAATCACGCACTGAGCTGGCTGCTACGGCGCCGCGCATGAGCACCATGAAGATCGACTCGGACAAAATCCGTGACGTGATCGGCAAGGGTGGCAGCGTGATTCGTGACCTGACCGAGAAGTCAGGCGCGTCGATCGATCTGGACGACGATGGCACGGTGCGTATTTACGCCGCCAGCCAGGACAGTGCAGATTTGGCCAAACAGATGATCTTGGCGATTACAGCGGAAGCTGAAGTCGGCACAGTCTACGAAGGCTTGGTCGCACGTATCGTTGATTTTGGTGCCTTTGTGACTATTTTGCCGGGCAAAGACGGCTTGGTTCACATCAGCCAGATCAGTGAAGAACGTGTCGAGAAAGTCACGGACTACCTGTCCGAAGGCCAGACCATCAAGGTCAAGGTATTGGACGTGGACGCCCGCGGCCGTATCAAACTGTCAATGCGTGACCTCGAAGCCGAGTAGTCATTCGCGATTGATAGATCAAGGAAGCCAGCATCATGCTGGCTTTTTTGTGGGCGGCGTTTAGGCGCCGGTGTCTTGTTCGTCTTGATCGATGGTGCGCGTGTGTTGACGGACCAAGCTGACCATCAAGGTGTCCTCAATGATCTTGACGGCTTCGGCGCGTAACCGATCGTCTTCGAAGTTAGTCAGCACCGCTCGCAGCTGTCCGAATAGCGCATCGGCGTCATCCGCGATCTGTTCGTCCTCTTGAAATAGGGCGTTAATCGCGTCGCGCTCTTCGTCGGTCAGCAGTCCGCTGGGTTTAGAAGTTTGATCCAAGGTATCCCTCTCCAGTTACGAGGTGGACTTTAGTACAGTATTGTCTGCGGTGGAATCAATGGTTTTGCTTACGCCAGGTATTTGGGTGCGTACAAGTTACTTACTACGCATCAGCGCGGAGCCAAACACGACGCCGGCGCCGGCGAGGGCGATCCAGCTGTGTTCCTCGCCGAATACCATGGCGGTTACGATCAGTACGAACACGGATTCTAAGTTCAAGATAAATGACGCGTCCTGATGCACCAGGTGGCGTTGGGCTTTGATTTGCAGCATGAATCGACTGCAGGTAATGCCGACGCCGGCTATCAACAGCCACGCCCAACCGGTGGCGTTGGCCTGACTGAATTGTGCGGTGGGCTCGAACAGGGCCGATAGCGCTAAAAGGCCGGCGCCGGTGGTTAACATCTGACCGAAGCCGACGGTGACGGTGTCCGCCCCACGGGTTTGATGATTGATTAGGGTGATTTGCCAGCCAAACGCGATCGCGGCGCCCGCAAACAGGGCGAAGTTATCCAGCTGAAAATCCGGCGCCATCAGTGCGCCGCCGGCCAAGGCGAGGGTGGCTCTGCGTTTGAAGCCGGCGCTGACCGGTTCGTTAAAGAACCAGTGGCTGTAAAGCGGTGACAGCACCATGCCGACGGCGACGACAAAACCGGCCAAACCCAGTTCGGTAGAGCGCTGTACCGCGGTCGCCCAAAGTGCCGTCGACACCACCATGACCACACCGATCAAGCAGCTGGCGCGAAAACTGCGCCACTCAAAGGTTTTCAGGGCAAACGGCAGCAATATCAGGCCGACTGCAAGGAAACGCACGCCCATAAACCCCATCGGTTCGAAGTGCGTTAGGCCGATCTTGGTCACCGGCCACCCCCATGAGGCTAAAAACGCGGCGCCCAGCATGGCCAGCCGCGCTTGGTTCCGGGTCAAGGCGTGGTGGCTTTGCTGGCGCGGTTTTTACGCGCCTCTTTGGGGTCAATCAATAGCGGCCGATAAACCTCGATGCGCTCGCCGGTTTGCATGATGCGAGTCGCCGGGTCCTTTTCGGTCTTGCCCCAGACGCCCATCTTGACGCTGGCCATGTCGATTTCGGGAAATTCGCGCAGGATACCGCTGGCGCGCACGGCCTCGATCATGGTGGTGCCTGTACTGACGTCAACGCTTAAAATGAGTTGGCGCTTGGGTGTCGCGTAGGCCACTTCGATCGTGATCATGGGTATATCTCGTCTGCGCGGTCACAAAACGCAGCGACCATGGTGTTGGCAACCTGGGTAAAGACCGGGCCCAGCGCGATTGCGGTTAATTTCCCGCCCATATCAAAAGATAGGTTCAGCGCAACTTCACAGGCATCGTCGCCTTTGGCGGTAAAGGTCCATTCACCGTGAAAGTGTTTGAACGGGCCCTGGACCAGTGACAGCGTGATCGACGTCGGCCGCACGCGGGCGTTGCGCGTGGTAAAGGCATGGCGCAGCCGGCCTTTGGCCAAATTGAGTTCGGCGACCATGCTGTCATCGGATGTTTCGATGATCGTGGCATCGGCACACCATGGCAAAAATTCCGGGTAACGCGCGACGTCGTCAACGACATCGAACATCTGCTCGGCGGTATGGAACACAAGGGCAGTTTTAGCAATGTTTTTCATGGGGCAGGAGTGTAGCCGATCCCGCCAATACATTGAATTTTAGCGCATTGGGCGTATGCTCACGGCCGCATGAGTAATAAACCCAACAAAGGCGGCATGCCCGCCATCGCACGCAACAAGCGCGCGGCATTCGAATACCACATCGACGAGAAATTCGAGGCGGGGTTGGTCCTGCAAGGGTGGGAAGTGAAAAGCGCCCGCGCCGGCAAAGTCCAGCTGACCGACACCTATGTGGTGATGCGCGACGGCGAGGCGTTTTTGTTAAACGCCCACATTCAGCCGTTGAATACGGCCTCGACACACGTTATCGCGGATCCGGAACGCACCCGTAAGCTGTTGTTGCATCAAAAAGAGCTCGGCAAGATTCACAGCGCCCTGACCGGCAAAGGCCGAGCCTGCGTTGGCTTGGCGATGTATTGGAAAGGCAAGAACATCAAGGTCGAAATCGGCTTGGCGACGGGTAAGAAAATGCACGACAAGCGCCAAACCGAGAAAGAACGCGATTGGACTCGTGAAAAAGGTCGCGTACTGCGCTCAAACACCAAGTAATTTCAGTCGCAGCGCTGGCCTTGAAGGGTCGGCGCCTGCTCGTTTGGGGTAATCACCTCGCGGCCGATCCGGCCATAAAAATCGACCACCATGCGTGGGGGATTCGCCAGTTGAAAGCTTTGGACCCAAAAGTCGTTTGGGTAGCCGAGGCGAATGCCGTCATCGGTCCGGCGCATATCGATGTGACCGGGCAATGCCGCACACGGCAGCCGTTTCAGGGTGCCCGGGAAGGTAAGCCAGATCGAACGCTCATCAAATGTGGTGCGATGTGCCAGGTTTCGATCCAGGTCAAAGACCACGCGTACGCGATCGTTATAGCTGTGGTGGCGAACGTCCAGCACCACCCACGGCGCGGCAAGCGCGGGTAGGGATAGCAGGGTTAACGCGCATACTAGGGTGTGTCTCAACATCGCCGGGGCCGAACAGAGTTTGTGATACGCTAGGGGTATCACAAGTGAGTGCGCATGGCGAATTATCTGTTAAAGCGGGGCAACCTTTGGTGGGTCCAGCGAAAATTTCCAGTCGATGTCAAAGATCAATTAGGAACGTTTTTTCGCAAATCGCTGTCGACTGAGGATGCCGATGCGGCGCGTCTGGCTGTGCCTCAACGGATGCGTGAATTCGATGCCTTGATTGGTCAGGTTCGGATGGCACGGGACGAGGGCGACTTGTTCGCCAATGCTGATGAGCAGCCCGCGCTGGATCAAATGCTGGTGCGTTACCAAGGTCAGGTCCTAAGTGGTCTGTCGAATGCGGCCCAGCGCCGCCACCTACGCGTACTTGAAGCCTTTGGCGCCTTTGTCGGGCTGAATCTAACTGCGCAGCAATTGGCCAGTCGCGCCAAACCGGTGGTCGAGCAGTGGTTGCTGCCAAGTTTTGGTCATACCGACGCCGGGCGCCGGGCATTGAACGTGCTGATCGCATTTTACGACTGGGTGGTGGAGTGCGGTTACGCACAGCCGCCGAATGCGTTTAGCGGTTATCGAATTCGACCGATCAAAAGCGTGGTGGTGTCGCGTAAAGCCTGGACGGATAATGAATGCGAGCTGGTGTTGACCAGTTTGCTGGCCGAGGCCGAGCGTCCGGCCAACGTTTTGGCGCGGGACAATGCGTGGCGCTTGGCGTGGGTGGTCTTGCTGGGGCTGTCGTCCGGAGATACCTTGCACTTCGTGTGTGAAGCGCAACGCCAAACGCATTTTAAGGCTTTGTCGGCGGATTGGCATAAAACCCGTGCCTGCTGGCCCGAGATCGATCCTTATTGGGTGCCCGGCTTGTCGCCCGGCGGGCCGGACGGGCGCCGGTCATGGCAATTACAAAAAGCCTTGGGCCGGCGCCTGACGTCGTTACCGGGCAGCTTGACCTACACCGGTTTGCGCCATGCGGCGGCCAATCAGGTTCGCCCTGATTTCGACGCGTGGCTTGCGCGACTGCAAGCCATCGACTTGTCGCCCGCTCAGGCGTAGTGACACAGGTACGCGGTCGGCGTTTCGACCTGGACTTCAAATTCTTGGTGAGTCGGCACTTCGAACTGGCTGCCTGCGCTGAATACGACAAACTCGGCGTCGGAATCGCGCTTAATGGTCAGTGAACCCGTAATCACGGTCATGGTTTCGTGCTGCGAGGTGGCAAAGGTATAGGTGCCGGGTTGCATTACGCCAACGGACTGGGTGCCGTCGTTGTTTTCAAATCCGACAGAGACGACGTGATCTTCAAAGTAGCGGTTAACTTGCATGTGGGTTCCTTAGGTTGGTTGCAAACGGAAATCTAACCCAAGGGTGCATGGCTGTCGCGATAATTTGTCGGATGAGGTCTTGTGTTTGCCTGCAATCGGCCTAACATTGCCGGTATGGGGACGCACTGGTTTCGACGTCAGTGACAAAACCTATTGTGCATGCCGAGCGGTTCCAACAGCGTTCGTAAATCCAACTGATGGGCTTTGTTAGCATAACTGCCAACGACGAAAACTACGCTCTAGCCGCTTAAAGGTTAGACTGCAAAGCTTGCTCGGCTCTGGGTGGGTGGCGCAGTAATTTACAGAGCCTGGCGTGGAGTACCTGGTCCGGGGACAAAGCGTAAGACTGAAATGGACTCGCCCCATGCTTCCTGGCCTTCGGACAGCGGACGGGTTAACTAGAAAGAATGGCCTAAGCATGTAGATCAGTAGGCAGAGTGCTAGCGGACGCGGGTTCAATTCCCGCCGTCTCCACCAATACCAACGAAAAAGGGTCGCCCATCGGGCGGCCCTTTTTCGTTGGTGTGGCGCCGTATTGGGAATTGATACCCGCGTAGCGGGTTGGCCCAACGGGCCCACCGGGGCCATGGCCCCGGTGCTAGGTAATCGCGTGGGCGATGTTGAGCGATGCGCCGAAATATCAGCGCCCATTGGGCGGCCCTTTTTCGTTGGTGTGGCGCCGTATTGGGAATTGATACCGACCCGCATGACGCGGGTCCACCGGGGCGGCCATGGATGGCCGTAGCCCCGGTGGTCGCAATCACCCCCGAAATTCATCCGCCGACTGCCACTGCAGCTCGAAAAACGTGCCGAGCAATTCAGGGTCCTCGTTGATCCAGTGCGAACCGTCGGCGTTGGCCCACACGGTGTGGCGGGTACGAATGCGATCCATCAGTCGAATCAATTCGGCGCCGGTGCTGTCGCTGTGGGTCGGCGCGTGCAAGGGTGGGCTGGGATTACCGTTGGCCGCGTCGCACAGGCACATGACCTGAACGCGGCCGGGGCGGCCGAGGTCGCGGCGAAAGCTGTCGTGGGTCGCCAAAAAGCCCGGTGCCGGGGTCGCCACCGTGTTCAGAAACGGTTTCAGTGGGACCGCGCGGCCGTGCTTGTACAGCGCCATGACCGACAGTGTGATGACCTGCTCGTCGGCATCCAGCACCTCGCCAATGATGAAATGGTCGTCGGTATTCTTGCGCACGAACACGCGCACGATGGCGCCACGTGCCAGTTTCGGCTTGCCGTTCTTGAGCGTTAACCGGGGGGTCGGGAGATACACGTAGACGCCTCCTTTTTTACAACGCTAACACCCATCGTGGCCGTCCGCATTTGGCACTGCAACACGGGCGTGCCAATTGCGCTCGAATGCCGTGCCAGGTCGCGACTTGTGTGTGATCGGGTATGCGATAAGACTGTGGGACTTAGCAAAAGGAGCCGCAGATGCTGTCAGATTTCCCCATTACAAAACGTTGGCCGGCGGCCGATCCATCGGTTATCCAGCTGTACTCGTTGGCCACGCCCAACGGTATCAAGGTCGCGGCCATGTTAGAGGAGACCGGGCTTGGGTATGAGGCACACAAAGTCAGTTTCGCTGACGCCGACCAGATGACCCCCGAATTCTTATCACTGAATCCGAACAATAAAATCCCGGCGATCATTGACCCCCACGGCCCGGATGGCAAGGCCATTGGGCTGTGGGAAAGCGGCGCAATCCTGATTTATCTGGCGGAAAAAACGGGGACGCTATTGCCGTCGGATCCGGTCAAACGTGCCCACAGCTTGCAGTGGTTGATGTGGCAAATGGGTGGGGCCGGTCCAATGTTCGGCCAGTTTGGATTCTTCTTCAAAATGGGCGGGGCTGCGTTTGAGGACAAGCGGCCGCTGGCGCGTTACACCGACGAAGCGATTCGTTTGCTCGGTGTGATGGATGCGCAGCTGGCGGCTAACGAATTCATCGCCGGAGACGCCTATAGCATTGCTGATATTGCGCTGTGGCCGTGGATCAACGTGCTAACGGGTTTTTACGGGGCTGGCGAGCATTTGCAGGTCGCTCGCTACCCGCACATTCAGCGCTGGTTACATGCGGCGCTGGCGCGGCCAGCCAGTCAAGCGGCGCTGACGGTGCCGTCTTAGCGCGCTTTTTCCGTTTGGCGTATCTCGAATGAGTGGCCAGATCCAGCCAGCGCCGCGCGGATGTGCTCTGGACGAAGTGGCTTTTCGATCACCTCGGCGCCCTGTTTGCGGACATGGCGGACCAGCTTCGATTCAGCGTTGCCGCTGACAAACAAAAAACAGTGGTTGCCTTCGCTGCCAAAGGATGACAGTAGGCTGACAATTTTAGGGCCGGACAGCTCGGGCAAATAGATGTCCAAAATAATCAGGTCGTAGCGGTAGTCCTGACAGGCGTCCATTGCGGCATAGGGGTTATCAACGGAGGTGACCTGAACACCCTCGAGCTGGGCCAGCGCGCGCTGGCCTGCGGCCAAGTCGTCAGGGTTGTCGTCAACCAGCAATATCGCCTTTGGGATTATGTGCATGGTGGTTCACCTTTTCGAGAGCGGGTGGTGAGCGGGTGGTGAGCGGGTGGCACTATCGCAGGTCGCGCAGGGTCAGGTGTGTCGTGGTTCGCAATCTTCATCGGCAGTTTGTCGTCGATTAGACCCGACGTGTCGCTAAAGGCGCTGGAGTCGGCGCATAGAAGTTGCGACCATGTGGCGAAATTTTAAGGACAACATCATGGCTATCCTGACCCTCAATGAAATAGAAACCCTGTGCTTTGACGCCCTGGTCCGCTGCGGTGCCAGCGACCTGCAAGCGGGCGCCGCGGCGTTGGAATTGCGCGACGCCGAAGCGGAAGGCATTCGCAACGTGGGCTTGGGTTATATCCACCTGTATTTGAAGCACCTGCGTTGCGCCAAGGTCGATGGTCAGGCAGTGCCGAGCATTGTCAAAACGTCAGAGTCGGCAACGGTAGTCGATGCGGCGCATGGTTTTTGCCACACCGCGTATTTGGCCGGTGAGTCGCGCCTGATCGAAACCGCCAAGCGTCAGGGCATCGCGACCATGGTCATTCACCGCTCGTATTCGGCCGGCGTGCTGGGCTGGTTTACGCGCCGTCTGGGCCAGCAAGGGTTGGTCAGCTTGATGTTTGCCAACTCCTCCAAGGCGGTCGCAGCCCACGGCGGGCGGGTGCCTTTTTTTGGTACCAATCCGATGGCCTTTGGTTCCCCGCGCGGTGGCGACGAGCCCTTGGTATTTGACATGGCCACGGCCTCAACGGCCCGCGTCAACTTGGTCAAGGCGGCCCGCGACGGTGTCGCCATCGAGCCGGGGCATGCGATTGATCCCGACGGCAATCCCACCACCGATCCGGCGCTCGGTTTAAAAGGTGCGCAATTGCCGATGGGCGGGGCCAAAGGCTTTGGCCTTGGATTGATGGTCGATATGTTGGGCGGGCTACTCAGTGGCGGCAACTGTTCGTACGAGGCCAGTATGTTTGCCACCGAAGAGGGCGGTCCGCCCAACGTTGGCCAAACGATCATAGCCTTTGACCCTGACTTTTTTGCCCCGGGTTACGTGGCGCACTTAGAGCAGATGCTCGGCGATTTAACGGACGGTAACGAGGTCCGAGTGCCTGGCGAGCGTCGCGCTGGCTTGCGTGAGCACCACGAATCCAACGGTGTCGAGGTGCCGCAATCATTGCTGGACCAAATCGCCGCGTTGTCTCAGTAATGGCATGCGCTGTTCGGTGTTTTTTTAGGTGATTGCGCCGTCGACCTTGGATCAAATCGCCAACGACTTGGCCGAGCAGGGGTTTAGCGTTTGCCCGCGCGCGCTGCCGGCCGAGCTAATGCGAGCCTTGGCCGAGGAGGCAGTGGGCGGCACGTTGTCACCGGCGCGAATTGGCCGCGGGGTGGATCAAGTCTCCGCGCCCGAGCAGCGCGGCGACCGCATTCGTTGGATTGATGAATGCTCCGGCGCCGGGCGCACATGGCTGGCCGGCTGTGATCAGCTGCGTGTACATTTAAACCGAACACTGATGGCAGGGCTGTTTTCGTTCGAGTCGCATTTCGCTCATTACCCAGCGGGCGCTTTTTACCAGCGCCACGTCGATGCATTTCGCGGCCAAGCCAATCGCCGTGTCTCGCTGGTGGCCTATCTAAATGACGAGTGGAGTGACGCGGACGGTGGTCAGTTAGTGCTGTACCCGACCGACCACCCGCAGGTTCGGGTGACCCCCGCGATGGGCACATTGGTGGTGTTTCTAAGTGAGGATCTGGCGCACGAGGTATTGCCGGCCAGTCGCGATCGCTATTCGATTGCCGGCTGGTTTCGGGTCAATCAGTCCAGCACCGGGCGGGTCGACCCACCCGTCTAAATTGGCCGTCTGAGGTGTCCGCGCTTGCGCAGTACGCGGGTTGGCTCAAGCGCCTGCCATTGACCGTCAAACCCGGCGGGTAACCGGATCCAGCTGCCGCTAGGGTAGTCGCCCGCTAGTACCCCTAGGCACCCGGATAGCACCATGACTTCGTCGCCGTCATGGCCGACTGGGCATGAGTCGGTCCAGGTTTCCAGGCTAACGATTTCAGTTTGGTGTTGATGCAGTGGGCCGTCGCCGGCATCGTCGATGACGAATTGCGCGCTGTCGTCAGCGGCGAACTGATGCAACTTTACCCAAATCAGGGCGCCTTGGGCGCCGACTTGGGGGGTGTGGCTTGTGCCGATCGGATTACGCAGGTAACTGCCGGCCGGATAGATGCCGTGTTCATCGCCAAATGCGCCGTCCAATACAAATATTTCTTCGCCGCCGCCGTGGGTGTGGGCGCTGAATGAGGCGCCGGGCTGGTATCGAACTAACGAGGTGGCACGGGCCACTTCATCACCGACGCGATCCAGCATCATGCGCTCGACCCCGGGCATCGGCGACGCCAACCATTGATAGTCACGCGGGTGAACCCGCGCGGGCTGATCAAAGTCGGCGCGCAGTCTCACACTTAGCGGTTGCCGGACGGCGCCGACGGACGACGCGGTGCGCTTGAGCGGCGTCGGCTATTGGCCGGCTTGTCACCGTCGCGGCGCTGACCACTGCTAGCACGTTCGCCGCCATTACCGCGCGACTCGCCGCGGCTATTGTCCGAGCGGGTGCTGCTGCGTCCGCCACCGGGACGGCTGTTGCCGCGTGAATTGCCACGATTATCGTCACGGTTGCCACCGCGGCTGTCGTCGCGACGGCGGTCACCGGTCGGCTTGGGCTTCTTCGGACGCGTGGCCGAACGTGGGCCGCGCAGGCTGGATTCAGGCAGCGGCGTCGAGGGCGTGAAACCTTCGATTTCGTGGCGCGGCAGAATCTTTTGAATCAAGCGCTCGATATCTTGCAGCAACGGGAATTCTTCGCGATCGACCAGCGAGCTGGCCAGACCTGATTTGCCGGCACGCCCGGTACGGCCGATGCGGTGAACGTAGTCTTCGGAGACGTTGGGCAGATCGTAGTTGACCACGTAAGGTAACTCGTCGATGTCGATGCCACGGGCGGCAATGTCAGTGGCGACCAAGACCTGCAAGTCTCCGGCTTTGAACTCGGCCAATGCCCGGGTGCGCGCGCCTTGGCTTTTGTTGCCGTGGATAGCGGCCGACGGGATGTCCGCCTTGCCCAACAGCGTGGCGATTTTGTTGGCACCGTGTTTAGTGCGGCTGAATACCAGCACCTGGTGCCAATTGTTGTCTTTGATCAGGCGGATCAGCATGGTCGTCTTATCGGCCTTGTCGGTCGGATAAATACGTTGCTCAATACGCTCAACCGTGCTGTTGCGCGGCGTCACCGAAATCTCGACCGGATCGTTAACCAGTCCCTTGGCCAGGTTGCGTATTTCCTGGCTAAAGGTGGCGGAGTACAGCAGGTTTTGGCGCTTGGGCGGCAATAACCGGAAAATGCGTTTGATATCGTGAATAAAGCCCATGTCCAGCATGCGGTCGGCTTCGTCCAGCACCAGCACTTCGAGTTGCTCGAACTTAATCGCGTTTTGTTGGTGCAAATCCAACAGGCGACCCGGCGTCGCCACCAGCACGTCAACGCCACCGCGCAGTTTTTGCAACTGGGGGTTAATCTTGACGCCACCGAACACGACCGCCGCTTTGATCGGCAAGTGCTTGGCGTAGCTTTGCACGTTATCCAAGATCTGGGCCGCCAGTTCACGCGTCGGCGTAATGATCAGCGCACGCGCCTGGTTGGGTCGCGCACGTTCCCCCTTGGACAGGCGATCTAGGATCGGCAGGGTAAAGCCGGCGGTTTTACCGGTGCCCGTCTGTGCCGCGGCCATGACATCGCGGCCGGACATGACGGCGGGGATGGACTGGGCTTGAATGGGCGTCGGGGTGGTGTAGCCGGTTTCCAGCACTGCGTCCAAAATGGGTTGGGCGAGGCCGAGCTGATCGAATTGCATGCGCTATCCAGAGAAAAAGGGTGGCGGAGTATAGGGGACTGGCTCGAACAATGTTGAGTTTTGTCCCCGGCGAGTTAACTAGTTGGAACTTAGTACGTAGGCGAGAATTTGCACGACCTGGTCGGTGTTTTTGGCCCACGCCATGGCTTGGGCGTCGACTTCCTTTAAAGGATGCACAATATCGTCGGCGTGCAGCGTGATGTACGGCTTGCCCAATGCAGCGCAATAGCCCGCGTCAAACGCCGCGTTCCACTGTTTGTATTTGTCACCGAAACGCACCACCACAAGGTCAGCCATTTCAATCGCAGTTTTGGTCCGGATGCCATTGACCTTGGAGGACTGGTGGTCGCGCCAAAAACTTTCGGCCGGCACGCCCAGCATATCCCCGGCGGCGTCCGAGGCATCGTGGTCGGTGACGGGGGCCGAAAAGGTCACGTCTAGACCCCGTGCCGCGCAGCCTTTTTCAATGTCTTGGCGCCATTGGGTGTGGATCTCTCCGGAGAGGTAAACGTTCATCTAAATTCCTTAAGTCAATTAATCTGACACTATACCTTGGTCTGTGATAGTATTCGCGCCCCAAGAGTCAGGGAGAGTGTCGTTAACACGGCATCGCGACTCGAATTTGGTTCAAACCGTTTGTTTGAATCCCACCGGGCAATGGTCGACCGCAGTAAGGGTCTGGATTGCCTGACTTAACTTAAAGGCATTCTATGACTACCGAAATTACCTTCGCCGACTTGGCGTTGCCGACCGCTATTCTTGAAAATTTAACGCGCATTGGCTACGAAAAGCCCTCGGCCATTCAGGCCGCCAGTATCCCGCTTTTGCTGGCCGGCGAAGACCTGTTGGGCACCGCCCAAACCGGAACCGGCAAAACCGCCGCGTTCGCTTTGCCTGCATTGGCGTTGATTGATCCCAATTCCAGCGACACCCAAGTGTTGGTATTGACGCCGACGCGTGAGTTGGCAATTCAGGTCGCCGAAGCCTTCCAAACTTACAGCCAAGGCATGCGTGGTTTTCACGTGTTGCCGATCTACGGTGGCCAGCCCATGAGCGGCCAGCTGCGTGGATTGCGCCGTGGCGTTCAAGTCGTGGTCGGTACGCCGGGCCGAGTCATGGATCACCTGCGCCGCGGCACCTTAAAGTTGGACAACCTGCGCGAAGTGATCTTGGACGAAGCGGACGAAATGCTGCGCATGGGCTTTATTGATGACGTCACCTGGATTTTGGAGCACGCACCGAAAGAGCGTCAGGTTGCGTTGTTCTCGGCCACCATGCCGCGTCCGATCCGTCGCTTGGCAGAGCAGTACCTGACCAACCCCAAAGAAATCTCCATTCAGGCGCAGTCCAGCGTGGTCGACAAAATCGACCAGGCCTACTGGCTGGTGTCGGGCGTTAACAAATTGGACGCCCTGACCCGCATCCTGGAAGTGGAAACCTTTGACGGCCTGGTGATGTTTGTTCGCACCAAAAACCAGACCATCGAAATGGCCCAGAAGCTTGAAGCCCGTGGTTACAGCGCCAAAGCGATTAACGGCGATATGACCCAGAAGCTGCGTGAGCAGACCATTGGTGAGTTGAAAAGCGGCACTATCGATATTTTGGTGGCCACTGACGTCGCAGCGCGTGGTATTGACGTACCGCGTATCACCCACGTGATCAACTACGACATTCCGATCGATCCCGAAGCCTACGTCCACCGTATTGGGCGTACCGGTCGAGCCGGCCGTTCGGGCAAGGCGATCTTGTTCGTCGCGCCGCGCGAGCGTCGTTTGTTGCGTTCGATCGAGAACTTGACCAAGACCCGCATTCAGGCGATGGACATTCCGACCCGCGATCAGGTCAGCGAAAAGCGTATTAACGACTTCAAGAGCCAGATCGGTGAAGCGCTGGAACACCCCAAGCTGAGCTTTTTCCAGCAAATGGTCACGGACTACCTGGAAGAATCGGGCGTTGAATTACTCGACCTGGCAGCCGCGTTGGCGTGCCTGGGTCAAAAAGACAAATTGTTGCTGACGGACGAGCGCCCAGAACGCGCTGAACGTCAAGAGCGTGCGCCGCGTGATCGCGGTGACCGTCCGGCACCGTTTTCAGAGCGCACCGAATGGCACGAAAAACAGCGTGAGCGTCGCGTACATGACGACTCGGGCATGGGTTTCTACCGGATTTCGGTCGGCTACCAGCACAGCGTGCGTCCGGGTGACATCGTCGGCGCCCTGGTCAACGAAGCGGACATTGATAAGGCCTCCATTGGTCGTATCCAGCTGTTTGACGATTTCTCGGTCGTACAGATGCCGGTCGGTATGCCTGACAACCTGTTGAGCCATCTGAAGCGTTTGAAAATTCGCGGTCAGAGCATCGTCATCAATCCGATCGACGTCAGCGAAGTGCCCGAGCAAAAGCGTCCGCCGCGCAGCGACAAGCCCCGCGGCGACCGTCCTTACGGTGACAAGCCCCGTGGCGATCGTCCGCACGGCGACAAAGGCGGCTACCGCGGCGACAAAGAACGCAGCAAGTCCGGCTTTAAGCACCGCAAGTCTAACGACTCGGGCTTTGACCCGGCCCGCGCACCGAAGAAGCGTCCGTCGCGCGACTAAATTATTTAGCACTCGGAGCTTGTAGTGGCGTAAATTCCTCTATAGGCTCCTACTTAGGTATAGAGGCGAATAAACGTCGAGTTTTTCCAGCAATGGATTTGGTCACCGTTTTGCACTCTTCTGTACCGTCCGGCGTCGGCACTAGGTCACGACCGGTTTTTTAAAAGTCAGAAAAGGTATACTCGAGCAATGTCCGAGAAGCAAAACGGAACCGTTAAGTGGTTCAACGAAAGTAAAGGCTACGGCTTCATCCAACGTGATGGCGGCGCTGACCTGTTTGTTCACTTCAGCAACATTTCTGGTAGCGGATTCCGCACCCTTCAAGAAGGTCAGCCTGTGACTTTCACTGAAGGTACTGGCCAGAAAGGTCCTCAAGCCGAGAACGTTGAACCTGCCTAAGGTCTGACTGCTCAGTTTGTAACGAGAGCGCCTGCATTTGCGGGCGTTTTTGTATGCGTTATTTTTGACGCTTGTCAGCGCGTGCAAACGCCGCTATGTTTCAAGTATGAACTCACACACTCCCACAGCGTTCTCGCTGACCGGCCTTCTGGCTGCGTTGACCTGTGTGTGCTCGCTACGCGCCCTGCTACGACTGCCCTGAGGGGCATATTATTTTTTACCCAACAGGTCTGACTAATTTCGTAGCAACTCTTTAAGATAGGGCTGGCGCGTCCGCCCAAAGGAATAATGATGACAACAAACAATTTGGTGATCTTTGACACCACCATGCGTGATGGCGAGCAGTCGCCGGGCGCGTCTATGAGCCGCGATGAAAAAGTGCGCATCGGCAAGACCCTCGAGCGTCTCGGTGTTGATGTTATGGAAGCCGGCTTTGCAATCGCCAGCAAAGGCGACTTCGAGGCAGTCCGCGCGGTCGCCAGTGTGGTTAAAGAGAGCACGGTCTGTTCGTTGGCACGTGCCCACGACAAAGACATTGAAGCGGCGGCTGAGGCGCTGGAGCCGGCGGCGCGTAAGCGTATTCACACCTTTATCGCGACCAGCCCGATCCATATGAAGTACAAGCTCAAGATGGAGCCGGACCAGGTTGTTGAACAGGCTGTGGCCGCCGTTAAGAAGGCCCGTCAATACTGCGATGACGTTGAATTCAGTGCCGAAGACGCGGGTCGCTCGGACCCAGACTTTTTATGCCGAATTTTTGAGGCCGTGATTGCCGCCGGTGCCGGAACGATCAATATCCCCGACACGGTCGGCTATGCCTTGCCGCATGAATTCGGTGCCCTGGTGGGCGACGTCATGGCGCGCACCGCCAACTCGGATCGCGCGATTTTCAGCGTCCACTGCCACAACGACCTGGGTTTGGCCGTCGCCAACTCGTTGGCCGCGGTTCAACAGGGTGCCCGTCAGGTCGAGTGCACCATCAACGGCTTGGGCGAGCGCGCGGGCAATGCCAGCCTCGAAGAAATCGTCATGGCGATGCGCGTGCGCAAAGACTTGATGGCCTTGGATACGCGTATTGATACCACCCAAATCGTTCCGGCGAGCCGTTTGGTATCCAGCATCACCGGGTTCGCGGTCCAGCCCAACAAAGCCATCGTCGGTGCCAATGCCTTTGCGCACGAAGCGGGCATTCACCAGGATGGCGTGCTCAAGCACCGCGAGACCTATGAAATTATGGCCGCCGAGGACGTCGGTTGGTCGGCTAACCGGATGGTGCTCGGCAAGCACTCGGGGCGTGCTGCCTTCAAGAGCCGTTTGGAAGAGCTGGGGATTGAGCCGGGTGACGACAATGACTTTGGCGATGCCTTTGTGCGCTTCAAAGCATTGGCGGACAAAAAACACGACATTTTCGACGAAGACTTGGTTGCGTTGGTTTCGGGTAATGAAAGTATGGACGGGGCGGCCATGTTCACCTTGACCAACTTGAACGTGACCAGCCAGTTAGGCACCAACCCCAATGCCGCGGTGTCGCTGGATGTTCAGGGCGAGGGTGTCGATTCCAGTGCCCAGGGCGACGGCCCCGTAGATGCGGTGTTCAAGGCGATTGAGAAAATTGCCCAGTCCGGCTGCGAGCAAAAACTTTATAACGTCAACGCGATCACTTCGGGCACCGAGTCCCAAGGTGAAGTCACGGTCCGTCTGGAGCGCGCAGGGCGCATCGTTAATGGCGTCGGTGCGGACACCGATATTGTCGTTGCCAGCGCCAAGGCCTACTTGCACGCCTTGAACCAAATGATGCGACCCCAGCTGCGCCAGCATCCGCAGGCCAGCGGCGTTTGATCGCACCGGGAATCGGTCAGGGCGGGCGCGATCCTGCCATTGCTCGTGCGGCGCTGGAGCACATGGGTATCACGCCTTGGGTGTTGCGGGAGCGTGTAGCCGAGCCGATTAGCCAGCCCGTTGGCAAGCCGATTGCCAAAGCAGCGCCGGCTGCACCGCTCGCTGCTCGTGAACCTGAACGCGCCGCGATTGTTATTCCCAAGCCCGAGCCAGTGGTTGCTAAGTCGCGGGAGCCCGCTGAAGACACCGAGTCTGAACCTGCGCCGAGTGACCGTGTTGAACCAGTCTTTTTTGCCTGCATGCAGCGCGGCGAGTTGTTGGTGATGGCACAGCTACCCAGTTGGTCCAATGGCTTGCTGGAGCACGTCAGCGCCGGCTTCCTCAAGGATCTGTTGGGGCATTTGCCGGACGGCGAAGCACCGCGTGACGTGATGGCGATCAATTTGCCAGACCAGACCCAATACGATGTGCGCGCCATGGTCCAGGGGCGTCTGATGCGCGAGCGCGGCCGTGGGGTCAAACGTTGCTTGCTGCTGTCGGATCTGTCCGCATTGGTGGCGCCGGCGGTCCCGACCGAAATGGCGCTGTTCGAGGCGCCAGGCCTGCAAACACTGTGGGAATCCGGTTCGGCTAAGCAAGCCCTGTGGGCGCTGGTTCAGCGGTTGTCGGGTTCGGTTTGAACCTGCGGCCGATGACCGACGCGGATTTGCCGATGGTGGCCGAGGTTGAGGCCGCGGCGTACAGCCACCCCTGGTCGATGAACGTGATTCGCGGCTGCATCAAAATGCGTTACGACGCCTGGGTCGCCGAATTGGAAGGGGTGATTCGCGGGCACCTGTTTATCCAATGCGTGCTGGACGAAGCGCATTTGCTAAACGTATGCGTCCATCCGACTCTGCAAGGTCAGGGCTTTGGGCGCCAATTAGTCGCCCACGCCGAGGCCCGTTGCGAGCAGCTGGGGGCGTCACGGATTATTTTGGAAGTGCGGCCTTCAAACAAGCCGGCGCGGCGGTTGTATCGCGATGCCGGCTTCGAGCGTATCGGCGTTCGCCCGGGTTATTACCCCGGACACGGCAGCCGTGAAGATGCCTGGGTGCTGTCTAAGTACCTTTAGAGTTTCAGGTCCGGGAAGGGATGCGGAATGTTCAGGTCGACCCCTCGATCCCAGCCCGGCACTTTCAATGCGCCACTGCTGATTTGAATATCGTTGCCGTCGATGACGTCCTCGCCGAAATGGTATTGGACGTTGAAGTCGGCGCGCGCACTGCGCACGCGATAGTCATCGCTGGCAGTCAGTACCGATTCGTTGCGGTGTTCCCACGCGGTCATGTCGTGGCGTTTGGCCATCATCGCACGGGTCACGTCGGGGCCGGCGACTAACGCGGTCGCGTTATTACCGCCAAACCCTTTGGCGTTCAAAAAGCAGCCCGGCGGCAGGTCGAGTTGGCGATCGTGCATCACGAAATCCAAGCCCGCGGTGTGGACGTCGTCGGCCAGCGCCGCGGTGGTTTGGATGCCCGGCAGCCAGCCGCTGGCAAAGGTGCCCAGTGCGTTGGCCATTTGATCGCCGCCCGCGGTGCCTTGCGAGTGGCCGATAAAGGCCTTGATCGCAGTGACCGGCCAGTGCGCGCCCATGGCTTGGGCAACCTGGCTTAGTACGTGAGATTCGGTGACTCGGTTTTGTGGCGTACTGGTGCCGTGCGCGTGCACAAACATGCGGCGCATGTCGGTGTCGCCAAATAGCGTACGGGCCAAACCGGCAGCCTTGGCCATGGTCAAATAGTTGCCGGCGCCGGGGGCTGAAATGCTGCGTTTGGGGCCGTCGGCGTTGACGAACAGGCCGGGCACGCTGCCCATCACGCGGGCGCCAGTTTCGGCCGCTAATTCGTCGTCCATTAACAGCATGAACTGAGCGCCCTCGGCGATCGTGAAACCGCAGTTGTTGCCAAAGGGGCGGCTGGCTTGGCGCCAGTTAACCCTTTGTTCCGCGCTTAGGTTATCGATCGCTCGCAACCCGGCTTCGTCCGCCAGCGCGCTCATGGCGCGGAAGCCTTCGACCACTTCCGGCACGATCGGGGCATCGGCCCCGCCGACCACGGCGATACGGGCCTGGCCGGTTTGGATGGCGTGGCAGGCATTGGCTAGGTTGTAAAGGAAGCTGGCACAGGCCCCTTGAACGGCACCGGTCGAACCTAAGGTTCCGAGCACATAGGCGTTGACGAAGTCCGCGGGCATTTGCGGATACCCCAGCGGCAGTTGCTTGGATGACACTCGTTTACCGAACAATGCCGCTTGCAGCATGCCACCAAAGCCTTGGTTGTCGAGTTGGCCGATGCTGTTGCCGGCGTAAACCGCGACCTGGTCCGGGGCGATGCGCTGGCGCAAGCTGTGCCAGTCCAGGCCGCTGGCGGCCATCATGTCGCTGGCGGCGAACACCGTCATTTGCAGCGCACGCGGATGGGCGCGCGATTTGTAAAGGTCGGCCGGGCGAAAGCCCGTTGGCAGCATACCGGCGCTGCGAACCGGGCTGTTGCGATCCGTATCGGCCCACATGTCGTCGCTGCGCCGGCGTGCATGCAGCGCGCTGGGGTTGTACCAGTCCGGATGGATTTCTCGAATCAGACTGTCGTTCAGCATTGCGTCGACGCTGGCATCGGGGCGTCCGGTCAGTGCGCGCAATTCGTCAATGACGCCGGACTGTTGTGCCGCGGGCAGGCTGGGGTAGACCATGCGCATCAAGTCGCTGTGGAAGGCGCTGCGTCCTGCTGCGTTGATTCCGCCAACGGAAACAATGATGGGTAACTGGGCCACCCGCTACTCCTTTGTTTTTGATCGCGCTAGAATACTCGCTCCCAACCTCGAAGACTATGATAATGAACGGATTTACGCACACAGATGCGGCCGGTAACGCGCGAATGGTCGATGTCTCTGAAAAATCGATTACCCGTCGGGTTGCTGTGGCCGAGGGCTACTTGATCACGCGACCGGATGTGATTCAACGTATTCAAACCCAAAATATCGCAAAAGGCGACGTGCTCGCGGTGGCACGCGTGGCCGGGATCATGGCGGCTAAGCGCACGCCGGATTTGATTCCGCTATGCCATGGCCTGCCGATGGATGGCTGCGAGGTGGAATTGACCTGTCAGGACGATCGCGTGCGGATTCAAGCAACCTGCCTAATCGACGCCAAAACCGGTATCGAAATGGAAGCTTTGACTGCGGTCAGCGTAGCGGCGTTGACGCTGTACGACATGTGCAAGGCGGTCGACAAGGCCATGCGCATCGAAGGCGTGCGGTTGCTGTCGAAAACCGGTGGCAAAAGCGGTGATTACCATGCCGACCGTTAACCTGGTGTTTCTGGCTGCGTTTCGTGACGTCGCCGGTACCGACCGCACCACCGTCGAGGCGGCGACGCCGCGCGCGGCTCTGGCCCAGCTCGGAATTTTGGATGCGCTGGTGGCCCAGACACCCATTGTCGCCGTCAATCAGCGCATTTGTGACTTGGATATAGCGCTGTCCAGTGGCGATGAAGTGGCCTTGATGCCACCGATGACCGGGGGCTAGATCATGGTCAAAGTACAGCGCGATCCGTTCGATCCCGGCGCCTTGCAACAGGCCCTGACCGGCAACGAAGCAGTCGGTGCGGTGGTCACCTTTACCGGTTACGTGCGCCAAACCGACACCCTCGAATTGGAACATTACCCGGGCATGACCGAGGCTGTGATGGACGACTTGCGCAGCCAAGCAATCACGCGTTTTTCGTTGCACGGCGCGGTTTTGGTACACCGGGTTGGGCCGCTTCAAACCAATGACCCGATTGTCTGGGTCGGCGTCAGTGCGCCGCACCGGGTTGACGCGTTTCAGGGGGCGATGTTTTTGATGGATCACCTCAAGTCATCTGTGCCGCTGTGGAAAAAAGAGCAGGGTCAATGGCTGCGTCCCAGTGAGCACGACAAATCCAGTATCGAGGCATGGTCATGAGTGAAGCATTACATTGTGCGGTATTGACGGCCTCCGATAGCCGCGACTTGAGCACCGATACCAGCGGTCAATACCTGCATGACGCCCTAGAAAGCATGGGCCATCGGGTCATGTTTCGCGAGTTGCTACCCGACGATCCTTACCACATTCGCGCTCAGGTGTGCCGCTGGGCCGCGGACGCCGACCCGCAGGTGATACTGATTACCGGTGGTACGGGATTTAGCGGCCGCGACGGCACCGTCGAGGCGATACGGCCGATTTTGGACACCGAAATCGAGGGCTTTGGCGAGCTATTCCGCCAGCTCAGCTACCAAGACATCGGCAGCTCCACGGTCCAGTCGCGGGCCATGGCGGGGCTGTCAAACAACACCTTTATTGCGTGCTTGCCTGGCTCCGGCGGCGCATGCCGTTTGGCGTTTGAGCGCATCCTGCGCGAGCAACTGGATAGCACCCACAAGCCCTGCAACTTCGTCAACTTGCTGCTGCGTGGCGATGCTCGACGTAGCTGAGGCCCGTGCGCGCTTACTGGCGGCCATAACCCCGGCTGATTTGGTTGGTCGGCGCTTGGCCTTGGCCGAGGCCGCCGGCCAAATTGCCGCGTTGGATGTCGATGCGCGGGTCGCTAACCCGCCGTTTCGGCGCGCCGTGATGGACGGCTATGCCTGTCGTGCGGCCGATTTGCCTGGCCCCTTGCCGGTTGCCTTTGAAGTGCCGGCGGGTTCGGCGCAGACCCACCTGGACGCCGGTCAGTGCGCGCGTATTTTTACCGGTGCTCCGGTACCCGACGGCGCAGACGTGGTGGTTCCCCAGGAAAACCTGCGCGCTCACGAGGGCGGTGTGCTGTTGGATCCCAGCACCCAGGCCTGGATCCGTCCGGTTGGCGACGACATTCAAATCGGTCAACGCCTGGTCAGCGCCGGCCAGGCCCTAGGCCCGGTCGAGCTAGGTTTGTTGGCGGCTGGGGGGCACGCGGACGTGGCCGTTCAGTCCGCCCTCAAGGTCGCACTGATCACTACCGGTGACGAGGTCCGCCCGCCCGGAAGCGCGCTGGAAAGCGGCCAGATTCACAGCTCCAACGCGGTCTCGCTGATGGCGTTATTGGCCGGGTGGGGCGTTCAGGCCGAACACCACCACATCGCCGACGATTACCAGGCAATGGTGTCGGCCTTGTCCGAGCTCTCGGCACGGTGCGATTTGGTGGTGACCGTGGGCGGCGTCAGTGCCGGTGACTACGACTGGGTTCGTCCAGCCATCCAAGCGCTTGGCCAGATCGAGTCGTATCGGGTTCGCATGAAGCCCGGAAAGCCATTTGCCTTTGGCCAGATTGGCACCACGCCGGTGTGCTGCGTGCCGGGTAATCCGGCCAGTGCATTGGTCACCAGTTTGCTGTTTGTGTGGCCGGCGATCCAGGCCCTGCGCGGCCAACAACATGGCGATGTGCGCTTGCCGGTGCGCGCCAAGTTTACGACAACGGCGGCCCAGCGCAGGCGTTTCCTGAGGGTGCGCTGGGACGGCGATGGCCTGCGTGTCCATGCCAATCAAGACAGCGGGTCGATCACGCCGATGGCATGGGCCACGGGGCTGGCGGAAATTGCTCCGGACACCGCCGTGGCCGACGGTGATAGCCTCGTTTATTGGCCGTTTAGTCAGTGGTTCTAAAGCACAAAAAACAAGGTCGCCGGGATAATCACTAGGCCGCCGATGTTGCCGATCAAGACGATCGGCGCCACCAGTTCCGGCTGTTGGTTTTGGCGTTCGGCGACAATGTAATTCAGCACCGCCGGCGGCAGTGACGCAAACAACCACACATAGGCGGTGTTGACGGCCGACAGGTCCAGCCAGTAGACCACTGGAATCGCCATCAGCAAGCCGGTCCCGGGGCCAATCAGAGCGCTCCATAGGCCGATTTTCCACTGCGAAAAATCGACATCATTCATGCGCACACCCAATGCAAACAGCAGCAGCGGGATCGACACCTGCCCCAGCATTTCCAGCGAAATGGACAGGGTCTTGGCCATCGGCAAGTCCAGTAAACTCCAGGCAATGCCCAGGAAAGTCGCCGCGATCATGGGTTGGGTCAGCAGCTTGAACGGGTTTTTATCCGCCCCAACCATGTAAGCCCCAAGCGTGAAGTGAATGGTGTTACTGACGACGAACAGCATCACCGCGGCGGGCAGTGCGGTCTCGCCAAACGCCAGCACCAACAGCGGCAAACCCAGGTTGCCACAGTTGTTAAACATCATCGGCGGGACAAAGGTTTTGACCTGGACGCCGAGCACTCGGCACAGCGGCCAGGCCAACAGCCCGGAGCCCAACACAATGACCGTAACGGCAACCGCCAGGTCCAGGTAAGCGGTGATGTCAAAGGCCTGGGACGACATCACGCCGAAAATCAGCGCGGGCAAAAATACGTCGGTGTTGATCTTGTTCGAGACCGACATGTCGGTGCTGCGATAACGGCCATACACATAGCCGACCGCGACCACAGCGAACAGCGCAAACACGATCTCGAAGGTCTTTTGAAAGATCGCCAGTAACTGGGCGTCCATGGAGGTCCTTAGCGGGTCAACTGCAAAGGGCGAGTATCGTTACTTATGACCCGATTGAGTAGCGATTTTTGACCGATTTATTGCCCCAGTCGCTGTTGGACCGCGCTGACGATGGCCTCGGCGCTGATCCCAAAATGTTCGTATAACTGCTCCGCTGGCCCGGATAATCCATAGCCGTGCATGCCGATAAAGAGATCGCTCGGTGATAACCACTGATCCCAGCCAAAGCGCACCGCGGCTTCGACCCCGACGCGCAAATGCCCGCTGCCCAGTACGTCTTGGCGATAGGCCTCGGTTTGCTCGGCAAACAGTTCCCAGCACGGCAATGACACGACGGCGGTGGCGATGCCGAGGGCTTCCAGCCGCGCGCGTGCGTCGCAGGCAATCGCCACTTCCGACCCGGTCGCCAGCAGCGTCACTTGGCGCGGCCCGGATTGGGCGGGCTGTAATACATAGCCACCGTGCGCGCACGGGTTGCCGCTGAGCCCTGGTGCGCGCACCCGCACCAGGTCTTGCTTGGCGAACACCAAGGCACAGGGTGCGTCATCAATACCCAGCGCAATTTCCCAGCACTCCGCCGCCTCGACGGCGTCAGCGGGGCGCATTAGGTACAGGTTCGGCATGGCCCGAAACGACGCCAAAAATTCAACCGGTTGGTGGGTCGGACCGTTGCGCCCGACGCCAATCGAGTCGTGGCTGAACACATATTTCACCGCTAGCCCCATCAGCGCCGCCATGCGAATTGAGGCCCGTTCGTAGTCCGAGAACGCCAGGTAGGTTACCGCCAGCGGTATCACGCCACCGTGTGCCGCCATGCCGTTGGCCATTGCCGCCATGGCGTGTTCGCGAATGCCGCAATGCAGGTACCCGCCGTCGGGCATGTCGGGTGTAAACGCCGTCAGGCCGCGTTTGTGCGAGGTCGGCGCCTCCAGATCGGCACACCCGACCAGTCGCTCTGGCAACCAGGGCCCGAGCAAATCATTGATTTCGGCCGACGCTATGATGCCGGCAATGGGGGCATTGCTGGACAGCGCGCGGCGCTTGTAATCGTTCAAGCACGCGACCAGTCCATCGGGCAGCGTAGCGCTTTGTTGGCGGTCCCATTGGCGACGTTGGCTGCTGAGCAACGCCGCATGCGCGGCCTGCCACGCCCGGTACGCCGGCCGGCTTTGGTCGGCAAAGGTGCGCCACACCGATAAGACCTCGGATGGGATTTCAAAGGCCGGATGCGGCCACCCTAATAGGGCTCGGGCAGCCGCGGCGTCGTCACTAAATAGGCGCGCGCTGTGCCCGGCGCGCAGGCCTTGGACACGCGGCAAGCCGCGGCCGATGACGGTGGCGCAGGCAATCAGCGATGGCCTTGGGTCCTGTTTGGCGGCGGCGATGGCGACGGATACCGCGGCGCTATCGTGGCCGTCGACTTCGCACACATGCCACCCGGCGACTCGGAATCGCGCGGCCACGTCTTCGCTGATCGACAGTTGCGTGCTGCCGTCGTCGGTGATTTTGTTGTCATCCCACAGAAAAATCAGGCGACCCAGTTTCAGGTGCCCGGCCAGCGAGATGGTTTCCTGGCCGATGCCTTCTTGCAGGCAGCCGTCGCCGACAAAGGCATAGGTGTAGTGGTTGACCATGGCGTCGCCAAAGCGCGCCCTCTGGTGGGCCTCGGCGACCGCCATGCCCATGGCGTTGGCAATGCCCTGGCCAAGCGGTCCCGTGGTCACTTCGATGCCCGCTTCGGGTTCGTACTCGGGGTGGCCGGCACAGATCGAGCCCAGTTCGCGAAACCCTTGGATTGCGTCCAGTGAAACCTGGGTATAGCCCGTTAAATACAACAGCGAATACAGCAACATCGAGCCGTGTCCGTTGGACAGCACGACCCGGTCGCGATCCGGCCAGGTCGGATCGGCGGGGTTGAACTTTAGATGATCCCGGTACAGCGCGGTGGCAATGTCGGCCATGCCCAGTGGCACGCCCTGATGGCCTTCGCCGGCCTTGACGATGGCATCGATCGACAGCATACGAATCGCATTCGCGAGGGTTTGACTGTCCATCAGTGAATCAACGAGCCGCCGTTAACGTCGACCTCGGAGCCGGTCACGTACGACGCCAACGACGATGCCAAAAACAAACAGCACCCGGCGACTTCATCCGCGCGTCCCGGGCGTCCCAGCGGAATTCCGGCCTTAATCCCGACCAGCATATCGTCGGTCAGTTTGCCTGCCGTGATGTCGGTTGCGATGAACCCGGGGCAGACCGCATTGACGCGGATGCCGTCGACGGCCAGTTCGCGCGCTGACGCCTTGGTTAAGCCCAAGATGCCGGCTTTGGCGGCGGAGTAGTGTGGGCCGCCGAAAATACCGCCGCCGCGCTGAGCCGAAACTGATGAAATATTGACGATGGACCCTCGCTGGCGCCGGCGTAGGTGCGGCGTCACGGCCTGGGTCATATACAGCGTGCCACGCAGATTTACGTCCAGCACGGCGTCGTAGTTCGCGCCTTGTATGTCCATCAGTTTCAACGGCTGGGTGATGCCTGCGTTATTGATCAGCACATCAATTTGCCCCCATTGGGCCAACAGCTGATCGACCGCGCGCTGGCAGGCGTCACGATCGGTGACATCGCACGCCAGCCCAATGTGCCCGGGACCCAGGTCGGCGGCCGCGCCTTGTGCCGCGGTTAAATCCAGGTCCAAAATGGCCACGGTGGCGCCGTGCTCGGCGAACAACCGTGCGCTGGCTTTGCCCAAGCCGTTAGCCGAGGCGGCGCCGGTGATGATGGCGAATTGACCGGACAGTAATCCTGACATGGCGGTGGGTTCCTTAGGTTAGTGGGCGAGCCAGTGTTTGACCTGGCGCACCACGGCGTCGGTCGAAATGCCGTATTGGTCGTGCAGCACGGGTAGCGCGCCGGCATCTAGAAATTCATCCGGCAGTCCGATCATGCGAAACGCGGGGGTGACGCCGTTTTGTAACAGGGCGCTGGCGACTGACTCGCCGAGGCCGCCGATGACGCTGTGGTTTTCAGCGGTCACCACCAAACGCCCGGGCTTGGCGCAGTGCTTGACTAGGGTGGCCACGTCCAGCGGCTTAATGGTCGGGCAATGCAACACGCCGCAATGGATGCCGTCGACCCGTAGCAACCGCATGGCTTCGATCGTGCGCATGGTCATGAACCCGGATGACACGAACAGCACTTCCGCCCCGTCTTCGAGCAATTGCGCTTTGCCCAACTCAAATTGGTAGTCGTATTGATCCAAGATGCTGGGCACCTGACCGCGCAACAGCCGCATATAAACCGGCCCTTTATGGGCCGCGATGGCGTGCGTGGCTTGATGGATTTCCAGGGCGTCGCAGGGATCGACGATGGTCAGGTTGGGCAGACCACGAAAGATCGCCAGGTCCTCGGTGGCCTGGTGGCTGGGGCCATACCCGGTGGTTAAACCGGGCAAGGCACAGACCATTTTGACGTCCAGGTTGTCCTCGGCGATGGCCATGGCAATAAAGTCGTAGGCGCGGCGGGCGGCAAACACCGCGTAGGTGGTCGCAAAGGGCGTCAATCCCTCTTTGGCCAGTCCCGCGGCGGCGCTGAACATGACCTGTTCGGCCATGCCCATTTGATAAAAGCGTTCGGGGAAGGCCTCGGCAAAAACGTGCAGGTCGGTGTACTTGCCCAGGTCCGCAGTCAGCCCCACGACATCGTCACGTTGGTGCGCGATTTCGACCAGCGCGTGGCCAAAGGGTGCGCTGACGGTGGGCAGGCCCTCGGCGCCTAATGACGCAATCATTGCCGACGTTAATTGGCGCTCGGCGGCATCGACTGGCGTGCGAGCCAGCCACTTTGAACGGCGACGGCTAAGGCTCATTGCGGCTTCCCCTGTTGCAGTATGTCCAAGGCGAGCGCCCACTCCTGTTCGTCGACCCGAACAAAGTGCGCGATCTCGCGGGCTTCCAAAAACGGCACCCCTTTACACATGGTGGTGTCGCAAATGATGGCCCGCGGCACCGGCTCGGGGTGATGGCGGGCGCGGTCAAATGCCTCGACCAGGGCGTTCAGGTCGTTGCCATCGACGCGTTGGGTGTACCAGCCAAAGGCCTCGAACTTTTGGTCGACCGGTTCCGATGACAGCACCTGGCGTGAGCATCCGTCGGCCTGTTGGTTGTTAAAATCAACCAGGCAGATCAGGTTGTCCAGGGCGTGGTGGGCGGCTGACATCGCCGCCTCCCAGGTTGAGCCTTCGCCCAGTTCGCCATCGGACATCAGGTTGTAAATGAAACACTCCGAGCGCTTGCGTTTAAGCCCCAGCGCCATGCCGACGCCGATGCCCAGCCCCTGTCCAAGCGAGCCACCGGTGATTTCCATGCCCGGGGTATACGAGGCCATGCCCGACATCGGCAACCGGCTGTCGTCCGTGCCGTAGGTTTCCAGTTCAAGCGCCGGGATCACGCCTTTTTCGATCAGTGCCGCGTACAACGCGATTGCGTAGTGGCCGATCGACAGCAAAAACCGGTCGCGCCCTTCCCATTCCGGGTCATCGGCGTGCATGTCCATGGCGTGAAAATAGGCCACTGCCAGCACGTCGGCGACGCCGAGGGCTTGACCGACATAGCCTTGTTTTTGGACCGCGCCCATGCGCACGGCGTGGTGACGAATGCCCCAGGCGTGTCGGGCCAGAGCCGGAAGGTCAGCAGACATAGGCGCTCTCGTTGTTTTTGTTAGGCGTTGATTTTTGGCCGCATTCGGCGCATTTTCAATGCGAATCTATTAACTTAATGTTTAGCTGGGCTTCACTAATGGCGTCGGCGTATTTTTCCTCGGAGGTAACGAGTCCGCATGTCGCGCGATCCCAGTTTGAATGCCATGGTCTATTTCGAATCGGTCGCGCGTACCGGCCGCGTCGCCAAAGCCGCCGAACAGCTGGGGGTGTCGCCGTCCGCGGTCAGCCAGCAAATTAAACTGTTGGAGAATCTGCTTGGGGTGGCGCTGTTTCGCCGCGACAAACGCGAGCTGAGCCTGACGCTGGAGGGTGAACAGATGTTCACCGCAGCATCCTCGGCGTTTACCACCTTGGATGCCGCCCGCCGACGTATTACCCGTCAGCGCGAGCGCCAACAACTGATCGCTCGGGTCAGCCCCAGCTTTGGTGTGCGCTGGCTGGGTCAGCGATTGGTCGGCTTTATTGACGCCCACCCGGACTGGGATTTGCGCATTGACGCGACCGCTGACCCGACTAACTTTGACCGTGAAGTGGTGGATTTGGACCTGCGCTACGGCCACGGGCAGTGGCCTGGCCTGGTCAACCAATGCGTGATTCAAGACTCGGTTTTCCCCATGTGCAGCCCCGACTACCTGGCCCGCACCGCGGTCGACGAGGCACGCTATATCGACAGCACCCAGGCGGCTATTCAGTGGGATCGGTGGTGGGCCGAGCAGTCCATGACGCCGACGGGGGATTATGGCGCGCTGCGTTTTGAACGCTCATCCATGGCCATCCAGCAGGCCGTCAACGGAGTCGGCGTGGTGTTAGAGTCGGCGACCTTGGCATGGGACGAGTTGTCCGATGCGCGCTTGGTTCCCTGGGCCCCAGAGCAGGGCGCGCTGCGATTTCCAGCCTACTGGGCGGTCTGTCCACCCGGGCACGCCAATCGCAGGCTGCTGCGAGCGTTTATTGACTGGGTCCAGGCCGAGGGCACGGCCCACGAGTCGGCGATTCAGGCCTACTTGCTCGCCCATGCGATCCGAATCCAGCAGCCTTAATGCGTGGTCACAATAGCGCCGCGCTGCTGGATGACCTGGGCGGCCAGCGCATGGCCACGGCCTAGGCAGTGTTGGGTGTCCTGTCCGCCCATTAACGCAGCCAGGTAGCCGGCGTTGAAGCTGTCACCGGCGGCGGTCGTATCAATCGCCCGGACACTGGGCCCAAGATCGGCCAGAGGCGCACCACTGACCAGATCAAGCGGACCCTCAGCGCCGCGCTTTAGGGCGCCGGCGCGGAATGTGTATTGGGCCAGACGCTGGCGCACCGCGGTTTCATCCGCGTCCGCGTGCAGCGCCATTTCGTCGTCAACCGAGGGCAGGGCGATGTCGGTCCGCAGCCACATTTGATGATGGGCGGTTTGCGCCTGCTCGCGGCTATCCCACAGCTGCGGCCGGTAATTGCTGTCGTACACGGTTATGCCGCCGGCGGCGCGAAAATCATCCAGGTACTGAAACAGCCGCGCGCGGCCAGGTTCGGACAAAATGGCCAAGGAAATGCCGGACAGGACCACGACCGATGCGCCGCTTAGGGCGCTGTACGGCGGCCAGTCGGGGAATGAAAACAGTGTTTTCGCGGCCGAGTCGGAGCGCCAGTAGGTGAAGCTGCGCTCGCCCTGTTGATCGGTTTGGATGGCGTACAGTCCGGCGCCTTTGTCGGCGTGGCGGACGATCAAGTCGGTGTCCAGGCCGTGCTGCTGGGCTTGGTCGATCATCTGTTGTGAAAACGCATCGCGGCCGACCGCGCTCAGGTAGCGCACCTGCACGGTGCTGGGTAGGCAACGCTTTAGATACACCGCGGTATTGTAGGTGTCGCCGGCGACCGACAATTGGGCCTGGCCGGCGTCGCCGACGATTAACTCGGACATGACTTCACCGATCACGATGATCGATCCGGGTAACGAGGAAAACAGGGCTGCGGTCATGGCCACTCCTGGCGGTTGCTGTCGTGCGCGCGTTCGTGAAAGGATGATGCATACAGGAGATTCGCATGCTCAATTTGGATGCCTACGCCGGCATTATTTTCGATATGGACGGTACCTTGGTCGACTCGGTTGGCGGGCATCTTGACGCCTGGCAACAGGTCTGTGGGCGTTTTGGACTGCACTTCGATGGCGATTTTATTCATGCCCTCAGTGGCATGCCGTCCTGGGGCATCGCCGAGAAAATGCTGGCGCGCGACGCGGTTGATCATTGCCCACGGGCGATTGCCGAGGCCAAGTACCAGGCCTGGCTGGCGCTGGATCACCACCCGGACTTGATCGATCCGACCTATCGCGTGTTTCAGCACTACGAAGGGCGCGTGCCGATTGCGGTGGGTACCGGCGCCATTCGTCCGTGCGCAGAATTGATCTTGGCCCGCGTTGGAGTGCTGGATCGACTGTCCGCACTGGTCACCTCCAGCGACGTCGCGCGCGGTAAACCGGACGGTGAGACCTTTCATTCAGCCGCCGTTACCATGGGCGTCGAGCCACGCCGCTGCGTGGTCTTCGAGGACACTCAGGTCGGTGTCGATGCGGCCCATGACGCCGCCATGGACTGTTATTGGGTCGGTCCCGCCGGTCTTGAATTCAGGCCGCGCCCGGGTCACTAAACCAGCACCACCGGCAGGTACATACCGACACCGAATACCGTGTGGCCGATTAACCCCAGTGCGCGTCCTTTCCATGGACGTGGCGTGCGGCCAAGGGCCCAGCCCAGGCCCATGCCGGGCTGCAGTAAAAACCAGCCACCGGCAATGGTGACTAGGGCATACAGCCACAGCACGGGGAAGGTCGGTTGGGCAAACCAGGCCGGCCCGACCAGCAGTGCAAAGATCAGTCCAAAGGCCAAGCCGACGGCATAGTGAAACGCCCACCCGATCGCCAACTCGTGCCGGTGCGGCGGGGCGTCGCCAATGTCGTCGTGAAACACCCGAGTGCCTAAGTGCGACACCCAGCGCCCGACCCGAGCCCAATTCGGGCGGTCCGCGATGCCGGCTTTTTCGAGCAGATAACCCCAGGCGTCCAGCAACAAAGTACCGCACACACCCATGACCAAGCCCTGTAGCAGCACGCTTAGCCGCGCCCGATGTAAGGCATGTTGGTGGCCATTACGGTCATGAACTGCACGTTCACACCGAGCGGCAACTGGGCCATATTCAGCACGCTGTCGGCGACGTGTTTGACGTCCATGACCGGTTCGATTTCGATCCGTCCGTCGGCTTGGGGCATGCCCGTGGTCATCGATTGGGCCATATCGGTGAGGGCATTGCCGATGTCGATTTGGCTGCAGGCGATGGAAAACGGGCGACCATCCAGGCTGATCGAACGGGTTAGGCCGGTGACCGCGTGTTTGGACGTGGTGTAGGCGACCGATCCCCAGCGCGGCACGTGGGCCGAGACCGAACCGTTGTTGATGATGCGCCCGCCCTGGGGCGTTTGTTCGCGCATCAGCCCAAAGGCCGCCCGGGCACAGATAAAGGCCCCAGTGACGTTGATGTCGATCAGCGAACGCCAGTCCGCCACCGAGACTTCGTTAATCGGCTTACCTTTAACGGTGACACCGGCGTTGTTGAACAGCGCATCCAGTCGCCCCCAGTCGGCGGCCGCGGCTGCGAAGACGCGGTCAACGTCGGCTTCATCACTAACATCGCAGGCCATGACGCGGGCATTTGGGTGACCGTCGGCGGTCTCGACCAGCGCCTGTTCGCGCCGCCCGACCAGTCCAACCCGCCAGCCGGCGGCCAAGAAACGGTGCGCGGTGGCGCGCCCGACGCCGGAGCCGGCGCCGGTAATGATGATGGTTTGAGTGTCTGTGCTCATCAGTGGTTATCCCGTGGCAGTTGATGTCGAATTTTTTGGTAGGCGGTGGCCAGTTCCAAGCAACCGCCGTTGGACAGCTGGCCGACGTGGTTGCGGTAGATTTCTTGCCAGGGCGTTTGATGAACCAGCTGCGGCGGCTCCCAGGCGTCAATTCGGGCTTGCCATTCGTCGGCGTCGACCAAGGCCATCAGCGTCGATGCGTTCAAATCCAGGCGCACGCGGTCGCCGGTTTGAAGGTGCGCCAAGCCGCCGCCAACCACGCTTTCCGGGCTCGCGTTCAGAATTGATGGGCTTTCGGAAGTGCCGGATTGGCGCCCATCGCCGACCGTGGGCAGGTGGTAAATGCCCTGGCGAATCATGTCATCGGGCGGTTGCATGTTGACCACTTCGGCCGACCCTGGGTACCCGACACAGCCCACGCCGCGGATAAACAGTATCGTCTTGTCATCGATGTTCAGGGACGGGTCGTTGATCCGGTCGTGGTAGTCCTCGGGGCCTTCGAACATGACCGCGCGGGCTTCAAAGATACCCTCGTTTCCGGGTTGGGATAAAAAGCGCTGTTGGAAGTCTTCGGAAATGACGCTGGTTTTCATCAGTGCCGAGTCAAACAGGTTGCCCGACAGCACCTTAAAGCCCGCATCGTGACGCAGCGGCTGATCGTACGAGGTGATCACCATTAGGTCTTCGCTTTGCATGCCGGCAATGTTTTCGCCGGTGGTTTTGCCCGTTGCGGTGCGCGTGTCCATATGGATCCGCCCGGCCTTGGCCAGCTCGCCCATCACTGCGGGCACGCCGCCGGCACGGAAAAAGCTTTCACCCAGGAATTTACCGGCCGGTTGCATGTTGACCATCAGCGGCACGTCAAAGCCGATCGTTTCCCAGTCTTTGACCTCCAGGTCAACACCGATGTGGCGAGCCACGGCTTGCAGGTGCGGCGGCGCATTGGTCGAGCCGCCAATGGCGGTGTTGACCACAATCGCGTTTTCGAAGGCTTCGCGGGTCATGATGTCGGACGGTTTCAGATCTTCATGGACCATTTCGACGATGCGTTTGCCGGTCAGGTAGGCCATGCCCATGCGCTCGCGGTAGGGCGCCGGAATCGCCGAGTTGCCGGACAGGCTCATGCCCAAGGCCTCGGCCATGGCGTTCATGGTGCTGGCGGTGCCCATGGTGTTGCAGTGACCCAGCGATGGCGCGGATGAGCACACCCGCGACATGAACTCGTCAAAATCAATTTCGCCAGCGGCCAGTAAGCGTCGGCTTTCCCACACAATCATGCCGGACCCGGAGCGTTCGCCTTTCCACCAGCCATCCAGCATCGGACCACCATTTAATGCGATCGCCGGCAAGTCGACGGTGGCGGCACCCATCAACATCGCCGGGGTGGTCTTGTCACAGCCCGTGGTCAGCACCACACCGTCAATTGGGTAACCGTGCAGCACTTCAACCAACCCCAGATAGGTTAGGTTGCGATCCAGCGCGGCGGTCGGTCGCTTGCCGGTTTCTTGGATCGGATGAACCGGGAATTCCATCGGAATGCCGCCGGCCTCGCGGATGCCGTCTTTGATGCGATCCATCAGGTACACGTGAATTTTGTTGCACGGTGACAGGTCGCTGCCGGTTTGGGCAATGCCAATCACCGGCTTGCCGCTTTGCAGCTCATCGCGGGTAAAGGTCTGATTTTGGTAGCGCTCGACATACAAAGCCGTCATGCCCGGGTTGTTGGGATTATCAAACCATTCTTGTGAGCGAAATCGTTTGTTGGCTTTGGTATCGGACATGGAGCGGCTCCTGATTAAATTTATTTTATGCTACGCTTCCGGAGGAGTAGAATGGTATACCAAATAATTCGCAGAACACAATAAAAGGCGCGCGATGAACCTGAAACACCCCTGGAGCGGATTTTGGCGTGGCTGCGTGGACTGTTCGCCCTTTGTTGTGATCGTTATTCCGTATTCGTTGCTGTTTGGTGTCGTGGCCACCGATGCCGGTCTGAATCTGTTTGAAACGATGTCGATGT
This sequence comes from Litorivicinus lipolyticus, assembly GCF_009650135.1. NCBI lineage: Bacteria > Pseudomonadati > Pseudomonadota > Gammaproteobacteria > Oceanospirillales > Litorivicinaceae > Litorivicinus > Litorivicinus lipolyticus. The sequence continues at coordinate 520,504 of NZ_CP045871.1, forward strand.
CGGTGCTGGTGATCGCGGGCGTCTCGCAATTTACCGCGCTGGCGCTGTTGCAAGACCAGGCGCCGGTGTTCATCGTGCTGTTGGCATCGTTGGCGGTTAATTTGCGCATGGCGATGTATTCGGCGGCCTTGGTGCCCTACCTCGGCCATGCCTCGATGCGGCTGCGTGCGTTGATGTCGTATTTGATGGTCGACCAGGCTTATGCGGTCGCCGTGCGTGCCTACGAAGCGGATCCACAGATGGGGCCAAGCACCCGCGTTGCCTACTATTTCGGCTGCATGAGCATGATCGGTCCTTTTTGGTACTTCTTTACCTTTATCGGTGCCTGGGCGGGCACCGCCATTCCGGCGTCGTGGTCACTCGAATTTGCGGTGCCGATTTGCTTCATCGCCTTGACCGCGCCGTTGCTGCAATCGTTATCACACGTGCTGGCGGCCTTGGCGGCAGCTGTTTCAGCCTTGGTGTTTGCCTTTTTGCCCTGGTCGTTGGGCCTGATCGTCGGCGCCAGTGTCGGCATTGTGGTCGGCGCTCAGGCCGAGTTGTGGGTCAATCGCCAGGCGCGGGTTGCCCATGATTGAGTCATCCACGTTTTGGCTGGTCACGCTGACGTTGGGCCTCGGCACCTTTTTGATCCGCTTTTCGTTTCTCGGATTTTGGGGTGCCCGGCCTATCCCTGACTGGGCCCGGCTGCACCTGAAATACGTCGGCACTGCGGTGTTTCCGGCGCTGGTGGTGCCCCTGGTGGTGTGGCCGCCGGCGACCGACGGAGTGTTCGATCCCGTGCGATTTGTCGCCGCACTGGCGGCGCTGCTAGCGGGGCTGCGTTTCGGCGTGGTGTGGGCGATTGTGCTGGGCATGGGGACCTTGTATACCCTGCAATATGTGTTGAATTAAGCGAGGACGCGACGCGATGTTAGAAGAACCCCCCGTATTAAAACTGTGCCGGTCCATAGCGCGACCGACGGCCCGTCAAATTCAAGCCTTCGAAGGCGTGCCCACGGGTTTTGTATGCGATGCCTTGGGCGGGCAGGGGGCACTGGACCGGTCGATTAGGCCGCTGGTTGCGCGGGCAGACGCGGTTCATGTGGTTGGCCCAGCGGTGGTGGCGGATAACGGTCCGGCCGATTTGCTGGCGACCTTGGGTGGCTTGCACCTAATCCAGCCGGGTGATGTGTTGGTAGCGGCGGTGCACGGTCATCAAGGCTGTGCTGCGGTCGGTGATCTGGTTTGTGGCATGCTCAAAAATCGCGGCGCGCGGGCGCTGGTGACCGATGGGGTGGTGCGCGATTACGCCGGCCTAATGCAGGTTGATTTGCCGCTGTGGTGCACCGGGCTCAGCCCCAATTCTCCCTTTGCCAAAGGCCCTGGAACGGCGGGGTTCGGCGCCCAAATTGGCGGTCGCCAGGTCAACTCCGGCGATCTGGTGGTGGCCGATGCCGACGGCGTGGTGACGGTGCCTTTTGCGCGCATCGACGAGATCATTGCGCAACTGGATGCGATCCGCGAAGCCGAGGCCGAGATGGACGCCAAGGTCGCGGATGGACTGGGCAATTTGCCCGTGGTCGAAGACTTATTATCCAGCGGTGGGGCCGTCTGGGACTGACCCACGCACTAACCCGGGAGTAACGCCAATGACCGCGATAATTACCGCCCTCACCACCCAGGTCTTCGATGTGCCGCTGGCTGAAGTATTGGTCGATGCGAAGCACGGTGATCATACCCATTTCGAGCTGGCCACCGTCACCGTAAAGCTGAGTGACGGCCGCGATGGCACCGGTTACACCTACACCGGTGGCAAGGGTGGGCGCGCGATCGCCGCGATGATCGAACATGACCTGACCGGGCTATTGCTCGGGCAACCGGCGGATGATGTCGAGGCGTTATACGACGCCATGCAGTGGCACATTCATTATGTCGGCCGCGGCGGGGTTGCGTCCTTTGCGATTTCCGCGATCGACGTCGCGCTGTGGGACCTGCGTTGCAAGGCGCTGGGACAACCGCTGTGGCAGGTCGCCGGGGGCGCCGGTGATCGCTGCCGGGCCTACGGAGGGGGGATTGATTTGGGCTTTCCGTTACCGAAGTTGCTGCGCTCGATCCAAAGTTACCTGGACGCCGGCATGAACGGCGTCAAAATCAAAGTCGGCCAGCCAACCCTGGCGGCGGACGTCGAGCGCGTGGCGGCGGTGCGTGAATTGATTGGACCGGCGCGCAAGCTGATGGTCGATGCCAACTATTCGATGAGCGTGGCCGAGGCGATCGACGCGGCCAACGCCTTTAAGCCCTATGATTTATTGTGGTTCGAAGAGCCCACCATTCCGGATGATTACGTGGGCTTCGCACGCATTGCCGAGCAAACCGGCATGCCACTGGCGATGGGCGAAAACCTGCACACCCTGCATGAATTTGAATACGCCTTTGCCCAGGCCCGCCTGAGTTTCATACAGCCGGACGCCTCGAACTGCGGTGGTATTACCGGGTGGCTTCAGGTCGCAAAACTCAGCGAGCGTCACGGTTTGCCAGTCTGTAGCCACGGCATGCAAGAGCTGCACGTCAGTTTGATGGCGGCGCGGCCGAATGCCGGTTGGATGGAAGTGCACAGTTTTCCGATCGATCAGTACACCATGCGGCCGTTGGTGATCGAGCAACACCTAGCGGTGGCCCCGAACGAGGCTGGGATCGGTGTGACCTTTGATTGGGACAAATTACACGCGGCGCATCGCTCGATGCACGCACCCACCTGATAGCACGGAGCCGGTATGAGCACGAATAATCAGTATGCATTGCAGGGACAGCGGGCGGTCGTCACCGGCGGTGCCCAGGGTATTGGCTACGCCGTAGCGGGGCGCTTGCTGGCTAACGGCTGTCGAGTCGCGTTGTGGGACCTGAATGACGACCGAGTCAACGCCGCGGCGGCTGAATTGCGTCAACTGGGTGACTGCCGTGGGGTGGTGTGCGATGTCAGCCGTTTTGAGTCGGTCCAGCAGGCCCAGGCCGATACGGACGGTGAATGGGGCGGCATCGATATACTGGTCAATAGCGCCGGTATCGCAGGCCCTAACGCCAGCGTCGAGGACTATCCGGTGGCCGACTTTGAACGGGTCATGCAGATTAATTTGATGGGCACGTTTTTCACCAACAAGGTGGTGGTCGCCGGCATGCGCGCGCGCAATTACGGCCGGATCGTCAATATCGCGTCGATCGCCGGCAAGGAAGGCAACCCCCAAGCGGGCGCCTACAGCGCCTCAAAGGCGGGCGTCATTGGCCTGACCAAATCACTGGGCAAAGAGTTAGCCGGGCATAATGTCGCGGTCAACTGCATCACACCGGCGGCCGCGCGTACGCCCATTTTCGAGCAGATGTCGGACGAATTTATTCAATACATGCTGTCGAAAATCCCGCGCAATCGGTTTCTGGAAGTCGACGAGGTGTCGGCCATGGTGGCCTGGCTGGTCAGCCCGGAAAACTCCTTTACCACCGGTGCAGTGTTTGACCTGTCCGGTGGCCGGGCGACCTACTAACTAGCGCGTCTTGCGCACCACCGCATCGATATCCAAGCCGTTTAGGCGGCCGACGTGATCGCACAGCTGGGGCACGAAATCTTCGCCCGCACCCTGGGCCAGCGCGTGGGTGTAGTAATGCCGTGCGGCGGACGACATGACGTTCATGACGCCGGCATCACAGGCCATGTCATTGACGTAGCCGATGTCCTTGGCCATGTTGTTGATGGAAAATTTGTGGGCGTCGCGATCACGTTCACAGACGTACTGCATAAAGGTATTAAAAAACCCAGATCCCAGGCGGCTCGGGCCGATCACCTCGCGAAAGGTGTGCGGACTCAGGCCGACGCTTGACGCCAGTGACACCGCTTCGGAGTACAGGGCGGCGTAGCTGGCACCTAAAAAGTTCATCAGCAGTTTCATTTGGTGACCACTGCCCGTATCGCCAATGCGCGTGATGGTGCCGGCCCAGCAATCAATCACCGGTTTGATCGTATCGAATAGCTCCGCGGGGCATCCGACCATGGCATCCAATTCGCCGGCCTCGGCCTCTTTGGGCGTGCGCCCCAGTGGTGCATCGACCAGGGTGCAGCCCTGAGCGCTCATGTCCGCGGCTAACTTCAAGGTCACCGCCGGGTCCGAGGTCGAGGTGTCGATGACGATCAGGCCTCGGCGCTGGGCGCTTAATAGCCCATCCGGTCCCAGTATCGCGTCGCTGACTTGGGCTGAGTTGGACAGGCACAGGTGAATGATGTCGCAGTGCTCGGCCATCTGGCGCAGGCTGCCGGCTTCCTGGGCCCCCAGTCCGAGCAAGCTGTCGATTGGTGTGCGGTTGCGGTTGCCCTTGATCCACAGGGGGTAGCCCCGGGCCAGAATATTTTTTGCCATGCCGTGGCCCATAAAGCCGACGCCGACGAATCCGATGGTGGGGTGTGTCATTGAGTGCGCTCCGGTGTGTGCAGTGTCAATCAGTTTGACATTTAGCAAACGGTATACCATTTTAATGGCAATGCTCAAGCGCAGGTATTGGGCACACATAATAATCGGCGCTTGCGGGCCGACCATCGAGACAATGCAATGAATTATCCACGCTATTCGGGGATTTGGCCGGTCGCCCCAACGCCGTTTACTGATAACGGAGCCCTTGATCTACCTGGCATGCGTCGGGTTTTGGACTTGATGATCGACCAAGGCGTCGATGGCATCTGCATCTTGGCCAATTTCTCGGAACAGTTTTTGATTACCGACGCCGAGCGCGAACAGCTGACGCGGCTGTGCCTTAAACATGTCGCCGGGCGTGTGCCGGTGATTGTCACCATCAGCCACTATGCGACCCCGATCGTGGTCGAGCGTGCGCGCTTGGCCAAGGACCTGGGCGCGGACATCGTGATGATGATGCCGCCCTACCACGGCGCCTTGATGAAAGGCTCGGCGGCCCAGACCTTTGAGCAGTTCCAAGCGGTCGGCGAGGTCGGCATTCCGATCATGCTCCAAGACGCGCCTTTGTCGGGGGTCGATTTGCCGGTGCCGCTGCTGGTCGAGATGGCGCAAAAAATTGAGATGCTGAAACTGTTCAAAATCGAGTGCCCACAGGCCGCGGCCAAATTGCGCGCCCTGATTGAACAGGGTGGCGCCGCGATTGAGGGGCCCTTCGATGGCGAGGAAGCGATCACGCTGCTGGCGGACTTGGACGCGGGGGCCACTGGGACTATGACCTCGGCCATGATCCCCGATTTGATCGGTCCGATCGTGCGCGACTTTGCCGCCGGCCGCCGTGACGCCGCGATTGCCCAGTACGCACGGGTATTGCCGGTGGTTAACCATGAAAACCGTCAGTGCGGTTTTCGCTCGGCCAAGGCCGCGATGATGGCCGGTGGCGTCATTCAATCCGATTTTTGCCGTCATCCAATCGCGCCGCTTCACCCAGCCACCCGAGCCATGCTGCTCGAGTTGTTGACGCCATTGGATCCCCTGGTCTTGAACTGGGGTCGCTAGGAGCTCGTTATGTTGCCGTATTCAAACCCCACGCCCGGCGCGACCTTGATCGGTCGTATCTGGCTTCCCGGTCAGGGCCCTGCGCTGGTGCGCGTGGACGGTGATCAGGTGGTCGATATCACCTGTGCCGATTACCCAACCGCACAGGCCTTGTTCGACGCACCGGACTGCGTTTTGGTGGCCCGCGCCTTACCCGGCCGCGTGGTCACCGATTTGGCGACGCTGGCGCAGGCCTCGCTGAACGCGGGTGCGGACGATCTGCGGCTGTTGGCGCCGGCGGATTTACAAGCGATCAAAGCCTCCGGTGTGACCTTTGCCGACAGCATGGTCGAACGCGTGATTGAAGAGCAGGCGGCGGGGGACCCGGATCGCGCCGAGGCCATCCGCGAAAAAGTCACCCGCATTATTGGCGACAGTTTGTCCGGGATCGAACCGGGTTCGGCGGACGCCGAACGGGTCAAGGCGGTCCTGAAAAGCGAGGGGCTGTGGTCTCAGTACTTGGAAGTTGGGATTGGTCCGGACGCGGAAGTGTTTACCAAATGCCAGCCCATGGCGGCGGTTGGGTTCGGCGCCGAGGTCGGGTTGCACCCGATCTCGTCGTGGAACAACCCCGAGCCGGAAATCGTGCTGGTGATCAATGGCGGCGGCGTCATTGTCGGTGCGACCTTGGGCAATGACGTTAATTTGCGCGACGTTGAAGGCCGCTCCGCGCTGTTGTTGGGTAAAGCTAAAGACAACAACGCCAGCTGTGCGCTGGGGCCCTTTGTGCGCTTGTTTGATGGCGACTACAGCCTCGACAGGGTGCGCGCGGCTGAGCTGAGTTTGACGGTCAGCGGAGACGACGGTTTCGTGCTCGAGGGCGCCTCGTCGATGGCTAAAATCAGTCGCGATCCGGCGTCGATCGTCGCTCAAACGGTCGGGTCGCATCATCAATACCCGGACGGGTTCCTGCTGTTTTTGGGAACCCTGTTTGCACCGGTTCAGGACCGTGATGCACCCGGCCAGGGCTTCACCCATCACCTGGGTGACGACGTGCGTATTCGTGAAGCGGCGCTGGGCGAATTGCGCAACTCGGTGAACTTATCAACACGTTGCCCGCCCTGGACATTTGGCACGGCGGCACTCATGCGAAATCTGGCCCAACGCGGGCTGCTCACATAAATTCAATGGAGAACACTGTGAAGGTATTGATTATTGGAGGCGGCGGTTTCGTCGGCCAGAAATTGGCACGTTCGTTGGTCGCTCGGGGTCAATTGGACGGGCAGGCGATTCAGTCCATCAGTTTGGTCGACGTGGTCATGCCAGCATCGATCGAGAGCGCCGCCATTGCAGTCAACAGTTCGGTCTGTGATATCACCGACCCGGCGTCGATTGCCAACGCCCTCGATGCCAGTGTCACGCACATCTTTTTGCTGGCAGCGATTGTATCGGCGCATGCCGAAGAAGATTTTGATGCCGGTATGCAAATTAATATGCAGGGTGTGTGGAACGTGCTCGAACGCGCCCGTGCCCTTGGTAGCGTGCCGAAGGTCATCTTTACCTCGTCGATCGCGGTCTACGGCGGCGAAGTGCCCGATCCGATAACCGATCACAGTTTCCTGAACCCCCAAGGCTCCTACGGCATTCAAAAGGCGATTGGCGAGCTGTTGTTAAACGATTACAGCCGCAAGGGCTTCGTCGACGGCCGTGGCTTCCGCTTGCCGACCATCTCCGTGCGCCCGGGCAAGCCCAACCGCGCCGCGTCAAGCTTCATGTCGTCGATACTGCGTGAGCCGCTAAACGGCGAGTCCGCGGTGTGCCCGGTTGACGATGACTTCCTGCACTACTATTTGTCGCCGCGCAAATGCGTTGAAAATCTGATTAAAGGGGCTGAATTGGCGGCCGCCGATTTGGGCCAGAACCGTTGCATGTTGATGCCCGGCAAGACCTGGAGCATCGGCCAGCTGATCGAAGCACTGACGGCGGTGGCGGGCCCGGGCCCTGCGCAGTTGATCCGACGCGAATCGCAGCCGGATATTCAGCGAATTGTTAAAGGCTGGCGCTTTGATTTTCACGCCGACAAAGCTTTGGCGCTGGGCCTAAGCGCGGACGAGTCGTTCCAAGACAACGTCCGCTATTACCTTGAGGATGACGCGCCGGTTAGTTAACCGGCGTCAACAGGGCCTGGCCCGTTGTAAACGCGCTGACATTGTCGCGCTGCAACTGGGCCATGGCGGCGCGGGTTTCAACCGTGGCTGACCCCTGGTGCGGCTGAAAGCTGACATTGTCCAGCGCCAGAAAACGCGGGTCGATGTGCGGCTCGTTCAAGAACACATCCAACGCCGCGCCGCCCAGGGTGTTGGCTTCCAACGCGTCCAGCAACGCGCCCTCGTCGACCGTTGATCCGCGTGAAATATTAACCAGCACCCCGTTCGGCCCAAGCGCGTCGATCACCGCTTTAGAAACGAAGTTTTGCGTGTCCGGGCCACCGACCAGCGCGACTATCAAGTAGTCCACTGATTGCGCCAGTGATACCGGGTCGCTGTGGAACTGCCAGCCGGGGGTGTCTTTTTGGCTGCGCGCAAAGTAGTGAATTTCGCTTTTGAAGGCGGCCAAACGATCGGCGATATCGCGGCCAATGCGGCCCAATCCCAAGATGCCGACTTTGCGGCCTGATACTTTTCGGCCCAACGGGTAAGCGCCCTGACTGGACCAGTTGCCGTCGCGCACCCAACGACTGGCGCCTTCGTACTGGCGTTCATGCGCCAGCAACATCAGTACGGTTAAATCGGCGACGTCGTCGTTCAGCACATCCGGGGTGTTAGTCACGCGCACGTCGCGCGCCGAGGCGGCGACGGTGTCGATGGCGTCATAGCCGACGCCGAAGTTAGCAATCAGGCCCAGGGCTGGAAATGCGTCCATCTCGGCGCCGCCAAAGGCGTGGTGGCCGCGGTAGGCGATCGCCGTGATGGCGCCGCGCTCGGCCTCGCTCAGTTGGGCTGCGTCGGCCAGCGATGGGCTATAAAGGGGGTCAAAGGCGGCCTCGGTAATGGCGCGCTCGGCATCACTTTCCGGCCCGATGACTAGTACATTCGACATGGTTATAGATCCTTTTTAGCTCGGTTAGTCGGCACAGATGTCCCGCACGGATTTTTTAATGGCATCGAGGTTAAACACCTCATCCAACCACTGGTCTTTGAAGACCACGGATTTGGCCTGGTCGATCGCCATTAAGGCGCCGTCCGAGAAGCGTCCCTCGGGAAAGATACCAAAGGCAATCGCCAACTCAATTTTTAAGTGGCCCAGAATAAAGTCATGCGCGGCTGCGGCCGGCACGCCCATGGAAATGGCTTTGTCGGTGGCTTCGCGCAGCGCCATGGCAAAGGTCGCGCCGACGGTTTCCGACAGCGCCGGTTCCAAGATGGCAATCTGTTCGAGGCTGCAGCGGTGACTGCGCGATACCGGCGCATAGATCACCTGGGCCACTTCTTCGCACAGCGCGTAATGCGCGTCCGGTCCCTGAATCAGCGCACACACAATCGCCTGGGGCGCTGCGATGCCACCAAAGTAGTCCTGCTGGGCTGCGCGACTGTCGTGTGCCTCCAGGATGTGCGGGTGGCAGGGGTGCGTGCAAAAATAGGTGATGTCGGCGCGCTCGGGCAATTCCCCTGCATAGGGTGCGGCGGCGTCCAGCACGATGACGGCGGCACCGGGTTTTAATTGCGCAATAAAGGTGTGGGCGATTTTGCCAATCAGTTTGTCCGGCACTGCCATCAAAACGATGTCGGCCTCGGCCAAGGCCAGCGCTTGCTCGACCGCTTCAAGCCCGGTGGCGTCGCGCAGTCGCGCACGGCCCTCGACGGAAATTTCGACCGGGTCGAGCTCGAAGCGTGAGTGGTTCAGGTTAGTTGCCAGGCGCACGCCCATTTTTCCGCCGGCACCCAGTAACGCTACTTTGGTCATCGTGTTTTCCTCATTGGGGGCCTGCGCCCGCTTTTATCCAGCCGAAGAAGTCGGCACTGCCCATCTGACCGCCCTTGAGAGCCAACTCCAGGCCTTGCCAAGCCGGGTCTTCGGAGTGGGCCTGCATCAGCGGCGCACCGGGCACCGTTTGGGCCAGCGCGGTCAGGGCGTAAATGTCCATGCATTGGCAGACAAAGCCTGCACTGTCACCACCGGCGACGACTGCGCGTCGCAGCCCCGTGGTCAGTAAAACAGATTTGAGTAGCTGCCCCAGCGCCGCACCGATTTCAGCCTGCACCTGGTCCAGGTTCAATCCCAGCTGGTTGACCGTGTCGGTCAGCGCGGCCACGGCCGGATCGTCGGGCCCTCGGGCGGAACAAATCAGCGGGTCACGTCCATCGTCGATCGCGATCAAGGCGGCGTCCAGCGCCGCCTGGACGATGCCGGCGTCGCCGCGCGCCAGTCCAGCGGCATCTAACTGGATGACCGCAAAGCCGTTGTGTTCGGCCCATGCAATTTGCGCTGCACTGACCGGCGACACTGAACCGGACACCACCGGCAAGCATGCAACAGGACCGGCATTGGCGGCCGTGGGCGGCGCGGGCAACTGTCCGCTCGCGCGCCAGTGTTCGACCAGCGCGTATTGAATGCCCTGGGAGCCGACCACGAATCGGGGTTGATGCCGCCACAACAGCCCGCCAATGATCGCCATGTCCGCGTCAGTCATCGCATCAAAAGCAATCACGGACTGTTTGGCCGCTTGGCAGTGCGCCAGCGCCCGCTCGGCGTCGTCGGCCAAGTCCTCAAGGCTGATGACGCCGAACTTGGCATCGGTCTGGGCCGCTAAATGACGGCACACATCCGACTCATGCATCGGTGTGACCGGGTGATGAGCCATGCTGGGATGGCGGTCCAACCGATAGACACCGCCGGGCGCGCCGGCAAATAGGTGCCCAAAGGCCTGGTAGCGGCGCAGTTGAGGTGCCGCGATCAGCACCGCCACCCAGGTGTCGGCAAACGCCTTGCGCCCCAGTTCGATGGCGCGGCCGATCGAACCGATCCCCGGCGCACTGTCCAAGGTCGAGCACACTTTGTAGTGGATGATCGGGGCGCCAAATCCTCGCAAGGCGTCAAACGCCGCTGGAAGGTGATGGTCCATCCATGCCGGCGACTGAGCGCGGGCAGTGCTGGCCAGGCCGATGCCGCGGGCACCTTTAAATCGGTCGCGTTGGGCGGCGGTCGGTGCTGTCAAAAACAGCACCGACGCCAGGCCGGCAAAGGTCAAGACTTCAAGCGTCGCCGCAGCGCCGGTGAAATCGTCGCCGACCCACGCAATCAGTGGGCCGTCCGGCAGCGCCGTCATTGGTAAGCATCCAGGGCACGGACTAAGGCGGGGTGCTGCTGGGCATGGGTCGCGATCGGAATCCCGCGCATGGCCGCATGCCACCCTTCGCGCAGTGATGAAACGCCGGCGCCAGGCCCGTCTGGGTGACCCATGATCCCGCCCCCTGCGGCGTAGATCAGGTCCGCATGGCCCAGGCGTTGGTAGGTTTGTTCGATCTGTTTGACCGATTGGCCGGACGAAAAGACGGCCATTGCGCGCTGTGGGTGCTGGCTAAATATCGGCGTACTCAGCGACTGGGCCGAGCGCATGACGCTGTCGTTGTCTTCACTGAACTTGTTGTCCAAGCCATTCACGTGCAGGTGGTCGGCCCCGGCGATGCGCCACAGTTTGGACCACGCCCGGTAGTCCCACCCTAGCATCGGCGAGCGCGACAGGTAGCCCCAGCCATTGCGATGTGCATGGATTGGCAGCTGGGAATGGCGACTTAACCCCAAAAAACCAGTCATCCCAACCGAGTTGAGACTGGCCATGACACAGCTGCCGCCCAAGGCCTGAACCTGGTCGTGGCGGCGGCGCATTTGGTCGACTTCACCGGTGACATTGAAGGCGTACATGACTTTTTTGCCGGTCGCGTCGGCATGCCGATTGATCACTGCCATGACCGCTTCCGCGCGCGCATCAAAGGGGCACCGAGGGCCATCGCATTGCAATTCGTCGTCTTTGATAAAATCAATGCCGGCGTCAATCAGTGTGGTGACCAGCTGCGCCGTTTGGGCCGGATCCAAACCAACGGAGGGCTTGATGATGGTGCCGATGAGCGGCCCCTGATCGACCCCGGATAATGCACGGGTGCCACTGACGCCAAACTTTGGCCCGGGGTAAACGGAGGCAAAGGCGTCCGGAAGGCGCACATCCAGCAGACGTAGCCCGGAAAGGCCCTGTAGTTCAAACAGGTTGCCTGCGACGGTGGCAATCAAATTGGGCAGGTCGGCGCCAATGTTGTCCAACGGCCAGGATAAGGTGACCCGGGCTTGGGTGAATTCCGAACCCTGGTAGCGGCCGGGCAGGGCCGGGCCAGTCGCCGGTGCCAGCACCTCGATGTGCTCGACGCGTGCGGCACTGCGCTCTTTTAATTCGGGGGTCTCGTTGGGTACTGCGATAAAAGTGCCGGAACTTTGCTCGCCAGCGATAACCGCCGCCGCATGCTCGATGGGTTCGGGGGTCTGGACTAAATAATCGGCTTCAAAACGCTCCGATCGCATGCCTGGCTCCGTTACAGTCGCGCACCACGGCGCAGATGAATTATTATTTGCAACGGAATGGTATACCATAATCCGCTAGTGCGACAGCATCGACAATCGCCCGCGAGGGCCGGGACAGGAAACCCAGTTATGAGTTCATTGAAATTTGCCGCCAGCCTTTCCCGGCTGGGCACCGAATCAGCATTTGAAATTTTGGCCCGCGCCCAAGCACTGGCGGCCGGCGGTGCCGATATTATTAACCTAGGCATCGGCCAACCCGATTTCAAAACTCCGGAACATATCGTCGAGGCCGGCATCCAAGCGCTGCGTGATGGCCATCATGGATACACGCCGGCTAACGGAATTTTGCCGCTGCGCGAAGCGGTCTGTGCGGATTTGCACCGGCGCCATGGGGTCGAGGTTAACCCGGACAACGTGGTGGTGGTGCCGGGCGGCAAGCCCACCATGTTTTTTGCGATCATGATGTTTGGCGAACCGGGGGCGGAAATTATCTATCCCAATCCGGGCTTTCCGATCTATGAATCGGTGATCAATTACTCCGGGGCGACGGCGGTGCCGATGTCGCTGAAAGAGGAAAACGGATTCGCGTTTTCCGCCGACGAGGTGCTGGCCCAGATCAACCCCAACACGCGGCTGATCATTATCAATTCGCCAGCCAACCCGACCGGCGGTGTTACCCCGCGCGCGGAAATCGACAAGTTGGTCGCCGGCTTGCAGGCCCATCCACAGGTCGCGCTGATGTCGGACGAAATTTACTCGAACATGCTGTACGACGGCCGCGAGCACGTCAGCTTGCTGCAATACCCGGAGATTCGAGACCGCCTGATCATGTTGGATGGCTGGTCCAAAACCTATGCCATGACCGGGTGGCGGCTGGGGTATGCGGTGTGGCCGGATGCCATGGTCGAACAGGTCCAGCGGCTGTGCATCAATGATCACTCGTGTGTTAATGCGGCGACCCAGTACGCCGGTTTGGCGGCCCTCAATGGTCCCCAAGACGCGGTCCGCGACATGGTCGCCCAGTTTGATGTGCGTCGACAGCGCATCGTCGCCATGCTCAACGATTTGCCGGGTGTGTCCTGCACCGATGCGGCGGGGGCCTTCTATGCCTTCCCGAACATCACCGGCACCGGGTTGACCTCGACCGAGGCGCAAAACAAATTCTTAGAAGCCTGCGGCGTGGCGTCCGTCAGCGGGACCGCCTTTGGGGCGTCGGGCGAGGGCTACGTGCGCTTTTCCTATGCCAATTCGCTGGACAACATCGAAGAAGCGATGCGCCGTATTCGCGCGGTCCTTTAAGTCTTCGATAGCATTTTTCGCTGGGCCAGGCGAATTTGATGAAGGTCCAGGTCGTCGACGATATCGACATCGTCAAGCGTGACGATTTGGTCCTTGCGAATGGCGCGCTTTAGCTTGACGTGATGGGCCAGTCCGATCGGCAGGGCATTGTGCTGTGCCGATAGGGTGGCGGGAATGGCGTTCGCCCAGACCTTATAACCGCCCTCGCCGTCGAGGTAGTCGCCGGCGGCAAAATCGCCTTTTGCGGTCGCAACCGCGTCCGCTCGATAGGTGTTGGAGCAGCCGGTTGGTTCGTTGCGCAGGGCCGCTGACAACACCGACACGCTGGTTTCCAATCCGATCAGGTGAAAGGGTCGCCACATCGATCCATACCAACCGGAGTCGTCGGTCAACAAGCCGTACTGTTTGAAACAGTCGCGTGCGTATTGGTCCGGTGCCCGGAAGGTGACGAACATGCCGTATTGGATGTTGTTGAGGACAACGCGCCCGTCGGGCTCGCGGCTGGCTGCGATATCGACCAGTCCGGGTTTGTCGAGACGACCGCCGTCGGATTTGGGCTTGAAAACCTGGGCAAGGTCCTGAAGTCCAGCGGGGTGAAAGTCCAAGCCCCGGTCCGGACAGTCCAGCCCGGTGGCATTGGCGACGGCGGCCATCTCGATGGCGGCCTTAGTGCCGTCGGTAAATGAGTTATACATTTTTGCGTTGAAGTCGCCGGCCGCGACCTCTTCGTCGCTCCAGCCAAAAAAGCCCCACACCGTATCCGGCGTTGAGTAGCGGTAATGCGGCGCAAAGTTCATGCCTTTTCCGGCCGCGACCAATTCGAATCCAGAGCACCGGACCCAGTCCACCAGTTCGCAGATCGCCGCGGGTTGGTCGCCGTATGCCATCGAATACACCACGCCTTGCTGGGCCGCGCGCTTTGCTAGATAGGGGCCGCAGAGCACGTCCGCTTCGACGTTGACCATGACCAAGTGCTTGCCGGCGTCGATGGCGGCCATGGCATGCCGAACCCCGGCCAGGGGGTGTCCGGTCGCTTCAATGATGACCTCGATTTGATCGTCCTGAAATAGCGCCGCGGCATCGTCGGTCACCCAGGTGCTGCCGTCGCGATGGGCGTCGGCGATGGAGTTGGCGCTGTATTGGGCCTCGCTCCAATGAACCCGGTCAAACGCCTGGCGCGCTTTGGGAATGTCCAGGTCAGCCACCGCGACCACGTGATAGCCCTCGATGTGCTTGGCCTGAGCCAGCACCATAGAGCCAAATTTGCCGGCACCGATTAGCCCAACTTTGACCGACTTGCCGTTGGCAACGCGCGCTTGTAATAGCCTGTGTAGGTTCATGATTCGCTCAACATCCGTAGCAATTAGAGATGTCGAACATACGCCGGCGCACGGGCTTGCGATAGGCATTGGACGTATTTCGTGGCAACGTGGCTCGCGCCATGCGGGAGGAGGCTAGGATGAAGTTATCGATGATTGGGTTGGGCATGATGGGGCTGGGCATGGCCCGAAATCTATTGAAGGCGGGCCATGAGCTGGACGTCTTCGATTTGTCCGGCGACGCCTGCGCAGCAGTTCAGCAGGCTGGCGCAACAGCCCATGCCAGTGCCGCCGAAGCCGCCGCCGGTGCCGATCTGCTTTTGCTGATGGTCGCCAGCGGTCCGCAGTGCCAAGCGGCGCTGTTTGACAGTGGCGCGGCTGCGGCGTTGAGTCCGGGTGCCGTGGTCTTAATTTGCTCGACCATCGCGCCATCTGACGCCCGCGCAATCGCGGCGCAATTGGCGGCCATGAATTTGTCACTGGTGGATGCGCCGGTGTCCGGTGGCCAGGTCGGCGCTAATGCCGGACAGTTGACCATCATGGCCTCGGGGGCCGATGAGGCCATGGACCGGGTTGAACCCGTGCTTCAGGCTTTCGCCAAAAAAGTCCATAAGCTGGGCTCGGTCGCCGGCTTGGGGTCAACCTACAAAGTCGTCCATCAGCTCGCAGCCGGGGTCCATTTGGTGGCTGCGGCGGAACTCATGAATCTGGGGGTTCAGGCGGGTTGTGACGCCGAGCGGCTGTTCGACATTGTGTCGACGTCAGCGGGCAACAGCTGGATGTTTTCAGATCGCGTTCCGCGCATGCTGCAAGAGGACCCGGCGGCGACCTCGACGGTGGACATTTTCATTAAAGATTTGGGGTTGGTGCTGCAAACTGGGCAGGAAGCCCAGGCCAGCTTGCCGTTGGCGGCGGCGGCCTTTCAGATGTTGGTCGCGGCCCGCGGCTTGGGCCACGGGCGCGATGATGACAGTCAGGTTATTCAGGCCTACCAGGCCTTGACGAGTAAGGACTAGTCGGCGGCGACGGCGACCTGTCGCTGTTGCCCGAGGCCATCAATTTCCAGCTCCATGACGTCGCCAGGCTTCAAGAAACGCTGCGGGTTCATGCCCAAGCCAACCCCAGATGGGGTGCCGGTGGTGATGATGTCACCGGGCATCAACCGCATGAACTGGCTCATGTAGGCGACGATCTCGCGGACGCTGAAGATCATGTCGCTGGTGTTCGAGTCCTGAACGACTTCGCCGTTCAGCGCCAGCTGCAAACGCAGGGTCTGGGGGTCAGGGATTTCATCGGCCGATACCAAATAGGGTCCAATCGGGCCGAAGGTGGGGGCCGATTTGCCCTTGACCCACTGACCGCCTTTCTCAATCTGAAACTCGCGTTCCGAAACGTCGTTGATCAAGCAATAGCCGGCCACATAGTTCAGCGCGTCGGCTTCGTCGACGTACAGCGCTTCGCGGCCGATGACCACCCCCAGCTCGACTTCCCAGTCGGTTTTGACCGAGCGGCGCGGAATAATGACGTTGTCGTTGGGGCCGGACAGGCTGGAGCTGGCTTTGTTAAACAAGACCGGTTCACTGGGCGCATCCAGGCCAGATTCAGCCGCGTGCAGCGCATAGTTCAGCCCGACGCAGTAAAAGTTGCGAGTGTCGGCGACACAGGCACCGATGCGCGTTGACGGGTCGACAATGGGGTATTGGGTTAGGTCCAGCGCGGCAATGCGGGCAATGGCGTCGCACGAGATGTCGGCGCCAAAATAGTCCGGGACGACGCCTGTCAGGTCACGGATGTTGCCGTGGGCATCAATGGCACCGGGAGCTTCATGGCCTGCGGGGCCGAAACGTAACAGTTTCATCGCTTAATTTCCTTGTGGTGTGTTGGGTTCTAGGATTTCTTGCATGTCCTCGGCCAAATGTCCGAGGTGTTGATCAATGGCCGCCCGCGACGCGACCGGATCGCCAGATTTCACAGCGTCGACGATGGTGGTGTGATCGTGAACCATCTTGTTGCGGTTGCGCCGTTTGCTGGCGGAAATGAAGCGCGACCGCCACAGCCGCTGCAGGTACTGGCGATGGGTCGCTGCCAATGACGCATTGTGCGAAGCCTCCGCCAGGGCTGAGTGAAAGGTCATGTCAATTTCAAACATGTCCAGCGGGTCCATCGAGTCATAGTGCTCGGCCATGTAGGCGACCAATTCTTCAATCCGCGCAATGTCTTCGGCGGTCGCATGCAGGCACGCCAGTTCAACGGACAACTTTTCAAGCGCGATCAGTACCTCGGCTTGGTCTTTGACGACTTGCCCGTCCGGCCGCGCAACGATCGGGCTGCGCGACGGTCGCAACTCTACCAGGCCTTCTTTGGCCAGCATGCGCACGGCTTCGCGCATCGGGGTGCGGCTGACACCCATGTCGAGCGCATTGTCGCGCTCCTTGATCGGTGTTCCCGGGGGCAATTGGCCACGCAAAATACGCCGGCGCAGCGCGGTGGCGACGGTTTCTGCAAGTACGCTGTCTGACATCGATCGTGGCTCTCCGTGACCCTGACCACACATTCGCTGCGTCGTTAATTTGTTCGCGAACAAATGGTTGTAAATGAAAATTGCTTTGTTTAATCTGATTGGCGAATGGTATACCAATTGAGAATTCGAGTGTATAGCATCCGTCGCAAGCCCTGAGCATCGGGTGAAAGAAAAATAAAAAGCGGTGTCGATCACCGCACCATGGAGTAGGACCGTATGAACTTTAAAAAATCCTTACTAACCTCAGCTGTCGTAGCCGCGGTATCCGTGTCGGCATTTGCTGACCCTATTACACTGCGCGTTTCATCACACTATGCAACTGAGCACCCGACTGGTCAGATGCTGACCCAGTGGGCGGACGACGTTCAGACTATGTCTGGCGGCGACATCACCATTGAAATGTTCTATTCGTCATCAGTTGTTGCCACCACCGAAACATTCGACGCGGCGATCAATGGCATTTTGGATTGTGACGCTACCGGCGGCGCTTACCAGACCGGTAAAAACCCTGCGTTCCAGTTTGTTGGTGACATCATGGGCGGCTACGAGACTCCGTGGCAGCAGTACTCATGGCTGTACTACGGCGGCGGTTATGAAGCGGCACAGGAACTTTACAACGCCAACAACATGCAGCTGATCGGTTGGTCGATCTACGGTCAAGAATCTATGTCTTCTTCGACGCCTATCCGGGGCTTGGAAGATCTGAAAGGCTGGAAATTCCGTTCACCGCCCGGCATGGAAACTGAGATCTTTAAAGAGTTGGGTGCATCACCCATCGTGATGGATTTCACCGAGATCTTTACCGCGCTTGAAACCGGCATCATCGACGGTGCTGACGCGTCGGGCTTGTACAACAACGTTGGTCTGGGCTTGTACGACATCGTTAAGCACGCGACTTACCCCGGTTTCCACTCCATGCCGTCGGATCACATGGCGTGTAACCTGGACGTCTGGAACGGCATGACCGACCAGCAGCGCCTGATCATCGATACCGCATGGCAGAAACTGTCATTCCAAATCGCGATGGCCAACAGCAAGAAAAATGCTGAAGCCGCAACGGAGCTGAAGGCGGCCGGCGTAACCTTGCACACCTGGTCTGAAGCAGACCGTGCGGTGTTCCGTCAAGCGGCTCAGAAAGCATGGGATGACTGGGCAACTCGCTCACCTGAAGCTGGCGCGCTGGTTGCGAGCCACAAGAAATACATGAAAGAACTGGGCCTGATCGATTAATCGAGCCCATTTGAAGCGCAGCTGCCGGTCAGTTTGATCGGCAGCTGTTCTCTTAAGTTTCTAATAATAATTCCCCACTGCTTTTTTATAATAGGAGCTAAGCGATGACTAGCCAAAGTGTATGGTTAGGTTCTGCGCGTCAGCCAATGCGCTGGATAATGATTGGGTTTTTGGCCCTTGCCGCCGCTAACTTCTTGCTCATATTGGTTCTGAATTTGGTGTCCGAAGGCGACATTGGCATTCATGAGATGATTCGCCCCGCCGGTCGACCCCTGGTCGTCAGCATGTTGTTCTTCATTTTTGGATCAATCCTAACTACTTCAATTTATCTGTCCGACACGGTCGAGACCATCGAATGCGAGCCCCGCGGTTTCTTTGACATCGTGTCGTTGATCGCGTCGCGCATCGCGATGATTTTCACCACGCTGATCGTGCTGGTGATGTTTTACGAAGTCATTTCGCGCTACCTGTTTTCCGCGCCAACCCTGTGGGCGAACGAATTGTCATTGTGGTTGGCCGCGTTTGTGTTTTTGTTGGCCGGTCAATACGCCATGCAACAGCGCAGCCACATTCGCATTTACGTGCTGTACGACATGATGTCCCGGCCCTTTAAGAAGCTGTCGGACGTTTTGACCGTGTCAATGATCTGCGGCTTCACCTTTGCCCTGGTGTGGGGCAACTTCGCCGACGCCCAGCGCCGGTTCGATCGGATGGAGACCTTTGGCACCGCCTGGGATCCGCCGATGCCGGGGACTATTAAGCCGGCGATTCTGATCATCATTGTGTTGGTCGCTATTCAAGCGGTTTCAAACTTAATATCGGACTGGCACAAAGAGCCGGAAACCCACTCGCCAATGGACGACATTGACCAGAGTGAAATCGAGAACATCAAAAAGACGTTGGAGAACTGACGCGTGGAATTCTTTGATTTACTAGCCTGGATGAAGGTCGGGGACGTTGCCACGCTGTCCATCGTGTTGCTGCTGGGTATGTTGGTGCTGTTGGCGATCGGGATGCCATTGGGATTTGCCTCGGCTTTCTTGGCGGTCGCCGTCATCGTCATGAAGTTTGGTCCTGAAATTGCGTTCGGCCGTTTTGGTAGCGGTCCGCTCTCGGTGTTGGCGCAGGCCGTGTATCGGCAAATGACCAACTATGTACTGATATCGGTGCCGCTATTTATCTTCATGGCGGCGCTGTTGGAACGCTCTGGCATTGCCCGGGATATGTACTCGTCGTTGAACGTTTGGTTAAGCCGTACCCGTGGTGGTATTGCCCTGGTGACCTCGCTGATGGCGGTCATTATGGCGGCCATGTCCGGCATCATCGGTGGTGAAGTCGTGTTGCTCGGCCTGATTGCCTTGCCGCAAATGCTCAAGCTCGGTTATGACCGTGGGTTGGCCATCGGCACCATCTGTGCGTCCGGCTCGTTGGGCACCATGATTCCGCCGTCGATCGTATTGATCTTCTATGGGTTGGTGACTGAAACCTCGATCAAGGCCTTGTTCACGGCATCGTTCCTGCCTGGCTTCATTTTGGCCGCGATGATCATGCTGTACATCGTCATCCGTACGACCATTAACCCCTCCTTGGCGCCGCTGCCGGAACCGGACCCGAACGACCCCCAGGGTTGGGAAAAATTCCTGCGCTTCGTCGGCTTCTTGTGCAAGTTTGCGCTCGGTGTGTATACGGTGCTGATCTTGCGCGCGGTGTTCTTGACCGTGACTGGTCAGAACGATCCGGCGATCTTGGACGAGCCGGTGCGCTATGGCATGGCCTCGGATATCCCCTGGTTCGTTGGCACCTTTGTCGCGTTGTATTTGCTGATGCGCTTTGGGGTCGGCAAGCAACGGACCGATGAAGGCTGGGAAATGGGTCGCGGTCTGGTCGCACCGATCATCGTCATTGGCGTGGTCATGGGCTCGATTTACGCCGGCATTACCGGCATTACCGAAGCCGCTGGTATGGGTGTGATCGCGGTCTTTGTACTGGGCGCGATTCGCCGCGAGATGTCCTTCGAAGTGGTATGGGACAGCTTGGTCCGGACGCTGAAATCGACGGGTACCATCATATGGGTGACCATTGGTGCGGCGGCCTTGGCTGCGGCCTACACCCTGTCGGGCGGTCCGACTTACGTGGCCAACATGATTGTGGCGGCGGACTTGCCGACCATGGGCATCATTTTGACCATGATGGTGATCTTCCTGATCATGGGCATGTTTATGGACTGGGTCGGCATCGTCTTGCTGATCATGCCCGTGTTCTTGCCGATCGTGATGCAATTGCCGGTCGAAGAACTCGGCTTCTTTGGCCAGGCGCTGGAGCCGCGTCAGGTCGCGATTTGGTTCGGTGTGGTGTTCTGTATGAACATGCAGGTCAGCTTCCTGTCGCCGCCATTTGGTCCCGCTGCTTTCTACCTGAAGTCAGTCGCGCCGCCGGATATCTCGTTGACGGACATTTTCAAAGGCTTTTTGCCCTTCATCTGCTTGCAGTTGATGGCACTTGCGCTGTTGGTGTGCTACCCGCAGATCGTCACCGTCTTTTTGTAAGCTACGATGCCCCGCCCGGCGTTCCAGCCGAGCGGGGCACTTTTTGAGGTAAATCCTGTGAGTACTGTCCAACTGTCCCCTGCGGACAACGTGGCGGTGGCCACGGTCGAGTTGTGCGCCGGTGATTTTGGTGCGATCGAAACCATCCCCCGCGGTCACAAACTGGCGACACGCCCAGTTGCTCAAGGCGAACCGGTCTTGAAGTACGCCCAAGTCATTGGCTATGCGGCTTGCGATATTGCTCAGGGCGCGCACGTCCACGAGCACAACCTTGAGTTTCGCAATGTCTCGCAAATCTACGAATTTTCAACCCGCTTGCAGGACGTGCCCAAGGCCACTCAGGCCGATACCTTTATGGGCTACCGGCGCGCTAATGGCCGGGTCGGAACGCGCAACTATATTGCGATTCTAACTAGCGTTAATTGTTCGGCGACGGCGGCGCGCATGATCGCGCAGCACTTTACCCCCGAGCGGCTGGCGGACTACCCGAATGTCGACGGTGTCGCAGCCTTCGTGCACGGCACAGGCTGCGCCATGGGCGGCGACGGGACTGGCATTAAGTTCTTGCAGCGTGTGCTGTGGGGGTATGCCAAGCACCCGAACGTGGGTGGCGCGCTGATTGCGGGCTTGGGCTGCGAGACCATGCAGATCGACCGCTTGGTCGGGCATTACGGGCTAGAGCCGGGGCCGCTGTTTCAGGCCATGAATATCCAGGACAACGGCGGGCTGCAAAAAACCATTGAGCTGGGCATTGCCCAGGTCCAGGCCATGTTGCCGCTGGTCAACCAAGCCGAACGCGAACCCTGCCCGGCCTCGGAATTGATGGTGGCGCTGCAATGCGGTGGATCGGACGCCTGGTCCGGCATCACGGCTAATCCGGCGCTGGGCTATGCCAGCGATTTGTTGGTCGCCCAGGGCGGCAGTGTGGTGCTGGCGGAAACGCCGGAGATCTATGGGGCCGAGCACTTGCTGACGGCACGTGCGCGCACCGAAACGGTCGGCGGCGACCTGATTGGTCTGATTCGCTGGTGGGAGGACTACACCCAGCGCAACCATGGCAGCATGGATAACAATCCGTCGCCGGGTAACAAGAAGGGCGGCCTGACCACCATTTTGGAAAAGTCACTGGGTGCGGTCGCCAAGGGTGGCACCTCGCCACTTAACGGCGTCTATAAATATGCTGAGCCGGTGACCACCCCTGGCTTTAACTTTATGGACAGCCCGGGTTATGACCCAGCCAGTGTGACCGGACAAATCGCTAGCGGCTGCAACCTGGTGACCTTCACCACCGGGCGCGGTTCGGCGTTTGGGTCAAAGCCGGCGCCGACCCTGAAAATTGCCACCAATACGCCAATGTTTGAGCGCCTCAGCGCCGATATGGACGTCAATGCCGGACAGGTGTTGTCGGACGGCGCCAGTGTCGAAGCCGTCGGCCAGCAAATCTATCAGCGCTGGCTGCAGGTGGCGTCAGGCCAGGCAACCAAGTCTGAAGCCCAGGGCCTCGGGGACTATGAGTTTGTGCCGTGGCAAGTCGGCGCGGTGATGTAAACCAGGAGTTAACACATGAAAATTGGATTTATCGGACTTGGCCTGATGGGCCGCGCGATGGTCGAGTGCCTGCAAAACGCAGGACACGAATTGCGGGTTTTGGGTAACCGGGATCGCACTGGGGTCGATGAAGCGGTCGCCCGCGGTGGCGCCGAAGCCGCCAATGCACGTGAGCTGGTGGCTGCCAGCGACATGGTCATGCTGTGCATGGCAACGTCCGAACAGGTCGAGCAACGCATTTATGGCGACGACGGCGTGCTTGCTGGCATCAAAGCCGACCAAATTGTGATTGATTTCGGGACTTCGCTGCCCGGCTCAACCTTGAAAATTGGGGCCGATTTGGCGGCCAAAGGGGCCGGTTATTTAGACGCCCCCCTGGGCCGGACCCCGGCCTTTGCCAAACTCGGCCAGCTCAACATTTTGTGCGGCGGGGACTCGGCGATTTTTGAGCGGGCCAAACCGGTGTTGGATCAACTCAGTGAAAACCTGTTCTATTTGGGCGAGTTGGGCAGCGGTCACACCGTTAAGTTGCTTAACAACTATTACGCCATGACCAGCGCCTCGGCCATGTCCGAAGCCTTTGCCATGGCGGATGCGGCGGGCGTCGATCGCGACACCCTGTATAAGGTCGTCGCGGCTGGCCCGAACGGCTCAGCGATGATTGGTTTCATTCGTAATTTCGCGGTCGACGGCCAAATCGACCTGGCCTTTTCGGTTGCCAACGCGCGCAAAGACGTTGGTTACTACCGCCAAATGGTCGCGGACTTGGGCAAAACCAGTCGTATGTCCGGGGCCGCTTATGGGGTGCTCAGCGACGCCTGTGACAGCGGTGACGGTCAATTGATGGTCCCGGAACTGGTCAATTGGATGTCCGCGCATTTGGAGAAAGACGCATGAGATTGACCGGGAAACGTATTTTTGTGACTGCCGCCGGCCAAGGCATCGGCCGCGCGATTGCCGTGGCCATGGCTGCCGAGGGTGGCCATGTCATCGCCAGCGACCTGGATTCGGGCCTGCTCGCGGGCCTACCGGTGGCCGAGACCCTGGGCTTGAATGTGCTGGATAAACAGGCACTGGAGCGGGCAGTGACTGACGCCAACCCAGACGTGTTGGTCAACTGCACCGGTGTCGTCCACAGCGGCACCGTCAGCGACGCTAGCGACGCAGACTTTGACCAGGCCATGAACCTGAATGTGCGTGCGCACATGCACGCAATAGCTGCGGCCTTGCCGGGGATGATTGCCCGTCAGCAGGGTTCGATTATCAGCATCAGCTCGGTCGCTTCGAGCATTCAAGGATTGCCGAATCGCTTTATTTACGGCACGTCCAAGGCCGCCACCATCGGCTTGATTAAGTCGGTGGCCGCGGACTACGTGACCCAAGGCATTCGCTGTAACGGTATTGCCCCGGGCACGGTCGACAGCCCGTCGTTGCACGAACGGTTGCGGGCAACCGGCGACTACGACCAGGCCATGCAACAGTTCGTCGCCCGTCAACCGATGGGACGACTGGGCATGGACACGGAAATCGCGGCCTTGGCCGTGTACCTGGCATCCGACGACAGCGCGTACATGACCGGTCAATGCCTGTCCATTGATGGCGGTATGACGATCTGATCCAGTGAGCATAAAACCGCGCGAGGACAGGGCCACCAGTGGCGTCTTGATGATGCTGCTGGCGGTGATGTTGTTTACCGGCATCGACACCTCGGCGAAGTGGCTCAGCATCGCCGGGTTGCCGGTGATCGAGATCGTGTTCCTGCGTTATTTCGGTCATTTCATATTGGCCACTGGTTATTATTTGCCGACCTCGGGCCCCGCCATCTTTGTTTCCAACGCGCCCCGGATTCAGTTGTTGCGATCGACTTTTCTGTGTTTAAGCACCGTCAGCAATTTTTGGGCGCTTAAGTACCTGCCGATCACGGTGACCACGACGATTGCCTTTGCCGGGCCAATCGCCACGACCCTGTTGGCGATCCCAATCTTGGGAGAGCGCGTCGGTATTCATCGGATTATCGCCGTTTGTTGTGGTTTTTTTGGCGTACTGTTGGTCATTCAGCCCTGGAACGCGGCGTTTCATCCGGCCATGATTTTGAGTTTATTTAATCTGGTGATTGTGTCGGGCTATTTTATTACCACGCGGATGATCGCCGGGGTCGAGCGCAATGCCACGCAGCAGGTCTGGAGCAGTGGATTTGCCAGTATGGTGTTGGCACCGTTTGCGTTTGCTCATTGGGTTTGGCCGGATTCGATCACCCAGTGGTTGGTGATTGTCGCGATGGGCGCCTTTGGGGCGACCGGGCATATTTCGGCGACCGCCGCCCATCGTCGTGCTGACGCCTCGATACTGGCGCCGATGTTTTACACCCAGGTTTTCTCGGCGACGCTGGTCGGCATCTTTATTTTCGATACCTGGCCAACCTTGTGGACGCTGGCCGGCGGCGCGGTGATTATTGGTTCGGGGGCGTATATCTGGCAGCGCACCCGGCGTAAATCCAAAGCGCCGCCGGCGCCGTTGGTCTAGTTCCAGGGCACGTTGAACTGGGTCACCAGCTCGCTGATCTGGGCCGGTGATAAACGATTCGGTTCCAGCGCGCGCGTCAGGTACGCCAGTTTAGCCGTGGCTTCCAGTTCCTCGGCGGCATAGACCGCCGCTTCCAACGTTTTGCCCGTTACGACAGGCCCATGGTTGGCTAGCATCACCGCGCTGTGGCGGCCGGCCAAGTCGTGGATGTCCTGGGCAATACTGGGGCTGCCTGGGACGCGATACGGCAGCAGCCGGACCTGGCCCAGTTGCATGATCCCGTAGGGCGTCAGTGCCGGCAGCCAATCATCCTCATCGTCACACGGCAGCAGCGACAGCGTGGTCGCGTAACAGCTATGCAAATGCACCACCGCGCCGGTATGCGCGGCCCGGGACTGATAAAACGCCCGGTGCAGCGGCACTTCTTTGGTCGGTGCCGGCCCGCCGTCCAGGCTGCCGTCGGGGTTGATCACCGCCAGCCCTTCCGGCGTTAATCGGCCCAGCGAGCACCCGGTTGGGGTCACCAGCAACTGGCCGTTAGGCAGCCGCGCCGACAAATTGCCAGTGCTGCCGTGGGTCAGGCCGCGCTGGTAGAGGCTAAGGCCGAACTCACACAGCTGTTCACGCAGGTCCATCGGCTAACTCCAGCTGTTTTAGGGCGTCATCAAAGAAGCTGACTGCGCCAAAGTTGCCGCTCTTCAAGGCCAGGGCCAGGGGATCCGAGGCGCTGCCGGCGAAGGTCCAGGGCACCCCGGGACAGATCTCGGGTCCACAGCGCACCTGGCGCACGCCCAAGGCTTGGGCGACCGCACCTGAGGTTTCGCCGCCGGCCACGACAAAGCGCCGGACGCCGCGGGCGTAGGCCGCCTGTGCGATCTGGCTAAGAGCAGATTCGACTTGGCTGCCGGCTTCGGCGACGCCCATGCTCGACTGGGCCGCACGCACCGCCGCCGGGTCGTCGGTGGCGTAAATCAACGCTGTTTGCTCGGCCGGCAGTTGGTCCAACCACGCGACGCAGGCGTCGATGTCGGCCGCGCCCAACTGGCCTGGTTTGATTTGGTAGCTGGGACGATCGGCGCTCCAATGGGCGACCTGTCGGCGCGTCATTTCCGAGCAACTGCCGCTGAGGACCAGGCTGCGGCCGGGCACCTGAGGGTCCGCTTCGGGTTGGTGGTTAGCCAGTCCAAGGCGCGCCGGAAGCGGCATTGCCAAGGCACTGCCACCAGTCAGCATGACATGGTCGGGGAGGCTGGCAACGATCTGTTCCAGGTCGTCAAATTCGACCGCGTCGGCAATGATGTGTTCGGCATCCGGCAGTGCGCTTTGACTGCGTTGGTCGGCGCGCGAGAACAGGGCGACGCGCCCTGCGACCTGCGGCGTTAGCACCCGCACCAGGTTGGAATCCGTCATCGGCGTTAGTGGGTGGTCTTTGAGGCTGGATTCGCTGAGCAACTGTTGGCCGACGAACAGGTGGCCCATATAAACGCTGCGACCGTTTTCGGGAAAGGCCGGGCAGTAAATCGCCTGGGTCTTGCCACTCAGTGCCATTAAGGCTTCCGAGACTGGGCCAATGTTGCCCGTGGCGGTGGAATCAAAGGTCGAGCAGTATTTCCAGTACAGCTGCTGGGCCCCGCCGGCCAATAACCAGCGTCCCGCGGCGGTGCAATCGGCAACGGCGGTAGCGACCGGCTCGGTGCGGCATTTTAGCGCGACAATTTCGATGTCCGCGTGGCCGTCGGACGGGCCATCGGGCAGCCCGAAGTGCAGCTGGACCGACGCACCGCTGCGTCGTAGCAGGCCGGCGAGGTCGGTGGCGCCGGTGAAATCATCGGCAATGCATCCCAGTATCATTCGTCCATCCCCGGCAAGCGTTGCTGTGATTGGCGCGCTAACAGCTGGGCCACGGCGCTGTCATCGAGGCGCCCGAGGCCGGCCTGGGAGGCGTCGGCAAACAGCCCAAGCGAGGTGTCGGTCAGCGGTGTGACCGCGGCTTCGGCGCGCGCCTCGTGCTGAACGATGCCCAGGTCCTTAACAAAAATGTCGACGCTGGACAGCGGTCGGTAGTCGCCGTCGGCAATGTGCGGCGCGCGGTTTTCGAACATCCACGAGGTCCCAGCACACTTGCTGATGACGTCAATGACCTGGTGCAAGTCCATGTCCAGCGCCGCCGCCAGGTTCATCGCCTCGGCGGCGGCGGCAATGTGAACGCCGGCCAACAGCTGGTTGATGGTCTTCATCTTTGAGCCTTCGCCGGCGGCGTCGCCCAAGCGGAACACGTGCTCGGCGATGGCATCCAGTACCGGCTGTGCGTGTTGCATGCTGGCCGGGGTTGCGGAGGCCATGACCGACATGCGGCCTTCGCTGGCCTTTAAGGCGCCGCCGGACACCGGCGCATCGATGTAGCCAAAGCCGCGTTCGATGACCCGTGCAGCCAGATCTTTGGCGATGCTGGGTGCCAACGTGACGCAGTTCATAACGACGGCGCCGGGTGACAGTTTATCCAGCAGCGGACTGTCGAAAATCACCGATTCTGCTTGTTGCGCATTGACCACAAAAATCAGTGCAACATCAATGCTATCGGCGTTATCCAGTCGATCGATGGGGGTGCCACCGTCGGCAGCAAAGGCATTGAGTGCATCGGCATTCAGGTCAAAGCCGACGCTGGTTAGGCCGGCACGATGACAAGACAGGGCCGCGCCCATACCCATCGAACCTAACCCAATGGTCAGTGTTTTCATTTTACGTTCCTCAATTATAGGCAGGCAGTCATGCCGCCATCAACAAATAGGGTTTGGCCATTAACAAAGCTGGATGCGGCGGAGGATAGGAACACACAGGCCCCGACCAGTTCATCGATTTGGCCCCAACGACCGGCGGGTGTGCGTTTCTCGATCCACGCACAAAAGGTCGGGTCGCTGACCAAGGCCGCATTTAACGGCGTGTCGAAATAGCCCGGTGCGATGGCGTTGCAATTCAGGCCGCGACCGGCCCAGTCCGTGGCCATGCCTTTGGTCAGGTTGGCAATAGCGCCTTTGGAGGCCGTATAGGGGGCAATGCCGGGACGCGCCATGGCGGTCTGGACACTGGCGATGTTAATGATTTTGCCCTGACCACGTTGCAGCATGTGGCGCGCGGCGGCTTGGCCGACGTAAAAGGCCGAATACAGGTTGGTCCGCATCAGCTGGTCAAAGGCGTCGACCGGAAAGTTTTCAAGCGGTTCGCGAAACTGCATACCTGCGTTGTTAACCAGAATATCAATCGGCCCATGTTCGCGCTCGAACCCATCGATGGCTTGGGCGCAGGCATCGGCGTCGGTGACGTCAAACCCCAGCGTTCGGACATCCCAGCCCTCTGCGCTGAGTGTGCGCTGGGCGTCGTTCAAGCGTTCGGTGTTGCGTGCATTCAATACGATTTTGGCGCCGGCCTGGGCCAGTCCCCGGGCCAACGCAAAGCCGATGCCCATCGAGGAGCCGGTGATTAGGGCAGTCTTGCCGGAGAGGTCAAAGAGGTTCATGTTGGTCTCACTGTTTAGCAGCTATTATTCTAAAAAATAATGGTATACCATTTTATCAAGGCGGTCGAGACCGTCACTTTTCCTAGGATGCTCTGATGAAAGCACTGTACGCGCACGGCCCCAAAGACCTTCGTTTGACCGAGCAACCGTCGCCTGAATTGGGCGCCGGCCAGGTCCGTATTAACACGGCCCGCGGCGGTATCTGCGGCTCGGATCTGCATTACTTCCAGCACGGCGGGTTTGGTGACATCCGTTTGCGCGAGCCGATGATTTTGGGTCACGAAGTGTCCGGCTATGTGGCGGAAATGGGTGCTGATGTCACCGGTTTGAGCCTCGGCGATCGAGTCGCGGTATCGCCTTCGCGGCCGTGCGGTGAATGCCAGTACTGTTTAGAAGGGCTGCCCAATCACTGCCAAAACATGCGCTTTTATGGCTCTGCGATGCCGTTTCCGCACATCCAAGGTGCGTTCAGCACCGAGCTGATCATCGACCAGTCCCAGGCCGTTGTAGCCAACGGCATCAGTGCCGAAGAAGCCGCCATGGCCGAGCCTTTGTCGGTCGGTTTGCACGCGGTTAAGCGCGCAGGCGACGTGTTTGGTAAAACCGTCATGGTGACCGGTTGTGGGCCGATCGGCGTGATGTGCGTGCTGGCCGCGCGCCGTGCAGGGGCCGCACACATTATTGCGGTCGACATCGCCGACTTTACGCTGGGCTTTGCGACCCAGGCCGGGGCGGATCAGGTGATCAATCCCCAGACCAACCCCGAGGCGTTGGAGCCGTTAAAAGCGGGCAAAGGCCAGGTCGACGTACTGATTGAATGTTCGGGCGCGGAATCGGCCTTGGTCAGCGGCATTGCCTGCATGCGCCCGCGCGGCGTGATCGTTCAATTGGGGCTGGGGGCGCCGATGACGCTGCCACTAATGCAGATCACCGCCAAAGAGTTGTCAATGAAAGGCTCGTTTCGGTTCCATGCTGAGTTTGCCCAGGCGGTCCACTTCATGACCGCGGGGCTGATTGATGTGAAACCCTTGATGACCCACTCGTTTGACGTCAGCGATCACGCCCAGGCCTTTAAAACGGCGGCTGACCGAACCTCGGCGATGAAAGTGCAGTTGCGCTTTGACACCGAGATGTCGGCTTAGTCTTGGATCAGCAGCACAATCAAGCGTTTCGGGCCGTGCACGCCATAGGCCAGCACCTGGGCGATATCGGCGCTTTTGGACGGCCCGGACACCAGCAAGGCATTGGTCGGCATTTGCGTCGCCCAGCCTTGCTCGGTTAGCACCTCGGTAAAGGTGTTGCCGATGGTTTGGCCGTCCAGCAGCGCAATATGCACCGGCGGCACCAAACTCATCAGGCGTGGCTCGTCAGGTGTCGGCCACATCACCAGCGAACCGGTTTCGGCAATGCCGCCGCGCGTGCTGGTAAAGGCGGCATCAATATCGCTGAACAGCTCGCCTTTCCATTCGTTGATCGGGGCATCATAGCGACGCACTTCGCCGCTGACGGCGGCGGCCGCTTGGTCGGCCACCTCGCCGGCGCCGACTAACACGCGCTCAAAGCCCTCGGCTGCACAGATGCGCGCCAAGTGCTCGCTCCAATCCTTGCGGTTCACGCGAACAACTTCGCCGTGCACGCTTTCGATCATTTGTTGAAAACGATCCAGGCGCTCGTCGCCGCTCCACTGCTTATCCAAATGCACGGCCAAGTCCGGGTCGCCGGCATCGCTGGCAATCCACTGGCTTTGCAGCCGCTGTAAGATACGGTCGCGTGCGCTCATCGTTTGTCCTTCATCATTTCATGCAGGGTCTTTGGTGCTAGCGCCGGTTTGATTCGACTCTTGGTCCAGGGGCCCATGGCTTTTTCCGGCAGTAAGCCGCGAAAGCGCGTGGCGCTCCAGGTCATGGTGCGATACAGCGCCGGGCGCTGGTGAATCCATTGCCACGATTGCCAGACCAGGGCCTCGTACCATTTGCGCAGGGCGCCCTGGCCGTAAACGGTGCCGGCGCGGTCGTTGCGGGTCGCTTCGTGGCGCAGCTTGCTGATCAGTTGCGGTATCGGAATTCGGACCGGGCAGGCTTCGCCGCACGCGCCATTGAGCGAGCACGCGCTGAGCATCTCGCCTTGCTTGTCGATGCCGTATTGCTGCGGGTTCAAGATTTGGCCGATCGGGCCGGGGTAGACCGTCCCGTAGGCATGACCACCAATGCGCGTATACACCGGGCAATGGTTCATACAAGCGCCACAGCGAATGCACTTTAGGGTGTCGCGCATGGCGTCGTCGTTGAATATTTTTGATCGGCCGTTGTCCAGCAATACCAGGTGGACTTCGTCCGGGCCGTCCATCTCGCCGGGCTTGCGCGGGCTGGAAATCATATTGAAATAGGTGGTCGCGTGCTGGCCGGTGGCGCTGCGGGTCAGCACCGAATACAGCGGCGGCACGTCGGCCAGCTGCGGCACCACTTTTTCGATCCCGGTGATGGCAATGTGGACCGGCGGCACGGTGGTGGTCATGCGCCCATTACCTTCGTTTTCGACCAGACACAGGGTGCCGGTTTCGGCGACGGCAAAATTGACCCCACTGATCCCGACCGCGGCGGTTTCAAACTTGGTTCGCAGCACCTTTCGTGCAATCGCCGTCAGGGTGTCGACGTCTTCGGTGTACTCGACCCCGGGTATTTTTTCGGCAAACAGCTCGGCGATTTCTTTTTTGTTCTTGTGGATGGCCGGCATGATGATGTGGCTGGGGGTTTCACCATCGATTTGGACGATGTACTCGCCCAGGTCGCTTTCCAGCGCTTCGATGCCGTGCTGCTCTAAAAACGCGTTGAGGTGGCACTCCTCCGACACCATCGACTTGCCTTTAATGACGTGTTTCGCGTCGTGGCGTTGGCAGATGCCCAAGATAATGTCGTTGGCCTCGGCCGGGGTGTCGGCCCAGTGAACCTGGATGCCGTTGGCTTGGCACTGGGCTTCTAGGGTGATCAAATTTTGCGGCAGGTTTTTCAGCGCACGTGCACGAATGGCACTGGCCAAGTCGCGCGCCGATTCCAGCTCCACCGGATCGGGGAATTGGTTAGCACGACGCTCGCGCAGGCTGTCCATGGCTTCGCGAAAGTTGGAGCGCAGGGTCGGGTTGGCGAGGGCGTCTTTGGCGGCGTTGGTAAAACTAACCGGGCTGTTCATTGAATGCGCTCCCAGACAAAGTCATACAGGTGGGCGGGATTCAGGTTCATGCCTTGCTTGCCCATGGTGCCGGAAATGTTCATTAAACAGCCTGAATCGCCGCAGACGAACTGTTGGGCGCCTGTTGCGGCCACGTGTTTGGCTTTGTCGTCGGCCATGGCGGCGCTGATTTCGGGTTGTTTGACGCTAAAGGTACCGCCAAAGCCGCAGCATTCAGTTTCGTACTGGGCGACTTTGACGGTTACCTTCGACAGTCGAGCCAACAAGGCCTTGCCCTGTTCGGCCACGCCCATCTCGCGGCGCGCGCTGCAGCTGGTATGCAGGCAAATATCCAGCGCCGGTCCGCGGTCGTTGAGCGCCACGTCCAACACATCAATCAGGTATTCCGATAGCTCGTAGGTGCGCGCCGCCAATTCTTTGGCCGCCGCCTCGTGCTTGGTCCCGGCCAGCAGTTCCGGCCAATGGTGCTTAATCATGCCAGCACAGCTGCCGGACGGGACGACCAGGTCGTGGCCGTCCTTGAACAGCGCCAGCTGATTAATCGCGACGGTTGCGGCTTGATCACGAAATCCGCTATTGAAAGGTGGCTGACCGCAGCAGCTTTGGGCCTGCGGATAGTTGACTACGCAGCCGGCGTGCTCGAGTAATTTAACGCCGGCGATGCCCGCATCGGGATAAAACATATCCACCAGGCAGGTGCCGAAGAAGTAGACTTGGCGCATTGGCGTTAAATCCTTTAAATTGGTCAGACCAATTAAGAGTACCGGTTCAAAAGGCCGCCAAGCAAGCGAAACGATCGCATAACCCTAGGACCCATGAATGCCGCAAACTGCACGCGTCTCCGACGCCATCGTCGATCAGCTCGAAGCCTTGATTCTAGAAGGTTCGATGCGCCCCGGCGAACGCTTGCCGACGGAGCGGGCGTTGGCTGAACGCTTTGATGTGTCGCGGCCAAGCGTGCGCGATGCGCTGCAGAAATTGTCCAGTCGCGGCCTGGTGCGCCGGCGTCAGGGTGGCGGAACCTTTGTTGCGGACGGAATCGGCGCCACCTTTACCGATCCTTTGATGGAGCTTTTGGCAAACGACGACAATGCAGCCGAACAAATCAGCGAGTTTCGGCACGCCTTGGAAGGCTTGGCAGCGCGCTTGGCTGCTAAGCGCGCCACCGACCAAGACCGCGCTCTGATTCAGCGCAAGTACGATGAGCTGCGTCGACTGCAGCAAACCGATGACCTGTCAGCCGAGGCCGCCGCGGATGCCGAATTTCACTTGGCGATCGCCGAGGCGGCCCATAACCCAGTGCTGTTGCACGTCATGCGTACTATGTTCCTCTTGCTTAGGGACAATATTATCGGCAACCTTAGCGGCCTCAGTGAAGAGACGGGCTCACGTCAGCTGATTCGCGACCAGCACGCTAAGATGCTGGAGCACATAGTTTCAGCGCCGGATCCGGACAAAGCACGGACCAGCGCACGAGAACACCTCGAGACCATTATCCAAATGTTCCGAGATAATAAAGCGGCCACAGAGCGGCAAAAATCATCCCGAAGGCGGGACCTGTTCAAATCCTAACCGGTGCCGAACATGTCTGGAAAATAAGAAAAAACAGCGGTGTCGGGGCCACGAGCCTTTTGACGCCTTTCGCATATTCGACTAGGGAGTTTGGGCATGTCACAGCATCCAGACCATACAGATGTAGATCCGATTGAAACCCAAGAGTGGGTGGATTCCTTTGAATCCGTTTTGCGCCATGAAGGCGTAGAGCGTGCAGGTTACCTGCTGAAGCGTTTGGTAGATCGCTCATCGCAAGTGGGTGCTCAAATCCCAGTTGCCCTGACGACCCCGTACCGCAACACCCTGCCGTCGAGCGAAGAAACCCCCATGCCGGGCGATTTGTTTATGGAGCGTCGCATCCGCTCGCTGGTGCGCTGGAATGCCTTGGCCATGGTCATGCGCGCGGGCAAAACCGGCGATGAACTGGGGGGCCACATCGCGTCGTACCAGTCCGCCGCGACACTGTACGAAATTGGCTTTAACTACTTCTGGAAAGGTCCGGATCACCCCGAAGGCGCAGACCTGATCTATTACCAAGGCCACGTGTCCCCGGGCATGTACGCGCGCTCGTTTTTGGAAGGCCGTTTCAGCGAAAGCGACCTGGACAATTTCCGCCGTGAAGTCGATGGCAAGGGCCTGTCCAGCTACCCGCACCCCTGGTTGATGCCCGATTACTGGCAGTTTGCAACCGTCTCGATGGGCCTGGGCCCCTTGCAGGCGATCTACCAAGCGCACGTCATGCGCTACCTTGAAAACCGCGAAATGAAGCCGACCACCAGCCAAAAAGTCTGGGCCTTCTTGGGCGACGGCGAAATGGACGAGCCTGAAAGCTTGGGTGCCATTTCATTGGCCGGCCGTGAAAAGCTCGACAACTTGGTGTTCGTGATTAACTGCAACCTGCAGCGCTTGGACGGCCCGGTTCGTGGCAACGGCAAGATTGTTCAGGAACTGGAAGGGGTCTTCCGCGGCGCCGGCTGGAACGTGATCAAGTGCCTGTGGGGTCGCCACTGGGATCCGCTGTTCGAGAAAGACACCAAGGGCTTGCTGCAAAAGCGCATGGACGAAGTGGTCGATGGCGAACTGCAAAACTGCAAAGCCAATGGCGGCGCGTACACACGCGAGCACTTTTTTGGCACCGACCCTGAGCTGTTGAAAATGGTCGAGCACCTGTCTGACGAAGAAGTCGGCAAGCTCAACCGCGGCGGCCACGACCCGTACAAAGTTTACGCAGCCTACGCGGCGGCGACTCAGCACAAAGGTCAGCCGACCGTGATTTTGGCGCAAACCGTCAAAGGCTACGGCATGGGTTCGTCAGGCGAATCACGTAACCCGTCGCACCAGGCTAAAAAGCTGGACGAGAACAACCTTAAGGCGTTCCGCGACCGTTTCGCACTGCCGATTTCGGACGACCAGCTCAAAGAACTGCCGTACTACACCCCCGGCCCGGACAGTGCCGAAGTGCAGTACATGAAAAAAGCCCGTCAGGAACTGGGTGGCTTCTTGCCGCACCGTCAGAGCCAGTTCGAAGGCCTGCCGATTCCGGCGTTGGACAAGTTCAGCGCCCAGACCAAAGGCTCCGGCGAGCGCGAAATTTCGACCACCATGGCCTTCGTGCGCATCCTGTCGACCCTGATCAAAGACAAGCAAATCGGCAAATATGTCGTTCCGATCGTGCCGGACGAGGCGCGGACCTTCGGTATGGAAGGTATGTTCAAGCAGGTCGGCATTTACTCGACCGAAGGTCAGAAATACACGCCGCACGATTCGGACATGGTCTTGAGCTATCACGAAAGTGCTAGCGGCCAGATTTTGGAAGAGGGCATCAACGAAGCGGGCGCTATGTCCAGCTGGATTGCGGCGGGCACGGCCTACTCGAACTACAACGTGCCGCTGATTCCGTTCTACATCTACTACAGCATGTTCGGCCACCAGCGTATTGGTGATCTGGCCTGGGCCGCAGGCGACATGCAAGCGCGTGGCTTCCTGTTGGGCGCAACCGCGGGTCGTACGACGCTGAACGGCGAAGGCCTGCAGCACCAAGACGGTCATAGCCACATCTTTGCCGGTGTGATCCCGAACGTTAAAACTTACGATCCGACCTACTCGCACGAAGTCGCCATCATCGTTCAGGACGGCTTGAAGCGGATGTACGTCGATAAGGAAAACATCAGCTACTACCTGACCTTGATGAACGAAAACTACCCGCACCCGGCGATGATCGAGGGCTGCGAGGAAGGCGTTCTGAAGGGGCTGTATCGACTCAAGAATGCCAGTGGCAAGCGCAAAATGCGGGTCCAGCTGTTGGGTTCTGGCACGATTTTGCGTGAAGTCGAAGCCGCGGCTGCGATCTTGGAAAATGACTTCAACATCGACGCTGACGTTTTGAGCGCGACCAGCTTCAACGAGCTGCGCCGCGATGGCATGACGGTGTCGCGTGAGAATCTGTTGAACCCGGGCAAGAAAGCCCAGCAGCCGTGGGTCACGCGCGTGTTGAGCGAAGTCGATGCGCCGGTTATCGCGGCCACCGACCACATCAAGCTGTACGCCGACCAGGTTCGCGAGTGGGTTCCGGGTACCTACAAGGTGCTGGGCACTGACGGTTTTGGCCGCAGTGACAGCCGCGCCAAGTTGCGTGAGCACTTCGAAGTGAATCGTCACTTTGTGGTGATCGCGGCGCTGACCGCGCTGGTTGAGAAGGGTGATTTGAAGGCCGCGGTCGTGACTAAAGCGATCAAGGACTTTGGCATCGACGTCAGCAAGCACAACCCGCTGTACGCCTAAGCAGTTTGTCTAAGGAATTGGAATGAGCGATATGAATGTAAAAGTCCCAGACATTGGCGATGCCAGCGAAGTCGAAGTGATTGAAGTGTCCGTGGCGGTGGGTGACACTGTCGAAGAGGGTGACACGCTGATCGTATTGGAGTCGGACAAGGCCAGCATGGAAATTCCGGCGCCGGCGTCGGGTGTCATCACTGAACTGAAAGTCAAAGAAGGCGATCAGGTCGGCGAGGGCACCGACATTGCGGTGATGCGCAGCGACGCGGCTGCCCCAGCCCCCGCGGCTGAACCCGCCCCTGCCCCTGCGGCGGCGCCTGCCCCGGCAGCTGTGGCCGCGCCGGCAGCGGTTGCCAGTGCCAGCCAGACCGTCACCGTGCCAGACATCGGTGACGCAACTGACGTCGAGGTCATCGAGGTGTCCGTCAAGGTCGGTGACGCGGTTGAAGAAGGCGACACCCTGATCGTATTGGAATCGGACAAGGCCAGCATGGAGATTCCGTCACCGGTCAGCGGTGTGGTTGAAAGCCTGACCGTGGCCGAAGGCGCCAAAGTCGGCGAAGGCGATGCGATTGCCGTGGTGGCCGCAGCGGGCGCCGCGCTTGTTGCAGCGCCTGTCACGGCGACAGCGGCTCCGGCAGCATCGGCTCCGGCAGCAGCCCCGGCCCCGGTTGCGGCCCCGGTTGCGGCGCCTGCCGCGGCGTCGGGTCCTGTGGCCGTTACGGTCCCGGACATTGGCGAAGCGACCGATGTTGAAGTGATCGAAGTGGCGGTCAAGGTCGGCGACAGCGTGAGCGAGGGTGACACCTTGATCGTGTTGGAGTCGGACAAGGCCAGCATGGAAATCCCGGCGCCGGCGGATGGTGTGATTGAATCAATCACCGTTAAGGAAGGCGACAAGGTCAGCGAAGGCACCGCCATCGCGACCCTGAAAGGCGCGGCTGGCAGTGCGCCCGCCGCCGCCCCTGCACCGGCGGCCGCGCCGACTCCGGCTGCGCCCGCAGCGGTGTCACCGAATGCGGCAGCCCCCAGCGCAACGGCTCCGGCCAAAGCGCCGACGGCCGGCCCCACCAGTGACGCTGCCAAGGTTCACGCTGGCCCGGCCGTGCGTGCCTTGGCGCGTGATATGGGCGTCGATTTGATGCGCGTCAGTGCGAGTGGTCCGCGTGGTCGAATTTTGAAGGAAGACATTCAGAACTTCGTTAAGCACGCGTTGGCTAATCCGGCGCCTGCGGCGAAAGCTGCGGTGTCCGGCTCGGGCGTCCCGGCCGTTAAGCTGCCTGACTTCAGTAAGTTTGGTCCGGTTAGCCACACCAAAATGTCGAAGCTGCAGCGCGTCACCGCGGACAACATGACCAAGTCATGGCTGAACGTGCCGGCGGTAACACAGTTCGATAACGTCGATATCACCGACTTGGAAAGCTTCCGCAAGGCTAAGAAAGCGGCGGCTGAAAAAGCCGGCGTTAAGTTGACCCCGCTGCCATTTATGATCAAGGCGGTGGCAACGGTGCTGCGTGAACTGCCCCAGTTCAACGTCGCACTGGACATGGAGTCCGGTGAAATCATCCAAAAAGACTATGTCCACGTTGGCATGGCGGTCGACACCCCGGCAGGCCTAATGGTGCCGGTGATTCGTGACGCGGATAAGAAGAGCATCTACGACATCGCACGTGAAACCATCGTGTTGGCGGGCAAGGCGCGTGATCGCAAGCTGACCGCGGCCGATATGACCGGCGGTTGCTTCACGATTTCGTCGCTGGGATCGATTGGCGGAACGCAGTTCACGCCGATCGTTAACAACCCCGAGGTCGCGATCATGGGGGTCTCCAAAGCCAGCATGCAGCCAGTTTGGGACGGCAAGGGCTTTGAACCGCGCTTGTTGATGCCGATTTCGTTGAGCTACGACCACCGCGCGGTGAATGGTGCCGATGGCGCCCGATTCACCACCCGCATGGGGCAGTTGCTGGGCGATATTCGCGAATTGCTGCTGTAACGACTCGTCAGTCAGGGTCAATAAAAAGGCGCGCGGTGTAACCACCGGGCGCCTTTTTTGTGTCTGAAGGGCGGGCGTTAGTCGCCGCGCTGCCAGTAGACCTCGTTGCCACCGTCGCGCCGGCACAGTGAACGCGCCAATATAAACAGCACATCCGAGGCTCGGTTCAGGTATTGCTGAATTTCGGGGCGCACGGCATCGTCCAAGTGGCGCAGCGCGACCACGCTGCGTTCGGCCCGGCGTGCGACCGCGCGCGCGACCTGGCAGTGGCTGGCCGCCAGGGTGCCGGCCGGCAAGATAAATTCTTTGAGCGGCGGCAGGTCTTCGTTAAGGCGTGCACTGTGGACTTCGATGGCGGCCAGGTGATCGGCGGTGACCATCTCGAATCCAGGTACCGCAAGCTCGCCGCCGACGTCGAATAGGTGGTGCTGCATTAAACTCAGCAGCGCGTCCTCGGCATCGTCGTGGCCAAGCGTGGCTCGCAATACGCCCAGGGTCGAATTGAATTCATCGACGTCACCAATCGCATGCATCCGCGCATGGTCTTTGTTGATTCGACTGCCGTCGCCGAGGCCGGTGCTGCCGTCGTCGCCGGTGCGCGTGGTGATTTTGCTGAGTCGGTTGCCCATGGAGGTGTCCTGCTGTGTGTGGTGGCTAGGTAGTTGGTGGCGTATGCCACCGCTTCAAGGCGCGGGGCACCATCGCTGCGGTGATGGCAGTCGGCCGCCAACAAAAGTCAGGCCTTCGTCAGTCAAGCGCTGACGTTGGTATTCAAAGCGCGGATCGCCCTCGACAAAGCTGGAGCGTCCCGCGGCATTGACCACCCGATGCCATGGTATGTCGCCGCCGCTGGGTAGCTGGCCAAGGACTGTGCCGACCAGGCGAGCGCGCCTCGGCAGGCCCGCCATGTCCGCGATTTGACCGTAGCTGGCAAAGCGGCCCGGCGGTATCGCATTGACCACCAATAGTATGCGCTGCGCCGGGCTGAGAGCGTCCATTAAATGCGCAGCGCGCCATCCACTTCAATCACTCGGCCGCTGACGTAGTCGTTTTCAAGTATGAACTGCACGGCGTGTGCAATTTCATCGGGTTGCCCCAGGCGTTTGGCAGGGATGCCTGCGGCGATTTTTTCGAGCACATCATCGCGCATGCTGAGGACCATTTCGGTGCCGATAAACCCCGGTGCGACGGCACCGGTGCGGATACCGTAACGGGCCATCTCTTTGGCCCAGGTCACGGTCATCGCAGCGACGCCCGCTTTGGTGGCGGTGTAGTTGGTTTGACCCAGATTGCCGGCGCGGCTGATGCTCGAAATGCTGACAATGCAGCCGTGCTCGCCGGCATCGACCATGTGTGCTGCCACTTCACGCGTGCACAAAAAGACGCCGGTCAGGTTGACGTCAATCACCGCGTTCCATTGCGCCAAGGTCATTTTGTCGGTGACCTTGCCGTCGCGCGCTTTGATCAACAGCCCGTCCCGGGTGATGCCGGCGTTATTGACCAAACCGGACAGGGTGCCCTGGCTGGCAACGATGGCGGCTACGGTGGTCTCAACTTGGTGTTCGTCGGCGACGTTACAAATATAGCCTTGTGCGCTGGAGCCGCGTTCGGCCACCATAGCGCAGGTCTCATCAAGGGCGTCTTGGTTCATGTCGACCAGCGCGAGTCGGGCGCCGGCATCCGCCAGCCGCAGGGCCATGGCGCGGCCCAGGCCTTGGCCGCCGCCTGTGATCATGATCAACTTGTCTTTTAATTGCATAACGGTTCCATCAGGTTATTCATCGACCATAGCTCAATTTGTGCGGTGCGGTAAGCTAGGTCCGTGCGCCACTGTGTATCAAAGTTTTTGGAGTATCTATGCCACTTTTGTTGTTTCTAGTCATACCATTGGTCGAGGTTGCGATCCTGATTCAGGTCGGCGGTCTGATCGGATTTTGGCCGACCCTCGGTCTGGTGGTGTTGACGGCGGTGATCGGCGCGCAACTGTTAAAGCAGCAGGGGCGGGCGCTATTGATGGCCGCGCAGGGCCGGTTAGAGCGCGGTGAGCTGCCATTGTCGGAGCTGGCCCAGGGGCTGTTGGTGGCAGTCGGTGGGGCGCTGCTGTTGACCCCAGGCTTTGCCACCGATGCCTTTGGTTTTGCCTGCTTGCTGCCGGGTACGCGCGCCGCCATGGGGAATGCGCTGAAGCGTTGGCTGGAGCCTCGGCTGGTGGCGCGCGCACAGTTCACCGCTCAAAGCTCGAGCGCGCGGCCATCCTCAAATGGCGACGTCTTGGATGGCGTGTTTCGGCGCGACGATTAAACCTGATCTTTTTTTGTTCTCTCCCCTTGAAACCCTTTTGCGCGTCCGCACCAAAGGGAGGCTCGGAAATTTCATGGCACCACCTAAACAGGAGTGTGCCGAGCATGGAAGCAACGGTTGCTAGTGAATACCGCAGCATTGCGTAATAACAAATTGCTTTATCGGAGAGTGAAAGCGATGAACATTCGTCCCCTTCAGGATCGTATTGTGGTCCGCCGCATGGAAGAAGAAACCAAAACTTCTGGCGGCATCGTGTTGCCTGGCAGCGCGGCAGAAAAGCCTAATCAAGGCATTGTTGTGGCCGTCGGCCCCGGCAAAACACTGGACAACGGCACCGTAAACGCGGTTGACGTTAAAGTCGGTGATTCGGTCGTTTTCGGCCAATATTCCGGTTCAAACACCATCAAAGTTGATGGCGAAGAACTGTTGATCATGAACGAAAGCGAAATTTTCGGCGTCGTCGAAAAGTAAGACCTAGGAGAGAATTCAATGTCAGCAAAAGACGTACAGTTTGGCGACAGCGCTCGTCAGCGCATGTTGGACGGCGTAAACGTACTCGCCAACGCAGTTCGCGTAACGCTTGGCCCCAAGGGTCGTAACGTAGTTCTGGACAAATCATTCGGCGCGCCGACAGTCACCAAAGACGGTGTATCTGTTGCCAAAGAAATCGAGCTGAAAGACAAGTTCGAGAACATGGGCGCCCAGATGGTCAAGGAAGTGGCTTCACAGGCGAACGATGTGGCCGGTGATGGCACCACAACAGCGACGGTTTTGGCTCAAGCCATCGTCACTGAAGGCCTTAAATCAGTCGCAGCGGGCATGAACCCGATGGACCTGAAACGTGGCATCGACAAAGCCGTAATGGTCGCTGTTGAAGCGATCAAAGACATGGCCAAGCCGTGCGAAGACAGCAAAGCGGTTGCACAGGTCGGCACGATCTCTGCGAACTCCGACGAGCGCGTTGGCCAGATCATCGCGGACGCGATGGACAAGGTCGGTAAAGACGGCGTTATTACCGTTGAAGAAGGCTCGGGCTTCGAAGACGAGTTGGAAGTGGTTGAAGGTATGCAGTTCGACCGTGGTTACCTGTCGCCTTACTTTGTGACCAATCAAGACAACATGACGTCTGAGCTGGATAGCCCGTTCGTTCTTTTGGTCGACAAGAAAATCAGCACCATTCGTGACCTGATCCCGCTGCTGGAAGCCGTCTCTAAAGCCGGCAAGCCGCTGTTGATCGTGGCCGAAGACGTTGAAGGCGAAGCCCTGGCGACATTGGTTGTTAACAACATGCGTGGCATCGTGAAAGTCGCAGCCGTTAAGGCGCCGGGCTTTGGTGATCGTCGCAAGGCTATGCTGCAGGACATCGCTGTATTGACTGGCGGTACCGTGATCAGCGAAGAAGTCGGCCTGAGCGTTGAAGGCGCGACCCTGGAAGACCTGGGTACTGCGAAGCGCATTCAGATCAGCAAAGAAAACACCACGGTCATCGACGGTGCGGGCGAAGCGGCGGACATCCAAGCGCGCGTTAAGCAGATCGAAGCCCAGATGGCTGAAACCTCAAGCGACTACGACAAAGAAAAGCTGCAAGAACGCAAGGCCAAATTGGCTGGCGGCGTTGCAGTCATCAAAGTCGGCGCGGGTTCCGAAGTCGAAATGAAAGAAAAGAAAGCACGCGTCGAAGACGCTCTGCACTCAACCCGTGCAGCGGTCGAAGAAGGCGTGGTACCTGGCGGCGGCGTGACCCTGATCCGTGCATTGCAGGCGGTTGGCGACTTGGTTGGTGACAACGAAGATCAAAACGTCGGTATTGCGCTGGCCAAGCGTGCGATGGAAGCGCCGATGCGCCAGATCGTTGCAAACGCCGGTGGCGAAGCCTCGGTTGTGGTCGATAAGGTCAAGCAAGGCAGTGGTGCATTTGGCTTCAACGCCGGCACTGGCGAGTACGGTGACATGCTGGAAATGGGTATTTTGGACCCGGCCAAAGTGACCCGTTCAGCACTGCAGGCAGCATCTTCCGTTGCTGGCATGATGATCACCACCGAAGCCATGGTTACTGAACTGCCTGACGACGGCAAGTCAGCGCCCGCCCCGGATATGGGTGGAATGGGTGGAATGGGCGGCATGATGTAATTCTGCTTCGGTGAAGCGGCGCGGGACGTCGTTGCTGCCCGAACTCGAAAATGCTCACGTGCTAATTGCACGCTGCGCTTTTCTCGTCGGCCGCGCCTAGTCCCG
The DNA here is from genome assembly GCF_009650135.1 of Litorivicinus lipolyticus. Taxonomy (NCBI): domain Bacteria; kingdom Pseudomonadati; phylum Pseudomonadota; class Gammaproteobacteria; order Oceanospirillales; family Litorivicinaceae; genus Litorivicinus; species Litorivicinus lipolyticus. Next base: position 563,089 of record NZ_CP045871.1, read on the forward strand.
CTTGCGTCACCTCGCAGAATTTTTCAAGACGTTCTATTAAGAACCCGCTTGGCTTCGGTCAGGCGGGTTTTTTATTGGGGGTAGGGAAAGGGCAGGGCTTGAGGGCAGGGCTTAAAGGTTAGACCCGTCTAGGCGAACGTTCTGATCATAGCCCCGTGATGTTGGCATCGACGCTGGTTTGAGCAGTCCACTCCGTCGGCAGAATGCTTCAAGACGTTCTAGTAAGACGCTGCTTGGCTTCGGTCAGGCGGGTTTTTTATTGGGGCAGGGAAAGTGCAGGGCCTAAGGGCAGGGCCTAAGAGCAGGCCATAAAGGGTAGACCCGTCCAGGCGAACGTTCTGATCATAGCCGCGTGATGTTTGCATTGATGCTGGTTTGAGCAATCAACTCCGTCGGCAGAATTCAGTGAACCACTACAGAATATTCAAGACGTTCTATTAGGAATCTGCTTGGCTTCGGTCAGGCGGGTTTTTTATTGAGGGCAGGGAAAGGGCAGGGCTTGAGGGCAGGGCGTGAGGGCAGGGCGTGAGGGCAGGGCTTGAGGGCAGGGCTTGAGGGTAGGGCTTGAGGGTAGGGCTTGAGGGCAGGGCTTAAAGGTTAGACCCGTCTAGGCGAACGTCCTGATAATTGCCCCGTGATGTTTGCATTGATGCTGGTTTGAGCAATCAACTCCGTCGGCAGAATTCAGTGAACCACTACAGTGCGATAAAGGGGTGCTATAAAGAGTAGTTCACGCCGCGCTTGGCTGTGGCGGATGCTGGACCATTGGCCAAAAAAAAAGCCCGGCGGTGCCGGGCTTTTTCAATCGCCGGGGACGATTAGGCAGCGAACTGTGCGGACACGTAGTCCCAGTTAACCAGTTCCCAAAATGCTTTCAGGTAGTTCGGGCGCGCGTTGCGGTAGTCAACGTAGTACGCGTGTTCCCACACGTCACAGGTCAACAGCGGGGTGTTGCCCTCGGTCAAGGGGTTACCCGCGCCGATGGTGCTGGCCAGTTCCAATTTGCCGTCGGCGGTTTTAACCAACCAGCCCCAGCCGCTACCAAAGGTGGTGACGCTGGTTTTAGTGAAGGCTTCTTTGAAGGCTTCGAAGCTGCCGAAGGTTTCGTTGATGGCATCCGCCAACGCGCCGGTGGGCTCGCCGCCGCCGTTGGGTGACAGGCAGTTCCAGTAAAAGGTGTGGTTCCACACTTGGGCTGCGTTGTTGAATATGCCGCCGGAGCTAGACGTGATGATGTCTTCTAGGCTTTTATTTTCGAATTCCGTGCCGGGGACCAGGTTGTTCAGGTTGTCGACGTAGGTTTTGTGGTGTTTGCCGTGGTGGAATTCCAACGTCTCTTCTGAGATGTGGGGTGCCAGTGCGTCTTTGGCGTAGGGCAGTGCGGGCAGTTCAAAAGCCATGATTCGGACTCCGATCGGTAAGATTTATTGGGTTCGGATGGAACATAAGGGCGAAAGGGCAACAAATCAACGGGGGACATTGTTTGCGGGAGGGTCGATGATACCATGGACGTACTAGGAGACCGCATGCGCCAAGAACCACAGTTAACCGATTTCGATGCCTTGGACGAGCCGCGCGCGCCTCGCGCCCCCGGACCGTCGGTGGTGATTAATCGATCCAGTGCCGGGCCCTTCCTGTGGCTTTTGGTGCTGTTGAATCTGGGGGGGCTGGCTGCGCTGGGGTACTTCAGCCTGAACTTCCAAGGCCAGGCCCTCGAGCAGGGCAGCGCCGCAGAAACCACCGATGCCCGTTTGGCGACTGCGCTGGACGATGCCCAGGCCGACCTGATCCAACTGGCACGCGCGCTAAAGAATCAGGGCATTGTTGACGACGAGTTGGCCAATCGCTTGGATTTAGTTACCGGCCAAGGCGTCAGTGCCAACGCCGCGGAGGTTAAGCGCCTGCAAAGCACGCTGCGCGAGCAAGAAACCCAATTAAACGCGGTCACCTCGCGCTTGGATGCGTTGTTGACGGATCTGGGTCAAAACAAGGACCAAAGCCAAACACTGAACACCCAAGTGTCGCAACTGACCGGTAGTCTGCGTGCCGTGGAAACCCAGTTAGGCGGTTTGGATGCGCGATTGGGCGGCCAGGACGAGTTGATTGAATCGATTGCGGCGCGTTTCGGTCCCTTGACCGCAAGCGTGACCGCGCAAACCGAAGATCTCAGCGCCTTGCAAACCGCTATTGTCCGCCTGGAAGGCAGCTCAAGCTCGACCTTGGACGAGGTCGAGAGCCAGCAAACCCAGTTGGCGCGACTGGACGGACGGGTTTCGGAACTGGCGGTGTTGGCGGCCCAAAAGCCGGCGCTGCAACCGGACCCGCGCCAAGACATCGCGTTACTTCAGGATCAAATCACCGTTCAGCGGCGCGAGTTGACCGAGATTTCAGAGCGTTTGCGCTCGATTGATCAGTTTCGGATCCAAACCGGCCGTTTGACCCAGCGCCTGGAAGCGGGATTGCGCGAGATCCAAGCACAATGAACTCAATCGTTGAACACTTAGATGCCCTAGAAACCGGCTTGCTAACGCATGGGCTCCACAGTGCGCAGCGACCTGATGATGAGGCCTTCGCCAGCACCCAACCGTTTTGCTTGGACACCATGAGCTTCCCGTGCTGGCTACAGTTCGTGTTCGTGGAAAAGCTGCGCGACCTGATCGCCGCGAATGCGCCCTTGCCATCGCCCTGTAACATTGCCGCCATGGGCCAAGCCTATGCCCAGGGCGCGCACTTCCCAGGCGACTTGGTCGCGGTGTTAGAACGCATCGACGACGCAATTAACAACGCCACTAACAACGACGCGTAACGCGGCGGCCAATCGGTTTACATCAGCCTCAATCCGATTAGACTTTCGGCTAAATAACACAGCTGGCGCGCGGCGCTTGGCGACAATCTCAGGACTGACCTATGACCGGCGAAAATTCATGGTGGCGCGGTGGCGTTATCTACCAAATCTACCCACGCTCCTACGCGGATGCCAACCACGATGGGGTCGGCGATCTGAAAGGCATCACCGAAAAGTTGGATTACGTGGCCAGCCTTAACGTCGATGCGATCTGGTTATCGCCGTTCTTTAAGTCGCCGATGAAAGACTTCGGTTACGACGTCTCGGACTACCGTGCGGTCGACCCGATTTTTGGTGACGTCGATGACTTTAAGGTGATGTTGGATAAGGCCCATGGTCTGGGTATCAAGATCATCATCGACCAGGTCATCAGCCACACTTCGGACCAGCACGCCTGGTTCGGCGACAGTCGTCAGGGCGCCGGCAATGCCAAATCCGACTGGTACATCTGGCGCGACGCAAAACCGGACGGCACACCGCCGAACAACTGGATGTCGATTTTCGGCGGCAGTGCGTGGGAGTGGGACGGCCAGCGCAAACAGTATTTCATGCATAACTTTTTGCGGACCCAGCCGGACTTGAACCTGCACAACCCAGAGGTCCAGGACGCGGTGCTGTCGGACATGCGCTTCTGGCTCGAGTTGGGCGTGGACGGGTTCCGCTTGGACACCGCCAATTTTTACATGCACGACCCTGAGTTTCGTGATAACCCGGCCCGCGATATGACCACCTTTGACGCCGGCGTCGGCGGCCCGGCGGACAACCCGTACTTCTTCCAACAGCACGTCTACGACAAAGATCACCCGGACAACATCGCCTTTTTGGGCCGGATCCGCGCGCTGATGGACGAATACGGCGTCACCACCACGGTCGGCGAAGTCGGCTCGGATAACCCGAACACGGCCGTCGACTACACCCAGGGCAGTGACCGCCTGCACATGACCTACAGCTTCGACTTTTTGAACGACGTGACCTCGGCGGCCCACATACGCCAGACCATCGAGCGGATGGAGCGCATGATCGGCAGCGGTTGGGCTTGTTGGGCGCTGTCGAATCACGACTTCAAACGTGTGGTCAGCCGCTGGGCCGGGTATGGCGGCGATGAAACGACCCGCGCTAACCTGTTCAATTTGTTGCTGATGACCCTGCGCGGCAGCGTCAGCTTGTACCAAGGCGAGGAGCTGGGGTTGCCCCAACCGGCGTTGGAGCAGCATGAGCTGGTCGACCCCTACGACATCATGATGTACCCCAACCACGTTGGTCGCGATGGCTGTCGCACGCCGATGGTGTGGGACTCCGGTGCCGCGCACGGCGGCTTCAGTACCGATGCCCCCTGGCTGCCGGTCAAACCTGAACACGCGGCGCGCGCGGTCGATACTCAGGCGGCGCCGGACAGCGTGCTGAATAAAACTCGGGCCTTGATTGGTTGGCGCAAACACCAGCCGGCGCTGATGGTTGGCAGCATTGAGCTGGTCGAAGGGCCCGACGACGCGGTGATCTTTGTGCGTGAATGCGACGACCAGCGCCTGTGGGTGGCACTTAACTTTGGCAGCCAGCCGATCCAGTTGAACCCGCCGGCGGGTGCCCGCATCGTGCGCGAGTCATTTTTAAGCGCGGACGAACACTCACTGGGACCGCTGCAAGGCAGCATCTGGAGTCTATAAATGCGGCCTTTTGTTGAACTGTGGGGGATGGCGGCGGATCGCCTAAGCGGCGACGCCATGCTGGAAGCGGTGTTGTATGACGTTAAATCGCCGGATCAATTAGCCGAGGTCAGTGACGACCGGTGGCTCAGTGCCTTTAGTCACTGCGTGTTTCGGGCCGGTTTTAGCTGGGAGGTGGTGCGTAAAAAGTGGCCAGAGCACGAGCAGGTCTTTCATGAGTTCGACACCATGCACTGCGCCATGCTCGGTCCGGATGAGCTCGAAGCACTGGCCCGTGATGCGCGCATTATCCGCAACCATATTTCGATTAAAGCGGTCCGGGACAATGCGATTTTCATTCGCGAATTGCGCTCCGAACATGGCGACCGTGGTCGTGCGCTGGCTAATTGGCCTGAAACCGACCAGGTCGGGCTGATGAAAGTGCTGAAAAAACAAGGTTCACGACTGGGCGGTATGTCCGGTTGTCACGCCCTGCGCCGGGTCGGTAAGTCGGCGTATGTGTTGACGCGGGACGTTAACAATGCGCTGATCCGTGAAGGGGTGATCGACAAGCCCGCGGCCAGCCAGCGCGACATGCTAAAAGTCCAAACGGCCTTTAATACGTGGCATGATCAGTCCGGTCGGCCGATGACGCATATTTCGCAGGTGCTGGCGCTGAGTGTGGGCTGATTTGGGCGTTGACCGACGCGCCCACCAGCACCACCAGCGAGCTCATCCATAGCCACATCATCAGCACAATCACCGCGCTGAGGCCCTGGTAGGTCGCGCTGTAGCCGGCGATTTCAGCGACGTAGTAGCTGAGGCCGACGCTGCCCAGCAACCACAGCACGATCGCCGTCATGGCGCCCCAGTCCGGCCACATTCGAGTCGGTTTCAGCGTTCGCGACGCACCAAAGCGGTACAGTCCCGACAGTGCCAGAAACAAAAAGCCAGCAATGATCGGCCAGCGCAAAAACTTGACCATGCCTTCCAGCCACGGAATCCAGTCAAGGAATTTAAACAGCACTGGGATCATCACCAGCGTGATCAGCATGATCACGGCCATCATCAGCCCCACCAGCGTCAGCCCCAGCGACACCAAGTGCAGCTGGAAAAAGCCGCGGCTTTCGTTTTCTTGATAGACCACGTTAAGCGCCGCCATCATCGCCCGAACCCCTTTGCCGGCGCCCCATAAGGCAACGCCCAAACTGATCAAGGTGGTGGTGCCCAGTTGCGATCGGCCTTGGCCAGCCAGCCGCGTCAGCTCGGCTTCGATCAGGCGGTAGGCGTCGGTCGGCATGACGTCGGCGAATTCGCTGAGGTGGCTTTGCAATTCGGTTGGGTCGAGGAAAAAGCCGAACAGGGAGACCAGCCCTAATAAGGAGGGGAAAATCGCGATCAGGCCGTAGAACGCGACACCCGCGGCGATTAGCGTGGTGTTGTCGTCGCGCAGCTTGAGCGCTAAACGGTGGGTGAATTGGACGGGTGGGCGTTGCAGCAGCGGTGGGTTCATCGGCCTAGAGTAGGTCACTGCGGCCAGGCCGACTATGTACGCAGGCACAAAAAAGCCCCGCCAATGGGCGGGGCTTTCGTTGGACCCAGTGGCGTATTACGCCTCGTCGCCCTCCGGCAACACCAGGTTCAATACGATAGCCAAGAAGGCCACCGGCAGCAGACCCGAGGTCAGCAACACTTTCAGTGTGCCGGGGACGTGCTGTAGTGCGCTAGGCACAGCTTGCAGGCCCAAACCAACGGTCAACGAGATCGCCAGAATCGACATGTTACGGCTGTTCCAGGTGACGCCAGACAGCATGCTGATGCCGGCCGATACGACCATGCCGAACATGATGATAACGCCGCCGCCCAATACCGCGGTCGGCATCGCTGAAACCAGCGCACCAACTTTGGGAATCAGACCACACAGGATCAAGAACAGCGCACCAATGGTGACTACGAAGCGGCTCATGATGCCGGTCAAGGCGATCAGGCCAACGTTCTGGCTGAACGAGGTGTTAGGCAGGCCGCCAAACAAACCGGCGAAGGCTGACCCCAAACCGTCGGCAAAGGTCGCGCCTTTCAGTTCTTTCGCAGTCGGTTCGCGCTGGGCTCCGGCTTTGGTGATACCCGAGACGTCACCGACCGTTTCAATCGCCGACACCACACACATCAAGCTGATGGCCAAGATGGCACCCAGGTTGATTTCGAAGCCGTACTTAAAGGGTTCGGGGATGGCGAACCAGGCCGCATTGGCGACGCGGTCAAAGCTGACCATGCCCATGGGAATGGCGACCAAGTAACCGGCGATCAGGCCGAGCAGTACCGCAGCCGTTGACAGCATGCCGCGGGCAAAAAACTTGAGGCCCAGCGATACGAAGATGACGACCAATGCCAGGAACCAATGGTTCATCGCACCAAAGGCTTCTTTGCCCATCAAGGGTACGCCGCCGGCGGCGTACTTGATGCCGGTGGGGATCAAGGCCAAGCCAATCGCAACAACGACCAGACCCGTGACCAGAGGCGGTAACCAGCCTTTGATACGGCCAATAAAGAAGCCCAAGATAAAGTGAACGATGCCGCCGATGACGATGCCGCCAAACAGCGCGCCCATGCCGGCACCCTTGACGATCGGGATCATCACCGGAATGAAGGCAAAGCTGGTGCCCTGCATGATTGGCAATTTCGCGCCGATCTGACCCAAGGTCACGGTTTGCAACAAAGTCGCGATACCGGCGAACAGCATCGACATCTGGATCATGTAGACCATGTCAGCACCGCCGAATGCGAAGCCGGCCGCGCCTGCGATAATAATCGCGGGGGTGAAGTTACTGACAAACATCGCCAGAACGTGCTGGATACCCAGCGGGATTGCTTGGCTGAGTGGTGGCACGTAGTCCGGGTCACGCAGTTGCTCTTGTAATGTAGACGCCATTGGTCCGTTCTCCTTGGTTTTTTCTTGTTATCCTTAAGCACACCGCATGCCAACTAGCATGCGCTAGGCTCAGAGTTTCCAGCTTATGCTGCGATTAAAGTGAACTTCATCACAGTTTTTTTCCAGACCCTGACGGTCAACGACTAGAAATTGTTGCGCCTGGTCCACCAACAGGGGGTGGTGCCAGGTGCCAGTATGGTAATTCACGCCCTGGTCGCCGCGTGCGCGAAACACACGCAGCTGATCGATGTCGGCGTCCGGTGCCACCACGACCCACCAATCCTGTTCGGACATGGGGATAAAGGCTTGCGACCCGAACGGGTGGCATTCCAGCATCGACACGCTCAATGGGCGCGGTCGACCCAAGAAAAAGTTAATCAGCACCCGAGTGTGCGTACCCTGCAAGTCCGGTTGGAACAGGTCATGGACGCGTGTGGTGAAACCGTCGTTGATCTCGAACTGGTGGGCGCCGGCGACTTCAATGACGTCGCCGAAGGGTGCGAACGCCTCGGCGGTCAGCGCTTCAACCTTAACCATGATCAGGGCGTCCGAATGCGCGGATGCGTGACATGCCACCGTCGGGGATGCTGTTGACCTTAATGTGGGTGACGCGGCCGGTGGGGGCGACATCAAAGCGGTGAATGCTGTCCGCGGTCAGTGCGTTGAACGGCACGATTTCGTCCCAGAACATGGCCTGGGTGACAATGGCTTGGTCGCCCAGCGCGGGCATGTCGGCGGCTTGGATGGTGAAACCACCGGGGAAGTTGCCTTTGAAGTGGGCGGTGTCGATTTCGATTTCGCCGATTTGGCCGGGGACGCCCAATTCGATAATCAACCACTCGTTGCCCGGCTCGCGGCGGCGCTTGGTTTCCCAGCCGTCGCCCATGTCGGTACCACGTCCGGCGGTCAAGACGGCCTCTACGTTGCCGTAGTGGGCGTCCGAGTACGCAGTGATGCGACCCCCGTTGACCAGGGCAGACAGTTCGATGCTGTCGTCACCGCTGCGCTCGACTACGGCTTTACCATACACGCGCAGGCGTGCCACGCCGCCGTCGGGGTACATGTCAAAGCGAATCCACTGGTAGACACCGGCTTTGTCTAGGCACTGGGCGTCTTGCTGGCTGTCGCCTTGGAGGCTCAAGATATCGGACAACGGCACCCAGCGGTCACTGGTCGCGCTGGGTTGTTCGTCCCCGATTGCGCCCCAGACCTGGGCACCGGGCGGGTAGTTACCGGTGAAATATGAGGTGTCGACGGTGAAGCGGTCGATCTGGCCGGGTACTGCCAGCTTAATCACGCACCAGTCAAAACCACCGCTGCGGCGCCGCTTGGATTCCCAGCCGTCCATCCATTTGCCAAAGTCGTCATAGACGTCTTCTTTCCAAACCGCCGGGTGGTCTTGGAGCAGACGATCCATTGAGGCGAACGAGTCATCGCTGCATTGGACGGCTTGCGCGCCAAGTTTGGCGGAGGCGAGGTTAAGGTGGCTCATTGTGAGGTCTCCATGGCGTTCAAGCGCAGGCGACCGATTCGGTGGACCTGGTTGAGGGCGGTTGCAAATTCAGTCGCCGGATCGTTTTCAACACGGGCCCGGAACGACGCCAAGATGTCACTGCGGTGGAAGCCGCCGACGGCAAAAATAAACGGAAAGCCAAAACGCTGGTTATAGCGCTCGTTAAGCTCGCGAAACTCGGCAAATTCGTCCGGCGTGCATTCGGTCAGCCCGGCGCCGGTCTGTTCGGATTGGCTTTCGCGGGTCAGTTCGGCTAATTCCAGTTTGCCGACCAGCTCGGGGTGGGCTCGCAACAACGCCAGCTGGAGTGCCTCGCCGGCGTGGTCGACGATCGCCTGCATTGCGCTGGCCATGACCAGTGCTTGGTCGTGCTGCGCAGTCAGATTCGGGTATAGCTGTTCGGCGACCCAGGGCGAGTGCTCGTAAATGCTGCCATAGGCCTGAACGAATGCCGGTAAGGCGCATTTAGACGGTTGCGGATTCAGCATCTACGCAGCTCCGTGGGGGTGGTGTTTAATCCAGTGCTCGGCAATGTCCAATCGGCGCGCGACCCAGACATCGTCGTGGCTTAACACATAGTCCACGAACTGCTGTAGGGCACGGAAGCGCGCAGGGCGTCCAAGCAGGCGGCAATGCATGCCAATCGACAGCATCTTCGGCGTGCGCTCGCCCTCGGCGTACAGCACGTCAAAGGCGTCCTTTAAGTAAGTGAAAAACTGATCGGCGGTGTTAAACCCCTGGGGCGTCGCAAAACGCATGTCGTTGGTGTCCAGAGTGTAGGGGACGACCAAGTGCGGCGTAGTGACTTGGGTTGACCAAAACGGTAAATCATCCGAGTAGTCGTCGGCGTCGTACACAATATGATCGCGTTCGGCGACCAGCGCTCGGGTGTTTTCGCTGGTGCGGCCGGTGTACCACCCTTGGGGCAGTGAACCGGTAACCTCGACATGGGCGTCAATCGCCGCGTCCATCATGGCGCGCTCTTGGTCCATGCTAAGGCCGTCGTAGTTGATCCAGCGATGGGCGTGGCTGGCGATCTCGTGACCGTCCTTTAAGCACTGTTCGATCACCGCGGGGTGGCGCTGCATGGCCATGCCGACGCCGAACACCGTCAGCGGTATTTGGCGGCTGCGGAACAAGTCCAAAATGCGCCAAACACCGGCGCGACTGCCGTATTCGTAGATCGACTCCATTGACATGTGGCGACGGCCTTGGAAGGCGGCGGCTCCAATAATTTCCGATAGGAAAATCTCGCTGGCCGGGTCGCCGTGCAACACACAGTTCTCCGCGCCCTCTTCGTAGTTGAGGACGAATTGGACGGCGATGCGGGCGCGGTTAGGCCAGTTCGCATGGGGTGGCGTGGGGCCATAACCGATTAAGTCGCGAGGATAGTCAGTCATAAACGGGGTGTGCGTCCGATATTTGTGATGCAGGCATTAAACCCGAATTGTAAAGTTTTTGCGTTAAAATATATTTGATAATATTGTTGGGGGAATTTTACAGATTCGCCAACGGGCCGCCCCTACACTTCGAACATTCAAAATTACTGAGAGGTCTTGCCCATGACGGCATACATAATGGAGTGGGCAAGCTTGCTGCTGCGTTGGTTGCACGTAATCACCGCGATCGCCTGGATTGGTAGCTCGTTCTACTTTGTATGGCTGGACTTGTCGCTGCGTAAACGTGAAGGACTGCCCAAAGGTGCTCACGGTGAAAGCTGGAGCGTCCATGGGGGTGGCTTCTATCACGTCCAGAAATACCTGGTGGCGCCGGAGCGGATGCCCGAAGAGCTGCACTGGTTCAAACATGAAAGCTATTTTACCTGGTTGTCCGGATTTTGCTTGTTGGCGGTGACCTACTATTACGGCGCTAATACCTACCTAGTCGACACGGCGGTGGCCGATTTATCGGCGATGCAAGCGATCGGTATCAGCATCGCGTCGCTGGTCGGCGGTTGGGTGTTTTTCGATCAGCTGTGCAAATCCAAATTGGGTGAAAATCTGTGGGTGCTGGCGGCGATATTGTTCGTATTTTTGATGGCATCGGGTTGGGCTTACAGCGAGATCTTTAGTGCTCGGGCCACCTTGCTGCACGTCGGCGCGATGATCGCGACCTGGATGACGGGCAACGTCTTTTTCATCATCATTCCGAACCAGAAAAAGGTCGTCGCGACACTCAAAGCGGGCGGTAAAGCCGACCCGATCTACGGCAAAATTGCTAAGCAACGTTCAACCTTTAATAACTACCTGACCTTGCCGGTGTTGTTCATGATGCTGTCCAACCACTACCCCATGACCTACGGCATCGATGCGCTGTGGTTGGTGGTCGGTTTGGTCATTTTGATTGGCGCGACCATCCGTTCGTGGTTCAACTTTGGCCACGAAGGCCGTTCTGGCGTTGCGCGTCAGTGGCAGTGGCCGGTCGCCGGCGTGCTGACCGTTGTGTTGGCGTGGGTGTTGTATGTACCACCGGCCCAGCTTGAAGCGGGTGAAGCGGTGATCTCGGACGCCGAGGCCGTGGCTCTTGTCCAGACCCATTGTGTTGCCTGCCACGGCCCGGTTTTGGCGGCGGCCATGAAGGGCGTGCAGCTGCACACACTGGACAGCATTATCAAAAACAAAGACTCGATCTATGCCCAGGCAGTCGCCTCCCAGGCTATGCCGATGGGCAATGCCAGCGGCATGACCGAGGCTGAACGACGTGCGCTGGGCCTTTGGATTCAGGCCCAGTAAATGCACCGAATCGACGATGAACAGGTGTTCTGCGAAGTCGTCGAGCACGGTAGTTTTTCGGATGCGGGCCGGGCGCTGCGGGTGTCCACTGCGGTCATCAGTGCGCGCATTGCGCGCCTTGAAGAGCGCCTTGGACTACGGCTTTTAAACCGCACCACCCGCAGCGTGGTCACCACCGAAGCCGGTCAAGTTTACTACCATGCCTGTCGCGAGGTGGTTGCGCGCATGCGCGCAGCGCTGGATCAGCTTGAGGAAATGCAAAACGCGCCACAGGGTGTGATCAAGGTTACGGCACCGGATGTGTTGGGCCGCGAGGTGATCGCACCGCTGCTGGCGGAATTTCGGCTGCTGTATCCAAGCGTTGATATTCGCCTACACATTGCCGACCGGGTCGTTAATATCATCGATGAATCGTTGGACTTGGCGATTCGTCACGGCTACCCCGAGGCTTCGTCCTGGGTCTTGCGGCCACTGGCGCTGGACCGCTGGGTGACCTGTGGGTCGCCGGACTATTTGGCGGGTCAGGGCACGCCGGACAGCGTCGCTGACCTGACCGAACACAACTGCTTGCTGTTGCGCTTTCATGGTTCGCGCCAATTCCAATGGCAGTACCAGCACGGGGCGGACCGATTATACGAAAAAGTCGGTGGGTCGATGGATGCTTCGGCCTCCGGCGTGCTGGCCAGCTGGGCCAAAGCCGGCCTTGGTCTGGTTCAGCAGTCGGTTTGGAATTTGCACGGCGACCTCAGCAGTGGGGCCTTGGTGCCGGTGCTGGAAGGGTTCGAGCCAAAAGGCCTGCGCATCAATGCGCTGATGCCGGACCGGGAACACCGGCCGGCAAAAATTGGCCTGTTGCTGGACTTCTTGGCCGAGCGCATGGCCCAACATCCCTCACAAACCTATTTACCTTCGTAAGGAACATCGCATGGCTTCACTGTCGACACACGCACTGGATACCGCTTTGGGCACACCGGCCCGCGGACTCGGATTAACCCTATTCAAAATTAACGCCGGCGAGCGTGTCGAGTTAGGTCGTTTCACCACCAACGACGACGGACGCGTCGACGGTGGCTTGTTTAACGACCCCGAGACGGCTCTGGGCGAATATGAAATCGTGTTCGAAGCGGGCGCTTACTTGGCCTCGACCGGTGGCACGGATCGTTACCTGACCCAGGTTCCGATTCGGTTCAGTGTTTATGATCAGAGTCATTACCACGTGCCGCTGTTGGTCAGCAGCTATGGTTACTCAACCTACCGTGGCAGCTAGTTCGTGACACCCTGACGGGCGAGGGCATCGACCTCCGAAATCTGTCGATTGCGCTCGTCGACAAAAACCTTGGCGGGTGTGTGCTTGGACAGCTCGTCTTCGGTGAGTTGGCAAAAGCTGGCGATGATCAGCAAGTCGCCGACTTCGGCTTTGCGTGCTGCCGAGCCGTTGACTGAAATCACCCCGGATCCGGCTGGCGCCTCGATTGCATAGGTCGAGAAGCGTTCGCCGTTGTTCAAATTCCAGATGTCGATGCGCTCATGCTCGACCATGCCGGCGGCCTGCAGCAAGTCAGCGTCGATGGCGCAGGACCCAATGTAATGCAGCTCGGCGGCGGTCACGGTGACTCGGTGCAGTTTGGCGTCCAGCAGGGTGCGTAGTTTCATGTTCAAGCCCGTGTTTTTGATGCGCCGCAGTATACCGAGCCGTGGTGCCCTTGGGCTATGTGTTTCGCTAGGGGTTAAAAACCGAGCGTCGGCCCGGCGGGGTCCTCGGTCGGGCGCACGCGGTACAGGCTGGCCTCGCCGCTGACGGCGGGCACCAGTGTACGGCTGGCGCCGGCGTCGACCAGTACCGTGTCGCCGGGGTTAATTAGGGTGTCGGTGCCATCCACCGTCAGTTTCCAGTGTCCACGCATACCCATCAATACCTCGGGGCGGTCGGACTGGTAGGCCGATGTTAGCGATCCGCGGCTGACGAAATCGACCTCGAATCCAGGCCGGTCATGGATCAGCGCACCAGCGCCAATGACAGGGCAGGGCTGGTGATCGGACAAGGCCATTAAGTCCCAATAGCGTTTGACGTAATGGGGTACGACGGCTGCGTTAGGCAGCTCGGGAAAGGCGGTCAGTTGTTGCTCGGTCAGCGGCGTTATCGGGGCCACCCCAGGCGGCAGAGTTTCATCCAGTTGGCGATCGTATAGCCGACCGTTATCGCCCAAAACCAGTCCGTGGGCCTCGGCCGCTGCCAGCACATGCGGCGCCCAAACCACGCCACCACCGGCATCATCGCCGCCCAAGACGGCCATGATCATGCCGTAGTCATCGCCGACGTTTTCAAATCCGCGAAACACCGGGGTTGGGATGTTAAAGATGTCACCTTCATTCAAAATCACCTCGCCGGCGCTGCCGTGTTGGCCCCAAAAAAAACGCCATCGGCCTTTCAGAACAAAGAACACTTCGGCGGTGCGGTGGGTGTGTAGCGAGTTGTTGCACTTGGGCGGTTGTCCGGCGGCACCAATGTTGAAACCGATCTGGTCGCTAAGGTGAACGTGTTGATCGGCCGATTCCGACACCCCTCCGCCGATAATGGTGAAGTTTTCTTTTTGATCCGAGCCGGGTGTGTGCGCGTCGATAAACGCGGTGCGGCAGGGTTTTAGTTCGCCAAAACGGACGACGTGGACGGGGTTACGCATGGATCGGATGGCCTGACATTATTTTAGTTAAGATAGAGCGCAGTGCATTCGGATGCAAACCCTTTTGCCGACGGCTAGGGTAGGCTATAGGTCCAAACCAAGGAGCCGTTGATGAATCGAGTCTGTGTATTTTGTGGATCCAGTCCGGGTCTGGGTGATGATTACCTGGCGCTGGCCCGAAGCCTCGGTGAAACCTTGGCGCAACGCGGTATCGAACTGGTCTATGGCGGCGCTGCGGTCGGCTTGATGGGGGCGACCGCGGATGCGTGTTTGGGCGCGGGCGGGCGCGTGATTGGGGTTATTCCTGAATACCTCGCGGACAAAGAGTTGGCCCACCCCGGCCTAACCCAGCTCGAAGTGGTCGATTCGATGCACGCACGAAAGGCGCGTATGGCGGATTTGTCCGATGCCTTTGTTGCCTTGCCCGGGGGTGTGGGTACGCTCGAGGAATTGTTCGAGATTTGGACCTGGACCCAGCTTGGGTTGCACCGAAAGCCATTAGGGGTGGTCAATGCTGGCGGTTTTTACCAGGGCCTGATCGATTTCGTGGCGCACCTAGCCGACCAGGGATTCATGAAGCCTGCGCATCGCGATTTATTGCTGGCCGACTCGTCGCCGGCAGGCCTTTTGGATCGGCTGGCGACGGCGGATTTGCCGGACACCCCTAAATGGGTTGCGACGCCGCGTCGGTGACCGCGATGGCGGCGGTTTGACCGCGCAGCTTGGCGATGCCCATAAACACTGCTGGCACCGACAGCAAGATAATAATGGTGCCAAACAGCACCCCAAAGCCGATACTGACGGCCAGCGGAATCAGGAACTGAGCTTGCAGGCTGGTTTCGAGGATCAGCGGGAAAATGCCCAAAAAGGTCGTCAGCGAGGTCAGTAGAATGGGCCTGAATCGGGACTTGGTGCCTTCGACCACGGCGGTTTGAACGTCGTAACCGGCGGCGATGTACTCGTTGTACTTGTCGACCATTACCAGCGAGTTGTTGATGACCACGCCGGCCAGTCCGATAATGCCGAAAATGCTGAGCAAACCGACCGCGATACCCATGATCAGGTGGCCCATGATGGCGCCGATCAGCCCCAGTGGAATCGCGAACATAACCACAATGGGTTGCACGTAGCTGCGGAAAATGAGCGCCAACAGCGCAAAGATAATAAACATCGCAACCGCGAAGGCTTGACCCAGGGCGGCGCCGGCATCGCCTTGGGTGCGCTGCTCGCCGCCAAAGTCGATTTGCAACCCCGGGTAGCGTTGGAGCAAGTCCGGAATGACGTTTTGGCTCAAAAAGTCGTTGGCCTCCTGGCCGGTAATGATGCTCAGGTCAACGTCCGCGGTCATTGTCGTGATGGTGCGGCCATCGCGCCGGTTGATCTGGGTCGGGCTGGTGCCCGGCTCAATGTCAGCAACGGCACTGATCGGGATCAGATCACCCGCCGGCGTTCGAATGGTGCTTTCTAACAAGTCATCCAGGGTGTTGCGTTCGTCCTCGGGGTAGCGCACGAACACGCGCACATCGTCACGCCCGCGCTGAACCCGTGCCGCTTCGGTGCCGTAAAAACCGCCGCGAACTTGGGTCGCCAGGTCATTTAGCTGAACGCCATAGGCGGGGGCGCTGTCTTTCAGTGACAGCGTGTATTCCAGCTTGCCGGACGAGTTGTCATCGCGAATGTCAAAGATACCCGGCACGTCGGCCAGAGCCGCGCGCAGGTCGGCCATGACCGGGGCGATGTCTTGGCCGTCAGCGACCGAGGCTTCCAGGGCGACGGCGGCACCGGCGTCAACCAGGTCGGCGCTCAGTACCAACTTTTTAACCCCGGGTACATCGCCAATTTCGTCACGCCACAGACGTTCGAAGTCGGCAGTCGCCACGGTGCGGATTTCCGGGTCACTCAGGCGCACAACCACATGCGCTAGCGCCGCGCCGCTGTTGGTAGTGCCGCCACCGGGTCCACCGTCGCGTGGGCCTTCGCCGATCACGGTGTAAATGTTTTCAACCACCGGGATGACGTCTTGCTCGGACAGCGTCAGCCCGGCGCGATAGGCGGCCGCGCGCAGTCGGTCGGTCAAGGCTTGGGTACGTTCAAAGGTCGTGCCATCGGTCATTTCGATGTCGGCCGTGACGAATTTGCCCTCGATCGCCGGAAAGAAGCTGAACTTGACGTAGCCGTGGGCCATAACCCCCACCGTCAGCACCATCATGCTGACCACGAGCGCGATTGGGACCGAGGTGTGGGCGGTCGCGAAGCGCAGCATGGCGTCCAGCGGTCCGTTAATAAAGGCCTTAAGGCCGCGGTCAATCGGGGCCCGCACGCGGTTCATCCAACGCACCAGAAAGAAGGTTTTGGCCTGCGGACGCAGGTCCAAACTGGACAGGTGGCGGGGCAGTATCAACAGCGATTGGGCCAGCGACAGCAACAGCACAATGATGACGACGGTGGGAATATCGCCCAAAAACTTGCCCAATATGCCGGGCAATTGCAGCAACGGCGTAAAGGCCACGACCGTGGTCAGTGCACTGAAAATAACCGGGATGGCGACGCGCTGGGTGCCCAGCACCGACGCGGCGACGCCACCGGTGCCCTGTTCGTTGTTGAGGTAGACGTTCTCGCCCACGACAATCGCATTGTCGACGACGATGCCGATCGCCAAGATGAAGCCAAACAGACTGATCATGTTGATTGACATGTCCATCAGTGCCATCACCCCAAAGGCGCCCATGAAGCTGACGCCGATGCCGACGGCGGACCAAAACGACAGCCGTAAGTCCAAAAACAATGCCAGACACAGCACCACTAAACCCAGCCCCAGTATGGCGTTGGACATCAGCAGGTCCAGGCGATTTTGCAGTTCTTCGGCTTCGTTATTCCAGATCGTGGCTTCGATGCCACTGGGCAGGCTGGGGATGAAGACCGCGTCCAAGTAGGCGCTGACGTCGTCAACGATGGCCAATACCTGT
This sequence comes from Litorivicinus lipolyticus, assembly GCF_009650135.1. Lineage (NCBI taxonomy): Bacteria > Pseudomonadati > Pseudomonadota > Gammaproteobacteria > Oceanospirillales > Litorivicinaceae > Litorivicinus > Litorivicinus lipolyticus. The sequence goes on from NZ_CP045871.1 coordinate 580,398, forward strand.
TCGTCGCCAACGCGGTAGACGTTGACGCTGGCACTGGGCCGATCGCCAAAGCGTGCCGACAAGTCGGATTGTTCGAATCCGTCGATGACGGTGGCTACGTCGCTTAGGGTGACGCGCGTTCCGTTGTCGCCGGACACCAACACGATGTCACCGAACTCGGCGGCGGTGAAATTGCGTCCCAGCGTGCGCAGCGGCACGGTCAGCTGGTTGGTGCGCAGGTCACCGCCGGGTAACTCGAGACTGTTGGCGCGTACCGTTTGGGCGACTTGATTGAGGGTCAAGCCATAGGACGCGAGCGTATCGCGGTCGATTTCAATAGAGATTTCATAGTCGCGGGTGCGCGACACCTGGACGAAAGAGAGGCTGTCGAGCTTGGACAGCTCGTCCTTCAGGCGCTCGGCTTGGTGCTTTAATACGGCTTCGTCGACAAAGCCGTGGACGGTGATTTCCAGGACCTGGCTACGGTTCGAGGCCTGGATCACGCTGGGTTCCTCGGCGTCCTCTGGGAACACGCTGATGCGGTCGATCTCGGCCTTGACGTCGTCTAGCTTTTGGCTGACATCCTCGCCCAGTTTCAGCGCCACGTTGACGCTGGCACGGCCTTCGAACGCGGTCGCGGTGATTTCATCGACGCCGTCAATGCTCGACAATTGGTCTTCAATCGGCCGGATGATGCTCTGCTCGATCTCTTGTGGGCTGGCGCCAGGGTAGACCACGCTGATCGAGATCTGGTCCAGGGTGAATTCAGGAAAGGTCTGCTGGGGCAGTTTGACGGCGCTGATGATGCCGATGCCCAATACAAAGACCATGCTCAGGTTGGCGGCGACCGGGTGTTCGGTCATCCACTTAATCAGCCCATTCATCGCTTAGTTAGCCCCCGACTGGGGTTCGTTCGAGCGCTCGGCGCGAACCGGCATGCCGTCGCGGGCGCCATCCAAGGACGACACGATGACCGCTTGGCCGGCCAAGCCGGGAGCGCGCACGTAGAGTATTTCTTGGTCGCGGTGAATGACCTCGACCGAGCGCACCCTCAGGCTACCGTTCTGATCAACCCAGACTTGGTTGCCCACCCGCAACGCGGTGCTGGGAATCATCACGCTGTCGCTGACTGCGTGGCCGTCAATGGTCACTTTGACGTAGCTATTGGCCAAAAGTGCCGGGGCGTTCGGGCTGATGGCATCAAGCACGCGCACGGTAACCCCGAGTGTCCGGGTTTTGGCATTGATCGCCGGGCTGACGCGTTGGACACGAGCGGCATAGCGGTGGTCGGACCATTCGACTATGGCGGCGGCTTGGCCGGCGCCCATCAAATCCGGAATTAACGCGGCTTCTGCTTTTGTCAGCGACAGCTCAACCTCCATTGCGGTGTCGGTAAACAATGTTGCCACCGCTTGCCCGGCCCCCAACACGGCGCCTAGCTCGGCGCTTTGGTCAAGCACACGACCGGCGAATGGGGCCTCAATCCGAGTGTTATCGACCGCCACTTGCGCGCTTTGGCGGGCTGCTTTCAGGCTCAAAATGGCCGATCGAACCTGGGTGACTTGGGTTTCCAGCTGGTCCAGTTGATTCAAGCTGACGCTGCCTTGCTGGTACAGGGACTCGGTCCGCGCCAACTGTTTAGTCAGTAGCGCCAGGTTGGCTTGGTTGCCGGCTAAATCGGCCTCGGCTCGGGCCAGGTTGGCGCGCGCTACGCGATCGTCGAGCTGGGCTAAGGTTTCGCCACGCTCGACCCGGGCACGCTGCTCGATTGCCGGGTGCAGCGAAACGACGCGGCCACCGGTCTGTGCAGCCACCGCAACCTGTCGGAAAGGGCGCACAAACCCATCGGCGCGGACCGGCAATGGGGCGCTCATGGGGGTGGCGATCACGGTGCTGACAATGGGTGTTTGACGCGGTTGCGGTTCGGCCTGGACCGGGGTCTTGAGTGCGCCCATGACCTGAAAACCGCCGACGCCCACCGCTAAAATCAGGGCCGATAGGCAGTACCACAGAAAGTTATCGCGGATCGCGGTAAAAAAGCGCATAAAACCAAAACCTTGAATTAAGTGACCGGCCAGTCAGTGAATGCAGTATGGTGATTGGGAAACAAAGATCAACTGCTGTTACAAAGGTTTAAAGCGATGCCCCAAGCCGGCAAACCCGTCGATCACGCACTGCGCGCCCGCCGCGAGGCGGACATTCGCGCATCGGCATTGGATGTATTAACGTCCAAGGGCTACGCCGGGATGCGCTTGGACGAGGTCGCGCGCTTGGCCGGTGTTAGCAAATCCGCGGTGTATCTGTATTTCGATAGCAAGGCGGACCTGTATAAATCCGTTTTGAAATCGTTGTCGGTGCGCACGGCCGGCGAAATTCAGGCGTTGCGCAGTGCCCGCGATCTGGACTATCCGCAGCGGCTGGCGCAAACCTTGGATACGCTTTACGCGGCCATGCTCGAATCGCCGATGGGGGCGCTGTTGCCCGTGGTCAGCGAGACCGCCCGCCAATACCCGGATTTGGCGGCGTATTTTTTGACCGAAGTACGCGGCCCCCTGGACCTGGCTCTGCTTGGATTGATGGCCGAAGGCGTTGCCGCCGGCGCCTTTGCCGATCGGCCGATCACGCGCTCGGTGCCCCTGCTGGTCGGGCCCATTGTTGCGCTGGCATTGCAGCAATCGATTGCCGCCAACGTCGCCCAGCCACCGGTGTTGGATCTGCCGGCGCTAAAACGTGCGCACTATGAATTACTGATGGCTGCGCTGGTGCCGCCGGCACTTCCTGATACTCCGTCCTAGCACTATGCTAGGCGTGCCTTAACCGTTGGAGCCACCGTGTTTTCCCAATTCATGCTAGCCCTGGGTATTACCGCGCCGATTTTTATCGTGTTGGTGTTTGGCATGGTGCTGCGCCGGCGCCGCTGGATCGACGACAGTTTCGTCGAAACCGGCTCCAGCTTAGTGTTTCGGTTGGCCCTTCCCTGTGTGTTGTTCTTGAGCATTAGTCAGACCCGATTCGAGGACGCATTTGATCCGCGCATGATTGCGGTCGGGGTGGGCGGGACCTTTTTGGTGTGGTTGCTGCTGGAATGGGTGGCGGGCCGTTGGATCCAACCACCACGGGATCGTGGCGTGGTCATTCAAGCCAGCTTTCGCGCCAATATGGGCATTATCGGATTGGCTTATTGCGTCAATGCCTATGGCACTGAAGGGTTGGCCCAGGCGTCAATTTACCTGGCCTTGGTGACGATTTTGTACAACGTATTGTCGGTGGTGACGCTCAACCGTTGGGTTGATGGCGCCCGCGGGCTGCGTGGCACAGTTAGCGGCATCGTCAAGAACCCCCTAATTATCGCGATCGTATCGGCCTTGCCGTTTTCAATCACCCAAGTCAGTTTGCCTGCGGTGCTAATCCAATCCGGCGCTTATTTAGCCCAGTTGGCACTGCCGTTGGCGCTGCTGTGCACCGGTGCCAGTCTCAGCTTTGCCGGTTTGCGCGCGGATTCGTGGAATGCGGTGTTCGCTTGCTTTGCCAAATTGTTTTGGGTGCCGGTGCTGATTGGTGCGCTAGGGGTGATGGCCGGGTTGTCCGAACAGTTATTGGGCATTGTGATCTTGATGGCGTCGGCGCCGACGGCAGCGGCCAGCTACGTCATGGTGCGTGGCGTTGGCGGCAATGCGACCTTGGCGGCCAATATCATTGTGCTGACAACGCTAGCGTCGGCTGTCAGCACCAGTGTGCTGTTAGTGTTGGCGCAGCTAGGCGGTTTTTTGTGAGTCGGGCGACGTCGCCAGTCGTGAATCGACCGCCGCCATGATGTCAATTACCAACCGCCCATCCAAGGTAGTGCCCGGGGCGACGGTCAATCCACCAATACTAAAACCCTGATCACAACCAATTTCTAACAGCTTCAATACTTGATCAATGGCGTCGCGGCGTTGCGATACAGTGCCATCAATTTTACTTTGCGCCACCAATTGGACGGCTACTCTTAGGGCCTGGCGAAAGCTGGGTTCGATTTTAATTGTAGTTTTCATCAAATAAGTATGACCGTATGCATTCGGATTCTCACCCGTTGATTAAGCAGTATGACCGATAAAAATTGTGCTATCGCTGCGGCCGGATACGAATGGCTTCCAAGATGCAGTCGTAAAGCAGGTTGATAAAGTCGCTGGCGATTCGTTGCCCCAGCGGCGTCAGCGCGACCCAGCGATCGTTGAAAAAATGCTCGCTACTGGTTTCAACCCAGCCGTTTAGAATCCAGCGCCGCAGCTCCGGTTCCAAGTCCTCGCCGATGGCGGCGTTGTGGTCTTGTAAAACGTTACGAATGCGTCGGCGATCGGCCCCATGGTGGCTGAGGTGCAGTCGCAGCAGGCTAAATAGGGCGCGGCCGTGGACGGGCGTTAGGCGCTGGGTGCCGGCGTATTCGGCACGCAGCCACCCCAGGCGCACGGCACGGGAAAAGGCGTCGGCGTGGTCGGTCCGCGGCCAATCGCACTGTTCGATTTGGTCGACTAGGGCTCGCGTCGGTTGATCTAGCGCCGACATCATCAGATCAGAGGCAAACCAGGCATCGTCGACCACGTAGGCCAGGCCCGTGGCTGCGTAAATTTTGAGCAGCTTGCGAGCGGTCGGGCGACTGGCACCGGACACCAACGAAAATTGGTCGGTTTTTAACGCCCAGCGCTCGAGCGAGGCCAGCATCAGTGCACGCATCCCAAGTGTTCGGAAGGGATCGGCGATGGCCGGGTTGCGTGCATAGGAAGCTGCGACATACCCCCGCGCCAAGGCCCAGTGGATGTCCTCGGGTGCGGGCACGACGTTAACGTACCATTGCTTGTCAGTGGCGTTCAGTGGGCTAAAAATGACCGCTCCTCAATCACAGTAAAGCGTTAAAAAAAGGGGCAAGTACGCTAGCGATTTTCCCAAGATCTAACTATCAATCGTGTGGGCAATGTATGCAAATATTTTTTGGTCGGCACCGCGTCTTAGCCAGCATAGCTCGTCCGGTGGGTGTCAGTTATAGTGTCATAAGGCCTGGCTTGCTGGACTCAGGCGACGGTTTCGGGTTGTTTTTGACAGGCGATTTGGATGTTGCCGGTCAGTTGTTCGGCGTACAGCCGAGCGATTTGGTGACCTAAAGGATTGACCTGTACCGGCTTATCACGTTCGCAATTGATCCAGTCCAGCGCGGCCCAGCGTTTGACCGTATCACTCTGGTGGACGGGCAGTAGGCGGGTCGCTAGCTCCTCGTAGCGCTCGGTGGTTATCGCTGGGTTGTCGTGGCAACTCTGTAGTAGGTGAAAGAACCCAAGTTGGCGTGCGCCCGCCAGCGGCGAGAAGCCCTGGCGCGCCCACAACTCGGTTCGTAAAAATCCGTGCAGGACATCGTCGGCACTGGCTTCGATGGTCAGGCCGAGCGCGCCAGCACGGCTCAGTTGGCGGGTCAATGGGCGTGTCTCGGCGTCGACCCGGGCGGACAACGCTTGGGTGCCAAACCAACCTTGATCGCGATGCTCGGCATATTCACAGGCTTTCAATTCGCGCAGGTTTTTCAGCGCGGTGGGGCGAGTGATGCCCATAGCCATCAAATGGTGTTCAACGGTGGTAGGGCGGTGCTCGATCCGATTGAGGGCCAGGAACAGGGTGTCGTCCGTCAATCGGTGTTCGGCGCGTTCCAGCGTCAAGCTTGCGCAAGTATCTGAAAGGGCGCGGGTGATACGGGTAAGCGCGTTCCGATCAATCGGAGGCGCGGCGCGAAACTGCCAACTCAATAGTGAATCTCCAAGCTGTACGTTATTAGCCGATCTACACTGCCGCAACGGATACATTAAAGATAGTTCATTTCGGTGATATTGGTCGCTTTTTGCAATTTGGTGTGGACCATTGGGCGGTGCTTGGGGATTAACGACTGGTTTTTTCGTCAGCGCTTTGACGGAATTCGGCTGTTTTGTTCGCGGGCTGTTTGGTTGAGGTGGCTGACCCGGCGACCGCCCAGCTCGACCAATATCCGCGCCACGCGCAATGATTTCTCGACGTTCTTGGCGGTCACGGCACAGGCAAGCTGACGCTCGTACAGCGGAATAATAGCGGCCAATTCATTCGGCGTCATGGCATCAAGGGAACGTCTAAGGTCAGGTATATCCAAACCGCGCGACTTCATCTGCGTTCCGGTGGGCTCCGAGGTTTCATGCGCGTCGGACAACAGCGAGTACCTTCAAAAACGTGACAGAAAGTCAGTGTGATCTTTATGCCGGGTCATTACCAATAACAACACAGGAACCCTACGTCAATTCGCTGTCGGAAAGCTGTCCTTTGACCAACAGTGCTAGCTCTAAACGGTCTCGGGTTTGGGTTTTGCGAAAGGCCGCCGTCAGGTGCGCCTTGATGGTGCGTTCGGTGACATTTAAGCGGGCGGCAATCGCTTTGTTGGTGGCGCCTTCGGCGACGATCTCGGCGACCTCACGTTCGCGTTCAGACAGCATGCTCATGCGACTGTTGTCGGCGGCGTTGTAGCCGTTTCGATCAACCAGGTCGTCGACCAGTAAGCGCACCAGGCGCCGCGAGATCCAGGCCTCGCCACGACCGATTGCCGCGACGGCGGCCTGCAACAGCCGCGCATCGGTGGTCGCCTGTGTGTAGCCGCGCACGCCCGCTTTGAGTAGCACAATGCCATGGTTATCGCTGACCGTATTGTCCATCACCAGTATCGGCGTTGCGCTGTTGGATAAAATCAGGGCGACCGCATGATCGATGCGGTGGTGGTCGCCATCCACATGAAATAGCACTAATTTGGGTTGGTGCTCGCTGATCGCAGCATGCAGGTGGCCACGATTGCTAACGGCGGTAACGGTTGCGATAGGCTCCAAAGCTTGGAGCCATTGACGGATTAGCCGGTTGTCGCTGCTGCAGATTAAAACGTTCACGCGCGATGTCCTTTGGCAATGGCGCGCCCGCGAAGTGATAGGCGCGCTACACAGTCTAAATAAGAGGCCCAGGAACGCCTTGGATTAAAGTACTAATACCGGTGTTGATTTTCTGCCTGTACTTATGCTCAGCATTCCCTGGTGTTCGATGAAGTCAACGATGGTGTCCAAGCCTTGGCCAGTTTTTAGGTTGCTGAACGTCCAGGGTTTTGTCGGGCGCATGCGGTCGGTGTCGCTGGCCATGACTTCAAGGCTGGCGCCAACGTAAGGCGCCAAGTCGATTTTATTGATGATCAATAGGTCTGATTTGGTGATGCCGGGGCCGCCTTTGCGGGGGATCTTTTCGCCTTCGGCGACGTCAATCACGTAGATCGTAAGGTCCGCCAGTTCTGGGCTAAAGGTCGCGCTTAGGTTGTCGCCGCCGCTTTCGACGAACACCACGTCGAGGTCTTTGTGTAACTGGGCCAGCTCGTCAACCGCGGCCAGGTTCATCGAGGCGTCTTCGCGAATGGCAGTGTGCGGGCAGCCGCCAGTTTCGACCCCGATGATTCGATCCGCTGCCAGCGCTTCGGCCCGGGTCAAGATCTTCGCGTCCTCTTGGGTATAGATGTCGTTCGTGACCAGGGCCAGGCTGTAACGATCTCGCAGGCGTTTGCACAGCGCTTCGAGCAGTGCGGTTTTGCCGGAGCCAACCGGTCCACCAACGCCGATTCGCAGCGGGTTTTTAATGTCTGTCATGTGAGGTCCTTGTTAAGAGCGATACAATCGCGTGTATTGGGTTTCGTGCAGGCTGCTGGCGATTGCAAGCGCCAGGTTGGACGAGCCGACCTGTTCATCGGTGACCGAAAAAGCGTGTGTGACGGCCCGGTCCAGCTCGCCCGACAGTTGCGCCATCAGTTGCTGGCCCTGGGTTTGTCCCAGCGGCACCAGTTTGACGCCAGCGACCACTGCGCCTTCCAGCCATGCCCAAAGGTAGCCGCGGCTAAGTGCCTCCGGCGCAATCGACCATTGGTGACCGGCATAGGCCATGGCGGCGACCTGGGAACTGGCGATGGCGTGCAGCCAGCTTTCCTCCAGCTCAATCGGCAGGGCCTTGAGTAGGCGCACAAAGGCGGCTCCGCGCTGGGATTCTTCGGCCCGCAACTCCCGGGTTTCGCGTGCGGCGGTCAATTCGCCCGTCCAGTCGCTGAATGCATCCAGATCATCGCGCCGAGTCGCCGCCATGGCGCGGATCAGCACCGGCAGTTCGAGCTGGGCGATGCCATGCCAAAGCACAGACTGAAGCCACTCTCGCAGGCTGTCAGCATCGGTGATCCAACCGCTTTCGACCGCCCATTCCAAACCTTGGGAGTAGGTAAAGGCACCGACGGGTAGGTTCGGGCTGACCAGTTGGTAAAGCCGAAAGTCGTTAAGCACGACGGCGAACAAGGACCACGGCAATCAGCCCGGCGAGCACGCCGGCGGCGGCCATGACTAAATGGTCGGGTTGGCTGAACAAGTGCCCCAGGGTTGCGAAGATATGGCTACCGTGATCGCCGGCGTGGGCGAATACCTTGGGGGTGGCAACCAATGCTGCTAATGACGTCAGAGTTTTCATTGCGATTCCTTAATGCTCGTGTGAATGGGCGTGGCTGTGCGAGGTGCCGCCATAGGCGCCGTCCTCGGGTTCAAAGGGGTGGTCGTGGACGACAATGGTCGCGCCGAGTCCGCGCACCATGTCGTCCAGCACATGGTCGTGCAGGTAACGGGCGTAATTGACGCCGACCTCGAGTGGCACGTGCCGGTTGCCAAGGTGATAGCAAACCCGCGCCAGCAGTAACCCGCTGTCGGCAGAGACGGTCGATACGCGCTCGTTCGCGGCGACCACTTCGACCACAATTCCGGTCGCATCCGTCAGCAGATCCCCGCCGCGCAGTGTCTCGCCGCGGCCAACAAACAAACCCGCTTCGCGGCCGTCGGACAGCTTAATACGTTGGCGACTGCGCACGCGTTGGTGAATGGTCAACACGGCATTAGCGTTAACTGAGGTGCCAGGCGCGGCGCGGTGTGTCAGTTCAATCATCGTCATCTCAAAATAGGTAGTAGCGCTGGGCCATGGGCAACTCGGATGCGGGTTCGCAGGTCAGCAGTTCACCGTCCGCGCGCACTTCGTAGGTCTGAGGGTCAACTTGAATGTCTGGCATCCAATCGTTGCGGACCATGTCGGCCTTGGTCAGGGTGCGACAGCCTTGGACTGCGCTGACTGGGGTTTTCAGGTCAAGCTGTTCGGGCACGCCCGCATCGATAGCGGCCTGGGACATGAAAATTAGGCTGGTATGACTCGCGGCGGCGCCGAACGAGCCAAACATCGGCCGGTAGTGGACCGGTTGCGGCGTCGGAATCGAGGCATTGGGGTCGCCCATGGGGGCATAGGCGATCAATCCGCCTTTTAAAATTAGGCTGGGTTTGGTGCCAAAAAAAGCCGGTTTCCACAGCACCAAGTCCGCCAATTTACCGACCTCGATCGATCCAACCTCGTGGCCGATGCCCATGGTGATCGCCGGGTTGATGGTGTACTTGGCAATGTAACGCTTGATCCGCTCGTTATCAGCGTCATCGCTATCGCCGGCCAAGGGCCCGCGTTGGACGCGCATTTTGTGCGCGGTTTGCCAGGTCCGGGTGACCACTTCACCGACCCGGCCCATGGCTTGGGAGTCGGACGAAATCATCGAAAACGCGCCCAAGTCATGCAGGATGTCCTCGGCGGCAATCGTTTCGCGGCGAATGCGCGACTCGGCAAAGGCAACGTCTTCGGCGATGCTGGGATCTAGGTGGTGGCAGACCATCAGCATATCCAAGTGCTCGTCCACGGTATTGACCGTGTACGGGCGCGTCGGGTTGGTCGAGGACGGCAGCACGTTGGCGTAACCGGCCGCCCGAATGATGTCCGGCGCGTGGCCGCCGCCGGCGCCTTCGGTGTGATAGGTGTGGATAACACGATCACCAATGGCGGCCAGGGTGGCCTCGACGAAGCCGGACTCGTTCAGCGTATCGGTGTGGATTGCGACCTGGACGTCGTAGCGGTCAGCCACGGACAAACAGCAGTCGATCGCCGCCGGTGTGGTGCCCCAATCCTCGTGCAATTTCAGTCCCATGGCGCCGGCTTTGAGTTGCTCTTCCAAGGCGCCGGGTTGGCTGGCATTGCCCTTGCCTAAAAAGCCCAGGTTCATGGCAAAGCCATCTGCGGCCTCGAACATGCGGGCCAAATTCCAAGCCCCGGGTGTGCAGGTGGTGGCATTGGTTCCAGTCGCCGGGCCGGTGCCGCCGCCCAACATCGTGGTGATGCCGCTGGCCAAAGCTTCTTCGATTTGCTGCGGACAAATAAAGTGGATGTGGGCATCGACGCCGCCGGCGGTCAGAATTTGACCCTCGCCGGCGATCACTTCGGTGCCGGGGCCGACGTCGATGTCGACGCCGGGTTGGATGTCGGGGTTGCCGGCTTTGCCGATGGCGTGGATTCGGCCGTCCTTGACCGCCACGTCGGCTTTGATAATGCCCCAATGATCGACAATCAGCGCGTTGGTGATGACCAAGTCCGGCGCCACTTCACGCCCGGACTGGCTTTGACCCATGCCGTCACGAATGACCTTGCCGCCGCCGAACTTAACTTCTTCGCCGTACACGGTTAGGTCTTTTTCAACTTTGAGCCACAGCTCCGTATCGGCTAGGCGAACGCGATCGCCGACCGTGGGTCCGAACATTTCTGCGTAGGCTTGGCGCGTCATCCGAGTCATGCGCTGTCTCCTTGATCCAACGGGCCCATGACCTTGCCTTGAAAGCCATAGACGGCGCGCTTGCCGGCCAGTGCAATCAGGCTGACACGTCGCGATTGGCCGGGCTCGAAGCGAATGGCGGTACCCGCGGCGATGTTCAGGCGCGTGCCGCGAGCTGCTTCGCGATCAAAGCGCAGGGCATCGTTGACTTCGAAAAAATGGTAGTGCGATCCGACCTGGATCGGCCGATCACCATGATTTTCAACACTGACGTCGCGCGTGCTGCGGCCAACATTCAGTTCGATGTCGCCACTGGCAACGCGAATTTCTCCGGGAATCATCGGCGTCCTCATACGATAGGGTCGTGAACGGTGACGAGCTTGGTGCCGTCGGGGAAGGTGGCTTCGACCTGGACGTCGTGGATCATGTTGGGGATGCCCTCCATGACGTCATTAACGGTTAGCAAAGTGCGGCCATAGTCCATCAGTTCCGCGACGCTGCGGCCGTCGCGGGCACCTTCTAATATTGCAGCACTAATAAAGGCGATAGCTTCGGGGTAGTTGAGTTTTAGACCGCGTGCCAACCGGCGCTCGGCCAGCAGGCCGGCCGTGAATAGCATCAGTTTGTCTTTTTCGCGGGGGGTTAATTCCATCAGAGTTCCTAGGTGTTCCAAATTCGAGGAGGGCAGGGCGCGCGGCCCAAAATGTTGGGGCGGAGGGCCTGCCACAATTCAGTCATGGCGCGCATGGCAGGCTCGGTGTGCGGGGCCAAGGCGCGAACAATCAGCACGTCGCCAATCAGCGTCGCGCCTATCGTCAGTCCGTCGCCGCCGCACTGGCGCGCCATCGCCAGGTCGTTTTCGTTGGCCGGTGTTGCAATTAGGGTGCTTTGGACCGGGAAATTGCGGTGATTGGCGGCCGGAAAGTGATAGCTTTGCGGCGTCAGGCTAAGCCGATCGCTGAGCACCAGTTGACCGCTAATGCGCAGGCGCAGGCGCGCATCGATGGCGCCGTAGTCAAAGTGTTCATTCATCACCGGTCGCCCGGCACAGTGGGTTTCCCAGCCGATAAAGCGAGCCCCGGCGGCGAGTGAAATGTGGGTGGTTTGGCGCGCATTGCATCCGGGGAAGTAGATGGCTTCCAGTGGTAACCATTCCAGCGACGCGCCGTTATTCACGGTGATGGTTTGGGTCAAGCTGGACGGTCGGTTGGCGCGGTAAAATTTGCCGGCACCGGGCGTTGTGACCAGCGCATGGGCATTGTCCGCGAGCGTGCAGTCAACGCTCAATTGGTCCCCACCTGCGATTCCGCCAGGTGGATGTAGCAGGTAGGTGTGGCAAACCGGGCCTTCGGGGTAGAGGCTGCGCTGGACGCTGAGGGGGCCTTGTCGCTGGCGGTGGACCAGGGCGGTGCGACCGTGACGCGCCTCAAACCCCAGCGACAGCCGTGCGACCCAGTCGTTGGCGGTTGAGGGAATCGGGCAGGCGAGGCTGGTCAATGGCGGATCCGTGATCAAGGTGTTTGATCGATGGTTGCGATATCTGTGCCAGTACGAGCGCACGAGAATGGGGCGTGCGCGGGAGAATTAGTGCGTCATATTGGTGCTTTTGGTGTTCCTTTTGGTCATTTTTGGTGCGCGCGTCGGTGCGTGCCAAAGGTGTCGTCGGCATGTAGCAGCAACGCCAAGGCGTGCAGTCCGGGTTGCGTTGGGCTGCCGATGCCGCGAATTAGGTCGCGATGAACACGGCGGCAGCGCAGGTGGCTGATTGCAGAGGGGTCCGTTAGGAACCACTCGCCGACGCGCTTGACTAGGGTGTCGATCAGTTCGGGCGCCAGATGGTAGCCGACCACCGTGCGCACCAGCACCACCGTGCCACGCAGGTCCGTGGCTTGGTACTGTTGTTGTTCGGCGACGCTAAGGTCTTGGGTGGCGAATTCCGCAGGGCAGGCAAAGGTGATGCTCAGTCGCCAACCGAAATGCGCCGTTGAGTCTTCTTCTGACCACCACCAGTTGGTGATTTCGGCCAGCCGTGGCGCGTGGTCGTGGTTGTGCATTGGCGTCCTCCCATGTTTGACCTATCCAGACTATCAACGGCAAGCGACTCAAGTGCCCCTGGGTTCACAGGTTGATGTTGCATTGGTTCCCATGTAAACCAAGGTCAAGTCACGGAGGCGCGTAAATGTATATACCGATTGAGGATGCCCGCACACAGTTGGGGCATGACCCATTTAAGGCCATCGTGGCGCCGCGTCCGATTGGTTGGATTTCGACGGTGTCGGCCGCCGGGATCGTCAATTTAGCGCCGTACAGCTTTTTTAATGCAGTCAGCGCCGACCCGGACATGTTGATGTTTTCCAGCGCCGGCGAAAAAGACACCCTCAACAACTGCAGGGCGACCGGCGAGTTTGTGTGCAATTTAGTGTCGCAGCCACTGCTTGAGCGCATGAGTCAATCGTCGGCGGCTGCAGATGCCCACATCAATGAGTTCGAGTTGGCGGATCTGGCCTCGGCGCCGTCATCGCGGGTGGCGCCGCCGCGCGTGGCCGACACCCCTGCAGCGCTTGAGTGCGTTGTGGTCGATGTGATCCGACTAACGGACCGGTACGGCTCCGCGACCCATAGCTGGATGACCATCGGTGAAGTGGTCGGTCTGTATATCAATCCGGATTATCTGACCTCGGACGGGCGCTTTGACACCGCCAAGGCGGCGGCCGTGGCGCGTTGCGGTTACCAAGATTATCAACTGGGTGGCGAGTTAGTTGAGTTGGCGAGGCCGGGACCGGGACCGGGACGATAGGGGCTGCCACGAGCTAAATTGGGGCCGAGCGTTTCCAGCCTACAGTGCATCAGGCACCTGATGGAAGCGGCACTTGGGAAAGGTACTGCACCCTAAAAAGTGGATGCCTTCGAGTCTCCCTTTGCGGCCGAGCCTTGGCACCATCGGAGAATTGCAGCGAGGGCATTTGTCCGAGGTAACCGCAGCTTTGGCTGGGGTGGCGCTGACCGATCGACGCTGCTCCAGGTTTGCAATATGTGCCTTGGCCGTTTTACGGGTTGCAGGCAAGCGTAGGGCGCCGAGCTGGCTGCAGATGCCACTGTATTCGACGGCTGTTAGGGACACTGTTTGAAACGATCTGAGGTGTTTTATCAGTGCTGCTCCACCCCAAACAACGTTCGACGGCAGCTGGGTTTTGGGGGTCGATCGGCGACTAAATATAACCACGGACGTCAGCCGCTCGGGAGCGATTTCCAGTACTTTAGCTAAGGCATTGGTGTGGGTGGCGTTTTGGCGTAATGGGTTCTGAAAATAGAATCGTTTCTTGAAAAACGTTTGAGTCCAGCGTGGATCCTCCGGTTGGCCAAATATCCAACCGCCATAATTTTTTGATTCAATAACGAAAACGCCAAAACGGGACACGCAAATGTGATCGATTTGCGTTGTTTTTCCCTCGATCTCTAAGGTGACATTGTGAAAGTGACGCCATTCACTATTCGGCAATTCGCGTCGAAGCAGCGTCGCGACCTTTCGTTCCATCAGCCACCCGGCGAATTTGTTTTCGTCGATGGTTTGGAAAAGCATCAGAAGTACGATCAAAATGAGCAGCAATGTGGCGGGAAGTAACCATAGGTTATCGATCATATAGGCTCCAATAGGCGCTGGATGTGAAGTATGGCTCTGCCTGACGCCGATCTTGTGGATTTTGGTAGGTGCAGGTGAACCAAAGGGCAAACGCTTTTTACACTCGAGTTTTGGGGCGCTGCGACGATCGATACGGTATCTTGCGTCATCTAACTTACTGGACGCACGCGACCATGGCCGGCGACAACACCCTTGACCTGATTCAATCCCACGTTTCCGTGCGCGATTTCACCGGCCAGCCGGTTGACCTTGAGACGCTGCACCGGCTGATCGCCTGTGGTCAGTCCGCTGCGACCTCGAGTTTCATCCAGGCCTACTCTATTGTGCGTGTCACCGATCCGGCCAAGCGTGCAGCCATTGCCGCCGCCGCGGGCGGTCAGCAATGGGTCATCGCGGCGCCTGAATTTTTGGTCCTGTGTGCGGACTTGAACCGTCTCAACATCGCCACTGAAAAAGCCGGGCAGGGCGCGCTCGATGGGCAGACCGAGCACTCCATTGCGGCGGTGATTGACGTCGCCTTGATGGCTCAAAATATGCTGCTGGCGGCCGAATCCCTTGGCATGGGCGGCGTCTTTATTGGGGGCATTCGAAACGACCCTGCCGTCACCATTGATCAGCTTCAGTTGCCGCACCGGGTGATGCCGTTATTTGGTCTGTGCTTGGGCTATCCGGCGCATAAAAATCCGGTCAAACCACGGATGCCGGTAACGCATGTGCTGCACACCGATAGCTTCGATGCGAGCCGTGTGGCTGGTGATGTCGACGATTACGATGCGGTATTAAACGAGTATTACCAGTCCCGGGGTGCCGGCAGCAAAAACGCCAATTGGAGCGATTCGGTTGCCCCGGCGTTGCAGGGTAAAAAGCGTCAGCACATGTTAAGTGTGATGACCGCGCGCGGCTTCTTTAACGCCTAGCGGATTGGGCGCGTCGAATTTAGTGATGCGTTGTCACGTTAAATTTGGTTGCCTTTCAAATTAAATCGGACTAATTTCGATTTTTGGAACTGGATTCCAAATTTCGGCCTCGCGGTCGCTCGTGCGGAGCAGCTCAAGACGGTTGCTGTCGCCTAATGTCGACAGCCGCGATAAAAAATATAAAAAAGCGGAGAGTTCAATGAGTCAATCGATCGGTCTAAAGGGCCTTGCCGTCGGCGTAATTGCTGGCGCCACCCTGACATTATCGGCAGCGGTCAGCGCAGCCACTACCTGGAAAATTCAATCGTCGTGGGACGCAGGCACCATCGGTTACACCACCTTTAAAGACTGGTGCGACAGCATGGAAGGCAAAACGGGCGGCGAATTGGCGTTCGAATGCTTCCCAGCCAAAGCCGTCGCAGCCGATAACAACGGCTTGTTCGATGCCGTCCGTAATGGCGTGCTGCAAGGTATGAACCCCTTTACGCTGTACTGGTCCGGCAAAATCCCCGCCAGCGTATTCCTAAGCTCGTACCCCGGTGGCCCTGATCAGCCGCACCAGTGGGACACCATGTTTTATTCCATGGGCTTGCTCGAAAAAACGCGCGAAATTTATGAGCGTTTCGGCCTGGTTTACGTCGGCCCGATTCACCACGACGCCAACATCATCCACTCGAAAACTCCGGTCAACAGCATCGAAGATTTCAAAGGCATGAAGCTGCGCCTGCCCGGCGGCATGGTGGCCGAAGTATTCCAAGAATTTGGTGTTTCAACGGTCAGCTTGCCCGGTTCGGATATTTTCCCGGCTCTGGAAAAAGGCACCATTGACGCGGCCGACTACGTAGGCCCCGCGGTTAACTGGGAACTGGGCTTTAGTCAGGTGACCGATTACATCCTGTTTGGGCCTCCGGGCACCATGTCAATTTATCAGCCGGTGGATTTGATGGATTTGACGGTTAACGCACGGGCTTGGAAGCGCATCAGCCCTGAGTTGCAGGCGCTGGTTACGGACGAAGTGCGGACCTATAGCCAAAAGCATTACCAAGTCATCCAGAAGCGTAACTTGGAAGCGATGAAGAAGTTTGAGGAAGCCGGCGACATCGTGTCACGCCTGTCTCAAGATGACGTCGACGCCTTCCGTAAAGCGGCGATTCCGGTTTGGTATCGCTGGGCTAACAAAGACAAGAACGCTCAGGAAGTATTCCAGATCCACCTGGACTACATGACCAACCCAATCGCGGGTTACCTGACTGCGGACGACATCAAAGGTTACTCACTGAAGTAATCGACTCAACCTCGCGTGGGGCGTCCGCCTCACGCGATCTATTTATTTTGTACAGGTGAACTATGGGCAACATGTCTGGGTTTGGCTTTGTCATGCCTCACTGGTTGTATTGGGGCTGGCTTGCAGTAATGCCGCTGCTATTGCTTTGGATTAATGGGTTTAGAAAACCCAATGCAGACGATGAAGTGCGATTGCACCCGCATCCGGGCAATCGCCTGACGCGTTGGATTGATTGGACCAGTGAGTGGTCCGGTATTTTCGTCGCGCTGTGGACCGTCAACGCAGTAGTTTTCTACTTCTTTGAAGTGGTCATGCGCTACATCTTCAACATGCCCACTATTTGGGTTCACGAAGCGTCGTACCTGTTGTTGGGCATGCAGTATTTAATGACCGGTGCCTACGCATTTTTGCATGGGGCGCACGTGCGCGTGGACGTGGTGTACAACTTCTTGCCGCCGCGTGGCCGCGTTGGCATGGACATTTTTAGCTCGATGTTTTTCTTTATTTTCGCGCTCGCCCTCACCGTGACATCGTGGACCTATTTTTCCCAGTCGTTGGACATGGGTGAAACCACGATTGAAACCTGGGGCGTCCAGTATTACCCGGTTAAAGGCCTGATGACCTTGGGTTCAGTGTTGATTCTGCTGGCGGGTGTTTCCAAGCTGATTAAAGACGTGCTGCTTTATATTGAAATGGGTCGGAGGGACGTCGCATGAGCACGACCACACATGCCGGCGCCGTCGGGCGTTTTGGCCATTACTTGATGTTGTTGTCGACCCTGGCGATTGCCAGCGTCATTGTTGTTGAACTGATAAATATCGCGTTTTTTGACCCCTATGGCGACGCTAAGTTCCTGTTTCGCCTAGAAGGCATCTTGGCGGATGTATCGATCGGTCCGCTGACCTACTTGATGTTTGGGTCGCTGTTGGTGGCCTTGATGATGGGGCTGCCACTGGCCTTTGTGACGGGCGGTCTGGGCGTTACCTTCATCTACCTGGTCGGCGATTCATTCATGCTCAATATCGTGCCGGGGCGTATTTTCCCGTTCATGATTAACAGCGACATTGCAGCGATCCCCTTGTTTATCTTTATGGCGGCGATGCTGGAACGGGCGGGCCTGATCGAAGAGATGTTCAACGTGGTTTACAAGTGGATGGGCGGCTTGAACGGCGGCTTGGCCACGGCAACCATTGTCGCATCGACTATTTTGGCGGCCATGGTTGGGGTGATTGGCGCAGCCGTTGTGACCATGGGCATCATCGCCTTACCGGCCATGTTGAAGCGATCGTACGATCACAAAATTGCGTTGGGTTCGATCATGGCGGGCGGCACGCTTGGCATCTTGATCCCGCCGTCGATCTTGGCAATTTTGTACGCGGTTGTGGCGCAGCAATCCGTTGGCGAGCTTTACTTGGGCGCGGTCATCCCGGGCTTGTTGCTGTCGGTCATGTACATCGCCTACGTCACTATTCGGACCAAGCTGAATCCGGAGCTGGGCCCGCCGATTCCGGTCGAAGAGCGCATTACATTGCGTGAAAAGCTGGGCTTGCTGAAAGACTTGATTGCACCGCTGATCCTGGTGGGCTTGGTCTTGGGCTTATTATTCGGCGGGATTGCAACGCCGGTTGAAGCCGCGGGCATTGGGTCGTTCGGCGCCATGTTGGTAGCCTGGAAACACGGCGTGTTCAGCGTGCGCGCACTGCAGGATGCGTCGGTTACCACCGCCAAGGCCACGGCCATGGTGCTGTGGATTATGTTCGGCGCCTCGGTCTTTGTGGGCTTCTACATCCTTCAGGGTGGCCAAGCCTTCATTACCGAAATGATCTTGGGTACCGGTTTATCGGCCTACGGCATCTTGATGGTGTTGATGGTGCTATTGGTGCTGTTGGGTATGTTTTTGGACTGGGTTGGTATCTTGCTGCTGGCGGTTCCGATCTTTGTGCCGATCGTCAAAGCCCTGACCTTCGATGGCCTGTTTGGCTTGCCGGGGGTGGATTCGGATGATGTGGTGCTGTGGTTCGGCGTGCTCTATCTGGTCAATATGCAGATGTCGTTCCTGAGTCCGCCATTTGGCTATGCCCTGTTCTATATCCGCGGGGTTTGCCCGCCGGAAATCGACATGGCGACGATTTTCCGTGCGGCGCTCGTGTTCTTGGCACTGCAGGCATTCGGTTTGTTCCTGTGCGTGGTGTTCCCCAGCCTAGTCACCTGGTTGCCCAGCCTAGCCTACGGCTAACTGGGACATCGGCTAGGTCAAAAGGCGCCCCTGATCGGGCGCCTTTTTTGTTAGGATGCGGCGCATGAATTTTCTCCCTGATTTTGCTCTGTGGCAGTTCATCACTATCGGACTCATCTTTGTTTGGAGCGGCTTCGTGCGCTCTGGCCTCGGGTTCGGTGGCGCGGTGTTGAGCTTGCCGTTTCTGCTGTGGGTCAATGATGATCCGCTGTTCTTTCTGCCCATTATCGCGGTTCATTTGCTGGTCTTTTCGTCACTGATCATGTGGCAAAGCCACCGCCGCCGGGCGCGCAGTGGTGGCCGTTCGCATGACACCATTGATTGGGACTACTTAAAGCAATCACTGAAAATCATGATCATTCCCAAGATCATTGGTATCGCCGGCCTGGTCACGCTGCCGGCAACGGTGATGTCCAGCATCATCTTTGTGATCGTCACGGTGTACTCGGTCGGCTACATTTTAAATAAGCCGTTTCGCTCGACCCGGCCGTGGCTGGACAAACTGTTTTTGGCCTTGGGGGGTTACGTCAGCGGAACCTCGCTGATCGCGGCGCCGCTGGTGATGGCGGTTTACTCAACCCACGTCGTCAAAGAAAAACTGCGCGATACGCTTTTTGTGCTGTGGTTTGTGTTGGTCGTATTGAAGATGGGGTCCTTTGTGGCGCTGGGTGTGGATTTACAGCTGGCGCAACATCTGTGGTTATTGCCCTGTGCCTTTGTTGGCCATTTGATGGGCGAGCGCTTTCACGCCCGCATGCTGCAGACCGATACCGTGACGTTTTTCCGGATTTTGGGGGCGGTCTTGCTATCGGTCAGCCTATTGGGGCTGGTTCGGGTATTCGTATAGCCCCGAGCCGGGGTTAGCGCTCTAAACCGACCTGAAAACCTTCAATCAGCAAGCTGACGCCGCCGTCGACATTACGCAAGTAGGCGCGGGCGCCCATCGCGTTGGCGATCAATTGGACGACGTACAAGCCAAGCCCTAAATGGGTGCCATCGGTGCCACTGCGCGTGCCGATGAACATCTGAAAGGGGTCGGCGCCGGCGGCTATGGACGGGCCTTGGTTGCGCACCTCTAAGTCGGCGCTGAGCAAGTGATCCTGAACCAATAGCTGAATGATGCCGCCGGCCGGGGTGAACGATCGGGCGTTGTCGATGGCTTTGTCCAGCAGCTGCTCAACGCGTAAGTCGTTGGCGATCACCATGACCGGGTCAGGTGGCACGGTCAGTCGCCATTCGAAGTCGGGGTGCTGTTGGCGGCAAACCTCTAGGTAACGCCGTGCTAGTTGCCCCAGATCAAGCAGCGTTTTGGGGTCTTGGCGGACCGATTCTTCCAAGTTGGCCGCTTCGGTAATCCGGTTCAGGGTCGAGTTGAGGCGGGCGATACCGCGCAAGGCGGCGTCGCGCAGCCGCGTTTGTTGGGCCGGGTCCTGTTCGTCTTCCAGCAGTTCAATACTGGACTGAATGGTGCTCATGGGGTTGGCCAGTTCGTGGCGTAAGGTGCGCGGAATGCGCACCAAAAATCGGTTATAGCGAGTCAGGTCGCCCAGCAGGCGCTGCATATCGCGTGCTAGCTGGCCAATTTCATCAGGTCGTTGGGTGTCCGAAAAGGACACAGCGGCGGTACCTTTGTCGCCCAGTTGCAGCGTCAGTTCACGCTGCAGCCGGCGAATGCGTCGGGACAGCCCTGTCATCAAGCCCAGCAGTCCAAGCACAATCACCAGCACCACCACCGAAAGCTGAATGATTAGCGTATCAATTTGACTGAGCGAGCGCGCGAAAAACGGGTCCAGTGGTGATTCAAGTTCGACAAATCCCAGGGTTTGGTTAGCCGCCACCACCGGCAGGCGCACCCTGACCCCGTTGGCCGGTCCCCCAGCACGTGCCAGGCGCCGGCCCTGTGCATCCAACACGCTGACTTGTGTGCTGGGCGACGCCACCAAGGCTGCTGCGCTGAGTAGCACCGGGTCATGCCAGGACACCGGAAAGCGGGCCGCGGGTTGACCGCCAGCATCGATCTGGACCAAGCCCGACGGCGGTAATAACGCCAGTGGCACCGCGAACTCCAGCCGATAGCCGTCGGGCCAGTCCCAGCGAGCCACCGCGAGGCGCCGGGCGAACACGCCGACCAACTCGGCCTGGGTACGCCCCTTCGTCGTTTGCACGCGTATTTGGCTGTCGTCACCCGGCGGGCCCAGGCTAATCTGCCAGCGATTAAGGGCTGGCGAGCGAGTTTCAATCGCCATGTAGACCTGATTGCCGTGCTGGACGGCGAGCCAATCAAAGGCGGCACTTTGGTAAAGCCGTGCCGAGGCAGGCCACTCCTCTAAAAATCCATCGATTTCCAGCGCAAAGCCAATGCTCGGAACCGGCGCGGCACCCTCAGCGTTGGCGCGGGTAAAGCGTGCGGACTCGGCCGACAGTTGGCGGGCCAGTCCACCGCCAAGCGCGCGTAATGATTGCGCCTGCGCGTCTCGGGCCACCGTCGATAGCGTGTTCAGCGCCTGCCACCCCAGCCAAGGCAGCAGCGCCAACGCCAATCCGATCGGAATCAGCTTGACCCACAGCGAGTGCCTTAGTCGGATGGCTGCCATTGGTAGCCTTTGCCGTAAACACTGACCAGTGCGTCGAAGTCGCGGTCCAGGGTCTTGAGTTTGCGTCGAATGTGTTTGATGTGGGTGCTGAGGGTGTTGTTGGTGACGACGCTTTGGCGGGTGCGTTCAGCCAGTTGATCGAAGTCCAAGACCGCGCCGTTGGCGTGGATTAAGGCATCGACAATCGCAAACTCGGTGACCGTTAAGTTGGCCGGCGCGCCACGATAGGTCACGCGCATGCGCGGGCCGTCCACTTGCCAGTCGCCATCGATTGACGCGGTGGTGACGGGGGCGGCGCGTTTCAGTACCGCGCTGACTTTTTCGACCAGCAAGGTCATGGAAATGGGCTTGGTCAAATAGTCCCAGGCGCCCAATCGCAGCCCGAAGATTTGGTCGATTTCGTCGGTACGGCTGGACAGAAACACAATCGGTAGGCCCGGGTGGCGCTCGATTAGGCGTCGGCACAATTCAAACCCGGCGTCGGCATCGGTGCCTAAATGCACGTCCAGCAGTGCCAGGTCCGGACGCACGCTGTCGTCCGCTAAGGCCGATGCGGAATCGGCATGGGCGCGGCAGGTCCAGCCCTTGCGCGTCAGCGCGTGGCAGTAATTGGTCAGTTGATCCGGGTCGTCTTCGACCACCAATAATTGCGACGACATCAGGGTTCCATGTTGTAGGACAGGGGGGGCATTGTGGCGCAAGCGGGCGGTAGGCGTCACCGCAAGTCTTTAATGCCCTCCAAAATCGGGCAGTTGGGACGCGCGTCGCCGGCACAGCAGTCGATTAATCCGGCGATGGTGTCGCGCATTTGGGTCAGCTCGCGGATCTTCGTGTCGATCTCGGCCAAGTGGACCTGGGCCATGGCCTTGACGTCGGCGCTGGCGCGCGTGTCGTCCGCATACAGCGACAACAGACTGCGGCACTCGGTGATCGAAAAGCCCAGCGCACGAGCATGAGCGATGAACTCGAGGGTGTGCAGGTCGCCATCACCAATGATCCGATAGCCGTTGCTGTCGCGGGTAAATGACACCAGGCCGACGGATTCGTAGTAGCGCAACGTTTTTGCGCTGAGCCCGGCGGCGTTGGCGGCTTGGCTGATTTTCATAAGGTCCCCAGGTTGGCAGTTAAGCGCTACGTTTCAGTCCCCGCAAACGCAGCGCGTTCATGACCACAAACACCGATGATAGCCCCATCGCGCCGGCCGCGAACATGGGCGACAGTAACCAGCCCATGGCCGGGTAAAACACGCCCGCGGCAACGGGAATCAGCGCAACGTTATAGCCAAAGGCCCAAAATAAGTTTTGGTGAATATTGCGCAAGGTCGCATCGGACACGTTAATCGCGTCGACAACGCCTTGCAGGTTGCCGCTCATCAACACCACATCAGCCGATTCGATGGCGACATCGGTGCCGGACCCAATGGCGATGCCAACGTCCGCGACCGCCAGCGCCGGCGCATCGTTGATGCCGTCGCCGACGAAGGCCACCGGGCCGCCGGTTTGCAGGGCACGCAGCGCCGCCACTTTGCCGTCGGGTAATACGCCGGCGATGACCTCGGTGATGCCCAACTCGCGTCCAATCGCCTCAGCCGCGGCGGGTTGGTCGCCACTGATCATGACCAGCCTCAATCCGCGCGACTTGAGGGCTTGTATGGCGCCAGGCGTGCTGGCCTTGATCGTGTCTGCAACGGCGATCACGCCGACGGGCAGGCCATCGCGCTCTAAGTAGGCGAGGGTTTTACCGGCTTTTGCGAGGGCCTGATCGGCACCGTTAAAAACCGAAAAGTCCGAGTCCATCATGGCCCGCGAACCCAGCGCCACCTCGGCGCCCTCAACGCGCCCGCGAATGCCGCCGCCGGTGACGCTGACGACGCCCTCGGCGCTGGCCAGTTCGGCCGGCGCTGCGGCCACAATGGCACGCGCGATCGGGTGCTCTGAATGGGCTTCCAGTGCCGCCGCCAGCGCCATCAGCTGGTCGACGCTGACACCCTCGGCACACAGTTGGTCGGTCACCCGCGGCTTGCCCTCGGTCAGTGTCCCGGTTTTATCCAGTGCAACTGTGGTGACCTCGGACAGGGCTTGAAGGGCATCGCCGCGGCGAAATAAGACGCCAAATTCGGCGGCCTTGCCGGTCCCGATCATGATCGACGTTGGCGTCGCCAAACCCATCGCACAGGGGCAGGCAATGATTAGCACCGAGACCGCGGCGACCATGGCCAATGCCGGTTGGTCGCTGAGGCTGAGCCACGCCAGCAAGGTCAGCGCCGACAGCCCCATGATCGCCGGCACGAACCACAGCGTGACGCGGTTGACGACTGACTGAATCGGCAGTTTGGCGGACTGGGCGTCCTGTACGGTGGCAATAATTTTAGCCAGCACCGTGTCCGCGCCGGTCTGGGTGACGTCGCAGTCAAAACTGGCGTTGGTGTTCAGCGTACCGCCAATCAAGGCGTCGCCGGGGCCCTTGGCGACCGGGATCGGCTCGCCGGTCAACATGGATTCGTCGACATGGCCTTGGCCGCTGACGATTTCAGCGTCCAACGCAATGCGTTCGCCCGGGCGTACGCGGACCCGGTCGCCGCGATGGATGTGGGCGATTGGCCGTTCCACCGGGCGCCCCTTAACCAGCACCAGCGCGGTATCCGGTTGCAGCCCCACCAGCCGCTGAATCGCCTGGCCGGTTTGACCCTTGGCACGGGCCTCTAAAAAGCGACCCAGCAAAATCAGCGCAATAACGACGGCGACGGATTCGAAGTACACCGCGTGGGCGGCACCGGGAATCAGGCCGGGGGCAAACATCACCACCAGCGAAAACACAAAGGCTGCGGTGGTACCGACCGCCACCAGACTATTCATGTCCGGCCGACCCTGCAGCAGTGCTGGAAATCCATGGCGGTAAAACGGCCGCCCAGGACCTGCCATCATGGCAATCGCAAACAGCAGTTGCAGCGGGTGGTTCCAATTGCCCAGGGTGCGTTCGACCCAATGGTGCATGGCCGGCACCAGATGCGCGCCCATCTCGACAATGACGACGGGCACGGCTAACGCTGCCGCGAGTATAAATTGACGGCCGAGCTGGCGCGTTTCGCCGGACAGGTCAATCACCGGGACGGGCGCTTCGGGCGCCTGATAACGGGCAGGGTAGCCTGCGTTGGTGATGACCTGGGCAATGTCGTCATGGCTGATTTGGCTGGCATCAAAGATCACCGTGGCACGTCGCGTCGCCAGGTTGACCGCAGCCTCGATCACCGCCGGGGTCTCACTCAGCGCTTTGTCGACCCGTCCGACACAACTGCCGCACGACAGGCCTTCGATTTGATAACTGGCAGTTTCGTTCATGGCAACGTCCTCTGTGGAAACCTGACCCTAAGGTTTCCACTGACTGGAAGGTCAAGCCTCTGATAGATTATCCACATGATAAAACCAGACTTCCAAGATCCGGCGACCTTGCGTGGCCACATTGCCAAAACCCTGGCCTTTTACGAACCCCGTGTGTTCGACCCGGCGGGCGGTTTTTTTCAACACTTCAAAGACGACGGCCAGGTCTACGACGCCGCCACCCGCCACCTGGTGTCCAGCACGCGGTTTGTCTTTAATTACGCGATGGCCCTAAAGGCCGGTGGTCCGGCGCACTACCGCGACTGGGTGCGCCACGGCCTGGACTACCTGGAACAGCGCCACCATCAACCCGGCCGCGGCTATGCCTGGGTGCTGTCCGGTGACCAGGTGCTCGACGACACCTGTCACGCGTACGGGTTGGCCTTTGTCATGGTCGCCGGTGCCACCGCGATGTTGGCCGGGGTCGAACAGGGCCGCGCCAGTCTGGAAGCGGCCTACGATTATTTGGACCGGCACTTTTGGCAGTCCGATGTTGGTCTGTATGCCGATGAAGCCAGCGCAGGCTTTGCGGTGCTGAGCCCGTATCGCGGCCAAAACGCCAATATGCACGCCTGCGAAGCCATGTTGTGGGCCTTTGAAGCGACCGGGGAGGCGCGCTATTTGGATCGTGCGCGTGCGCTAGCGGATGCGGTGGTTAACCGCCAAGCCGCCTTGGCCGGTGGTTTGGTGTGGGAGCATTACCAGCCGGACTGGTCGGTGGACTGGGACTATAATCGCGACGATCCCAAGCACCTGTTTCGGCCCTGGGGATTTCAGCCCGGGCACCAAACCGAGTGGGCTAAATTGTTGCTAATTTTAGACCGATTCGACCCCCAGCCCTGGCACCTGGAGCGCGCGCGGGCACTGTTCGACCACGCCGTGCGCGTGGCCTGGGACGATCGGCACGGCGGCTTGTGTTATGGCTTTGACCCGGACGACCGGGTCTGCGATGACGACAAGTATTTTTGGGTCCAGGCCGAATCCATGGCGGCGGCGTACCTGTTGTACCAAGCCAGCGGCGAGTCCGATTATTTGGACTGGTATCAAAAATTGTGGGGCTACAGCTGGGATCACATGATCGATCACCGGCACGGCGCTTGGTTCCGTATCCGTAACCGCGACAACAGCCCCCAGGACGACCTCAAATCGCCGGCCGGTAAAACCGATTACCACACCATGGGCGCCTGCTACGAAGTGCTGCGGGCAATGCGGGCTTAGGGCCTAAAACCATCAAATAGGAATGCATGATGACGAATAGAAAAATTGGCCGATTTGAGGTCTCCGCACTGGGGCTGGGTTGCATGAGCCTGTCGCATGGCTATGCCACGCCGCCGTCGATCGACGAGGGTGCCCGTGTTCTAAACAGTGCCCTGGACGACGGTTATACGCTGCTCGATACCGCCGCCATGTATGGGTTTGGTGCCAACGAAACGCTGTTGGCCAATTCGATCATGCATCGCCGTGACGACTTTGTATTGGCCTCCAAAGGCGGCATGTTTCGGGATGATCAGGGGCAGCGATTGATCGACGGCCGCCCACAGACCTTGCGCACGCATTGCGAGGCCAGCCTGGCACGGCTGAACACCGATCGGATTGATCTTTACTATTTGCACCGCTGGGACAAATCGGTGCCCATCGAAGACAGCGTCGGCGAGATGGCGCGTTTGGTCGACGAGGGCAAGGTGTTGGAGCTTGGGCTTTCAGAAGTCAGCGCCGACACCCTGCGCCGCGCCCATGCGGTTCACCCGATCGCGGCGCTACAAACCGAATACTCACTGTGGACGCGTAATCCAGAAATTGCCGTGCTCGATGCCTGCAAACAGATGGGCGTGGCGTTCGTCGCATTCAGCCCGTTGGGCCGCGGATTTTTAGCCGGCGGTGTCGCGGACAGCGCGGCGCTGGAGCCCGGTGACATGCGCGTCAATATGCCGCGCTTTAGTGCCGACAACCTGGCCATCAACCTGGGCTTGCTGAATGCGATCGACACCGTGGCCGGGGCGATGTCCGCGACTCGAGCGCAGGTTGCGTTGGCCTGGTGCTTGGCCCAGGGCGATCACATTGTGCCGATTCCGGGCACGGCTGACGCCGCGCACGCGACTGAAAACTGGGGCGCGCTTGACCTGCACCTACGCCCCGAGCACCTGGCCTTGTTGAACCAAGGCATTAACCAATCAACCGTGGTCGGCGGCCGCTATACGCCGGCCTTTCAAGCGGAAATCGACACCGAGACCTTTTAGCCTGGGCGGCAGGCATCGGCGATTTGCTCCGCCACCCGCAAATTCTCGATGCCGTCGGCCAACGACACCTTGGGCCGTTGCCGGCGCCGGATAACCTCGCCGAAATGTTCAAGCTGAGCGACCAGGGGGTCGACTGCGGCAACCGTAATCGATTGGCTTTGCATCGGGTTCCACCACGACGATTCAGTGCCCTCGGCAAAGCGTTGCAGCCGCAGGTCCGGCACGCTCAGCGAACCGCGGGTCCCCGCCACCAGGTAACAGTGCGCGGCGTTATCACGGTGGTAGCTCGGATTTTCGCCCGACGTCTGCTCCCAACTGTGGGTCGACGCGGCGCAATCCGATAATAAAAACGTCCCCATGGCACCGCTTTCAAATCGTATGACCACGCCGGCGGTGTCCTCGACGGCGAACTGGCGGGTGGCGCGGGATGACAGCCCAACGACCTCGGTGATCTCGCCCAGCAGGGCACGCAGGTTGCCCACTTCGTGAATCAGGTTAATCAAGATCGGGCCACCACCGGGTTGGGTGCGCCATGCCCCGGCCTTAAAATAGTCCGCCGGTTTGAAGAACAGGGCGGTTGCGTTGACCGCGACCGGCTGTCCAATCTGGCCGCTGCTGATGATGTCGCGCGCGCGCTGCATGGTCGCACTGTACACCCGGTGGTGGCCGACCAAACAACGATCCAGCATGGCATGGTGCTTGGCCTGGGCTTGCACCTCCAGCGCCTGCTCCAGCGAGTGGGCGATGGGCTTTTCGATCAGTACCGGGAACCCGGCCTGAATGCACTGAATGGCTTGGGCGGCATGCAGGTCATTCGGCGTTGCCAGCACCACGCCGTCGATATCGTCGCGGGCCAACAAGGCCTCCAGGTCCGGTTCCAGGGGGCAGCCGAAGCGGGCTTGAATCACAGCGGGATCGGCGACCGGGTCAACCACGCAGGCCAAGCCAAGGTTGGGCGCATCATGCAGCCGCTGGGCATGCTCTTGGCCGATCAGTCCAAAACCGACGACGGCGATGTTTATGCGGGGCACTGTGTCTTCCTCAACTAAATCAGGGCGGATTGCAGGGCGAATTTGTCCATAAAAGCCACGCGGGCGGCGGCCTCGTCGACAGCGATGCCGGTCCAAAACTCGAAGGCATCCAAGCCTTGGTAAAAAAACAAATCGAAACCGGTGACCAGGTCCAGTCCCGCATCCGCGGCGGCGATTAACAGTGGGGTGTCGATCGGCGTGTAGACCGCATCGAATACCCAGGATTGGGCGCCAAGCCATGCCAGTTCAAAGGGGCAGCCGGGCGTGGTGTAGTGCCCAATAGGGGTGCAGTTGACCCAGCCGTCGGCGCGCGCGGCGCGATCTTGCAGTTGCTCGGCAGTGACCGTCCTGGCGTGGACCCCCTCATCACATAAGGCGCGGGCGAGGGCGGTGGCCTGAACTGGATCCAGGTCAAAGATGTCGATGCGCTCGGTGCCGACGTCGGTCAAGCCAAAGGCGACCGCGCGCCCAACACCGCCGGCACCCAGCAGCAATACGCGGCCGGCGCGGCGGTCAGCGCGGCGGTGACGGTAGGCTCGGATGAAACCGGTGTAGTCGGTGTTGGTTGCCCGAATAGTGTCCCCGAACCCGAGCGTGTTGACCGCGCCGACTCGCCGTGCTGCGCGGTCCGGCTGTGCCGCGCTATTTATCGCGATCTGTTTGAACGGCAGCGTGACGTTGCAGCCCTGGTAGCCGCGCGCGATCAGCTCGGCGAGTTGCTGTTGAAAGGCGATCGCGGTGGCGGCGCCTGGGTCGTGCAGATGGTAGCTGAGCGGCAGGCTGTGTAGTTGCCCAAGCAGCTGATGCAACGCGGGCGCACGGGACTGCGCGATTGAGTTGCCGATTAAGCCGAAAGTCATTGTCATGGCGTGCGCGCGGGTCTCGTGGTTTTTGGGCAGTCGACGCTAGCACAAAATGTATACCAAATGGTGTGGCTAGGCAGGCCTGGCCGATAATGTTAATTAAAGGGCTGATTCGGTCATTCGGCCCCCGTCCATGCTGGTCAACACTGAGTCCAAATAATGACGAGTTAAATGCGCCATGGACAACGATCCCATCGAGTTACAAGCCGGGCCTGCGAATTACGAGGCGCTGACGCCGATTTCCTTTTTGAACCGGGCCGCCCGGGTTCACCCAAACAAACTGGCGCTGATTCACGGCGCACTGCGCCAAACCTGGGCGACCACCCAGGCGCGCTGTGTGGCGCTGGCCCAAGCCCTGATCGGTCGCGGTATTCAGCCCGGTGACACGGTCGCGATCATGGCCCCGAATGTGCCGGCGCACTACGAAGCGCATTTTGGCGTGCCCATGGCCGGTGCGATTTTGAATTCGATCAACACCCGGCTCGATGCCGACACCGTGGCGTTTATTTTGCGCCATGGCGGCGCGCGTCTATTTTTGGTCGATCGTGAATTTGCCGAGGTGGCGGCCGCTGCGGTCAGTCGCATGGACGATCCGCCGGTGCTGATCGGTATTGACGATGCCAGTTTCGACGGCGGTTGGCTGCTGGGCGATTGCAGCTACGAGGCGTTGCTGGCCGAGGCGGACCCGGCGTGCGATTGGGTCCGCGTCGCCAGCGAGTGGGATTCCATCAGCCTCAACTACACCTCCGGCACCACCGGTAACCCCAAAGGCGTGGTCTACCATCACCGCGGCGCCTACCTGAATGCAACCGCCAACGCCGTCTCCTGGGGCATGGGACAGCACGCGCGCTATCTGTGGACCTTGCCCATGTTCCACTGCAACGGCTGGTGCTTTCCCTGGACCCTGGCGCTGTTGGCCGGCACCAATGTGTGTTTGCGTCACGTCCGCGCCGACGACATTTTGAGCCTGATCAGCCGCGAACAGGTCGACCACTTGTGCGGTGCGCCGATTGTGCTGGGCATGCTGGCCAAAGCCCCCGAGGCGCAGCGCGCCCAGGTCACCCATGCGGTCAAAGTGATGACCGCGGGTGCGCCGCCACCGGCCAGCGTGATTCAAGCCATGGAGGCGATGGGCTTTAGCGTCACCCACACCTACGGCCTGACCGAAACCTATGGCCCGTGTGTGGTGTGTGAATGGGACAGCGATTGGGCCGCCCTTGAAGGTGCTGAACAAGCCCGCCTTAAAGCACGTCAGGGCGTGCCGGTGCCGATGCAAGAAGGGTTGATGGTGGCCCACCCCGATACGCTGGAGCCGGTGCCCATGGATGGCACCACGATTGGCGAAATTATGATGCGCGGCAATGTCGTCATGAAGGGCTACCTGAAAAATCCGACCACCACCGCCGAGTCATTTGCCGGTGGCTGGTTTCACTCGGGCGATCTGGGTGTTTGGCACCCTGACAGCTACATCGAAATCAAGGACCGCTCCAAGGACATTATTATTTCCGGCGGCGAGAACATTTCCTCAATCGAGGTCGAGGAAGTGCTGTTCCGCCACCCAGAAATAAAAGACGCAGCGGTGGTGGCAATGGCCGATTCGACTTGGGGCGAGGTGCCGTGCGCCTTCGTGACCCTCGAACAGGGCAGCGCCCTCGATGCGGCTGCGATTATTGACTACTGCCGCGCCAACATGGCGCGCTTCAAAGTACCCAAGCGGGTGCATTTCCAAAGCCTGCCGCGAACCTCGACCGGCAAGGTCCAAAAGTTCGCCCTGCGCGACATCGCCAACCAGGAGTCCACCCCATGAAGGTATTGGTCGCGGTCAAACGCGTGATTGATTACAGCGTCAAAGTGCGCATCAAAGCGGACCAAAGCGACGTTGATTTGGCTAATGTCAAAATGTCCATGAACCCGTTTTGTGAGATTGCCGTCGAGGAAGCCATTCGGCTCAAAGAAGCCGGCATCGCCGACGACGTCGTGGTCGTCTCGATCGGGCCCAAAGCGTGCCAAGATCAGATCCGCTCGGGCCTGGCGATGGGCGCCGATCGCGGCGTCTGGGTCGAACACGAGGGCGCCCTGGGCAGCTTAGCCGTGGCCAAATTATTGGCCGCCGTGGTCGAGCGCGAAGCCCCGCAGCTGGTGTTGCTGGGCAAACAGTCCATCGACAGTGATAACAACCAAACCGGTCAGATGCTGGCGGCCCTGCTGGGCTGGCCACAAGCCACCTTTGCCTCAAAGCTGGTCGCTACAGATGGCGGTTTCGAGGTCACCCGCGAGGTCGACGGCGGGCTCGAAACCTTGGGCCTGAGTGGGCCCAGCGTGGTGACCACGGACCTGCGGTTGAACGAACCGCGCTTTATCAAGTTGCCCGACATCATGAAAGCCAAGCGCAAACCCATGGACCATTTGACCCCGGTTGAGCTGGCGGTTGATCCGGCGCCGCGCGTGGTTATTGAACGTGTCGAGAAGCCAAGCCAACGCAGTGCCGGCATTCGTGTCGCCTCGGTCGATGCGTTAATCGACGCCCTGAAAAACCAAGCGCAGGTATTCTAATGAGCATTCTAATCATTGCAGAACATAACGGCGTCGCCCTGCGCGGTGCCACCTTGAACGCGCTGACGGCTGCGGCCGCGCTGGAATTGCCCATCGCGGTGCTGGTCATGGCCGCGACCGATGCGGTCGCCCAACAGGCCGCCCAACTGCCCAACGTCAGTCGCGTGTTGTCGGCCATCAATCCCGCCTTTGAACACCCGCTGGCGGCGACCCAGGCGCCGACCGTGGTGGCCAACTTGGACGGTGTCACTCATGTGCTGGCGACCGCCACAACCTACGGCAAGGACTTGCTGCCGCGGGTCGCGGCACTGGCCGATGTCGAGTGCATCAGCGATGTCTCGGCGATCCTTGATACCGAGCGTTTTCAGCGCCCGATCTATGCCGGCAACGCAATTGCCACGGTCCGCTCCGGCGACCCGATCAAGGTCTTGAGCATTCGTGGTACGGCCTTCGCAGCGGCCCCGGTGGATGGCGGTTCGGCCACCATTGAGCCTGCGCTAGTCGGCGCTTTAGCGTTGCACACGACCTTTGTTGGTGCTGAACTGGCGGTCTCTGAACGGCCCGAATTGACCGCCGCATCGGTGGTCGTGTCGGGTGGGCGGGGGCTGGGCAGTCGCGATAATTTTGAGCTGGTTTACCAGCTTGCCGACGCCTTGGGCGGCGCCGTTGGGGCGTCGCGTGCGGCCGTCGACGCCGGCTTTGTTGCCAACGACCTGCAAGTCGGTCAGACCGGCAAAGTGGTGGCGCCGGATCTGTACATTGCGGTGGGCATTTCGGGCGCGATTCAGCACCTGGCCGGGATGAAAGACTCCAAGGTCGTGGTCGCGATCAACCAGGATCCGGACGCACCGATTTTTGAGTCGGCCGACTACGGCTTGGTTGGTGACCTGTTTGAGTTGCTGCCTGAATTGACCGCGAAACTTTAGCGGTCGCCGCGGTAATGCCGGGGGGCTTGACCGGTCCAGCCTTTAAACGCCCGAGAAAAGGCCCCGGGGTCGGAAAAGCCGAGTTCACCGGCGACGTCCGCCATCAGTACGTGGGGCTGGGCCAGTCGCTGGGCCGCGTAGTCGCGCCGGACCTGATCTTTGAGGTCCTGATACGCGGTGCCCTCATCCGCCAGGCGGCGGCGCAGCGTGCGTTCGGTCATGTGCAATTGCGCCGCCACCGCTTGAATACGGGCGCTGCCGATCGGCTGCGTTTGGCGCAGTGCCTGACGGACCCGGCGGCTAATAGTCGGGTAGATTTGTTGCCGTGTGACCCAGGTCAGCGGCGCGTCGTCCAGATGCTGGCGCAGGCTTTCGCGGGTCTGAACGACCGGCCAATACAGCGCGGCGGAATCGAACACTAAGGCCGACGAGGGCTGGTTGAATTGCCCGGGCTGGCCGAAAATTAGCCCGTATTCGTCGGCATGGGCCGGCTCGTCCCCGGCCATGTCAACGCGGCGCAGCGCAATACGCTTGCCCACCAACCAACTCGGGAAACGGTGCATCAACAACAGGTAAAACTCGCGCAGCGTGGCCTGTGGATCTAGTTGCGGCCGCTCAAGCATCAGGTCAAAGCGCGCTTCCCCAGCGTCGACGCGCAGCGCAAAGTTCAGGTCCCGGGTCACCAACCGGTAAAAACGTTCGATGTGCTGGTAGACCTGGCGCAGGTCATCCAGCATCACCGCCTGTTTGGCCATCATCACAAACGCACCGTGGCGGCACGGCTGGTCGGTTAATCCCAAAAATTCGTCGTCGGCGCGGCCAAAGACGTCCAGCAGCAGACGGCTAAATTGATCCGACGTCAGGCGCGCCTGGGGCGATAGCTCGGCGGGGATGCCGGCCTGTGCGCGCACGCTGTCGGCGCTTAAGCCGCGCCGCGCCGCGCCCTGGCAAATCGAATCGAGGTAGTGCGCTGAAATACTGTTGCGTTTGGGGTCCATGGCCGCAGGCTACCAGTGCTGGCCGAAAAGGTTAAGAATTGGACTTTATTGGTCATTTCCGACGGGCGCCGCTGGCCTGACACTGGCAAAAAAGGAGTAGCCCGTGACCTATCAACACCCCGCCGCCGATACCCACTTTGTCCTGGAACACCTGGTTCAGTTCGACGCCCTGTGCCAACGCACCGGGTTCGACCAGGTCGACCAAGCGCTGGCGGATGCCGTGATTGAAGAGGCCGGCCGTTTCGCCAGCGAAGTGCTGGCGCCGTCTAACCGCGTCGGCGACCAGCAACCCCCGACCTTGGGACCCAATGGGGTCGAACAAACGCCGGGGTTTAAGGCCATTTACCAAAGCCTGGCCGAGGCCGGCTGGATCGGCTTAACCGCGCCCGAATCGCACGGCGGGCAGGGCTTGCCCAGCGTACTGGGAACCGCGGTCAACGAAATCTGGCAAAGCGCAAATTTGGCCTTGAGTTTGTGCCCGATGCTGAGTCAGGGCGCGATCGAGGCGCTGGCTCACCATGCCGACGATAGCGTCCGCGACCTGTTTTTGCCGCGTTTGGCCAGTGGCGAATGGACCGGCACCATGAATCTGACCGAGCCGGACGCCGGTTCGGATTTGGCGGCGATCAAGGCCCGGGCCGAGCCGGACGAGGACGGTCTGTATCGGATCAGCGGCCAGAAAATTTACATCACCTGGGGCGATCACCAGATGACCGACAACATCGCCCACCTGGTGTTGGCGCGGTTGCCGGACGCGCCGGCGGGTATTAAGGGCATTAGCCTGTTTATCGTGCCGAAATTTCGCATCGACGCCGAGGGCAATGCGCTGGGGGCCAATGCGGTCAGCGCACTGTCGCTCGAACATAAATTGGGTATCCACGCCAGCCCGACCTGTGTCATGCAATACGACGGTGCCCAGGGCTACCTCGTCGGGGCGCCGCACCAGGGCCTCAAATACATGTTCACCATGATGAACCACGCCCGCCAAGCCGTTGGTGTGCAGGGCTTGGCCGTCAGTCAGCGCGCCTACCAACAGGCGCGCCAATACGCCAGCGAGCGGGTCCAGGGGCGTCGCCGCGATGGCTCCAAGATTTGCATCATTGACTACCCGGATGTGCGCCGCCAATTGCTGACCATGCGGGTCGGCTGTGAAGCCATGCGTGCGTTGGCGCTGGTCGCCAGCAGCCAGCTGGACCGTGCCGCGTGCGATCCTGAATCGGCGGCGTTGGCACAGTGGTACACGCCGATCGTCAAAGGTTGGCTGACCGAGTTGTCGGTCGAGCTGACGTCCTTGGGCGTCCAGGTGCACGGTGGCATGGGCTACGTTGAAGAAACCGGCGCCGCGCAATACCTGCGCGATGCGCGGATTTTGCCCATTTATGAGGGCACCACGGCGATTCAGGCGCTCGATCTGATTGGCCGTAAAACCCTCGCCGACCAGGGCCAAATCGCCGAGCAAATGATTGCCCAGATGCGGGTGGACTGCGCCGGTGACGTGCTGATGGAACAGGCCATTAACACCGCCGAGGTGGCCTTGTCCGAGCTGCTGGCGGGGCATGTCGATGACCCTGAATTGGCCCCGGCCGTGGCCTACCACTACCTGATGCACCTGGGTTACCTGTGCGGTGGCTGGCTGATGGTGAAAAGCGCTCGGGTGGCACAGGCACAGTTGGACGCTGGGGTAGGCGACGGCGCATTTTTGCGCGCCAAAATTAACAGCGCCGAGTTTTACGGTTATCAACTGTTGCCGCGCGCTACAGCGCACGCCGCGTCGATGCGCGGAGGTAGCCGCTGTGTCATGGCAATGCCGCGGGAGCAGCTGTAATGGAACGTGAATCGATGACATTTGATGTGGTCATTGTCGGTGCCGGGCCGGCGGGTTTGTCGACCGCGTGTCGGTTGGCTCAGCTGGCGGCGGAGCGCGCCCAGACACTGTCCATTTGTGTGGTCGAGAAGGGCTCGGAAGTGGGCGCCCATATTTTGTCCGGCGCGGTCGTCGAGACGCGGGCACTGGACGAGCTGTTTGCGGACTGGCGCGAGCGCGGGGCACCCTTGAATACGCCGGTGACGACGGATGAAATGTACTGGTTGTCCTCGCCCGAGCGTGGTCATCGGCTGCCCAAATTGATGCTGCCGGCGCCGCTGCACAACGCCGGCAATCAGGTCATTAGCCTGGGTAACCTGTGCCGTTGGCTGGCCCAGCAAGCCGAGGATTTGGGGGTTGAAGTGTTCCCCGGATTCGCCGCGTCCGAAATCCTATACGAGGGCGATCGGGTGGTCGGGGTACTGACCGGTGACATGGGTGTGGATCGAGCTGGCAATCCCAAGGACGGCTACATGCCGGGGATGGAGCTACGAGCTGGGACCACGGTGTTTGCCGAAGGCGCCCGCGGGCACTTGGGTAAGCAGTTGCAGGCACGCTTCGATCTGGCGCGCGACGCCGACCCCCAACACTACGGATTGGGACTCAAAGAGTTATGGGACATACCGGCGCACCAGCACCAGCCCGGCAAGGTCATGCACGGCGCCGGCTGGCCGCTTGGCAAACAGACCGGCGGAGGCTGGTTTCTGTATCACTTGGAAAATCAGCAGGCGGTGGTCGGATTAATTGTTGATTTGAACTATCCCAACCCGTACCTGAGTCCGTTTGACGAATTTCAGCGCCTCAAGCACCACCCGGTGTTGGCGGCATCCTTGGCCGGTGGCACCCGGATCAGTTTTGGCGCCCGGGCGATCGCCAAGGGCGGTCATCGCGCATTGCCGCGCATGGCGTTCGCCGGCGG
The DNA here is from genome assembly GCF_009650135.1 of Litorivicinus lipolyticus. Classification (NCBI taxonomy): domain Bacteria; kingdom Pseudomonadati; phylum Pseudomonadota; class Gammaproteobacteria; order Oceanospirillales; family Litorivicinaceae; genus Litorivicinus; species Litorivicinus lipolyticus. The sequence continues at coordinate 616,492 of NZ_CP045871.1, forward strand.
TGTGTTGATCGGCTGCGACGCCGGCACCCTCAATATGGCCAAAATCAAAGGCACTCATACCGCGATGAAAAGTGGCATGTTGGCGGCCGAGGCTATTATGGACGGCGATGTCGCCAGCCTGGATGCGCGTTTTGACGCCAGCTGGGCCGGACAGGAGCTGCGGCGGACCAAAAACTTCGGCCCGGCGCTGCATCGATTTGGCGCCTTGGTCGGAGGCGCCTACAACGCGCTGGATCAAAACCTGTTTGGCGGCCGGTTGCCCTTTGCGCTGCGTGATTTGACCCCGGATCATCAAAGTCTGCGTGCGGCTGCTAGCTGCGCCCGCATTGACTACCCGAAACCGGACGGGGTGCTCAGCTTTGACAAGTTAAGTTCGGTTTACCTGTCCAATACCGCCCACGAGGAAGACCAGCCGGTCCACTTGCGGCTGGCCGATGCGCGAATTCCACTGGGTCAAAATCTGGCGGATTATGACGAGCCGGCCCAGCGCTACTGTCCCGCCGGTGTCTATGAAATCACCGAAGTGGACGGCGCGACGCGGTTCCAAATCAACGCCCAAAACTGTGTTCACTGCAAAACCTGTGACATCAAAGACCCTGCACAAAACATCACCTGGTGGGTGCCGGAGGGCGGCGGTGGACCCAACTACCCCAACATGTGAGTGGATCCGCGGGCTACCGCGGGATTACCGGGCGGCGGAACCGGCCTTGGCGCGGCTGGAGCATTTCCACCTTGGCGGGCGCGGGCTGTTAGAGCAGGCCTTTGCGGCGATTGAGCCGCCGCCGGGCGATTGTTTGGAACTGGCCTGCGGTGTCGGTGGGGTAGGTCGGTTCTTGTTGTCGCGCTTCGCTCAGGTCCGCTCGGTCCAGGGCGGTGACATTGACCCGCGCACCCTGGCCATCGCGAACGCCTTGAACCGGCATTTCGAGTTGCCGTACCCGGTCGGGTTAAGCGACGCGCGTGAACTGCGTTCAGTGTCGGCGGACTGGGTCTTGGTCTCGCATTTGTTGCCCTTTGTTGGCCTCGAATTTTTGCCTCAACTGGCGCGTGCGGCGGCCAAAAAGCCGGTGCTGTTGATCGAGCCCGTGCGGCTGGGGTGCTTTGCATACCCGCAAATCTGGGCGGATGACGCCAGCGTCGACCGATTGGTTGAGCCGTCGGCGCTGCGGGCGCGTTTGCACCAGGCCGGCTTTAGGGTCCAGCACATGGTTGACCTGGGCCATGCCTTGGCCGCGCCTGTGTTCTACCATGCGCTGGCCGGTGTGCCCTCATTGGCCGAGGTCGCGGGGCTGACTGACTTTGCCCGGCGCGCGCGCAATGGCCGTGATGCGGTCGCCGCCGGTCAGCTGTCGGTGGTCGCGGTGCTGGCCTGTGCGGATTGATCGGCACCGATACCGTTAAAGACGGCCTCGGCAATGATCGCGGCCTCGTCGGTCGCCACCACGCGTGTGTTGCCGGTCATGAACGCGATGCGCTGGGCGATGGCGTCGCGCACCGGCGCCGCGTTCTCGCCAATGCCGCCGCTGAACACGACCCCGTCCAAACCGCCCAGCAGCAAGGCCAATTCGCCAACGGCTCGCGCCGCGCTCAGGCAAAACTGATCGATGGCGGCGCGCGCGTGGGCGTCATCTCGGGCCAGCAAAAACTGCATGTCACTGTCGCCGGCGAGGGCCTTTAGCCCGGAATTAAAATACAACTCATGTTCGACCTCATCCACGCTATAGCCCTGGCGCCACCAGTGCAGCAGCAAGCCCGGGTCCAAGCGGCCGGGCCGGGTCCCCATGATAAGTCCGTCCAACGGCGAAAAACCCATGCTGGTGCCCTGGCTGACGCCATTGAACAGGGCGCATGCACTGGCACCCGAGCCCAGATGCAGCGCCACCCAACGACCGCTGTTTGGGCCCAGTTGGCGGGCGATGTAGTCGTAGCTGAGGCCGTGAAATCCAATATTTCTAAGGCCACCGTGGGTCAGCGTTTCCGGCACCGGCAAGCGACTCATCAGGGTGGATTGAGTGGTATGGAAGGCGGTGTCAAAACAGGCGATTTGCGGCACGTTCAAGGCCGCCAAGGTCTCGATTGCATCCAAACTTGGGCCTTGATGCAGCGGCGCAAGCGGCGTCAGTTCGCGCAATTGTGACAGCACCGCCGCATCGATCACCACCGGCTCGCGAAAGTGCGGCCCGCCGTGGACCACGCGGTGGCCAATCGCCACGGGTGTGCCGCTGGGTAAATTGGCATTGGCGGCCACCGTCAAGCGTTCGATACAGGCGCGGGTGGCCGCATCGTAGCGCGCCAGTTTCAGGGTCGATGAGCCGCGATTGATGACCCAGATTTCACTCATGGTTGTTTGCGCACAAAGGCGCAGGCCATGGCCGCGGAACAGACGCGGGTGTCGATAGAGCTGGCGCGCGAGGTCAAAATCACCGGTACCCGTGCGCCCATGACAATGCCTGCGCCCTCGGCCCCGGTCAGGTAGGACATCTGTTCAAACAGCAAATTGCCTGATTCCAAGTCCGGGCACAGCAAAATATCGGCGTCACCGGCGACTTGCGAAACGATCCCCTTAATCGCGGCGGCCTCGGCACTCAAGGCATTGTCCATGGCCAGTGGACCGTCCAATAACGCGCCGGTGATTTGACCGCGCTCGGCCATTTTACACAGCGCCGTCGCATCCAAAGTCGATGGCATGTTGGCGTCGACCGTTTCGACCGCCGCCAAAATGGCGACCTTGGGGATGCGCGCGTTGATGGCGGTAAACAGGTCGATCGCGTTTTGGCAGATGTCGCGTTTGGCGTTCAAATCAGGGCGTATGTTGAGCGCACAGTCAGTGATGTACAGCGGTTTCTTATACGGCACGGTGTCCATTGCAAAGACATGCGACATGCGCCGGCCGGTTTGCAGTCCGGTGCCCTTGGCGAGTATCGGCCGCATCAACTCGTCCGTGTGCAATTTGCCTTTCATGATCGCATCGCCACGCCCGTCCTGAATGAATTGGACCGCGGCCTCGGCGGCGGCATGGCTGTAGCCGACGTTGATAATACGGCCCGTGTCCAGCTCGACGTGAAGTGATTCGGCCAGCGCCAGCAAGCGTTCTTTGGGCGCTATCCACCAGGGGTCAATTAACCCTTCGCGCTGGCATTGCAGCGCGCCAAGCAACGACAGCGCATCCATCGGGTGAACCACCGCCGTCACGATCGGGGCGACGTCTCGGCACTGCTCCAGCAGGAACTGCTGTAACCCCGACGGCCGGTCGGTGAATTGGATGTTCGGCAGTTGTGGTCGCGGGCGCCTGACCGGTTCGGTCGGCGCCATCACCCAGGCCTCACCGGAGACCACGCGGTCACCGTCCTGGTTAGTCGCCAGGCAATTGAGGCGAACACGGTGGCGATCGGCTTTTTCAATACAGGTCACCTGAACACACAACCGATCGCCGATGTGGACAGGCTTGTGAAACTTCATCTGCTGGGACAGGTAGATCGTCCCGGGCCCCGGGAACTGGGTCCCCAACAGCGTGCTCAGCAATGCCCCGGTCCACATACCGTGGGCAATGACGCCGTGGAATGCCGACGAATCGGCATAGGCATCATCCAGGTGTGCCGGGTTGACGTCCCCGCTCATGACCGCAAACAGTTGGATGTCACGTCGGGTCAACACCCGCTCCAAGCTATCGCCTTGGCCGATTTCAATGTCGTCGTACAGGTGGTTGGTCAGCCAGTCAGTCACGGATGCAATACCCCGCGTCGACGTACAGCGTTTGCCCGGTCACGTGACGGGCACTGGGCGAGGCCAGGAAGGTCGCGAATTGGCCAACGTCGTCGATCGTGGTCAGCTCACCCAGCGGCGCGTTTTTCGCAGCGATCGCCATCAACTCATCGAAATGCGCCAACCCGGACGCGGCTCGCGTCGCAATTGGGCCTGGGGACAGCGCATTGACCCGTATCGCGTCGGCGCCCAGGTCCACAGATAATTGGCGCACGCTGGCTTCCAGGGCCGCTTTGACCGGCCCCATTAGTTGGTAGTTCGGCACCACGCGCTGCGCCCCGTAATAGCTCAGGGTGGTGATCGCGCCGCCTTGTGTCATGTGTGGCCGGGCGCGCCGAGCCAATTCGATCAGGGAATAGCAGGACACCTCCATGGCCATTGAAAAGCCATCCAAGCTGGCATTCACCAGTGGGCCGTGCAGGTCCGCCTTGGGCGCAAATGCAATCGCGTGCAGGGCAAAGTCAAGCGCTTCGAGCGGCTCAAACAGGGCGTCCCATTGGGCCGGATTGCGCACGTCCAGTTCAACCAACGTGGCGCCAATGGACTCGGCAAGCGGGGCCACATGTGCCAGCGCCTTGGCGTTTTGATAGGTCATCGTTAAGCGCGCGCCGGCGCCGGCATAGGCTTTGGCGCAGCCCCAGGCGATTGAGTGCTGGTTGGCGACGCCAATAACCAGTCCGTGTAACCCGTTCAGATTCATACGATACCCTCTAAGCGGGCCAGTACCCGGATGTGTTGTTCGACCGATCGGGCCAAGGATTTAAATTCATAGCCACCCTCGAGTGAGGACACCATGCGTCCGCCGGCGTAGCGGTCGGCGATATCGCGCATCTGCAGCGTGACCCAGGCGTAGTCGGCGTCGACCAAGGCCAGACCGCCCATGTCATCGTCGCGATGAGCGTCGAACCCGGCCGACATCATCACCAGATCTGGCGCAAATGCATTCAATGCCGGCAACCAGTGCTCGCGCACCGCGGCACGAAATGCGTCACCGCCGGCGCCGGCCTTAAGCGGTACCGAGACCATGGTGTCGGACACCGGGCGCAGCGGTGTATTTGGGTAAAACGGGTGCTGTAGGGTCGAGCAAAATAGGATCGCCGGGTCATCGACCACAATGTTCTCGGTGCCGTTGCCGTGGTGTACATCAAAATCGACGATGGCGACGCGGTTGATGTCCGGGTGGGTTAGTGCCTGATAGGCACCCACGGCGATGTTGTTAAACAGGCAAAACCCGGAGGCAGCCCCGGCATTGGCATGATGACCCGGCGGTCGCACGGCGCAAAAGGCGGTTTGGGCCTGGCCGCTGATGACGGCGTCAACGGCCTCGACCACCGCGCCGGCGGCGAGGCGGGCGGCCCGTGCACTGCCGGCACTGACGCGGGTGTCCGGGTCCAAATGGTGGTAACCCTGCGGCGGCATCGGCGCGTGCACGCGCGCCAATAGTTCGGCCGTGTGGACCCGCAACAGCTGGCGGTCACTGGCCGGGCTTGCGCGTCGGTAGCTGAGGTAATCCATCAATTGGGTAACCGCCAAATGCTCTTCAATGGCTTGCAGGCGGCCCGCGCATTCTGGGTGGCCATAGCCGGTGTCGTGTTGTTGGCACGCCGGATGGGTAACAAATAAGGTTTCCATAGGCCAACCCTAGACGCTTTTTGGGTTGCCAATTCGACTGGGTTGCGGTGTTTTTGAGTTAGGTCAAAAGACCAATGTGCAGGTGCAGCATATTTGCCTTGGCCTAGCCCTATGAACACTCAAGCTTGCGCCGACCGACGTGCCTTAACCTTCCGTACCGCGCGGCCGAATGACGCCGCTGCGCTGCGTGAATTTTACCGCGCGCTCAGTCAGGCCAGCCGACGACTGCGCTTCATGGGGAGCATTGCGCGCCTATCGAGCGCCTTTATCAATCGCCTGACGGGTGATGATCATGTCTGGCGAGGTGCTGGTCGAAAATGTTCGGCTGTTGAGATTCGTCAGGCGCCTCGGCTTCAGCGTTCATTGCGATCCGCTCGACCGCCAGGTCATGCTGGTGTCGCTGGATTTGGCGGTTTAACTGGCGGCAACGGGACCCATATAGTGACTACCCTAAAATGAGGCACCCACGATGTTCGGACTGTTCAAAAAAGACCCCAAGCAAGCGCTCGAAAAAGAATATAAGCAACTGTTAGAGCAGGCCATGAAGGCACAGCGCTCCGGTGACATCCGCGGCTATTCGGAATTAACCGAAAAGGCGGATGCGATTTACCAAAAAATACAGGCCAGCTAAACCGTCAGGTAGGCTTTGACCTGATCCCCAGTCAACGCCTCCATCGGGCCCTGCGCCACGGTTTGACCGCGGTCCAGGATGCAAAAGCGATCGGCCAACTTACGTGCAAACGGCAGTTTTTGTTCGACCAACACAACCGTCATGCCCATGTCTTTGTTGAGCTTTTGAATGATGCCGGCGATTTCGGCCACCACGTTGGGCTGAATGCCCTCGGTTGGTTCATCCAATAGCAACACCTTGGGGTCGATGACCAGCGCCCTCGCAATCGCCAGCTGCTGTTGTTGACCACCAGACAAATCGCCCCCGCGCCGCGCCAACATGTCTTTTAGAACTGGGAACAACTCAAAGATGTAACTCGGAATTTGACGCTGTCCGCGCGGCCGCATGGGCAAACCGATATCCAAGTTCTCTTGCACGCTCAGCAGCGGAAAAATCTGCCGGCCTTGGGGCACATAGCCAAGGCCCAGTGTCGGCCGCGCCTCAACTGAATGGCCCTGAATGGGCTGGCCGTCCAGCATGATTCGACCGCTGGCGAGGGGGTTGATGCCCATGATGGACTGTAGCAGCGTAGTTTTACCGACGCCGTTGCGGCCCATGATTACGGTGCACTCGCCAGTGGGTATGTCCAGCGATAAGTCCCGCAGGGTGTGGCTTTGGCCGTAGTATTGATTGACGGTATCAAGCACTAGCATCAGTTGTCCTCTCCTAGGTAGACCCGGCGCACGTCGGTATTGTTTTGGATTTGGTCCATCGAGCCCTCGGCCAACACCGAGCCTTGGTGCAGCACCGATACGGTGCCGCCGCCATCGGACAGGGTCCGCACAAAGTCCATGTCATGCTCGACCACGACCACGCAATGGGTCCCGGCCAGCGAGCGCAACAATTCAGCGGTTTTGTCGATTTCTTGGTGGGTCATGCCGGCGGCCGGCTCGTCAACCAACAACAGCCGTGGCTGTTGCATCAGCAGCATACCGATCTCTAACCACTGCTTTTGGCCGTGCGATAGGTCACCCGATAGGCGCGGCAGATGATCTTGAAGGCCGATGGTTTCGGCAACATCGAGAATTTTTCGGCGCTCGTGAGGCTGGGACTTGGCCTGGTACAGCGACCAAAAATCGCGTGGCTGGCGCATCGCCAACTCCAAACAGTCCTGAACGGTGAGCGATTCAAACACGGTCGGTTTTTGAAACTTGCGCCCGATCCCGGCCTCGGCGATGGCGGTCTCGTCCAGGGCCAGCAAGTCGATGGTTTGGCCAAAAAATGCGGTCCCACAGTCCGGTCGAGTTTTGCCGGTAATGATGTCCATCATGGTCGTTTTGCCTGCGCCGTTGGGCCCGATGATGCACCGCAGTTCGTCATGTTTTAGGTACAGATTCAAATCATTGATGGCCTTGAAACCGTCAAAGCTGACGCTGATCCCCTCCAGGTACAGCAGTATCGACTTGTCGATATTCAGACGCGGGTCGACTTGGGGTTTGACGAAATCAAAGACTTCATCGCGCTGCATAAAACCGCTCATGTGTTCGACTCCTTGCGGGTAATCAGGCCGGCGACGCCCTTGGGTAAAAACAGGGTGACCAAGACAAACAGGGCGCCTAGCACGAACAGCCAGACCTCGGGGAACTCGACGGTCAGGTACGACTTGGCGTAGTTGATCGCCAGCGCCCCGATGACGGCGCCGAACAGCGTTGCGCGGCCGCCAATGGCGACCCAGACCACCACTTCGATCGAGTTAATAGGCGAAAATTCGCCGGGGTTAATGATCCCGACCTGAGGCACGTAGAGCGCCCCGGCCACGCCTGCGATACAGGCCGACAGCACGAACACCCACAATTTGATGCGTTCTACCCGAAACCCAGCAAAACGGCTGCGGCTTTCGGCATCGCGAATGGCCACACAGGCACGCCCGGCACGCGAGGTCACCACGCTTTTGGAAATCCACAGGGCGCCGATCAAGGCGATCACGCTGGCCATGAACAAGCCAACCTTAGTCGCGTCCGCTTGCAGGCTGAAGCCCAACAGCTCTTTGAAATCGGTCAGGCCGTTGTTACCGCCAAAGCCCATTTCGTTACGGAAAAATGCCAACATCAGGGCGTAGGTCAGGGCTTGGGTGATGATCGACAGGTAAACCCCAGACACGCGCGAACGAAAGGCCAGCGCCCCGAACACAAAGGCGATGACGCCCGGCACCAGCAAAATCATCAGCGCGGCGAACCAAAACTGATCAAAGCCGACCCAGAACCAGGGCAAGGCATCCCAGTCCAAAAAGACCATGAAATCCGGCAGCAGTGGGTCACCGTAAACACCGCGATCGCCGATTTGGCGCATCAAGTACATGCCCATGACGTAGCCGCCTAGGGCGAAAAAAGCCGCGTGGCCGAGGGTTAAAATACCCAGAAACCCCCACACCAGGTCAACCGCGACCGCCAGCATCGCCAGCGTCAGGTATTTGCCCAACAGACTTAGGGTGTAGGTCGGCATATGCCCCAGCGAGCCCTCGGGCAAGCTGTTAAGCACCGGCACCAGTACCAAGGCGAGTAGCAACCCGCCCATGACCAGTTGCTCGGTGCGTGAATTGGGTTTGATCAGTTGCATCATGCTTTTAGCCCTCGACCGCACGACCGCGCTGCGGAAACAGGCCGCGCGGATTTTTTTGGATGAACAGCACGATAAAAATCAGCACTACGATTTTGGCCAAGACGGCCCCAGTCCACGGCTCGATCAGCTTGTTGGCGATGCCCAGGCTAAGTCCCGCCACCAACGTGCCCCACAGGTTGCCGACGCCGCCGAAGACCACGACCATGAAGGAGTCAATAATGTAGGCCTGACCCATATTCGGGCCGACGTTGGTCAGCTGTGACAGGGCTACACCAGCCAGGCCTGCGACACCTGAACCCAGTCCAAAGGTCAGGGCGTCGACCCATTGCGAGCGCACGCCCATGGCCCGGGCCATGGTCCGGTTCTGGGCCACGGCGCGGACTTGCAAGCCGAGTGACGAACGCCTCAAAATTGTCAGCAAGGCAAAGAACACCAGCAAGCAAAACCCAATTACGTATAGGCGGTTCAGGGTTAGCGATAGCGCCGCGTTGATTTCCCACGCGCCGCTCATCCACTCGGGTGTGGTGACACTGCGGTTTAGCGGTGAAAACACGCTGCGCACGGCCTGTTGCAAGATCAAACTGATGCCAAAGGTCGCCAACAGCGTTTCCAGTGGGCGTCCGTACAAAAATCGAATGACGCCGCGTTCAATGCAGATGCCGACGGCGGCGGCGACCACGAAGGCGGCCGGGATCGATAGCAATAGCGCCAGCCCCGGGCTGGCGGGCATCAGTTGCTGCATAACAAAGGTTGTGTAAGCGCCCAACATAATCAGCTCGCCATGGGCCATGTTGATCACGCCCATGACCCCGAAGGTAATCGCCAGGCCGATCGCAGCCAGCACCAAGACCGACCCAAGGCTGATGCCGAAATACAAGGTCTCGGCCCATTGGTAACGTTGATGTGCCCGCTCGATCGCGACGACCCCGCGCTGGGCGTCGGCATACAATGCGTCATCCGGGCTGATCAGGCGCAAGGCATTCAGCGCGTCATTACTGACCGAGTCGCTCAGCGAAGTGACCGCGGCGGCGCGCGCTTCCGGCTCGCTGCTGGCAAGCCCGGAGATCGCCAAGGCGAGGCGCATTTTTTCCTGGATGTTGGCATTGCCCTCGCGTTCGGCGGCTAGCTGGATCGCGGCGGTTGCACGGGCTGAGGGCGTTTGCAGCAACTGTTCGATACTGCCAAGGCGAATCGCCGGGTCATCGTTGCTGAGTGACAGTAGCGCAAGCTCCGTGCGTAATTGGTCGCGCAGGTCGTTGTTGAGCGAGACCCGCTTGAATTGTCGTTTTTTGTCGATGGTGACGGTGCTCTGGCCATCCAGCGTTAGCGCTGTCGCGCCTTTGCGATGGTCGGCGACCTGATACAGGGTGCCATTGCGCTTGTCGTAATACAGCGCTCCGTCCAGCATTAACTGGCTGGCGCGTTGGGCGGCGGCGGGATCCTGCGTCAGCCACTGGGTCATCAGTTCGGCTTTTTGTTCGAACGAAGCGTTGGGCAGGGCGTTGACGATCGCGTCATCGGCGGCCGCCATCGGAGACAGCGCTAGCAGCAGCGCAGTGATCCAGCCAAGTGCATGGCGATTCATAGTGTGGTCCTTGCAAAAAAGCCCGGCACACGGCCGGGCTCTGGGGAGGTGCGGTGGATTAGAAGTTTTGGCCTGAGCATTTCGACGTAACCACGTCGTAGGCACCACAAGACAACGGCGCACGCCAGTCCGAAATCAGGTCCTTGGAACCCGGCAGGAAGTCCGACCAGGCATCGCCGACCACGGTTCCCGAGGTCTTCGAGACGATTTCGAATTGACCGTCGTCTTGAATTTCCCCGATCAACACCGGTTTGCTGATGTGGTGGTTGGGCATCATCGCCGCGTAGCCGCCGGTCAGGTTAGGCACGGTGACACCGATAATGGCGTCCTGTACGGCGCTGGGGTCGGTGGTGCCCGCTTTGGTGACCGCTTCAACCCACATGTTGAAGCCGATGTAATGGGCTTCCATCGGGTCGTTGGTAACGCGCTCGTCGTCACCGGTAAAGGTCTGCCATGCGTCGATAAAGGCATCATTAGATTCGGTGTCCGCGCTCATGAAGTAGTTCCATGCGGCTAAGTGACCGACCAAAGGCGAGGTGTCCATGCCTGACAGTTCTTCTTCGCCGACCGAGAACGCGACGACGGGGATGTCAGCGGCTGAAACGCCCTGGGCGCCCAGTTCCTTGTAAAAGGGCACGTTGGCGTCACCGTTAATGGTCGAGACCACGGCGGTCTTTTTGCCCTGTGCGCCGAAGGATTTGATGTCAGAGACAATCGATTGCCAGTCGCTGTGACCGAAGGGCGTGTAGTTAATCATGATGTCGCTTTCGGCAACGCCATTGGCCGCCAGGTAAGCCGCCAGGATCTTGTTGGTGGTGCGCGGGTAAACATAGTCAGTGCCGGCCAAGACCCAGCGCTCAACCCCCAGGTCCGCAAGGTAATCAACTGCAGGGATGGCCTGCTGGTTCGGTGCCGCGCCGGTGTAGAAGACGTTTTTCGAGGATTCTTCGCCTTCGTATTGAACCGGGTAAAACAGCACGCTGTTGAGTTCTTCAAACACCGGCAGCATTGATTTGCGCGATACCGACGTCCAACCACCAAAGACCGCGTCGACCTTGTCTTTTTCGATCAGCTCGCGGGCTTTTTCGGCGAACAGCGGCCAGTTAGACGCGGGGTCCACGACCACGGCCTCCAGTTGCTTACCGAGCAATCCACCTTTTTTGTTTTGCTCGTCGATCAGCATCAACATGGTGTCCTTTAGCGTGGTTTCGCTAATGGCCATGGTGCCGGACAGCGAGTGCAACACACCGACCTTGATGGTGTCGGCAGCCATCGCCATATTGGCCATCGAGGCGGCGAGGGCGATCGGGGCAAGGCGCAGGGCTTTGTGGGTTTTGATGGTTAGCATGATCTCTCCGTGAGTTTTGGGTTGACGGGAGAGACATAGCGGAAAGCGTGCCAACTTTTGTTGATCATTGATAATTATGATTTTTTCTTTTGGTTCGTGCGGATTGGTTGGCGTTTTGTTCGCAAATTTAGATCAGCTGCGCGACTTTGGTGCGTCTGCGTTATTGCGGTGCACCAGCATGAGGCCTGGATCGATTGATCTGTGATTGACCTGATGCCGAAGTGTTATAATATATCGTATCGCTGTCAGTCGAGGAATTGAGTGTGCACACTAAATTTGCCCAGGGTTTGAGCCTGGTGGGGGCGCTGTTGTCCGCACCCGTGTTGGCCGGTGGTGGCCATCATCATGGTGAGGGCCACATGCAGGTCGCGCTGGATGGCGCGGTATTGGATGTTAATTTGGTCCTGCCAAAAGCGGATTTTGGCACCATCGACCCGCGCGGTCGGCAACTATTAGCCGCCCCGTCAGGTCAATGTGTAGCGCGTGCCATTCAGATGCTGGATACGGACCTGGGTGATGGCCATGCGGACATTACCTTGGCCCAAACCTACGATTGCGCGGCGCCGACGTCGCTGAGCTCGATTGAGCTGAGCGTTTTTGCGTGGGCACCGTCGCTTCAAGAAATTGAGCTGACGTACCTGTCGGCGCGCCATCAAGTGTCGCAAACTGTCAGCGATGAACAGCCGGCCGTGCTGCTGGGTGACTGACACGGTGCTTGCGGCCCAGGGGCTATCGGTTCGGCTTGGCAGCCGGCACATTGCCTTTCCGGACCTGCGGCTGGCGCGTGGCGAATCGGTCTTGGTCCTGGGCGAGTCCGGGTCCGGCAAGTCGACGCTGATTCACCTGCTGGCGGGCTTGCTGGTGCCGGCCACCGGTTCCGTGCAAATCGCCGGGCAATCGATCGGCGCGATGTCATCGTCGGAGCGCGATCGTTTTCGCGCGCGTCACCTGGGGCTGGTTTATCAAACACTCAATTTGTTGCCCTACCTAACCCCGATCGACCATCTGCGTCTGGCGGCTCAGTTTGCCGGTCGTGCGCCCAGCGATGGGAAGGACTTATGGGCTGCGTTGAGCCTGGATGCGTCGCTGCTGAATACACCGGTGCGCCGGCTAAGCGTCGGCCAGCAGCAGCGCGTGGCGGTGGCCCGGGCCTTAATCTGTCAGCCAGACCTGATTTTTGCCGACGAACCAACCTCGGCGCTGGATCGAACTAACCGTGATCGCGTGATGAATTGTTGGGGCGGCCAAACCCTATTGATGGTCAGTCACGACTCGGATTTGGCATCACGATTTGATCGGGTGGTAACGCTATGATGCGGTTGCGAATGGCACTTAAATCGCTGCGCTATCGACGCGCAAGTGCCGCACTCACGGTGGTCGCGATTGCCTTGGCGCTGGTCATTGTGGTGCTCGGTCAGCGGGTCACCGAAGGCGTTAAAGAGGGTCTGTATGCGGGTGCCCGCGGCATCGATTTAATCGTCGCGCGCCCGTCGGGGGATGTCCAGATCGTGATGCACGCGCTGTACCAGCTAGGCGCCGGGGGCGCCGGTTTGTCGCCCGCGGACCAAGCCCTGGTCAGCGCTTTGGAGGACGTCGACTGGGTCGTGCCGATTGCGCTTGGGGATTCGCACCGCGGCGTCGCTGTGATGGCGACGGCGCCGGACTACGTGCGTCATTTAAGCGACGCCCGCGGTCAGCCGATTCGCTTCGCCACCGGCGCATGGCCGGACGATTGGCGTTCGGTGGTTTTAGGTGCCCAAGCGGCCAATCGCTTGGGTTATGCGACCGGCCAATCGATCCAGTTATCCCACGGCAGTGGCACCGGGTTAGAGCGCAGCCACGATCAGGTGTTGCGGGTGACGGGCATACTGGCCCCGACCGGAACGCCGCTGGACAACCGGATACTGGTGTCGCTGCAAGCCGACCGCATCGTGCACGGGGCCGATCCGGATGCCGACGGGGCAGTCACGGCGCTGTTACTGGGTGCGAAGCGTAAAGTCGGTATTTTTCGAATCCAGCGCCAGATTGACCGTTCGACGGAGGGGCGCGTGACGGCGGTGATTCCGGCGGCTGCGCTGACTCAGTTGTGGCAGTTGCTGGGCGTGGTGCAGTCGTCCGCGCGCTTGTTCTCGGGGTTGATCCTGCTGTTCGCCGGGCTGTCGCTGGTGACTTTGATGTTGATGAACTGGCAGCAACGCCGGCGCGAGTGCTGGGTGTTGCGGGCGATGGGCTGCTCGCTCGGCTTTGCGTTATCCGTACAGGCGATTGAGGGGCTGGTGATCGCGGCTTTGGCGGTGGCGCTGGCGATGCTGACGATCGCACTGGGTAGCGGCGCACTGGGTCACTGGGTGATGGCAGAGTACGGTATCTTGATCGCCGCCCCTGACGTCAATTATTTCGCGTTAGGGCTTTTCAGTGCGGCGATTGCGATCTGTTTGGTTTTCTCGTTGCTACCGACGCTGTTAAGCTGGCGCGGTCAGGTCCAGCGTGGGCTTACGGAGACGGTATGATCAAAAGCGTTGGTGCAATTGCGTTGCTGTTTTCGGCCTTGGGCGCGTCCGCCAGCTGGTTTTCCAGCGACGATCCGATTCGTTTGGACGATGCCCGCTTGAAGCAGTCGTATGCCTCGTGGGACGGACTGATCCCGCCGGACGCCTATGCCTGGGTACCGGAAAATCCATCGTTTGAATTGATTGATTCGGATGAGTTTCAGCGTCAATTAGAGGCCAGTGGGGCCAGCCTGAACGAGGGAATGCAGGGCAAGGCGATTGGCATTGGCGGGTTTATGGTGCCGATCGACGTCGACGGCCAACAGGTCCTGACGTTTCTATTGGTGCCCGAAGCGGGCCAGTGCGTCCACGTTCCGGCGCCGCCAATTAACCAGACGGTTTTAGTCGATGCCTCGCTGAATCCAGTGCTGCTGCGTGATCTCTATCAACCGATCTGGGTGAATGGAGATATCCGCGTCAGCCGCGGTGACACGGACCTTGCTGAATACGGATACCTGTTGGTTGACCCGCGCGTGTACGACCTCGAAATTCCCGACTACGATGCGGCGCTGGTGCCGCGCCACAGTGGCGACTAGCGCCCGAACTGCTTTATGGTGGGTGCCCCTTTAAGAGGACGCCCCATGAGCAACCTTGAGCAAACCCCCGCAACCCGCGGCCGTCTGACGATCCGAACGCTGGCGATGCCGGCGGACACCAACCCCTCGGGCGACATTTTCGGCGGCTGGGTGCTGTCACAAATGGACTTGGCGGCGGGTATTTGTGCCGGTCAGCGCGCCCAGTCGCGCGTGGTCACGGTCTCGGTCGACAGCATGAGCTTTATCCGGCCCGTCCAGGTTGGCGATATCTTGGGCGTCTACACCTTTGTTAAACGCGTTGGCCGCAGTTCCCTCGATATCAACGTCGAGGCCTGGGTCCGGCGCGGCCGCATTGGCCAGCGCGAAAAGGTCACCGAAGCGCTGTTCCGTTTCGTTGCGCTGGACGACGACGGCCAGCCCACGGCGGTCCCCACATTGGCTGAACTGCCCGAGTACGTTGACAGCGACTTCTAAACGCCTTGAAAAGCAGGCGGCCGCCACAACTTTTAAAGCACACCAACATGAGAGCCACCGATGCAAAACTTCGCCTATAAAAATCCGACTGAAATTCTGTTTGGCGCCGGCCAGGTCGCCGAAATCGCCAGCCGTATCCCCGCCGATGCACAGGTGCTGATGCTTTACGGCGGTGGTTCAATCAAAGCTAATGGTGCCTATGACCAAGTGGTCGCGGCCTTGGGTGGGCATAATTGGACCGAATTCGGTGGTGTTGAAGCCAACCCGACCTACGAAACCTTGATGCAGGCGCTGGATGTGGTGCGCGATGAATCGATTGATTTCATCCTCGCCGTCGGCGGTGGCAGTGTCGGAGATGGCGCTAAGTTCATTGCCGCGGCCGCGAAATTTGATGGCGAGCCCTGGGACATTTTAGCCAAAGGGTCAGAGGTCACAGCCGCGTTGCCGCTGGGCGTGGTCTTGACCTTGCCGGCGACCGGCACCGAGAGCAACGGTAACGCCGTGGTCACCCGAACGCAGACGCAGCAAAAATTGGCGTTTGGGTCACCTTGGGTGCGCCCAGTTTTTGCGGTATTGGACCCGGCGTTTACGCTGACGCTGCCGACCCGCCAAGTCGGCAACGGTGTGGTCGACGCCTTTGTGCACGTGATCGAGCAGTACTTGACCTACCCCACGAACGCGCCGTTGCAAGACCGCTTTGCTGAATCGATTTTATCGACTTTGATCGAGGAGGGCCCGAAAGCACTCAGTTCACCCGAGGATTTAGAGGTTCGGGCCAATGTCATGTGGTGCGCCTGCATGGCGCTGAATGGCCTAATTGGCCAAGGCGTGCCACAAGATTGGGCGACTCATATGATTGGTCACGAGCTGACGGCGGTCCATGGACTGGACCATGCACAGACACTGGCGGTGGTGTTGCCGTCGCTGCTGCGGGTCAAAATCGACGCAAAGCGTGCAAAATTGGAGCAACTTGGCGCCCGTGTATTCGGTATCAGCGGCGATGCAGCGGCCACCATTGATGCGGTCGAGGCATTTTTCGAATCGATGGGCGTCGCCACTCGGTTGTCTGGATACGGGCTGGATCAATCGGCGGTGGCACCGGTGATCGCCAGCCTGACGGACAATGGGATGTTGGCGCTGGGTGAGCATGGCGACATTACGCCACAAACTGCGAATGAAATATTGACGCTAGCCGGCTGATGATCGAGGCGTCGGTCCGGGCGCCTCGATTCAATTACTGTCCGGTAAACGAACAGAGCGCGCCGCTGGCGCCGTCTTTAGAGCCCCATGCCAGCGGATCCGGTGCCTGATACGGATTCGGCGGCGTGTTTGACAGGTCCGCGATCAGCAGTCCGACCACGATCAGTGCCAGTGCAACAATGCCAAGTCGCCTCATAGTGACCACAACCTATCGCGCAAGCGCACGCCGATTAGGCTGCCGCCAAAGCCGCACACCATCCACACCCAACCGTGCAATGAGCCGCTTGCAATGCCGCTGAACAGTGCACCGACATTGCACCCGAATGCCAAGCGCGAACTGATGCCCAGCACCAAGCCGGCCAGCAGCACGACGCCGTAAAGTTGCCAACGAATAGAGGGCAGCAGCGGTTGTCCCTTAACCGATTGCCATGACGCCAGCGCGGCACCGGCCATCAGGCCGATGCTGGTCAGAGACGTGACGTCATTGAGCACGCTGTTGCTGAGGCTGGTGGCGTTCACGGAGGCACTCCAGAATGCCGATCCGGTTGGGTCCCAGCCCAGTGGTACGGCGATCTTAGCGACCCAAAGACCGAGGCCGTAGACAACGCCCCAGGGCTGGCCGGCGACTAGTACATGGGCGATTGCCAGCACTGCAACCAAGGTCGCGGCCAGCATCAAACGGCGGTTAAGACCACTCGTTGAACCTTTCCAGTGCGCCAGTACCGCAATCACGGCTAAGCATGACAAGGTAGTCGCCAGGGAGCCTGCGACCCCGAACTCAGTCGTCAGATCAACCGCAATGTGCGGTATTGCCGCGACTGCGGCGGGGACCCACAAGGAGCCTGCGAAGCTGCCGACGCAAAACGCGGGCAAGGCGACCAGCGCGACTAAGTTGCCGGACCCTGCATTGACCAGGGTGCCGCTGCCGCAGCCCAGCAATAACTGCATGGCCAGCCCAAAGACCGCCGCCGCTAAACCCATGGACAGGCTGATCGGACCGATTGCGCCGACCAGTGAATCCTGGGATGCAATCAGCGGTTGGATGATCACCGCCGTCAGCGCAATGGCCCAGCACTGGGCGATCACGCCCTGTGGGTTGCGTTCGCGAATCCAGCGGCGCCAAGGCCCGGCAAATCCGAAGCCAAAGCGCTCCAGCACGAAGCCCAAGCCGATGCCGATCAGCATTAGCAACGCAAAACGAGCGCCGACGAAAATCGCCAGCGCTGCGGTCAGGGCCAGTAGCCCGAGGGTTATCAGTGCGCGCAACTTAGTTGATTAACCCGTCTGCCCACTTTTTAACTTTCAGCAGTGCAAACTTGGCAGCACCCGGGACGTTGTCCATGGGCAATTCAGCGTTTGACCACTCGACCATGGATTCTGCGTACAGCGTGACCTCGGGTATTTGGGCGACTTCGGACAGCACGAACCAGTTGGTGGCGGCCCAGTGGCCGGTGTTGCAGTAACTCACGGTTTGCGCCTGGTCCAGCCCGTTGGCCGCGACGATCTTGTTGACCTCGGCCTGGGATTTCAGACTGGCCTCGTCAAAAAATGCGGTGAACGCAAAGTTGTCGGCACCCGGTAAAATGCCCGGCTTCTTAGCCGCGCCGTGCCAGGCTTCGCCGGCGTAAAAGGCCGGTGTGCGGCTGTCCAGCAAGCGTCCTTGGCCACTGTCGATGCGGGCTTTGACGGTTTCGGTGCTGGCGTACCACTGGTCGTTAAAGGTTAGCTCAAGGTTGCTGGCAACCGGTGATACCGCGCCTTTGGCGGCTTCAAAACCGGCGGCTAGGTAGCCCTTGGTGCCACCATTCAGAATGCTCAGGTTTTCAAACCCGAGTGACTTGAAGGTCCAGTAAACGCGAGCGGCGGCGCCGAAATCGGTCGAGTTTTCACCGAAGTGCGCGACCACCAGGGGGGCGTCGGCACGCAGGCCAGCCGCACCCAAGGCTTGGGTCAGCGCATTCAGTTCAGGCAGTGCGCCGGGGTTGGTTTTGGGTCCACGGAATGCGCCGTAACCAATTTGGACGGCGCCGGGGATGTGGCCGGCTTCGAAGGCGTCTTTGTCACCGCGAATGTCGACGATCTGGACAGATCCCAGCAGTGCTTCCAGCTCAGGCGCTTGGATGACGCTGGCTAGAACAATTCGATCGCCGGGCAGGGCAACGCTGTCGACGGCCGGTAACCCGTTCGCCAGGGCGCCGGCGGATGCCAGTGTGGCTGAGGCGGCTAAGAGTTTTAATGTGCGCATGATCGGGCTCCGAGTAATGTTCAATGCGCGCATCCTAGTTCCCTGTTGTGGCGTTGCAAAATACCGTTTTGCGATAGAGCTATAGCCAAATGAAAGGTCGTTGTTCGTTAAACTGGCGCGCTCCGTTACAGTGGGCGAACACCAATAACAATTCCGTTAATTAGAGAGCACTATGACGTTTTCAGCCAACCTAGGATTCCTGTGGACCGAACTGGCACTGCCAGCTGCGATTGAAAAGGCCGCCGCGGCCGGTTTTGATGCGGTCGAATTTCATTACCCCTACGCCCAAAATCGGGCCGCGGTTAAGGCTGCGTTGGCCGCCACTCAGTTGCCGGTGATGGGCTTGAACACCGAGCGCGGCGAAGCCGGTCAAAATGGTCTGGCTGCGTTGCCCGGCCGCCAAGCCGAGGCACGCGCCTTGATCGACCAGGCCTTTGACTGGGCGGCTGATTTGGGTGCCCGCAATGTCCATGTGATGGCGGGTTTTGCCAGTGGTGACGCGGCGCGCGAACAGTTTATTGCGAACTTGAACTATGCCGCGGATGTTGGCGAGCGCGCGGGTGTCGGCGTATTGATCGAGCCGTTGAATGCGTTTGATGCGCCGAACTATTTCCTCAATCGGATTGATCAGGCGCTGGCGATCTTGGCCGAGGTGGATCGTGCCAACGTTCGCTTGATGTTTGATTGTTACCACGTCGCGCGCACCGAGGGCGACATTCTGGCTCAGTTCGACCACGCCCGGGCGCGCATCGGTCATGTCCAGTTTGCCGGGGCGCCGGATCGTGGTGCCCCGGATTTGGGGGCCGTCGACTATGCGCCGGTGTTTGCGCATATTGCGGCCAGTGGCTGGGATCAGCCCCTGGGGGCCGAGTACAAGCCCGGTGGCGACACGGACCAAAGTTTAGGCTGGCTGGCGAGCTTGGGCACGGCTTAGAGCGAGTCGGCTCGCGGCGTGATTCGGGTGCCGTCTTGCAGCGCCGGCGACATTTGTGCGCGCGCGGTCAGCACCGTTACCGGAATGCACTCAGCCCGCAATGTCCAGGTCTTCCGTCGTTTCTCCCTTTAAGACTTCGGCCAAGGTTCATGCGACAATTTCGTGTCATTTAAACGGCTAATCTTGTGTTCGTTTTTGTACTGCTTTGGGTGGTCGGCTATTGCCTGCGCCTAACCATTCTGGCGATGCCCCCGGTCGCCGCCCATCTGACCGCCGCGTTTGATCTGTCGGCTTCGCTGACTGGCGCTCTGACGACCCTGCCGATGCTGACCATCGCCATCGGTGCCTGGTTGACACACCGGTTAATCCAACGCTTTGGCCTGGCCGGCACCGTGGTGATGGGGTTGGGCTTGACCGCGCTGTTATCGACGGCGCGGGTGGCGGCGCCTGATGTGGCCTTGCTGATGGCGGCGACGGCAGGCATGGGCGTTGCGATCGGCGTGTTTCAAACGGCATTGCCGGCGCTGGTGACCCAGTGGACCCCGACCCGGATTGCGTTTGGCTGTGCGGTCTACTTAAACGGCATGATGATGGGTGAATGGTCGGCCGCGGGGCTGACGCTGCCACTGGTGACGCCGGTTATTGGCGCTGATTGGCGGGCGATTTTGCTGTTCTGGTCGTCGCTTGTCGCGGTTGCGGCGGTTGGCGTCACGCTGCGGACTTGGCTGGCACCGAGTGCGGTCGCGCCGACCGAGTTGGCTGTGGACACGCGGACCTACTGGGGCCGCCAGGCCTTTTCCATGGGTATTCCATTGGGCGCTTCGATCGCGGCGTTTTACGCCGTCAATGCCTATGCTGCCGATTTGGCGATTGCCCGGGGCGAGCTGGACGCACTGCCTCGGTTTTTGTTTCTGTTTAACCTGACGCCGATGCTGGCGTCGTTTGTGGTGCTGCGCGTGTCGCACTGGATCGGTCAGCCGCGGCCGATTTGGATCGCAACGCTGGTGACGGCGCTGGCGTTGTCGGTCTTTGTCGTAACGGACGGGGTGGTCGGATTGCTGGCGGCCTGTGTGGCCGGATTTTTTGCCACCCTGATGATGATTCTATTGATGGCGCTGCCCAGCATCCTATGGACTGGATCGGCGGCCAGTCAGGCCACCGCGTCGATGTCGGTGATCGGCTATGTGCTGGGGTTCACGCTGCCATTGGCCGGCGGCATGTTGGTCGATGGGTTTGGCTGGGCGCCCTTGGCGCTGATACCGATCGCGCTATTGTTGATGGGCTGTTTGGTGTGCCGCCCGGTCGCGGTTAGGTAAGGCCGACCTCTTTTAACAGCCGCTCCGCGTCAATATGGAATTGGGCTGCCAGCCCCGTCAGCCGCCACTGCGGTTCGCCGTCGATGTGAAACACCACGATGGCCTCCAAGTCGACATCAGTCAGCCGCTCCAGCAGGGGCTTCAAAAAATCGGTCAGCGACTGCATACCCTGTTCATCGTCAAAGGTTCGGTTCAGTTGGTGGCGATAATCCAGATCCGTACCCGATACCATGAAGGGCGTAACGCGCGGGTGGGCGCCGGCGTTGATGCTGTCAGGGAAGCCCAATTCGGTGAACGATATCAGGCGCAGTTCGACCGCGCCGTCGTCGAAGTAGGCGACGTGGTTGGCGAGGCTGAGCCCCCAGTTGGTGGGGTCGAAAATCGGTTGATCAGTCATCTGGGCATGATGCCTGATTGGGGGTGGGAATATTAGGTGGCGGGGTGGGGGTCCATCCCATTGCTTATGGTTTATGGGCATAAAGCACAATAAGCGAATAATTGACCGACACAAAAAGTGAGTAATAGATACGCACAACAAGTGAGTAAGAAATACGCGCGATAAGCGAGAAAAGCCACCATGGCGACCCCCTCCGAAAAACTGGCCGATGCATTGGCAGCCCTACACGAACTTCAGACAAATGGCTCGGTTGCCAGACGCTCTGCCGATCTCTCGCGCACTCACCGTGAACGCCTCGTTAAAAATGGCTGTAATGACCTACTGAATTCTTGCACAGCGTATAGCGGTCCAAGCAGGGCGCGCCACAACAGGCATTCGAATTAGCCGCTTAGTTGTGCAGAAACCGGTGACTGCAGCGCTGATGCGCTTGGTTGCTCGGGGCGCACCGCTCTCGGCCTTGACTGCCATGGATGGCAGGAATGCCCGGCTTGCAGGAGCAAGGCCGGGCCCATGGCCTACGCGGTGTACCTACATCCTGTAGGCAAACTGCCGACCTATGGTCGTCGGGTCCAAATCTGGGTCGGTGCGCGGAGATCAACGTTGGGGGCCAGGCACGTCATTCGCCCATTCGCCGCGCTATCGCTTCAGGCGAATGGACTCACTGTGTGTACCCACTCGCCACTGCAGCGCTTGGTTGCTCGGGGCGCACCGCTCTCGGCCTTGACTGCCATGGATGGCAGGAATGCCCGGCTTGCAGGAGCAAGGCCGGGCCCATGGCCTACGCGGTGTACCTACATCCTGTAGGCAAACTGCCGACCTATGGTCGTCGGGTCCAAATCTGGCCCGACAATATCTACGGCTAGAAACCAAAAAAGCCTTGTCAATTTCGTCCGAGTGGACTGAATTGACAAGGCTTTTTTGATTTCGAAACGGTTGGTAGCGGGGGCCGGGCACGTCGTTCGCCCATTCGCCGCGCTATCGCTTCAGGCGAATGGACTCACTGTGTGTACCCACTCGCCACTGCAGCGCTGATGCGCTTGGTTGCTCGGGGCAAACTGCCGACCTACGGTCGTCGGGTCCAAATCTGGCCCGAAAATATCTACACATAGAAACCAAAAAAGCCTTGTCAATTTCGTCCTAACGGACTGCATTGACAAGGCTTTTTTGATTTCGAAACGGTTGGTAGCGGGGGCCAGATTTGAACTGACGACCTTCGGGTTATGAGCCCGACGAGCTACCAGGCTGCTCCACCCCGCACCTGTTTCGTGGGGCGCATACTATAGGTTTGCGCGGCGCCGTCAACCGGTTTGTGCCGTAAATATGAATAAATAATTAGCGCCGTGCTGGCAGGTGTCGGAATCCCTAACACTGGCGCCCATGCGACTGTTGCCCGTGCCGACGTGTGGCGCCCTTTGGATTACCGGGCGCCGGTCAGGTGACGCAGCGTCAATAGGCGATGCAGCCAGCCGTATAGCCAATGGCCCGGTTCTTGCTAACCAAAGCAGTAACGACTGTTCGCAATCGAGTGCGAACTCAACGGCTATATGAGGAAATGACTGTGAAAATAATTAAAAGCATGGGTGCGGCGGCGCTACTGGCAAGCTCGGTCGGGGCATCGGCCAGTATGGTTAACATTGATTTCGAGGGACTGGCGTCGCAGACCGCGGTCACCTCGATCAATTACGGCACCGAAACCCTTTCGATCTCGAACGTCACTAAGGTGGTCGGCAGCGGCAATGCCGCCAGCGAAGCCTGGGTTTACGACACCACAACCGCCGGCGAGGACCCGGATTTGACCGCCTCGTTTGCTAACTCCAGCGGTGGTTCGCTTAGCCCCGGTAATGTGTTGATCGTTCAGGAAGACCTGAATCGCGCCGCCGACGACAATGGCCAGGGCGGCTTTATGCGCTTTGATTTCTCCAGCAGCATTGTTTTGCAAAGCATCGATGTCTTTGACGTGCGCCAGGGCGCCGTGACTTTCTCGTTGTACAACTCGGTCAATGCACTGTTGGTGGCGGTGACCAATAGCGAAAACTCCGACACCGGCAACAGCACCACCAACAACAAGTATGAGACAGTTGATTTTGGCGGCGTTGAAATGTCGTGGATGACGGTCCAGCTCGCCGATTCGGGTGCCCTGGATAACATCCGGTTTGATCTGGGTGGGTCCACCACCAACATCTCGCCGGTGCCCTTGCCCGGTGCGGTCTGGTTGTTCGGCACCGCTCTCGCCGGCTTCGTTGGCGTCCGTCGTCGGCGTGCTAAAGCGGCCTAGTTAACCGCCGCCAGCGCATCACAGGCGGCAAACACCCGGGCGTTACTTGCGACGTCTGCGGTGTTGGGGTGGGCTGGGGCGAAATGCCCGGCGTCGTTGTCAAAGTACTCACCGCTGTGCCCTAAAAACTCGTCCCCGGTTGCCGCGCGCACGATAATGTCCGACCCCTGTCGTACGTCGGAACCGGCGACACCAAACCCCTCGGTGACCATCTTGGTCGCCAACAATGAACCCGGGTTAACCGCCACGCATAATTGCGGCACGTGGATCGCCAGGTGGGCGGTCCACTGGGTGATGGCCAGTTTGCTTTGGGCGTAGGCTTGAAAATCATCCGCCAATTGCGAACGACCCGCCAGCGCGTCCAGGTCCACGGGCGCTTGTGCTGCCGACGACAGGTTAACGATACGGCCGTTGTCCGGCATGCCCTTGATCACTGCCTGTGCCAGCATCAAAGGCGCAATGGTGTTGACCGCAAAACGGGCATCCAGGCCCTGGTCCGTTCGCGGCTGGGGCGTTTTGAAAACGCCGGCGTTGTTAACCAGCACGTCAAACGTCTGTGCCAACTGGCCGTGTGCCAGTTTGACCTCGACCAGGTCACTGAGGTCACAGCACCAAGCATGCGGCGTGCCTAATTCGTCGGCGACGGCGCCCAGTTTGTCCGGGTCACGGCCGTGAATCCAAACCTGGTGGCCGGCCGCAATCAGCTCCGCCGCGGCCACTTTGCCGATGCCGTCGGTGGCGCCGGTTATTAAAACTCGTAGGGTCATGGTGATTCCTCTTGGCAGCCAAAGATGGGGAATAGGTGCGCGGCCAGCTCGGTTAGGGTGTCCTCAATCGGTGCGGTGTTAAAGCGCAGGTTCAGGGCCACGTGGTTGACATCGGACGCTTGTAATGTCGCTAGCAAATCGTGCAGCTGCTGAATGCCCAGCCGCCAGCCCAAGTGAATCGGGATAGGCTGCGCCGGCGCGTCGCGAACCAAGTCAATGTACAAGGACTGGGACACGGGCACCGGCGTGTCGCGCAATTCGCGCACGCGACTTTGCCAGTCTTGAATGATCTGGGCTTGCAGCGCTGGGGGGCGCGGGTAGGTAATCCAGGCATCCGCGTGTTTGGCGACCCAGTCCATCGGCTGTTGGCTGGCGCCGGTGACGGCCATGGGTATTCGCTGGCCGACCGGTTTTGGCAAACAATCAATGTCGCCACGCAACTGTCCGGCGCTATTGGACAGCCGCGGGTAGTCGTCGGCCATCGCGCGGATGTAGTCAAAGTGATCCCGAAAGGCCGCGCCGCGATGCTCGTAGTCCTTGGCGGTGGCCGGGTATTCCTCCGGGCGATCGCCGGAGGCCACGCCCATGATCCAACGACCACCGGACAGCTGGTCAATGCTGGCAGCGGACTTGGCGACATGGGCTGGGTGGCGCAGCGGCAAAATAATACTGCCGCTGGCGAGTGCAATGTGCTCCGTTTTAGCGGCCAACCAGGTCGCAAATACAAAGGGGTCGTAGATCTGGCCGGTGTCGCCGAAGCTGGGGACGTTGAACGGAATGTCGCGCAACCATACGGCGCCAAATCCCAATGCCTCGGCCTGTTGCACGCGTGCCGTTATTCGATTGAGCTCGGGCAGGCTGGCGATGCCGTAGTGGTCGATCGGTACGACCAGCCCAAGCGACAGGCGCCCGGGGCGAAAAATACGGGCGAACCCGGCGTTGATGGCGTCAAATGGGGTCATGCAGTCAGTCGCTGTGGGGATGCCGCGCTAGTCTACGCGCGGGCTGTCGTCAGTGCATCTGCGCGTACCTGCGCCACCGCGGTCAAAACGGCGAGCGCCGCTGCACAGGCGCCACCGATCCACAGCCAGGCGACCAAACCCAGATCCGCCGTGCCCAAAACCTGCTGAGCCAAGGGTAGGCTGCTGGCCAGCCACTGGGCCGCGCACACCGCGCCAATACAGCCCCACATGACCCGATGGCCGCGCAACGCACCGGCCATGGTGATGCCGCCGGCGCTATAGCGGACCGCGACCAAATTGATGACCTCCAGTCCGACCAGTAAATTCATCGCCAGTGTTTGGGCCTGGGCATGGCTGTGACCGGTGGCGACCGCGGCGTGGTAGCTGGCAAACACCAGCGCCACAAACAAGGCGGTCACCCACAGCAATTGGACAACATCGGCGCGGCTTAAAAAGGGCGCGTTGGCGGCTCGCGGCGGCCGGCGCATGGTGCCCGCGCGTGCGGGATCAAACGCCAGCGCCAGCCCCAAGGTAATGGCCGTCACCAAATTCACCCATAGTATTTGCAATGCGCTGATCGGAAGCTGCAGGCCGGCCAGTAGAGAGACCACGATGACCCCGGCTTCGGCGGCGCTGGTGGGCAGGTTCCAGCGAATGACCTTGTGCAGGTTGTCAAACAGGTTGCGGCCCTCGCGGATGGCGGCCACCACCGAGGCGAAGTTGTCATCCGCCAAAATCAGGTCGGCCGCCTCGCGTGCTGCCGCGGAGCCGCGCTGGCCCATGGCGACGCCGGCATCGGCCTTTTTCAGTGCTGGGGCGTCGTTGACGCCATCGCCGGTCATGGCAACGGTTTGATGCTGGTGCTGTAAGGCACCAATGAGTGCCAACTTGTGCGCCGGGCTGGTCCGGGCAAAGACGCGATAGTGCCGCGCGACGTCGGCCCATTCGGCAGGCTCCAAGGTATCCAGCTCGGTCCCGGTGATGGCGCGGTCGGCGTCGGGCAGGCCGATTTCGCGGGCGATCGCCGAGGCCGTAACGGGATGGTCCCCGGTGATCATTTTGATTTCGACGCCGGCGTTAAGTATTTCTTTGACCGCGCTTTCGGTCTCGGGTCGCGGTGGGTCGATTAGCCCGACCAGTCCGATCCAGTTGAGGTGTCCGCGCCAGCCGACGCCGCTCAAATTGGCGTCATGGATCGGGCCGTCCGCCAGTGCCAATACGCGCATGCCGCGGCCGGCGAGCGCCTCGATTTGCAGTGCTAGGTCGTCCGGCGCATGGGCGCACAGCGCCGCAATCGCTTCCGGCGCGCCTTTGGCAGCAATCTGGTGGTGGCCGTCCGGGTCTGCGACCAAGACCGCCATGTAGCGGTGTGCGGCGTCAAATGGAATGGCGCTGACGCGCGCCCATTCATTGGTGTTAACGCGTGTTTTTTCAGCAAACACCGCCAGTGCGCCCTCCATCGGGTCGCCGACGACTTGCCAGTGGCCACCGCTCAGTGCGACGCGGGCATCGTTGCACAGTTGCGCGACACGGCCGGCTCGTTGCACGTCGGCGTGCCACGGCTGGGGTGACACCTCGCCGTCGGGGTCGTAGCCGCTGCCGCTGACTTGAAAGTGCTGGTCCGCCGTCACCAGGTGGGTCAAGGTCATCTGGTTTTGAGTCAGCGTGCCGGTCTTGTCGGTGCACACCACCGACACCGAACCCAAGGTTTCGACCGATGGCAACTGGCGCACAATCACGCGCCGCCGCGCCATGGCCTGAACGCCCAGCGCCAAGGTGATGGTCAGCACCGCCGGCAGGCCCTCGGGTATGGCCGCGACGGTCAGTCCGACAATCGCCATAAAGAGTTGATCCAGCGGCAGCCGCGCCTGCCAAACGCCAAACGCGAAGAGCGCCAGCGCGAGCGCCACGATCGCCATCGACAGGCGCTGAAAAAGTCGATCGAGCTGCGTCAGCAGTGGTGTTTTCAAGGTTTTGACTTGGCTAGCCAGTTGGCTGACCAGTTGACTGACCTGGCCGACCTCGGTGTCGGCGCCGGTGGCAATGACCAGCCCGATCGCGCTGCCTGCGACCAGGTGCGTGCCGCTGTAGGCCATGCAATAACGCTCGGCCAATGGCGCCGGCTGCGCCAGTGCCTCGGTCGATTTTCCCACCGCCACCGACTCGCCGGTCAGCATCGATTCGTCGATTGACACCCCGTGACACTCGAGCAGCCGCAGGTCCGCCGGCACCAGGTCCCCGGCGTCCAGCCAGACCCAATCACCGGGCACCAATTCGCCGGCATCCAGGGGCACCTTGACGCCATCGCGATAGGCTTGGGCGGTGCGCGGCACCAAGGCGGCAATCGCTTGCAGCGCCCGCTCGGCTTGGCCTTCTTGGACCAGTCCGATCATGGCGTTGACCACAATGACGGTCGTGATGACCGCGGCGTCCACCCAGTGCTGCAGCAGCACCGTCACCAGCGCCGCCGCCACCAGCACCCAAACCAAGGCGTTGTTGAGTTGACGGCCGAGCCGGGTCCACAGACTGTCCGGGGCCGGAGCCGGTAGGCGATTGGGGCCATGACGCTGCAGGCGCTGGTGCGCCTCGGCGTGGCTCAGGCCTTGCCGGCGGCTGTCCATAATGGTGATGGCGTGCTCGGTTGATAAGGTTTCGATGCTGGGCATCGGGCCACTGTAGAGAGCAAGTGGGCGTCAGCGTGATGACCTAGAGTCCAAACGTCAGTGCCCAGCCAGGCAAGTTTCCAGCGCGGGAGTGTTAGCTCGATCACACCTGCGGGTTCGCCCCAGCCGCGCTCGATTAAAGCCAACTAGGCTGTGGGCATGACATTACTGACTTGGTTACGTGAACTGGACACCCGTCAGGGTTCGGACCTTTACCTGTCGACGGCAGCACCGGCGACCGTGCGGGTTAACGGGGTGATGCAGCCGATCGGCGAGCCGCTGGCCACTGGTGCCGTCGCGGGGCTGTTAGCCGGGGTCACCAGTGCGGCCCAAAAAGCCGAGTTCGCGGCCAAGCCGGAACTTAACTTCGCGGTGTCCGAGCCGGGCCTGGGGCGTTTCCGCATCAACGCCTTTAAACAGCGCGGCGAGGTCAGCATCGTCGCCCGTGCCATCAAGACCGACATACCCAGCATTGCGTCGTTGGGGTTGCCGCCGCTGCTAAAACAGTTATCGATGGCGCCACGCGGCCTGATCTTATTCGTTGGTGCCACCGGCAGCGGCAAATCAACCTCGTTGGCGTCGATGGTCGACTACCGCAATGCCAATGCGGCCGGGCACATCATCACCATCGAGGATCCGATTGAATTTGTTCACGCGCACAAGCAATCGGTGGTCAACCAGCGCGAGGTCGGGATGGACACCGACACCTACCAGGACGCCCTCGAAAACACCCTGCGCCAGGCCCCGGACGTCATTTTGATCGGCGAAATTCGAACCCGTGAAACCATGGAACACGCGATCGCCTTTGCCGAAACGGGCCACCTGTGCCTGTCGACCTTGCACGCCAATAACGCCAATCAAGCCTTGGATCGCATTATTAACTTTTTCCCCGAGGAGCGACGCGACCAGTTGCTGATGGACCTGTCATTGAACTTGCGCGGGATTGTGTCCCAGCGTTTGGTTAAAACGGTTAGCAGTGCGCGCACCGCCGCGGTCGAAATTCTATTGGGCACACCCCGGGTCAGCGACTTGATACGTCAGGGCGAGGTGGGACTGCTCAAAGAAGCCATGGAGCAGGCCGGAACCGAGGGCATGGTGACCTTTGATGCGGCGCTGTTGGCGTTATGGAAATCAGGGGCCGTTAGCCTGGACGAGGCGCTGCGCAATGCGGACAGTGAAAACAACCTGCGTTTGGCCATTAATCTGGTCGAGCAGCGCCAAGCGGACGGCAGCGATGCCGGTTGGTCATTGACGCCAAACCAAGAGGCCCCGGGCCAGCGGTTGCGTTGATCGCAAGGATCTGGACGTGCAACTTGTGCCGGCCTACACTGGCAACTTGTATCACCTAGGTATCACAAATTGTTCGCACTCAACGCCACCGACTACCCCTTACTGATTCTGACGCTGGGTTCCAATGACCCGGTCAAGCTGGATCAGTGGTTCGCAAGTTCCGTGACCCAGGCGCCGGATATGCTGTCGCGTCCGTGGATCATCGATTTAGGCAGCTTCCCCGGTCACGTCGACATCGGCGAAATGGTCCGCGTGTGCCGCAAGTTTGGCGTCACCCTAGCGGGTGTGATGGGCGCCGGTGGTGGAGCCCTCAGCCAAGCCAGCGCGATGGGCTTGGCGTGTCTGCCGAACGCTGACCATCTGGCGGTGTTGCCGGTCGTCCAGCCCGCCGCTGAAGCGCCGCCATCGCCGGCCCCGGTCGCGCCTACCGCGGACGGTGCGCGTGTGGTCGCAAGCCCTGTGCGCTCCGGCCAACAGGTCTGGGCGCAGCACCAAGACCTGGTCTTGCTGGGCACCGTCAGCGCCGCCGCCGAGGTCATGGCGGATGGCAATGTGCACTGTTACGGGACCCTGCGCGGTCGCGTTGCGGCCGGCGTTAGTGGCAACGAAAACGCCCGGGTATTCGTCCGCAAACTCGAGGCCCAGGTGGTCTCGATCGCCGGGGTTTACATGGCCGAGGAAGAGCTGGCCGCACTGCCGCAGTGGGGTCAATCGGCTATGTTTAGCTTGGTGGATCATCGTCTACAGGTTGCCGCCTTACCCGATTCCTAGGTAGCAAATCCCGCTATTCAGGGTCCGCACGTGCGTGTTAATGTAGTGGGGTATAAACTCACTCAGGGATACCCCACGTGGCTAAGATCATCACCGTCACCTCGGGCAAAGGCGGCGTCGGTAAAACGACATCGAGTGCCGCCATTGCCACTGGACTTGCGCAAAAAGGACACAAAACCTGTGTCATCGACTTTGACGTCGGCCTGCGTAACCTCGATTTGATCATGGGCGTGGAACGCCGCGTGGTTTATGACTTTGTTAATGTTATCCAGGGCGAGGCCAGCCTCAACCAAGCGATGATCAAGGACAAACGTACGCCGAACCTGTTCATTTTGCCGGCTTCGCAGACACGCGATAAAGATGCCCTCAGCCAAGAAGGCGTCGGTCAGGTCTTGAGCGAACTGGTCGACGACCTAGGGTTTGAGTACATTGTCTGTGACAGCCCGGCCGGGATCGAAAAGGGTGCCTTTTTGGCGCTCTATTACGCCGATGTCGCGATTGTGGTCACCAACCCCGAAGTCAGCTCGGTGCGCGATTCGGACCGGATCTTGGGCATCTTGCAAAGCAAGTCTAAAAAAGCTGAGGACGGCGGCCAGATCGAAGAGCACCTGCTGCTGACTCGCTATAGCCCAGAACGCGTCGACAAGGGCGAAATGCTGTCGCTCGAAGACGTCCAGGACATCTTGTCGATTGACGTGTTGGGCGTGATTCCGGAGTCGCCGGACGTGTTGTCAGCGTCCAATGCCGGCGAGCCGGTGATCAAAGCGGTGGATACCGATGCCGGTCAAGCCTACCAAGACGCCGTCGATCGACTGTTGGGCGAAGAGCGCCCGTTGCGCTTCTTGACGGCCAAAAAACGCGGCTTCTTTAGCCGAGTATTGGGGGGTTAATGGCATGAGTTTCCTGTCCCTATTTCAGAAAAAGCGCGACACGGCCAAGACCGCCAAAGAGCGCCTGCAGATCGTTATCGCCCACGAGCGTGACCGCGCCGCGGGCCCCGATTTTCTGCCGGAACTCCAGCGCGAGATCATGCAAGTGGTCAGCAAATACGTCGATATCGATATGGACCAGATCAATATCCAACTGGACCGTGATGGTGATTGCGCCGTGTTGGAACTGAACGTCACGCTGCCGGATGACTGACCGCCGATTCGTATTTTATGATTACGAAACGACTGGCCTTGACCCAGCATTGGATCGGCCGGTTCAGTTCGCCGCCACGGTGGCGGGCCCTGATCTAGCACCACTCGAGGACATCGAGTTCAAGGCGCGTTTGGCGGGGGACGTGATTCCCGGTCCTTACGCGACCTTGGTGCATGGCCTAACCCCCCAGCAACTGGATACCGAGGGCCTTCCTGAAAACGAGTTCGCGCAACGCGTGCTCGATGTGTTGGGCCACGGTCACCAGATCGTGATGGGCTATAACACCGCCGGCTTTGACGACCCCTTCACCCAGCATCTGATGTGGCGCAACTTCCAGTCGCCCTACGGCTGGCAGTTCGAAAACCAATCCTTGCGCTATGACCTGCTGCCGATCGTGCGTGCGGCCTATGTGTTGGCCCACGACGCCTTGGTCTGGCCTGAATTGGACGGCGCCGTCTCGATGAAGCTGGACCAGCTCGCGCCGGCCAACGGTATCAGCCACAGCAATGCCCACGACGCGCTGGCGGACACACAGGCCACGCGGGCACTGGCCGCCATCGTGCGGACCCAGGCGCCGACGCTGTGGGATGCCTGTATCGCCCAGGCCGATAAAAAAAATGTGCTGTCGTTGTTGGCTGATGCCCAATCGGGCGTCGGTGTGCTGCTGCACATTGATGGCAGCTTTGGCCGCGAACGCGGCTACGCGGGTCTGATTTACCCACTGGGGGCCAGCGCCAGCAACCCCAATGAATGGTACTGCATCGATTTGGGAATGGATCTGTCGGCGCTGGAAACCCTGGACGCTGAAGCTTTGCGTGCGGCCCTATTTACGCCCCGAGCTGAGCGCGCGGCCGACCACCCGCAGGTTGGCTTGCGGCGGCTTCGGATTAACCGCGCCTGTGCGCTGTTTCCGCTGGAATGGTTGAAAGACAATCCGACCGCACTGTTATTAACCGGTATTGATCGGGGTGCGTTGATGGCCCAACGCGCGCGCATTCGTGCCCGCGATGCGGCGCACTGGTGGACCCTGGCCGAAGCCGTCTTTCAGCACGACCTTAAGCCCTCGACCTGGGCGGATGCACAGCTTTACGATGGCTTTGTCGGGCGCATGGACGAGGCCAAGATGCGCCAGGTGCGAACCGCGTCCAGCGACGACTTGGTGTCGACACCGCCGGAGTTCGAGGATGCGCGTTTACGCGCCATGTTGCCGTTGTATATCGCGCGCAATTTCCCAGACAAGCTGGGGCCGGGCGACTACAAGCGTTGGACACGCTACCGCTCGCAACGCTGGCAGCTGGAAGGTACCCGCGCGATGACTGTGCACAGTTACCAAGCCCAGATGCAAGAACTGGCCGCCCAGGCATTGGCGCCGGAAAAAATGGCGTTGTTGGAACAGCTAGAGCAGTGGGTGCTTAAACACTCACCCTATTAGTCCAGCGCAGTCGCCGCGGATTCCAGCAGGTGCGGAATGCCATTGACGATAGGAAAGCGCACGCCGGCCTGTTCGGAGTCCAGGGACTCGGTCAGCGGGTTGTAGGTTAGCGGCCCGCCGCTGATGGGGCACACCAAGAGTGCCAGTACATTCGGATCAATCATGGGCGCAGTTTGCCTAGGGAGCACGGCAATGCCAACCGTCGAACGCACTTTCTTTGCCCTCGGGCGGGCCGGCGCGCGCATGGCGATTCACGAGCGCGCCGGTTGCGGCGTGCCGATCCTGTGCATACCGGGGTTAACCCGCAACCACCGCGACTTCGACGGTATTTTGCAGATGTTTCCGAGTCGCCCAGTGATCCGAGTGGACCTGTGCGGGCGTGGTGACAGTGATTGGGACAGCGACCCGGCGCGGTACACCCCTGCGGTCTACTTGGCGGACCTGACGGCGTGGCTGGCGACCCGGGCTGAACCGCAGTTTGATGTCATCGGCACCAGTCTGGGCGGAATTTTGACTATGGGTCTGGCGTCGCAGTTGCCGCAGCGCCTGCGACGTCTGGTGATTAATGACATCGGCCCGGTGATCGAAGCGGCCGGTATCGATGCCATTCGAGCCCGTGTCGGCGAGGGTGGACCCTTTGTGAATTGGGCCGAAGCCATCGATGAGGTGCGTGCGGCGCAGTTACCGGCACATCCGCGCGAAACCGACTGGCCGCGTTTTGCCCGGGCCTTGTGTCGCGCGCGCGATTCCCAGATCGTGTTTGACTATGATCCGGCGATCAGCCAGCAAACTCGCGGCGCCGAGATTGAGCCGTTTTGGCCGCTCTATCAGTCCACTATTGGCTTGGCGGTGTTGATCATCCGTGGCGAATGCTCGGACTTATTCAGCCCCTCGACCTTGGCTCGCATGCTCCAGCTCAACCCAGTTGCCGAGGCCTTGATTGTGGCTCAAACCGGTCATGCACCGACCCTTTATGAGCCGGAGTGTGTGGCCGCGATGGGCCAGTTCCTGGCCGATTGACGGGTCCGAGGTGGCCTCGCATACTCAGCGACTCCCGATGGATAAAACTGACCACGGCCGGTCCGGATTGCGATGGTTGAATTGCTCGACAACGCTGCCAGCCAAACCCTGGTGCTGCGCCCGAATGCTGCCATGCCGTGGCGGCGTAATCTGTATGTGATTGCTATTTTTGGTTTGGGGATCCTGGGTTTCGCGACCTTTTGGACGATCAAAGGTGTCGTGCTGGCGCTGCCGATGGGGATTTTGGAGCTGATCGGCCTGACGTGGGCGCTGTGGTGGGTGGCGCGCCAGGCCCAGCGTTGTCAAACCATCGAGCTGACCGCGCATGAAGTCATCATTCAAAGTGGCCGTGACCTGCCGGAGTCTGAATGGCGGTCGGCGCGGGCATGGACGCGCGTTCAGGTCGACAAACCTAAACGCCGGGGTGATCCGCCACGGGTCTGGTTTTGCTTTAAGGGTGACCAAGTCGAGGTCGGCGGCTTTTTAAACCGCCGCGACCGTCAGCGCCTGATTCGGATGCTGAAAAAAGTGATCAACGGGCCTGTGCGGATTTCGCCGCCACCGCATCGTCCACGGTCGTGATCGTTAACCGTCCTTCACCGGAGGCCAGCCGCTGCATCAAACCGCGCAGCGATTCCAGGCGCAGGTCCGAAACCGCTTGAATCACCTGCCCACGCCGCTGGAACTCGGCATCCTGTAACCCGATGGTGTTCCATAAACGCTGACTGCGGGCACTCAGGTTTGGATCTTCCTCGGTTAGCCCAGTTAGCACCGCCGCTTTGAAGCGCTCAAAGTCGGCCATAGTCATGGTTTCCGTGCGCTCGCTAAACTCGGCCCAGAACGCTTCGGCGGCCAGCTCAATGTCGTTCGGTGTGGTTTCAGGGGACTGAACCACAAACACCAGTCCGGGTTGGCTGATCAGCGGCATGTAGCCGGCAAATACGATGTAACCCAGTTGCTGCTCCGTGCGCAGCCGCGTGTAGAACGGGGTTTTGATGACTTGCCCCAGGACCCGATACAGGGCCTCGGATTGGCTGCTTTCGTCGGTGGCGGGCAGGTAAGCCAGCCAGGCGTTGTCGTTGTGGTCGATGGTGGATGCCAGGCGATCGCCGTCGGCAAAGCGTTGGTTGACGCCGGGCAAGTCATAGGCTGGCGCATCGCTGGCGGGGCGCAGAATCTGAACCAGGTCATCGGCGATCACGCGTGCTTGCTGATCGGTCAGGTTGCCGTGGGTCATTACGTCGACGCGTGACTCCGCCAGCAATCGGCGCCACACCATTTCGACATCGGTCAGCGTGATGGCCTCAGCGGCTGCAAGCTGGTCCGCTGTACTCCAGTACCCGTCAATCAGCGCCACCGGCAAAGCCTGCATTAATTGTTCGTACGGGGCATCAAGGGCTTGGTCTTTGAGCTCGCGGATCATGTCGGCCTGAATGAGTTCAAAGGCACGGGCGTCGACTTGCGGGTCGGCTGCGGCGTTAGCCACCAGTGACGCCAGTTTCGGCACCGTCTCGCTGTAGCCCTTGGCAACTAAGCTGATGCCGCTGAGGGTTCGATAGACGTCAAAGCCGAGCCCGGCAATGCGCGCGGGGTAGGTCTGGGTGTTCAGCTCTTCTTCGATGAGCCGGGTAATGATGCGTGTGGCCACCGATTGCTGAGCCGTCGCGTTTGCAGCCGGCGTCGCCAGGCGCAAATAAATGTCTGCCCGCGGCTTTAAGAATTGACGGTCCTGCAAGTGCCAGTGCTGGTGGTTGTCGGCTTGAATCAGCAAGTCCGGGGTGTCGCCGGCGTGACCACTTTGGGATTCCAAATCGAATGCGCTGGCGACAAAGGGGTTGGCCGACGGTAAGTCGGTCGAAAACGATTGCGTGACGCCACGCGCGCGAGTCCAGCGGCTCAGGCGCTCGGGTTCGATCGGGGTCAGGCTGTAGGGTGTGTCGTACCAGGGCGAATTCAGATCGCCGTCGACGTCAGGGGCGGAGTAACTTAACAGCAGGTTGTCCGGGGTTAGCGAACCTAAGATCGTGTCGATCATGTCCGGGTCGTACTGGTCCCACGCAAACGGGCCGCGCATTACGTCCTCTGGGGCGTAACGGGTCAGTGCACTGGCCAGCGCCATGGCGTGGCGTTGGGCTGGCGCGTCCGACAAAAAGCGGAACTCGGTGGCCAAAATCTGGCCTTGCTCACGATGGCGCCAGTGGTTGATGCCGCGCCGGTCGATCAATGCGATGTGCTCAAACACCAACTCGATGATCTGGTCACGATGTTCGGCTCCGCGCGGAGTTAACTCGATCCCAACCATAAAAGTCGCGCCGTCTTTGTTGGCGATACCTTGGCCGGCACTCAGGCCCTCGGCCCAGCCGCGCTGGCGCAGCAATGAGTACAGCGAACCTTCGCCCTCGTGCCCCACCAGGCTGCCGATGTAAGAGGTGGGCTTGGTCCGATAGAGGGTGCCAATTTCGCGGGTCGGGAAAATCAGTGTCAGGCTGCGCCGATCACGCAAGTTCTGGACCGCCAAGGTATGGCCTAGGGCTTGCTCGGTGAACATCGGTTCTAGCACCACTTGGCGGGTTAGGCGGCGGTCTTCGATGGCGCTGAATCGCTCGCGAACCATGCGCTCCAGGCTGTCCAGCGGCTCGCGTCCGACCACGCCAAGCGTCATCAGGTTGGCGGAATAATGTTGCGTCCAAAATTGGCGCACTTCGTCGGCCAGGTTGTCGCCGCTAAGGGTGTCCAGATTGCCCACTGTGAACTTGGAGAAGGGGTGTTCGGGGTTGACCACCTGTTTCAGGGCGTCGAAGTAGCGGCGTCCGTCTTCTTTGATTTTGGCGGTGTACTCACTGTGGACGGCGTTGCGTTCGCGCTCGACCAGGTCGTCGGTGAACAGTGGGCTGACGAAAAATGCCGCAAACCGATCCAGTGCAGGGGCTAATTGGTCGGCGTCGACATCAAAGTGATAGTTGGTTTGTTCGTAGGCGGTATAGGCATTTGAGCTGCCGCCATGGGTGGTCAGGAACTGCTGGTATTCGCCGGGTTGCGGAAACGGCTGGGTGCCCAAGAACAGCATGTGCTCCAAGAAGTGGGCCATGCCAGCACGCTCGCGCGGGTCGGAACCCGCGCCGATCGCCACTTCGAGGGAGGCCGCAGCCTTGTCGGTGTTGGGGTCGCTGACCAGCACCGCGGTCAAGCCGTTGTCCAACGAGACATAGCGGTACGCGCGGTCTGTGCCGGGACTTACCACTATGTTCACGGGCGACGCTCCTGCAGCCGCGGCGATCCCGATGGGTCCGGCTGCAAGGGCAACTGCGAGAAGCAAAGTTAGCATTGGCTTGCTAAATTCGAATGTCTGTGTGTATCGCAACATCTTATTCAGGTCCCATAACGAGTGTGATCGAGTTACCAAAATGCCTGCCCCCATCGTTCAGGATTGGCCCAGTATTTGGGATTGTTCCAGTCGCGCTGGTGGTTGTAGGTCCCCAGGTCGTAGCCAAAGCAGGCGACGCCTGCGGGTCCGGGTAAGCCTTTGAACCCTAAACCGAGCAAAGGTTCGCGGTCGTCGGGGCTGGGCTGGTCAATCCACAGCGCGATCTGTTGGGCGTACTGATTGCGCAGCTGACCCAGACGGGCAATGGACCGCGCATCCAGCGATGCTAGGCGCACCACGCAGCGGGTAAAGTACCGGGCCGGCCACTCGGCCGGGTCGTCGGTCAAGGCTTCGGCACCGGTCTGGCAACCGATGCAGGCGTGGGCGCCGTCGACCGGTTCGAGCGCCGTCAGCCAGTGTTCAAATGCGTTCACGGCGCCAACTTGCGCTTGAATATCCACTGGGTTGCGCTCGACTCGCCGGGGTCGAAGGCGTAGCCCTGAACATCAAAGGCCTTTAGGTCGTCGGCGTCACGCAATTGGTGATCAGCCATATAGCGAACCATCAGGCCGCGCGCTTTCTTGGCGTAAAAGCTAATGATTTTGTATTTGTCAGTTTTAAAATCTTTGAACACGGGCGTGATCACCCGCAGCGCGGTGCCTTTGAGGTCAACCACGCCGGAATACTCGGTGCTGGCCAAGTTCACCAGGGTATCGGTACCGATCTCGGCAGCCGCCGCCTCAAGCGCGCGGGTCACCTGGTCGCCCCAAAACTCATACAGGTTCTTGCCGCCGGGGTTGGCGAGGGCGGTGCCCATTTCAAGGCGGTATGCCTGCATTCGATCCAGCGGGCGCAGGGCCCCGTATAGTCCTGACAAAATCCGCAAATGGCGGTTCAAATAAACCAGTCCGTCGCTCCCCAGTGTCGATGCGTCCAGGCCCTGGTAGACGTCACCATTAAAGGCCATCACCGCATGGGTGCCGGCGCTCGCAGGCTCCGCTTGAAAGGTCGCGAAGCGTTCAAAGTTTAGGTGCGCCAGTTTATCCGACAGTTTCATCAAGGTGGCGATATCCGCCGGGGTTTGGGTGCGCATGACATCGACCAGGGCGCGGGCTTGGTCGCCGAACTGCGGGACGCTGGCCGGAAGGTCGGCGCTGCGTGCCATATCAAGGTTTTTGGCCGGAGAAAGTATCGCTAACACGGGGTGTCCTCATTTCGGTACTAGATTGTCATCCCTTATGGTGGGGGCTATGGGTATAGTTATCAAAGTGCGCCGGCACACAATCAAAACAACGAGGAGTCAGGATGGCTTGCTTATTTGATGAGTACCCAGCGCAAGCGGGATTTTTTGATGAGTTGCTGGACCAGGGGGCGCCGCGCCCTGTTGCCCGCGCCCTGTGCGAGCAGCTTAACCAGTTAACCCACGCCGACCTGTCCGAGCGCCAAGCCGCGCTGGACGCTGAAATTCGCGCGCAGGGGATTTCGTTCACGGTCTACTCGGACAGCCAAAACATCGACCGCGCTTGGCCGCTGGATTTGATTCCGCGCGTGATTGGCGCGCGCGAGTGGCGGTGCACTTCGGCCGGGCTGCAGCAACGCCTGCAAGCGCTCAACCTGTTTATCGATGACCTTTACAATGACCAGCGTGTCTTAAAGGACGGCATCATTCCGTCTGCGCTGCTGTTGGACAGTCCAAACTTCCGCCCTGAGTGTATCGGCACTAAACCGGCCCACGGGGTCTGGGCACATGTCTGTGGCAGTGACCTGGTGCGCGATGGCGAAGGCACGATTCGGGTGCTGGAGGACAATCTGCGGGTGCCGTCCGGTGTGTCGTACATGCTCGAAAACCGCAACCTGATTAAGCGTGTGCTGCCAGAGCTGTTTAAAAGCCAAAACGTATTGCCGGTCCAGGACTATGCGACGTCGCTGCTGGACACGCTGACCAGTTTGTCACCGCGCACGGACGTTCAGCCGACGGTCGCAGTGTTGACCCCCGGCATCTATAACAGCGCGTATTTTGAGCACTGCTATTTAGCCCAGCAAATGGGCGCGCAACTGGTCGAAGGCGCGGATCTGGTGTGCCAGGACAACATCGTCTACATGCGCACCATTTTCGGGTTGCAGCGCGTCGACGTAATTTATCGACGCATCGACGATACCTTTTTGGACCCGGACGTGTTTAACCCTGATTCGGCGCTCGGCGTGCGCGGCCTGATGGCGGCGTGGCGTGCGGGCAATGTCGCCATCGCCAACGCCCCCGGTGCCGGGGTGGCTGACGACAAAGCCGTGTACGCGTATGTTCCGGCGTTGATTAAGTACTATCTGGATCAAGACCCGATCATCGAAAACGTGCCGACCTTTCTGTGCTCGCGTCCGAATGAATGCCAGCACGTGCTGGCCAACCTCGACAAGCTGGTGGTTAAACCGGTCAACGAATCCGGCGGCTACGGGCTGTTAATCGGCCCCCACGCCAGTCAGGCCGAACGTGATGCCACCGCCGCTGCGATTAAGCACGCGCCACGCAATTGGATCGCCCAGCCCATGCTTAACTTGTCGACCACGCCGACCTTGATCGACGGGGTGTTGGCGCCGCGGCATGTCGACTTGCGGCCGTTTGTGCTGCAAGGCGAGCGCACCGCCTGCACCACGGGCGGGCTGTGCAGGGTCGCGTTAACCGAAGGCTCGTTGGTGGTTAATTCCAGTCAGGGTGGCGGTAGCAAGGACATGTGGGTGATCGAAGACGAACGGGGAGCGAACTGATGTTGGCACGTGTTGCGGAGCACTTGTATTGGCTGGGGCGTTACATAGAGCGCGCCGAGGACACGTCGCGCCTATTCGATGCAACCATTAACTTAATGCTGGACCTGCCGGAAGATGCGCCGTTGAATTGGGCCAACCTGGTTGACGCGATCACGTCGGAAGGTGATGACGGACTGGCTGAACCGACCGAGACCCGAGTCAGTCGATGGCTGCTGCTGGACAGCAAGAACCCGGCCTCGATTCGCAGCTGTATCAAGGCCGCCCGCGAGAACGCGCGAGTGGCGCGGGACCAA
Source organism: Litorivicinus lipolyticus (assembly GCF_009650135.1). NCBI lineage: Bacteria > Pseudomonadati > Pseudomonadota > Gammaproteobacteria > Oceanospirillales > Litorivicinaceae > Litorivicinus > Litorivicinus lipolyticus. The sequence continues at coordinate 656,439 of NZ_CP045871.1, forward strand.
ATCCCCAAGGACGCCTGGGAAGGCTTGAACCGAATGGACTTGCTGTTGGCCGAGGGCTCGGCGGTCAATATGTCGCGACGCAAGCGCTCGGAATTGCTGCGCCAGGTGATCTGGGGCTGTCGTCATTTTTCCGGGGTCTTGCACGGCTCCATGAGCCGCGACGAGGCCTGGCAGTTTTTGCGCTTGGGCTTACAGATGGAGCGCGCTGATATGAGCTCGCGGCTGTTGGACTTTAAAACCACGTCGCTGTTGCCGGATGCGGAATGGATCCAAGACGTCGATACAACGCTTGGCTGGATGGGCATTTTGCAGGCCCAGGACGGGTACGAGATGTACCGTCACAGCGTGACTAACCGGGTTAAGCCGCGCGAGGCCCTGAAGTTCCTGTTAATGGACCGTAGTTTCCCGCGTTCGTTAGTACACGCCCTCGGCGAGGTCGAAAGTGGGCTGCTGGGGCTGCCTGTAAAGGCCAGTGCGCCACGCGAAGTGCGTCAAACGCGTCAGTGGGTTGAAAACCTCCCTGCGGACAACATGAGTGCGGACGATCTGTCTGAAGCGATGGACGAATTTCAGAGTCGGTTGGACCTGGTGCACGAGTCCATACAAGAAGCATTTTTCGCGCGCAACCTATAAATCTGTGATTATTTTAGGTGCGGGGCTTGACTTGGTTATTAACAGTGGTGGCGTGCCTGTCCAATAGGGGCGATAAAACAGCGAAAAATCGTTTTGCTGGCGTTGACTTTGCTAACCATATGATTTTTATGATAATTTAAGTGTTCACATTTTGAGCAATCTGACGTGAGGCCTTGATAAATAAGGCCTTGCGGGGCTCTCTCAAAACTTTGTCCACCGAATTATCCACAGGCAAAGTGGAAAACTATTGGGCTTAAAAAGTGTGAACTGGTACTGAGGTACAGACAGCACGCGGCATCCGTTAACGAGAGGTCGAAATAGACCGCTGCGGAGTGCGAATGGATGTCAAAATGGATGGAAAAGTTTGCATGGAAATGGGTGAAGCTGAAGTGGTCGGAGTAGAGGGATTCGAACCCCCGACCTTCTCGTCCCGAACGAGACGCGCTACCAAGCTGCGCTATACTCCGATGGGCGCGGATTCTACCCGCGTTTTGTCACCGTGTTAAGCCCGATCTGCGGAATAATTACAGCGCTCTGCTATTCTCGCGCGGAAATAAGGATGGGATTGGCCATTGCCACATATTGAATCAACGTTGACGCCGGATACTGCGCGCGCCTGGGCTCCGCTGCTGGAGCTACTAGGGGCGACGCCGCCCGAGCAATTACTGCGCTGGGAATCTGAATTGCAGCGTCGGCTCAAAGACAACGGCTCGACCTATCGCAGCCTGCCGGACGGCCCGGACGTGCGCGACTGGCAGATGGACCCCTTGCCAATGGTGCTGGCCAGTGCCGAATGGGACCGCTTGGAGCGGGGCATTATCGAGCGGGCGGGTAACGTCGAAGCCTTGCTGACCGACCTGATGGGGGCGCAAACACAGGTTAAACGCGGCGGCTATGACCCGCGACTGCTGTTCTCCGATCCGGACTATCTGTTGGCGGCGCATGACGTCGCCGGGGATCGTCCGTGGTTGCGATTTTTAGCGATGGACCTGGGCCGTGACGCCGACGGTGAATGGCGTGTCTATGGCGATATCTCGCGGCCGCCAGGGGGCCTGGGCTACGTGCTGGAACGTCGCATTACCTTGGCGCGGGTGTTTGGGTTCCTGACCCGGCGGATGCCGATGCGCCGTGTCGCGTCATTTTTCCAGGCCTTCCGTGCCGCGGTGGACGACACGCTGGCGACCCGAGCAGGGCACGCGGTCATGCTGACGCCAGGCCAACACCACCCCAGTTATTTCGAGCATGCCTTTTTGGCTAACTACTTGGATTTGACCCTGGCTCAGGGCGAGGATCTAACGGTGCGCGACGGCCAACTGTGGTTGAAAACGCTGGATGGCCTACAACCGGTGTCGATGGTGCTGCGCCGTGTGCTGGACGCCTTTACCGATCCACTGGCATTCGATGACAACTCGCGATTGGGCACGCCCGGTATCGGCGCGGTACTGCGCGCGGGACGTGTCGATATGTGGAATCCACCGGGCGCCGGCTTGATCGATTCGCCGGGCTTTTTGAGTCAGCTAGATCATCTATACAGTTCGCCATTGAAAAGTGCCGAGACCTTGCCGCTGATGCAGCCGGAGAACGTCGAGTTGGTGCGCCAAAACCCGGCGGGGTTTGTGTTTCGTGTGCTCGGTGGCCAAGGCCGCGAGGGCGTTCTTTACCAAGGTGGCGAACCGGGTTTGGAGGCAATTTGGGCCAACCCGAATGGATGGGTCGCACAACGGCGTTTGACCGGCTCGCGCATACCGGCCTCGCAACAGGGCCAGGTCGGTGACGTCAACGCCTTGATTCGGGTCTACGCCGTGCGCGGCCCCAATGGCTGGACGGCGATGCCGGGCGGGTTGGTGCGCTATGTCGAAAATGATGTCGCAACGTTGCAAGCCAGCAGCCGTGTCGCCATCGGTGTCAAAGACCTATGGGTGATGGGCGAGGGCCAGGGTGATGCGGCGATCACGATAACCACCAGCGCCAAACCGGCGGTGGTCAATTCGGATCCCGGCGCGGTGCCGTCGCGGGTGGCGGATGCGCTGTACTGGATGGGCCGTTATGCCGAGCGCCTCGAATTTATCGGCCGGCTGCTGCGCGAGGTACTGCAGCGGGTGTTGGAGGAGCGTCAAAGTGTCGGTCCGGACAATGCTATTCCGGGCTTGCCGCTGTTGCTGTCCGGCGTTGCGTTGGGCTCGCAAATGGTTGATGTCAACAAACCCGAAGCCCAGTTATCGACCATCCTGACGCACGCCGACCACCCGGTCGGGCTGCACCGGGCGCTCGATGGATTGTTGGCCAACGCCCGGGCGGTTCCGGACTATTTGAGCCCGGACGCCTGGCGGTTACTGGTGCGACTGGAAAAAAACCTGCAGTCAGCGGTCGGTCTTCAGGAATTACCCGTCGGCCAGCAAATCGAACGGCTTGATCAGGTGTTGATGCTGTTGAGCGCGACCAACGGTTTGGTCAACGACACCATGACGCGCAGTCTTGGCTATCGGTTTTTGGATATCGGCCGGCATTTGGAGCGTGGTTTGCAGACCTGTGCGCTGCTGCGTGATGCCGCCAGCCCGATCCGGCGTAACGAGCTCGGGTTCTGGGAAATGGTGCTCGGCATTACCGACACCACCATGACCTATAAACGGCGCTACCGTTCCAGCATTCATGCCGGGGCGGTGGTCGATATGCTGCTGTTGGACGACTCGACGCCACGCGCGCTGGCCTACCAGCTGCGGCGCCTGGGCGAGCAGATCGATCTGTTGCCAGGCTCGGTTCGTCGCGGCACATTGCCGGTCCAGCAGCGTTTGGCGTTGGAGGCGCGCACGGCCATTCAGCTGGCGGACCCTGACGAGCTGATGACACCGGAAGGGCAGCCGCGGGCGGTACTGACCGATATGCTGGCGCAAACCGAGCGGCGCTTGTTGGCGCTCTCGGAAACCCTGACACTGCGTTACTTTAACCACGCCGAAATCCCGCACCGGCTTACTAAGGTCAGAACATGAAATTCAAAGTTCGTCACCTGACCCGTTACAGCTATGACGCCGCGGTCAGCGACTGCCAAAACACGGCGGTGTTGTTACCGCGTGCATCCCGTTGGCAGCAAGTCCAGCGTGCAGCGTTGTCTGTGTCGCCGGAACCTAATTGGCTGCAGGAACGGACCGACTGGTTCGGTAACCGGGTGGTCGATTTTTCAGTCGAAACCTTGCACGACGCGCTGGAAGTGATTGCCGACAGCGCGGTCGAGTTGATTGTGCCGTCGTTACCGTTGTGGGATGAAACGCCGCCTTGGGAGTCGGTAGCGGTCTATGTCGACGCCCACGAACAGCTGGATATTTACCGCCTGCCGTCGGCCTTGGCACCGGTGGCGGTGGGTGATATGCGCGAGTACGCGGCGCGGTCCTTCGCCCGCGAACGCTCGATTATCAGTGCGGTGATGGATTTAACCTCGCGCCTGTTTCACGATTTTAGCTACGTCCCCGGCAGCACCGAAGTCAGCACGCCGGTCCACCAGGTGTTTGCATCGCGGATGGGCGTTTGCCAAGATTTTGCGCACTTGGCGTTGAGCATGTTGCGTGGCATGGGATTGCCGGTGCGCTATGTCAGCGGCTATTTAGAAACTCAGCCGCCACAGGGGCAGCCGCGGCTAATCGGTGCCGATGCCAGCCACGCTTGGTTCAGTGTGTTCGTGCAGGGCTTGGGCTGGGTCGATTTTGACCCGACCAACAATCAAATGCCGTCGGATCGTCACATCACCGTGGCCTGGGGCCGGGATTATGCCGACGTGGTGCCGGTCAAAGGCTTTACCGCCGGCGGTGGCAATCAACGGTTGCATGTGGCGGTCGACGTCGTCGCCCACGACGACAACCCGCAGCACAGCTGGTTTTAGTTGGCCGGCAGCGCAATGTGCTCGGCGTTGTCGCTGGGGGGCAGTGTGAACTGTCCCTGCTCCCAATCCTCTTGCTGCCATTGATGCTTGGCGTGCTCAAGCTTTTCCAGGGACGAGGACACAAAATTCCACCAAATATGGCGCGGGCCTTCCAGCGGATCACCACCCAGTAGCAACACACGGGCGTCGCGAGTGGCCGTTAGGCTGAGGGCGTCGCCGGGGCGCAGCACCAACAGTTGCCCGCTTTCAAAGGTGTCCTTGCCCAGCGTGATGGTGCCGGACACGACGAACACGGCACGGTCCATGTGGCGCTGATCCAGCGGCAGTGATTGGCCAGCGCCGATGTCGGCATCGGCATAAAACAGTGGGCTTGATAGTTTTGCCGGGGCGCGTGCGCCATACAGCTCGCCCAGTATCAGCCGTACCTGTTTGCCCTCCCCCTCGATCAGCGGCAGTGCTTGGCGTTTGTGATGTTCAAAGTCCGGGGCCATGTCCTCGTGCTGTTCCGGCAGTGCCACCCAGGTTTGAAAACCCGACAGCGCAAATCCGCTGTCCCGGAGCGCCGGGCGCGTGCGCTCGGAGTGGGTAATGCCGCGCCCGGCGGTCATCCAGTTGACCTCGCCCGGGTTGATGTCTTGAACGGTGCCCAAACTGTCAGCGTGCAAAATGCTGCCTTGGTACAGATAGGTCACGGTGGACAAGCCAATGTGCGGATGCGGGCGCACGTCGATGCCGTGCCCAGGGTCGAACTGTGCGGGCCCCATTTGGTCCAAAAATATAAACGGGCCGACCATTTGGCGGCGTGCCGACGGCAGTGCGCGGCGCACGTGAAAGCCGCCCAAGTCACGCGCCCGTGGCACGATCAGGGTGTCCAGTGCGTCTTCGGGATTGCGGTGTTGAGTATCCAGTGGCGACATCATCGACTCCTTAGTAGAGCCCTATGATCAGTTGCCCTCGGCACCGGTGCAAGGGCATGCACTGGTGCCGAATTGGATCGAATGCCGGGGCCCTAGGGCGAGGGGTTGGGCTGGGTTGTATGAATCGCTTCGATGCCATCAATCAGCGCTTGGCTCAGCTCGACGTCGGCACTATCAATGCAGGTTTTGAGCTGGGCTAGGGTGGTCGCCCCAATGATATTTGAGAGCACGAAGGGGCGCGAGTTGACGTAGGCCAGCGCCATCAGTGTGGGGTCGATTCCGTGCTCATCGGCCAGTGCCAGGTAGGCCTCGGTGGCGGCCACGGCTTGGTCGTTGTTGTAGCGCGAGAAGCGATCAAACAGTGTCAGACGAGCGCCGTCTGGGCGGACGCCGTGGCGGTATTTTCCGGTCAAAACGCCAAACGCCAGCGGCGAATAGGCTAGCAAGCCGACGTTTTCACGGTGGCTGACTTCGGCCAAGCCGACCTCGTAGGTGCGGTTCAGCAAGTTATAGGGGTTTTGAATGGTCGCAACCCGCGGCCAGCCTTCGCGTTCAGCCAGCTGTAAAAATCGCATCGCGCCCCAGGGCGTTTCGTTGGACAGCCCGATCGCGCGAATTTTGCCAGAGCGTACCAGCGTATCCAGCGCCTGCAGCGTTTCCTCGATCGGAGTTTCGTCGGCGTCGCTGTGTTGGTAGCCGAGCTTGCCAAAAAAGTTGGTGTTACGGTCCGGCCAATGCAGCTGGTACAAGTCGATATAGTCGGTTTGTAGGCGTTGCAGGCTGGTGTCGACGGCGCGCACTAAATGGTCCGCACTAAAGCGGGGGCCGCCGCGGATGTGTTGCATCCATTCGCCCGGTCCTGAGGCCTTGGTCGCCAGTACCCAGCGGTCGCGCTGCCCGGTCTTGGCAAACCACGACCCGATGTACTGCTCGGTCCGGCCTTGGGTTTCGGCTTTCGGCGGCACCGGGTACATCTCGGCACAGTCGATAAAGTTAAGCCCGCGCTCTAGCGCATAGTCTATTTGTTCATGCGCTTGGGCTTCGGTGTTTTGTTCGCCCCAGGTCATAGTGCCCAGGCAAAGTTTGGTGACGGCGGTGCCGTTGATGTCAGTCAGTTTCATAGTGCGCCTTAGGTAAGTAGCTAGCGCCGAGACTACCGCATCACGCGGCCCAAATCAGGACCGTGTGTCGTTCAAATCCAAGGTGAATTCAATGCTGTCCAAGCGGGTTTCGCCGGGCAGGGGGGTTAGCCCCATATCGATCTCGCCTAAATCCTCGGGTCGATCGTGCAGCGTGGCCGGTGCGGCCGGGGTCGGGATGCTGTGGCTTTGCCCAAGCGCCGCCAACAGCGTTGGGTTGGACGCCCAGCGAGCCTTGCTTGTGGTGACAAATTCGTCCAGTTCATCCGGGCGAAAGCGCGCCAACACGTCATTTTTGCGCGCCACGATGCGTGGATCCGTGCGGTTGTCGTCGCGCTCGATGACGTCATCTAAGACGCGGATGGCCTGGTCAATTTGGCTGTAGCCGACCCACACCGCACAGGTCTCCAGTAGCTCCGATGTGCCGCCGAAGGGCGGGCGCGGTGTCGCCGCCATGGGCTGTGCTGGGGCCTCCTCAAACACCGGCGCCGGCTCCGCCAGTTCGGCCGCGGGTACAAAGCGTGTTTTGCTGCGACGGCCCCAGGCAAACCAGCCCAGCAGGGCAGTTAACAGTGCACCTAAGCCGCTTTGAGCCCAGGGGTTGGTCAAGTTGTCTTGGGCCAACACGGCAATGGTCTTGATCGTGTTGGCGGCTGGGGCGGCTGCGGCCGGGCTGGCTTTGGTGATGCTGGCGATCGGAGTCGCCGGGGCCGATGGAGCCACGGCGACGGGTGCCAAGGGTGCCAAGGGTGCGACGGGCGCAATTGGCAATGCAGCGGTCACCAAGTCATCAGCGACATCGACGTCATCAGCAACCATCGCGCTGGCAGCGGGATTCGGCGTTGCCACGGGCAGCGGCGTCAGTGCTGTACCGGTGGCCTCGGCAATCAGGTTGCCGACCTCGGTGCGCGACGCGTTGTTGGCCTGTAATTGGGCCAACTGCAGCTCCAAGGTTTGAATGCGTTGGCGCAGGTATTCGGTTTCGGTGTCCTCGACCAGCGTGTTTTGGGTGACCAGGCGCAAGCCACCGCTGGCGCTCGTTTCCAAGGCAACGCCGGGCAACTCTACATCCGCTTGGTCCGCCACCAGGGTCGGGGTATTGGGCGCCGGCAGGCTCGGCAACCGCAGCTCAGCACCGGCGCGAATCAGGTTGATGTTGCCGTTAATGAACGCCGAGGGGTTCAATTCAAACAGGGCTTGGGTGAAAGCGCCGACGTCCGCGGCGAAGGTGGGATCAAAGTAGCGACGTGCAATCCGGCCCAAGGTGTCGCCCGACTTAACGACCACCTCGCGGGTATTGCTCAGCGCTTGCTCGACCACATCCGCAGCTTTGACGACGGCAGGTTTTGTAGCGATCGGCTTGTCGGGTTTGGCAAAGGGTTTGACGGTGTCGGCCAAACCAAAATTGGGCAGGTCAAATTTGGCCGCGCTGGCGGCGGTCGGTAAATCCAGCAACAGCGCGTATTCGCGTGTCAGGCTGCCATCGTTCCAGTCGCCACGGACCAAGAACAGCATGAAGGGTTCGCGCACCGGTTGGTCGGTTTGGATGTAAAGGTAACGCCCGTTGGGGTCGACATCGAAGGTCATGTTGGCCAGCGCATCGGCTCGTTGAATTCCGGCGCGCTCGAACGCTTCGCGCGATGCCAGGGTTGTCACCAAGGACGCCAGGGCATCGGCGCTGGCGCCACGAATTTGCACACGGGCCTTGAGTGGCTGATCCAGGTACGACCCAATTTCGATGTCGCTCAGCCGCAAGGCATGTGCGTTGGCGGCCATGGCCAAGGCAATGGCGACGCTCAAACCGCGCAGGGCTGGCGCCTTTTGTAAGATCCGTTTCAACTGGGTATCACCGTTACCGCATTACATGTCCCTAAGCCTAGGACAGATGCCCAGTTGCGCCAGCACCAAAACGATCTAAGTGCTTGGATCTAGTACCTTTAGGCTGTTTGTGGGCGAGGCCGGATCAGGGCGATCAATGCGACCACAATTGCGACCGGTATCAGCATTACGATGTTCAGGCTTTGCCAGCCCAACCAGCCTTCCAGTGGGGCCGCGAACAGCACCGCCAAGGCGGTGAAGCCGAACACCAAGGTCTCGTTCAAGGCCTGACCGCGGGCGCGCTCGCTCGGCGCCAGCGCTTCGCCGACTGAGCGAGTCGCGCCAAGAAACAAAAAGTTCCAGCCAGCGCCCAGCAGCACCAGTGCCAGGACAAAGTCCAGGTAGCTTTGGCCGATTTGAGCCAACACCGAGCAGCCAAGGTACATCAGTGCGCCTACCAGCATGATCGGGCGGGTGCCAAAGCGCGTCATCAGTGATCCGGTGATGAAGCTGGGGCCGAACATGGCGACCACATGCCATTGGATGACGATGCCGACTTGGCCGAACTCAAAGCCCAGTCGGTCCATCGCCAAGGTGGTCACATTCATCAGCAGTGCCATCACCGAATAGCTGGTGACGCCGGCGATCACAGCCACGATCAGGACCGGGTCGCGGATCAATTGAGCAAGGTCACGGCCGCCTTTGGGTGGCAGGTCGGCGCGTCCGACCTTGAGCCCCCACAGCAGCACAAAAGACACCACGAACATCAAGCCCATGGCTAGGTAGGCGCCCTCAAAAGTTACCGCCATGATGTCGCGGCCGATAATGCTGGCCTGGGGGCCTAAAAACGCCGCAATCACGCCGCCGAACATGACCCAGCCCAGGGCGCGTGCACGCTGCGGTTCGGGGACGACTTCTTGGGCGGCGAAGCGGTAATACTGTCCAAAAGCGTTGGCCGCACCGGCCAATGTCGAGGCAATACATAGCGCCATGAAACTTTCATAGACCATGGCCCAGGCACCGGCGCCACCGGCGGCGGCACCCAAGGCGGCCCCGACCATAAAGCCGTTGCGCCGGCCGACCCGCGCCATCAATAAGCTGGCGGGGGTGGTCGCCATTAACAGGCCAATAAACTGCAAACTGACCGGCAGCGTGATCCAGGCAATGCCCGGGGCGATCGGTTTAGAGGCCAACGCGGTGATGCTGACCAGCACCGTCATGGCGCTGCCAAGCAGGGCCTGACAGGCGACCAGCCGTGCCAAATCAGGCTTCATCGATAACCCCGGCCAGTCGCATCAGGGCCTGATCCAGCAACTCGGCCGAGCAGGCCAGGTTAAAGCGCAAAAAGCCGGGTTTGCCGTAGGCCGCACCGTCATCCGGCCCGACCCCGGCGGCGACACAGTCCGCGTGCAGGGTCGGGCGGTTCAAAGCTCGGCAATCGATCCAGGCCAAATAGGTACCTTCCATGCGTGCCATGGTCAGCGCCGCTCGCGGCGCAATGAAACGCAGCAGTCGAGCGCGTTGGGCGCGCAGGTGATCGAGCAATTCAGCGCGCCACGGACCGCCGTGTTGATAGGCGGCAATGCTGGCGTGCCAGGCCAGGTTGGTGATGTCAGGGTAGCCCATCAGTGCGTGGGTAAATTTGGCCCGCAAGGCCGGGTTGGGGATGACGACAAACGCTAATGGCAGTCCGGCGATGTTCCAGGTCTTGGTGCCGGCAAGGATGCTGACACCCCAGTCCGGTGAGACCTTGGCCATCGGCACGTGGGCAATAGGATCCAAGATCAGATCGGCCCAAATTTCGTCGGACACCATGACCGTATGGTGTGCGGCGCAGGCATCCGCGATGCGCTGTAATTCGGCTTCGCGGTAGACCGCGCCACCAGGGTTGTGAGGGTTGCACAGCAAGGCGACGCCGGCGTTCTGCGGTTGTTCCAACGCCCGCTCGAAGGCGTCCAGGTCGATCAGACTGCGGCCGTCGTCGGTGTCGACCATGTCAACACCGTGGGCGCTGTCGCCGCTGATGCCGGGCACTCTCGGAAAGCTGTGGTAAACCGGCGTGGGCGTGACCACTTGGCCGTTGCCGGTCGAAAATGCGCGGTTGGCCGCGAACTGTGCGGGCACCACGCCGGCGACCGGCACAATCCACTCGGCCTCGACCGCCCAGTCGTATTCGCGCGCAAAGTGCGCGCGCACTACGTCCATGGCGTTGGCTGGCGGGTGGTCATAGCCAAAAATACCGTGTGCGACCCGTGCCTCGATCGCCGCTTGGATCGGCTCGGCGATGGTGCAGTCCATGTCCGCGACCGGCAATGGCAGCACATCGGGGGCAAAACGGGCCCATTTTTTACTGTTCCAGTCACGGCGTTGGCCGACATTTGCAAAGTTAAGCACGGGCTTTTCTCCAATGGTGAACCGGTAGCAAGGCAATCAATAGGCCGCTGGCAATTAAGGCCGCACCGATCCAGTGGTGGGCGGCCATGGTTTCGTCCAGGACCTGGGTGGCCAGGGCCAAGCCGAAGACCGGCATCAAGTGAATCATCTGGCCGCCGCGAGCCGCACCGACGCGGGCCATGCCGGCGTTCCAGCACAGGTACGCCAGCAGCGATGGGAATACGGCAAAGAAGGCGACCGCACTCATCAGCCTCGGGGTCAGCGTCATCGGCGCTTCGTCAAAGGGATTCCACAGCCCTAACCCTGTCAGCACTACGACGCCGATGCTGGCGGACAGCCCCAAAAAAGCGACCGGGTCCAGCTCACTCGGTCGAAACCGCAGGAACAGCGAATACACGGCCCACACCACCGAACTGGTTAAGATCCACAAATCACCGGTGGTGAAACTGAGGGCGGCGAGGCGCTCGAACTGGCCCTGGCTGATCAGCCAGGCGACCCCGATGCATGACACCGTAATACCGGCAAGGCTCCGCCGGCTGGGCACTTCGCGCAGCACCAGGGCACCAATCGCAATGATCAGGACCGGGATCGAGCTGTTGATCAACAGCGCATTGGTGGCCGTGGTGGTCTGAAGACCGATGTACAGCAAGGTGTTGAAACTGGCGACCGAAAAAATCGCCAGAAATACCAGCAAGCCGATGTGCTGACGGATCAGTGCGCGTTGACGCCACATGCGCGGCGCGGCGAACGGAATAATGATCGCCAGCGCCAGCGACCAACGCCACAGGCTCATGGTAATCGGGCCGATTTCGCCGGCGATCAAACGGCCGACGACGAAGTTGCCTGCCCAAAATAAGGCCGAGCAGGCTAGCAATAACCAGGCCATTTAGTCGCTCATTTTGCGGTATTTGACGCGCGTTGGCTGAAGGTCGCCCAGGCGTTTCTTGCGGTCCGCTTCGTACTCGGTGTAGTTGCCTTCAAAGAAGTTGACGCTGGAATCACCTTCGTAGGCCAGGATGTGCGTGCTGATGCGATCGAGGAACCAACGGTCGTGTGAAATCATGATCACCACACCCGGGAAGGCCAATACCGCTTCTTCGAGTGCGCGCAGGGTTTCCACGTCCAAATCGTTGGTCGGTTCGTCCAACAGCAACACGTTGCCGCCTTGCTTTAAGGTGTTGGCCAGGTGCAAACGGTTACGCTCACCGCCGGACAGGTCCTTGACCCATTTTTGCTGGTCCTGGCCCTTAAAGTTAAAGCGACCCAGGTAGGCGCGCGAACTGATCTGGTAGTTGCCGACCGTGATCATGTCCATGCCATCGCTGACTTCTTCCCACACGGTCTTGTTGCCGTCCAGGTTGTCGCGCGATTGATCGACGTAACCGAGCGTGACGGTTTCGCCGACGGTGACGGTGCCCGTGTCGGGCTGTTCGTCGCCGGTGATCAGCTTAAACAGGGTCGATTTACCGGCACCGTTACCACCGATAACACCGACAATCGCGCCGCGCGGCACGTCCAGGTTCAAATCGCTGAACAGGGACTTATCGCCGAAGGACTTGCTGACGTTTTCCAGCTTGATGACGTTTTCACCCAAACGCGGTCCCGGCGGAATATAGATTTCCTGGGTTTCGTTGCGGGTCTGGGTTTCTTGGCTCGATAGCTCTTCGAAGGCCTTCAAACGGGCCTTGGATTTTGACTGACGGCCTTTGGCGTTCGAGCGTACCCATTCCAATTCGCGTTTGATCGATTTGGCACGGGCGTCCTCGGACTTGGATTCGCGCTCCAAACGGGCTTCTTTTTGTTCCAGCCAGTTGGAGTAGTTGCCCTCGTAAGGAATGCCGTGACCACGGTCCAATTCCAGAATCCAGCTGGCCGCGTTGTCCAGGAAGTAGCGGTCGTGGGTAATGGCGACCACGGTGCCGGGGAATTCGGCCAGAAACTGTTCCAGCCAGCCGACGGATTCCGCATCCAAGTGGTTGGTAGGTTCGTCCAGCAACAACATGTCCGGTTTGGACAGCAGCAAGCGGCACAGCGCGACGCGGCGCTTTTCACCGCCGGACAGCGTGGTCACATCCGCATCCCATGCCGGTAGGCGCAGCGCATCCGCGGCACGCTCCAGCGTGCGTTCCAATTCCCAGCCACCGGCGGCATCGATTTGGTTCTGCAAGTCGCCTTGCTCGCCCAACAAATCGTTCATTTCGTCGTCGCTCATGGGCTCGGCGAAACGGTTACTGATTTCGTCGAAACGGGTCAGCATCGATTTGACTTCGTGGACGCCTTCTTCGACGTTGCCACGCACGTCCTTGGTCGGGTCCAGCTGTGGCTCTTGCGGCAGGTAGCCCACGCGCAGGTCCGGCTGCGGGCGCGCTTCACCGTTAAATTCGGTGTCGACGCCGGCCATGATTTTAAGCAGTGATGACTTACCAGAGCCGTTCAGACCCAACACGCCAATTTTGGCGCCGGGGAAGAAACTCAAGCTGATGTCTTTGAGAATTTGACGTTGCGGGGGAACCGTTTTCGAAACACGGTTCATGGTGTAAACGTATTGCGCCATGACATTCCTGTGGTGCGGGATCAAAAAATGGGTGGTTTGGGGCAATACTTTGGCGGCAGACTGCGCGCATGACAAGTAAATCCGAACAGGCGTGGGCCGTGGCCGGGCAGGTTGCACTGGCAACGCGCGATCCCAGTATCGACGGCCACCTGTGGTACGGCGTGATGACAACCGGGGTGTATTGCCGCATCAGTTGCCCATCGCCGGCGCCCAAACCAGACAACACGCGCTTTTTTAGTTCGCCAAGCGCGGCCTTGGCGGCCGGCTTTCGGGCCTGCAAGCGTTGCCACCCCGATCAATTGGTGCCGATGCCGCCTTACTTGGAGCGCGCCATGGGTGCGCTGGCCAAGGGCGTCAGTCCCACGCAAACCGCGGCACGTTTGGGCATCGCTCCGGCGACGCTGTCACGGGCGTTTAAACGCTGGCTGGGGTTCAGCCCAAAACAGTTGGAGCTGTTCGCTAAAACCGATCGCTTTAAGGCGCGCATGCTGGACGGGCAGGGCGTCATGCGGGCCGCTTTAGATGCCGGCTTTAATGATGACAAGGCGCTGTATCGCAGCGCCAGCACCTACGTTGGTATGACGCCCGGTGCCTATGGTGGTGATCGGTTGCTGACCTTTGGCTTGGCCGCGGTGCCGCTAGGCTGGTTGTTAGTCGCAATGCACAGGCATGGTCTGGTGTTTGCCGGACTCGGCGGTACACCTGGCGAGGTTATGTTGGATTTGCTGCGGCGGTTTCCCAATGCGCGGCTGGCGCCGATGGACGAGGCGGCGGGTGACGCGCTACAAACGCTCAGCGGTCAACTGGCGGGTGGACCCTGGCAGTCGATACCGGTCGAGTTGGCCGCCACGGCGTTTCGATTGCGGGTGTGGCATGCGCTGCGTGACATCGCCCCGGGCCAGACCCTGAACTACGCCGAACTGGCGGCACGTTTAGATTCGCCCACGGCGGCGAGGGCCATTGGCAGTGCTTGCGCCGCCAACCCGATTTGCCTCAGTATCCCGTGCCACCGTGTGCTGCCGAAATCCGGCGGTCTTGGTGGCTACTACTGGCGACCTTGGCGCAAAGCCTTCCTGTTGGCGCTGGAATCACGGAGCACGCAATGAACTCAGGCGGTATCGCGCTGGCCATGGTCAGCTTTTTTATGTGGGGCACCTTTCCGCTTTACTGGGTCAATACGGTCTCGGTGCCGGCGTTTGAAGTGCTGGCGCACCGCGGGTTTTGGATCGTGCCGGTGGTGCTGTTGGTGGTCACGGCACGGCGTCAGTGGCCGGCCTTGCGCGCCGCGTTTCGCTGGCCAAACTTACGTTGGCTGATGGTCAGTGCGGTGTTTATTGCGATTAACTGGGGCATGTATGTGTGGGCCGTGGCCGAGCAGCGCGTGACCGAGGCTGCGCTGGGGTACTACCTGACGCCGCTGTTGAACGTCGCCATGGGCGTGCTGCTGTTTGGCGAGCGCCTGAGCCGGTTAAAATACGTGGCGCTGGGTTTGGCTGCGGTTGGTGTGGCATCGGTGGCGGTATTGGGCGGACATTGGCCCTGGTTCGGCATTGTCGTCGGCATTAGCTTTGCCTGCTATTCCAGCACCCGAAAAATGGTCAAGGTCGAATCCTTGGTCGGTTTGACGGTCGAATCCTTGGTGTTGTTTCCGGTGTTTACGATTTGGCTGGCGCTGTTTGGTGACATCAAATGGGTGACCACGGAATCCACCGCTCCGTGGCTTATTTTGGGTGGCTTGATCACCGCGCTGCCGCTGTTGACCCACGTCGCTGCCGCCCGGCGAATCCCCTTGTCGTTGCTGGGAATGCTGTTTTTCACCGTGCCGACCTTGCAAATGCTGTGCGGTGTGTGGGTCTTGGGCGAACCCTTTGGCTTCGCCCAAGGCATTGCCTTTGGCTTTATTTGGTTGGCGGTGGCGTTGTATGTCGCCGATGAGTACCGCCGTTCGCGCTCAAAGGTACGGCTCGACCAGGTAGCCGATCAGCCAGGCAAAACCGCCTAATACGATCACCACGCCCATCAAGCCGGCCATCATTAGCCAGGGCTTGAAGGGCTTGCGCTCGATCGTTCGGGTGCCGCTGTGGTTGTAGTCATCGATCGCTTTTAGCTGTTCGGCGGTGTATTCCGCCGGATCCCGTTCAGGCATTCCAGTTCACTCCTACCAAGGCGCCAGCCTCGACCAGTGAGGCCCAGTTACCGTCGTCAAATTCTAAACCTGCGCTGCGTTCGGCCGTGCACTGGCGTTCCGGGTCGCCCGGCAAGATTACCGGTTCTGTGCCTGCGGCTGCGGAACCGGTCACATGGGCCACCAGTTCGCGCATTTCCAGCGCCAAATAGTCCGCCGATGCCAGTCGTGATGGGTCGATGATAATCGACATCATGTTGTTGATGATGCCGCCGCGGCGCTCGTGGTGCGGGGCCAAACTGCCACCGCCGGTCATCACCCCGGCCAATATTTCGCACATTAAGCACAGCGCATAGCCTTTGTGATCGGCCAGTGGCGTCAACGCGCCCTTGGGTTCTTGCCACATCACGCTGGGTTGGTCGGACAGGTTGCCATCGTGGTCAATCACCGCGCCTTGAGGCACGGTTTTGCCGCCCAAATAGGCGACCCGGGTTTTACCCAGGGCAATTTGCGATGTCGCCATGTCCAATAGCACCGACCGGGTATCGCCCATGGCGGGCATGCCAAAACAAATCGGGTTGGTGCCAAACACCGCCTGCTTGCCACGAAACGCGGCGACCATAGGCTGGTGATCGGTCACATTAACGAAGTGCAGGCTGATCATGCCGGCGTCCATGCATTGCTCGGCATAAGTGCCAATCCGGCCAATGTGGTGACATTGGCGCAACCCGATTAGGGCTACGCCATGTTCGACTGCGCGTTCGATGCCGCGCTGGATGGTTTCGCGCGCGATTCTCTGGCCGAAACCGCGGTGGCCATCAACGCCGAGCAGCGCGCCCGAATCGAGCGTGGTGGTGGCGGCTTGGTTGACCCTCAGTAAGCCGCTTTGAATGCCGGGCAAGTAGTTACTTAACATGCCGACACCGTGCGAGTCGTGGCCGGCCAAGTTGGCGCGCACCAAATGATCGGCGACGATAGCGGCTTCGTGGGCGTCGGAACCTGCGGCTTGCAGGGTCTTAATGACCAGGTCGGTCAATTTGGCAGGGCTGATCTGTGGCATGCGGTCTCCTTGTGGGAGGGGAGTGTCGCGCAACCTTTGACGCGTGACAAATGACGCACTGCGCAACCCCCGCTACACTGATGGCACGCTGAAACGAGGTCGACCATGGAAATCAACGAACGCTCTTACACACTGCTGAACTTGGCTGCGCTGGTGATCGTGGTGGCGGGCCTGAAGCAAGCAGCGCCGGTGGTGGTGCCGCTGTTGGTCTCGGCGTTTATCGCGATGATTGCCTGCCCGCCTGTGTTTTGGCTTGAGCGGCGCAAAGTTCCGGCGGTGGTCGCGGTACTTGGCGTAGTCGGCGTTATTGTTGGCTTCGCCACCATGATTAGCATGATTGTCGCCGGCTCCATCGATGGATTTTTACAGGCACTGCCGACGTATCAGGCGCGTTTAAAAGCTGAAATCGGTGCGATCGCGCCGGTCGCGTCTGAGTGGGGACTGCCGGTGGATTTGAAAACCCTACAGGACGTGGTCGACCCGGGCGCGGCCATGAGTTTGGTCTCGAACTTGCTGTCGGGGCTGGGCAATGTGTTGGCGAATAGCTTTCTAATTTTGTTGCTGGTGATTTTTATCCTGCTTGAGGCGTCGTCCTTGCCGGCTAAAATTCGCACGGCCCTGCGCGCGCCCGAAGCGGCACTCAATCAGTTCGGCGAATTGGCCAGTAAGGTCAATACCTACCTGGCGATCAAGACCTGGGTCAGTTTGGGCACCGGCCTGACGGCGACGGTGCTGTGCTATGCGATGGGCGTGGACTTTCCACTGGTGTTGGGGCTGTTGGCGTTTTTACTCAACTACATCCCCAATATCGGCTCGATTTTGGCGGCGATTCCGGCCGTGTTATTGGCGTTTTTGGAACTGGGCGCCGGCAGCGCGCTGGGGGTCGGTTTGGGCTACTTCGGCATCAATACCCTATTTGGCAACGTCATCGAGCCGCGCTTTCAGGGGCGTGGGGTCGGGCTGTCGACCTTTGTGGTGTTTTTCAGCTTGGTATTTTGGGGTTGGTTACTCGGCAGTGTCGGCATGCTGTTGTCGATTCCGCTGACGATGACGGTCAAGTTGGCGCTAAACGCCAACGACGAAACCCGTTGGTTGGCGGTGCTGTTGGGACCGGAAACCGAGGCGAAGGGATAAGCCCATGGATTTTGCACAGATCGAAGAGTTAGTGACCTACGTTGGCATCGCCGGTTTGGTGGCCTTGATGTGTTGGATTGTCTACGACGTCGGCACCCGCGCAGGGGTCGGCAGGTTCGGTCTGTGGACCATGATGGTGGTGCTGATGGCAGCGCCGGCGGTGTTCGTGATTAAGTCCATTGTCGTACTCATAATTGGTGCCTGAGTAATGACAAAACGCCATTGAAAAGCTAGAATTCGCGCGCTTGTTTTTTGTGGGCCCCCGACTTGGGACCCGTCCCTCAATGTCGCGGGAGTTCATGGAATGTTTCGAAATTTTTTGTTGGCACTGGTGTGCCTGCCGGGTATGGCTTTTGCCGCCGAATCCGGTCTTGATCTGACCACCCACTGGGTCGGTTTCTTCTCAATTGCGATCTTCGTGCTGGCCTACGCCTTGGTGATGGGTGAGGAAGTGTTGCACCTACGAAAATCAAAGCCGGTTTTGATTGCCGCGGGCGTGATCTGGGCGGCCATCGGCTGGGTCTATGCGGGCACCGGCGATCACCATTCGGCCGAAGCGGCCGTGCGCCACAACTTGCTCGAATTTGCCGAATTGATGCTGTTCTTGTTGGTGGCGATGACCTACATCAACGCCATGGAAGAGCGCCGGCTGTTCGACCGCTTGCGTGTCGTACTGGTGCGTTCGGGCATGAGCTTACGCTCACTGTTTTGGGTCACCGGTGCACTGGCGTTTGCGATTTCGCCGGTCGCGGACAACCTGACCACGGCACTGCTGATGTGCGCGGTGGTGATGGCGGTTGGCGCTGACAATAAGGCCTTCATTGGCCCGGCCTGTATCAACATCGTGGTCGGCGCTAACGCCGGCGGCGCGTTCAGCCCGTTTGGCGATATTACGACCTTGATGGTGTGGCAGAAAGGCGTGATTCCGTTTACGGACTTCTTTGTATTGTTCTTGCCGTCCCTGGTTAACTGGGTCATCCCAGCCTTTATCATGTCGCTGTTCATCCCCAAAGACCGACCCACCGCGGCGACCGATGATGTGCAAACCAAGCGCGGTGCCAAGCGAATTGTGTGCTTTTTCCTGGGCACCATTTTCCTGGCGGTGAGCTTCCACAACTGGCTGCACCTGCCGCCTGTGGTTGGCATGATGCTGGGTCTGGGTATTTTGAAATTCTTTGGTTTTTACCTGCGCAAGTCATTGCCGCGTTCGTTGGAGCGCAAGCGTGCGTTGGCCGAACGCGACGGCGACGAGCAAGCGCTGCGTGCGCTGGGTGAGGTCGTGCCGTTTGATATCTTTAGCAAGGTCGCCCGTGCCGAGTGGGACACCCTGTTGTTCTTCTACGGCGTGGTCTTGTGTGTCGGCGGTTTGGGCTTTATCGGCTACTTGGAGCTGATGAGCTCGTTCATGTACTTGGATCTGGGTCCAACGGCTGCCAACATCTTGGTCGGCATTATGTCCGCCATCGTCGATAACATTCCGGTGATGTTCGCCGTGTTAACCATGATGCCCGGTATGGATGAAGGCCAATGGTTGCTGGTGACGTTGACGGCCGGTGTCGGGGGTTCGCTATTATCGATCGGTTCGGCGGCGGGTGTGGCTCTGATGGGCCAGGCACGCGGACGCTACACCTTTTTTGGCCACCTAAAGTGGACGTGGGCAATTGCGCTGGGTTACGCAGCCTCGATTGCGGTCCACATGTGGATCAACAGCGCACTATTTGATGGTGTGCCCATTACTGTTTAAGTGACGGACTTCTTTCTGTCGATATAGCGCCGCATCTGCGAGCTTTATCACCTCGCCCGGCTCATCCGTAGCCGGGTTGAGGGTCACCGACCCTCCACTGATTTGAACACGCACATTGATATCGGGGCACTCGGGAATGGGCTCTTCGTTTAACATGGCGCGCGCCATTTTCAAGGTTCGTTCGGCATGCGACGCCGTTGCATCCGCCAGTACGACAATAAACTCATCGCCGCCAAGCCGCCCGACGATGTCGCCGCCTTGACTCCGCACCAAACCCTCTAAGGTATTCGCTAGCAGCTGTAAGGCGTTGTCGCCAATGGCGTGGCCAAAGGTATCGTTGACCTCTTTGAAGTGATCGATGTCGACCATCAAGATGCCCAAGGTTTGGTCTTTACGCCGAGCGCGCTGGACTTCCGAGCGCAAGCGCTCGCCAAACCCCAGTCGGTTGAATGTATTGGTTAGCGGGTCTTTGTGGGCGGCTTTTTGCAGGTTAACCAAATCAATCTGGGCTTTTTTCAGGCCCGAGCGCAGTTTGCGGATTCGGTCGGCGCGGGTGTCGGCAAGTTCGCTCAGGGTTTTGCGTTGCTCTTCGAGTGAGTCGCGCGGCACGGCCAGCTGGCGCTGAACCATGCACAGTACGCGACCGCTTGAGAGGATCGGCTCCAATGTCACGCGCAGGCGCAGGTCGTGGTTGGCGAGGTCAAATTCACGGTGGCTATCCAGCGACACGGATTGGCGTAAATTGCGCGCCAGTGGCTCTCGAAACTCGGCCGGGAATAGCCCCAGCGCGGCGTCCAAGGTCGTCGGTGGGGCATCGCCTTCAAACAGACTGGCGAGGCTGCTGCCCTTGCTGATCGTTTGATCGTTCGCGATGTACTCAAAGATTGCGATGCCGGCGGTATCGCGCACCGTCGACAGCGAATTAAGCAGGCGACCGACTTGACGTTCGTGGTCTTGCAGGCGAGTGAAGTGGCTGTCCATGTCACGTGCACGGCGTGCCAGTCGTATATTTCGCCAACACATCGTCGCGGCGACCAGCGCCAGCAACACGGCACCGAAGTGCATCAGTTGGGAGCTGTGCTCGGCTCGTTGGATGGATTGTTGTTCCAGCGCTTCCCAGCGCTCAATGGCGGCCAGCGCTGGATTGTCGTTGGTCACGATCATGCGATCGACCGTAGTGGGGTCGGCCCCTGACTCGATCAGGGTTTGGGCGGTATCCAATTGGTTCTGATAGCGCTGTAAGGTGACGCGCAGCGTGTTGGCGTGCTCGTGACCAGGGTGCGCAATTAATACCCGGTCCACCAGCGTAAGCGCCGATGATAACTGGACTTGGGCGGATTCGCGGTGGGTGTCGTCGTTGCGTAAAACGTAGTTTTTCAGGTTGTGAATAAACCCGCCATAGCCCAGCAGCTTGCGTAGTTCGTTGACGTCGCCTGCCATGGCTGAGCCGGCGCATAGCACCCAGCCCAACAGCAAGCCCTGAAACAATCGTTGGAGCAACCTCTGCGCCTCTTTAATACCGATGGCCTAACGCAAATCAGATCACAGAGTTTCCGGTATTCCGGGGAGAGGGACGTTGATCAAGCACACATTTCCGAGGCTGCGCACGGCAGGTTACACTGGCGAAAATAATCAAGGATCGGCCCAGATGACCTATGTATTGGCGCTCGACGCCGGCACCACTTCGAACCGCGCTATTGTCTTTGACTCGTCCGGCGCCCCCTTAAGCAGTGCCTCGGTTGCCTTGCCGCAACATTTCCCGCACGACGGCTGGGTTGAGCACCACGGCGGCGACATTATTGACGGGCTGGTCGACAGCGCCCGCGCTGCGATCGCCGAGGCTGGGATTGAGCCTGGCCAGATCGCCGCCGTTGGCTTGACCAATCAACGTGAGACCACGCTGGTGTGGGATCGTTCAACGTCCGAACCGGTGTATCCGGCGATTGTCTGGCAGGACCGGCGCACGGCCGCGTATTGCGCCGATCTAAAGGCCGCCGGGTTAGAGCCCGAGTTCGCCGCCAAAACCGGCTTGCTGTTGGATCCCTATTTTTCCGGTACTAAAATCCGCTGGATCCTGGACCACATCGATGATGGCCAAGGCCGCGCCGAACGCGGTGAACTGGCGTTCGGTACCGTGGACACGTGGGTGGCCTGGGTATTGTCCGGCGGACAGCGCCACATCATGGATGCCTCGAACGCGGCGCGCACGCTGTTGTTTGATATCGATCGTCAATGCTGGGATGCGTCGTTGATGGGGCACCTGAATATTCCGGCGGCCATGCTACCCAGTGTGCTCGATAGCGCCGGCGACTTGGCCCCTATTCAGGCCGAATTCTTTGGCGCGCCACTGCGGCTGACTGGGATTGCGGGGGACCAACACGCCGCCTTGATCGGTCAGGCCTGCATTGAGCCGGGGATGGTCAAGAGCACCTACGGAACGGGCTGTTTTATGATGGTTAACACCGGCCAGCGGCGGTTGCCGTCCCAGCATCGATTGTTGAGCACCCTGGCGTATCGCTTGAACGGTGTTTGCACCTATGCCCTGGAAGGCGCGATTTTCAATGTTGGCACGTCAATCCAGTGGCTGCGCGACGGGCTGGCGGTGCTGGATGATGCGGCCCAGTCCCAAGCCATGGCCGAGCAGGCCCGTGACGACGAGGTGTTTTTGGTCCCCGCGTTCACTGGCCTAGGCGCGCCCTGGTGGGATGCCAATGCCCGCGGCTTGATATGCGGGCTGACACGCGACACTGGGCGCAATGAAATTGTTCGCGCCGCTTTGGATGCCTGCGCCTATCAAACTGCGGATCTATTGCAGGCGATGGAAGCCGATGGCCAGCCCTGTGCGGCGCTGCGTGTCGACGGAGGTATGGTGGTGAACGATTGGCTGTGCCAGCGCTTGGCCGACCTGTGTGGGGTCCGAATTGATCGCCCCGAGGTGACCGAGACGACCGCGTTGGGGGCCGCACTGTTGGCAGCCATTGGCGCAGGCTTGTACCCGGACTTGGCGCAGGCAACGGCGCAATGGTCATTGCAGCGTTCGTTTCAGTCGACCTTGGATGCACCGACCCGCGGCTTGCGCCACCGCGCTTGGCAGGGCGCCGTTAAGCGGGCGCTGAGTGAGTGATCGCCCGCAGCAGGTTATGAATAGCAGGTTGCGCGGCGGCGCTGGATATCTCGGATTCGCTCATCACCAGTACGTCCCCGGTCGAGCTTCCGTTCGGCGTTGGCAGCCGATCCTCAATCACCAAGATCGCCGGAACGGCGGGGTGGTAGTGGGTGGTTTCCAACGCCGACAATAGGTCCCAGCCACTGAGCTCGCCTGCGTTCTCGTGGGCGACGACCAAGTCGAACCGGGTCTGTAAGCACAAGTCCAAAGCCTCGCACGTGTCCGCCGCCGCAACGCTACGCAGCGTCGGCAGGGCGGCCATGATGGCGCGCTGGACGGCAGCGTGACGGCCACAAACAGCACTTTGGGTGGACAGGTCTTTGTAGCCGATATTGGCAATAACATGCGCCACCTCCGCGTATGTTGCGGTGCAATATTGCGCGGATTTGCCTGATATTGCTATGTGGTCGCCGGTTAAGTTTTGTATTGGCCCTGTCCTGATGGGCGTTACGGCCGGATGTAGCCCATCGCCGTGGATATTTTCAGTCCGGTTTCACGCAGCTGCTCCAACACCTCGGTTTCCAGCATTTCGGTCGAAATGGTGGCCAGCGGGCACGACACGCTGATCGCAGCGCAGGTTCAACACCGGTACCGCGATGCACTGTAGCCCCAGGGAGTGCTCCTGAAGGTCAAGCGCGTAGCCGCGTTGCCGGGTCAGTGCGAGCTCCTCCTGTAGCGCGCTGGTACTGGTCGGCTGTATGCCGGGTCTGACCGCCACCATGGGCTGTGCGCTGCTGATTTCATTTACCTTTAGCTTGCCGCCGGTTCAGGGCTCGTTAATGCTGATGGGGATTTTCACCGGCGGCATCTATGGTGGCTCCATTTCCGCCATCTTGATCCGCACGCCGGGTACCCCTGCGGCCGCGGCCACCTTGTTGGACGGCCACCCGCTGTTGTTCCGTGATCACTTGGAAATCGTTTGCCCGATCTTTGCCGGCATGATCCTGTGTCAGGTGGCGCTGTTGGTGATCGGCCTGAGTGGCGCGCGCTTGTTCTCGAAGCTGATCAATATCGATATCCGCGTGCTGACGCCGATTATCTTTTTGCTCTGCATGGTCGGTTCATATTCGATGCCTTTCAGCTTCTTTGACGTTGGGTTGGCGCTGGGCATTGGCGTGGTTGCCTACTTTGTTGGGTATTTGCTGGAAGACTTGACCTTGCAAGGCGGAGTCGATCTGTCGTTGGCCAAGTGGTTCGATTACGACGGTATCGGGCGCGACGTGCGCAACGGGCTTAACTTCGTTGAACGCGGATTTGGTGTTCGTGGTGCACTAGGGTGTTCAGATCGAGGTCACACGGCGACGTCCAAAATAAAGCCGTGTGATATAGACTGGGAACACATTTTTGGCGAGCTAGGTGTGCGCTGGTTTCACACCGGTGGTATCTGCGCGGCGCTGTCCGACGACGCCTACGAGGTGGTGTCGGAGGCCATGCGGGTCGCCAAGAAGCACGGCACTGTGGTGTCTTACGACCTCAACTACCGGCCATCGCTGTGGGAGCAGCGCGCCGGCCTCGCGGCCTGCCAAGCCACCAATCGTGCGCTGGCAGAACAGGTCGACGTCATGATGGGGTTCCCGGGCTTTTTGGGTGTGCAGCCGGACGGTGATGATAACCGGGTGTTGGCAGCCGCGGATTTCGAGGGCCTGATTGCCGACGCGGTCGCCTCGTTGGCCGAAGCCGAGGCCTTGATGGCCGGCTCGGCGGGCCAGACGCAGCGATAACCAAACGACGGCGCCCGTTTTTGAGCGCTCAACACACAACTTGATGACACACATAAGGCAGAACAGGATGACGGCTAAGACACTCCCCACGATCGGTTTCGCAGGCTTGGGCTTGATGGGATCTGCGATTGTTGAGCACCTCCAGGACCTGGGTTATTCGCTGACCGTATTGGGGCGCACCAACCGCGCGCCGATTGATGCGGCCGTGGCCCGCGGTGCAGTCGAGGCTAAAAACGGTCGTGATTTGGCGTCGAATGTAGACGTGGTGCTGATCTGCGTAGACACCTCAAAGTCGGTTGAAGCGGTCATGTTTGGCGCCGATGGCATTCTTGAGGGCGTTAAGCCGGGCACTATGGTTGTCGACTTTGGCACCTCGATTCCCGAATCAACCAAGAACATTGGCGCGCAGCTGGAAGCCCGCGGCGCACACTTTATGGACGCTGCGCTGGGTCGTACGCCTGCGCACGCCAAGGACGGTTTGCTGAACCTGATGGTCGGTGGATCGGCCGAAGACTTCGCACGGATGTCCCCGGTATTTAACGATGTCGGCGAAAACGTCTTTCATGTCGGCGCCTTGGCGGCCGGTCACACGCTGAAATTGATCAATAACTTTTTTGGCATGACCCTGGCAACCGCGATGTCCGAAGCCTTCGCCATTGCGGACGTGGCCGGCATTTCGCGCGAAAACCTGTACAACATTATGTCCAGCGGCCCGCTGCACTCGCCGATGATGGACTTTGTCAAAGCCAACGCCGTTGACGGTGACGCCCACACATTGGGCTTCTCCATCGCCAACGCCCGCAAAGACCTGGGCTACTACGCCGCGATGGTGTCTGGATTGAACGTACCGAGTTTTATTGGGGGCGCCACCAACCAGGCGCTGACCCTGGCGGTCGCTCAAGGTTACGGCGACAGCGATGTGCCGGTGATGGTGGATTTCTTCCAGTCATCGTTCGCCAACGCGCCCAAGTAAATGGCGCGCAGACCCAGCACCCGTCTTCGCTGCGCGATGGTGACTTGCCGTTTTACGGATCTTTCGTATACGGCAGCGTGATCGTGGCCTGTAGCGGTGTCGAGCAGTGGTTCGATGTGCTGGTTAGTGGTTGGGTGGCGGTGGCGTTTGAGCAGTTGCTTGTACACCAACGCCACAACGGTTAGCCACAGCGAAGGCTAAACACAGGGTCGGTTCCGTTGGCACATGTTACCGCTAGGGCGTCTGGGATTGTTTGGTTGCTGTCGATCACAACCAACCGTGATGGCCGCGGCTGATAGCGGTCGCCGGCTAGAGCCGTGGCCAGCAGATGGTTAGCCATTTGTTCGACTGCGGTGCTGGCGATGACGGTGTCAAATGTGGTTTGCAGGCACAGGTCCAAGGCGTCATAGGTGTCGGTGGCGGTTACGATGCGAATGTCTGTGAAGCGCGCTTGTATCGCCGCCGTCAGTGGCGCGGGTAAGTCGGCGCATAGAATTCTCGGCTTCGCGGTCATATGGGCGATCCGTTTGTTGCAGACTGTTCCTTAATTTTACACATCAAAGTGTCAAATTGACATCCGGCTCTGTATGAGGGCGCTTGATATGGGTCAAGTCCGGTTGGATTGGCCATAAAATGTGACTGAGGCTGCCATTCTCATTGACGAACGCCGGTGCGGTGGCTACAGTTGCGCCGTGCCGAAGATCTTCGGTACGGATCACGGGCTACGATCTCAGCAGCCCCGTTATCGAAGCCTTGCGGGTATCGTATAAAGGCTATTACCCCAGCCTTCCAAGCTGGTGATGTGGGTTCGATTCCCACTACCCGCTCCATTTTATATGCGCGCGCTGCCGGCCTATTGATAGCGCGCGGTTGTGGGCGCATGAATCGACTCAACGCTTACTCAATGACCCCCATCGGTTTTACCCCATGCTGACCTTTGCGCTTGCTGTTTTTCTGTTGATCATCACGCCCGGACCGGGTGTTTTGTCGTTGGCAGGGGTCGGCGCGGCGTCCGGCTGGCGCCCAGGCTTACGGTATTTAGCCGGGTTGTGGCTGGGTACCAATATTGTTTGCTTTGCGATTATCTCGGGCCTGGCTGCGGTGGTGTTAGCGGACCCAGTTATTCGCACCGGACTGCTGGTGTTGTCGGCGCTGTACCTGGGTTTCCTGGCTTTCAAAATTGCCTTTGCCGGAGCCAAGATCGCCTTTATCACGCTGGCCGCACCGGGCTTTGTGGCCGGGATTACACTGCAATTGATTAATCCCAAGGCCTACGCGGTCAATACCGCGCTGTTCAGCAGTTTCGCGTTTTACCCGGCCAGCTTCGCGGTTGAAACGGGCCTGAAGTTGGTGATCGTGAACCTGATTTGGTTGCCGCTGCATCTGCTGTGGCTTTACGCCGGGGCCAAGGTCAACCGTATGGATTTGGCCGCGCGCACCCAGCGCATTATTAACGTGGCGATGGCCGCCTGTTTGCTCGGTGTGGTCGGCTTGTCGGTTTGGTCAATGCTGTAACGTCCCAGGTCCCTTCACTCGGTGGACATCACGAAGCCGGCACCGGTCTGTTCGAAAGGACCGCCATTGAAGTTCAATATCAGCCGCTTATCCAGGGCGCCGCGATAAAACAAATGGGTAACCCCGTCGACTTCGACGGCCGGCGCCATTACGAGTGCACGCGAGCCCTTTAGCTTATATTTGACCGAGTGGTACGCCGCCGGCGTCAGCATAAAGTTGATATCTTCCATTTGGCTCTTAAGCGGCTCGAAATTTTGCCCAGTCGCCAGTTCAACTTGAACCAAGCCATCGTCAAATTGAGAGGTCTTTAAGTACCAGGGGCTGCGCTCGTTGGGGTCATTGGATATTGGGATTGATCCCTCGATGAGTAAGCTGGGCCCGAAATCGCCGCTTTCGATTTCGACGCTATCAATATCCATCATGGATTCAACGGCAGAGACAATCGCGTCGAGCTGAGCCCGTTGCTCGTCGTCCAGCTCGCCGAGTAAGCTGAACTCGGCTTCAAAATCAGCCTGCCCCGCGGGGCTACCATCGAGGGAGCTGACAATGTGAGCCGCGTTGACGTTGATTTCCAGTGAGTCCGAGTTACAACCAGCGACCAGCATTGCGAGTAAAAGGGTGCTGAGTGTCAAATATTTTTGCATCTTAAATCCTCTTTCGTCCGTACTTTTGAGCCTACTCACGTCTTCGATTGAACCGTATCGGTTGACTATGGGTCAATTGGGGATGGGCACCGTGAAGTGGGAGGCCGAATAGGCTACTTTTTCTAACGCGAACTCGAATTCATTCCGCTCGAAATTTAATCCGGCCTACGGTCAAATGCGGGCGTTAAATGAGGGCTTGTCCACGTCACACAAACGTTACAACGCATACAACCCATTGGCGACGCCGAGCGAGCTGTGGCCCCTGTTAACGACCCCGCTGAACCTGGCGGATCGTCTATTGGAGCAGGTCGGCCGGATGCACGAACAGCTTAATCATTTGGAATCCGAGCGCAGCCGTACTGCCCGTCGTGCCGGTCCATTTGGCTAGAAGCTGCTGTCAGCCCCGCTGATCCGGTAATCAGCCGTGTGGGTGTGTTCAATCACCCAGGCGGCATTGGGCAGGTCATTGCCTTCAACCTTCGCTCTTGCAGTCTCCAAACCCATGCCCAAATCCAGCCAGCGCTGGGTTAAACGGCGCTCCAATTCGTTGATGGGTACGTCCAGATACACCGCCAGGTCAAAGTGCCTGCGCAGTGCCTGCCAGGGCGCTGCCTGCGCCAATAGATAGTTGCCCTCGACCACCACCCAATCACAGCTCGGCGGGATCCGCCCGCCATCGATCACCACGGCATCGCAGGTTCGATCAAAGGTCGGGATTGTTAGGTCGTGTTTGATCCGGGCTTGCGCCAACAAACGATCCAAGGCGTCGACGTCAAAGGTATTGGGTGCCCCTTTGCGCGGGCGCAATTGCCGTGCATCCAACCACGCATTGCTGTGGTGAAATCCATCCATCGGTAGCACGCAGGCCTGTTCGCCGAGGGCGTCGGCGAGGCGATTGGCGAGCGTTGATTTACCACTGCCGGGGGCGCCTGCCAGTGCAATCAGTTGCCGTTGTCCGGGCACCCGAATGGCCTCGATTTGGGCGGTCAGCGTGTTGATGTCGGTGTTAATCATGTCTGGACCTGTCGAAAGGTAAGGTTGATGCGTTCGCCGGGAATGCGCGATAGCGCCCGTTTGGGTAGCTGGTGTTGCCAATAGCGTTGGCATCCGGGCTGCATCACAAACAGCGAGCCCGATTCCAATAGCCACTCGTGCGGGTCGGTTTTAGCCAGTGTGCGCATTTGAAAAGGTCGCGCTTGACCCAGTGACAAGCTGGCGATGGTCGGATCGCTTCCCAGCTCCGGCTCGTTATCACGGTGCCAGCCCATGTAGTCGTTGCCGTCGCGGTAGCGATTGATCAACACGTGGTTAAAGCGCATTCCCAGGGTGCGCTCGACTTGCTCGCGCAGGCTGCACAGTAGCGGTGACAGTGGGCGCGGCTCTAACACCCGGCCGCTGTAGCGATACGTCACGGCGCCGGCCCAGTCGATCAGGCGCGGTTCGGTGACCGTTCGACCATAGAGGTTCAGCTGGTATTGGCGCCAGTTACCCTCGGCCAATAGCCGTTGGAAAAACAGGTCTGCGGTGGTGGCGTCTAACAACGGCAGGTGTAGGGTCGGCGGCATCATCGTTGGCATCGTACCAGAGGGCAGGGCGGTTTACTGCTCTGCCCTAAAGGACCATGCGTGCACACCTACATCACGTCATATTTGTGATCCAATTCACACTTTGGTGCGCCCCTGTGTCAAACCCTCAACTTGTTCAACGCGGTCAAATACTGGTCCAGGGCATCGGCGGGATATTGCGTGATCGCAATTACCCTAGCTGGTCCGAGTACGGTCGTGTGACTGTGCTGCCGTCCGAGACGGCCTTGATTGAAGTGTTTGTTCCGTCCAGCAATGTGCTGTGGCCGGTTGCCATGTGCGCGCGTACCGCATTCGATGGGATCAAGGTCAAGGGATCCGAGTGGATGGGCACGTCGGTGTGGGAGCCGGGCACGGACCAGCGGCCGTTGTTGGGTGTGGCCCTAATGCAAGAAACCGTCGGTAGCTGGTGGACCTTGGATTGGCTGCAGCAAAAAGTAGCGCCGGGGATTTTGACCGCCCGTCTGGGGTGGCACAACAATCCGGCCGCACTGGCCGATCGTTTAGAAAAGTTCGTCGACGTCATGGGGGCGGACGAGCGCGGTGTCCGCGCCGCTTCGTTTATGACCCCGCATATCCGCCACCTGCGAAGCTTGGCGTCGCGTCGGCGCGTGTCGCTGGTCGGCTAATCCAGCAAGCCTTGGGCGCGGACATCACTCAAAAACGCGCGCCCAACAGGCAACTTAACCGTATCGCTTAGCACCAAAATGTGTCGATTGCCGTCACGTTCGTGGCCGCTGATGGCCGCGCGCATGACGTAATACTCTTTGTGAATACGCAGCCCAAGTTCGCTCGGGATTTGTTCTGCGGCGGACGCCATTGAGATGCGTACGTAGCTTGAGTGCACGTCGCCGCATACTTCAATGTAGTTGCGCGAGGTGCGCAGATGGCTCGGTGCACCATGGGCGTCTATGAACTCTGTCAGCCAGCGCGGCAGTGTGCTGCCTGTGTTTGCCCGGTCTGATTCAAGCTCAGTTGTTTGTGCGGCGGCCGTCAGCGATTGCCCGGTCCATACCAGCCAAGCAATCGCGAAAAACCCTAGCCAGGTCGGCAAAAAGTCCATGGCCGGGGTCGTCCGCGACACCAATAGGGCGATTAAGGCGGTCCAACCGGTCAGTGCTGGGATCAGCTGTCGTCGGCCAAGGGCCTGCGCAATCGGCACCGGCCACAGATTGAAGATGTTCAGTGCGATGGCGGCCAGGACGGACGACAACAGGTCGGCGCCGCAGCCGGCAAGCGTGGCGGCGATGGCAAGGGTGGCAACGGCTTGAATGGGGTGCGGCGTACTTAGTTTGCTCATATCGGCCGATATCAATTTGCGTAAGAGGTGGGAGCTTACCAAGTCTGACAGAGCAGAGATTCTACGAAGTCGCTTAAAACACCGTTTGGGTTTCGTGCGGCACCGAATTTTATAGACTTCATCTATATAAAACATGGGCTTGCGGGCAGGAAAAGTTGTTGGTCTATTGACCGTCCGATGCGCCGGTGGGCACCGCAGTGGTATCACCGTTGCAATGATCCAGTTCACCCTTGGGGTGGCCGCAGCACAAAGGGGTAATCCATGAGCAGCTCTAAAACTGTGTTTATCGTCGACGATCAGCCCGACGACGTTGAGGCCATCAAGCGTCACCTGGACGGCTTGGGCTTGGCGGACTGCGAGGTGCGGGAAACGGCCGAAGCGGCCTGTGCCCTTTTGGCTGACACTTACTTCGACCTGTATGTGTTTGATCTGACCCTGCCTGACAGCGTCAACTTGGAACTTTTAGAACGTTTGGCCGCGTCCGGTTTTGTCGACTGGCATAAATCCATTGTTAAAACCGGTGTCGTCGAGCCTGCGGAACAGGACATGGCGATCGAGCGTTACGGCATTCCCGTATTGGACAAAGACCAACTGGATGGGCGATTGCGGGCGTGGGCGCGTTCCATTTTGGACGTCCAGGGAACACAGTGGGTGACGCGCATTGTGGCGGCGTTGGGCGCGGCGTTGTGGGGCACTGGCGCGTGCAGCTTTGCTTGGCTGCCTGGCGTTCCGCTGGATCGAGTCAAGTCGTTATTCACCCCGACCCAGACCATCGGCGTCGGTGACGAAGGTTTGCTAGTCGCGTTGCCCAACAACGGGCTGAAGGCAGCGGTGGCGCTTCGTGATAGGTTGTTACGAACGTTGGGTAAAGAAACGGAGCTTCGGTCTTTGGTGATCACGGATTTGGGTGGGCATCATGACCTGTACCGCCTTGCTCAAGACGTATTAAGTGCCTTGCGGCGCACCGGCTTTACCGGCGCCATTTGGCCTTTGGCCGAATGGCCGCCTCGTGCGACGGGACAATAGATGTCAATTATTGGACGACCGGGTCAACAGCAGCCGGATCACGGTGGTGATTTCGGTGTAGTTGTGATGATTTGGTCCCCGGGCTACGACAGCATCATGGCCTGGGAGCATCGACGCAGTGGGATTTGGAGTGCCTCGTGGATTGAGGAGACCTGCTTGCGACTGCTCGGTGGCCACGTCAAACAGCATTTTTCATTGCACCGGTTTGGTTTTGTCGGATACGCACGCCTGTCCGGTTCCGCGGCCGAAACCACGTTGACTGAGTTTGGCGAAAAGTTCGGCCAACTGTGGCGTGAAAAACAGCAGTCCGTGGCCTTGCCGGACTGGAGCGGCATTGTCATCACCTGCCCGTATCAGCGTGCGGCCGAACAGGTCGTTGACCTGGAACAACGCTTGCTGACCTTGGCCGAGCAGGGCGCATTGCCGACCACGCCGTCGCAATTGCATCACTACGGCGTCGACGAGTTTTGCCAGGAATTTAGTGTACCACCTGCGGCTTGGTGGCCTCATAGGCAGGCAGTACCTGAATAAACGTGCTCAGCCATTGTTCAAGCGCCGGGTGGCTTTGGCGCCAGGCGCCTGCTAAGCGCAGATCCAAATAACCCAGCCCCGCCGCCAATCCCAGCGCGGCCAGATTCATTTGTGTGCTGATCTGCGGTTGGTTATCGACGAACCAGTCCAGCGTTTGCTGAATTTTTTGATGCTGCATCGCCAGCCAGGTTTCGCTGTGGGCGCCTGGGGCTCGCATGCGATCTTCATAGACCACCAGCAGTGCCGCTTCGGTCATGCCGGTCGCCGCCGCGTGCTGCACCAATACCTGCTCGCGGCAGTGCTCGGGGACCAACCAGTCAACCCCGGCGTGGCGGGCTAGGGCGTCACAAATAACAAAAGAATCAAATACGGCGCTGCCGTCACCACGAACCAGACATGGGATCTTGCCCAGTGGGTTGGGGTGTGAGCCTTCGGCATTTAAGCCTAGGGTGTCGATCATTAGGACTTGCACTTGGTGGCCAAGGTCCATGGCGGCGATCGCCAGTTTTACTTTCGAGCCAAACGGGCTGGCGGGTGAGGACAGTAATTTCATACGGATTCCAGTGCTAACGGGTTGGGTGGCCACGGACGTTCATGGTCGGCGCGGTCCCACGCCAACACCCAGTCCGGGGTCGGGTGTGTCCATTGCTCGCCGATGGCGTCGGTCACCTGTGCATTGTCGAGAGTTTTACCGCGGTCGGTGACTGCGGTACGAAATAAGGCGTGCGAGCAGGGCTGGCCGTCAACCCAGAAGCTTTGCGACATATAGAACCAACGGCCGTCAACACCGACGCACTGGGTGCGGCACTCGACCGCATCTAACATGCGAATGCGCTTGCGGTAACGCACCGACGAGCCGGCCACAACCAGCCCCCAGCCTTTGCGTTTAAGCAGGCTAAGCAATCCAATTCGGACCGCCAAGTCCCAGCGTCCTTGCTCGAACAGGGTCAGTTGGCGGCCATTGTTGACCTCGCCGAAAATGTCGATGTCCCATGGCATGGCGCGAAAGTGCATCACGCTGATGCCATCGATCGCCAGCGCCGGGCGCGATTTGGCGCGCACCAGTGTCATCAGGGTTCGGATAAAGGGGTACATGTGGGCTCCATTGCAGCGCAGTGCTTAGCCTACCGGTTGGGGCGGTTGCCGGCACCACTTTCGAACGCGTCGCTAACTGGGTGGGTCAACGGGAGAGCAAATTTCGATCAAAAATCCGTCCGGGTCGTTGACGTAACTGATCGTTTGTCCCCACGGCATTGATTCGGCCTTTTGGACCAGCGTTGCGCCGGCGCCCAGGTCACCGGCTCTGCGGCCAATGCGGCAGTCACCGCGATAAACCGCTACATTAGGCGGCCAGCGCCACCATTCGAACGTTAAGGACCTGTTATGACACCACTTTGTGCGCCCGCCGGGGCCTACTCGATCCGCAGCGGGCGCTTGACGGCGTGGATCATTCCCCGTGGTGCGCGCCTGATGCAGCTGTTTTTAGATGACAAGCCGCTGTGTCTAGGGTTTGCCGACCCGGCCGACTATGCATCTGACCGAGCATCGATCGGCGCGGTCTGTGGTCGCTACGGCAACCGCATCGCGGGTGGGCGACTGGAGCGTGACGGCGCGGTGTTCGAATTGGACCAAAACGAGGGCGAGCAATGCTTGCATGGCGGTACCAACGGCTTTGGCCATCAAACCTGGGCGGTGGTCAGCCATGATGTGGACTCGATTCGCTTGCGCCTGGACTCGCCGGATGGGGATCAGGGCTGGCCTGGTCGCTGTGTTGCCGAGGTCAGTTATCGCCTGACCGGTGCGGGCCTTGAATGGGAGGCCACAGCCGACGTCGACCGCCCCTGCCCCCTGAACTTAATTCAACACGCCTACTGGAACTTGGGGGTGCCGGCGGACGCCATGACGTTGCAATCGCCGGCGAGTGAGTATTGGGTCAGTGATGCGAATAACTTACCGCTGCGGCGCGAGGCTGTGAGTGGTGATCTGGATTTTCGTCAAGGGCGCGTGCTGGGGCGGCATGACCATGATGTGGCGCTGATGGTGCCCGGCACTGGGGTGCGCCATATGGCAACCCTGAGCGGCCCGCTGGCGCGCCTAGCGATACATTCGGATCAGCCAAGTGTTCAACTATACAGCGCCGGTCACTTGCGTGCTTCGGAGCGCGCGCTGGGTGCCCCGCATCACGTCGGCAACGCGGTCTGCTTGGAAACCCAGCAACTTCCCAATGGACCTGCGTTGGGCGAAGATGTCTGGATCGAGCCGGGCCAAACCTACCGGCACCAACTTCATATCCATATCACCCCCCAGGACTCAGCTGCATGACTGACAGTCGTTTATTTACCCCGGTTTTAATCGCCAGTTCCTTGGTGTTGATGCTGGGCTTTGCGCTGCGCGCCGCCTTTGGCTTGTTTCAAATCCCGATTGCCGACGAATTCGGTTGGTTGCGTGCCGAGTTTTCCATGGCAATCGCCATTCAAAATTTGGCCTGGGGCATTGGTCAGCCAATTTTTGGCGCCATCGCGGAGAAATTTGGTGACCGCAAGGCCATCGTATTGGGCGTAGTGACCTATGCGGCCGGTTTGTTCTTGACCGCGTTTGCGGTCACCCCCGGCCAGATGCAGTGGCTGGAAGTGTTGGTCGGTTTTGGCATCGCCGGCACCGGGTTTGGCGTGATCTTGGCCATTGTTGGGCGCGCGGCGTCCGACGAAAATCGATCCATGGCGCTGGGCATTGCGACGGCCGCCGGTTCAGCCGGCCAAGTGGTCGGGCCGATTTTGGTCGCCACGCTGCTGGATGTTATTTCATGGCAGCACACGTTTTTGGTCATGTCTGGGCTGATTTTCTTGGGTTTGCTGTGTTTGCCATTCATCAAGGCGGACGGCCGAGCGAGCAAGGCCGAGCTGCAAGAGTCGATGTCGACGGTGCTATTGCGAGCGGTCAAAGACCCCAGCTACGGTTTGATTTTTGTCGGCTTTTTTAGCTGTGGATTTCAGCTTGGGTTTGTCACCGCGCACTTTCCGGCCTTTATCACCGAGGCCTGCGCGTCGATTGCGCCGGACAGCTTGGCGGCGTCGCTGGGCATTGATACCACCGCTGCGCTGGGCGCGGTGGCCATTGCGTTAATTGGTTTGGCCAACATATTTGGCACCATTACCGCCGGCGCCCTGGGCAAGAAGTACACCAAGAAATACCTGCTGAGCGGCATCTATGTCGCGCGCACGATTATTTCGGCCTGGTTCATTTTGACGCCCATGACGCCGATCACCGTGGTCATTTTCAGTCTGGTCATGGGCTCGCTATGGCTCGCCACGGTGCCGTTAACCAGTGGTCTGGTCGCGCACATCTATGGCCTGCGTTACATGGGCACGCTGTATGGCTTGGTGTTTTTTAGTCATCAGTTGGGGTCGTTCTTGGGGGTTTGGCTGGGCGGTACGCTGTACGACCAATTCGGCACCTATACCACCGTGTGGTGGGTCGGCATTGGCGTTGGGGTGGTGTCGGCCATTGTTCACCTGCCAGTGCGCGAAGCACCCTGGCAGGCGAAAACGGTCAGCGCCTAACTAGCGGCGTCGGGTCGGCTTGCTGGACGCAGGCCGTTTCGGCGAACGGCTGGCCTTGGGCCGGTCGTCGCTGGTGCGCTGGGTGCGGAAGGTCCCGCCCTTGTTGCTGGCGGTCGGCTTGCGACGCGCGCCCTCGGCCTGTAACCCGGTACCCGCCGGCTGGTAGGTCGGAATCAAGTGGCGCTTGCCGTTGCCGATTAAGTCCGCGCGGCCCATGTCTTTCAGGGCTTGGCGCAGCAACGGCCAGTTGTTCGGATCGTGGTAGCGCAAAAACGCTTTATGCAGACGTCGCTGCTTCATGCCTTTGGGGCTGACCACGTCTTCGCTGTCCCGGCGTACGCGTTTTAGCGGGTTCTTGCCGCCGTGCCACATGGCGGTTGCCAGTGCCATCGGGCTCGGCAAAAAGGCCTGTACCTGATCGGCGCGGAAGCCATTGGTTTTCAACCAAATCGCCAAGTTCATCATGTCTTCATCAGTCGACCCGGGGTGTGCGGCGATGAAGTACGGAATCAGGTACTGCTCTTTACCCGCTTCCTTGGAGTACTTGTCGAACATCTTTTTGAAGGCGTCGTAACTGCCGATGCCCGGCTTCATCATTTTCGACAGCGTGTTGGCTTCGGTGTGCTCGGGGGCAATCTTCAAATAGCCGCCGACGTGATGCTGGACCAACTCCTTGACGTATTCCGGCGTTTCCACCGCAATGTCATAGCGCAGGCCGCTGGCGATTAACACGCGCTTGATCCCAGGTATCACGCGGGCTTTGCGGTATAGCCGCACCAGCGGCATTTGGTCGGTGTTCAAGTTTTCGCAAATGCCCGGATAGACACAGGACAGCTTGCGGCAGTTCTTTTCAATGTTCGGGTCTTTGCACGCCAGTCGCCACATGTTGGCCGTCGGTCCGCCCAAATCGGAAATGGTGCCGGTGAATCCGGGTGTGGTGTCGCGGATCGCCTCAATTTCATTGAGGATCGATTTCTCCGAGCGGTTTTGGATGATGCGGCCTTCGTGCTCGGTGATCGAACAGAAGGTACAGCCACCAAAACAGCCGCGCATGATGTTGACGCTGAACTTAATCATATCGTACGCGGGGATCTTCGCGTCACCGTAGGACGGGTGCGGAACGCGCTGGTAGGGCAGTTCGAATACGCCGTCCATTTCCGGCGTTTCCAGCGGGATCGGCGGTGGGTTGATCCAAATATGGCGGTTACCGTGTTGTTGGATCATGGCGCGCGCGTTGCCCGGGTTGGATTCCAAGTGCAGCACGCGGCTGGCGTGGCTGTACAACACCGGGTCGGCCTTGACCTGTTCGTAACTGGGCAGGCGGACGACGGTTTTTTCCCGGTCCAGCTTGGCCGTGCGCGGGATGAATTTGATCGGCGCGGTTTCGCTGGGTGCAGGCGGTTCTTCGCCGACTTTGCAATCCGCTGTTTGCGTGGTGTCGATGTAGGGGTCGGGTTCTTGGGTGATTTGCCCGGGCATGTCGACTTCGCTCGAATCGACTTGGAACCAGCCCGCCGGCACGCCCGTCGCCGGCACCACGGTGCCGCGCAAAAAACGCATCTCATCAATGGTTTTGCCGTTCGCCAGGCCGTGGGTCAGGTCAACCAAGGCGCGCTCGGCGTTGCCGTACAGCAAAATATCGGCCTTGGAATCTAGCAGCACACTGCGGCGGACTTTTTCCTGCCAGTAGTCGAATTGTGCGGCACGGCGCAAGCTGGCTTCGATGCCACCGATGACCACGGGCACGTCTTTAAAGGCTTCGCGGCAGCGCTGGGTGTAGATCAGGACCGCACGATCCGGGCGTTTGCCGGCCATGCCACCCGCGGTGTAGGCGTCGTCCGAGCGGATTTTACGGTCCGAGGTATAGCGGTTGACCATCGAGTCCATGTTGCCGCCGGTAACGCCGAAATACAGGTTCGGTTTGCCCAGGCGCATGAAGTCGTCACTGGAGTTCCAATCGGGCTGGGCAATGATGCCAACGCGAAAGCCTTGGGCCTCCAGTGTGCGGCCAATCACCGCCATGCCAAAACTGGGGTGATCGACATAGGCGTCACCGGTGACCAATACCACGTCACAGCTGTCCCAGCCCAACTCGTCCATTTCGTCGCGCGTCATTGGCAAGAACGGCGCGGGTGTGAACTTGTGTGCCCAGTAGCGTTTGTAACTGAAAAGCGGTTTCGCTGGCGTCATATTGCCCATGTGACGGCCCCTCGTGAGCCTATGCGTTCTAAATAAGGTGGGTAGTCTAACGCCGACCTTAGTCGAAGTCTGTGGTTGTCCGGAATTCGACGCGGATTTAGTTCGGTGTGGCGCTCAATTGCGCACTCCCATCCAGTCAAAAAATACGCGTCCGGGCGTTGGCGCCGGCATAAAAAAGCCACCCTAAGGTGGCTTTGGTCGAGCGTGCTGGGGCGGTTAGTCCCAGCTAAGCGCACCACCGACTTGGTATTCAACGACCCGGGTCTCGAAGAAGTTCTTCTCTTTCTTCATGTCGATGATTTCACTCATCCACGGGAAGGGGTTGTTGACCGCGGGGAACTCTTCGCTAAGGCCGATCTGGGTCAGACGGCGGTTGGCGATGAATTGCAGGTACTCTTCCATCATCGCCGCGTTCATGCCCAAAACACCCGTGGGCATTGAGTCGCGTGCGTACAGCACTTCAAGGTACAGCCCTTCCAAAATCAGCTGACGCGCGTCGGCCTTCATCTGGGCGTCCCAAATGGCGGGGTTTTCCGAGATGATCGTGTTGATCACTTCGATGCCAAAGGCGACGTGAGTAGACTCGTCACGCATGATGTATTGGAACTGCTCGGCGGTGCCGGTCATCTTGTTACGACGGCCCAGCGACAGCACTTGGCTGAAGCCGCAATAAAAGAACATGCCTTCCATGACACAGTAGTAGGCAATCAGGTTACGCAGGAACGCACGATCCGATTCGTCGGTGCCGGTCTTGAAGTCCGGGTTGGAAATTTCGAAGGTCTTTTCCAAGCCCCACTGGGCCTTCTTAGAGACCGAGGGTACCTCGTGGTACATGTTGAAAATTTCTTGCTCGTCCATGCCCAACGACTGCACTACGTGCTGGTAGGTGTGGCTGTGGACCGCTTCTTCGAAGGCCTGGCGCAACAGGTACTGGCGGCACTCGGGGTTGGTGATGTGGCGGTAGATGCCCAGCACCAAGTTGTTGGCAACGACCGTGTCGGCCATCGAGAAAAAGCCCAGTGAGCGCTTGATGATCATGCGCTCGTCGTCGGTCAGGCCGCTGGTGTTTTTCCACAACGCCACGTCCGCGGTCATGTTGACCTCTTGCGGCATCCAGTGGTTGGCACAGCCATCCAGGTATTTCTGCCACGCCCAGTCGTATTTGAACGGCACCAGCTGGTTGACGTCGGCGCGGCAGTTAATCATGGCCTTGTCCGAAATCTGGATGCGGCTTTCGGCACCAGCCAAAATTTCTTCTTCGGCTTCGGCGGTGTTCATGCCGTCAATGTGGGCCTGGACACTGGCATAGCTGACCGCCCCATCGACCCGTTGTACGGGCTTGATCGGGCTGGTGCTGGCGCCCGCGGGCGCCTCAGTTTTCGCAGTCGGCTTGGTGGCCGGTGCGGCGGCGGGCGCAGCGGCTTTAACCGGTGCGGGTGCGACCGGCGCAGGTTCAGCCACGACGGGGGCGGGCGTGACGACGAGGTCGTCTTGTTCGTTGTAGTCGTCCCAATTCAGCATTCTAATTCTCCGTACTGTATATTTTTACAGTAAAACTTATTGGCAGGCTTCGCAATCCGGATCGTCCAGGCTGCACGCTTTTGGTACGTCCATGCCGGCACCGAGTTCAAAGTCACTAGCCACCGCTTTCGGTGCTGGTGGTGCTGCAACCACAGGGGCTGCAACTGGGGCGGGCGCTTCCGTGGCACGCGATTTCAAGGTTGATTTTTCAGTGCCGCTGGCGCCCATAGCACGCAAGTAATAGGTCGTTTTCAGACCACGGAACCAGGCCATGCGGTAGGTCACGTCCAGTTTCTTGCCACTGACACCGGAGATGTACAGGTTCAAAGACTGGGCCTGGTCCAACCATTTCTGGCGTCGGCTAGCGGCGTCAACAATCCAGCGCGGCTCGACTTCAAATGCGGTCGCGAACAGGTGCTTTAGGTCGGCCGGGATACGGTCGATTTGCTGGACGCTGCCGTCGAAGTATTTCAGGTCGTTGACCATGACGTTGTCCCACAGGCCGCGTGCTTTTAGCTCGTTGACCAGGTAGGGATTGACCACAGTGAACTCGCCCGACAGGTTCGATTTCACGTACAGGTTTTGGTAAGTCGGCTCGATCGACTGGCTGACGCCGGTGATGTTGGCGATGGTCGCGGTCGGTGCGATCGCCATGACGTTGGAGTTACGCATGCCTTGCTGGGCGACCTTGGCGCGAATCGGCGCCCAATCCATCGATGCGCTGCGATCGACTTCGATGTACTCGCTGCCGCGTTGCTTTTCCAAGATGTCCAAGCTGTCGACCGGGAAAATACCCTGGTCCCAGAGCGACCCCTTGTAGGTCTGGTAGGCGCCACGGCGGGCGGCCAGGTCGCTGGACGCTTCGATTGCGTAGTAGCTGATGGCTTCCATGGTTTGATCGGCGAAACGCACAGCGTCGTCGCTGCCATAGGCGTAGCCCATTTCGTACAGTGCGTCCTGGAACCCCATCAAGCCCAAGCCGATCGGGCGGTGCTTCAGGTTCGAGTTTTTCGCCTGCGGAACCGAGTAGTAGTTAATGTCGATGACGTTGTCGAGCATGCGAATGGCGGTGGTCACGGTTTGCTTGAGCTTGTCGTGATCCAAACCACCGTCACGGCTGACGTGGGCTTTCAGGTTGACACTGCCGAGGTTACACACCGCAATTTCGTCGGCCGAGGTGTTCAACGTGATCTCGGTGCACAGGTTTGACGAGTGAATCACGCCCACGTGTTGCTGGGGCGAGCGCAGGTTGCAGCTGTCTTTGAAGGTGATCCAAGGGTGGCCTGTTTCGAACAGCATGCTCAACATTTTGCGCCATAGATCCGCGGCCTTGATGGTCCGGTGCAGCGGCAAGTCGCCTGCGGCGGCGCGGGCTTCGTATTCGGTGTAGCGCGCTTCGAAGGCTTCGCCGACCAAGTCGTGCAAGTCCGGGCAGTCCGACGGGCTGAACAGCGTCCAGTTGGCGTCTTGGAACACGCGCTTCATGAACAGGTCAGGCACCCAGTTGGCGGTGTTCATGTCGTGCGTGCGGCGACGGTCGTCACCGGTGTTTTTACGCAGCTCCAAGAACTCTTCCATGTCCAAGTGCCAGCTTTCCAGGTACGCACAGACCGCGCCCTTGCGCTTGCCGCCTTGGTTGACCGCCACGGCGGTGTCGTTGGCGACTTTAAGGAAGGGCACAACGCCTTGGCTTTTGCCGTTGGTGCCTTTGATGCGGCTGCCGAGTGAGCGCACGGGGGTCCAGTCATTACCCAGGCCGCCGGCAAACTTCGACAGCAACGCGTTGTCCCGAATAGCGCCATAGATGTCGCTCAGGTCATCCGGAATGGTGGTCAAGTAACAGCTCGACAGCTGGCTGCGCAGCGTGCCTGCGTTGAACAGTGTCGGGGTCGAGCTCATGTAGTCAAAGCTGGACAGCAAACGGTAAAACTCGATGGCGCTGTCTTCGCGGTTTTCCTCGTCCAGCGACAAGCCCATGGCGACGCGCATAAAGAACACCTGCGGCAGCTCGAAACGGGTTTCGTTGGAGTGGATGAAATAGCGGTCATACAGGGTCTGCAGGCCGAGGTAGCCGAATTGCAGGTCACGATCGGCTTCGATCGCGGCGCCCAGCTTGGCCAGGTCGAAGGTCAGTAGTTCCGGTGATACCAGTTCCAATTCCGAGGCGGTGTTCAAGTACACACGCAGGGCGTCGGCGTAGTGACCGCGCATTTCAGCATGCGTGGCGTTGTCGGCAATGCCCATAAAGCTCAGGGCTTCGGCGCGGATGATGTCCATCAGCAAGCGTGCCGTGACCTGGCTGTAGTTGGGTTCTTCCTCAACCAACACGCGCGACGCCATGACCAGTGCGGTCGATACTTCTTTGATCGGCACGCCGTTGTATAGGTTGCGCAGGGTGGCGTCCAAAATACGATCGCCATCGACTTCGTCCAGCCCAGCGGTGGCTTCGTCGACCACAAAACGCAGGCGGCCCACGTCCAGCGGCGCGGTGCTGCCGTCGTTCATTTTGACATTGATGCTGGGGTGCAGCTCTTCGACGTGGGCGGTCGACGCGCGCTGTTCGGCGCGCTCAGCACGGTACAGCACGAAGCCCTTGGCGGTTTTGTGTTCGCCCGCGCGCATCAGCACCAGTTCGACCTGGTCTTGAATGTCTTCGATGTGCAGTGTGCCGCCGGACGGCATGCGCCGGCGGTAAGTCGCTTCAACCATGTCGGTGAAACGTTCGCCCATTTCACGAACGCGCGCGCTACCAGCAGCTTGTGTGCCTTCGTTGGCCAAGAATGCTTTGGTCACTGCGACCGTGATTTTGGTCCGATCAAAGGGCACGACCACCCCGTTGCGCTTGATGACGCGAAACTCGCCCGGTTGGATATCGACGCTAATGTCGTCCTGAGAGGCGTTGTGGGGTGCGGTGGCTGTAGTACCGCTGTGCGTGCCTAATTCCATGTCTTTCCTCGATGCCGCAGGGCGCGCCTGGGCTGGTGCTGTCTTTTGGTGTGTGACACAAGATATTGTGCTTCGAGGACGAATGGAACCCTTTATGTTGTGTTTTTACCGGTGCGTTACCTGTGGATAAAGTGGGGGTAAAAATGCCGCAGTGCGATTGAAGTGGGGTATCCCAGACGCGCCAAGGGTTTCGGGAAAAGCAACCTGTTTTAGTGAAAAAGAGTACTAAGGCAGAAACGAGTAATCTGTGCCTAGTCTAATAGCCCAGCCAATGCAGCCAACCGAGTTTGGCCATCCTCGCTGTATAGGTCGCCGATTCCGGCGGTGGCCGGCAGGCATGCCTGGGACCATTTTTTAAAGGCCGCGACCTCGCCCAAAGGCGGTCCGGGCTGGGCGCTGGACTCGAGTTCGCTCCAGGACGCCAACAGCGACACATCAATGCTGTTGAGCGGCCCGTCGCTCAAGTAGTGCCAGCTCTCGCGGCGGCCAATGGCGTCAATCCAGTCCAGGTTGTAGTGCCAATGCGACAACAGTTTTTGGGCCACTTGGGTGCCGATGGCTTGATCCAACTCAACAAGAGCGTTCAACCCGTGGGGGGCGTCGGGGTGCCGCTCCATCCAGTCGATCAGTGGCAGTGCGCCCAAGTTCTGCAAAAGCGTCAACAGCAAGGGCTCGGATGGCTCGACGCTGTCCGTCAGGTCAGCCAAATAGGTCGCGGTGACCGCCTTGCGCTGGGTCAGGTCCCAGTGCAGTTGCAGGCGCTTTTTGCCGGCCGGCGAGCCGTGGAACAGCTGTTTCAATAGGTGCGCATTCGCCAGCGCCTGGGTCCGCTCTCGACCCAGCCGCATAATCGCCATGTCCAGCGTCGCCACCGGCACACGGCCACGGTTGAGCACATTGTTAGCGGCCGCCACCAGACGCGCACTGACGCCGGCGTCCTGGGCCAGTGCTTGGCTGACCAGCGCCGGTTCGTAATTGGCTTCACTCATCAGGTCATGCAGCTTAAACGCGAGGTCCGGCAACACCGGCAGCCGAACGTGGCCAAGGCTGAAGTCGTTCCAAAAATGGGCGACCAGGGTGGCGGTGTCTAAATTGGGGCGCATGCAGATTCCTTGACCGTTGACGGTTTGACTAAGCAAAGCAGACGGCGATGGAAGTGCGTGTGAAGTCCGTCACAGACTGATTCCCCGCCGAGCACGCATTCTTGTCGCTTACGGGAGGATTGCATGGCTCAGGGTCGACGCTCGTCTGCGCTCGCGGTACGCACTTTGCAAAGTTGGATAGCGCTGTCTGCGCTGGGTGCGGGGCTGTCGTTGGCCGGCATGGCCGGTGCGTATGGTAGCAACCGCAACTTGGCGATTGCCTGGGTCATGGCCGGTTGGTCCTTGCACACCTTGCGGCTGGCGTATGTGTGGTGGGTGCCGAACACGCCGGAGCGGCTGTGGACGCTGACCACGCTTGCACTGGCGTGGGCGGCGGTGTTGGCGGCATTGACACCCCAGGGCGGCTGGTTATTGCTGGCGGCGTTGACGCCCTATGTCTGGCGCGCTACCCAGCGCTACGGTCGTGCGGTCGGGCTTAGAGTTTGCGTGGCGGCCGGGTTGGCGGTCGGCGTCGGGGTGCTGTCCGCCGGCAGCCCCCTGGACTGGGTCAACGCGGCGACGCTGACCGCCGGCGGCGCCTTGATGTTGATAGTGTGGGGCTACGCGGCCCACGCCTATGCCATGCAAAGCGAGCGCAATCAGCTGCGTCACACGGTGTCGCGCCAGCGCGTTAACGCGCGTACCCAGCGTTTCTTGGACCTGGAAACCGGGCTGTCGAATCGCCGCGGCGTGACCCACGAGCTGTCTAAATTACAGGCCCGACGCGCACGTCATAATATGCCGTATGCGGC
Source organism: Litorivicinus lipolyticus (assembly GCF_009650135.1). Taxonomy (NCBI): domain Bacteria; kingdom Pseudomonadati; phylum Pseudomonadota; class Gammaproteobacteria; order Oceanospirillales; family Litorivicinaceae; genus Litorivicinus; species Litorivicinus lipolyticus. The sequence continues at coordinate 700,407 of NZ_CP045871.1, forward strand.
GCTGTTGGTGCGAGTGGGGGACGTCGATCCGTGCACCATGGCACAGGTGTTGGCGGCGCAGTCGCGTGGCTACGACACGGTTGGACGGGTCGGTTCTCAGGACTATGTGTGGGTGATTACGAACTTAGAGCCGGGCATGCCGGAACGCTTGATCAAGCGTTTGAATTTGGCGTTGGGGTCGGGTGCTATGGAAATCGGCTTGGCCGAAGCCGGCGACACCCTGGATGCGGACGCGCTGCTGACGCAAGCGCTGGACAACCTGGGCGAAGTTAGCGCCGCGTAACGCTATAGCGCCAGCACGTCCTCGGCCTGAAAGCCCTTGTCGGTTTCCAAGATTGCGTACTCGACCATTTGACCGTCTTGAAGGCTGCGGTGCCCATCGCCGCGAATGTTGCGGTAGTGAACAAAGACGTCCGCACCGTCGAATCGCTTAATGAATCCGAACCCTTTGGCGTCGTTGAACCATTTAACTGTGCCTGTCTCGCGCATGCTCATCGGTACCTCCTAGCAACTCGGTGTTGCTGACCACAACATCACCTTAGGCGCTGTGACGGCTAAGGCGATGCGGGATGTACCGGCAAATCTCTAGAGTGTGTTGAGCTTCACAATCTGTGTCTCGAGCCGTTCAAGAGTTGCCTCGGCATCGGCCAGTTTTGCGCGTTCTTTGTCGACCACCTCGGCCGGCGCTTTGTCGACAAACCCGGCATTGCCGAGCTTGCCGGCGGTGCGTTTGATATCCCCACGAAGGCGATCGGCCTCTTTGGTTAGGCGCGCAATTTCGGCGCCGGCGTCAATCAGCCCAGCCATTGGCACCAGCACTTCCATGTCGCCGACCACGCCCATCGAGGCCACCGGGGCCTCGTCATCGTCCAACCAGCGCAGGTTGTCGACGCCAGCCAGGCGTTTGAGCAAGCCATCGCAGGTCGCCGACAAAGCACGGTCGCTGTCGTGGCCGGCGTTCAAAATAACGTCTAGCTTTTTCGAGGGCGGAATATTCATTTCGCCGCGCACGGTACGTACCGCGACCACGGTGTCTTTCAGCCAGGCGATCGCGGTGTCCGCTTCGGCATCGATTTTGTCGGCCTCGGGCGCCGGGTAGGGCGCCTGGGAGATGCTGGCGCCGCCTAAATTGACGCGCGGGGCCACGGTCTGCCAGATCTCTTCGGTGATGAACGGCATGATCGGGTGGGCCAATCGCAGCGCCGCTTCCAATACCGTCACTAGGGTGCGGCGGGTGGCCGCTTTGGTGGCCTCGTCGGCGTCGCCTTGGAGCACGGCCTTGGCCAATTCCAGGTACCAATCGCAGTACTGGTGCCAAATAAATTCGTACAGCGTTTGCGCGGCCCGATCGATACGCAGGTCAGCGAACGAGCGGTGCACTTCAGCTTCGGCGGCCTGCAGTTGGCTGACAATCCAGCGATCCGCCAAGCCCGGCGTCAGGCCGTCGGTGACGGTCAGGTCATGGCCTTCCACGTTCATCAGCACGAAGCGTGCGGCATTCCACAGCTTGTTACAGAAATTACGGTAGCCGGCGACCCGTTCCAGGTTGAAGTTGATATCGCGCCCAGTCGTGGCCATGGCCGCAAAGGTAAAGCGCAGGGCATCAGTGCCAAAAGCATCGATGCCGTCTGGGAATTCTTTGCGGGTGGCTTTTTCGATGCGCTTGGCCAGTTGCGGCTGCATCATGTTGCCGGTCCGTTTGCTGACCAGTGTTTCCAAGTCGATGCCGTCGATGACGTCGATCGGGTCCAATACGTTGCCCTTGGACTTGGACATCTTTTTGCCCTCGCCGTCGCGCACCAAACCGTGCACGTAGACCTTTTTGAAGGGCACTTCGCCGCGGAATTTCAGCGTCATCATGATCATCCGGGCGACCCAGAAAAAGATGATGTCAAAGCCGGTGACCAGCACGTCCGTGGGGTGGAATTTGGCCAGTTCCGGGGTTTCGTCCGGCCAGCCTAGGGTTGAAAACGTCCACAATGCCGACGAAAACCAGGTGTCCAAAACGTCATTGTCTTGGGTCAGCTCAATGTCGCCAAGGTTGTTATTGGCGCGCACTTCGGCTTCGTCGCGGCCAACGTAGACACGGCCTTGGTCGTCATACCAGGCCGGAATGCGGTGGCCCCACCATAGCTGGCGGCTGATGCACCAATCCTGCAAATCACGCATCCAGGCAAAGTAGGTGTTCTCCCACTGTTTCGGCACGAATTCGATGTCGCCGTTTTCAACCGCTTCGATCGCCGGCTTTGCCAGTTCTTTGACTGCGACGTACCACTGATCGGTCAGGTAGGGTTCCAAGATCGCACCGGAACGGTCGCCACGCGGCACCGGCAGTCGGTGGTCTTTGACCTCGACCAACAGCCCCAGCGCATCCAGGTCCTTGACGATCTGTTTGCGTGCATCGAAGCGGTCCATGCCTCGGTAGGCCTCGGGCGCGTCATCGGTAATGGTCGCGGTGCGCGTCAATATGTTGATCAAGGCCAGGTCGTGGCGCTTGCCCATTTCGTAGTCATTGAAATCGTGGGCCGGGGTAATTTTGACGCACCCGGTGCCGAATTCAGGGTCGACGTAGTCGTCGGCAATGATCGGAATTTCGCGGCCAACCAGCGGCAAGGTAATGGTTTTGCCGATGAAGCCGGCGTAGCGCGGGTCTTCGGGGTGCACGGCCACGGCCGAATCGCCCAGCATGGTTTCCGGACGCGTGGTGGCGACTACCAACGAGCCGGAGCCGTCGGACAGCGGGTAGCGCAGCGACCAGATGTGGCCGTTTTCTTCTTCGTTCTCAACTTCCAGGTCACTGACCGCAGTTTTTAACACCGGGTCCCAGTTAACCAGCCGCTTGCCCCGGTAAATCAGACCTTCGCTGTGCAGCTGGATAAAGACTTCCTGGACCGCGCGTGACAAATCGTCGTCCATTGTGAAGCGCTCGCGGCTCCAGTCGACCGATGAGCCTAAACGGCGCAGCTGGCCGGTGATGTTGCCGCCGGATTCAGTTTTCCACTCCCAGACTTTGCCGATAAAGGCATCACGTCCCAAGTCCTGGCGTTTGACGCCCTCGGCCTCAAGTTTGCGTTCGACCAACATTTGGGTCGCAATGCCGGCGTGATCGGTGCCGACCTGCCACAGCGTGTCGTGCCCTTTCATGCGGTGATAACGCACCAACGAATCCATGATGGTGTTGTTGAACGCGTGGCCCATGTGCAGGCTGCCGGTGACGTTGGGCGGCGGAATCATGATGCAGTAGGGGTCACCCGACCCCGAGGGTTTGAAACACCCCTGGGCTTCCCATTGGGCGTAACGGTCTTTCTCGATTTGGGCGGGGTCGAATGCCTTGTCCATGCAGTTTTGGGTCTCAGATGTTGTCAGTTTCGAAGCGTTTAAGCGGATGGCCACGGTCGTTGTAGTGGCGCCAGCGGTCACGTGCGTTGTCCAGTAGTGTAGCGGCACCGGGCACCACTTCACAGAGATGCGCGAAGCGCGCGTGCGGCTCAGGGATTTGCGCGGTCAGGTTGATCAGCACGTCGTGATGCCCAGCCCAATCGGTGCCCGCACAAATATCGATCCCGCACTCGGGGTCGTTGTCATCAATTCGGTGCGGCAAAAAGCCGTCCGCCGGGTACGCCCACATCAGCTCGTTTAATTGGGTTTGGTGGTCCACGTCCGGCGTCCAATACAGCAGCCGATGGCCCTTGCGGCGCAGCATCCGGCCCAGTCGCACACTAAATTTAGCCGCGTCGAGCCACTCCGGCTCGGCGCAGATGTAAAAGCGAACGTTGGTCACTGGGCGCGACTTTGCAGCCAGTTAACCAGCATCGGCACCGGGCGTCCGCTGGCGCCTTTATTTTTGCCGCTGACCCACGCGGTGCCGGCAATGTCCAGGTGCGCCCAGGGCGTGTCACCGACAAAGCGGTTCAAAAAGCAGGCCGCGGTAATGGTGCCGGCGTCGCGGCCACCAATGTTGGCCATGTCGGCAAAGTTGGAGTCCAGTTGTTTGTCGTATTCATCGCTGATCGGTAGGCGCCATGCGCCGTCCATAGCGTCTTTGCCAGCCGCCAATAGGGCATCGGCCAAGTCGTCGTTGTTCGACAGCAACCCGGTGTTGTGGTGGCCCAGGGCGATAATGCAGGCGCCGGTCAGGGTTGCCATGTCGACGATACAGGCAGGATTGTCTTGCTTGACGTAGCTAAGTGCGTCGCACAACACCAAGCGGCCTTCGGCGTCGGTGTTCAGAATTTCGATGGTTTGGCCGGACATGCTGGTGACGATGTCGCCAGGTTTGGTGGCGTTGCCGGCGGGCATGTTTTCAGCGCAAGCAATGACCGCAACAATGTTGAGCGGCAAGTCCAGCGCGATCACCGCCTGCATCGCGCCCAGCACCGTGGCCGCCCCGCACATGTCATACTTCATTTCGTCCATGGCGGCGCCCGGTTTCAACGAAATACCGCCGGTGTCAAAGGTGATGCCCTTGCCAACCAGCGCGATCGGCGCTTGGTCGCCGCCGTTGTTAAAGCGCATGACCGCCAGTTTGGATTCTTCGACGCTGCCGGTGCCGACGCTGAGTAGGCTGCCCATGCCCAAGGTCGCCATGGCGTCCTCGCCCAATATTTCGACGCTTAGGTTGTCATGGTTCAAATGGCGGGCTTGGTCGGCCAGGTAGCTGGGGGTGCAGGTGTTGCCGGGCAAATTGCCCAGCTCGCGGGTCAGGTTGGCACCCTGGCCGATGACAAAGCCGTGGCGTGCGCTGTCCAGGTCCGTCGCCAGCTCGACCCGGGCCAGGATGCTGGCGGCGGGCAGCTCTTTGGTGCCGAAGGTCTCGGTGTATTGGTACTGGGCCAGCGCAATGTGCAGTCCCAGCTGGCGCGCGAAGATTGCGTTGAGGGCGTCGTGCGGCGCCACGGTGGCGTGGGCGACACCTTTTTTGGTGGCGGCGTCGGCGATCGCCTTGGCGGCTTTGTCCAAACCCTTGGCGTCGAGTTTGTCAGCGTCACCCAGGCCAACCAGCAAGCAGCGTTGGGCCTGCATGCCGCCGGGAGCGGCCACGGTCAGTGCGTCGCCGGCCTTGCCGGTGAAGTCGCCGCTGGCTTGGATGCGAGCGAACCATTCGCTGGCGATTGGCGCGGCTTGGTCGGTGTGGAGCGCCAACACCATCAAATCGGTGGCGTGATCGGTCAAGGACTGGGGGGCTAGGTCAAACTGCATGGGGACTCCAAAACGGGTTTTCGGTATGGTAGCGACTTTTAACATAGGTGTGTCTGCCGTTGAGCATACTCAGTCGCTACCTAGGACGGGAAGTCCTATCGGGTGCCATGGCATCGGCGCTGGTGTTGACCTTTTTGGGTCTGACCGGGCGTTTGGTGGTGTACCTGAATGAAGCGGCCCAGGGCCTGCTGGCCCCGGACCTGGTGTTGGTTGCGATACTGGGGCGTATCCCCGGTGCCCTGCAAATCGTGTTTCCCCTCGCATTTTTCCTTGGCGTTTTATTGGCGCTTGGCCGTTTGTACGCCGATCAGGAAGCCAGTGCGCTGCGTGCCAGCGGGGCCGGGATTGGGTTTTTGGCCCGTGCGCTGTGGTTGCCGACCCTGGGCATGAGCCTCACGGTTGCGGCGTTGGCACTGTATTGGGCGCCGGCGACCGCCGGTTGGGTGTCCCAGCGTTTGTCCGAGGCCGAATCAGTGGCGACGTTAAATGGCTTGGCGCCACAGCGGTTTCAGTCGATAGGCGGCGATGCGATTTTTTTCGCCGGGGATTCGTCGGCCGAGTCGAATCAGCTGTTGGACGTGTTTATCCACCAAAACCAAGCGACGCCGTCGGTGATCCGCGCCGAGCGCGCCTGGCAACGCCTGGATAATCAATCCGGCCAACGCTATTTGGTGCTGGAAAACGGTCAGCGCTGGACTGGGTTGCCGGGTCAGGCTGAGTGGTCGGCGCTCGAATTTGATGAGTACCTGGTGCGGCTGGATGTCGCCCAAACCCAAGCCAAGCCGCCGCGGCTGCAAGCCCGAGCCAGCGCCGAGTTGCAGGCCGGTAATGCCAAAGAGCAGGCCCAGTATCATTGGCGTTTGGCGTTGGTGTTGATGGTCCCGCTGGCGCTTGCGCTGGGGTTGGCGATCGGCCCAATCGCGCCGCGGGCCGGGCGCTGGTCCAAGTTTTTGCCCGGGGTGGTGGTGTTTATTTGTTACTACGGGTTTGTCAATTTTGCCCAGTCCAAGCAAGCGGATGGGGATTGGCCGATGTTCATCGCATTGTGGCCGGTGCACCTGATTATGCTGGCGGTGATCGCTGGGTTGATGGCGCGTAATCGCGCCCGGGGTCATGCATGAAATTAGCGCGCTATTTGATGCTGCGCGTCAGCGCCGCCACGCTGGTGTGTGCGGTGGTGTTGCTGGGCCTGGGCTTTACCTTCGAGGTCATCGACGAGGTCGGCAACGCTTCGCCCGGGTATGGGTTTGGTCAGGCCGTTTGGTTTGCGGTGTTGTCGATCCCGGCGGCGTTCGTGCGTGACTTGCCGCTGATTGGCCTGTTAGGGGCCTTGACAGGGCTGGGCAGTTTGGCCGGCACCAGCGAACTGATTGCGGCGCGCGCGGCCGGTTTGTCGTTGGCGCGCTTGGTGGTGCTGTCGTGCGTCCCGGGCTTTGTCGCCGGACTCGGCGCGATTGCGATGGCCGAATGGGTGGTGCCACTGACCGATCGGGCGGCCGCCAGTTACAAAGACAACGCGCTGGGGCGCGCGGCTAACGATCAACTGGTGCGCGGGCTGTGGCACCGCGACGGCAGCCGTTTCGTTAACTTGGAGTCGGCCCAGAACGATCAGATCCGGGCGCTGCGCTGGTTCGACTTTGATGCCACCGCGGCCTTGGTCGAATCCGGTGCCGCCGGCCAAGGCGTGGCCGACGAGGACGGCTGGACGCTGGATGGCGCGCGCATTGCCAACCTGGTCGATCAGCGCATTCAGGTTCGCACGGACGTTACGCTGACGTTACCCATTCAAGTGTCGCCGGTGTCGCTGTATCAGGCGGCCGACGCCGGTGTGGCTCAGCGGCCATCGGATTTACTCAACCTGTATCGACAGCTCGAACGCGCCGGGCTCAGTACCCAGCGCGCCCAGCTTGGGTTGTATCAGGCGCTGCTGTTGCCGCTGTTGATATTGGCGTTGGTGTTTGCCGGTGCCGGGTTTGTGCTGGGTCCGTTGCGATCCAGCCCGATCGGGACGCGCTTGTTTATCGGCGTGGTGGTCGGTCTCGGCTTTAAATTGTTGCAAGACATTGCCGGCCCCGTAACGCTGGTGTACGGGTTCAGTCCGCTGTTGGCGGTGGTGATTCCGGGCGCGTTGGCGGTGGCGCTGGGCGCGGTGAATCTGCGCCGAACCTAAACACGTTAGGTGCTTTTGACCTTGGCTACGCGGACCAGCCGGGTGCCGCTGGCGCGGTCATACCAAGTGCGGCGATCGGGTTGGCCATAGGCGCTGGCAAAGGCCACCAGCCCCGTCACCATCAGCGCGCCGCCAAGGGCGACTTGTCCCGTCCCCAGCAAAATAGCGCCGAGCCAAAAGCCACCGTTGAACAGCATCATCCAAGCAAAGCGGCTGGTCGCCTGTTTCCAGGTCATGAGGCCGCCGGTTTGGCTTTCCAGGCGCAAATGCCAGGCTTGCATGCCCAGGGTGCGACCGGTTTTGGTCCACAGATAGCCAAACAGTGCCCAGGCCGCCGCCATGCAAACCAGTTGTACCACCCGCGGGTCCGGTGTGCCGCCAAAGGCAAAGGTCACGACTGACCCCAGCAGCAACCAAATCGCCAGTAAAATAAAAGCATCGTAAAGGCCCGCGGCCAGTCGTCCGAACCACGTGGCAGGACCTAGGGCCGGGCGTTTTGGATCGATTTCGGAGGTGGTCATATCGGGTCATCTCGGCCGGTTGCGTAATCGGCCTTACTATACGGGTCTTTGGCGTCCCGAGTAGCCCCAGCCCCCAAGATCGACGATTGCGAAAATACTCGCCTTTTTCGCCGCTTAGCGCTTGCCAACATTCAATGCCGACTGTAGTATCCGCGCCCAATGCCAGTGTGGTGAAATTGGTAGACACGACGGATTCAAAATCCGTTGCCTTTGCGGGCGTGGCGGTTCGAGTCCGCCCACTGGTACCAACAAAAAAGGCCCTGAGGAAAGCATTGCTTTCCTCAGGGCCTTTTTTGTTGGTTCAGTTATGGGCGGCCGAACCGCCACAGTGGCGGTCGAGTGCGTGACCAAAGTCCGCGCCGTGCGCGGGCTGCGGAAATGCCGAAGCGGCCGGTAGGCCGTGCACGGCACCACTGGTACTGGTAGCCGCTTGGCGTTGCCAAGCGTTCTGGGCATTTGTGTTTAGTTTTTTGTCTTTGTCTCTGTCTCTGTCTCTGTCTCTGTCTCTGGACGGTGCCCGCCACCTACGCCGATAGCGGCCGATCGCTTGGATTACGATCGTCGCGGCGATCAATGGCAGCACCCGATACCCAGGTGATGTCGCCGTGTTTTAGTTGCGCATCCAATAATTCGCCATTCGAATCGCGGTCGCTCCACAGTACACAAGCGCGGTCGCGGCCATTGCCCTTGGCCAAATACAGTGCCCGGTCCGCCCACTCAACGGCGGTCTTCAAGTCCCGTTCGGGCGACAAGCAACAGGGCACAAACCCCAATGATGCCGTGATCGACAGCCCCTCGCCGCCGGCCAACGCAATAGGGTTTTGGCGAATTGAATTGAGTAGCCGTGACGCCAGCATGGGCCCGATTTCGGGATTGACGTTGGGGAACGCAATTAAAAATTCCTCACCGCCCCAGCGAATTACCACGGCGTCGTCACGCACACAGGCGTTAAGGCGGTTGGCCACGGCTTTTAACACCGTGTCACCCGCTTCGTGGCCGTGGGTGTCGTTGACGCGTTTGAAGTGATCGATGTCCAATAACGCAATAAACCCGGTGTCGGGCGGCGTCGGGTTTGGCAATGGATCCAAGTTGCGCTGGGCGAATAATCGGTTGTAAAGGCCGGTCAGCGGGTCACGTTGGCTGCTCTCGTTGAGCTGCAAGTTGGTCCGGCGTAGCTTTTCTTCCAATTCGTTTTCGGCGCGGATCAACTGGTTGTAGGTGGCTACGATGCGCCCGATTTCGTCGCCGGAATCGTCGGCCAGCGATTGGCGCTTGCGGGTTTCAGTCGAGACCGTCATAGCCTGGTTTAAGCGTTCCAAGCGGCGCCCGACGATCAGCCGAAAACCGATGGATGCACTGATCACGGCCAGTAGTAATGTGCCTAAAAATGTCAGCGTGCTTTGTTGCAATTGGCGCCCGACCGCGCCTTTGATCAGGCTTTCGGTCATGGCAATGCGCAGCGATACCCCTTCGCCCAACTCGACATCGGTGACCTGGTCAAATTGGGCGTTGCGACAGCCCAGTCCGCGCGGGTAGCTGGCGATTAAGCGCAGCGCCGAGGTGTATTCGGCGCACACCACGCTGGGTTCATGGCCCAGCGGGGCCAGTAAGTCGTTGGCCAGGCTCGGGTTGTCGGCCGCGTTGTGGCGCACCATGGCGGTGGCGACGCGGCCGGTCAGGGCGCCGATACGTTGGGTCAAGTCATCCGTGTTGACCGACGTGGCGGTGCGGTGTTCGTACCACAGCCCGATCCCGGCCAGGCACAAAAAGCAGGGAATCAGAATCGCCAGGAATTTTGCGTAAAGCCGCATTTATCCGATCAAAGCTTGGACACCAAGCCCTTGCCCATCAATGCCTTAAGCGGATCGCGGTTGGCGATTTCGGTGCGAATGACCTGGTAGCCGCTGGCGGTTTTAGCCATGTAGTAGTCCGCATTGAGGGCGTTACCATTGGCGTCGCGCATTTCCGAGCACAGCACGAACATGTCGTTTTGGCTCATTTTTAATATCATGGGGTGGCCGGCGGCCGGGTACAGTTCCATCACCGCGCCGGTGGCGATATCGATGTGGCGGTAGGTGCCACCGACGGACACGCTGTCGATGTGGCGCTGCATGTCCGATTGCAGTTGGATTTTGTCACCCATGGACAGGTCGGCCAAGGCGGGCAAGGCGACGGCAAAGCTGAGTGCAATTAATAGTTTTTTCATAAATCTCTCGATTGGTTCTCAAAATAACGGTTCGCAGGGCAATAATAGTTGCCGATTCGCCAGACCGCGTCGGCGCAATCGGGACAACAGTGCTAGGACCTAGGGTAAAATTCACGTATGCAAAAATCTGATTTCCATTTTGAACTGCCCGAGGCGCAAATCGCCGCGGAGCCCTTGGCCGATCGCAGTGCCAGTCGTTTGCTGCACTTAAACGACGCGGGCATCGCGCACCGCCAGTTCACCGATTTGGTGTCGCAGCTAGAGCCGAATGATCTGTTGGTGCTGAACAACACTCGGGTGTTGCCGGCGCGGCTGTTTGCGACTAAATCTACCGGCGGCAAGGCCGAAGTCATGCTGGAGCGCCGCCTGGCCAACGGCGATTGGCGCGCGTTTGTTAAAAGTTCAAAAACGCCCAAGCCCGGGGCGACCTTGACGGTCGCGGACGGATTTACGATTGATTTGTTGGCCCGCGATGGCGATTTGTTCGTGATTCGTTTGTGCGGCGACGATCCCATGGGACAGCTTCAAACTCATGGGCACATGCCGCTGCCGCCGTACATTAAGCGCGCCGACACCGAGGCCGATCGGGCGCGCTATCAAACCGTGTTCGCGAAAAACGAAGGCGCGGTGGCGGCGCCCACCGCGGGGCTGCATTTCACACCAGAACTGTTGGATGCGATCCGCGCGCGCGGCGTTGATACCGCCGAGGTGACCTTGCACGTCGGGGCCGGGACCTTTTTGCCGATGCGCGAAGACGACGTGAAAAAGCACGTCATGCATTCAGAGTGGTTCGAGTGCCCGGCCGTCACCGCCGATAAAATCAACGCGACCCGTGCCCGCGGCGGCCGAGTCATTGCGGTCGGCACCACGGTCGTGCGCACGCTGGAATCGGTCGCCGCCCAAACTGGATCGATCCAAGCCCATGCCGGCGACACCAGCATCTTTATTTACCCGGGGTTCGAGTGGCAGGTGATCGACGCCATGGTCACCAACTTTCACTTGCCCGAAAGCACGCTGCTGATGCTGGTGTCGGCCTTTGCCGGCACCGACGCGGTGTTGGCGGCCTATAACGAGGCGGTCGCCGAGGGCTATCGGTTCTTTAGCTACGGCGACGCCATGCTGCTGGAACGGGCCGGCGGATAAAAGTCGGCGCCATGGGGCGTGCTTTGGTAAACTGCGCGCCACTGATTTTGATTGATGATTTTTAGGTACCCATGGCACGTCCCGAGACCCATTTGAAATTTGAACTGCTGGCGACCGATGGCTTGGCCCGTCGCGGCCGTTTGACCTTTCCGCGCGGCCCGATCGATACCCCGGCGTTTATGCCCGTGGGTACCTACGGCACGGTCAAGGGCTTGACCCCCGAACAGGTCGCCTCGACTGGCGCACAGGTGCTGCTGGGCAACACATTTCACCTGATGTTGCGCCCCGGCGCCCAAGTCATGCGTGACCACGGCGGGTTGCATGGGTTTATGAACTGGGACAAACCCATTCTGACCGACAGCGGTGGATTTCAGGTGTTCAGCCTGGGTGATACGCGAAAAATCACCGAACAGGGTGTGCACTTCCAAAACCCGGTTGACGGCTCGAAAGTGTTTCTGGGCCCCGAAGAAAGCATGCAAATGCAGCGCGCGCTGGGCAGTGACATCGTCATGATTTTTGACGAGTGCACGCCGTATCCGGCGACCCACGCCGAAGCCAAAACCAGCATGGAGTTGTCCCTGCGCTGGGCCAAGCGTAGCAAGGACGCCCATGGCGATAACCCGGGTGCGCTGTTTGGCATCGTCCAGGGCGGCATGTTTGAAGACTTGCGCGAGCAAAGCCTGGAAGCCTTGGTTGACATGGATTTTGACGGCTACGCGATTGGCGGGTTGTCGGTCGGCGAACCCAAGGATGAAATGTTCAAGGTCATGTCGCACACCGCGCCGCTGTTGCCCGACGATCACCCGCGCTATGTCATGGGCGTCGGCAAACCCGAGGACCTGGTCGAAGGGGTTCGCCGCGGCGTTGATATGTTCGATTGCGTGATGCCCAGCCGCAATGCCCGCAACGGCCACTTGTTCGTCGATGGCGGCGTGGTCAAGATCAAAAACGCCAAGCACCGCGGCTCGACCGAACCCTTGGACGCCAGCTGTGACTGCTATACCTGCACCAATTACAGCGTCGGCTATTTGTATCACCTGTATAAATGTGGCGAGATTTTGGCCTCGACCCTTGGAACTTTGCACAACATCCACCATTACCAAACGCTGATGGCGGGATTGCGAGGTGCCATCGAGACCGGTAGCCTCGCCAGCTTCGTTGATGATTTCTATGGAAAGCGGCAACTGCCGACGCCCACCCTTTAACCCTTTGGAGCCCTAAAATGGACTTTTTGATTCCCATGGCGCACGCCGCCGACGCACCCGCAGCCGCACCGGCATGGATTAACTTCGGCATGTTGGCGATCTTTATCGCGATCTTTTACTTCCTGCTGTGGCGTCCGCAGCAAAAACGCGCCAAAGAGCACCGCGAATTGGTCGGTACATTGGCCAAGGGTGACGAAGTCGTGACCGGCGGCGGCGTTGCCGGCACCGTGGTCAAGGTCAATGATGACTACGCGATTGTTGAATTGTCCGAGGGCAACGAAGTCGTCGTGCAAAAGCAAGCGATCGCCACCACGCTGCCCAAGGGCACGTTGAAAGACATTCGCAAGTAACTTCGTCCCACCTTTAGAAAGGGGCTTTCGGGCCCCCGGATCCCCATGAATCGATTCCCGCTTTGGAAAAACACCCTGATCGCCGCGCTGTTGGCGATTGGTTTCTTGTACGCCGCACCTAATCTGTTTCCCGACGATGCGGCGATCCAGTTGGCGGGGTCACGCGGCAGCGTGGTCGTCGATCAGGTGATCTTGGATCGTGCCGACCGGGCACTGGCCGACGCCGGCATCACGCCCAAGTCGTCCGCGTTCGAAGGCAGCTTACCGATCATTCGCCTGAATGACGCCGAGGCCCAATTGCAGGCCAAGGCGGTGGTCCAGCAAGCGCTGGGCGACGACTATTTGGTCGCGTTGAACCTGGCCGAAACTACCCCGGACTGGCTGGCGGGGTTGGGTGCGGGCCCGATGAAGCTCGGTTTGGATTTGCGCGGTGGTGTGCACTTTTTGATGGAAGTGGACTTGGAAACCGCGATTGCTCAGCGCTTGGATGTGTATTCCGGTGAGATCAAACGCATTTTGCGCGAAGACCGCATCCGCTACCGCGCGATTGACGTTGATAAGGACGGCACCTTGTCGGTGCGGTTTCGTGACGCCGACGTGCGTGACGCCGGTGAAACGCGCCTGCGCACCCAGTACGCGGGCGAATTCACCTACCGTTCGGACGACGACGGGGATGATTTCTTTGTTCGGTTGAACCTGGCCGAGGCCCGGGTGTCGGAATTGGAAGCCAACGCGGTGGAGCAAAACCTGACCACGCTGCGTAACCGGGTCAACGAATTAGGCGTGTCCGAGCCGCTGGTCCAGCGCCAGGGCAAGGGTCGTATCTTGATCCAATTACCCGGAGTCCAGGACACCGCCGCGGCCAAGCGCATTTTGGGCGCGACCGCGAACTTGGATTTCCGCCTGGAAGCCCAAGCGGACGCTCGCTCCAGTGAAACCGAAACCTTTAAATTTCGTAGCGAACCGCGCAGCGCCATTATTGAGCGCGACGTGATCGTCACCGGCTCGCAAGTGGCCGGTGCCAGTGCCAGCTTTGACGAGAACGGTCGTCCCCAGGTCAATATTGATCTTGACGGCCCGGGCGGCCGTGCCATGAATCGGGTGACCCGTGATTCGGTGGGACGGCGCATGGCGGTGCTGTTTATTGAATACCGCGTGGCCAATCGCTATGTCGACAAACCCGACGGCACGGTCGAGACCATCCGCGAACGCAAAGTTGAAAAATCAATTATCAGCCTGGCAACCATTCAATCCGCACTGGGCAACAGTTTCCGGATTACCGGATTGGACAGTCCCCAAGAAGCCAGCGAGCTGGCGCTATTGCTGCGTGCCGGTGCCTTGGCGGCGCCGATCTATTTCGTTGAAGAGCGTACCGTGGGGCCTTCTTTGGGGGCCGCGAACATCGCCGCCGGTACGCTGTCGGTGATGGCCGGGTTGGCGCTGGTGGTGCTGTTTATGCTGGTGTACTACAAAATGTTTGGCCTAATTGCCAACGTGGCGCTGGGTTTGAACCTGGTGATGCTGGTGTCGATTATGTCGATGTTGTCGGCCACGCTGACATTGCCGGGTATTGCCGGGATCGTACTGACTGTGGGCATGGCGGTGGACGCGAACGTGCTGATATTCAGCCGCATTAAGGAAGAGCGCGCGCGCGGCATGAACCCGCAGCAAGCGATCAAGGGTGGGTTTGATCGCGCCTTTGTGACCATTTTGGACGCCAACCTGACGACCTTGATCGTCGCGGTGATTTTGTTCGCGGTCGGCACCGGCCCGGTCCAGGGCTTCGCGGTAACGCTGAGTGTCGGCATCATCACGTCAATGTTTACCGCTATTTGGGTGACCCGCGCCCTCGTTAACTTGGTTTACGGCAACCGCGCTGGCTTACAGCGCTTGTCGATTTAAGGATCCACGATGAAAACGCTCTCGATTGATTTCATGGGCCAGCGCAAAGTCGCCGGCATCCTTAGCATCGTGGTGTTGCTGGTGTCGCTGGGCAGCATCGCTACCAAAGGGCTGAGCTTTGGCCTGGACTTCACCGGCGGGGCGCTGGTGGAAGTTGAATACGAACGCCCGGCGGATTTGGAGGCGACCCGAACGTTATTGGTCGGTGCCGGCTTCCCGGATCCGGTGGTGCAAAACTTCGGCACCGACACGGATGTCTTGATTCGCTTGCAGCAAGACAACAGCGCGACCTTGGGCGATGAAATCGTCCGGACTCTGAATGATGCGGGCTTGAACGTGACGTTGTTGCGCTCTGAGTTTGTCGGCGCCCAGGTCGGCGACGAGTTACGTGACCAGGGCGGCTTGGGCTTGCTGTTGGCCTTGCTGGTGGTGATGGCGTACGTGGCACTGCGATTCCAAATCAAATTCAGTGTCGGCGCGGTCAGCGCGTTGGCTCACGACGTGATTATCGTGATTGGGGTGTTCAGTCTGCTGGGTTGGGACTTCGATTTGACCGTTTTAGCAGCTGTTTTGGCGGTGATTGGTTACTCGCTGAACGATACGATTGTGGTCAGTGACCGCATTCGGGAAAATTTTCGCACCGTTCGAAACGGGGACTCGCTTTCGATCATTAACCTGAGTATCAACCAGACCCTGGGACGCACCTTGGTGACCTCGTTAACCACCGCACTGGTTCTCATCTGTTTACTGGTACTAGGCGGCGAATTGATCCGCGGGTTTAGTGCGGCGCTGTTGATCGGTGTTGCGGTGGGCACCTACTCGTCGATTTACGTGGCCGCTAATGCGTTGATATTGATGAATATTTCCCGTGATGACCTGATTCCGAAGGCGGTCGACGACGGCGACGAGATGCCCTAGGGCGATCAATTCGGGGCTGGGATAGGGCGTGCTGCGACAAATTCGTTGCAGTGCGTCACAGCTGTGTTACCTAAACTCGTGATTGCCCACTTGAAGCGGCGGCTGTAAGTCGTTGATTTTGTGAAATTGTGCGACGCGCCATCCAAAAACTTAAAAAAAGTTACCCCAAAAGGTTGCAAGGTAGTCGAACTTTCCCTAACTTCCGTTGTCGTGAGAGGTCATTGACCTTTCCAAGGCCTTGGTAAGGATACTTACCGCCGGCGCTCCAGAGCGTCATCTGGCCATGTTGAGCGAGAGCTTCGGTTTTGGTTCATCGTAACTAGAAGGCGCTATATAGCGTCGATTTAAATTTCTGGGGTTAACTTTCCTAAGAGGGAAACTAAAAATGAAAAAAATTATCGCTTTGGCAGTAGCTGCAGCAGCTATGCCCGCAATGGCAGCAGTAACCGTTTCTGGTGATCTGGAAATGCGTTTGACTAGTGCTGACAACAAATCAATGTCTGCAAGCTACGACGACTCAGACTTCGCAATCACTGCGACCAGCGAATTGAACAACGGCATGGTTGTCACTGGTAAAGTTGCAATCGATGACGTTGCTGGTGCGGCTGGCACAAACGCTGATGTGGCTGGTGACGTTGAGTTTCACATCGCTGGTGCTTTCGGCAAGCTGAGCTTGGGTGAAGTCGATTCAGCCTCACAGATGTTTGACGAAAAGGCAGAAGTTAACCCGATCGGTGTTGGCGATGCTGGTTCGAACAGCAGCTCAACAATGCAGGTTACTTACACTCTGCCTACTTTAGCTGAAGGCTTGAGCGTTGCAGTATCTGCGAGCGTAAGCAATGCAAGCACAGACACACTGGACGACGTTGCTTCTAGCGCTGTCGGCATTCAGTACTCTGTAGCTGGTTTCACTATCGGTGCAGGCATGGACAGCATGGGTGACAACAACAAAGACAAGAGCTCATTCGGCGCGTCATACGCAGTGAACGGGTTTTACGTTGGTGTCCAGTCTGGCAAAAACAATACAGCTGGCGAAGACGACTTCCGAGCAATGGGCGCAAGCTACACCATGGGTAACCTGACTTTGGGTGCTGAGTCTTACGACGATGGTTCAGTTGCGGATAGCGGCTCTACTTCATTCGCAGCCAAGTACAACTTGGGTGGCGGAGCAGCAGTTTACGTTGACTTGGTCAACAAAGACGTTGCAAACAGCGACAGCACTGTTGTTGGTTTGACTTACGCATTCTAATTTAACGATTAGTTAGCGTTACTTGGAAAAGCCGCCCTCGGGCGGCTTTTCTTTGCCCGGCATTTACGCAACTGCCAGGCACAAAAAAGGCGGTGCTGATCAGCACCGCCTTTTTAATGCGTCACCGCTTAACTCAACGAAGCGCTTGAAGCGATGCCCGAAACGCCGCGTCATCCAAACGATTTTCCGCATACAGCACATGCAGCTCGTCGCGCCGTAACTCAGCCAAGGTTGTGGCGTTCAAGCGATTGTCCTCACCACGCACGATTTGACCCACGCTGCGCGATTCAACAAATCCCAAATCCGACGGCTGATACGACTCATCCCCATTGCAGTTCATGCCAACTTGGATGTCGCTCTGGAACTTGGCCAAATCCACCGGCACGGTGCGCAATTGGCATCCCGGACTGATCAAACGCAGAATACCCACGTTACCGACACGGCCGCCGGCACGCTCCCAGGCGCTGTCGGGGATGTTAACGGGGGTGGTGCCAACGCGCACGCGGCCAACATAAACCACGGCACCTACGGGGTCACTGGCGACCGGCAAGCCGGCATAGGCGTCGCGGTCGTCGGTGCTGGAACAGCCCGCCAACAATACCGCGGCGGTTAGGGTAGAAATTAGCGCTTTCATGCGTTCAGTGCCTTCAATTCAGGGATCAAGGTACGGAAGCATTTTGCCGGTGCCGCGATCAAATCGCTACCTTGGGCGTGGTAGGGGCCGCCAACACGATCGCCCATCAAATGGCCGGCTTCGGCGAACAACAGCGCCAAGGGTGCTTTCAGTTCGGCATCCAAGTCGTAGGCAATGGCCAGATCGACGCGGTTAGTCGCCGCCAGGGCCAAATCACGCAGGGTGTCCCCGGTGCTCAGTGTGCCGGCCAGGAAGGGCGCGTTGACGCCAAACACGGCGCCATAGGCACCTTCGGCACGGGTGATGCCGGTGCCGCGCACGCGACGCCCTTGGAACCCGGCGCCACTGCCCTTGCCGGCGGTGAACTGCTCTTGGCGCATGGGGCTGTAAATGGCGACGCCGACCGCGCTGCCTTTTTCAAAGCGCGTGATCGCCAAGCTGAATTCGGGTAGGCCGCGGCGCAGGCTGTCTTCGCCACTTAGGCTGACCAGCCAGCTGTAGCCGTCGGTGGTGTCTTTGATTGATGCGGTGACGGTGTCACCGGGGTGTGCTTGGCTGAGTTCTTCTTTGGCCAGGGCCACAATGAAGTCACGGAACTCCGCCAGCGCCGCGTCGTCCAACGGGGCATCGTTTTTTTGAAAGGTTCGATCTAGTTGTCGCACCAAGGTGTCGCCCACGCGATGGGCAACCCGCAATGCTAAATTCGCTGCTGGGGTCATAGCTGTCCTGTGACTGTCAATTGTGAAAAGAACGAACCGCGGGGCCGCCGCGGAATGTGATTAGTCTAGCATTGCCGTTGCGCACTGGCGACGGTGAATTTCGTGTGCGTGTTTGCGCGCCGAACGCGGTCTAGATTTTGGTTTGCTTGCGCGCCGCGTCAAAGGTTTTGACTTGGCCGATGCGGAACATTCGGTTGCGTCCAACCCGTTTGTCGGTCACCAGGTTGCCCGCCTTGATGTGGCGACGAAGTGTGGTGACGGATACGGCTAGATACTCGGCAGCTTCGGTGATCGAGATGTACTCGTCGTCCAGCCTGGCGAAGGCTTCATCATAACCGTGCCAGGTCATAGCGGCCGGTTTGCTTGGCCGCACGATCAGCGTCATGAAGGCTTCTTTTTCGACCTGTGTCAGACGCTGGAACGCGCGGTGAAGTTCGGTGGCTCGGCCGATACCCTGTGTGTCGTCGTCAACCGTTGCAGGGTTCATTTCAGTATCCGCCTAAGTTTTGCTAGATCGCCCGACAGCGCTTTGCCCGCATCCAACCTGTTTGCCAGCTCCTGTAGCTGCCGTTCCAATCTTAGTTTAAGTGCGGATGAGCACTCCCGATAAAAGCGTAACGAGCGGTTAGATAATAGTCCAATTTTGGTCGTATTATTTGTCATTGTGCGCCTCTGAGACCTAAGGTTATAGGCTAGGCTGTTGCACGGGGGCGGTCGGTCAGCCGCGGCTGAATCCCAATTACGCCGAGCGTGATAAACTGCGCGCCTTCAAACACAGCGAGCCGGTATGAGCACTCCCCACAGCCCCGATGAATTCTTGGACCGCGTGCGCGTGGTGCTATTGCATACGACCCATCCGGGCAACATTGGCGCCGCCGCTCGTGCCATGAAAACCATGGGGCTGCGTCATCTGGTGTTGGTCAAACCCAAGATTTTCCCATCGGACATTGCGGTCGCCCGTTCTAGCCACGCCGACGACATTTTGGACGCTGCCGTGGTGGTCGAAACGCTGGATCAAGCCATCGGCGACTGCCACTTTGTGGTGGGTACTGGGGATCGCACGCGGACCGTGCCCTGGCCGTTATTCAGGCCTCGGGAAATGGCCGAGCACGCCCGTGCGTTGCCGTCATCGCAGTCGATTGCGGTGGTGTTTGGCCGCGAAGACATCGGCATGACCAACGACCAGATGATGCAATGCAACGCCCAGGTCCAAATACCGGCCAACCCGGATTACAGCAGCCTGAACCTTGGCAGTGCCGTCCAAGTGTTGGCCTACGAGCTGCGGATGGCGGCGCTGGGTGACGACGGGCAAACGGCGGGGCGCCGGGATTGGGACGAAGCCCCCGCGACCCAGGCGGATTTCGAGCGGTTGGTGACGCATTGGCAACAAAGCTACCTGAACGCTGAATTTTTGGACCCGAACAACCCCAAGGCGGCGATGACCCGGATCAGCCGGTTGCTGGCCCGGGCCGAATTGGACCAGATCGAGGTCAACATTTTGCGCGGCATGCTATCGACCCTGGACAAGTGGGTAGCACGCGCCAAGGCAGGGGATTAAACTGCGCGCCATGCTGAATCGACTAAAAGAAGATATCGCCGCGGTTTTTGACCGCGATCCCGCTGTTAAATCGACGTTGGAAGTGTTGACCTGTTACCCGGGCATGCGCGCGATTTGGATCCATCGCGTCAGCCATCGGCTGTACGTCGCCAATTGGCCGGTGGTGGCGCGCATGCTGTCAGGGGTGGGGCGCTTTTTGAGTGGCGTTGAAATTCACCCGGGCGCGACCATTGGGCGGCGTTTTTTCATCGACCACGGCATGGGCATCGTGATCGGTGAAACTGCGATCATCGGCGACGACGTCACGATTTATCATGGCGTCACGTTGGGCGGGACGACCTGGAACAAGGGCAAGCGTCACCCGACCTTGGAAGACGGCGTGGTGATCGGCGCCGGCGCTAAAGTATTGGGGCCGTTCACGGTCGGGCAGGGCGCGCGTATCGGCTCGAACTCGGTGGTCACCAAGGCGGTGCCGCCGGGTGCCACGGTGACCGGTATCCCCGGCCGCGTATTGGTCCGCGAAGTCGACGATGCTCGCGAGGCGATGCAGTCAAAACACGGCTTTGACATGTACGGCGTGACCGAAGAAATGCCCGATCCCGTGGCCCGCTCGATCCGGGCGCTGTTGGATCAAACCCATGCCATGGAGTCGAAAATGGACGCCATGGGCCAGCAACTGTGCAAGTTGGATCCGAGTTTTTGTGACGACAAGTTGCCGCAACTGGATTCCGATGCGTTCAGCGGAATGGGCGATAAGGGCTAGGGCGAGATTTCAGGCACTTGGCCGGCGGCACGAATGGTCGAGGCGTGCGCCGGCACCGTTACCCAAACATCTGAGCCAAGACGTTGGAGATACGACGTGTCGACGTCATTATTCACCGTGCCGCCTTTAACGAAGAAGGCTTGAGTTCTCCTGTCGGCGCGCGATCAAGGTGCGGCCGACTCGCCATTGCTCAGGGTGCGAGTGACCGTCAGCGTCCGAATAGGCTCAAAGCGCATCGTTTAACACCTCCGCTATGCTGTTGGGTAGCGTCCTGTGGGTGCTCGCGGGTTGAGTCAGTTGGTAAAGCCGGTCAAGCGAGTCGAGCGTTTGCCACAGTAGCAGCAGTTGGCGCAACGAGATTTGGCCGGTTAACTCGAACTTCTTGATGGTCGCCGCCGGCACACAGCTTCGCTCGGCCATGGCGGCTCGCGAGAGCTTGGCTTGTTTGCGCAAGCCGCGAAGGTGATCGGCATAGGCTTGACTTACATCGGTGTCATCAAGCAGCAGGGCTTTCATCTAGAAATGCCTCTAATGGATATATACGGGTCTATTGCAGGTGGTTTTGATCCATTTTGGACATGTCCGTGTCTATTTTTTTTGCGCGTCGTCCGTGGCTCGCATCACCCCCTATTGGCACGCGGCCCATTCACCCCCACAATAAAGGCATGAATGATATTTACCTCGACTACGCCTCGACCACCCCGATCGATCCGCTGGTGATGGCGCGCATGGCCGACGCCATGACATTGGACGGTAACTTTGCCAACCCCGCCAGCACCCACGCTTTTGGGTGGCGCGCCCGCGAGGCGGTCGAAAAGGCCCGCCGCCAGGTTGCCGCCGCGATCCACTGCGACGCCCGCGAGCTGGTCTGGACCTCGGGGGCGACCGAGGCCGATAACCTGGCGATCTTGGGCGTCACGCGCCACGCGATGGCGGCGGGGCGGCCGGTTCACGTGATCAGTTCCACCATCGAACACAAGGCCGTATTGGATACGCTCAAGCAAGCGGAGCGCGAGGGTGCCCGGGTCACACTGTTGTCGCCGCACAGTGACGGCTGCGTGCGCCCCGAACAGGTCGAACTGGCGCTGTCCGACGACACGGTCTTGGTCAGCCTGATGCACCTGAACAACGAAGTCGGCAGCCTAAGCCCAATCGCTGCGATCAAAGCCGTGTTGCCGGAGTCTGTGTTGCTGCACGTCGACGCCGCCCAAACCAAGGGCAAGGCGCCGATTGATCTACGCGCCTGGGGTGCCGATCTGGTTAGCCTCAGTGCGCACAAATCCTACGGCCCCAAGGGTATTGGCGCGCTGTTTGTGAAGCGCGGATTGGAGCGCCAACTGGACGCCTTGATTCACGGCGGCGGGCACGAACGTGGGCTGCGCAGTGGCACGCTTGCGACCCACCAAATTGTTGGCATGGGCGAAGCCTTTGCACTGGTCGATCAATTGGGCGACAACGAACGCGACCGTTTGCGGGCATTAAAATCCCAGCTGACCCGCGGCCTTAACGACCTAGGTGTCGGCATTAATGGCGACAGTGCGTGCGACACCATTATCAACGCCCAATTTGACGGCATCGACGCGGAAACGCTGATGTCGGCGCTGCCGAACGTTGCGATCTCCAGCGGCAGTGCGTGCAATTCGGCGGATTTATCGCCCTCGCATGTGCTGCTTGGAATGGGATTGACTCGCATTCAGGCGCTGTCTTCACTACGCTTCAGTATTGGCCGGTTCACCACCCCCCAACAGATCGACGCGGTGTTGTCGCAATTGGGTGTAATCTTGGCCGCACAAACCACAGGAGCCCGGGCATGAGTCTGGCAGTTACCCCCGCAGCGGCCGAGCACCTAAGCCGCCAGCTGCAAACCAAAACCGACGTGCGCGGCATCCGTTTGGGCGTCAAGCCCAGCGGCTGCAGCGGATACATGTACATCGTCGATTTCGTCAGTGAGCCGACCGCGCAGGACATCGCGCTGGACTTTCACGGCGTGCCGGTGTTCGTCGATGACTTGTCCTACCCTATGATGGACGCGGTCGAGGTCGACATGGTCACCGAAGGCCTGAACCGAGGGTTGCGTTTTAACAACGCCAACGCCATCAGCGAATGTGGCTGCGGCGAGTCTTTTTCGGTTTAGCCCTATAATGATCGGGGTGTTATCCCTATAATCGCGCGGCATTTAGACTTTAGCCCAATCATTTAGGAGCATCCCATGGCCGTAGAACGCACTCTCTCTATCATCAAGCCCGACGCCGTTGCCAAAAACGTTGTTGGTGAAATCGTCAGCCGTTTCGAAAAAGCTGGCCTCAAAGTGGTCGCCTCTAAAATGGCTCACCTGTCGGACAAAGAAGCGGGCGGTTTCTACGCGGAACACGCTGAACGTCCTTTCTACGGTGATTTGGTGGCCTTCATGACCTCCGGCCCCGTCGTCGTTCAGGTCCTGGAAGGCGAAGACGCCATTGCTCGCAACCGCGAACTGATGGGCGCCACCAACCCCAAAGAAGCCGACGCCGGCACCATCCGAGCTGACTTCGCAGAAAGCATCGATGCCAACGCCGTTCACGGCAGCGACAGCCCGGCGTCAGCCGCGCGCGAAGTGTCATACTTCTTCGCCGCGACGGAAGTTCACAGCCGCTAATGACTGAGCGGGTGAATTTGCTGGGCTTGACCCAGTCACAGATGATCGATTTCGTCGCGGAACACCTCGGCGAAAAGAAATTCCGCGCCCGCCAGATCTTTAAGTGGATTCACCAGTACGGCGTCGATAACTTCGACGCGATGACCAACTTGGGTAAGCCGCTGCGCGCGCGCTTAGCCGAGGTGGCTGAAATTCGTGCACCGGAAGTGCTGTTCCAAGGGGACAGCAGCGATGGCACACGTAAGTTCGTGCTGAAACTTGACGGTGGTAACGCCGTCGAGACGATTTACATCCCGGACGGTCGCCGGGGCACGCTGTGCGTGTCCTCCCAGGTCGGCTGTTCGCTGGATTGCAGTTTCTGTTCCACCGGCAAGCAAGGCTTTAACCGTAATCTGTCGACCGCCGAAATCATTGGCCAGGTCTGGATCGCGGCGAAATCATACGGGCTGCCGATCTTGGATACCGCCGAGCGCCGGGTGACCAACGTGGTCATGATGGGCATGGGCGAACCCTTATTGAATTTCGATCCTGTGGTCGACTCCATGCACATGATGATGGACGACGACGGCTACGGGATTTCTAAACGCCGGGTCACACTGTCCACCAGTGGCGTGGTGCCGGCGATGGATAAACTGCGCACGCTGACCGATGTCAGTTTGGCCGTTAGTTTGCACGCCCCGGATGACGAGCTGCGTAACCAGCTGGTCCCAATCAACAAGAAATACAACATTGCGACGCTGATGGCAGCGACCCAGCGTTACCTGGATTCGTTGCCGGACAACCGCAGTGTGACCTTTGAATACACCATGCTGGACGGGATTAACGACCGCCCCGAACAGGCCCGCGACTTGGCGAACCTGATCAAAAAGCACGGCATTCGCTGCAAGGTCAACTTGATTCCGTTCAACCCCTTCCCGGGTACGAACTACAAAACCAGCCCGCGTCCGGCTATTTTGGCGTTCCAAAAACGCCTGGTCGATGCCAATATCATCACCACGGTGCGCACGACCCGCGGTGACGACATTGACGCCGCCTGCGGTCAGCTGGTCGGTACGGTTATGGACCGCACCAAGCGCAGTGAGCGATACATTAAACTTCAACAGGTTCAGTGATGCGGTTTGGCAGTGTTTGGATGGTAATGGCCTTGGCCTTGGGTGGTTGTGTCGCCAGCACCGATTCGGACCTGACTGCCGAACAACGCGAGTCGCGCGTGCGCTCGCACACCACGCTGGCCATGGGCTACATCAATAACGGCAATTTTGATCGTGCCGTTGAACCGTTGAAACGTGCCTTGGAACTGGACGCTGCCGACCCTGAAGCGATGTTGGCCCAGGCTGCGTTGCTGGAACGCCAGGGCGACACCGCCTTGGCCGGCGACGCCTACCGTCGCCTGTTGAGCGTCAATGCGGACTTTACCCGCGGACGCCAAAACTACGCGGCGTTTCTGTTTAAGCAAAACCAATTGGACGCGGCGTGCGCCGAATTTGATGCGGTCGTCGCCGACACCCTGTACGTCAACCGCGCCCAGGCCTTTGAAAACTTGGGTGTGTGCCGTTTGCGGATGGATCAAATCGCGCCCGCCGTGGTGGCGTTTGAGCGTGCCTATGGCCTGGATGGCAGCCGCCCACTTCCCAGCTTGGAATTGGCCAGCGCCAAATACGACCAGGGCGATGTTCAAAGCGCGGCCTTTTACTATCGGGCCTTTTTGGGTGATTCGCGTCCCAATGCCCGCAGCCTGTGGTTAGGCATCCGCATTGCCGACGCCATTGGCGATCGCAACAGCCAAGGTAGTTACGAGCTACTGCTGCGCAATGAATTTGCCAATTCACCGGAATATCAAGCCTGGACGGAGTGGAAGCCATGAGTGACGAGCCGACCCTGACCACTGACGCGACCTTGCCGGGCGCACGTATTGCCCAGGTCCGTGAAGGCGCGGGGCTGTCAGTCGCCGATTTGGCCGCCGCCATCAAAGTGACCACCAGCGTTGTTAAAGCGCTGGAGGCAAACGACTACGACAGCCTACCCGGACTGCCGTTTGTGCGCGGGTACCTGTTGAACACCCAAAAAGCGTTGGGCCTGACCGATGCTGACGTGATGGACCCCTTTAACCGCTGGCGCGTTGCCAGTGGCAATATGCAAACCGTCAGCGTGGCCGAGCCGGGTGCCATGTCTGCGCCCTTGCGCCAGCACCCCGTGCGGCGCTACATCAAATTTGCGCCCTACGTGATTGGCCTGATTGTGGTGCTGTTGATCATTCGCTTTGATGTGGTGGGCACCATTGCCGACTGGTTGGTGCCGCCGCCGGAGGTGTCCGAGAGCGCGACCCGTGCGGTGCCGCCGGTCGAAGCCGAACCGGACTTTGAACCACTGATAGTCGAGCCGTCGTTGGCATTGCCCGACGTCGAGGTCGCGCCCTTGCCGGACGACGCGATCAACGAAGCCAGCGCCCAAAGTGTCGCGGTAACGGCGGTCGAGGCGAGCGCGCCCGTGGTGTCTGACGACACCGACACGCCTGCGGTGGCCGCACACAATTTGGTCATGCGCTTTAGCGACGACAGTTGGATTGAAGTTCGTGAAGGCGGGACGCTGTTGATGGGCGCCCTGAAAACCAAGGGTGACGCCGTTGAATTCGCCGGCGATGGCCCGTTTGACGTGCTGGTTGGCAGCGTCAAAGCCACGCAACTGGTGTTTGACGGTAACGTCTTGGATCTAACCGAGCGCGCCAGTCAAAATGTAGCCCGTATCAGCTTACCCTGAGAATCCCATGAAGTTTCAGCACACCATACCGCGGCGCGTGTCGCGCAAAATCAAAGTTGGAAACGTCGAGGTCGGCGGTGATGCCCCGATCACGGTTCAGACCATGACCAACACCGAAACCTGCGATGTCGCCGCCACTGTGGCTCAGATTAACGATGTGGTCGAGGCCGGTGCCGATCTGGTGCGCGTGTCCGTGCCGAGCATGGAGGCGGCCGAGGCCTTTGGCAAAATACGCCAACAGGTCAGCGTGCCGCTGATTGCTGACATTCATTTCGACTACAAAATTGCCTTGCGTGTGGCCGAACTGGGCGTCGATTGTTTGCGCATTAACCCGGGTAACATCGGCCGGGATGACCGCGTCCGCGCGGTCGTCCAAAGCGCTCGCGACCACGGCATTCCGATCCGAATTGGGGTCAACGCCGGCAGTTTGGAAAAAGACTTACAGCGCAAATACGGCGAGCCGACCCCGGAAGCGCTGGTCGAGTCAGCGATGCGCCACATCGACATTTTGGATGCGCTGGATTTTCAGGACTACAAAGTCAGTTTGAAGGCGTCGGACGTGCACATGGCGGTCGGTGCCTACCGCGCCATTGCCGGTCAAATCGAACAGCCCTTGCACTTGGGCATCACCGAAGCCGGCGGATTCCGCAGCGGCGCGGTCAAAAGCGCAATCGGCTTGGGCATGTTGTTGAATGAGGGCATTGGCGACACCTTGCGGGTGTCGTTGGCGGCGGACCCGGTTCAGGAAGTCAAAGTTGGTTTCGATATTTTGCGGTCGTTGGGCATTCGCTCGCGCGGCATCAACTTTATTGCCTGCCCCAGCTGTTCACGCCAGAACTTCGACGTCATCAAAACCATGAACCAATTGGAAGAACGCTTGGAAGACGTCTCGACTCGGTTGGATGTCGCGGTCATTGGCTGCATCGTCAACGGCCCGGGCGAAGCCAAAGAAGTCGACGTTGGGCTGACCGGCGCCAGCCCAGCGAACATGCTGTATCTGGGCGGCGACAAGGCCGGCAAGGTCAAAAACGAAGACTTGGTGGATACCTTGGAGCGTGAAATTCGCCAAAAGGTCGCCGATAAACAGGCCGCGGACGCACAGGTAATCGCCAAAGGATGAGTAAATTAATTCAGGCCGTACGCGGCATGTACGACAGTCATGGCATGGACGCACGCTTGTGGGGACGCTTGGACCAGGCCTATGGCCGGGTGATGCGCCGCTACGCCTACGACGCCGTGCGCACCCCGATTGTCGAGTCGGTCGGGTTGTTCGCGCGCGCCATCGGTGAAGTTACCGACGTCGTCGAAAAAGAAATGTACGTGTTCGAAGACCGCGGCGGCGAAAAACTCGCGCTGCGCCCGGAGGGCACCGCCGGCGTGGTTCGCGCAGGCATCGAAAACGGCTTGCTGTACAACCAGATTCAAAAGTTCTGGTACGCAGGCCCCATGTACCGTTACGAGCGCCCGCAAAAGGGCCGCAACCGCCAGTTTCACCAAATGGGTGCCGAGGTGTTTGGTCTGCAAGGCCCGGACATCGACATCGAGTTGATCGAAATGACCGCCGAGCTGTGGCGTGAACTGGGTATCTTGGATGGCGTCACGCTGGAAATTAATACCCTGGGTCAAAGCGACGAGCGGCGCGCCTATCGCGATCAGTTGGTCGAATTTTTACGCGCCAATTTCGATGCGCTGGATGCGGATTCGCAAAACCGTGTCGACAGTAACCCGCTGCGGGTGCTGGACTCCAAATCGCCGGACACTCAGGCGCTGTTGGCCGCGGCACCGACGTTGATGGACTTTTTGGGCGACCAATCGCGGGCCCATTTTGACGCCCTCAAGGCCGGACTGGATGACGCCGGGATTGCGTACCGGGTCAATCCACGCTTGGTCCGCGGCTTGGATTATTACAACCTCACCGTATTTGAATGGACCACCCAGCACCTGGGCGCTCAGGGCACCATTTGCGGTGGCGGTCGCTACGACGGCTTGGTCGAACAACTCGGCGGCAAGCCGACGCCCGGGGTCGGATTTGCCCTGGGGGTCGAACGGGTGCTGCTGTTGATCGAGGCGCTGGACCAGGTCCCCGGCGATCTGCAACGCGACGCCGATGTTTTTATGATGGCGACCTCGGATGCGGGTGAAACGCGTATCCGTCAGCTGGCGCGGGAACTGCGCGCCGTCAGCGAGCAACGTATATCGGTCCTGCACGGCGGCGGCAGCTTCAAGTCGCGGATGAAAAAGGCCGATCGCAGCGGGGCCCGCGTGTTAGTGTTACTGGGCGACGATGAGCAGGCCAACAACCAGCTCTCGCTCAAGCCCCTGCGTGGTCAGGGCGAACAAATTACCATTGCACAACACGGCTGGCTCGATGCGCTGGCCGCACTAGATAAGTAGGAATTAGCGTGGAATTACGTGACGAAGACGAACAGATCGCCGCGATCAAACAGTGGTGGGATGAGAACGGCAAATTTGTACTGGCAGCGGTCGGTTTAGCCGTCGCCGGCACCTTTGGTTGGGAGTTCTACCAGGACCAACAGGTCGAGGCAGGCGCCGCGCGCAGCAGTGCCTACCAAAACGTCTTGAACGCCGCCAACGGCGGCACACCCGCCGAGCTGTTGGACGCGGCCGGGCTGGTCCAGCAAAACTACGCGGACACCGAATACGCGCGCTTGGCGACCTTGTTTGCCGCCAAAGCGTTGGTCGAGACCGATGATCTGGACGGTGCGGCGGTTCAACTGCAAGGCTTGGTCGCAGGCGTTGCCGTCACCGACCCGGTCGGCGCCGAGGCGCGTTTGCGTCTGGCCACCGTCCAGCTCAGCCAAGGCGACCACGCGGCGGCATTGGCGACCTTGGACGACAGCTTCAGCACCGCCTACCAAGGGCGCGCATTGGAATTGCGCGGTGACGCGCTGTTGGCCAGTGGCGATCGCGCCGCGGCCAAGCAAGCCTATGCCCAAGCACAGGCGTTGACTCAAGCGGGCGAGTTGCCCCTGCTGCAGTTGAAACTTGACGATTTGGCGGACGTTTAATATGCGCGTGTTGTTGGCTGTGGCCCTGGTTGCATTGGTCGGTTGCTCGTCGGGGCCGGAACGCCCGTCGCCGACAAAACTGGTGTCGTTGGACACCCGCGTCAACATGCAAGTGCGCTGGTCGACGACCTTAAAAGCCGACGATGCCGACGCCACTCGCTTGGTTGCCGACCAGGCCGGCGGTGTGGTTTACGCCGCGGCCGGTGATGCGGTCAAAGCGATCGACGCCACCACCGGCAAGGTCAGTTGGGCGTTGGACTTGGACACTGCCGTCAGCGCCGGTATCAGCGAAGCCTACGGCAATCTGTATTGGGTTGACGTGGCCGGTTACCTGCACGCCGCCAGCATCGATGGCGAGCGCGGATTCAGCGTGGCCACCGGGCGCGAAGTGTTGGTCCCACCGAGCGTGTCGACCGATCGAATTTTGGTTCAAGGCAGCGACGGCAGCCTCGCCACCTATGCCTATGACGGCGTGTTGCTGTGGCAACGCGACGGCGACTCACCCAGCCTCGGCTTTCGTGGCCAGGCGCGCGCGGCGACCTTGCAAGGCGGCTTTTTGGTCGCGCGTGACTCCGGCGACGTCATGGCGGTATTGGCCGACGACGGTTTGGATGCCTGGCGTCGACGCTTGGGCAACGCCCGCGATGATCTGGCCGACCTGGATGCGGATCCGGCGATTGCCGGAGAGTTGGCCATGGTGGCGGGCGCTAAAACCGGCGCGACGGCGCTGTTGGTGAAAAACGGACAGGTGTACTGGGAATCCGAGGTGACCTCGTTGAAGCCCCTGCACAGTGACGGCGACAATCTGTACGCCGTTGATTTAGAAGGCCAGGTGTTTGCATTGGAGTTGCGCACCGGTCAGGTGGTTTGGCGTCAGCCGGCCCTAAAATTTCGCTACCCCAGCGGCCCATTGGCCACCGAAGCTGGCGTAGTCGTGGTGGACAGTCTGGGCGTAGCCCACACCCTGAATACCGAAACCGGCGAAATCATTGGACGCACCAACACGACGTTGCGTGGTTCGATTTCGTTGTCATCTCTGGACGATGATGTGTTGGCAATGGACACACAAGGTCGCCTGGTCCGAATTGGACTGAACTAACATGCTACCTGTCATTGCGCTGGTTGGCCGACCGAACGTCGGCAAATCGACCCTGTTTAACCGTTTGACCCGATCGCGTGATGCGTTGGTGGCGGATTACCCCGGACTGACCCGTGACCGTAAATATGCGACCGCCGAATTGCGCGGTCGCCGCTGCATGCTGGTCGATACCGGCGGTGTCAGTGGCGACGAAGTCGGCATCGATGCGGAAATGGCGAAACAGTCCATGGCCGCCATTCACGAGGCGGATCTGGTCGTCTTTATTGTCGACGCGCGTCTGGGCCTAAGTGCCGCGGATCACACCTTTGCTGACCTGTTGCGCCGCTCGGACAAGCCTTACGTGTTGGTGTGTAACAAAATTGACGGTTTGAACCACGAAACCGTGATTAACGAGTTCTTTGCCCTGGGCTTGGGCGAGCCCTGGCCGATTGCCGCCAGCCATGGACGTAACGTCAATGCGCTGTTGGACGAGGCAGTATTGCCGGCATTGCCGCCGGAAATCGAAGACGCAGACCGCGTCGAGCATGGTATTCGCATCGCCTTTGTGGGCCGCCCCAACGTCGGTAAATCGACCATGGTCAACCGGATATTGGGCGAGGAGCGCGTGGTCGTATTCGACGAGCCCGGCACCACCCGTGACAGCATCGAAATTCAATTTGAACGTCATGGAACGCCTTATACGCTGATCGACACCGCCGGTGTCCGTCGCCGCGGCCGGGTCGATGAAACCGTCGAGAAATTCTCGATTGTCAAAACCCTACAAAGCATCGAAGAAGCCAACGTCGTGGTGCTGGTGATGGACGCCCAGGAAGGTCTGGTCGAACAGGACCTGCACTTGATTGGCACGGTGTTAGAGCAGGGCCGCGCGCTGGTCATTGCGATCAACAAGTGGGATGGCCTGAGCAAGGACCACCGCGACAGTATCAAGGTCGAATTGGACCGGCGCATGGTGTTTGTTCCCTGGGCACGCCAGCACTTCGTGTCGGCGCTGCACGGCACCGGTGTTGGCGAGCTGTTCAAGAGCATCGAAGAGGCCTTTAACTGCGCCACCACGCGTTGGCCGACCAAGCGCTTGACCGAGCTGGTGATGGACGCCCAAGTCGCGCACCCACCGCCGCTGGCCCAAGGCCGCCGCGTTAAAGCGCGCATGGTCCACCAGGGTGGCGCCAATCCGCCGCGCTTTATCGTGCACGGCAACTTCGGTACGTCGGTGCCGGCGACATGGCAGCGCTATCTGGAAAACACCTTCCGCAAGATCCTTAAGATTAAGGGCACGCCGATTGTGTTGGAGTTCAAGGGCAAGTCGAACCCGTATGAGGGCAACAAGAACGAGTTGACCCAGCGCCAGGTTCAGCGCAAACGCCGCATGATGAGCTTCGTCAAGAAAAAGAAGAAGTAGTCCGCTCACCTTGAAAATCTACGTGTGGCTTGTAGATTTTCAAGGATGATTGACTAACTCAGACTTCCGGCCAACGGTCGCTGACGGCCCCGCGGGTCAGCACATTGACCGCGCCATGGCCGCCGTCGCGCTTGCGCGCGCTGGCAAAAGCGATGATGTCGTCGACCTCACGCAGCCACCGGTTCACATACGACTTCAACAGCGGTTTGCCCTCGGCACTGCGCCGGCCAATGCCATGCACAATCTGCAAGCGCTGCCAGCGGTAACGTCGGGCGCGTTCCAACATGCGGTGCACTTCCATAGCCGATTGCTCGACCGTGCGGCCGTGCAAATCCAAGCGGTAGTCGGGGTTGAAGCGGTCACGGTCGAACTGGGTTTTAAGCCGACCAAAGCCCTCGCGGGTCCATTCCAATAGGGCGTCTGCGGCAATCATCGGCGGCTCCTGGGTGCTGAAACCGCCAAAGTCCAAATCGTTGCCTTTTTCGGCCAAGCGCCGGGCGCGCACCAGCGCCTCGCGGTCGACCGGGGCGGTGCCGACATCGGCCTTGACGGTTTTGACCGGCACAATGGGGGCGTTGTCCTCGGCCTTCAGCAAATCTTCGAAGCTATGCGTGTCGGACATCTGTCCAATCCCCCGTTACACTGTGGTTTTACCATAGGAACTACCATGCGTCCGGCCGACCAATTGTTCAACATCCGTGATGTGATTCGTTACGCGCTAACCCGTTTTGGCGAGCACGAACTGTGGTACGGCCACGGCACCGACACCGCCTGGGACGAAGCCATCGCGCTGGTGTTTGGGTCACTCAACCTGGATTTGGAAGGTGACGACCGGTTGCTGGACGCCAACCTGACCATGGCCGAGCGCGAACGGCTGGTGGCGCGCATTGACCAGCGCGTCGATGACAAGGTGCCGACCCCGTATTTGCTGGGTAAGGCCCTGTTTCATGGCTTGGTATTCGAAGTCAACGCGGACACCTTGATACCGCGCTCGCCGATCGGTGAATTGTTGGTTGACGAAATCGAGCCTTGGTTAGCGCGCCCGCCGCACCGAATTTTGGATTTGTGCACCGGGTCGGGCTGTCTGGGTTTGTTGGCGGCTCAGGTCTGGCCGGAGGCCGAGGTGGTGTTGGCGGACATTTCCGAACCGGCACTGGCGGTGGCGCGCCGCAACACCGAATTTTACGACCTGAGCGGCCGCGTTAAGGTGGTTCAGTCGGACCTGCTCGACGGACTCAAAAGCTACGGCCCCTTCGATTTGGTGATCTGTAACCCGCCCTATGTGGACCAGCGCGACATGGACGAGTTGCCGGCCGAATACCTGCACGAGCCGGACATGGCCTTGGCTTCGGGCAGCGACGGGCTGGATCATTGGCGTCGCATCTTTAAGGAGTTGCCAGGCGTGATGGCGATTGACGCGATTTTGGTCGGCGAAGTTGGCAATTCTTGGCCGGCGCTGGAAGCGGCCTATCCGCGCATGGGCTTTACCTGGCCGGAATTGGAAGGCGATGGCGGCGTGTTCGTGGTGGATGCCAAGGTTGTGCGCGACGGGCTATACTGCGCGCCTTAAAACGTAAGGATTGATATGTCGGGTAATACGCTGGGTCGTCTGTTTACTGTCACCACCGCGGGCGAAAGCCACGGGCCTGCGCTGTCGTGCATTGTCGACGGCGTGCCGGCGGGCATCGAAGTCAGCTTGGAAGACATTCAAGTTGACCTGGATCGGCGCAAGCCGGGCACCTCCAAGCACGTCACCCAGCGCCGTGAAGATGACTTGGTGCGGATCCTGTCGGGCCTGTTTGAGGGCAAAACCACCGGCACCTCGATTGGCTTGCTGATCGAAAACATGGACCAGCGCAGCAAGGACTACTCGAAAATTGCCGAGACCTTTCGCCCGGCTCACGCTGACTACGCCTACCAGCACAAATACGGCCTGCGCGATTACCGCGGGGGTGGCCGCTCCAGCGCCCGCGAAACGGCGATGCGGGTCGCCGCCGGCGCAATTGCCAAGGCCGCGCTGAAACAACTGTTCGGCGTCACGGTGCGCGGTTGCCTGACCCGGATTGGCGACATTCGCGCCGAGCTCAAAGACTGGGACGCGGTCAATCAAAACCCGTTCTTTTGCCCGGATCCGGACGTGGTGCCGGCGCTGGAAGCACTGATGGTGCAAACCCGCAAAGACAAAGACTCGATCGGTGCCGAACTGATGGTGGTCGCCGATGGCGTGCCGCCGGGGTGGGGCGAGCCGGTGTTTGACCGCTTGGATGCCGACATCGCGCATGCCTTGATGGGCATCAACGCGGTCAAGGGCGTCAGCTTGGGTGACGGCTTTGATGTGGTCGCCCAAAAAGGCAGCGAACACCGCGATGAGTTAACCCCCGAGGGTTTTAAGACCAACCATTCCGGCGGTGTGCTGGGCGGTATCTCGTCCGGCCAACAGATCGTCGCGCGCTTGGCATTAAAGCCAACCAGCTCGATCCAAATTCCCGGCGACACCATTGACGTCAATGGCAACCCGGCCGAGGTCATCACCACCGGTCGCCACGACCCCTGTGTTGGCGTGCGTGCGACCCCGATCGCCGAGGCCATGTTGGCGATTGTGCTGTTGGACCATGCGCTGCGCCAACGCGGCCAAAACGGACACGTACAGGTCACCACGCCGAATATCGAAGCGTGAGCGGGGCGCCACTCGCGCGCCTGTCGCTGTTCTACGCCCTGTATTTCGGCGTCATCGCGATCATGATCGCGTGGCAGGCGCCGTATTTCTCATCCCTCGGCCTATCGCCGACCGACATCGGTTGGTTGTTGGGCATGGCCGGTGGCCTCAAGGTCGTTAGCCCCTTGCTGTGGGGCTGGATTGGCGATCACATGCACCAGCGTATTTGGATTGTTCGCCTCGGCGCCTGCCTGTGCGTCGCCAGCATCCTATGGCTGCCATTCGTGTCCAGCTTTTGGACCCTGGCGGCGGTGCTGTGCACCTTCAGCTTTTTCTGGGACGCGATTTTGTCGCAATTCGACGCCGTCACTTTCGAGCACCTGGGTGACGACGGCCGCGTTTGGTACCCCCGTATTCGCGGCCTGGGCAGCGCCGGTTTCGTGGTCATGGCCTTCGCTAGCGGTTACTGGTTCGAATGGTTCCCTATTGGGCATTGGCCCTGGGGCATGTTGGCGCTGGTGGTGGTGTTGGCGGCGGTCAGCTTGACGGTCCCCGGACGCCTGGTAAAAGTCGACGACGCGGCGCCGGCGACCGGCTTTGTTGCCATGGTGATGGCACCCGCGGTGCTGTCGTTTTTGGTCGCGGCCTTTTTGATCAAAGTATCGACCGCGCCGCTGAACGTATTTTTCACCCTCTACGCCATGCAAAACGGCCACTCGCAATGGATCGCCGGCAGCCTGTGGGGCTTGGGTGTGGTCATCGAGGTGGTGATTTTGGTGTTCAACAGCCATCGCCTGGCGCGCTACGCGCCGGGCCGGCTGATGTTGTTGGCATTGGCGGTGGCGATGCTGCGCTGGCCGTTGATTGCCTGGGGCATCGAGTCACTTGGGTTGATGGTTTTTGCGTCGATGTTGCACGGTATTACCTTTGGCGTGTTCCACGCTGGCGCCATGGAGTTTTTACGTCAACAGTTCCCGCGCCGCCAACTGGGGCGAGGGATTGCGCTGTATTCGACGCTGGGCTTTGGCCTGGCCAACATGATCGGCGCGCCCGTCAGCGGTTACCTGTACCAATCCGGCGGCGGCCAGCTGGCGTTTATGGTGGCGACGGTGGTGGCGACGATAGGCTTTATGTTGCTGTATTGGCAGCTGAATCGAGCGCCGCAAGAAAGCCGCGCGCACTAGCACCCAAATGGCGTTTCGGGTCGTAAATCACCCCCAGTTCACGCGCCATCGGTGGCAAGGGTAAGCGCGCCCAGTTGTCACGTTGCAGTCCGGCCGGCAGCACCGACCACCCCAGGCCGGCATCGATCATGGCGCCGATGGTTTCCAGATAGTTGGTGGGCAACACCTGATGCAATCGAAACGGCAGGCTGGCCTCGATCAGGTCCCGGGTATAGGTTCCGCGCTCGGGCAAAATGGCCATGTGCTCGGCGGGGTCACCGCCGCCGGCCAGCGGGTGGCTTTGATCGACGAAGCCGCACAGATCATCGTGCCACAGCTGTGTGCTGGCCAAGCGACCGGTCCAGCTCGGGTCCAAGGTCACCAGTGCTAGGTCGACGTCGCCGCGACTGACCGCCTCGTGGGCGGCCTCGGAATCCAAAAATTGGATGCGCGGTTCGACCCCGGAGTGGGCCTTGCGATAGGCGCGCAACACCGGCGGCAGGTGATGCAGACCAATGTGGTGGGATGTCGCCAAGCGCAGTTGACCCTTCTCGCCGTCCGCCATCGCGCGGGCGAAGCGTTCAAGGCGTGCGTGCTCGGCCAACAGCCCACGTGACTCGGCCAACAGCAACCGGCCAGCCTCGGTTAGCACCAACTCGCGATTAACCCGGTCAAACAGTGGATAGCCCAGCCGTCGTTCCAGCTCGGACAGGCGTTTGCTGACCGCCGGTTGCGACAGATTCAGGTGATCGGCGGCGTCGGCCATGCGCGGCCAATCGGCGACCGCGGCGAAGGCGAGCAAATTGCTGATATCAATAACCATAGGTTATCAACTTAATTGAAAAGATAATTTGTGGCAATTCATGCCCGGCTCTAGAATAGCGACACAACACAGGAGAATGCCCGATGGCTAAAACGCTGTATGACAAATTGTGGGATGCCCACGTCGTCACCCAACGCGACGACGGCAGTGCGCTGATTTACATAGACCGCCAGTTGCTGCACGAAGTGACCAGCCCGCAGGCCTTCGAAGGCTTGAAACTGGCCAATCGCGCGCCGTGGCGTGTCGATGCCAACGTCGCCACGGTCGATCACAACGTGCCGACCAAAAACCAGATCGCCGGTGTTAGCGCGATCGAAGACCCGACCAGCCGTTTACAAGTCGAGACATTGGAGGCCAACACCGCCGCCGCCGGTATCGTGACCTTTAGCATGAACGACCCGCGCCAAGGCATCGTCCACGTCATGGGGCCGGAGCAGGGCGCGACCTTGCCGGGCATGACTGTGGTTTGTGGCGATTCGCACACATCGACCCACGGCGCCTTCGGGGCGCTGGCCCACGGCATCGGCACCAGCGAAGTTGAGCACGTGCTGGCGACCCAGTGCTTGGTCGCCAAAAAGATGAAAAACATGCTGATTCGGGTCGACGGCGTGTTGGGCCGCGGCATCACCGCCAAAGACGTGGTGTTGGCGATTATCGCCAAAATCGGCACCGCCGGTGGCACCGGGTATGCGGTGGAATTTGCCGGCAGCGCGATTGAATCGCTGTCGATCGAAGGCCGCATGACGGTCTGTAATATGGCGATCGAAGCGGGCGCGCGCGCCGGCATGGTCGCGGTTGACCAGTCCACCATCGACTACTTCAAAGGCCGCCCCTTCAGCCCGACGGGCCAACAATGGGACGCAGCCGTTGACTACTGGCGCACGCTGACGTCGGATGCGGACGCGGTGTTTGACGCCGTGGTTGAATTGGACGCTGCCGCGATCGAGCCGCAGGTGAGTTGGGGCACCAGCCCTGAAATGGTGGTCGGGATCAGCGAATTCGTCCCCAACCCCGACGCCGAAGCCGACCCGATCAAAAAATCCGGCATTGAACGGGCATTGGTCTACATGGGGTTGCACGCCGAGCAGGCGATCACGGACATTTATTTAGACCGTGTGTTTATTGGGTCGTGCACCAACAGCCGCATCGAAGACTTGCGTGCGGCGGCTGACGTCGCGCGCGGCAATCAGGTCGCCGACAGCATCAAGCAAGCCATGGTCGTGCCTGGCTCTGGGCTGGTCAAAGCCCAGGCCGAAGCCGAAGGGCTGGACAAAATCTTTGTCGCCGCCGGTTTCGAGTGGCGCGACCCGGGCTGCTCGATGTGCCTGGCGATGAACGCGGACAAATTGGGCAGCGGCGAGCACTGCGCCTCGACCTCGAATCGTAACTTTGAAGGCCGTCAAGGCGCCGGCGGACGCACCCACTTGGTCAGCCCCGCGATGGCCGCCGCCGCGGCGATTGCCGGCCACTTTGTTGACGTACGGGAGTTTTAAGCATGCAACAGTTTATTAGCCACACCGGGTTGGCCGCGCCGTTGGACAAAGCCAATGTCGACACCGACCAGATCATTCCAAAGCAGTACTTGAAGTCGATTTACCGCACCGGGTTCGGCGTCAGCTTGTTTGATGACTGGCGTTACCTGGACGCCGGCGAGCCCGGCATGGATCACTCGACCCGTCGGGTTAACCCGGACTTTGTGCTGAACCACGCGCGCTACCAAGGCGCCACGGTTTTGCTGGCACGGCAAAACTTTGGCTGCGGTTCCAGCCGTGAACACGCGCCCTGGGCGCTGATGGAATACGGCTTTCGGGCCGTCATTGCCCCCAGCTTTGCCGACATTTTTTACAACAACAGCTTTAAAAACGGCTTTTTGCCGGTGACCTTGCCGATCGACCAAGTCGACGCACTGTTTAGCTATGTCGAGGCCAATGACGGCGCCCAGGTCACGGTCGACGTCGAGGCCATGCAAGTGCGCGCCGGCGAGCTGTGCTTTGATTTTGAATTGGACGAGTTCCGCCGCGAGTGCCTGTTGAAAGGGTTGGACGAAATCGGCCTGACTTTGGATCACAGCGACGCGATACGCGCCTACGAAACACAACGACGCCAGGTAACGCCCTGGATGTTCCCCAGCGAATAAGGATTGATCATGAGCCAAGAAGTATTGTTATTGCCCGGTGACGGCATCGGCCCCGAAGTGACCGCCCAAGCCGCCCGTGTGCTGGATTGGATGATTGATCACGCGGATTTGGATTTGGAATTGAGCGAGGCCCTGGTCGGCGGCGCGGCCATTGAAGCGACTGGCGAACCGCTGCCGGATGCCACCTTGAAGGCCGCACGTGAAGCCGACGCCATCTTGCTTGGCGCCGTCGGTGGTCCGCAGTGGGACAGCCTACCGATGGCCCAGCGCCCGGAAAAAGGCCTGCTGGGACTGCGCGCGGAATTGGATTTGTTCGCTAATCTGCGCCCGGCGATTTTGTACCCTGAACTGGCCGATGCCAGTTCGCTAAAAGCTGAAATCGTCGCCGGTTTGGATATTTTGATCGTGCGCGAATTGACCGGCGGCATCTATTTTGGTCAGCCGCGTGGCGTCGAAGAGCGCAACGGCGTGCGTACCGGTTTCAACACCTACGTCTACAGCGAGCCGGAAATCGAACGCGTCGGCCGGGTTGCATTTGAAACTGCCATGAAGCGCGGTAAAAAATTGTGCAGTGTCGACAAGGCCAACGTGCTGGAAGTGACCGTGCTGTGGCGCGAAGTGATGACCCGGTTGGCTGCCGAATACCCCGAGGTTGAGTTGTCGCACATGTACGTCGATAACGCCGCGATGCAGTTAGTGCGCAACCCCAAGCAATTTGACGTCATTGTCACCGGCAATATGTTTGGCGACATTTTGTCGGACTGTGCGGCGATGCTGACCGGGTCGATCGGCATGCTGCCGTCGGCGTCGTTGGATGTGAACGGCAAGGGCATGTACGAGCCGGTGCACGGCAGCGCCCCGGATATTGCCGGCACCGATCAGGCAAACCCGCTGGCGACTTTGTTGTCAGTCGCTATGATGTTGCGTCATTCATTGGGTCAAATTGATGCCGCGGATCGCCTGGAGCGAGCCGTTCAATCGGTATTGGCGGCGGACCACCGGACCGGCGATATTGCCGCCACCGGTGAAACCGTGATTGGCACCCAAGCCATGGGCGATGCCGTTATCGCCGCGTTGCAAGCACAGTAAGAGGACAAAGAAATGCGAGTAGGATTAGTAGGTTGGCGTGGCATGGTCGGTTCGGTCTTGATGGACCGGATGCGCGAGTCGGGCGACTTTAAACGCATTGAAGCGGTTTTCTTCACCACATCGCAGGCCGGCCAAGCGGCCCCTAGTGATTCGGCCGAGCCGAATTTACTGGACGCCAATGACGTCGCGGCGCTGGCAACAATGGACGTTATCCTGACCTGTCAGGGCGGCGACTACACCAGTGCGATTCACCCGAAGTTGCGCGCCAGTGGCTGGACGGGTTACTGGATTGACGCGGCCTCGAGCCTGCGAATGAACGACGACAGCATCATCGTGCTGGACCCGGTCAACCTGAGCGTGATCAAAGACGGTATTGCTAACGGCACGCGCGACCTGATCGGTGGTAACTGCACGGTGTCGTTGATGCTGATGGCGGTTGGTGGCCTGTTCAACGCCGGCATGGTCGACTGGGTCAGCGCCCAAACTTACCAGGCAGCATCGGGTGGTGGTGCCCGTCACATGCGTGAATTGTTGACCGGCATGGGTTACCTGCGCAGCGTCGTCGCCGAAGAACTGGATAACCCAGCCAGCGCGATTTTGGACATTGACCGCAAGGTTGCCGAAACCCAGCGCAGTGCCGATTTCCCGGCCGACATGTTTGGTGCGCCGTTGGCCGGCAGCTTGATCCCGTACATCGATTCGCAGTTGGACAACGGTCAAAGCCGCGAGGAATGGAAAGCCCAAGCCGAGTGCAACAAGATTTTGCGCACCGCCTCCATGATTCCGGTCGACGGCACCTGTGTTCGTGTAGGCGCCCTGCGTTGCCACTCCCAGGCGCTGCTGATCAAACTGAATGCCGACGTGCCGATGGACGAGATCAACCAGATCCTGGCCGACTCGAACCCGTGGGTCGACGTGGTGCCGAACGACAAAGAAACAACGATGCAGCGGCTGACGCCGGTGCGCGCAACGGGCACGCTGGATATCCCGGTCGGCCGTTTGCGTAAAACCAATATGGGCGGTGAGTATCTGAATGCCTTTACCGTCGGTGACCAGCTGCTGTGGGGTGCGGCTGAGCCGCTGCGCCGTGCACTGAATATCGTGTTGGACGCGCAATGAAGGTTGCGATTTTAGGCCGCGGCGTTGCCGGCGGCGCACTGGTGGCGGCATTGTCCGACGCCGGTTACGAGCTTGACGTGTTTGCCACGGCGGCCAGCGACGGTGAAGCCGTCAGCGCCGGTCGCGGCGAATACAGTGTCAAAGACATTGCCGCTTTCCAGCCGGGTCAGTACACCTGGGTGATCAATGCGATGCCGGCGGGCGTGGTGGTTGAAGCGCCGGCCAATGGCGTGCTGTTGGATTTATCCGGCCAGGCCGGAACGCGCTGGTGGAACGACGAGACCCCGGCACCGGGCGAGGTCGTGCGGCTGTTGCCGCCGGCGCAAATGGTCGCGTTGCGGGTACTGCAGGCATTGGGTACCGAGCGCATTTTGTCGGCCGATTTAACCGCGTTATCGCCGGTCAGTCGATTGGGCAAGTCCGGCGTTGAACGCCTGGCTAAGGAAACCGCGAAAATGCTGAATGGGCAGGGCAAGGACGAGGGCGACATTGCCTTTGATTTGTCGGTCCAGGGCGGCACGGCGGACGGTATTGCCGAGCTGAGTGGGCTGATGCCGTATCAGCTGAGTTGGGGCGATATTGTCGTGCCGACCTTCCATGGCATGGCGCTGCGTGTGACGGCGTTGGGAAATCAGAACTGGGGTGACGACGCGGCCGAGCGTTTAGCTTCAGTTGGGTTTAGCGTGGTCGATGACCTAAGTCTAAATACCATCCAGCAGGCGTCCGAGACCAAACAGGTCACGGGCATCGTGACCCAAGGGCCGCGTGTTAGTCTGACGGTTGGATTCGACGCGATCGCTCAGCTGAACCAGACCGTTCTGGAACTGCTGGATAGACCGCTGTAACGTCATTCCCTGTTGTAAAGGACCGACCATGCGATTTCTTGCCAGTCTATTGGTTGCCGTTGTCGGCAGCGCCAACGCTATTGAACTGGGACCCATTCAGGTGGTGTCCCAGCCCGGCGAACCCTTTCGTGCCCAAGTCTCGGTCACTGACCTGGGCGGCGTGTCGCTGGACGAGCTGTTGCCAGGGCTGGCCAGTCAGCCGGATTTCGAGCGTTTGGGCGTTCCACGCTTGGGCGTACTGTCGAACCTGGCGTTCGAACTCGAACCCGGCAACGGCGTCGCACAGGTCCGCATATCGACCGAACAGCCGATCCAAGAACCCGCGATTGAATTCCTGCTAGAACTGTATTCGCCCAATGGGCGGGTGCTGAAAGGCTATTCGGTATTGTTCGAACCGCCGCGGACGAGTGCGCCGGCGCCAACCGGCCCCGTGGATATTGAGCTGTCCGAGACCGTGATCGAGGTCGGCGGGCGCACCTTGTGGCGCGTGGCCAATGATATTTTGCCGAACGGCGTGACCGTCGATCAGGCCATGTTGGGCCTGCTGCGAGCCAACCCCACCGCCTTTGAACGCGGCAATATCAATGGATTGGATCCGGCCGCGCAGTTGCGCTTGCCGACCACCGCCGGTTATTTGCAGCTGCCTGCGGCCTCGGCGGATTCGATTGTAGAGTCCCAGCACGCCCTGTGGGTCCAGCCCAACTCGGTGACCCCGCCTGTTTTGGCGAATTTGCCGACGGCGTCGGAGCCGTCTGCGCCGCCGCAAGCGCCGGTCGCCCGGGAGCCCTCAGCCGCGAGCACCGTGGCGCCGGACAATCGTGACTTCAGCGACCCGACCATTACCTTGCGCCGCAGCGAATATGACCGATTGGAGCGCCAGGTTACCGAATCGCGAGAGGCCTTGGTCGATGTCGAGGTCGTGCGCGATGACTACCGCGAGCAGCTGTCGACACTGCAGGCCGAGCTGGATCGCACCCGCCAAACCCGCGATCGCCTAGCCAAAGAGTTGGCGACTGCGCTGGGCGAAATTGAAATCGCTGAAGCCGGCATGCTGGACATCGAGCGCCAAATGAGTGCTCAAACTTTTGAGCTGCGCGAAGCGCGCATGGCACTGGATGCGCTGGTGTTGGCGGCGGCCTCGGCGGCCGAGCCGGTGGTGATGGCGGCTGACAGTGAGCCGGGCCAGACCGAGATGCCGGCCGAGCCGCAAGGTCCCTTGGCGTTGCTGCTGAACGCCTGGGTTGCCTGGGGTGTGGCGGGGTTCTTTTTCTTGACCACGGTAATTGCGTGGCTGTTGGGACGTCGCACGCGTAAACCGACCGCCGCCGAGGCGTTGGCGGCGCTTGAAGCGAGTGAGACCGCGTCGACGGAGGCAGTCGCCGAGGCCGAGCCGCCGATTGATATGAATGAGGTCGACAACATGTTGGCGTCGGCGATTAATGGGCCGTCTGAACCCGAGCCGGCGCCCGAGTCTGAGCCTGAGCCTGAAGTTGAGCCTGAAGCTGAACCCGAGGTTGAGCCTGAGCCTGAGGTTGAGCCTGAGGTTGAGCCTGAGGTTGAGCCTGAGGTTGAGCCTGAGATTGAGCCTGAGATTGAGCCTGACGCGGAGTTGGACGTGGAGATGTCCGACGACGAATTCACCGCCGCATTGGCCGAAGAGTTGGGCGAGAACCAGCCCGATCCTCGGGCGTCGGTGGACGAAAACGTCGGTGCGGTGTTGGCCGACGATGCCGTGTTGGCGTCGCAAGAAGTCAACCCGCCGGTCATTGATGAACTCGACGCGGCGATTGAAGCCTCGGTCGAGGATGCCTTTGATGCAGAATTAGCGTCCGCCATGGGTGTGGTGCCAGAGCCGGAAGCCGAGCCGGAAGCCGAGCC
Organism: Litorivicinus lipolyticus; assembly: GCF_009650135.1. Classification (NCBI taxonomy): domain Bacteria; kingdom Pseudomonadati; phylum Pseudomonadota; class Gammaproteobacteria; order Oceanospirillales; family Litorivicinaceae; genus Litorivicinus; species Litorivicinus lipolyticus. Next base: position 743,573 of record NZ_CP045871.1, read on the forward strand.
GGAAGCCGAGCCGGAAGTAGAGCCGGAAGTAGAGCCGGAAGTAGAGCCGGAAGTAGAGCCGGAAGTAGAGCCGGAAGTAGAGCCGGAAGTAGAGCCGGAAGTAGAGCCGGAAGTAGAGCCGGAAGTAGAGCCGGAACTCAACGATGGTTTGGACTACCTGTCGCCGCCGGACGAGGGTGGTAAGTACGCTGCGCGTTTGGACCTGATTTCAACCTACATCGAAATGAACCTGCATGACGAGGCGGACGAGCTGCTGGTCGAGGTCGAAGCCAGCGGTAATGCTACGGCGATGGAGCGCGCACAGGTGCTGCGCAGCAAGTTAAATGAGGCGTTGCGCGACCAATAATGACCAGATGGGCAGCCTGCATCGAGTACCAGGGTAGTAATTACTACGGCTGGCAAACGCAAGAAATCGAAGGTAAGTCGGTCCAGCCATGGGTCGAGCGTGCGCTCAGTAAAATCGCCGACCGCCCGATCGAGGTGGTGTGTGCTGGGCGCACGGATACCGGAGTACATGCGACCGTCCAGGTCGTCCATTTTGACACCGACGTCGAGCGTCCGGCGCGGGCTTGGGCGTTGGGTGGCAACACCCATTTGCCCGATGACATCAGCTTCATCTGGGCGGTACCGGTTGCGGATGACTTCAGTGCCCGTTTCAGTGCGCGCTGGCGCCGCTATCACTATGTGTTTCAAAACAGCACGACTCGGCCGGCGATTGCCAGCCAGCACCTAACCCACGTTCATAATCGGCTCGACCTGTCGGCGATGGCACGCGCGGCACGTGTGCTCGAGGGGGTGCATGACTTTACGTCGTTGCGTTCGAGCGCATGCCAAGCCCCGAATCCAGTTCGCGACATGCACTTTGTGCGCCTGTATCAGCTGGGATCGCTGATTGTGATTGATGTTCAGGCCAACGCCTTCCTGCACCACATGGTGCGCAACATCGCTGGCAGCTTGCTGGCAGTGGGGAAGGGCGATCGCACAGTGGAGTGGCTGGGCGATGTTTTGCAGGCCAAAGATCGGGCCCTGGCCGGGGTCACCGCGGCGGCCAACGGCTTGCACTTGGTCGGGGTCGGATACGAGCCCAGCGTGGTATTGCCCGAAACCCTCAGATTTCCGCCGCTGAGTGTTGGAATTGTTCGCCCCGAGAACCGAGTTTGGCCTGCTTTTTAGCCGGCGTTTCCGTTATCATCTCGGTTTTGGCGTGGAAGCGGTGATGGTCCGGGTTAAAGTCTGCGGTATTACACAGCCACACCAGGTCGATCCCCTGGTGGACGCCGGTGTTGACGCCTTGGGGCTGGTATTTTATCCGCCCAGCCCGCGCGCGGTTACGCCCGATCAGGCCGTCCAGATCCAGCGCGCCGTCGGCCCCTATGTGTCGACCATCGGGTTGTTTGTGAATACACCGATTGACGAGGTCAACGCGATTGCCGATGCGGTCGGATTGGACTGGATCCAGTTCCACGGCAGCGAAACCGTTGCCCAGTGCATGGGCGCGAATCGGCCTTGGTACAAGGCCTTGCGTGTGCGCGCGGGTGATGACGTTGACGCCATCACCCGGCCGTGGCGTGCCGTCAGCAATGGCGTGTTACTGGATGCCTTTGTTAAAGGCGTGCCCGGTGGCACCGGCACCCGGTTTAACTGGGACCAGGTCCCCAGCACCCGCGACTGGAAATTGATTTTGGCTGGCGGTTTAGACGTCAGTAACGTGCGCGCAGCGATCGCGCAAACACAACCCTACGCAGTGGACGTAAGCGGGGGTGTGGAATCCGCGCCTGGCATCAAGGACATCCAAAAGGTCCAGGCATTTATGCAAGAGGTACGTAATGACCAGCATCCTAACTCCTGAACAGGCACAAGCACTCAGTGCATTGCCAGACGCCGATGGCCACTTTGGGCCCTATGGCGGTCGCTTTGTTTCTGAAACGCTGACCCATGCCCTCGACGGTTTGACAGCGGACTATGCCCGGCTGAAAAACGAGCCGTCGTTTCAGGCTGAAATCGACAAGGACCTGCAAGATTTTGTTGGCCGTCCCAGCCCGCTGTACCACGCCGAGCGCTGGTCAGCCGAAATCGGTGGCGCCCAAATTTGGTTCAAGCGCGAAGATCTGAACCACACGGGCGCGCACAAGATCAACAACACCATCGGCCAGGCCCTGCTGGCCAAGTATTCGGGCAAGCCGCGTGTCATCGCCGAAACCGGCGCCGGACAGCATGGTGTTGCCACGGCCACCGTGTGCGCGCGCTTGGGACTGGAATGCGTCGTCTACATGGGGGCCAAAGACGTCAAGCGTCAGGCCTTGAACGTGTACCGCATGAAATTGCTGGGTGCCACCGTGGTGCCGGTCGAAAGCGGCACCAAAACACTCAAAGACGCCCTCAACGAAGCCATGCGCGACTGGGTGGCCAACGTCGACAACACCTTTTACATCTTGGGTACCGCGGCTGGACCGCACCCGTATCCGATGTTGGTGCGTGACTTTCAATCGATCATGGGCCGTGAAACGCGTGCGCAGAGCCTTGAAAAAATGGGTCGCCTGCCGGATGCGGTGATTGCTTGTGTCGGCGGCGGCAGCAACGCGATTGGCATGTTCTACCCGTTTATCGAAGACACCCAGGTGCGCCTGATCGGTGTCGAAGCTGGCGGTCACGGTGTTTTGACCGGCGAGCACGCCGCACCCTTGAGCGCCGGCCAGCCGGGCGTATTGCACGGTAACCGCACCTACATTATGGAAGATGAAAACGGCCAGATCGCCGACACCCACTCGGTCAGCGCCGGCCTGGACTACCCAGGCGTCGGGCCCGAGCATGCGTGGCTCAAAGACACTGGCCGGGCCGAATATGTGGCCGAGGATGACGAACCGGCCTTGGACGCGTTCCGCGAAGTGACTCGGCGTGAGGGCATCATGCCGGCGCTGGAAACCGCGCACGCGCTGTCCTACGCCAAGCGCCTGGCAAAGACCATGCGGCCGGATCAACACCTGGTGGTGAACATGTCCGGACGTGGCGACAAAGACATTTTGACCATGGCCGAAATTGACGGCATCAGTTTTTAGGAGACACCTTTGAGTCGTATTTCTGGATGCCTCAGCGCTTTGCGCGCCGAAGGTCGAAAAGCCCTAATTCCTTACGTGATGGGCGGTGATCCGACCCCCGCGGTCACGGTCGAGCTATTGCACAGCATGGTCCGGGCAGGTGCTAACGTGATTGAATTGGGTATGCCGTTCAGCGACCCCTTTGCGGATGGGCCGACTATTCAGTTGGCCGGCGAGCGGGCGTTACGCGCGGGCACTAACGTAACCACTATTTTGAATATCGTGGCTGAGTTTCGTAAAGACGACGACGCCACGCCGATCGTGTTGATGGGCTACCTCAATCCGGTCGAACGGATGGGCTACCCGCTATTTTGCCAGGCCGCGCATGACGCGGGTGTCGACGGTTTGTTGTTGGTCGATATGCCCCCCGAAGAGCGCGAATTGGTCGCCGAGCACTGCGATCGTTTGGGCTTGGACACAGTCTTTTTAGCCGCGCCGACCACGGTTGATGAACGCTTGGCCAGCATCGCCCAGGCGACGCAGGGCTATCTGTATTACGTGTCTCTCAAGGGCATCACCGGCAGTGGCGCCTTGAACGTGGACGAAGTCGCCGAACGGGTCGCCCACATTCGAACCTTGACCGATGTGCCCGTGATTGTTGGCTTTGGTATCAAAACCGGCGAGCAAGCGCGCGCCATTGGTGACTGTTCCGATGGCGTTATCATCGGCTCGCGCCTGGTATCAACCATGCAGTCGCTCGCCGACACACCGGAGCAAATTCCTGGCGCAATTGGCGCCATCATTGCTGAAATTCGTTACGCCATGGATGAAGCCGTATGAGCAGTTGGTTAGACCGGGTATTGCCGGCCATTCAAAGCAAAGTTAAGCGCGGCGGTGTGCCCGAGGGGCTGTGGACTAAGTGTCCGGCCTGCGAACAGGTGCTGTATGACCCCGAGTTGCAGCGCAATCTGAACGTTTGCCCGAAATGCGATCACCACCTGCGCATTGGCGCACGCAAACGCCTCGAAGCGTTTTTAGACGCCGACAGCTGGACCGAGCTGACGCCGGATCTGGAAACCGACGATATCCTCAAGTTCAAGGATTCGAAGCGCTACAAGGACCGCCTTAGCGGGGCCCAAAAAGCGACCGGCGAAGAAGACGTCATGATCGCCATGTCGGGGCTGCTCAAAGGTATGCCGGTCAATGCCTGCGCGTTCGAGTTTGCCTTTATGGGTGGGTCCATGGGGCGCGCGGTCGGGCAAAAATTTGTCGCCAGTGCCGAACGCTCGTTGGCCAATGGAGAGCCTCTGATTTGTTTCGCAGCCAGCGGCGGCGCACGTATGCAAGAGGCGCTGTTTTCGTTGATGCAGATGACCCGCACCAGTTTGGCGATCGAGCGACTCAAAGAAGCCGGCATCCCCTTCGTATCTGTGCTGACGGATCCGGTCTTTGGGGGGGTCACGGCCTCGCTGGCAATGTTAGGTGACTTGAATATTGCCGAACCCAAAGCACTGATTGGTTTTGCCGGACCGCGCGTAATCGAGCAAACCGTGCGTGAAAAACTGCCAGAGGGCTTCCAGCGCGCAGAGTTCCTGTTGGAGCATGGCACGGTAGACATGATTGTTCGTCGCAACGACATGCGCGATACGCTGTATCGGCTATTGGCCAGCATGACCCACGCACCGGCACTGCCCAACGAGGCGACGCCGGCCGCGGGCGATGACGCCGACCCGGTCGAGAGCTAGACACCGATGCCGCGGGGCCTTAACCAGTGGATTGAGCACCTGGAGTCGCTTAATCCCGATCATATTGAAATGGGCCTGGAGCGCGTCGCTGCGGTCTGGGCTCGACTGCATGACGGCCCCATTAACGCCAAGGTGTTGACCATCACCGGCACCAACGGCAAGGGCACCTGTGCCTTTGCTGCGGCGTCAGTGTTGGGCGCGGCGGGCTATCGCACCGGGCTTTACAGCTCGCCGCATTTGATGCAATTCGGCGAGCGCATTCGGATCGACGGTTTGATCGCATTGCCCGATCAGTTGACTGGCGCCTTCGAAGCCGTCGAGGCGGCGCGCGGTGACATCGCACTGACCTATTTTGAATTCACGACACTGGCGGCGTTCGTGATTTTCACGGCGGCCGAGCTGGATGTCTGGGTATTGGAAGTGGGCTTGGGCGGGCGCTTGGATGCGGTCAATATCATCGACAGTGACGTCGCTGTGATTACCAGCATCGGGCTGGACCACCAAGACTGGCTGGGCGATTCGTTGCACGCGGTGGCGACTGAAAAAGTCGGCATTGCGCGCGCCGCAAAGCCACTGGTGGTGGGGGCAACCAGAGTCCCGCCGGTGATCGCGAAACATGCGCGCCAGCTCGGTTGCCGGGTCTACCAAAATGGCCGCGGCTACGAAGCCTACACTGAAACGCAGCGCGGTCGCCCGACCGGCTGGACCTGGCAGGGCGAGGGCGGAGATGGTCGTTTTCATCTGATTGATGGGATTGCCTTTCGTTACCTCAATATCGACAGCTTGGGCGCGGCGGTGCAGGCACTGTTGTTGCTGGACCTGGCGATTGACGATGCCCAAATTCGCGACGGGATGGCCGCGCTATCGATTCCCGGTCGCTTCCAAACCCACCCGATCGCCAATGACGTAACCGTGGTGTTTGACGTCGCCCATAATCCGGCGGCGGGTGCATCTTTGCGCGACATGTTGCGCCAGCAGGGTTGTGACGGCGTTACGCGCTGCGTCATCGCCATGGCCCGTGACAAAGACCATGCTGAATTCATCGCCACCATCGGCTCTGAAATCAGCGAATGGTACCTGTGCGATTTGGCGTCGGCGCGCAACTGGGATGCGGCTAAGATCCGCGCTGAGGTGTTGCCCAATGCCATGTATTTCCCGAGTCCCAGCACCGCGGTGTCGACCGCTGTGAACCGTTCGCGCCCGGGTGACCGATTGTTGGTGGTCGGCTCGTTTATGTTGTTGGCGGATGTTATGGACGCCGAGGAATTGGTATGAGTGCTGAACAAATGTTGTCAGCTGCCCAAGTTCGCCACCGTGTGATCGGTGCGATTGTGGTGCTGTCGTTGTTAATTATTGTCGTGCCCTGGGCGCTGGATCCGGACACGGCGGCGTTTGATCCGCGCTCGGTCGCGATTGAAGACGTGCCGGCGGCGCCCTTTGTTGGCTCGCCGGTGTCGCCGACACCGATGCCCGAGGCGACCGAGGCTGCATTGCGCAGCGCCCAGGACCTATTAAACCCGAGCGCGCCGGTGGCCGGGCCAATGCCGGATGCTTGGGGATTGCAGGTCGGCAGCTTTAAAAATGCAGACAACGCCCAACGCCTGGCTGATCGATTGATCGCGGCGGATTGGGAGGGTGTGCGGCTGGAACCAAAATCCGGATTTCACCGGGTGCTGGTCGGGCCGGTGCGTAATCGTGCTGACGCGGATGGACTGCAAAGCCAGTTGAAACGCGAATTTGACCTGAACGGACGTGTGGTACGGATCAAACCATGACCTTGACTGAATTTACCCTGCTCGATTGGGCGTTTGCCGCCCTGATCGGTGTCAGCGCGTTGATGTCGTTGGCCAAAGGCCTGATCAAAGAAGCCATGTCGCTGGGCATCTGGGTGGCGGCGTTTTTTGGCAGTCGTGCCTTGGGGCCGAAAGCCGAAGTGCTGTTCGATGGCCTGATTGAGAACCCGTTCTACATCACCATTGCCGGCTTCGCATCAGTCTTTATCGCCATCCTGATTTTGGGCGCGGCGGTGCGCTTTGCATTGGCAGCGCTCGTCCAGGCGACCGGTCTGACCTGGACCGATCGTTTGCTGGGCGTGGTGTTCGGTGTCGCTCGGGGCGCCTTGATTGTGACCCTGGCGGTCGGGTTAGTGAATTTAAGTCCCTTTCGAAGCGCGGAGTGGTTTGTGAAGTCACAGCTGGTCCCGCAATTTATTGAAGTCGCCGAGTGGTCGGTTGCCAAGCTATGGCATGGTGCCCCACTCGAATCCCCAGTTAAGGAGAACTAAGCATGTGTGGCATCGTCGGTATGTACGGAGTTGAAGCCGTCAACCAAGCGCTGTACGACGCACTAACCGTGTTGCAACACCGAGGTCAGGACGCCGCCGGCATCATGACTGAAGACAACGACGGCCATCTGCATTTACGCAAAGACAACGGCTTGGTCCGGGACGTGTTCCGGACCCGTCACATGCGCAACCTGACCGGTAACATTGGCATCGGTCATTGCCGTTACCCGACTGCCGGCAGCGCTTCCAGCGCCGAAGCCCAGCCGTTTTACGTCAACTCGCCCTACGGCATTTCGTTGGCCCACAACGGCAACCTGACCAACACGGTTGAATTGCTCGACGACCTGTACCGTTCGGATTTGCGCCACATCAACACCTCGTCGGATTCCGAAGCGCTGTTGAACGTGCTGGCGCACCACCTCCAAGGGGCGGGCAAGCTGATTCCGGAACCGGACGACTTTTTTGAAGCCGTGACGGAAGTGCATCGCCGTTGCAAGGGTGCCTATGCAGTGGTCGCACTGGTCAGTGGCCACGGCATGTTGGCGTTTCGCGATCCCAACGGCATTCGTCCGCTGGTGTACGGCAAGCGCGAAGTCGAGGGCGGAACGGACTACATGGTGGCCAGTGAGTCGGTCGCATTGTCGACTGCCGGATTCGAATTGATCCGTGACTTGGAGCCGGGTGAGGCCTTGCTGGTCGATAAAACCGGCCAGTTGCACACGCGAGTGTGCGCGGTTGATGCCGAGCTTACGCCCTGCTTGTTCGAATTCGTTTACCTATCACGGCCGGACTCTGTGATTGATGGCATTTCGGTTTACGACGCGCGGTTGAACATGGGCCGTAAATTGGCCAAGACTATCTTGGAACAGTTACCCGACGCCGATCAAATCGACGTTGTCATTCCGATTCCCGATACCTCGCGTCCGATTGCCTTGGAAACCGCTCGCACCATGGGTATCGACTACCGCGAAGGGTTCGTCAAAAACCGCTACATTGGTCGCACCTTTATCATGCCGGGCCAGACCGAGCGTAAAAAATCGGTTCGCCAAAAACTCAACCCGGTCCGCCACGAATTTGAAGGCCGTAACGTGTTGCTGGTCGACGACTCGATTGTACGCGGCACGACGTCACGTCAAATTGTCGAGCTGGCGCGTGAAAACGGCGCCCGTAAGGTGTATTTCGCCAGCGCCGCGCCGCCGGTTCGCTTCCCCAATGTTTACGGCATCGATATGCCCAGCCGCTCGGAGCTGATTGCGCACGATCGCACGACGGCTGAAATTGCAGAACAACTGGGCGCCGATGGTCTGGTCTACCAGACTCTGGATGACTTGAAAGATTCGGTGCTGGAATGCCGCCGTGACATCAAAGGCTTCGATGCCAGCGTGTTTGACGGTCACTACGTGACGCCGGGGATCGACCTGGACTACTTGGCGCAACTGGACGCACGGCGCAACGACTCGGCTAAACAGTCGTCGGATGACGAGGGGGAAGAGCAACTGGCGATCAGGAACGGCGTATGAGCGATCGCGATCAGGCCCAGCAAGCGGCCACGGCGGCCGGCGATTTCCGTACCCAAGCCGTGCGCGGTGGCCATCGACGCAGTGACGAGGCCGAGCACGCCGAAGCCATGTTCATGACCTCGTCGTTTTGTTTTCCTAACGCCGAAGCCGCCAAGGCGGCCTTTGTTGATGACTCGGGCGACAACGTCTACAGCCGCTTTGATAACCCGACCGTGCAAGCGTTCGAGCAGCGCCTGGCGATGCTGGAAGGGGGCGAGCGCTGTATCGCCACTGCCAGCGGTATGGCCGCGACCTTGGCGCTGGGTATGGCGCTGTTACAGGCCGGCGACAAGGTCGTCTGTTCACAGGCGGTATTCGGCAGCACGCTGAATTTGTGGAGCAAGTACTTTGGCAAATTCGGTGTTGAGGTGGTCACGGTCGACCCATTCGACTTGGATGCGTGGCGCGCGGCGATCGACGGGCGCACCAAAATTGCGTACCTCGAAACGCCGACCAATCCGCGCTGCGAAATTGTCGATATTCGGGCGGTCGCCGACATCGCCCATGCCAAGGGCGCAAAACTTGTGGTCGACAACTGCTTTTGCACGCCCGCGTTGCAACGCCCATTGGAACTGGGGGCCGACATTGTTAGCCACAGCGCGACCAAGTTCTTGGACGGCCAGGGCCGTGCCGTAGGGGGTGCCTTGGTCGGCAGCCACGCCGATTTGGAACCGGTCTATTTGTTTATGCGTTCCGGCGGTCCGACCATGAGCGCGTTCAACGCCTGGGTGTTCTTAAAAGGATTGGAAACGCTGGATATTCGGCTGCGTGCCCAAAGTGAAACGGCGATGGCGGTGGCGACTTGGTTGACCACCCAGCCGCGTGTCAAACAGGTCTACTACGCCGGATTAGCATCGCACCCGGGATATGCGTTGGCGAAGGCTCAACAAAGCGGATTTGGCGCCGTCCTTAGCTTTGAAGTCGAGGGTGGTCAGGCCGGTGCCTGGTCCGTTATCGATGCCACCGAATTGGTGTCGCTGACCGGTAATTTGGGCGATACCCGAACGACCATTACCCACCCCAGTACGACCACGCACGGGCGCCTGACCGAGGCGCAGCGCCAGGCCGCGGGAATTGAGTCGGGCTTGATTCGAGTATCGGTCGGCCTTGAATCGGCGGCCGATTTGACCGCGGATTTGGCCAAAGGGTTGGCCGGCCTCGCGGGCTAACTAGCGCCGGGCTTGGAGGGCGCGAATGCGGTCCTCAAGCGGCGGGTGCGTGGTGAACAGCTTGCCGAATTTGCTGGCACCGGTGCGAATGCCAAACGCGGTCAAGGTGTCGGGCATGTCACTGGGCAACCCTTGTTCGGCACGCAACCGTTGCAGTGCACCGATCATGTCGCCTTTGTTGGCCAAGGTGGCGCCGGCCTCGTCGGCTTTGAATTCACGCCGGCGGCTGAACCAAAACACAAGTGCGCTGGCCAGGATGCCCAACACCATTTCGGCGACAAAGGTCGCAATGTAGAAACCAATGCCATGGCCGCGTTCGTTTTTCAGAATGACCCGATCGACGGTGTGGCCGATGATGCGCGCAAAGAACATCACGAAGGTGTTCACAACGCCTTGAACCAACGCCAGCGTGACCATGTCACCGTTGGCGACGTGACCGATCTCATGGGCCAACACCGCGCGTGCTTCGCCTTTGGAAAATCGTTGCAGCAAACCGGTGCTGACGGCGACCAAGGCGCTGTTCTTGTTCCAGCCGGTGGCAAAGGCGTTACTGACCGGGCTGTCAAATATGCCAATGTCCGGACGGCCGATGCCGGCTTTGTCGGACAGCTCGTTAACGGTGTCAACTAACCACTGTTCGCTGGCATTTTGCGGCTGGGTGATAACGCGGGTGCCGGTGCTGCGCCGGGCCATAGTTTTCGACAGCGCCAGGCTGACCAGCGAGCCGGCCATGCCGAACACAAAGCAAAACACCAGTAACGACGACAGGTTCAGGTCGCTGCCGCTGGCGTCCAGGTAGCCCTGAAATCCAAACAAGGACAGGGTGATTGAGGCGATCAAAATCACCGCTAGGTTGGTCAGTAAGAATAGTCCAATGCGTAACATGTCGTGTCTCCGATCGATGAGTGCAATATCGGGGGTTAGGCCGATCTTTTCAATGCGCTTGAAGCCTGAATTTGTGCCCATACCATTAGAACCACAGGAGAGCTTATGACCCTACCCAGTAAAGACGAATTAAGAGCGCGTTTGACGCCTGAGCAATTTCGGGTGACTCAAAAGGCCGGCACGGAAAAGCCGTTTAATAACGCTTACAACGATTGCAAAGAGCCCGGCGTATACCACTGCGTATGCTGTGACGAGCCCTTGTATGACGCCGCACACAAATTTGATTCGGGCACGGGTTGGCCTAGCTACTTCCAGCCCATTACCGCGACCAGCGTCCGCGAGAAAGCCGACCGCAGTTTGTTCATGCGCGCACGCACGGAGATTTTGTGTGCCCGCTGCGATGCCCATTTGGGGCACGTGTTCGATGACGGTCCGGCGCCGACTGGCAAGCGCTATTGCATGAATTCGGCCTCGATGGTGTTGAAACCGGCGGATGACTGAAACGCGCGGCACGGTCTTTCACGACGGCGGATGCCCGTTGTGCAATATCGAAATTAACCAACTAAAACGCGACGGCGCGGCCATCGATTTCGTCGACGTCAGTGCCCCTGGGTTCGATCCGGCGGCATTGGGCGTGGATCTGGTCAGCGCGCGCTATTGGTTGCATTGGATCGATCAAGACGGTCAGGTTTTCCAAGGCTACGAGGCCAACCTGAAAATGTGGCATGCCACGGGCCGCGTGCGTTTAGCCCGCGTTGCAGGGCACCCTTGGGTGCGACCGCTGGGCGAGCTGTGGTATCGGCTGTTCGCGCGCCTGCGTCACCCGATCGGGGCCTTGATGGGCCGAAAATAGGACCCTGTTTAAACACTTTTCTGCCAATTGGGCCTTGTTTGCCCAGCCCGATGGCGTAGCCTTGAACGCTACGCCAGGGACAGGCATTAACTTATCGAAAACCGAGGAGTTTTCATGATTGATGAAATGTCCGGCTTGTACCGGCAGTTGTTGGGCCAGCTTGGCGAGGACCCGGACCGTGAAGGCTTGGTCGACACGCCCAAGCGCGCCGCTAAGGCCATGCAGTTCCTGACCCAAGGCTATCGCCAAGACATCCAGTCGTTAATCAACGATGCGGTCTTTTCAAGCGATAACGACGAGATGGTCGTGGTCCGCGATATTGAGCTGTACTCCATGTGCGAACACCACATGCTGCCCTTTGTCGGCAAGTGCCACATCGGCTATTTGCCGGACGGCAAGGTGCTGGGGCTATCCAAGTTCGCGCGCATCGTCGACATGTTTGCGCGGCGCCTGCAAATCCAGGAAAACCTGACCAAGCAAATCGCCAATTGTGTCGAGGAAGTGACGGGGGCGCGCGGTGTTGGCGTCATCGTCGAATCCAAGCACATGTGCATGATGATGCGCGGCGTTGAAAAGCAAAACAGCTCCATGACGACCAGCGTGATGACCGGCCAGTTCCGCGAGTCGTCGGCCACGCGCAGCGAATTTATGCGCCTGGCGGGTTACTGAACCATGCCAAAGACGGTCGATGCAATTGACCAGCGTCAATTTGAGCAGTGGGCGGATGCGTGGTGGGACCCGGACGGTCCATTTATGCCGCTGCACCGGTTGAACGAATTTCGCTGTGCGTGGTTGCTGGATCGTATTGGCGGCGGCGGTGAGTTGCCGTTAAAGGGCAGGCGTGTATTAGATGTTGGCTGTGGTGGCGGCTTGGCCAGTGAGGCCATGGCCCGTGCCGGGGCCACCGTGGTCGGTTTGGATGTGACCGCGCGATCCATCGAGGTCGCCCGTCACCATGCCCAGCACAGTGGTGTCGACGTGACCTACTTCTGCTGCACGGTCGAAGCGCACTTGGACGCCAATCCGGTCCCGTATGACTTGGTGTTGAATTTGGAAGTAGTCGAACACGTGTCGGATTTGTCGGCGTTTTTGAGTGCCTGTGCCAAGCTGACGCGTTCGCGGGGCCACCAAGTCATTGCCACCATTAACCGCAACCCCATAGCCGGGCTGACGACCATTTGGGCGGCTGAAAACCTGTTGGATATCTTGCCCAAAGGCACCCACCAATACTCAAAGTTGGTCAAGCCGCGGGAATTGAAGCAATTGTTGGCCCGCGATGGGTTTGACGACTTTATCCAAGCCGGGGTGTTCTATAACCCGTTCACCAAAACCGTCAAACAGTCTTGGCACAGCCTGATGAACTACCTGGTGGTGGCTCAGCGTGCCTGAACTGACCCTGTTGGGTGTGGGTAGCGCCGATTCGATTCGTCATTTCAACACCAATGCCCTAATCACGACGGGCGACGGACGCATGCTGATCGACGCCGGGCATACTATCGGCCGGGCCTTGGACCGGGTCGGTCTGAGCTGTCGCGATATTGATGCGGTGTTTGTGACCCATTGCCACGCCGATCACATTTACGGGCTGGAGCGGATCGGTTCAGAGCGCTTGTTCGCGGGGCTGCCTCGGCCGCGCTTAATTGCGCATCGATCGCTGGAAACCGAGCTGTGGGATCAAAGCCTCAAAGGCAGCATGGGTCGGATAGGCGAGGGCGAATGTTCGCTTGCGACCTACTTTGATGTGGACTGGTTGGACGACGACGCGGTGTTCAGCGTCGGTGCGGTCGATTTCCAATTGTTTGCCGCGGATCACACCCCTGGCAAAGCCTGCTTTGGGGTGATGATTAACGGCCATCTGATGTACTCGGGCGACACCCGGCCGCTGCCGGCGGTGGTTCAGCGCTATCAGCCGGCGATGATTTTGCACGATTTTACGATGCACGAAGCCAACCCGGTCCACGCAACGCTGTCGCAGTTGTTGGCGGCGTACCCGGTGTCGGTGCGACAACGAATGAAATTAATGAGCTACGAGGATGACGTAGCTTCGGTACGGGATGCGGTTAACGCGTCCTTTATGGGCCTCGCGGAACAAGGAGAGACCGTGGCGCTCTAGGCGTCCATGACGGGCAACCCTGGAGAGACAAGATGTGGACACTGTGCTCATTGGGCAGCAACCTGGACCCGATTGCCAACACCGCGAAAACACTGGGCACCATGGCCCAGTGGTTCGGTCAGGTGAAGGTATCACCGCTGATTGAAACGGATGCGGTTGATGTCGATGGCGACCACGCCTTCTTAAATGGGCTGGTTCGCTTTCAATCCGAGCTGGACGATTCGGCTCTAAAACAGCGCCTATCAGGACTGGAAATTGCCCTGGGACGGGACCGTGCGCACCCGGACAGTAAAACCCGGGCGCGCCCGATGGACATTGATATTTTGGCCCGCGCGGCGACCTTGGACGCCTTACGGGTGACCGAGTCGACGCCGTATTTAGATCAGATGCTGGCGTCTGAAGCCGGCGGTTTGTCTAATCCGCGCTGGTCGGTTCGGGTCGGCGACGGCTTATTGGGCCAGAAATCGGCCACCGTCTACTTTGATCACGGCACCGGTCAGGTACGCGTTGTCAATCAACAACCAGATAGCGTCCAAAACGGGATCCAGTCCACCTTCACGTTGTAACAGCGTGTTGGCGAGTACGCGTTTTTTGTGTGCCTCGCTGTGTTCGGGCAAGAACAAAATCGGGCCGGGCTGAATCCGGTTGACGCGCACCTTGGGCGCCCAGTGCTTGGCATAACTTAGGGCTAAGTTGTCCAGGCCCGCTTTGGCGGCGGTGTAGGTGCGGTATTGGGGGTCCGGCCGTTCGGCAAAGATGTCGGTGATGTGAACCACATTTGGGTCGCCGTCGCTGGCCTGTAACAGCGCCCCCAAACCTTCGTTAATCAGCATCGGCGCTTGCACGTGGACACGGTGACAGGCGTCGCTCCAGCGCGCTTTGGCGGCTAAATCGTCCGGCTCGGGTGTGAAGCAACTGGCGTTATGGACAATCAGGTCCAAGCGCGCACTGCTCTGCAGCGTCGTGACCATGGCGATCACCGCGTCGGCGTCTTCCAAATCCGCCTGATACAGCGTCGCCCCGCGCCCAGCCAAGGTCGTGGTGGCATCGGATGGTGTGCGGTAGTGACCGCTGACCTGCCAGCCTTGATCCAATAGGCGTTGGCAGATAGCAAATCCCAGTCGGCGTCCGACCCCAGTTACAAAAGCGTGTTTCAACGAATAATCTCCAAATAAGCATCAAAGGATGTCGCGCCATGGCGCTGGCAATATTCGCCATAGGCCCGGTTGGTGGCGCGCTTGGCGGTAAACAGTTCGGTCGCGTGGCGGCCCAAGGCTGGATCACGGGCGACCACGCCTGCGTCAATTAGGCGCAGTATCTCAAGGTAGCCGCGTTCGGCCTTGTCGATGCTGCCGTGTTGGTGGCAGTGACTGTCCACGTGGGTGCGGTAGTGAAACAAGCGGTGCGGGTGGATCACCAGGCCGCCGGCGCGTTCGATCGCATCCAGGTTAAACACCGTGTCCCCAGCCAGCGCCACCGTTTCGGGCCAGCGCGTGATGACGCGCCGGTCGAACGCCAAATGAATGGTCGCGTTCAGATCCAGGTATTGTTGTGGGCTCAAATGACGCAGGCCGTCGGCCGGTTCGAACACCACACGCTCCAATGCGCCGGTGTCGCCGTTAACGGTGACCTCACTGTCGCCAGCCACGCCATAGCGGCGCGCCAGCGGTGCCAATTTTTCAATACGTGTCGGCGCCATCCAGTCATCGCCGTCCAGCGCCACGATGACGTCGCCGCGGCAGTGCACTAAGCCCACATTGCGGGCCCGGTTGGGGCCGCTGCCAAGGCCAGCGTGGACTGCGCAAATTCTGGGGTCGTCGGGCAGGGCGTAGTCGCCGTCGTCGTCGATCACCACGACCCACTGCCAATCCGCGTCGGTTTGCGCCATCACGCACTCAACCAGCGCCGGCAGATGGCGCTGGGCGTGGTATAGCGGTGTCAGTATCGAGGTGGTCACAGGGCCGCCTTAATCGCCTCGATTAAACGCGGGTCTTCGGGTGCCCATTGGCTTGGGAAGTCACTGATCAGTTGGCCGTCACGACCGAGCAGGTATTTGTGAAAGTTCCATTGGGGGTAGCGTCCGGCGGCGTCGGCCAGCCCCTGATACAGCGGGCCGGCTTTGCCTTGGGCGGCGTGGGTGTGCTCGAACATAGGGAACTCAACGCCATAGGTCAGGCGACAAAATTCCAGCGAGTCATCCTCTTGGGCATATTCCTGGCGGCCAAAGTCTTCGCTGGGAAAGCCCAGGACCACAAAGCCTTGATCGCCAAAGCGCCGGTACAGCGCTTCGAGGCCATCGAACTGCGGTGTGAAGCCGCATTTGCTGGCGGTATTGACGATCAGTACCACCTGTTCTGGGTAGGCTTGGCACAGGGTGACGGTTTCGTCCGACGCCAAACGCCGCGCCTGGACGTCCAATAGCGGCGCACAGGCATAAGCGGAGGTTGTGAGCACGGCCGACAAGGCCAACAAGGTTCGTTTCATGACCTAAAGATGGGGTGTCGGCTAAACTTTTCCAGCCCAGTGCGGCATAATTAGCACGCCAGGGTCGGCACTAGAGCGCGAGGATGCGCGGGTCGGAGTCAACCGTGCGAACAACGCTAGTCTTAGTTTTGGGTGATCAACTGTCCGATCACCTGTCCAGTCTCGACGGGCTTGATCCGTCGGCGACGACGGTGCTGATGGCCGAAGTTGCCGCCGAGGCCACGTACGTCCGTCACCACCCGAAAAAAATAGCCCTGATCTTTGCCGCCATGCGCCATTTTGCCGAGCGCTTACGCCGGCGTGGTTTTGACGTGATCTACTACGCCTACGATCCGGCCGGTCCGGCGGATTTGAGCGCGGTGTTGGCGCGCCATGCGTCGGATTTTGAGCGTATTCAAGTGACCCAGTGTGGCGAATACCGGCTGGATCAAATCATGCGCCAATGGCAGGTCGATTTTGGCGTGCGGATTTTGGACGACACCCGTTTTATTGCCAACTTGGACGACTTTAAGCAGTGGGCCCGGGGCCGTAAACAAGTGCGGATGGAGTATTTCTACCGCGACCAGCGCCGCGCGACTGGCCTGCTGATGGACGGTGACCAACCCTTCGGCGGCCAGTGGAACTTCGATGCGGATAACCGCAAAGCCTACACCGGCGCGCCCACGGAGGGTCCGATGCGGTTTCAGCCGGATGCCATCACCGCCGAGGTGTTGGACCTGGTCGAGGCACATTTCGGCCATCACTTTGGCGAGCTGCGTCCGTTCTGGTTTGGCGTCACGCACGAGCACGCCGAAGCCGCATTCGTGCACTTTTTGGACACTCAGTTGGCTGACTATGGCGATTTTCAGGACGCCATGCGCCAAAACGATGACTGGCTGTTCCACAGCGTCCTAAGTGTTTATATCAACATTGGACTGCTCGATCCCTTGGATCTGTGCCGTCGCGCGGAAGCTGCGTATCACGCGGGCTTGGCCAAGCTGAATTCCGTCGAGGGCTTTATCCGCCAGATCATTGGTTGGCGCGAATACGTGCGCGGCATTTATTGGTTAACCATGCCCGACTATGCCGAGATGAACGGCTTGGATGCGCACCGGGCCTTGCCTGATTTTTATTGGGACGATTCCAAGACCGATATGAACTGCCTGCGCCAAGCGGTGCGGTTGACCCGCGAGGAGGCCTGGAGCCATCACATCTTGCGCTTGATGGTGACGGGTAACTTTGCGCTGCTCATCGGCGTCGATCCGAAAGCACTGGGCCAGTGGTATCTCGAAGTCTATGCGGATGCCTTCGAATGGGTCGAGCTGCCCAATGTACTGGGCATGGTCAGCCATGCTGACGGCGGTTACCTCGGGTCCAAGCCCTACGCGGCCAGTGGCAAGTACATTTCGCGTCAGGGTGATTATTGTCAGCACTGTCGCTTCAATCCGAAAAAAGACATCGGCCCGGATGCCTGTCCGATGAACAGCCTGTACTGGCACTTTATGGACCGCCACCAAGACCGCTTCGCCAAGCACCCGCGCATGGCGATGATGTTTAGAACCTGGGCCAAAATGGACCCGACCAAAAAAGACGCCCTGTTGGCCCAGGCCAATGCGTTTCTGGCGCGCTTGGACGGGGCGGATGACGACGTCCAGCCGCTGGAGCTGATCTGAATGCCGAAAGGGGTGGCCAAGGCGAATTTGCCGACCAAGGACTGCGTGGTCTGTAAGCGCCCCTTCAGTTGGCGAAAAAAATGGGCGCGCGATTGGCCCCAGGTTATTTACTGCTCACAACGTTGCCGCCGGAGTGCCGAATGATTTTAGATTGCCGCGACCTGTTACGCATCGATGATAACCCCGGCCTGTGGCTGGATAATGTGGTGCCGGTTTGGGTGATGCCGAGCGCGCCGATGTCGCCGCGGCGCCAGCGCTTTTTGTTGCAGGCGGTGGCGGCTTTACGTGCGGGGCTGCGTGCGCGCGGTTCGGATGTGCTGATTCGTTTCGGTGACCGGGTCGAGGTGTTGACTGCCTTGGCGGCTGAGTTGGGTTGTGGGGTCGCCTGTGCTCGCCCCTCCGGCGTCGACGAATTGCACCAGGATGCGCAAATACCCGGGCTGGTCTATTTCGATGCCCGGACGTTGTATGGCGCTGATGATTTGCCGTTTTCAGCGACGCCCGAGCCGTTTACGCGCTTTCGCAAAGTGGTCGAAAAACAGCTTCGGGTCGACGCGCCGGTGGATGCGCCAGCGCGGTTGCCCGCGATTCCTGTGCGCTTGGCACCGGGCGAGTTACCGCCGCTGCCGGTCGTCGCTCACGACCCACGAGCCTACCGCGATTACCGCGGCGGCGAAGACGCCGCCCAGGCCGAGTTGGCAAAGTATTTCAGCGGCACACGACCTGCGCACTACAAGCAAACCCGCAACGCTATGCACGGCTGCGAAGGCTCAACCAAGTTCAGCCCCTGGTTGGCCCAGGGCAGCCTATCGCCCCGGCGTATCTGGCACCGGGTAACCCAGTACGAACAGCAAGTGACTAAAAACGACAGCACCTACTGGATCCAGTTTGAGCTGTTGTGGCGCGAGTTTTTCCAGTGGTGGTTGCCCGAGCAAAGCCCGGCCCTGTTCGGTCGACGCGAGCTGGCCCCGGCGCCGCGTGATTTTGCGCGCTGGTGTGCCGGCGACACCGGTGTGCCCATGATCGATGCCAACATGCGTGAACTCAATGCCACCGGGTACATGAGCAACCGTGGTCGTCAAAACGTCGCCAGTTTCCTGAGTAAAGACCTGGGCGTTGACTGGCGTTTGGGCGCGGATTATTTCGAGACACACCTGATCGACTACGACGTCGCCAGTAACTGGGGCAACTGGGCCTATGTCGCCGGTACCGGCGCCGATCCGCGCGATGACCGCTGGTTTAATGTGCTGTTACAAGGCACGCGTTACGACCGGCGCGGCGACTACGTGCGCCACTGGGTGCCGGGATTGGCAGGCATTGACCCGGGGTGTGTGCACTGGCCTTGGCGCGACGGCGGCCCTCGCCCAATCATCCATCCGCCGCGCTGGAACTCGGTTATCGACGCGTGAATCTGGTCTGGTTTAAACGCGATCTGCGCTGTGTCGATCACGAGCCGTTGGCGCGGGCCAGCGCCGGGCCGGTGTTGCCGCTGTACGTGATCGAGCCCGAGTATTGGCTGTTGGCAGACACGTCCGAGCGCCAGTATCGGTTTTTGCTCGATTCGCTGCGCGACTTGGCTGAACAACTGGCGCGGCGCGGTCAGCCGCTATGGGTGTGTGTGGGCGACGCCGTCAGCGTGATCCAAGACCTGGTCGAGCGCTTTGATGTCGACGCCGTGTTCAGCCACGAAGAAACCGGTAACGGCTGGACCTTTGCCCGCGATCGCCGGGTCGGCGCGATGCTGCGGGGGCGTGCTGTGGCGTGGCACCAATACCGCCAGCACGGGATCGTGCGGGGGCTGGGTCAGCGCGTCAATTGGGCGTCGCAATGGGAGGCATTGATGGCCGCCGCGCAGTGGCCGGTTGCTGATCTGCGCGGTCCGGGCGCCGGGCTGTTTCAACTGCCCGACGATTTGCCGATGAGCGAGCGCACGCCGTGCCGAGTCCAGCGCGGCGGCAGTGCGGCGGGCACGCGCGCGCTGGACAGTTTTTTGGCCGAACGCGGCCGCGACTATACCCGCGCCATGTCCAGCCCACTGTCGGCCGGGCGCGCCTGTTCGCGGTTGAGTCCGCATTTGGCCCTGGGCACGTTGTCGCTGCGGGCCACGGTGACACGGCTGCGCTCGACCGATGCGGACGACGCCAGTTGGGCGCGCTCGTATCGGTCGTTGGACAAGCGACTGCATTGGCATTGCCACTTCATGCAAAAGCTCGAGTCCGAGCCGCGCATGGAGTTCGAGCCGATTCACCGCGGTTTTATCGATTTAAAAACGGAGCCAGCCGATCCGGTGACTTTGCAGCGCTGGATCGACGGCGAGACCGGCTGGCCCTTTGTTGATGCCTGCATGCGTTCGCTGGCGGCCACCGGGTGGATGAATTTTCGCATGCGCGCCATGATCGTTGCGATCAACGCCTATCACTTGTGGCAGCCGTGGCAGGGCGCTGCGCAGCGGTTGGCCCAACGATTCGTGGATTACGAACCGGGCATCCATTATTCCCAGATCCAAATGCAGTCCGGTACCACCGGGATCAACGTCAATCGCATGTACAACCCGATCAAACAGTCGCGCGACCAAGACCCGGACGGTGACTTTATTCGGCGCTGGGTGCCGGAGCTGGCGGGCTACAACAGCAGCTGGATTCACGAGCCCTGGAAAGCCCCGGCTAACTTGCAGCGCGCCGGCGGCGCCCGGATCGGAGAGCACTACCCCGAACCGATCGCCGATCCGGTTCAAAGTGCGCGCGTGGCGCGTGATAAAATGCGCGACTACATCCGAACACACGACCTCGACGCCGAGGCGCGGCGTGTACTGGCGGCACACGGCAGTCGCATGAAGCAGCCGCGTCCGCGGTCATCGCCTAGGACGTCGACAGCGGCACAAAACGCCCTGGATTTTGGAGACTAAAATGGACATGAAATGGCTGCGAATATTGGGCTATGCCGGGCTAGCGCCGTTTGCGGCCACGGCAATGGGTCATTGGGCTGGGTTGCCGGTGGATCGCGTCGGGCTGGTTTACGGCGCGGTTATTTTGAGTTTTCTGGGGGGCATCCAGTGGGGCTCGGCGCTGCACGCCAGCGCCGGTCAGCGCGAGCGCTTGGTCGCCTCGGTGGTGCCGTCGTTGATCGCCTGGATTGCGGTGCTGCTGGCCCAGCCCTTTGCCAGCGTCGTTTTGATCGGTGGCTTTATCGGCCAGTGGCTGTTTGACCGCCGCCATGCGAACGCTGCCCAATGGCCGCTGGAATTTGTGGTCTTGCGCACGCACCTGACCCTGGGGGCCTGCGTGGGGTTGGGCGCGCTGTTGGTCTAAACCGTGAGTTCGCGCAAAATCATCCACGTTGATGCGGACTGTTTTTACGCCGCGGTCGAGGAGCGTGATGACCCCAGTTTGCGCGGCAAGCCGGTCGCGGTCGGCGGGCGTCCCGACGGTCGCGGCGTGATCGCTACCGCCAGCTACACTGCGCGCAGTTTCGGGGTGCGCAGCGCAATGTCATCGGCACAGGCGTTGCGGCTGTGCCCGGATTTGCTGTTCATAAAACCGGACATGGCCAAATACCGAGAGGCCTCACGTGGCATGCGCGCGGTGTTCGAACAGTACACCGCGCTGATCGAGCCGCTGTCGTTGGACGAGGCCTATTTGGACGTTAGTGACGTGTCGTTGCACCAAGGCAGCGCCACGCGCATGGCCGCGGCGATTAAACAGGCGGTGTTCGAGTCGGTCGGCATTCGGGTTTCCGCCGGCGTGTCGGTGAATAAGTTTCTGGCCAAGGTGGCCTCGGACTGGGAAAAGCCGGATGGGCTGACGGTGCTCGGCCCCGATCAAATTGATGGCTTTGTCGCGCGTTTGCCGATTCGAAAATTCCCGGGTGTCGGGCCGCGCACCGCCGAACGCCTGATGGCGGCGGGCTTTACCACCGGCGCTGATTTGCGTCACCTGGATCGGCGTCAATGGATCAAACAATGGGGCGCATTGGGCGAGCGCCTGTATCACCTGTCACGCGGCGACGATCGGCGCAGCGTCAAGTCTGAGCGGCTCAGTAAAAGTGTCAGTGTGGAAACGACCTTCGAGGTTGATCTGCCGGATTTGCTGGCCTGTCGCGAGGCGCTGTGGCCGCTGATTGAACGGCTGATGGAACGCGTCGGCGAAGACAAACGGGCGCGAGTTCGCTCGCAGTTCGTCAAGCTCAAGTTCTCGGATTTCAGTCAGACCACGGCCGAAGGGCCTGCGGGACCGGCGATGGAATCGGGCTTTGATCGGCATTTGCAGGACGCCTTTGCGCGCGCGGACCAGGGCGTTCGACTGATTGGCGTTGGGGTGCGGCTGGGCTCCCCGGAGATTGCGAAACAGCTCACATTGCCATGGTCCGATACCCCATAGGCCGTTTACTAACCATCGCAATCGGTCGATAAATGGGCATGCGTATTGATGCCAGTTCAATCCATCGACCGACCGAGGTCAACCAGCCTAAGCAGGAAGCCCAGGTCGAACCTGCGGCCCCCAGCGCCCGCGTTGATGTGCCGGTGCGCAACCACTTCGTGCGCGAACGGCGGCGTAAAAATCGCCGTATCGACGGCGATGAACGGCGCCGCATGGGCCGCCGCCAGGGCGAGCAACGCAGTCCCCAATCGGTCCCGCATGCCGCGTTTTCCAGCGACGCGGATGCGTCCACCGAAGGCCCGGATCGGCTCGTCGATATCGATTGTTAAATCAGGCGCTCGCCGAACACACGCACTTGATGGCCGCCGGACATGACCGACTGCTCCAGCGCTTCCTCGGCGTTGCAGTCACAGGTGTCGGCGTCCATGTCAGGCCCGGCCAGACCAATGCTCAGGGTAATGCGCCCCAGCGGACTGCCGTGATTGGGCAAGGCGTCCTTCCAAATCCCGTCCAGTAAACGCAGCGCCACACCGCGACCGATGGCGGTGTTAATTTCCGTCATCAGCAGCGCCCACTTGCCGGATTCGAGTGCGAATAAGGTGTCGGTTTCACGTAGCCGGTGCATCAGTGATGAGCTGATGCGCTGAACGGTGCGGCGTTCATCCTCGATGCTGTGACGGTCAGCCAAACCTTGGCGCCAGTCGACTTCGATCAGGGCGACTGCGAAAGGGGCCTGCATGTCTTGATGCTCAATCAGCGCCAACTCTAGATACGCTCGAAAGGCTCGGTAATCCGGCAACCCGGTCAGCTCATCCATGCACTCCATCGGCTCGTTTGGTAGCCGCGTTGGCAGGTCCAATAGCTGACTGGTCAGCGTGGACCACTGTGCTGGGCCAACGTAGCCAATAATGCGGTCGCCGTGCATCACCGCCAGCTCGACGTCAGTGTGAGTAATGCGCAGCAGCACTGCGCTCAGGGTCTCGGCGCGGTGAAAGCGCGCGCCGATGGGTTCGGCGACATCGCCTAAGCATTTAGGCACGGGAAAACCCTGAACGGCGGCCACTAGCAACTCGGTGCAGTGGGCCTGATTAAGCACTTGAATAGCGTCGCCGGTCTGGCAAAAGACCACGCCGGCGTCGGTCGACCCCATGGCGCTGAGGGCATCGGCCAGCGACGTGCTGGGAGCCATCACCGGCACGTCAGGCACCATAATGTCGGCCACCAATGGCGTGTTGAGTTCATCCATCAATGGCCCGCCGATCAACGCGGCAGACTCGCTAGTTGTGGCGCAAATAGCGCCGGTTCAACCCGAACGTTGGACAAGCTGACACTCCAATGCAGGTGCGGTCCGGTGGCGCGCCCGGTGGCGCCAACGTAGCCCAACAGTGCCCCTTGGGTGACGGTCTGGCCCGCACTGACAGCGAAGTCGGACAGGTGGCAGAACATGCTGATCAGGCCCTGGCCGTGGTCGACAAACACCGTCTTTCCATTGAAATAATAGTCGCCAATTCCGAGAACGACGCCATCGGTGGGTGAAAATATTTCAGTGCCGCTGGGGGCGGCGATGTCGACACCGGAGTGGGGCGCGCGTGGTTGGTCGTTAAAAAACCGTTTGCGCCCAAACGCACCGGTAATGGGCCCCTTGATCGGCAGCGCCATCGGTAACCGTGGCTGGGTTGCGCTGCGCGTCAAATACCAGCCTTTTTGTTCGGCCGATTCGGCGCGGATGCGTTTCAAGTGATCCGGGTCCGGGGTCACCATCTTGGGATTGTTAAGGCGAATCCGCTGCTCGGGGTAGCTGCGCCCGGTGATGGTGAAATCAACCGCGCCGGTGGCGTCTATCACCTGGTGGGTGCCGGCGGCCAGGGCCAACGGAAGCGGCACCACCGCGGTGGTGCCCGAGATCCATAACGGCTTGCCCTGAAAGCGTGGCTTGGCATCGGGATTAACCGTCACTAAGGCAACGCCGCCAGGGTAGTGCCCGGCGCTGGGTAACTCAGCCGTCGCCGCGAGGCTGAACGGACTCAACGCGAGCAGTAACACTAACCTGATCATGATCTTGCATCCTCAATTGAATGGCGGCGCCGGCACTCAAGCGCGCACCGTGGCTAACGATTTGGCCCGCGACTTCGACCCAGGCATAGCCACGTTGCAGCACTTGCGTTGGGCTGGATGCCGCCAGTCGCGTGGTTAGGTGGGCTAGGCGCTGGCGCACGCTGTCGAGTCGGCGCTTGGCGGATGGCAGTAACTGGCTGTGGCTGTGGTGCAAGCGTTGGCGCGGGTTCGCCAGGGTCGGCACTAGGGCGCGTGCCAGCCGCTGTGCCAGGGTCCGATTACGATCACGCTGCAACGCCACCTGCGTTGCCGGGTGACGGTGATGCAGGCGCATGGCCAGGGTATTCAGTCGAGTGCGCGCCGCCGTGCAGCGCCACTGGGCCTGCTGGGTCAGCGCTTTGCTGACCTGATCCAGCCGCGTCCTTTGGCCGGCCAGTAAGCGCGCGGGGTTAGACAGCCCGCGGCGAACGCGGTCCAGGTGCTGGCGGCGCTGTTGGTGCCGCTGCCAGCTGGCACGCGCGATTCGCGTGCGTGCGCCGGCAATGACCTGAGCCACGTCTTGCTGGTCCGGACTGGCCAGTTCGGCGGCATTGGAGGGCGTGCTGGCATAACGGTCACTGACCCAATCCACCAGCGTGGTGTCGGTTTCATGGCCGACCCCGGTGATGGTCGGCATAGGCGCTGCCGCCACAACGCGCACCAAGTCATCATCATTAAAGGCCATCAAATCGGTCAACGAGCCGCCGCCGCGCACCACCAGCACGACCTCGGCCCAGTGTTCAGAGTACGCGTGTTTGAGCGCCCGGATCAGTTGACCTGGCGCGACATCACCCTGGACTTGGCTGTCATAAATACGCAGCGCCGCCAACGGCCAGCGCGCACGCAGTATCTGGCCGACGTCCGCCATCGCCGCCGAGGTCGCCGAGGTGACCACGCCAATGCGGGTCGGAAAACGCGGCAACGGACGCTTGCGCGCGGGATCCGTCAGGCCCTCTGCGACCAGCTGTTGACGGCGTCGTTCAATGTCTGCCAACAAGGCCCCGATGCCGACGGCCTCGATACGTTTTACATGCAGACTTAGGCGGCCTTGCTTGCTGGCCCAGCTGACGTTGACCAAGGCGCGCACCCGTTCGCCTTCTTTGGGCGGTGTTTTGATGCTGCGAATATCGGTCGCCCAGACCGCACAGGGCAACGTCGTGCGCTCGTCCTTCAGATCGAAAAACCAACCCTTGACGATCGGCCGTCCCCAGGTCTTGAAGCCACTGACTTCACCCTCCAGCCAAATCCACTGCGGGAACGCAGTACTGACGGCGCTTTGGATTAAGCTCGACAGCTGGGTCACGCTCAGTGCATTAGTTGTGTTTTGTTCCGCGAAGTGATTGCTCATTAGCCTCTAAAAACCGTAAAATGTCGGGTTTACCCAAATGCGCGCGCGGAGGAAACATGCGACTCGATTCAGACCTATCCCTTACCTTTGATGACGTTCTTTTGGTGCCGGGGTATTCCGAGGTTATTCCGGCTGATGTGCGCTTGCAAACCCAACTGACGCGTAACATTCGCCTGAACATCCCGATGTTGTCGTCGGCCATGGACACGGTGACCGAAGCACGCCTGGCAATTGCCATGGCCGAGCAGGGCGGCATGGGCATCATCCATAAAAACCTGAGCGTCGAGCGCCAAGCCGAAGAAGTCCGCAAGGTTAAAAAGTACGAATCCGGCGTGATTAACGATCCCCACACGGTGTCGCCCAGTAACACCGTCGGCGAGTTGATGGCATTGACCCAGCGCTACGGCATCAGTGGTCTGCCCGTCGTTGACGGCGAATTGTTGGTCGGCATCGTGACCAGCCGTGATATTCGTTTCCAAGAAGACCGCAACGCATCGGTTGCCGCGGTGATGACCCCCAAAGCACGTTTGGTGACCGTCAAAGAAGGCGCGAGTGACGACGAAATTCGCCGCAAGTTGCACGAAAATCGGATCGAGAAAGTCTTAGTCGTTGACGATAACTTTGCGCTCAAAGGCATGATCACGCTGAAAGACATGGTCAAGGCGGCGAACTTCCCCAACGCAGCCCGCGACGGCCAAGGCCAATTGCTGGTTGGCGCTGCGGTCGGCACCGGTGCCGACACTGAAGATCGCGTTGCCGCGCTGGCGGCGGTCGGTTTGGATGTAATCGTCGTCGATACCGCACACGGCCATTCCAAAGGCGTGCTGGATCGTGTCCGCTGGATCAAACAGCACTACCCGCAACTGCAAGTGGTCGGCGGCAATATCGCCACCGGCGAAGCCGCGCTGGCTCTGGCCGAGGCCGGTGCGGACGCGGTCAAGGTTGGCATTGGCCCGGGCTCAATCTGCACCACGCGCATTGTCGCCGGTGTCGGCGTGCCGCAAATCAGCGCCATTATGAACGTGGCGGATGCCCTCAAAGGCAGCGGCGTCCCCTGTATTGCCGACGGTGGTCTGCGTTATTCGGGCGACGTCGCCAAAGCTATTGGCGCCGGTGCCAGTGCGGTCATGGTCGGGTCGCTGTTGGCGGGTACCGACGAAGCCCCCGGCGAGGTCGAGCTGTATCAGGGCCGTGCCTACAAAGCCTACCGTGGCATGGGCTCACTCGGCGCCATGGCCCAGGGCAGTGCCGATCGTTACTTCCAGGACGCCAGCGCCGGTCAGCAAAAGCTGGTGCCGGAGGGCATCGAAGGGCGTGTGCCGTGCAAAGGTCCGCTGTCGGACATCGTCCATCAGCTGATGGGCGGTTTGCGCTCGTCCATGGGTTATACGGGTTGCGCGACGATCGACATCATGCGCACCGAACCGAAATTCGTACGCATTTCCAACGCCGGTGTCGCTGAGAGCCACGTCCATGACGTGACTATCACCCGCGAAGCACCCAACTACCCCACACGCTAAGGACTGGCATGGACATTCACGCCCACCGTATTCTGATTCTCGATTTTGGCAGCCAGTACACCCAGTTGATTGCGCGCCGTGTGCGCGAAATCGGCGTTTATTGCGAAATCTACCCCTGTGACGTGACGGAACAGGAAATCATCGACTTTGCCCCGCGCGGCATCATTTTGTCGGGTGGCCCGGAGTCGGCGACCGAGGAAACGACCTGGCGGGCGCATGATTGTGTGTGGTCCTCTGGTGTGCCGGTGCTGGGTATTTGCTATGGCATGCAGACCATGGCGGCGCAATTGGGCGGCACGGTTGAAACCAGTGACCATCGCGAGTTCGGCCATGCCGATTTGAAACCGGTGTGCGGTCCTTTGCTGGACGGCCTGACCGACGACACCACGGTGGTCTGGATGAGCCACGGCGACCGCGTCACCCAGGTCCCCGCCGGTTTTGAAGTGATGGCGACCTCGGCCGGCGCACCGATTGCCGCGATGGGCGATGCCGCGCGCGGTTACTACGGCATCCAGTTCCACCCCGAAGTCACTCACACCGAACACGGGCGTGAAATGCTGACCCGGTTTGTGTTGACCGTGTGCGCGTGTGACGCCAGCTGGAAGCCGGAAAACATTGTTGACGACGCGATTGCCCGCGTGCGCGAACAGGTCGGCGGCGATCACGTTATGCTGGGTTTGTCCGGCGGTGTCGATTCGTCGGTGGTGGCGGCGTTACTGCACAAAGCCATTGGCGATCAGTTGACCTGCGTGTTTGTTGATAATGGACTGTTGCGCCTGAACGAAGGCGACCAGGTCATGAAAATCTTCGCGGATAACTTGGGCGTCAAGGTCATTCGCGTCGACGCCGAACAGCGCTTTTTGGATGCTCTGAAAGGCTTGAATGACCCCGAGGACAAGCGCAAAGCCATTGGCGGCGTGTTTATCGACGTGTTTGCGGACGAAGCGCGAAAATTGTCCGCCGACACCAAGTTTTTGGCCCAGGGCACGATATACCCCGACGTCATTGAAAGCGCCGGCTCACGCACCGGCAAGGCCCACGTGATCAAGTCACACCACAATGTGGGTGGGCTGCCGGACGATTTGGCCTTTGATTTGGTCGAGCCGCTGCGTGAACTGTTTAAAGACGAAGTCCGGGTGTTGGGCGAAACCCTTGGGTTGCCGCATGCCATGGTCTGGCGTCACCCCTTCCCGGGACCGGGCTTGGGCGTGCGCATTTTGGGCGAAGTTAAAAAAGAGTACGCCGATATTTTGCGCCGCGCGGACGACATTTTCATCCAGGCTCTTTACGACGAGGGGCTGTATCACAAAACATCGCAGGCCTTCGCGGTGTTCTTGCCGGTGAAATCCGTCGGCGTGGTCGGCGATGGCCGTCGGTACGCGCCCGTGATCGCGCTGCGTGCGGTTGAAACGGTCGACTTTATGACCGCGCGTTGGGCGCATTTGCCCTACGACTTCATTGAGCGCGTGTCGACCAAGATCATCAATTCGATCGAGGACGTGTCGCGCGTGGTGTATGACGTCAGCTCGAAGCCGCCGGCGACGATTGAGTGGGAATAATCAGTTTGTTTTAGCTAAGGATGGCCGGGATCAATGGCGCGGACAGCCTATTGAACGCGTTTTTTGGCTGGTGTTTACCGTCCCAAGTATCGTTGAAAACCGAGTCAATACTGAAAAATACTGCCTTGGTGCTGGGCTTGCTCAGCGCCGTTGTGATTATTTTTGACGGGTATCCGCTGGCCATGTTTCTGTCATTTCCGTTTTGCCTGATTTGGATCTATTGCGCATGGCTGCGCACCGAGCCTCAGCTTAAATGGGTCAATTTTCTTTTTTCTGCTGATCTACTGCGTCGGCATCACCCAGTATTTGGCGAGTTAAACTAACTTCCGGCGTACAGGCGATAACGGTCGAGTGAGGTAGTTGAATGACTGACAGCTGGAACGATTTGGCGGCTGATAGGGATGACAACCCCAGCGTTTTACTGTTCGCCGACAATGCCTACCGGTCTCTCCGTGAGGCGGTTGATCTGCGTGGTCGCCGCATTCTTGATTTCGGATGCGGTACCGGCTTGCTAAGCGCCCGAATGGCGCCGGATGCCTCACAGATCGTGGCGCTTGATCCGTCCGCCGCGATGGCGTCTAGGGTTCGTGCCAAGCAGCTCTCTAAGGTTCAGGTCCGTGAATCGGTTCTTGATCCGCAAGCACCGATGCTCGCGGAGCCGTTCGACCTGGTGGTGGCCTCGTCGGCACTTGGGTTTGTCGAGGATGTCAGCGCAACACTTAACACCATTCGTCAGCTGCTGCGTCCCGGCGGGACCCTGGTGCACTGGGACTGGTGCCAGACTGATGGGGCTGTGGGCCCCGGTTTAATCGGTGGGGGTGACTCGGGCGGTGTGAACGGTCGGCTCAGAACGGGATGTCGTCGTCGTTGATGTCTTCCTGCTGCCAACCCGGATCACCCGTTTCACGCGTTGGCGCCGCGTTGGCGGATGGTGCGGGTGCGTTGTCGGTCGCCTCGGCGTCAATTTTCCAGCCCACCAGGTTGTTGAAATAACGTCCGTTGTATTCGCGTCCGCGCACGTCAAAGGTCACCGTCACGCTTTGACCGACCTGCAGCGCGCCTAACAACTCGGCTTTTTCCTTTAAGAATTCAAGGCTGATGTCCTGGGGGTAGTTGCCGTCCGGGACGGTGACGACTATTTCTTTTTTGGTGAATCCGCTGCCAAAGGTTTGAAGTTCGCCAATGACTTTGATCGTGCCGGTCAGTTCGTAGGACATGTGCTGTGCTCTTGTGGTTTAGCGTCGGGGGTGGCGCGGCAGCTGATCGTCAGCCGGGGCTCGGTGCCGCAGGTCGGCTATGATACGGGCTCGCTCGGCGTCGGACAACGAGCCCCACTGCGCAATTTCAATCAGCGTTCGGCCGCAGCCTGCGCATTGATTGTCGGCGGCGATGTAGTCGCAGCGCTGGGTGCAGGGGCTGTTCATTAGGGTTTCGTTAGTGTGGGTTCGCGATAGGATAACCTTCGCGGCCGACCGACACCAATGCGGGGGCCGGCAAAAGCATGGGCCGCTGACTTGTTATGAAGCGAGCGCGGCCATATAACCGTGCTCAGTCGCATCACTCACAGCGCTTGGAAATCGGATGACCTTAAACAAAGAAAAAGCCATGGAATGGTTCGGCGTGGTCACGGCGATTGTTTATTCACTGTTGGTCGCGTCCAACACCGGCTACGAATTCGTCGGTTTTTGCTTGCTGCTGATTTCGTCGTTTGCGATTGGGGTATGGGCGTATTGGTGCCAGCACCGCGGCATGTTGTTGCTACAGTTTTTCTATGCCACCGCGGGCATCATCGGCATGGTGCGCTGGTTCTAAACCATGGAGTGAAACCCGACTGAATTGCCGTCCGGGTCTTGGGCGATCGCAATGTTGCCTTGCCCGGCTATTTGACCAGCACATGGTTGTGAAACAGCTGAGCACGGCGTGAGCGCATCAAGGTGGCGGCGGCTTCGGAAATGAATGAATGCTGCATGAATTGTTCGAGTTTCTGGATCCGCTGCCAGTTGCAGTAGTCATCAAAAAAGCGCCCGGCTTCGCCGGCGTTCAAATTTTCGGCCGCGTAGGGTCCGGGCTGGGTAAGGTTACTAGGTTCATGGCTGCGGTCTGCCATAGCCGACTTCCATCCGTCCGTGGGCTTGGGTAGGCTCGCGGCATGAGTGATGACAAATGGATGCGCATGGCGCTGGCCCAGGCCCAACGCGGCGCACGACGTGGTGAAGTGCCGGTGGGCGCGATTGTGGTGCTGGACGGGCGCGTGGTTGGTGCCGGGTTTAATTGCCCGATCACCTCGAATGACCCGACCGCACATGCCGAGGTCGTGGCACTGCGCGACGCCGCTTTTACGCTGGGCAATTATCGGCTACTGGATTGCACGCTGTATGTGACGCTGGAACCCTGTGGCATGTGCGCCGGTGCCCTGGTGCATGCGCGCGTTAAACGGGTGGTCTATGCGGCCTCAGAACCTAAGGCCGGGGTGGTCGATAGCCGCGGCCAGTATTTCCAATCACCTTGGCTGAACCACCAGGTGATATCGCAGTCCGGCGTTTTAGCGACGACCGCGGCGTCTCAGCTTTCAGCCTTCTTTAAAGGTCGCCGCGCGGCCAAAAAGACTCAGGCTTCGAGCAAGTAAACGTGGTACGCCTCGGCGTGGTACTGATCAATCGCACTGCCGCAGTGGATCGCGTCCTGGGGCAAGGCATCGCCGGAGCGAACAATTTTTAGGCGTCGCTCGATG
This sequence comes from Litorivicinus lipolyticus, assembly GCF_009650135.1. Classification (NCBI taxonomy): domain Bacteria; kingdom Pseudomonadati; phylum Pseudomonadota; class Gammaproteobacteria; order Oceanospirillales; family Litorivicinaceae; genus Litorivicinus; species Litorivicinus lipolyticus. The sequence continues at coordinate 774,980 of NZ_CP045871.1, forward strand.
CGCGCGGCACCCGGGTCGGTATTGACCTCGACCCACACCCAGACCTCTTTTGAGCTGGTCATGAAGCTTGCGTAAACAAAGGTGAAATCGTCAGTCAGCTCGATGGTGCGGCCGTCGCCGTGGGGATTCAGGGTGTACTTGTGAACTGTTTTCATTGGGATCCTTGGGCTGTGTCAGTTATCGCCAGCGCCTGGACGCGGCTATTCCGAGTCAATAACGCATTGTAATAGTTGCGGATATTGTCGACATAGGCAACGGGTTCCCAGCCCCTGGCATACCCATATTTAGTCGCAGGGTAGTAGGCCTTGTCAGCTTTTAGCGGCAGTGTTTCGCGGACGTCATCCCAGCGGTTGGGGTCGCCGCCGAGCGCTTCCGTTAGTTTGCGAACATCCGTCAGGTGACCGTAGCCCAGGTTATACGCCGCCAACGCCATGTAGGTGCGATCCGGCTCCAAGATCGAGCCGGGCAGACGATCGCGCAACTTACGTAAATAGCCGGCTCCGCCAATGATGCTGGAGCGGGCATCCAAGCGGTTCGTCACGCCCATTTCCTTAGCAGTCGTCAGGGTCAGCATCATGACACCGCGAACCCCGGTCGGTGACTTGGCGCGTCGACGCCAGTGCGACTCTTGATACGCCACCGCCGCCAGCAGTACCGGGTCTTGATCGGACTGGGCCCCCGCATCGACAAAATGCGGCCAATAAAGGCTCAACCGGTCCTCGATGTGTCGGTCAAAGGTCAGGGCGTCAACGATCGGTAGCGGCTCGCCGGGTAGGTGCTTCTCCATCAGTTCAGCCAAGTCGCCGCTGTTGCGTAGGCGCGTTAACAGCTGATTGGCCTCGGCAATTAACGCCCGATCACCACGTTTGTCGATCGCCCAACCCATGGCGATGTCGCCGCCAATACTGGCGGTGGCCTTTAAGTTGGGGTGCGCGCTGCGAATCAACTCAAATTTGCTGGCTTGGGTCAGCACCATCGGTACGGTGCCGGCGTCGACTTTGCGCATTAATTGATAGGCGTCGAATTCCGGGTAAGGCCGGATCCGATTGATGAATTCGATGTGTTCGCGGGCAAAGGCGTAGGCGCTTTCGTTAGCGGCCAGTGCGACGGCGCCCAGCGGTAGGTTTTCCAAGTCCGGTACGTTGTCGCGATACACCAGCACATAACGAGAGTCGATCAGCGCCTCGCTAAACACCAGTCGATCCGCCCACAATGACAGCTCCGGCAGTGACGCCACTGCGATGTCCGCAAGCCCCGCCGTCAAGGTGTCGACAATGACCCGGTCTTCGCTGATCGACAGGATCTCTAGCGGTCGCTTCAGGCGCGCCGCAAACAACTCGGCAATTTCAAGCTCCAGCCCCGCCATGCCCCAGGGCTTGCCCCAAAAGGTCGCCGGCGCGGTTCGAATGATGACGCGCAGTGGTGCCGGTCCAGTGGCAGCCGGTTTTGAGCTGTCCAGGTCGGGCGTCGGGCCACAGCCGGCGACCGCTGCCAGCAGTAAGATTGAAAAAAAACGCATCAAAAAGGTCATATCGCTCAGTTTAGCGCGCCGCGCGGCGGTTAGCTTTGCTATTATTTGCGCTCGAAAAATTTGGAGTCGCCCGATGCGCGTGATTTTTGGCCAGGAAGCCTTTCAGACCTTCGAAATTCAACGTCGCCTAAGTGACTTGGATGCCAGCCTCAGCGCGCAGATTTCGGCTCAATGGGTCTATTTGGTCAGCGGTAGCGAGGACTCTGACAAGCTTGCGCGCTTGCTGTCCGAGGCGCCCGCTGGCAGCGGCGAGTTCGAGGCCATTGTCGCCCCTCGTCGCGGCACCAAGTCGCCCTGGTCGAGCAAAGCTACCGACATTTTTCAGCGTGTGGGTTTGCTCGGCGCTCGGGTTGAGCGTGCGGTTATCTTCCACGCGCCTTTTGATTTGACGCCGTGGCGCGCCCAGTTGCACGACCGGATGACCGAATCTTGGGTCGCGGACGTGGCGGCCTTGGACGGTTGGTTTGAGGACCATGCGCCGGCGTCACTGGGCCATGTTGCCCTTGGCTCGGATGCCCTAAGCGCCCTGGCGGCGGCTAACCAAACACTCGGTTTGGCGCTGTCGGACGACGAAATCAGTTACTTGGCGGATGCCTTTGTCGATTTGGGGCGGGACCCGACCGACGTCGAACTGATGATGTTCGCCCAGGCCAACTCAGAGCATTGCCGCCACAAAATCTTTAACGCGAGCTGGACCATCGACGGCAAGGACCAGGACAAGTCCCTGTTCCGTATGATCCGCGATACCCACGCCGCGGCGTCCGAGGGCGTGCTTAGCGCGTACAGCGACAATGCAGCGGTGGTCGAGGGCTTCAGCGCCAATCGCTTGTGGCCAAACCGTGATGGGCTGTATCAAACGCACGCGGAACCGGCGCACATGCTGATTAAGGTCGAAACCCACAACCACCCCACGGCGATCAGTCCGTTTGCCGGCGCCGCCACCGGCGCAGGTGGCGAGATTCGCGACGAAGGCGCAACCGGAGAGGGCGCCAAGCCCAAGGCCGGGTTGACCGGTTTTACCACGTCGCACCTGCGTATTCCCGGCAATATCCAGCCGTGGGAGGGCGCCGAGTCAAAACCGGAACGGTTGGCGGCACCGCTGGAAATCATGTTGGACGGTCCGCTGGGTGGTGCCAGTTTCAACAACGAATTCGGTCGTCCCAACCTGTGTGGTTATTTCCGCGACTTTGAATGGCAAGATTGGGGCTACCACAAACCGATCATGTTGGCCGGTGGCCTGGGCACCGTACGCGAACAGCATGCGCTGAAAGCCGAGTTCGCGGCCGGCAGTTTATTGGTGGTGTTGGGCGGTCCGGGCATGTTGATTGGCCTGGGCGGCGGTGCCGCCAGTTCAGTCGCCTCGGGTGACTCGTCGGCGGATTTGGACTTTGCCTCGGTCCAGCGCGGTAACCCCGAAATGGAGCGCCGTTGCCAAGAAGTCATCGACCAATGCTGGCGCCGCGGTAGCGACAATCCGATCCTGTTCATTCACGATGTCGGCGCCGGCGGCCTGTCCAATGCGCTGCCGGAACTGGTCAAAGACGGCGGCACCGGTGGCCGCTTCGACATCCGCAAGGTGTTGCTCGACGAGCCGGGCATGAGCCCGCTGGAAATATGGTGCAACGAAAGCCAAGAGCGTTACGTGTTGGCGATTGCGCCGGACCAGATCGAGACCTTTGAGGCGATCTGTGCCCGCGAGCGCTGCCCGTTTGCGGTCGTCGGTGAAGCCACTGACGAGCAGCGCCTGGTCGTTCACGACAGTTTGCTGGGTGACACGCCGGTCGATTTGCCGCTGGATGTGCTGTTTGGCAAGGCGCCAAAAATGCACCGCGCCAGCGCCCGCCAGACCCATCAGTGGGCCGCGCTGGACACCGGTGACCTGAGTCTGGATCAGGCTGCCCAACAGGTACTGGCTCACCCCACGGTGGCGAGCAAAAAATTCTTGATTACGATCGGAGACCGCAGCATTACCGGCTTGGTCCACCGCGACCAAATGGTCGGCCCGTGGCAGGTTCCGGTGGCGGATTGCGCGGTCACATTGCTGGACTTCGAGAGCGATGCCGGCGAAGCCATGAGCTTGGGCGAACGCACCCCCTTGGCGATCCTGGACGGACCGGCCAGTGCGCGTGTCGCATTAGCCGAGGCGCTGACGAACCTGTACGCGGCGCCGGTCGCCGGGTTGGCGGATGTTCGGTTAAGTGCTAACTGGATGGCCGCAGCGGATCACGACGGCGAGGGCGCGGTCTTGTTTGACACCGTCCAGGCGCTGTCGTTGGCTTGTCAGGACCTGGGCATCAGTGTTCCGGTCGGCAAAGATTCCATGAGCATGAAAACCAAGTGGGACGATCAACAAAACGTCTCGCCGGTGTCGCTGGTGGTCAGTGCCTTTGCGCCCTTGGCCAGCGTTAAACACTGCCTGACGCCGCAAATTGACCCCACTGTCGAATCCCAGCTGTGGTGGATGCCGCTGGATACCAATCTGGCGATGGGCGGCAGCATTCTGGCCCAGACCCTGAACCAAATGGGTGATCAGGCGCCGGATGTGGCGGATATTTCGCGCCTCAAAGCCCTGCTTAATTGGCTCAACCAATACCGTGATGCGCTGATTGGTTACCACGACATCAGCGACGGTGGGCTGTGGGCGAGTTTGTGCGAAATGGCCTTTGCCAGCCGCTGTGGTTTGGAAATTTCCCTGCACAAACTCGACCCCTGGCAAGCGCTGTTCTCGGAGACCCCGGGCGTCGTCGTCCAGGTGCCGATGACGCTGGCGACGGAAGCGCGACGCAGCGCTGAAAAGTTGGGCCTGATGGCGATCCATTTGGGCGCGCCGTCGACCGAACACCAGCGTATCCAAGTGATGCACGAAGGGCATACGGTCATCGACCGGCCGCGGGCAACCTTGGAGCGGGTGTGGGCCAAGGTCAGCTACGAGATGGCCGCATTGCGTGACAATCCGGCCTGCGCGCGCGAGGAATACAACGGTCTGATCGATGATTTGGACCCGGGCCTGAGTGCCCAGGTCAGCTTTACCATGACCTCGGCGCCGGCGATCACGGGCACCCGTCCACGTGTGGCGATTCTGCGTGAGCAGGGCGTCAACGGCCAAATCGAAATGGCGGGTGCGTTTCACGCGGCCGGTTTCGACGCGGTCGACGTGCATATGCAAGACCTGATCGCGCAACCGGACCTACTGGCATCGTTCCAAGGCATGGCGGCCTGTGGCGGCTTTAGCTACGGCGATGTGCTGGGCGCAGGCGGCGGCTGGGCGGCGGGCATTTTGGAATCGCAGGCACTGCGCGACGCCTTCAGTGCCTATTTCGAGCGTAACGAGACATTTACTTTGGGCGTCTGTAATGGCTGCCAAATGGTCTCGCGGCTAAAATCTATCATACCGGGCGCGGCGCACTGGCCGACCTTTGAGCGCAACCTAAGTCGTCAGTTCGAGGCGCGCTTATCACGCGTCGAAATTCTGAAGTCGGCCTCGGTGCTGCTCGACGGTATGCAAGGCTCGGTGTTGCCGATTGCGGTTGCGCACGGCGAGGGCCGAGCTCAATTGTCGACCGCTGGGACCCTGGCCTTGGTCGGGCGCGACATGACCGCGATGCGCTATGTCGATAACTACGGTCAGGTCGCCAACCATTACCCGGCCAATCCGAATGGCTCGACCGAAGGGTTGAACGGGTTTTGTTCGGATGATGGTCGCGTGACTATCATGATGCCGCACCCGGAACGGGTCACGCGTACGCTTCAGCACTCTTGGGCGCCGGCGGATTGGCAGGGCGATGCACCCTGGTCGCGCCTGTTTGACAACGCCCGCAGCTTTACCCGCTAGTCCTCTTCGGGCGGCGGGGGCTTTGGTTTAACCGTCAATAGCAGTGATTGGATCGGTCGTGGCGTCGCCGCCGGCTCGATCCAAATCGCCAGTCTCGGTTCGGGGTCATCCAGCGGCCACAGGACTTCCTGACTCAACTTGAACCGCCAGCGCTTGAGCCGCGGGTCGTACGGGGCTTGCTCGTGCAAAATGACCGAATGGCTGGCTAGATAACTGACCCCCGCCGCCGGGCCAATCGGTACAATGCGGCTTTCTGGGTGGGCCAACAGCGCCAAGTTCGCCACCAGCTCAATGCCGATGTGGCGAAAATCCGGCCCGGGCTCGTGTTCGACGATGATGACCCCTGACGGGTAGATGTTCGCGGTGAGCGCGCCGACCTCGGCCAGCCTAGGGGATGGCGGCGCATCGCCTTGTAATAGTCCGCGCCACTCGTGGCCGTTGATAAACGACTGGGGCGTGAATCGGGCGATTGCCCCGGCCGCCACCAAACGGTCCTGACGCGCGTCCGAAGTCGGCTTGGCAAAGCCGTCAGGCCAATCCAGGGTATGACGCCACTGCACGTGCCACGCGATGGGGACCCAATTGGGCTGTTGATCCAGTCGCCGCAGGGCGACATGGCCCCAGGGTAATTCGGGGTCGGCCTCGGACTGGAACAATTCGAACAGCGGCTGTGCCTGGACCGGCGATAGGTAGGCCTGGGGTTTGATGACGCGACGTGCGGGCGCATCCGCGGCCAGCGCATTCGCCCCAAAGGCCAGCGCCAGGCTGAAAAAAACCAAAGTTGATATTTGCATAGGCCCTATACTGTCGGCTGTGCGGATTGACTACCTTCCTTATCGGCCTGGCGGCCCAGAACCTAACCGCCATGCCCTCGTTCAGCGGCCCGACTCGGTTGCCGCCCAGGGGATTGTGCCTGCTGACGGCGTTCGTCGCGTGATGCGCGATTTGCCGCAGGTTGCGGTCGACCCCCAACAGCCCCTGCCTGGCCAACAGGCCCAGCGCGCCTATCAAAGCACCGAGGCCATGGGCCGATCGGGCCCGCAGTTTGAGGGGTTCGAGGTCTGGACGTAATTCCGTTCAAAGCCGTCGGCGAACCGCCGCAGTGGCCGGCGCAGTGGGTCGATCCACATCCGGGCCAGGCCCACCTGGCCTGGTTGGACGGCGCCTACGTGGGTATTCACCCGAGTTTAAAACAACCCCTGCGAATCGATTTTCATGCTGGCGATTTGGCCCGGCGCGCGCGTCAGGGCGGCGAAATGCTGGCCAAGGCAGTGGCCGCGGCCAAGGGGCTGCACGTGGTCGACGCCACCGCCGGGTTGGGTCGGGATGCGTTCTTAATGATGTCCGCGGGCGCGCGGGTGACGGCGATTGAATCGTCGCCGACGCTGGGGTTTTGGCTGGCCCAAAATGCCCGCGGTACCGCTATATCGGTGCTCCAAGGCGCAGCCCAAGATCACTTGGCCGGTTTGGCGCCGGACGTGATCTATCTGGACCCGATGTTTCCGCACCGCCAAAAGTCGGCCCAGGTCGGCGGCGAATCCCAGTTTCTACAGGCCTTCGCGCCGCCGCCGGATGCGACCGAACAGGCCGAATTACTGACTTTGGCGCTGGATACGGCGCGTTATCGGGTGGTGGTTAAGCGGCCGATCAAGGCGCCGGCGCTGGCGGACCGGGTCCCAAGTGCATCAATCAAGGGCAAGGCGGTGCGTTTCGATCTGTACGGCATCCGCAAACTGCCTTAGATCACAAATTGCCGATCCAACTGCTCGAACGCCAGCAATAGCCGTGACGCCGTGCGCCGTGCGCGGCGGGTTAAGCGGCCATCGACACGCGCGCCGATGTCGTCCAAATGAACGACAAAGCGCCGGTAAGCTTTGATATCCAGTACGTTTAACTCGCTGCGGCCGGACAACAGCAGTGCATCGCGGGCGCCGTCGTGGGCCCGCGCCAACTGCTCGTCCAACTCGGCGTCGGGGGCATCTAGGTGCTGGCGTAAAATGGCCAGCATCCGTGTCACCGCAGGTACCACAGGTTCGGCTAGCGCCGCCAGCAAGCGGTAGTTGGCATTCGGCTTCGGGTCCAACAGGCCGGCCTCGGCCAAGGCGTTGCGAGCGGCGTCCAACGGCGGACTCCAGTCCGCATCTAAGTACAGATCCGGGGCCATGCTGGGCCACGCCAGTTCGAACAGGGAGTGGGTGCGCCGGGCCGACGCGCCGCCCAACACCGCAATTGACAACAGCCCCAGTGCCAAAGCCCGGTGGCGCAGGGCGCCGGCAGCATAGGAGAGCTGGTCACGTGCCGCCGCCGGTGCATACACAATGGCATCCTCGCCCTCGTCACGTTCGAGGTAGCCAAGTTGGCGCACTTCGTCCAAGCAATCCCGTCGCCGGGGCAGTCCCGCTGCCGCTTGTAAGACGGCCAGCGCCCGTCCCAGCTCGCTGACGCGGGCGCGGTGGCCGGCAAAGCCGGGCACTATTAACCCCAGTTGGCCGACCGCGCTGGCGGGCATGTCGGTTTGCCATTGTTGACCGACGGCCCAGCCGACCTCGGCTAGGGCGCTGTCGCGGTGCAGCCGCTGCGGGGGGCTGAAACTGACGCGAACCCGGCCCAGCGGATCGCTGCGCAGTGCCCGCCAGGCCTTGGGCAAGTCGGCCAAACCCTCGCTGCGTTTGCTGCGACCTTCTAGCTCATAGCGATAGCCACCGCCGTCGGGCATGCGATCGTAGGCAACGCCAACCGGCACCAACGCAATCGGCGGCATCGCGGGATCGCGCGCGGCCTCGACGACGTATTTCAATAGCCCAAGTTTGAGTGTGCGCGTTAACCCATCACGGCTGCGGCCGCCCTCCGGAAAGAACTCCAGCGGTTGGCGGTTTAGTAAGCGCGAATGGATATAGGCTTGAACCACACGGGGGTACAGCGGGTCACCTTGGAAGCTGCGGCGGATGAAAAAACCACCGCCTCGGCGGAGCACACTGCCGACCAGCGGTAGGTTCAGGTTGATGCCGGCCGCGACCAAAGGCACCGCCAAGCGCGCCCGATACAGCACCCACGACAGCAGTAAATAGTCCAAGTGCGAGCGATGGGTCGATAGGTAGACCGGCGTGGCGTCGCCCAAGGCGCCGCGCACGGGGGTCAGTCCGGCAATCTCGACGTCGCTGTAAAAACGCGTCCAAAACCAACCCAGCACGCGATCGCCCAGCCGCGTCAGCGTGTGGTTTGGGCGGGCCGCCAGTACTTTCAGGTGGCGCCGAACGCGGCGGTGTTCGTCGCCGCTTAAATCCGCCAGCATGGGCTGGGCAATGACTGACTGAAACAGCGCATCGAAGGACTCGGGTTTGGCCGCCAATCCTTGGTAAAACTGGCGCTGCAGCCATTTCGGGTTGTCGGTCGGTTTGCCGACCCGGATGCGGGCGCTGCGTGGGTTCAGTAAGCGTGCCAGCCATCGCCGCAGTCCGCGTTGGTGGCGCGCCGTCGGGCCGTCGCCAAAGGCCACCGTGCAAGGCACTACGGTGCCGCTGAACTGGCCGCCGTCGACTAATCTTTGGGTTGTCAGTTGGCGTGCCAGGGCACGACTGGCGGCGTCAAACGGCAGCACCGCCCAGGGCAAATCGGGCGGCAAATCGGCTTCATCGAACTGGGCCGTTCCGGCTAAATGCCAGCGCGCACGTACCGGGGTTTGGTTATTGTTTTTCACGCCGGCTAAGATACCGCAAACCGCACTGAAGGGCGCAGCCATTGAACTGGGAATCGTTACTGAGTCGACACCGTTGGTGTGCACCGGGGGAATGGCGTGCGCGTGACGATTCCAGCGTTCGAAAACAATTCCATCGTGACTACGACCGGATCATTTTCTCGGATGCGTTTCGGCGTTTAGGGTCCAAGACCCAGGTCCACCCCCTTAGTAACAACGACCAGGTGCGCACTCGGCTGAGCCATTCATTGGAGGTCAGTTGTGTCGGGCGGACCTTTGGTATGGTCGCCGGCGAGTGGTTGGCCAGCCAGGGTGAGTTGCCGGCCGGGTTGCACCCGGACGACCTGGGCACGGTGGTCCAGGCGGCGGCGTTGGCGCACGACATTGGCAATCCGCCGTTTGGACACGCCGGCGAAGACGCGATCCGGTTTTTCTTTCGCAGCCCGCGTGGACGAGCCCGCACTCAGCCGCTGGCCCAAGTGCTGCGCGATGAACTCGAGAGCTTTGAGGGCAACGCTCAGGGTCTTCGGGTGCTGACCCAGATGGACCCGCACCGGGACGCGGGTGGTATGCGACTCAGTGCCGCGTCGCTGGGAACCTTTGTTAAATACCCCTGGACGCGCGACGCGGCGGCGAGCGGCAAATACGGCGTGAATCACAGCGAATGGGCCATTTTTTCAGAGGCCGCCGAGCATCTGGGCATGGTTCGCCAAAGCGCCAATCGATTTGCGCGCCATCCGCTGGTGTACCTGGTTGAAGCCGCGGATGACGCCTGTTACAGCGTGATCGATATCGAGGACGCGGTGGAAATGGGGGTGATCGAGTTTGATCAGGCGCGTAGCCTGCTGTTGCCGTTGATTGAGCGGGCCGAACACGCGGCACTGGATGGGTTGGCGCCGCATCAATTCCTGTACCGCGCCCGCGGCATTTTAATCGACCGCTTGGAAAGCCAAATGGTTGCAGCGCTGGCGCGTCATTACGACGCTATGCTGGCGGGCCAGCCGGTGCCGGATCTGCTGGCGGATAGCCCCGTGGGTGAACTAAAGGCCTTTGCGCGTGCCAATATTTACCAATCCGAAGTTAAGCAGCTGACCCAAAGCAATGCCCGCGAGGCGCTGTTTAATGTGCTGGACCTGTTGACCGGTGCGCTTCACGAGCGCTACTTGGCGGGGCGCCAGCGCCACGGTTACAGCGCCAGCGCGCGGTGGGTGCTGACGCACTTAAAGCGTTCACTGCCGGCGGCCGAATTGCCGCTGTATAGCCAGTACCAGCAGGCGCTGGATTATGTATCGGGGATGACCGACCCCTACTTGTTGTCGTTCGCCAAGGGTCTACAGGAGCGGCGCTAGAAACGGCCAAATGGCGTCCAGCAAGATCGGTTGGGCGTCGGCGGTGGGGTGCAAGCGGTCGTCTTGAAACAGCGACTCATCGACCCCCAGTGGCGCCAGCATAAATGGCATCAACGCAACCTGGTGCTGCTCGGCCAGCCGTGGGTAGGTCGCCTCAAAGCGGTCGACGTAGCGCTTGCCATAGCTCGGCGGCAGTCGCATGCCCAGCACCAGGACCTGGGCATCAATGGCCTGGGCGGATTCGATCATGCGTGACAGGTTAGCCTGCATGCGTGCTGGGCTTAGGCCGCGCAGGCCATCGTTGGCGCCCAATTCTAAAACCACGATGCTGGGTTGGTAGCGCGCCAGTGCGTCGGGCAGACGCGCCAGACCACCGCCCGTTGTCTCACCGGACACACTGAGGTTGATGACCTCCCGATCGTCCCCATTACTTTGAAGACGCGATTTTAACAGCCACGCCCAGCCTTGCTCTTCCTCCAGCCCGTAGGCGGCGGATAGGCTGTCCCCGAAGACCAAAATCGGGGCGCTGTGGGCGACGCCGATCCATAGGCACAGACTGAGTAGGAATAGACGCATGAACGCTCCAACGGTTCCGGTTTTACAGGTACACCAGCTAACCAAGTCGGTTCAGCTAGAAGATGAGGTCCTACATATACTGGAGTCGGTTGAGCTGACCATCAACCCTTCGGAGTCGGTCGCCATCGTCGGGCCGTCCGGTTCGGGCAAAAGCACTTTGCTGTCGTTGTTGGCCGGATTGGATCAGCCGAGCAGCGGTTCGATCGAATTGATGGGCAAGCCGTTTCATGATCTGAGTGAGGATGGACGTGCCGCAGCGCGCGCCGGCACGGTCGGGTTCGTGTTCCAAAATTTTCAGCTGTTGCCGGCACTGACGGCGCTGGAAAACGTCATGTTACCGCTGGAACTGCAAGGGGCCCGCGACGCCGAGGCCAAGGCACGCCACTTTATGGACGAAGTGGGATTGGGCCATCGCCTGAACCACCAGCCCGGGCGTCTGTCCGGGGGCGAACAGCAGCGCGTTGCCATTGCGCGCGCGTTCGCGACCCAGCCGGCGCTGTTATTTGCCGACGAGCCGACCGGTAACCTGGACAGTGCTAACAGCCAAAAAGTCGAGGACCTGCTGTTCAAGCTCAACGCCGAGTTCGGTACCACTCTGGTGTTGGTGACCCACGATCGTGAATTGGCCAAGCGCTGTCAGCGCACGCTGGTGTTGGACAATGGCACCCTAGTCGAGGCTGCGCATGCTAGCACTGGCGCTTAAATTACTGCGCCGTGATTGGCGCTCCGGCGACGCCGGTTTGTTGGTTTTGGCGTTGTCGGTGGCGGTCGCCAGTGCCAGTGCGATTGGATTTCTGGTCGATCGGGTTGAGCGCGCCATGCAGTCCCAAGCGGCCGAATTGATCGGCGGCGACTTGATGCTGCGCGACACCGATGCGGTCTCGGACGACATTTTGAACCAAGCCGCAGCCTTAGGCCTGGCGACCAATCGCTGGATTCAGTTCCCATCGGTGGTGGCGTCGGTCGAGGACTTCCGATTGTCGTCGGTCAAGGTGGTCCAGCCGGGTTGGCCGCTGAAAGGCGAGCCGCGCATTGCCGATGAGCCTTACGGGGACGAGCGCCCCGCGGCGGGCGCGATACCGGCGCCGGGGGAAACCTGGATTGACCCTCAATTAGCCAGCGACTTGGCATTGAACGTGGGTGATTCGTTGGAAGTCGGTGCCGTTGAGCTGTCGATTACGGCAATTTTGAGTTTTGAACCGGACCGTGGCGGCGGGTTCTATTCGTTGCAGCCGCGGGTGCTGATGAACGAAGTGGACTTGGCGGCGGCGCAGGTCATTCGCCCCGGTGCGCGCGTGCGTTATTACCAGATCTTTGACGGGCCGCGCTGGCCCGAGTTCAAGGCCGCGCTCGAGGACAGTCTGGAACCGCAGCAGCGGCTGCGCAGTGGCGGTGAGGGTGGCAACGCCTTTGGCGATGCCATGGAGCGGGCCACACGCTACCTGCGTTTAGGGTCGTTGCTGGCGATCATCGTCGCCGGGGTTGGGGTTGCGATGGGCGCTAACCGCTATGGCCAACGCCACCAAGCGTCGACCGCGTTGCTGCGGACGTTTGGCATGAGCGGCGCCAACGTCTTAAAAGTACATTTGATCCAACTGGGTGGGCTAACCGTATTGGGTGTGACCTTTGGCCTGATTATCGGGTTTTTTGCCCAGTTCACGCTGATTGGCGTATTGGCGGCGATGTTCCCGGGCGAACTGCCCGGCGCTGGTATTAAACCGATCTTCATGGGCGTGGCGACCGGCTTGGCGGTGGCCATCGGCTTTGGCGCGGGGCCCATTTTGCGCCTGCGTGACGTGCCGCCGCTGCGGGTCTTGCGACAAGACCTGGGGACCACACCGATTGCACTGTGGGTCAGCTACCTGACGGCGGTAGTGGCGCTGGGTGGATTGATGGTGCTGTACACCGGGGATTGGCAATTGACCTTGGTGTTGGCCGGTGGCGGTGTGGCGGCGATCGCGCTGTTGGCGGTGTTGGCGGTGGGGCTGCTGCGCAGTTTGGGCGCCGCGCGTGGCTGGGGCGGCCAGACCTGGCGCTTTGGCATCTTGCACTTGGCGCGCCAGCCCAAAGCGGCGGCGGCTCAGTTGTTGGCCTTTAGCCTGACGCTGATGGCCATGAGCTTGCTGTGGTTGGTGCGCGGCGAGCTGGTCGGGCGCTGGCAGGACCAATTGCCGGTCGATACGCCCAACTATTTCGTGCTCAACATCATGCCGGACGAGGCGGCGGAGTTTCAGTCCGTGCTGGATCGTGAATCGATCCCGGCCAGCCCGCTTTACCCGGTTAGCCGTGGCCGATTGACCGAAATTAATGGGCAACCGGTGCGCGAATTAGTCAGTAAAGAGCAGGATCTGCCGGAAGCACTGGAACGCGACCTGTCCTTGACCGAGGCCTCACAGCTGGCGGCCGACAACCGCATCATTGACGGCCAATGGCATGCCATGGGCGACGGTGAAACCGTGGTCAGTGTCGAAGCCGAAGTGGCGGCGGAATTGGATATTCAGGTCAATGATGTCCTTGGCTTTACGATCAATGACCAAACCATCGAGGCGCGCGTGGCCAGCCTGCGCACGGTGCAATGGGACAGCTTCAAACCGAATTTCTATATGATTTTCAATCCGGGCACGCTGGATGCGATGCCGCGGGCGATTCTAACCAGCCTACGGATTGGGCCTGAGCAAGCGGGCTTGGGCCGCGAATTAGTGCGCCAGTTTCCGGGCATTACGCTGTTCCAAGTGGATGCCTTGTTGAAGCAAATTCGCACGGTGCTGGAGCGGGCAACGACGGCGGTCAACCTGGTCTTGGTGTTTGTCTTGGCCGGTGGTTTGGTGGTGTTGTGGGTCAGTGTTAATTCGACCTTGGATGAGCGGATTCGAGAGGGCGCGCTGGTCCGCGTCATGGGCGCCAGTCGAGCGCAGGCACGTGCCGCGCAGCTATCAGAGTTTGCCTTGTTGGGCGGATTGTCAGGGGTGTTGGCCGCGGCCGGTGCGGAACTGGGCAGCGTCTTTGTTTACTCAGCGCTTGGGGTTTCCTGGGCGCCACATGGATTACTGTGGTTAGTCGTGCCCAGCGCGGGTTTGACGCTGCTGGTGGTGGCCGGGTGGCTGGGAACACGGCGTGTTACCCAAACTGCCCCGGCGGTGTTGCTGCGCGAGGCTTAGTCTTGGTCAGGGCCCAAGTGGATGATGCCGTACAGGTCAACGACCAGGTCCGGTACATCCTTGGCCATCCGATCAACGTTGGGGGTGTCGGCCATCAATTCGGCCATGTCCTCTTCTTCCTCAAACAGGCCGCTTAATACCATCAGCGGAACCAGTGCTTGGGCGACCGATTCATCACGTTCTTCGAACCAGGCGCCGTCGTCGGCAAACACGCGTTCCAAGTAGCCAACCGCCCATTCTTGCAGTGGATGGTAATCTTCGGTGGGCGCTTCTAAGGCCGCGGGAATCCAAGGGGTGTCGCCGGCGGACAATCGCTCGTCCAGGCGCGTAGCCAAAGACGTGGCGACCTCGACCATGTCGTCCGGTGCGGCTTCGCCCCAGGCTTCATCGGCGACGCGTCGGTCATCCCAAGGTTGAGGAGAGGACAGGTTGGCACAGACGTAGCCGTGCAAACCCGGGAAGTCGAGGGCTTCTTCAGTGGATGCCGCAGCATCGTCCCACTTGAGCCCTAATTTTTTAATAGTCAGCATGGGCGCATTGAATGGCACTCGCCCATGCTTTGCAAGGACTAGTTAGAACTGGCCACCACAGACGCGGGCCCAGGCTAGAGTGTTGTCGAGCATACGGTTGCTAAAGCCCCATTCGTTGTCGTACCAAGACATGACCTTGATCAGGCGGCCGTTGACCCGCGTTTGTGCGGCATCAACGATTGAACTGGCCGGGTTGTGGTTAAAGTCGACGCTGACCAAGGGCAGCGTGTTGATTTCCATCACGCCTTTGGAGTTGGCCGCGGCGGCGGTCAGTACCGCGTTGATCTGGTCGATGCTGACGTCGGCTTTAACCGTGGCGGTCAAGTCAACCAGCGACACGTTGATGGTCGGAACGCGCACCGCCATGCCGTCCAGGACGCCATTGAGTTCGGGCAATACCAAGCCGACCGCGGCGGCGGCGCCGGTTTTGGTCGGGATCATCGACGACACAGCGCTGCGGGCGCGGTATAAATCCGTGTGGTAAACGTCGGTCAGCACCTGATCGTTGGTAAAGGCGTGAATGGTCGTCATCAAGCCAGATTCGATACCAAAGGCGTCGTTCAGGGCTTTGGCCACCGGTGCCAAACAGTTGGTGGTGCAGGATGCGTTCGAAATGACCTGGTGATCGGCGCTCAAAACGTCATCGTTGACACCATAGACCACGGTGGCATCAACGCCTTTACCTGGTGCGCTGACGATGACCTTTTTGGCGCCCGCTTCAATGTGTGCCAGTGCTTTGTCTTTGTCGGTGAAAAAGCCGGTGCATTCGTAGACCACGTCGACCGCCAGCTCAGCCCAGGGCAGGGCGGCGGGGTTGCGTTCGCTGAACACTTTGATCAGATCGTTACCGACGCGCATGTCCGCGCCCTCGACACTGACCGTCTGCTGAAAGCGGCCGTGGGTGGTGTCGTACTGAGTCAGGTGGGCGTTGATGTTGACGTCCCCGAGGTCGTTGATGGCGACGACCTGGATGTCGTTGTTAAGATTACGCTCGTACAGTGCGCGCAATATGTTACGTCCGATACGGCCGTAACCGTTAATAGCAACACGAATGGTCATGGGGAGTAGCCTCTGGTGACTTGAATTATTCGTAAGTTTACTAACATTTTTGCATCAGGTACCAGCAATCTGGCATAAAACTGCAATACACTTAGCTAAATAAACAAGATATAGCCCCGGAGGGCCCCTGCATGCACCCGACACTTGTTGCCGTAACCGAGCGAATTATTGAACGCAGCCGTGATTCGCGCGCCCGTTACCTTGCCATGATCGATCAGGCGGCATCGGATGGCCCGATTCGGGGCAGTTTGTCATGCGGCAACTTGGCGCACGGTTTTGCAGCCTGCGGCTCGACCGACAAGCAGCGCTTAAAGATGATGGATTCGGCCAACATTGCCATCATCAGCTCATACAACGACATGCTCAGCGCCCATCAGCCGCTGGACGGGTACCCCGAGATCATTAAAAAGTCGTTGTCGGACATTGGATCCGTTGGCCAGTTCGCCGGCGGTGTCCCGGCCATGTGTGACGGGGTTACCCAGGGCCGTGCGGGCATGGAACTCAGCTTGCTGTCACGCGATGTGATTGCCCAAGCCACGGCGGTGTCGCTGTCACACGACATGTTCGATGGCATGTTGTTATTGGGTGTGTGCGATAAAATCGTCCCGGGGTTGCTGATCGGTGCACTGCGCTTTGGTCATTTGCCGGCAATTTTGGTGCCTGCGGGCCCCATGCCCAGCGGTCTGCCGAACAAAGAGAAAGTGCGCATCCGGCAACTTTACGCCGAGGGCAAAATTGGCCGCGACGAATTGCTCGAGGCCGAGTCGGCGAGTTACCACAGCCCCGGTACCTGTACCTTTTATGGCACCGCAAACACCAACCAGATGATGCTCGAAATTATGGGGTTGATGTTGCCCGGCGCCGCTTTTGAAAATCCCGGCACCGAAATCCGTGACGCCATCACCCGCGCCACTGCGGAGCGCGTCGCCCGCAGCACGCACCTGACCGGTGATTGGACGCCGATGGGCCGTGTGGTCGATGAAAAGTCCGTGATCAATGGCTTGGTCGGCCTGCTGGCGACCGGCGGCAGCACCAACCATACGCTGCACATGGTCGCGATCGCCGCGGCTGCCGGTATTCGATTGACTTGGGAGGACTTCGACGCGTTGTCCGCCGTGGTGCCCCTGTTGTGCCAGGTCTACCCCAACGGTCAGGCCGATGTGAACCACTTTAAAGCAGCCGGCGGTATGCCGTTCGTGATCCGCGAGCTGCTGGACGCTGGACTGTTGCACGATGATGTCACCACCGTGGTCGGCCGCGGTATGCGTGCCTATACCCGCGAGGCCTGGTTGAACAACGGTGTACTGGACTACCGCAGCGACGACGTGGTGTCGGGCGACCTGGAGGTCGTGCGCCCCGTATCCGCCCCGTTCCAGCCCGAGGGCGGTATGAAACTGCTGAATGGCAACCTGGGCAAGGCGATCATCAAGATCAGCGCGGTCCACGCCGACTACCATGTGGTCGAAGCGCCAGCGGTGGTGTTTGAACACCAAGACGACATCAAAGCAGCCTTTGAAGCGGGTGACTTGAACCGCGACTGCATCGTCGTGGTGCGCGGCCAAGGACCGCAAGCCAACGGCATGCCGGAACTGCACAAACTGACCCCGTTTCTGGGCGTGCTCCAAGACAAGGGCTATCACGTGGCCTTGGTCACCGACGGGCGTATGTCCGGCGCCTCGGGCAAGGTCCCGGCGGCAATTCACCTGAGCCCGGAAGGGGTTGCCGGCGGCTTGATCGGTAAAGTCCGAGACGGCGACGTGCTGCGACTGGACGCGACCACGGGCGAACTGTCGTTGCGAATTGATGCGGGGGAACTGGCGGCACGTGACAATCGGTGTCAGGTCAAACTCGAGCGCGGCATGGGCCGTGAACTGTTCGCGCAGCAACGTCCAGTGGCGCTACCGGCGGAACTGGGCGGTGGCATCTTGGGTGACCTGACCCTTGTCTAAGGCACGGGTCCGCGCGCGTGCGGTGGTCGGTGACATCGGCGGCACCAATGCGCGCTTCGGCGCGCTACTGACCGACGACCCGCACGCGTTATCGGATATACGCGTATACCCCTGTTTAGATTTTGAGGGATTGGCGGATGCGTTTCAGATGTACCTGGCCGACAGCGGACTTTCGACCGACTGTTTAAGTGTCGCCATGGCCTGCCCGGTTGAACGGGACATCGTCAAGATGACCAACAACCACTGGCAGTTCTCAAAGCGCGAGCTGTTGGCGCAGCTCGGACTGGCCGAGTTGCGGGTGATCAACGACTTTACCGCCCAGTCCTTGGCGGTGCCGCTGTTGACCGACGACGAACAGCTGGTTTTGCATGCCGGCGAGCCGGGCTTACCCAAGCCCAAGCTGGTGATTGGCCCGGGCACCGGGCTCGGAGTGGGTGGGTTGGTGCCGACGGCGAATGCTTGGGTCCCGATTGTCTGCGAGGGCGGTCATGTCGCCGCCACCGCGACCACCGCCGAGGAATCCCAGGTCATCGACTATTTGCGCGAACGTTTTGGCCACGTCAGCGCCGAACGCCTGATCAGTGGCCAGGGCATCGAGAACCTGCACGAAGCTTTCTCGCACTTGGCCGGCGAGACCGAACCCGAGGACTGGACCGCCGCCATTATCGCGCGCCGGGCCCAGGAAGGTCGGGACGAGCTGAGCGTAAAAAGCCTGAACACCTTTTGCGCCATGCTGGGAACCACCGTCGGCAATGCCGCGGTAACGCTGGGTTCATTGGGCGGTATCTATCTGTGTGGCGGTATTCTGCCGCGCATGGTCGAGTTTTTACTGGCCAGCGAGTTCTTGCACCGTTTGCACCACAAAGGCCGCTTTGAACGCTACATGCAAAGCATGCCGGTTATATTAGTCACGGCCCCCTATGCCGGCTTGTTAGGCGCGGCCGCGGCGGTCGACAATACCCACCTGGACTATATTGGCAGCGTAGAGCGACGACATGATTGATCAAAAATTATCCGCAACCAGCGCGTTGCGTGATCCAGGCTTCGAGTTTGGTGTCGCGACCTCGTCTTTTCAGATTGAAGGGGCGACCCGGGTTGATGGCCGCCGCGACAGTATTTGGGACAGTTTCTGCCGCCAGCCCGGTCGAATTCTGGATGCCAGCAATGGCGATATTGCCTGCGATCACTACCACCGCTTCGAATCGGATCTGGATTTGATCCGCGAGCTAGGCTTTCAGCACTACCGGCTGTCGTTGGCCTGGCCGCGTCTGATTGATCGCAATGGACGCTTAAACACCCGAGGCGCGGATTTTTATCGGCGCCTGCTGGAAGCCTGTCATGCTCGCGATATCACGCCAAACGTGACGCTGTATCACTGGGACTTGCCCTCGGATTTGAGCGGTGGCTGGCTCAACCGTGACACTGCGTTTCGGTTCGCCGATTACGCCGCGATCGCCGTGCGCGCGCTGGGCGACGTCATGCCGCGCATTGCGACCCTGAACGAGCCCTGGTGCTCGAGCATTCTGAGTTATGACATCGGCGCTCATGCCCCGGGCCATGAAGACCGCGCCGAGGCGCTGACCGCCGCCCATCACCTGATGTTGGCCAGTGGCCTGGGACTTCAGGCGATGCGCGCGGAACGCGCCGACAATAGTTTGGGCTTGGTCCTGAACCTTGAGTCGCTGGTCGCCGTCAGTGAGGACGACCAGCCGGCCCGGGACCTGGCGCATGCCGAGCGCAATCGGTTTTGGCTGGATCGATTGGCGGGGCGTGAACCGGCCCCTGAGCTGATGGCCCAGGGCCGCGTTCCGGAGCAGTCCGGCGACGCGGCGATTATGGCCACGGCACTGGACTGGCTGGGCATTAATTATTACACCCAAAGTCAGGTCAGCCGCGCCGATAACCGCCGCGGTTACGACACGGCGACTCGGGCCGGCGTTGAGAAGACCCACATTGGGTGGGACATAGCGGCCGATGGGCTGACTGAATTGCTAGTTGAGTTTGACCGTGATTACGACTTGCCGCCGGTCTACATCACCGAAAACGGCGCGGCCTGCGATGACGTCATGGGTGTCGACGGCGTCAATGATGACCAGCGCATTCGCTATTTCCGCGATCACTTGGCCGCCGTTAACACGGCGATCGAGGCGGGTGTCGACATCCGCGGCTATTACGCCTGGTCGTTGATGGACAACTTCGAGTGGGCATTTGGCTACACCCAGCGCTTTGGGCTGGTGTACGTCGATTATTCAACCCAAGTGCGCACGCCAAAATCCTCTGCGCTGCAGTGGCAACAGTTTTTGGGCGAGCGCTAGGGCCGATCGCGCGCTAGCCGGGGCCGACAGGCGGCCCGGTTAGCACGCCGTCTATTTGACGGAGCCGGCGACCAAGCCTCGAACGAAGAATCGCTGCAGGCTAAAGAACACAATCAGCGGCAAAATAATCGTGATGAAGGCGCCCGACGTTAGCACCTCCCAGTTCGATCCGCGGGTGCCTAAGAGCGCGCGTAGTTGCGCGGTCAATACGATTTGATCCTCGGCCTGCCCCAAGAACACCAGCGCTACCAGCAAATCGTTCCAGACCCAGAGGAACTGGAAAATCGTGAAGCTGGCCAGCGCCGGTACCGACAGCGGCAACACGATCTTGGTGAACACATGGAAGTGCGAGGCGCCGTCCACCCGGGCACATTCGATCAAGTCTTTGGGCAGCGACTTCATGTAGTTGCGCATCAAATAGATGGCCAACGGCAGGCCAAACCCGGTGTGTGCCATCCACACCCCGGCATAACCCTTGGCCTCGATACCGAGCGCGTTGCCGATGTCACTGTATAGACGCAGCAGTGGCACCAACGAGGTCTGCAGCGGAACCACCAGCAGCCCAATCACGCAGGCAAACAACCAGTCGCGGCCCTTGAACGGCATCCAGCTAAAGGCGTAGGCGGCGAATGCGGCCATCAATACAGGGATGATGGTGGCCGGGATGGTCACGGTTAGGGTGTTGATAAACGCCTGGCCAAGGCGCCCCTCGGTCAGCACCTCTTTGTAGTTCTCGAGGGTGAAGCTGGCGGGCTTTTCGTAGCTGAAAAACATCCGCTTGCCGCGCGACCCGGTGAAGGGTTCGTCCGGCGACACAAAGCGGTAATAACCGTCACCATCGATGCTTAGGGTAGTGCCATTACGCAGCGTCACCGTGGCCCCCGGCGCGCCTTCATCCGGGGTGCGCTGGCTGCCGCCAAAGGCGATAATGTTATAGCCAGTGGCGGCAATTTCGAGGCGACCACTTAAGACCCAGCCTTGGTCGGTTTTGACTTGCTGATCCGGGTTTGCGGTGCGCTCAAACACGGTTTGATTGGAGGCCGATAAGGCCGTCCACCAGCCACTTTCGGCCAGGGCGTCTTTGTCGCGCACCGAGCTGATTAACAGCCCAAGCGTCGGCACGATCCATAAAATAACCAGTGCCAACAGTCCGGCGGACGCGGCAATGCGCGCCAATGGTCGATCTGCGGGCTTGCTCATCGACCCATCTCCTCTTGCTTAAAGCGGCGAATATTCCAAATCATAATCGGCACGACCGACAGCATCAGCACAATGGCGATGGCGCTGCCTCGGCCAAAGTCGCCGGCGCCACGGAACATCCAGTCGTACATCAGATTGGCCAATACTTGGGTTTCCCATTGGCCGTTGGTCATGGCTAAAACGATGTCGAATACCTTGAGCACCAGGATCGCGATGGTCGTCCAGACCACAATGATGGTGGCCATGATTTGCGGGATAATGATTTTGAAGAAAATTTGAATCTCGGTGGCGCCGTCAATGACCGCAGCCTCCAGGGTTTCTTCCGGGACACCGCGCAGCGCCGCGCCCAAGATGACCATGGCGAATCCAGTTTGGATCCACACCAAAATGATCATCAACAGCACGTTGTTCCACAGCGGAGTTGCGAGCCAAAACTGGGCTTCGCCGCCGAACGCCACGACCAGTGCGTTCAATACGCCAATCTGGTTGGCGACGTCGCCGTTGTAGTGATAGACGAATTTCCAAATGACCGAGGCGCCGACGAAGCTGATGGCCATGGGCATAAAGATCACAGACTTGGCGACGGTGCCCCAGCGGGAGCGGTCCGCCAGTACGGCAATAACCAAGCCAAATACGGTCGACAGCGTCGGCACGATCAGCAACCACATCAGGTTGTTGCGCAAGGTCACGTGAAATTCGGGGTCGTTAAATAGCCACAGGTAATTCGAAAATCCGACGAACTCGGAGCTGTTTTCGTTTTTGAACGATAGGTACAGGGTTTCGAAGACCGGATAGACCAGGTAAACGAATAGGAACAGTAGGGCTGGACCTACAAAAAGCCAGGGCCGTATTTGCTCGCGCAACACCTCTTTGTTGGGCCGGCGAGAGCGCCCAATTAAGCTGTCTAAAATCGCGTTCGAAATCCAAAAGTACGCCAGGATTCCGAGGACGCCGATGATAATGGCGATGAGGGCCGAGGTGATGTGCTCTGACATTTTGTAGCACCAACGTAGGGTGAAAAAATCAGGGGGCCGTATGGCCCCCCAACTAGGGCGAACGCATCAATTACTTGATGGCGTCCCACGAGGCTTGGATCTCGGCGGCGACATCTTCGGCACTTTTGCCGTTGGTGTAGTCAACCATACCGGTCCAAAACGCGCCGGCACCGATGGCGCCGGGCATCATGTCCGATGCGTCGAAACCAAATGTCGTAGCGTTCAGGAAGATCTCACCTTGCTTGCGCAGCACGTCCGACGAGTAAGCCGCCAGGTTAGCTTTGGAGTGGGGCGTCAAGAAGCCTTCGCCGGCCATCCAAATTTCGTGCGCGATGGGCGAGGTCAGGTAGTCCATCAGCACGTGGCTGGCCTCCGACTCGTTCATCATGGTGACCAAGGTACCGCCGCCCAGTACGGGCTTGCCCAGGTCTTTGCCTTCGTAGGCCGGGAAGTAGAAGAAGTCTACGTCCGTGCCAACGGCGTCACCCTGGTATTCTTCGGGGAAGAAGGCGGGGATGAATGACGCCTGGCGGTGCATGTAGCACTTGGCCGGTGATTCAAACAGGCCCTTGGGGCTGTCGCCAAAGAAGACCGAAGCCAGTGATGAAGCGCTGCCGTCGACGTAGTCGTCGTTGAGGGCAAAGAAACCAAAGGTTTCGATGGCGTTCACGATGCGCGGGTCGGTGAACGGAATGTCGTTCGAGACCCACTGGTCATAAACGCTTTTGGGCTGGGTGCGCAGCATGATGTCTTCGATCCAATCGGTCGCAACCCAACCGGTGGCGCCGCCGGATTCCATGCCGATACACCAGGGCGTGCCGCCGTCGTCAACGATCTGATCGGTCAGCGCAATCAGCTCTTCCATGCTCTGGGGGATGTCGTAGCCGGCTTCTTCGAAGTTTTCGGGTACATACCAAACCAAAGATTTCAGGTTGACGTTGTAGGCCAAACCGTACATCGCAGCCTCGCCGTTGGCGCCGGCATAGGTGCCCAGATCGGCCCAGCTTTGGCCCGCTGCGTAGTCACCGACGACGGTGTTTTTGACGCTGTCTTTGAGTGCGACCAACTCGCCTTGGGCGGCCAATTCAGAAACCGTGCCGGGCTGGGGCCATGCGGCCAGGTTCGGGCTGTTGCCGGCTTTCATGTCGACCAGCACCAGCTGTTCGAAGTCGTTTGAACCGTTGTATTGGACCTTGGCGCCGGTCGCTTGCTCGAAATACGCCAACACGTTTTTCAGGTTGGCTTCGTCGCCAGAAATCCACGGGCCATCGAAACGAATCTCTTGGCCGCTCAGGTCCATTGATTCAAATTTGCTAAGGCTGTCCCACGAAAAACGGGTGTCGTCTTTCGAGAACGGTAGGTGGCCACCGGCAACAGCGGCGCTGCTGACGAGGGCGGCGCTGATAGCAACCGCGAGGGAGGTGCGTGTAGACATAGGTTTAGCCTCATTGATTTTTTTTGTTGGTGGGGGTGTTTCTGAGTCTGTGCCCGTCCACCGCTGGGCACACACCTGGGTTATCTAAAGCTCAGGCGGCGCCGGCGATGGCTTGCAGGGCCGGCAGCGCTTGGTCATTGGCATCAAACAGGTGGATGCGATCGTTGGGGACGCCGACGGTAACGGTGTCGCCACGTGCGGGTGCATTTTCGCCGTCGACCACCACCACCAGCGGGCCATCTTCGCCCTCGCGCTCCATATACAGCATGGCTTGGTCGCCGAGGTGTTCAACCACCATCACCTTGGATTCGATAAAGAAGTCACCGCTGCCGTCCAGCGTCAGGTGTTCCGGGCGCACCCCCAACGACA
This sequence comes from Litorivicinus lipolyticus, assembly GCF_009650135.1. NCBI lineage: Bacteria > Pseudomonadati > Pseudomonadota > Gammaproteobacteria > Oceanospirillales > Litorivicinaceae > Litorivicinus > Litorivicinus lipolyticus. Next base: position 798,972 of record NZ_CP045871.1, read on the forward strand.
GCGTTTGCCCTTTCAAGTCCGGGCTTGCTTGGCGCGTTACGCTGGCGCCATGGCCTTCAAACTCAATTTGGACACCGTTGTCGGTACCCGTGCAGGCCACGCTCAAAAAGTTCATTTTCGGGCTGCCAATGAAGCCGGCGACGAACTTGTTGGCCGGATGGTGATAGAGGTGCAGCGGGGCGCCGACCTGTTCAATGCGGCCGGCGCTGAGTACGACAATTTTGTTGGCCAGGGTCATCGCTTCGACCTGGTCGTGGGTCACGTAAATCATGGTGTTTTTCAGCTCGCTGTGGAGCTGGGCAATTTGGATGCGCATTTTGACGCGCAGCGCTGCGTCCAGGTTCGACAAGGGTTCGTCAAACAAAAATACCTGCGGCTCGCGCACGATGGCGCGTCCAATGGCGACACGCTGGCGCTGGCCGCCGGACAGTTCCTTGGGTTTGCGGTCCAGCAAGGTGTCCAGTTGCAGGCCGCGGGCGGCCTCCATCACGCGCTTGTCGATGTCGGCTTTGTCGTGCTTGGCCAGTTTTAAGCCAAATTCCATGTTTTCACGCACACTCATGTGCGGGTACAGGGCGTAGCTTTGAAAGACCATGCCGATGCCGCGTTCTTTCGGTGTTTTGTCGTTGACGCGTTCGTCGGCGATCAGCAGATCGCCACCGCTAATGTCTTCAAGACCGGCAATAACGCGCAACAGGGTTGATTTGCCGCACCCGGATGGGCCGACAAAGACGACGAATTCGCCGTCTTTGATGTCTAGGTCAACGTCGTGAAGGGCGTGGAAGGCTTGCTTGCCCTCGTAGACTTTATTGATTTTTTTGAGCGTGACGGATGCCATCGGTGGCCTCTCTTATTGTTGCGTGTCGTGGGGCGCGAACCCCTTACCTTCCGCAAAGGGTACCACCACGGCCAACAAAATATTAGGCCCAGGGGGTGTACCGGTTGGCGGTTAGCTTAGCCAGTCCAACCTGCGGCACGGGCCATTTTCACGGCGTCGCTGGCGTAAAACTCGATTTGCATGGGGTCCGCGTCTTTCGGCGTCAGCCAGGTACCGCCAACACAGACGACGTTGTCCAGAGCCAGGTAGTCCGCCAGGTTGGCTGGTTTAACGCCGCCAGTGGGGCAGAACGAAACGCCCTTGAGTGGGCCGCCAAAGGCTTTGATCGCGGCGACGCCACCATTGATTTCAGCCGGGAAGAATTTGAACTCGGTGTGGCCAAACTCCATGCCGCGCATGATATCGCTGACGCTGGCGACGCCCGCCAACAAAGGAACCGGGCTTTGCTCGGCGGCACGCCATAGTGTGTCGGTGGCACCGGGGCTGACCGCGAACTGGGCGCCGGCTTCGACCACGCGTTCCAAGTCGTTCGGATTCAATACCGTGCCGGCGCCGACAATGGCACCCTCGACTTCAGCGGCGACGGCCTTGATGCAGTCAATCGCGCTGGCCGTTCGCAGGGTGATTTCCAGCACCGGTAAGCCGCCGGCGACCAAGGCTTTGGACTGCTCGATGGCTTGCTCAACGTTGTCGAACGCGAGCACGGGGATGACGGGGGCAGTTTGCATTAGGGCCAAGGGTGTCATGACGAATCTCCATAAGGGGTGGTCTAAGAGTAGCGGAACGAATCTAGTAATAAAACGACATTGACATTGGTTTTTCCAAGAGGTTCATGGGTAAGGCCCGGATTGAGGTATATTTCCGAACAATTGTTAGGGAGAGGTCAGTGCTCGATCGCATTCAGCAACAAAAAGACGGACTTAATCGGTCCGAGAAGAAAGTCGCCGAGGTCATACTGCAAGACCCGCAGGCCGCTATCCGCAGCTCGATCGCCGCGTTAGCCAAGCTGGCAGGCGTTAGTGAGCCAACGGTCAATCGTTTTTGCCGCAGTTTCGATGCCAAGGGCTTCCCCGATTTTAAGCTGGCGTTGGCGCAAAGCCTTGCCAGTGGGACACCCTATGTCAGCCAAGTGGTCGATCCGGACGACTCGGCGTCGGAATATTCCGACAAAATCTTTGCCGCCAGCTCCGCTGCGCTTGAAAAGGCACGCCGTCAGTTAGCACCGTCGGACGTCGAAAAAGCGGTTGATATGCTGATTCAAGCACGCCAGATTTTGTTTTTCGGCATGGGCGCCAGCGCCGCGGTCGCCCAGGATGCCCAGCACAAGTTCTTTCGCTTCAACATTCCGGTGCTGGCGTACTCGGACAGTTTGATGCAGCGCATGCACAGTGCGGCCTTGCACACCGGTGATGTGGTCGTGGCTATTTCCCACACCGGGCGCACCCGGGGCATTGTCAGTGCCGCCAAGATTGCCCGCGAGGCCGGTGCCCATGTGTTGGCGTTGACGTTGGACGGATCACCACTGTCCAAGGTCGCCAGTTTGACGCTGTCGGTGGAGCCGCCCGAGAACACCGACATTTACCTGCCGATGGTGTCGCGCCTGGTCCAGCTAACCTTGTTGGACGTGTTGGCGACGGGGGTCATTTTGAAACGCGGCCCTGACTTTGCCGAGCACCTGTTAAAAGTTAAAAATGCGATCCGCGATACCCGTTTAAGCGACATTGAATGAAGCCCTGGAAAGTCGCCGCGCTGTCGGCATTGGTGTTAATGCTGTTGATGACCTGGCCGTTTGTGCGCGCGATTATTTCGCCACCGACGGCGGCGGTTGAGTCCCAACTCGGCGGCGATTTTGAACTGGTCCGCCAGGACGGTGAAACGGTGGCCTTGTCGGCGCTAGCGCGAGAGGGCGGCTGGCTGACATTTATGCACAGCGACTGCGGCGTGGCGTGCGAGGACGAACTGGCACACCTAAGCGCGCAGACTCCGTTGCCGATCATTGTGGTCAGCACCAACCCCGAGGTCGACTCGCCTGAACGCTTGGCACAATGGCTGGGTAGTCGCGCTCAAATCATCGGTCTGACGGGCTCCGGCCAAGCGGTGGCAAGGGTGGCGGCGCGTTACCGGTTGCCGATCAGTGGCACCGACGAGACCCTGGAGTATCCGCTGCGCTGGTACCAATTGGGGGCCGCCGGCTCGCTGATCAAGTTATGGCCAGCGGGCGTGGTACTCGACTAATAGCGAGTACCAGACTCAACCAAAGGCTAATCGGGGTTTGCGTCGTAAACCCCTATGCTCTTTCCCGATGAAGCACTGATGTGCCAGCGTTTGAACTTCAAAGGAAAATAACGAATGAGCGATCATAAGGTTTACCCGGTTTCGGCCGAATGGGCCGCCTCTGCCTGGGCTGATGAAGCCAAGTACAACGAAATGTATGCCGAGTCGGTTAATAACCCGGACAAGTTTTGGGGTGAGCAGGCGCGTGCCACCATTGACTGGATCAAGCCTTTTCATCAGGTCAAAAACACCTCATTTGAACCCGGCAACGTCAGCATCAAGTGGTTTGAAGACGGCACGCTTAACGTAGCGGCCAACTGCCTGGACCGTCATTTGGCGACCCGGGGCGATCAAACGGCGATTATTTGGGAAGGCGACGACCCCAGCAGCGACGAACATATCAGCTACCGCGACCTGTACGAACGCGTCGGCAAGTTTGCCAATGCCTTGAAAGCTCAGGGCGTTAAAAAAGGCGATGTCGCCACGCTGTACATGCCGATGATCCCCGAAGCGGCGGTGGCAATGTTGGCGTGCGCGCGCATTGGTGCGGTCCACTCGATCGTCTTTGGCGGCTTCAGCCCGGACGCCTTGGGCGTGCGTGTCGAAGAATCCGGCTCCAGCATCATCATCACCTCGGACGAGGGTCGCCGTGGCGGCCGTCGCGTACCGCTGAAAAAGAACGTCGACGCGGCGATTGCCGGTATGGACAATCCGGCGTCGGTTAAAAGCGTGGTCGTGGTTAAGTGCACCGGCGGCGACGTCGCATGGGACACCGACCGTGATCATTGGTACCACGAATTGGTCGCCGGTCAGTCGGTCGATTGCCCCGCCGAAGAAATGGGCGCCGAGGACCCGCTGTTCATCCTGTACACCTCGGGTTCGACCGGCAAGCCCAAGGGCTTGGAACACACCACAGGCGGCTACATTGTTTACGCCGCGATGACGCACAAGTACGTGTTTGATTACAAAGACGGCGATGTTTATTGGTGCACCGCGGACGTCGGTTGGGTCACTGGCCACAGCTACATCGTCTACGGCCCGCTGGCCAATGGCGGCACCACCGTGATGTTCGAAGGCGTGCCGACCTACCCCGATGCCAGCCGTTTTGGCCGCGTCATCGAAAAGCACAAGGTCAACCAGTTCTACACCGCGCCGACCGCGATTCGTGCGTTGATGCAAAAAGGCGACGACGTCTTAGGTGACTCGGACTTGTCGAGCCTGAAGCTGCTCGGCAGCGTTGGCGAGCCGATCAACCCGGAAGCCTGGAACTGGTACAACGACATCATGGGCAAAGGCGAGTGCCCCGTTGTCGACACCTGGTGGCAGACCGAAACGGGCGGCATCATGATTGTTCCGCTGCCCGGCGCGACCGCTGCTAAGCCCGGCAGCGCCAGTCGCCCGTTCTTTGGCGTACAGCCCGCACTGGTGGACAACGAAGGCAACCTGATCGAGGGCTCCGGTGACGGCAACCTGGTCATCTTGGATGGGTGGCCAGCCATTGCCCGCAGCTGCTGGGGCGATCCGGCGCGCTACGAGGAAACCTACTTCAGCACCTTTAAAGGCATGTACTTCACCGGTGACGGTGCACGCCGTGACGATGATGGTTACTACTGGATCACGGGCCGCGTCGATGACGTGATTAACGTGTCCGGTCACCGCATGGGGACCGCCGAAGTGGAATCGAGCTTGGTTGCCCATGCGGCGGTGGCGGAGGCCGCGGTTGTCGGTTACCCGCACGCCATCAAAGGCCAAGGCATCTATGTTTATGTGACGCTGCAAGCGGGCGTTGAGGCGACTGACGAGCTGCGTAAAGCCTTGGTTGGGCACGTACGTACCGACATCGGGCCGATCGCATCACCGGACTTGATCCAGTGGGCGCCGGGATTGCCGAAAACGCGCTCAGGCAAGATCATGCGGCGGATTCTGCGTAAAATTGCAGCGAACGAGCACGACCAGTTAGGTGACACATCGACACTGGCCGATCCGGCTGTGGTGGATGATCTAGTAGCGAACCGTATGAACCGATAAGATCGGTTGATGCCGAACCCGCCTGAGTTTCGCTCCGGCGGGTTTTTTGGTTTAGGGATAACTGAATTGCGAGGCTTTAGATGACGACGAAAATTATTGTGGCGGACGACCATCCGTTGTTCCGTGCGGCATTGACCGGCGCTTTGGCATTTTTGGACGACGCTGAAATCATCGAAGCGGCCAGCATGGGCGAGGTTCAAACGCGCTTGGCCGAGCACAATGACGCGGATCTGGTGCTGTTGGATTTGAATATGCCGGGGGCAAACGGGTTTTCAGGGCTGGCGTTTTTGCGTGGGCAAATGCCGGAATTGCCTGTGGTCGTGGTTAGTGGTGCCGAAGACGGCAGCACGATCAACAAGTGTATGGATTTAGGCGCCAGCGGTTTTATCCCCAAAAGCGCACCACTCAGCGTATTGTCAACGGCAATTGGCCAAGTTTTGGACGGTGGCGAATACCTGCCCGAAGGGGTCGATCTGAATGCTGAATCCTTCAGTGATGAAGAAGCCCGCTTGGCGGCTGCGATCAGTTCGTTGACGCCGCAGCAGTTCCGGGTCATGTCGATGTTGACGCAGGGTTTGTTGAACAAGCAAATCGCGTATGACTTGGACGTCAGCGAGGCGACGATTAAGGCTCACGTCACCGCGATCTTGCGCAAATTGGGTGTCAACTCGCGGACTCAGGCGGTGATCGTTTGTCAGCGCCTGGATTTGGCCGAGTTCGAAACCCCGAGCTAGGCCGGTTCTCCGGCCGGCGGCCAGCCGCCCAGTTCACGCCAGCGATTGACGATGGCACAGAACAAGTCAGCGGTGCGCGCGGTGTCATAGCGCGCGCTGTGGGCTTCATGCCCGTCAAAGTCGATGCCGGCTTCTTTGCACGCGCGTGCTAACACGGTTTGGCCATAGGCCAATCCGCCTAGGGTTGCGGTATCAAAGCAACTGAACGGGTGGAAAGGATTGCGCTTAATGCCCGTGCGTTCGACCGCGGCATTCAAAAAATTCAAATCAAAGTGAGCGTTATGCCCAACCAACACGGCGCGCGTGCAGCCGCTGGCTTTGAGTGCGCTGCGCACAGGTTTGAAGGCTTGGCCGAGGGCTTGGTCTTCGGCTTGGGCTAGGCGCAGCGGGTGGTAGGGGTCAATCCCGGTAAACTCGAGGCTTTTAGGGTCCAGGTTGGCACCTTCAAAGGGCACAATATGAACGCCTGTGACCTCGCCCGGTTCCATCATGCCTTTTTCGTTGAGGATGATCGGGCACACCGCCAATTCAAGCAGGGCGTCGGTTGCTGCGTTAAAACCGGCGGTTTCAACGTCAACAATTACGGGCAAGAAGCCGCGGAAACGGTCTTTCATAGTCGGGTTCGGGTTTTCCATAGGGCGCAAAGGATACCTGCGCCACGTGCATTGCACTACTACAGTTTGGCGGTGAAACGCCGATAAAGGCTGGATGAAGCGATTATTGTTAGCAGGCCTGATCGGCCTGTCGGCCGCGGCGAACGCCCAGGTCATTTATTCGAACCCGCCGTACCTGTCGGAGTGGACGGTGCAATCGAGCCCGGTTCAGTGCGTCCTGTCGCAACCGATCGACGGCTACGGGGCGGCTATTTTCACCCAGGACGCGGGGCGTCGTGCGCGCTTTCAGTTGGACGCTTTCCGGCCGGTTCACCGCAGCGGCGAAGCGGCCATGGTCGCCCGTCCAGGCTCCTGGCGGCCGGGCGAAAGTGGCAACTACTTGCAACAGATCACGACCCGCCAGCAACGGCCGGCGATCGATACCCAAGGCGAGGTGGTCCAAAGCGCGGTCAACACCTTGCTAGAAGGGTGGCAGTTGGTGGTGGTCGACGGTGACCTTGAAGTGCGCTTGCAACCGGCACGCTTCCCGCCGGCCTACCGCGACTGGGTCGATTGCCTGGGAGCTTTGCTGCCGGTCAATTTTGCCGACGTTGAACGCAATTTACTGTACTTCGAAAAAGGTCAAAATCGATTAACGGCGGAGCACCGAGCGTTGCTGCGCGAGGTTGCGGACTACATGCGCCAGGACAAGGCGGTGACCGGTGTCTTTATCGATGGCCACACGGATGACGAGGGTGGGTATTTGGAAAATGAGGACGCCTCGCGTCTGCGCGCCGAGCAGGTCGGACGATTTATGGAGTCCGAAGGCATCGATCCGCAAAAAGTCGTGATCCGTTTCCATGGCGAATACTATCCTGTCGCGACCAATATCACGGTGGCGGGGCGTGCGGCTAACCGCCGTGTCAGCGTCCGCATGGAGCGCAACGGCATCGCGCCGAATCAACGGGCCGATGTGGTTGCCTACGACCGTCGCGTGGACAACGCGCCGCCGCGCCTTCCGCCCACAGTAGATGACTAAATCCTCGTAAATCGGTAAGCTCGCGTCCCTCGAAACTAAGGAGTTGGGCGTGAGCAATATCAACAAAGTCGTACTGGCCTATTCAGGCGGTCTGGATACATCCGTGATCGTGAAATGGCTGCAGGAAACCTATCAGTGTGAAGTCGTCACCTTTACCGCTGATATCGGTCAAGGCGAGGAAGTTGAGCCAGCTCGTGCCAAGGCCGAAGCACTCGGCGTCAAAGAAATTTATATCGAGGACCTGCGCGAAGAGTTCGTCCGTGACTACGTCTACCCGATGTTCCGCGCCAACACGATTTATGAGGGCGAGTACTTGCTCGGCACCTCGATTGCGCGCCCATTAATCGCCAAGCGTTTGGTTGAAATCGCCGCCGCCACTGGCGCTGACGCCATCAGCCATGGGGCGACCGGCAAAGGCAACGACCAAGTCCGGTTCGAGCTGGGCGCCTATGCGCTGGCACCGGGTATCCAAGTGATCGCGCCGTGGCGCGATTGGGACCTCAACAGCCGCGAAAAGCTGATGGAGTACTGTGCCGACAACAATATCGAAGTCGACATGAAGCGCGGTAAAAAGAGCCCCTACTCAATGGACGCCAACTTGCTTCACATCAGTTACGAGGGCGGCATCCTTGAGGATCCGGCCAGCGAAAGCGAAGAAGACATGTGGCGCTGGTCGGTCAGCCCCGAAGCAGCCCCGGACACGGCGCGCTACATCGAAATCGGCTTTGCCAACGGCGATGCAGCAACATTGGACGGCGAAGCCCTGTCCCCGGCGACCATGTTAGAAACCCTGAACCGCATTGGCGGCGAAAACGGCATTGGTCGAACCGATATCGTTGAAAACCGTTACGTCGGTATGAAAGCGCGCGGCTGTTACGAAACCCCCGGCGGCACGATCCTGTTGAAAGCGCACCGGGCGATTGAATCGATCACATTGGATCGTGAAGCGGGCCACCTCAAAGACGAGTTGATGCCGCGCTACGCCAGCCTGATTTACAACGGTTACTGGTGGTCGCCGGAGCGCAAAGCGCTACAGGCCCTGATCGACCAGACCCAGGACGTGGTTAACGGCACCGTCCGGTTGAAGCTCTACAAGGGCAACATCATGGTCGTTGGCCGCGCCAGCGAGGGCAGTCTGTTTGACGCCACGATCGCATCCTTCGAAGACGATGGCGGCGCTTACGATCAGGCTGACGCAGCCGGCTTCATTAAGCTGAATGCGCTACGACTTCGCATTGCCGCGAAGCTGGGTCGCAAGCTCGACTAATTCCGTGCGCTGTCGTTCGGCGCACTGATAGCCACCTAGGCACCCTCGGGCTGACATAGTTGTTCAGCCGGAAGGTGCCTTTTTTACGTTTGGACTGTCCCGAGTCGGCGGGGTGACGTTGACCTGTTTCTAGTCCAGGTACTCGCGCTTTTCGTTGAATTCACACAGGTCCTCGATCAGGCAGCGGCCGCACTCGGGTTTGCGAGCCTTACAGGTATAGCGCCCGTGCAAGATAAGCCAGTGGTGGGCATCGACCAAAAACGCTTTGGGTACGTGCTTCATCAGCCCGTCCTCGACCTGGCGAACGGTTTTGCCTTTGGCGATTCGGGTGCGGTTGCTGACCCGAAAAATATGCGTGTCCACGGCCATGGCGGCGTGACCAAAGGCGGTGTTCAAGACCACGTTGGCGGTTTTGCGGCCGACGCCAGGCAATGCTTCCAGTGCTTCGCGGTCCTCGGGCACCTCGCCGCCGTGCAAGTCCAGCAACAAGCGACAGGCCTTGTGAACGTTTTCGGCTTTGGAATTAAACAAGCCGATGGTTTTGATGTAACCCTTTAAACCGTCAACGCCCAGGTCGTAAACGGCTTGGGGGGTATTGGCGACTGGGAACAGCTTGCGCGTGGCTTTGTTAACGCCGACATCGGTGGCTTGGGCGCTCAGTGTCACGGCCACTAACAGCTCAAACGGCGAGGCGTATTCCAATTCGGTTTTCGGCGCCGGGTTTTCGTCACGCAGCCGGGTAAAGATTTCGAGGCGCTTTTGGGCGTTCATTTGGCAATTTCACCGGTCACTCGGACCCGCTTGCTGCCGGCGACGACCTCGGTGGTGGCCAAGCGCCGAACGCGAATATCCCAGGCCTGTTTGGCTGCAATCATAAAGCCCAGCAAAATAAAGGCACCCGGCGGCAGTATCGCGATCAGCACACCGGGGTAGTTGTCCGGTGCCACCTCCATGCGCCAGTGGCGTGCGCCCTCGCCAAACAGCAGCTGGGCGCCATCCAACAGCGTACCCTGGCCGATCAGCTCGCGAATCGCACCCAGCAGCACCAGCACCGCCATGAACCCAAGCCCCATCCACAGCCCATCAAGCAGGGCCGGGAGTGGGCTGTTTTTGCGCGCGAAACCGTCCGCGCGTCCCAAGATGGCGCAGTTCGTCACGATCAACGGTATAAATAACCCCAGCACCTGATACAGCGAATAGGCGTAGGCCTGCATCAGCAATTCCACGCAGGTTGTGAAAGCCGCGATAATCATCACAAACGCGGGTAAACGAAGGTGGTCGGCGACATGGTGTCGGATCAGCGAGACCGCCAGGTTCGACCCCATTAACACGAACAGGGTCGCCAGACCCAAGCCGGTGGCATTGATGACGGTGCCGGACACCGCCAGCAACGGGCACAGCCCCAGCAACTGAACCAGCGCCGGGTTGTTCTTCCACAGGCCGTTCCAGGCCAGCGCTTTGTAGTCCGTATCAGCCATTCGGGGTTGCCTCTAGCAGCGCACGGCCGCGATCTTGATACCACTGCAATGCGCGTTCCACCGCAGCGACCACGGCACGGGGCGTGATGGTGGCGCCGGTAAAGGCGTCAAAGTCGCCGCCGTCCGGGCGCACCGCCCAGTTGCGGTTGTTCAAATGGGTGCCGTCGAAGTCGCGTACCCAGGGACTTTTGGCCAGGTCGATCTTGTCGCCAAGGCCGGGTGTTTCACGGTGTTGGGTCACCCGAACGCCACTGACGGTACCGTCTGGGGTGATGCCAATGACCATAGCAATGGGGCCGCTGTAACCCTGGGTCGTGACCACTGGAATGGCGTAGCCGGTCAGGCGGTCGTCGAGCCGCCCAACACTGACGGTCAGGGCGTCCGGCGCGCCCAACGCCGGTACCGCAGCCAGTACCCGCGCGTCGGCCAAAATTTCGTTGTTGTGTGCCGGCAGCACCGCGCGCAAGGCGGCGCGGGCGACTTCGGCCTGGTTGTACTCAATCCGTTCGTCGGTGGCGACTTGGGTCAGCGCCACGGCGCCGGCGGTGACCAGACCAAACAGGCTGAGCGAAATTGCTCCGCGCGACATCAGCGCTAAAATCATGAGCGTTTCTCCAGCACCGGGCCTTTACGGGCACGGCTGTGACCGTAGATACGCGGGCGCGTGTACTGGTCCAGCATCGGCGCAGTCAGGTTCATTAACAACACCGCAAAGGCGATTGCGTCGGGGTAGCCGCCGTAGGTTCGAATCACCCAGGTCAGCAGGCCGACGCCGGCGCCAAAGGCGAAACGCCCGCGTGGGCTGGTCGCCCCGGTGACCGGGTCGGTGACAATAAAGAAGGCGGCGAAGACCGTGGCACCGGTTAGCAGGTGCATCGACAGGGGTACAAATTGGTCGCTGTCAAAGCCAAACAAGCCGGCCGGTACAATCAGCCCAATGAACAGCCCGGCGGGGGCGTGCCAATAGGTTGCACGGCGCCATAGCAAGTAGGCGCCGCCGACGCTCCAGGCCACCGCCAGCATCGCCCAGGGCCAAACGAACCCGTCTTTGAATAGGGCATCTTGGCGGATTTCGTTGGCCGTCAATCGGGTCGCCAGGTCTTTATAGCGGTCCAACGGTGTCGCCCCCGACCAGCCGTCGACTGCGCCAAATTGATGCCCCAACGTCGCCGCCAAATCCGGCACGCGGCTGGGCGACACCCAGGTCGTGGTCATGGCCACGGGGAAGCTAATCAGCAGCACCGCATAGGCGAGCATGGCGGGGTTAAAGGGGTTGTGACCCAAGCCGCCGAACAGCTGTTTGCCCAGGCCAATCGCTAACATACCACCCAGCAACGCCAGCCAAAACGGTGCCAGCGGCGGCAGCGACAGCCCGATCAGGGCACTGCCGACCAAGGCCGACAGGTCCGTCAGCCGCGGCGCGATTGGACGCGCGCGCAGCCGCAGCACCGCAGCTTCTGTGGCGACCCCGGCGATTAGCGCCAACAGCACGTTGGTCAGCACCCCGGGGCCGTACAGCAGCGTCATGACCACCGTGCCCGGTATCAGTGCCAGCAGCACATCGCCCATGACTTGGGTGGTCGAGCGCGCACGGCGATGGTGCGGGGAGGGCCGTTCAATCATGAGGCGTCCTTTTTCTTGGCGCGGGCGCGTTCGACCGCGGCCTGGACCTGGGCTTTGCGCGGATCATCGCCCCCAGCTTTGGCCGCCTCGAGGGCCTGTGCTCGGGCCGCTCGTTTGGCCGCTTTGGCGGCCGCTTCGGCATCCAGTCGGGCTTGGCGGGTTTCAAATCGGTCGCGGGCGCGGTCACTTTTGACCTGGTCCAGCGCGCGTTGGCGCAGTTGGTCTTTGCCGTGGCGGTAGTAGCTGACCAGCGGGATCTGGCTGGGGCAAACATACGCACAGGCACCGCATTCGATACAGTCCATCAGGCCTTCGGCCTGGGCGCGCGGCGCGTCGTCGGCCTGGATCTGCCAAAACAGGGTCTGAGGCTGCAGCGATGCCGGGCACACCGTGGCGCAGTCGCCGCAGCGAATACAGGGCTGCTGTGCGGGCACCTCGGCGGGCGGTGCGATCAGCAAACAGTTGCTGGTTTTGATCACGCCGGCGTCCAGCCTGGGCACCTGAAACCCCATCATCGGGCCGCCCATAATAACGTTCGCGTGTTCGTCGGCACCGGCTAGCCGGGCCAAATCAATCAGCGGTGTGCCCAGCGCGACACGCCGGTTGCCAGCATCCGATGCGCCTTCGCCGGTCAGCGTGACCAGGCGGTGCGTCAACGGCCGCCCGTACTCAATGGCATCGCGAATCGCCACCAAGGTGGCGGGGTTGTGCATGTGATAGCCCAGTGCTTGCGGCAGTTGACCGGCCGGCACTTGCTCACCGGTCAAGATTTCAATCAGCTGCTTTTCGCCACCGCTGGGGTAAACCGTCGGACACACCCACAGCTCAGCCGCCAATTCCGGCCAGTCACCTATGGCGACCTCGAGCGCGGCGATGGCCTCGGGTTTGTTGTCCTCGATGCCAATCAGCACGCGGCTGGCGCCGATCAGGTGTTTGACCCAGCTGGCGCCGGCCAAGATATCGTCAGCACAGGCCCGAGCCAGGGCATCGTCGCAGCTGATGTAGGGCTCGCATTCGGCCATGTTAATAATCAGGGTGCGGACCGCTTTGTCCGCGGCCAGTTTGACGTGGGTTGGAAAGCCGGCGCCGCCCATGCCGGCGATGCCGGCCCATTCAATGCGCGCTATCAATGCGCTGCGATCGTGCTCGCGACTCAGTGGCGGTTGCGGCTCGCACCAACGATCCAGGCCATCCACCGTCAAACGTAGCCCCGGGCCGCATTGCCCGTAGGCGTCGGTGGCTGGCAGGTCGTCGATGTAGTCGAGGGTGCCCGAGGTTGGCGCGTGCCAGGCCTGGGCAAAGGTACCGGTGCCGCGGGCGATACAGTCCCCAGCCAACACCTGGGCGCCGTCGGCGACCACCGGTTCAAGGCCATGGCGGCCGGTTTGAAGGCTGAAGACCAATGTGTCGGACAACGCAGTCGGCCGGATGGGGACCTGGCATGACAGGTCTTTGTGCTCGTCCGGGTGGATGCCGCCGGTTAGGCTGTGGGTGGCGTGGTGAATCATTGGGCGCGGTCCGTGGCGATGATGTCAGACGGCAGCGGCCAGGTCGGCAATCGGCCCAGCTCGACCATGTCGATACAGTCGACCGGGCAGGGTTCTAGGCACAGGTCACAGCCGGTGCACTCGGATTCGATCACGGTGTGCATCAGTTTAGCGGCGCCTAAAATCGCGTCCACCGGGCAGGCTTGAATGCACTTGGTGCAGCCGATGCACTCGTCCTCGCGAATGATCGCGACCATTGGCGGTTTTTCGTGGCCGTGCTCGGCATCCAGGCTAGGCGCATCGACGTCGAGCAACTCAGCCAGCGCGTTGATGGTTTCTTGGCCGCCGGGCGGGCACTTGTTGATGTCTTCGCCGGCGGCGATGGCTTCGGCGTAGGGCCGGCAGCCGGGGTGGCCGCATTGGCCGCATTGGGTTTGCGGCAGTAACTCGTCGATGGTGTCGACCAGTGGGTTGCCCTCGACCCGAAAACGTTCGACTGCCCAGGCCAATAGGGCGCCGCCGGCAAGGGTCAAGATGGCCGCGGCCACGATTGCAGCGATCACCGTCATGGCGCGGTGACTCCGCCAAAGCCCATGAATGCGAGCGCCATAATACCGGCGCTAATCATGCCAATGGCCGGGCCCTGAAAGGGCGCCGGGATGTCGGCGCGGGCCAGCCGCTCGCGCAGCGAGGCGAATAAAATCAGCACCAACGAAAAACCCGCGGCGGCGCCAAAGCCGTAGATCAACGACTCGAAGAAGTTGTGCGCCTTGCCCAAATTCAGCAACGCCACCCCCAGCACCGCGCAGTTGGTGGTGATCAACGGTAGAAAAATACCCAACACTTTGTACAGCAGCGGGCTGGTCTTGCGGACCATCATTTCGGTGAATTGGACCGCGATCGCAATGCCCAAAATAAACGCAATGGTGCGCAGGAATTCAACCTCCAGCGGCACCAACAGATAGGTGTAAATCAGGTAGCTGGCGGCGCTGGACAGCGTCAGTACAAAGGTCGTGGCCAGCGACATGCCCAAGGCCGAGTCAATCTTGGTTGACACCCCAAGGAACGGGCACAGGCCCAGGAACTGGACCAACACAAAGTTGTTGACCAGCACAGTGCCTACCAAAATTAGAACAATGTCGCTCACTCAAGGTCCTACACAGTTGCTTCGAGGCCCGGTATCGGGGCCAGTACGCCGGCGGCCAGGGTATGGCGGGTTGCCGGGTCCACCAGCACCAGCGCACCGCTGATTGGATCGCAGGCGAAGTCGTCGGCCGGAACCGACTGCGCCAGTCGCAATTGGATGCGGCCGATGCTGTTCGATTCAAGGCTTTGCTGGGTTGAATGGTAACACAGCTGGGCCAAATCGACGGGTTGCCCAGCGTCGCTGATTTGCGCTTTGATCCAGCGATCGCCATGGCGAACCAGGACCTTTTCGCCGACCCGGCCGGGGCGCTCGCCCAACCAGCACACCACCGGTGACAGGCTGCGCGTCCACGGCCGAATGTCCCGTTGCAGCCAGTCGCCGCGGGCCAGGTCGATGTCCTGTTCCAGCTCGACTAAGCCGTCGCGATGGTCACTGATCTGATTGACCGCGCCCGCATCGATGCCCTCGACATCCCCATCAATCCCTTGCACGATCAGCACTTCCCCAGTATTGACTGCGCGCCGTGGACACGGGCGATCAGCGCCGGCGAAGACGTCCGCGCCGGTGACGATGCCGGTGCGGACCAGTCCATGCAGGCCATGCTGGACGGCCAGGCGCAGGCCGCCGGCGAAGTCTATTTGGTTGGGGCTGGGCCGGGTGATGCGGAGCTGTTGACCCTGAAAGGGCTGCGCTTGCTACAACAGGCTGACGTGGTGCTGTATGACGCGCTGGTCAGCCAGGACGTGATCGATTTGGCGCGCCGCGATGCGGTGCTGGAAGACGTCGGCAAGCGCCGCGGTCACTGCCCAATGCCCCAGGGCGCTATCACCGATCGCATAATCGAGTGGGCCCGCCAGGGCAAGCGTGTGTGCCGCTTGAAAAGCGGCGACCCCTATTTGTTCGGCCGCGGCGGCGAGGAAGCCTTGGCCTTGGTCGAGGCGCAAATTCCATTTCAGACCGTCCCCGGCATCTCGTCGGCCGCCGGCATTTCGGCCCAGGCCGGGATTCCGTTGACGCACCGCGGCATCGCCCGATCGGTGCGCTTTGTTACCGGCCATTTGGCCGGCGGCAGTCTTCCGGCGGATTGGCAGCGGCTGGTCGACCAGCAAGAAACCTCGGTGTTGTATATGGCGCTGCACCATTTGCCGGCGATTCAGGCCTCGTTATTGGCAGCCGGGGTGGCTGCTGATATGCCGGTGGCATTGATTCAAAATGGAGCGCGCGCTAATCAGCAGGTGTGGGTGACCCAGGTTGACCAGTGCACCGAGGCGTCCGCGGCGATTGACCCGGAGCGTGGACCGACCCTGGTGATGGTCGGTCAGGTGGTGTCATTGCGCGAACAACTGGGTGTCGGCACTAATTTAGCCGACGCCACGGCGCGCTCGTGGATGCTAAACGCTTAGCGCGGTGACGATCTGGTTGCTGCGTTCCAGCGTTTGGTGGACCGGGCAGCGATCGGCGATTTTAAGTAGCGACTGGCGTTGCTCGTCGGTTAAGGTCCCGGTCAGTCGAATTTCACGCACGAACTCGTCGACCTTGCCGGTTTGGCTGTCACAGCGTTCGCAGTCCGCGGCGTGAATTTTTTGATGGCGAACGGTGACCTCGACGTGATCCAGCGCGATCTTTTTACGCTCGGCATACATGCGCAACGTCATCGAGGTGCAGGCGCCCAAGGCTGCGCCCAATAATCCGTAAGGACTGGCGCCGGTGTTGTCACCGCCGACGGACTCGGGTTCATCGGCAATCAGGCGGTGACCTTCGGCGTGGATAAGTTGCTGGTAGATGCCGGCATTGGTTTCGCGCACCACGACGCGATCGGCGGGTGCATCGACAGCCTCAGCCGCGGGCAAATAGCGCGATGACCAGGCGGCGATGACTTCGGCGGCGTACAGCGCATCGTTGCGCCGGCTCAACAGGTGATCGGCGCTGTCCAAGGACACAAATGATTTAGGGTGCTTGGCGGCGGCATAGATACGCGCGGCATTGTCGATCTCGACAATTTCGTCGTTCGGCGCGTGCATGACCAACAGCGCCTTGAGTAGCCTGCCAATATTGACCTCGGCGTCGTGGTTACTGATTGACTCCAAAAACCCATCGCGAACCTTGATTTGGCGGCCGCCCAAGCGGACCTCGCTGAAGCCACGCTCGCTGATTTCGTCGCGTGCCGCGTGCGGAATCAGGTGCGACACGTGCCCCGGGTCGAAGGGTGCGCCCACCGTTACCACGGCACTGACGTCGGGCATCCGATGGGCGGCGGCTAAAACGGCGGCGCCGCCCAGGCTGTGACCGACCAATAAAGCCGGGGCCTGGAAGCGTTCGCGCATTTGCTCGTAAACCGCGACCAAGTCATCCAGATCGTGGGTGAATCCGGCCAGCTCGGGCTGGCTGGCGCGGCGGCCAACGCCGGAAAAGTCAAAGCGCACACAGGCGATGCCTTTGCCGGCCAGGGCGCGGGCAATTTGGCGCGCCGCAAACAGGTCCTTGCCACAAGTGAAACAGTGCGCAAACAGCGCAAATCCGCGCAGTGGTTCGGCCGGCCAGTCGATCACGGCGTCCAGGGGCTGGTCGTCGTGGCCACTAAAGGTCAGGTTTTGTGCCGACATGGTGTGTCTCCGGGGCAGGTGAAATTAACAGTGCCATGGCCGCCGGTTAGCGGCGGCCCAGTCCGGCTTACTGTAGCCAACGTGGGCCGCGATCGGCACTGGCGCAAAGGGCGAGCCCGGACCGTGCCGATTGAGGCTAGCTGACGCGTGTGCCCGGTTTGACTTGGCTGTCGACGTCGAGCAAAAACACCTGGTCGCCTTCGCCGGCGGCCAACACCATGCCCTCGGACAGTCCAAATTTCATTTGGCGTGGCTTCAGGTTGGCCAGCAATACGCACAACCGGCCGTTCAGGTCAGCCGGCGCATAGTGCGCACGAATGCCACTGAATACCGTGCGCGGGGTGCCGCTGCCATCGTCCAGTGTCAGCTTCAACAGTTTCTTGGCGCCGTCGACCTGTTCGGCCAAATCAATTCGCGCCACGCGCATGTCGATTTTGGCAAAGTCATCAATAGTGCACTCGGCGCTGAGGGGCGCGGTGGCCGGCTTTTCAGCCGCGACGGCTTCCACCGGCGGTTTACCGGCTTCGAGCATGGCGTTGACCTGGTCCATCTCGACGCGCTGCAGCAGCGGTTTGAACTTGCTGATTTGATGGTCGTGTAGCGCGTGCTCGGCGTCGCTCCAGCGAAAGCCGTCGACTTTCAGGAACTCGGCCGAACGGGCGGCCAGCCCCGGTGCGATCGGTTGCAGGTAAATCATCAACCAGCGGAAGTAATTCAACGCAGTCGCACAGGTCGCTTGCAGCCGTGCGTCCTGACCGTCCTGCTTAGCGATGACCCAGGGTTGAACCTCGGCAATCCAGGCATTAGCGGCATCGGCCAGGGCCATAATTTCGCGCACGGCGGCACTAAATTCACGCTGTTCGTAGAGCTCGGCAATGCGTGACTGGGCGGCGATGAACCGCGCTGATAGTTCAGGGTTGGCATCGACGCTGCCCAGTTGGCCGTCAAAGCGCTTGGCGATGAAGCCGGCGCTGCGGCTGGCGATGTTGACCACCTTGCCGACCAGATCGCTGTTTACTTTTTGCACGAAGTCTTCGAGGTTGAGGTCAGTATCCTCGACGCGGCTGTTGAGCTTGGAGGCGTAGTAATAACGCAGGCATTCAGGGTTCAGGTGCTGCAAAAAGGTCGAGGCTTGAATGAAAGTGCCGCGGCTTTTCGACATTTTGGCGCCGTTAACCGTGACAAAGCCGTGCACGTTGACCGCCGTCGGTGTGCGCAAACCGGCTTTATCGAGCATAGCCGGCCAAAACAAGCAGTGGAAATTGACGATGTCCTTGCCAATGAAGTGATACACCTCGGCGTCGGAATCGGCCTTCCAGTAGGCGTCGAAGTCCATGCCGGTGCTGTCGCAGTAGGCTTTGAAACTGGCCAAATAGCCAATCGGCGCATCCAGCCATACATAAAAGTACTTGCCCGGCGCATCGGGGATCTCGAAACCGAAATACGGTGCGTCGCGGCTGATGTCCCAAGGCATCAGACCGGAATCCAACCACTCGGCCAGCTTGTTTGAAATTTGCGGTTGCAGGCGTCCGGAGGTGGTCCAGTCTTTTAAGAAGTCTTGAAATTGCGGCAGGTCGAAAAACAGGTGCTCACTGTCGCGCAATTCCGGCACGCTGCCGGATAGGGTCGAAACCGGGTTGATCAAGTCATAGGCTTCATAGGTCGCCGAGCACACTTCGCAGTTGTCGCCGTACTGGTCCGCCGCCTTGCATTTGGGGCACTCGCCTTTGACGTAGCGATCCGCCAGAAACAGGCCTTTTTCGGTGTCGAATAGCTGCTGGATCACGGTGCGCTTAATTGCGCCGCCGTCACGGCAGCGCTCGTAGATCATTTCGCTCAAGACTCGGTTTTCTTCGCTGTGGGTCGAGTGGAAGTGATCGAAATCAACGCCAAACGCGGCGAAATCTCGCTCGTGCTCGGCTTTGACCTGTTCGATCAAGGCTTCCGGCGTGACGCCCTCACTTTGGGCTTTCAACATAATCGCAGTGCCGTGGGCGTCGGATGCGCACACGTAGGTGCACTGGTGGCCTCGACTTTTTTGGAATCGAACCCAGATATCAGTCTGGATGTATTCCAGCAGGTGGCCAAGGTGAATCTGCCCGTTGGCATAGGGCAGGGCACTGGTCACCAAAATGTCGCGACGCGGCGTGGGCATGAGAGAATCCTTTACTGAATTGTCCGGCGAAATTGACCCGCCTGACTGCATTGAACAAGGCGGGCATGATAGTATGCGGCGCCACCGGGAGCAAAGGCATGACACACGACATCCAAGGCGCAGTGCTGAAAATACTGGCCGATTTTAACGATCCGTACCTGGATACTCCTTTAAGTGAGTATTTTGACGGGGCCGACATCGCCGACGCCACCTTGACGGTGCGCCTGACGTTTCCCTACGCCATGGGCGGATTGGTTAGGAAACTCGCGTCCAACGTCGAGCCTTTGTTGGCCAAGTTGCCTGGAGCCAGTAAGGCCCGGTTGCGTGTCCGTCATCAGTTCGCAATGCCTCAGCGCGCCGAAGGCAAAGCCGCGGTGCCCGGGGTTAAGCACGTGGTCGCGGTGGCCAGCGGCAAAGGCGGTGTCGGTAAAAGCACCACCTGCGCCAATTTGGCCTTGGCGATGGCCGCCGAAGGTGCCCGCGTCGGGGTCATGGACGCGGACATTTACGGCCCCAGTCAGCCGATGATGTTGGGGGTGCCGGACGGCACGCGCCCGGGCACCACCGATGGCAAACACTTCGATCCGGTAATTGCCCAGGGCCTGCAACTGAATTCCATGGGCTTGCTGTCGAATGCCAATACGCCAGTGGCGTGGCGCGGACCGATGGTGGCCGGTGCCGTCCAGCAGTTGCTGACCCAGACCCGCTGGGATGACTTGGATGTGTTGTTCGTCGACATGCCGCCGGGTACCGGTGATGCCCAGCTGACGCTGTCCCAGCAAGCACCCTTGTCCGGCAGTGTGATTGTCACCACGCCCCAGGACATCGCCTTGTTGGATGCGCGCAAGGGCATCGAAATGTTCCGCCAGGTCAACGTGCCGGTGCTGGGTGTGGTCGAGAACATGTCGGTCCATATCTGCTCTAAATGCGGCCACTCCGAAGCCCTATTTGGCGCCGGCGGTGGTGAGTCCATTGCCGACGAATACCAAACCGAGTTGCTGGGCCAGATGCCGTTGGCATTGGCCATTCGCGAGCGCGCCGACGGCGGCAGCCCAACCGTGGTTAGCGAGCCGGACGGCGAACACGCAAAACTTTACCGAGACATGGCCCGGCGCGTCGGATCGATGCTGGCCGCAGCCACCCAAGGCGGCCCCAAAGGCCCCGTATTCAGTGTAACGGACGACTAATTATGAGCATTAAATCAGATCGCTGGATCCGCCAGATGTCAGAGCAGCATGGCATGATCGAACCCTACGAAGCGGGCCAAGTTCGCTACCGCGGCGAGGAAAAGCTGATCAGCTACGGTACTTCGAGCTACGGCTATGACGTGCGCTGTGCGGACGAGTTTAAAGTCTTTACTAACATCCACAGTGCCACCGTGGATCCCAAGGCCTTTGATGAAAAGAGCTTTGTCGACGTCAAAGGCGACTACTGCATCATCCCGCCCAACAGCTTCGCGCTGGCGCGCACGGTCGAGTACTTCCGTATTCCCGAGGACGTGCTGACAATTTGCCTGGGCAAGAGCACCTATGCGCGCTGTGGCATTATCGTCAACGTGACGCCGCTGGAACCGGAATGGGAGGGTCATGTGACCTTGGAGTTCAGCAACACCACGACCCTGCCTGCGAAAATTTACGCCGGCGAAGGGGTCGCACAAATGCTGTTCTTCCAGTCCGACGAACGCTGTGAAACCACCTACAAAGACCGTGGCGGTAAATACCAAGGCCAAACCGGCGTGACCCTGCCGCGCACGTGAGTGACGCACTGTACGGTGACGATGCGCGCGTGCTGGAATTGCTGCGCGCGCCGCAACACATCGGCGTGTTGGGGGTGTCGCGTAAACCGCACCGCGCCAGCTACCGGGTCACCGAGGTGCTGATCGCCGCGGGTTACCGCGTGTCGCTAATCAACCCGTCCCTGGCGGGCCAGTCACTGTTTGATCGGCCGGTGTATGCGACATTGGCCGACGCCACGGCAGCCGAGGGTGTGCTGGATTGGGTCGACGTGTTTCGCGCGCCCGAGCACCTGGCAGCGATTTTGGACGATGCGATTGCCTGTGGCGCCCGTGGCCTGTGGGGGCAATTGGAGGTTAAAGACCCGATCGTTGCTCAACGCGCACTGGATCAAGGGCTCAAGGTCGTGATGGACCGCTGTCCCGCCATCGAATTACCGCGCCTACGCGCACACTTAACCTAGGAAACCGAATGACCGCCCACCGTATTGATGGCAAAGCCTTTGCCGCCAAACTTCGCTCGACATTGACCACCCAAGTTGCGGACTTTAAGTCCGCCCATGACTGTGTTCCTGGGCTTGCGGTGGTATTGGTGGGCGAAGACCCCGCCAGCCAGGTCTATGTCGGTAGCAAGATTAAGCAAACCCAAGAAGTCGGTATGCGCTCGATCGAGCACCGCTTGGCGGACGACACCGATCAGGCGACCTTGGAAACGCTGATTGATGCCTTGAATGCCGATGACAGCATCGACGGTATTTTGGTCCAGCTGCCGTTGCCGGCGGGATTGGACAGCAGCGCGATTTTGGACCGCATTGACCCCGCCAAAGACGTCGACGGTTTCCACCCGGTCAATGTCGGCGCGTTGTGGACCGGCGCTGACGCATTGGTGCCTTGCACGCCCTTGGGTTGCAGCCTGATGGTCGCGGACACTTTGGGCGATGACTTGAGTGGTCTGCATGCCGTGGTGGTGGGTCGCTCGAACATTGTCGGCAAGCCGATCAGCGCGTTGCTGCAAAAAATGAATGCCACCGTGACCATGGCCCATTCGCGCACCGCGGACATTGCCGCGCTATGCCGTGACGCCGACATTGTGGTGGCGGCGGTCGGCCGGCCTGGATTTGTTAAAGCGGATTGGATTAAACCCGGCGCTACCGTGATCGACGTCGGCATTAATCGCCTGGATACCGGCAAGCTGGTCGGTGATGTCGACGCTGGCGCCTTTGAGGTGGCCGGTGCGATGACTCCGGTGCCCGGCGGCGTCGGCCCCATGACCATTGCGTGCTTGCTGACCAATACACTGCGGGCGGCGGTGCTGCGCCGCGCCTGATGGGGTACTCCAGCCGACTGGCAATTGTCGCGGCGGTCGGCCTGATGGGGTTGGCCGCGTCACTCAGTGGGTTGGCGTGGCCGACCGGGGCGTTGGATTGGCAAATCATTGAACACCTGCGTTGGCCGCGTGTGGTCGCCGCCGCCTTGGTCGGCAGCGTACTGGCGGTCTGTGGCCTGCTACTGCAAATTCTGACTCGAAACCCGCTCGCCGAGCCGTATATTTTGGGCCTGTCAGGCGGCGCGTCGGTGGCGGTGATGGCCGGCGCTGTCGCCGGCATCAGCCCACTGTTTCGCTCGCCCTTGGCGGTGGCCGGGGCGCTGACGGCGACCCTAATTCTGTTTGCGCTGACCCGTGGCGGCCGTGCCGACCCGGTCCGGCTTTTGCTGACCGGTGTGCTGATCAGCGCCGCCTGTGGTGCGCTCGGTAGTTTGTTGTTAACCCTGAGTGACCCGTTGCAATCGCAGACCGCGTTGGTCTGGTTGATGGGCGACTTTGGCTCGGCCGGGTTGTCGCTGTGGTGGGCACTGCCCTGGGTCGTGTTGGTGGTGCTGCTGGCGCGTGCGGGCCGGGTCATGGATCTGATGGCCCGTGGCCAAGACATCGCCCAGGTGCTGGGTATGCCGGTGCAAAAAATCCAAGTGGCGGCGCTGGCGCTGGTTAGTGTGTTGACCGCGTTGTGCGTGGCGGTGGCCGGCCCGATTGGGTTTGTCGGCTTGGTCGTGCCCCACGTTATGCGGCTGTGGCACGGCGGTGCGCACCGGCGATTGCTGCCGCTGTGTGCGGCCGGTGGCGCGGCCTTGTTGATTTGGGCGGATTGGTTAGGCCAGGTCTTGGTTCGGCCGATTCAATTGCCCGCGGGCGTGATCATGGCGTTGATCGGTGTGCCCTTGTTATTGGTTTTGCTGCGGGGCGTGCATGTTAAGCGTTGATGCCCTGCGGACCTCGTTTGACGGTCAGGCCAACGTGATCGATTTTCAGTTGGCGCCGGGCCAGGTGCTGGTGGTGTTGGGCCCGAATGGGGCCGGCAAAAGCTGGTTGATGCGGACCCTGGCCGGGCTGAATCCGGTGATGGCCGGGGCGGTGCGTTGGCATGAACGATCGTTGGCGGACTGTACTGACAGCGCCCGAATTCGAGCCTTTTTGAGCCAAGAAGAAGCCCGTGTGTTCCCCATGACCGTGTTTGAACAGGTCCTGTCCGCGCGCGCGCCGTGGCTGCAATGGCACCAAAGCCACAGCGTCCAAGACGAACAAAAGGCGCGTGAGTCACTGGTCAAGGTCGACATGTTAGCGTTTGCCGATCGGATGGTCGATTCATTGTCCGGCGGCGAATGGCAGCGTGTGCGTTTGGCCGGTTTATTGGCCCAGGACACGCCGCTTTGGCTGCTGGATGAGCCGACTGAACACCTGGATCCCAAGCACATTTGGGACACGGTCCCCGGTTTGGTGCGGGCACATTGCCGGGCATCGGGTTCGGTGGTGTTGGTTGGGCATGATCCGGATTGGGCGGCACGATTGGCCGATCAGGTGGTGTTCGTCAGCCGCGATGGCTGGGAAGTGGGCTCGGCCAGCGCAATGCTGACCGAGCCTAAGTTAAGCGCCCTGTACGGCCATCGTTTTGTCGATCACGATGGCCGCTGGGTGGCGGGTTAGAAGCGTACTTTTGCCGCCAATGTGGTAGCTCGGCGGGGAGCATTGAAGCTGTTGTCGTAGAGGTATTCACGGTCGAATGCATTGGTAATCGACAGTGAAATATCGACATCTGACGTTATCGGTTTGGATGCACTGAAGTCGGCGACGGTAAACGTATCCACTTTAGAGTAAGCCTGGGTTCTCTTAGACTCGTGGCGGAGTGAGCCGTTTAGCGACAGGTCTTGCAAGCTAAACTGAGTCTGCGCGAGCACGGTATATTCTGGGAAAAATGTTTTGGCGGTATTGTTTTCCGTTCGGACACTTCGAGTCACCGATAGTCGATTTGTTGCGAAATCGCCTCTGTGCGTCAGGTCCGCATTGAACCCGTATATCTCAGTCGTGCCGTCCACGTTTGTGGCGGCAGCGCCCGAATAAGTTACTCCTCCGAATGTGGAGCCTGTGTAGCCGCTGGATATGGCGTTATTTAGACGTGACCCTCGTAACGAAAATCGGGCTTGGAAGTTTCCGTTATCTATCTTCACTCCAGCTTCTAGGTCTTTACCTTTTTCGGGCGAAAGATCCGCGGCTGCGGGAATGTCGACCGCGTCTAGTAAGTCCGAATCTGCGTTCCCGTCATATCCGTAAACGTCGACTGCGGTCGGGGCCCGGAACGAGTTACCAAAATTGATGAACGGACTGAACCGTCCATCACGGCGCGAGATTGACACCGTGCCAACTTGGTATTGCCCCCATGAATTGCTGGTGACAGCGCGCCCGGCCACATGGATATTTACCGCGTCAGTTTGAAACAACGATTCACCAAACAGCGCGCTGGTCCTCGACGTTTTGTCGTTGGACAAGGTGGAGTCTTTCGTATCTTCGAATAAAACGTTGACGCCAATTATTTGATTCGCTGCGACGTTATACACGGCTTCGGTTTGGTGTTGCTTTAGTCGGTACGTCTGGCTGTTGTTGTCGACTGCTTTTTTAAGCGAGGACGAAAATGAGTGAGTTGCACGCCAAGCGCTGGTATCAAAACTTGCTGATACGACAGTGTTTTTAAATTCGTTTTCGCCATCGTCATATTCGGTCTCGCCCTGATTGGCTGATAAACCTAATTGTAGGTATCCGCTATCGAACGCCGTGCCAAGTTTCATCACGGCGCCGCGGTCCTTGTAGCCGTCGGCATCACCATTACCGGTAGTCTTTACATCGAAGCCATCAGATCTTTCGCCCGATATTGAGACAAACAAAGTGTCACCCGACTCTTTGACCGAAGATTTGAACAGCCGGGCGCTTTGGGTGCCAAATGACCCAAGGCTCATGCTTAATTCAGTTGTCGTACTCGTGGCGTCAAGTGTCTTTATCAAGACGACTCCACCGACAGCGCCAGAGCCGAACTGCGCGGAGGCGTTGCCTCGAATGACTTCGATTGATTCAACGTTACTTAGATTAAACACGGCCATATCGGGGTAGCCATTGCGGCCATCAGTTTGAGGCACGCCATCAACCATCACCAAGATCTGTTTTTGGTGTGCGCCGTTGAATCGGATGTCACCTTTGTTATTGCGTGAGCTGGGCAGGGCGAAGCTTAGGCCGGGTACCAGTAATAGCGCCTGTTGAAGCGATGTTGCACCGGCTTTCTCAAACTTCTCACGCGTTATAACGTCGATAGATTGTGCGGTTTGACGGTCATTGAGCCCTAGTCGGCTTGATTCATAGGTAATAACAATCGGATCAATTTCAGCGAATACAGGCGTACTCGCCGCGACCAAGGCGGCCGCAATCAGGGAGTGGTTCATATGTGAACTCCATGGCCCATGCCGCCCGCAAGGGTGAGTAAGTGTCGAGGGGGGTAGGTCTCCGGGCTGGTTCACGATCCGATCCGACGGTTTCCCTGGCGCCTTCCCACCTTGCGGCAGTGGCCTAGCCAGTTCTGCGATATCAATTCTTTGCTGTGAACTTACCGTTGCGGGGGCAGCCTCGGACTTTAACCGAGTTCCCTGTTACACCGACGCCAGTCGGTCACCACACTCGCCGCGCAGTCTAGGGAAGACGCGCGCTTAAATCAAAGGGCTTTGCGGGCTTTGCGGGCGTTGTCGACGGCGTCGCATAGGGCTTGTATGCCGCTAACCAGACCTGGACCGGGCTTGGACAAGGCATCCCCGGACGGCTGGAACCACTGATCACGCGCGATCGCCGGGATGTTGTGCCAACTCTCAAAGCGTCGGTACTGGGCGCGATCCGACGCAATTAACAGCTGTGCCCCCGACCCGATCAGGGATTCGGGTGCGACTGTGGCGGCGGCCAGCGGCAAATCGCTGTAGGGGCTGACGGCCCCGCACAGGCGCAGCGCGTCCGCTTGGTATCCGCGACCGCCAACGACCATCAGTGGCTGATCCCACACTAACCAAACGGCAGTGACCGGCGTGCGGTCTTGGTAGCGCTCGCCAATCGCTTTCAAAGCTTGGCCAAACTGAGCGGCGTGCTTTGGGGGGGCGGACACTAATTCGCCCAGTTCGACCAATCCGGCGGCAATTTGGTCCAGGGTTTGGGTTTGGCTGACCCATAGCTGAATCCCGAAGGCGTCAAGTTTGGCGGCCAAATCAGGCGGTGTAGAATCTTCCCAGGCCAACACGTGTGTCGGGTTCAGGCCCACAATCGCTTCGATATTGATGCGCTGATAGTCGCCGACAATGGGCAATCCGGCGTCGCTGGCTTGATCCGTGGCAACCAGCCAATCGCCGCGCCCGAGGGCTTTAACGCTCTCGGTCAGGGCTGGGGTCAGGGTGATCAGGCGTAGTTCTTGGGCCTGGATGGACGCGCTAAGCGTCAGCAGCAGTGCGGTTTTTAACGCTGTGAATAACCTTGTCATACTCGAAGTAAACGCGGAATTGGGGGTATTGCCAAGTAGTAATGGGCGGATCGCCGACGCCGGCGCGTATCGACTGCGGTTGGCCAAAGGCTTTGGCAACGTTGGACATGCTGGCGCCGCGTGTGGGGGTCGACAGTGCGGGGTTGCCTTGATTGCCCAAGGGCACCGTCAAGGTCTCGGCAATGGTCAATGGGGTGGCCAGGGCCAGAGCCAATAAAAGGTGTCGCATGTGATGCCTCAGGTGATCGCCAATGCGCGTTGGCGGGTTTCGCTTTTCATCAGGTGGCGCGTGATAACGGCGCGGTCGGCGTCATCCATGTTCAAAAATTCGCAGCTCACCAAAAAATGGCCGTCGCGTTCGCGTACCGAAATCACCTGACTCTTTAAGAGTAGTCCAGCCCGTTCAGGTAGCAACAGCATGCGAATCGCCAGGTAGTCGCCCGCGGCCACCAGGTTGCGAGCGATAAACGAGACGCCGCCGGCGCTGAGTGAAACATCTTGTTCGTCGTCGGGCAGCGGCTCATCGTCTTGGTCGATGGCGGCTTCGGCGATTAAGTTGAGTTTGCGCTCCATTAACCGCAGGCAACGCACCAGTTGTGGTTCGCGTTGGGCGATCGCACTAAGCAATGATTGGGTTTCGCCACTGAGGGCCTCCAATTCGCTAAGCAGTCTAAATCGGCGGGTGCCCGAATCTTCCAGCGATGCCGTGGGGTCCAACGCACGTGCGCGTTCCAGCGGCTTGATTTCAATGGCGACTCGGTCTTTCAGTCGGAAGTAGTTTCTGCGTTCTCGGCTCATAGCCAAAACATAGCAGTCGCGCCGCCGGTTGCATGGTCCCAAGGTCTGCCCTTGGGGTTCGCGGGTGGCTGTGGTTGAATGCGCGCATGCAAATTTCATTGCCGATCGCGATCGGCGCGCGCTACACGCGCTCGAAAAAAGGCGAATCCTTCGTCAGCTTTATTTCCACGGTGTCGACGGTCGGTTTGGCGCTGGGTGTGGCCGTCTTGATTGTCGTGTTAAGCGTCATGAACGGCTTTGATCGCGAGCTGCGCACGCGCATTTTGGGCATGGTTCCGCATGGCGTTTTGTACGCCAGCCAACCCACCTCTGAGTGGCCCGCACTGGTGGCACAGGCACGGCAAGCGCAAGGCGTGGTCGCGGCCGCACCCTGGATCGAAGGTCAGGGCATGCTGACCCAGTCCGGCGCGGCTAAACCGCTACTGTATTACGGGATCGATCCGGCGCTGGAAAGTGAGGTTTCGATTTTGCCCGATCACATGGTTCAGGGCAGTCTGGATGCGCTGAACGCCGGCGACTACGGGATTGTGCTGGGCGCGATCATGGCGCGCCAGATGGGCGTCACGCTGGGAGATCCGGTGACCTTGTTGATTCCCGAAGCCAGCCTGACCATTGCCGGGGTTCGCCCGCGCCTGAAACGGCTGACGGTGGTCGGCGTGTTTGAAGTCGGCGCCGAGTTGGACGCCAATCTGGCGTATGTGCACTGGCAAGACGCCGCCATTCTTAAACGTCAAAAAGGCAAAGCCGACGGCGTCCGCGTGCGCTTTGAAAACCTGTTCGATGCGCCGTCGCAGCTGCAATTGTTGGCGCGCCAGACCGACACCCGTGGGCGTGATTGGACGCGCACGCATGGCAATCTGTTTGAAGCCATTGCGCTTGAGAAAACCCTGATTGGGTTGCTGTTGGCGATGATTGTCGCGGTCGCAGCCTTTAATATCGTCGCCACGTTGGTGATGACCGTCAATGCCAAGCGCGCCGACATAGCGGTGTTGCGGGTGATGGGCATGGGCCCGGGCGAGGTGCTGCTGACCTTCGTCGTTCAGGGCGTCTTTATTGGCTTGATTGGCATCGTCAGCGGCACAGTGCTGGGGTTGGCGGTGGCCTTTAACGTGCCGGCGATTTTGGCGTTTATTGAGTCCACCTTTGGCTTCACCTTGTTTCGCGCCGATGCCTATTTTATTTCATACCTGCCTAGCGACCCGCAGTGGTCGGATATCACGACCATCGTTGGCGGTTCGTTTTTGCTGTGCTTGTTGTCGACTCTTTATCCGGCCTGGCGCGCCAGTCGCACGGAACCTGCGGAGGTGATTGCCGGTGGACACTAAGGTGCTCGAGGCACGCGATCTGACGCTGCGGTTTGGCCAGGGTGATAACGCCCTGACCTTGTTTGAAGACCTTAATTTAACGGTTCACAGCGGCGAGCAGGTGGCCATTGTCGGGCGCTCCGGTAGCGGTAAGACCTCGCTGTTGAACCTGTTGGCCGGTCTGAGCATGCCAAGCGCGGGGACCGTCGAGTTGGTCGGCAAAGCCTATGATCGGCGCAACCAGGCCGCGCGTGATCGCTGGCGTGCTGGGCGTTTGGGCATGGTGTTTCAGTTTCACCACCTGTTGGGCGAGTTCAGTGCGCTTGAAAACGTCGCCTTGGCGCTGCGTCTGGCCGGTCACAGTAAAGCCGATAGCCTGCGTGTCGGGCGATCGTGGTTGGCCGAGGTCGGATTGGCGGCACGCGCCGACCATTTGCCGGCGACGCTGTCGGGCGGCGAGCGCCAGCGTGTCGCGATTGCGCGGGCGTTAGCGCCACAACCACCGGTGGTGTTGATGGACGAGCCGACCGGCAACCTGGACTACGAGACTGCCGAACAAATTCAAGGCCTGCTGAAGTCGCTGACGCGGGATGCCAACATGGCGCTGGTGCTGGTCACCCACGACCGTGGTTTGGCGGCCAGCACTAGTCGTCAGTTGACGCTTTGCGGCGGGCAGCTCGTGCCTTTCGACGCGCAGCCCAGTTCGCCCTGACCGTGGATATCCACCAGGTCCGAACCAGGGCATAACCGAGCCCGGCCGACACGACGCTAAAGGTCAGTGAGCCGAGCAGAACGGGCTTCCAGAAGTCACCCATGCGGTGGTGTACCCATTCCATGTTGATACCGCCGTCCGGCGGTAGCATCGGCATGCCCAGCATCCACGACCCAGTCATGTAAAACGCCACAAACAATGGCGGGATCGTCAGTGGGTTGCTAATCCAGACCAGGCTCATGGAAATCGGCAGGTTGGCGCGGAAAAGCCAGGCGCACAACGCGGCCGGTACCATTTGCGAGGGAATGGGGGTGAAGGCCCAAAACAAGCCAATCAAAACACCCAGCGATACGCTGCGCCGGTTCAGGTGCAGCAAATGCGGATCGTGGATCACTTTGCCCAATACGCGTTCAACCCAGGTGCCACGCAGGCGAGCCGGGTCGGGCATAAAGCGGCGCATTAGCTTCCTAGGCATGTCAGGTTTCTTGGTCCGTTCGTGATCCCGCGCACGTGATTGCGTCGTGCGGCTGGGTTAGTTCATTCAGTCTAGCCGGATGCGCCTTATTCGTCTTGCCTTCGTTGCCCTTGCACCCGCATTTGTCGGGCCCATACCTGCATTGATCGTGCTGGCGCTCGCGTGTGTCGGCTGGCTGTTCGGCCGCGGCGGTCGTGAAAGTCTGTGGTTGGCTGCCCTGTGGACCGTGCAACTGACGCGTTTGGCGTTGGATCACCAGACGCTGTGGCCGCTGAACTTAAGCGGTGCCGAGCGCAGCCTCAATGTACGCCTGGAATCGATTGCGACCAGCCGCGGCCAAGGCTTTGGTCCGGCGCGTGTGCTGGACTTCCAAGGTGACGAGGTGATCGGTAAGCGCGTCTGGTTAAGTTGGACATTGGCCCGCTGGCAACCCGCGGTCGGTGAAACCTGGGCCATTCGTGCGCGCCTAAAGCCGCTGGCATATTCACCCAGTTTGCGCGGTGATCCCTTGGCCAATGCGCTGGGCAGCGGTTTTTTCGCCAAGGCTCGTTTGGCCAATGGGCAGCCCGAATCGGTCAGCGCACCGGCCATCAGCGACAGTTTAAGGGCCTGGCTGAGCCGGCGCCTTGATCACGCCGGCGATGATGCCGCGGTCTTGGCCCGTGCGATTGCGTTCGGTCAGCGCCCGGACTTCGACCACACGACCTGGGCGGCGGTCGAGCAAAGCGGTTTGGCGCACCTGTTTTCGCCCTCCGGATTGCATGTCGGTATCGCGGTTGCCTTGGTGGTCGCCTGCTGGCCGTCCCCGGCACGATTGATCGGAGGGGGCGGTGGCCAGCGCTGGGCGTGGGTGGTCGGGGCCGTATTTGTTTGGTGGCTGTTGCCAACACGGCTGCCGATTTCGCGGGCGGCCTTGGCGTGTCTGTTGTGGACCGTGGCCCAGCGCACTGCCGTCGGATTTTCGGCGGCCCGCATTTATTGGTTGGTGCTATTGGTGTGCGCGTTGATTTGGCCGTGGTTGGCGCTGCAACCGGGTGCGCAAATGTCGTTTTTGGCGGTTGGCTGGATTTTGATTGCGCTGCAATGCCCGGTTCCGGCGTGGCGACGGGGGCTGGCGATGGTCATGGGGCTGTCGGCATCAACCGCTTGGGCGGGACTGCCGCTGGGGCTGGCCAGCGTCCCGAGCAACTTGGTGTGGGTCCCCTTGTTGTCGCTGGTCGGCGTGCCGGCGCTGGTGTTTGGCTGGCTGTCCGATAGCTGGTGGGCGTGGAACGGTTTCGCCGAGGGGCTGATGACCTACCTGGCCTGGTTGCCAAACTACAGCCTGTCGATGACCCAGTCCTTGGGGTTAACCCTAGCGTCGGTGGCGCTTTTGTTTCCCGCAGCGGCGTTATTGGTGGTGTTAATTCCGTGCTGGGTGACGGCGCGGCCGGCGGCGCAACTGAGCGTCTACAGCGTCGGTGCCGGTCAGGCCATCACTTTGGTCACGGCCAACCACGCGGTGGTGTTTGATCTGGGCAACGCCCAACCCAACCGCCAGGGTCGGATTGCACGCGAGTTACAGCCGGACCTAGTGCGCGCCGGCATCCGTTCGCTGGATCTGGTGCTGTTGAGTCATGGCGATGCCGATCATGCCGCCGGCTTGGACGGGTTTCGGGCGCGCTTTGGCGTCGCCCAACTGATCAGCGGCGAGCCCGATGGCGCGCGCGGCGCGGGTGCCTGCTATCGCGGCCAACAGTGGCAGTTTGACGCAGTTCGTGTGCGCGTGCTGTGGGGCGGACCGCCGGCGTCGAAAAATGCGGCGTCCTGCGCGGTCGAGCTGACCGGTGCGTTCGGCCGCATCTGGATTTTGGGGGACCTGCCGGCCCGCCAACAGTGGGCACTGGCCCGCGTCGAGGGGGTTCCGCGTCTGACCGGTTTGGTGGCCGCCCATCATGGGGCCCGTGATGGGTTTTCAAGTGACCTGGCGGCCTTGCAGTCTCCGGATTGGGTCATCTTCAGTCAGGCCCGGCTAGGACGCTGGGCACACCCGGCACCGCTGGTCGAGGAGACCTGGCGTCAGGGTGGTGCCGACACCTGGCGGACCGGTTCCGTCGGCACCGTGCGTATTAATTTAAGCGGGGAAGTCGGTGTTGTACGGCCTGCACGCGAATCACGCTGGGCGCTTGGGTATTGGACCTCGGGGTAGGGCGAAAACGCGCATCCTGACTACCTTTAGCAAAGGACAATAACGAGGTGTGCCGTGACAACAGTGTTTTCTCAAGGGGGGTGGTTGATGTGGCCCATCTTCATCGCCAGCCTCGTCGCCATGGGCATCGTGCTCGAACGCTTGTGGGTTTTGCGGCGCGGCGCATTGATGCCGGTTGATATTCGCAATTCCTGCGAAGCGGTGGCGCAGTCGTCGGCCGCGGAAACCGATATCATCAGCCAGCGCGGCATGCTCGGCGAGGTGTTGGCGATTGCCTTGCGCCAAGGCAGCGAGCGCTCAGTCCGTGAAGAGGCCTTGCGCCAGCAAGGCCAGCGCGTGGCCCATTACTTGGAACGTAACCTGGAGCTGTTGGGCGTGATTGGAATGGTCGCGCCGCTGATCGGATTGCTGGGTACCGTGATCGGCATGATCGACGTGTTTGGCGCCTTGATGCTGCACGGAGCCGGTGACGCCTCGGTGCTAGCCGGCGGCATCGGCCAGGCCCTAATTACCACCGCATCGGGCTTGGTGGTGGCGATTCCCGCGATCATCGCCCACCGGTTGCTGCTGCGCCGTGTCAAAGCGATTTTGATTGATTTGGAAGGCTGCTGTGACCGCTTTTTGGCGGCCAGTCCGGCGCAACCGCTGCGCGCCAATGCGCGCGCGGCCTAAGTATGAAGTTTTCGTTTGACGCACCCACTGCCGACCCCGGCGGCCCTAATTTAACGCCGCTGATCGATGTGGTTTTTTTACTGTTGATCTTCTTCATGGTGTCATCCAGCTTTTTGGAAGCCAGCGCGATTGAGGTGCGGTTGCCCGAGGCGGCGGGCAAAGCGCCCGATAACCACCCGGATGATTTGGTGGTTTACGTCAAAGCTGACGGCAGTTACCGGATTGGTGAAAGCGGCCCGGCATTAACCGGACGCTCGCAATTGGGCGCGGCATTGGAGCGTGCTCGCCAAGGTCAAACTACCTTGGTGGTGGCGGCTGACGGGCGTAGCCCTCACCAAGCGGTCATTACACTACTGGATTTATCGAGCCAAATCGGCGTAAATAGCCTGCGATTCAAAGCACAGGAACCCCAGTAGGGTCAGTGAAACAAACCGATTGGCAACTTTATAAGCGCCTGCTGGCGCGCGCGCTGCAACGCCCATTTATTTTTGGCTTAGGCATCTTTGGATTCGTCATTTATGCCGCGTCAGGGGCTGCTCTGGCCGACGTAATGCGAATTTTGGTTGATGCCGTCGAGGCTCAAGACCCGGTCGAACGTATTCGGCTGCCGCTGATGATGGTGCTGATTTTCTTTGTGCGCGGCTGCGGCACGTTCTTGGGTACCTACTTTTTGGAAGTGGTCGCGCGCAATTTAATCCACGGCTTTCGTGTCGACTTGTTTAGCAAATACCTGCGTTTGCCGGTCCAATCACTGGATCAATCGGGCCAGGGCGCGCTGGTTAGCCGAATCACATTCAATGTCGATCAAGTCACCCAGGCGGCGACCACGGCGGTCACGGTGATGGTCCGAGAAGGATTTTTTGTCATCGGGCTGCTGGGCTACATGCTGTGGATTAACTGGCAGTTAACGCTGGTGTTTATCGCCGTGGCACCGCTGATCGGTGTCGTCGTCGGCGTTGCTGGGCGCGCGTTTCGCCGCCAAAGCGAGCGTATTCAATCGTCAATGGGCGACCTGACGCAACAGGTCGGTGAGGTGGTCGAAGGCTCGCGCGTGTTGCGTGTGTTTGGCGCCCAAGACATGGCGGTCGATAAGTTCGCCGACGCTAGCGATCACAACCGTATTCAAAACCTCAAACTGGCGGCGACCAAGGCATTCAGCGTGCCCTTTATTCAGCTGCTGGTGTCGGTGTCCTTGGCCGGACTGGTTTGGCTGGCGCTGGGCGAGAGCTTTTTAGGTTCGACCTCGACCGGCACCTTTGTGGCCTTTATCAGCGCCGCATCGATGATGGCCAAACCCTTGCGCCAGCTGAGCGAAATATCGGCGGTGTTGCAGCGTGGCTTGGCCGCCGCCGGCGATCTGTTTGAGCTGCTGGACCAGGACGACGAGCCGAATGCCGGTGTCGCTGTGCCGGGCGAGTTCTCGACCTTGGCGCTGCGTGGGGTGGGCTTTAGCTACCCCGGAGCCACGGGGCCGGCGCTGTCGGATATTGATTTGTGCCTGCGCCCAGGGCGGGTGGTGGCATTGGCCGGCCCATCTGGGTCAGGCAAGACCACGGTGGCGGCGCTGGTGTCGCGTTTTTACCCGGCAAGTACCGGCACCATCGAGTTGAACGGGCAAGACATCCAATCATTTGATCTGGCGGCCTACCGCCAGCAGCTGGCGTGGGTCGGCCAACAGGTGGTGGTGTTTGATGGCACCCTGCGTGAAAACCTGTGCTTGGGGTTGGACTTAAGCGATGACGAACTGTGGTCGGCACTGGAGCTTGCCCAGGCCAAGGCCTTTGCCGAGGGTTTACAGGGTGGTCTGGATGCCAAGTTGGGCAGTGATGGCACCCAACTCAGCGGCGGCCAGCGCCAACGCCTGGCCATCGCGCGGGCGTTATTGGTGCAAGCCCCGGTGCTGATACTGGACGAAGCTACTAGCGCTCTGGACAACCTGTCGGAACGGGCGTTTCAGGATGCCCTGCAAACTCTGGCGCGGGATCGCGCGGTGCTGGTGATCGCCCACCGCCTAAGCACGATCCGCGACGCCGATGAAATCGTGGTCATGTCCGACGGCCGCATTGTCGAACGCGGCACCCACACCGATTTGATGAAGCAGGGTTCACTTTACGCCAACCTGCACCAGGCCGACCTCGGATGAATTGGGAGGCCCTGTGGTATGGCCAGCCGACCGTGTTGACGCGGTTATTGTGGCCACTGTCCAAACTGACCGAGGTGGTGTCCGTACGGCGGCGTCAGCGTGCGCTTGACGGTTGGCAAGGCGAGTCTTCGCCGTACCCGGTGCCGATCGTGATCGTGGGCAATTTGACCGCTGGCGGCACCGGTAAAACCCCCTTGGTCGGGCACCTGGCGCGCGAGGCCATTCGCAATGGCTTGCGCCCCGGTGTCGTCAGCCGCGGTTATGGCGGCGTGCCCAGCCAGTGGCCGCGTGTGGTGACCGAAAATTCAGAGCCCGAGGTGGTCGGCGACGAGCCGCTGATGCTGCACGTTCAAACCGGTATTCCGGTGGTGGTCTGTGCGGACCGGCCCAAAGCCGTCGATTACCTGCTCAAAACCCAATCGGTTGACCTGGTCATCAGTGACGACGGGCTGCAGCATTACCCCTTGTGGCGTGACCTGGAAATACTGGTGATCGACGGGGAGCGCCAACTGGGTAACGAACGTTTGTTGCCGGCCGGGCCGCTGCGCGAATCGCCGGACCGTCTGCACACGGTGGATTGGGTGGTCGAGCGCAGCCTCACGCCCAGTGCCGATCGCATGGGCTTTCAGGTTCAGGCCATGACCTTGCGCAATGTGCTGACTCGCCAGACCCTGCCGCTGCACGGGTTGAATAAAAGTCCGGTGGTGGATGCGGTGGCTGGGATCGGCAACCCCGAGGGATTTTTCAGCCAGCTCGAACAGGCCGGCTACCGGATCAACCGGATCGCGCTGCCCGATCACTACGATTACCGTCAGTCGATACAGTCTCGCCTCAGTGGCGCACCGGTCTTGTTGACCGAAAAAGATGTGGTCAAAGCCGGCGCCGTCGGGGGCGACGACACCTGGGTGGTAGAAGCCCAGGTCAACTGCGTTGAATTGGATCAGCGCTGGAAGGCGTGGTGTGCACAATGCAAAAGCTGATGCTCGGATTGTTGGTGTGCCCGCTGTGCAAAGGCAAATTGACCCTTAACGGCGGGCGTACCGAATTGCACTGCCGGCCGGACGGCTTGGCCTTTCCGATTATTGATGAGGTTCCGGTGATGCTGGAAGGGCGCGCTCGAACCTTGACGACCGAGGAACGGGTCGGATGAAGCAAGACTTTATGTGTGTGATACCGGCCCGCTTTGGGTCCTCGCGGCTGCCGGGTAAGCCGCTGTTGTTGCTGGCCGGCAAGCCGCTGGTGCAGTGGGCGTGGGAGTCGGCGACGGCGTCGGACGCGGGTGAGGTGGTGATCGCCACTGATGATCGGCGTATTGCCGCGGCCGCCGAAGGCTTCGGGGCCCGTGTCGTGATGACGCGGGATGATCACCCGTCCGGCACCGACCGACTGGCCGAAGTTGCCGAATCGTTACAGCTCAGTGACGACCAGGTCGTGGTCAATTTGCAGGGCGACGAGCCGAGTGTCTCGCCGCGCCTGCTGAACCAAGTCGCCCAGCTACTGATTGAACACAGCGACGCCAGCATGTCGACGCTGAGTGAAGCGATCCATGATCCTGCGGATTTCGACAACCCTAACGTGGTCAAGGTGGTCCGTGCCGACACCGGGCGGGCACTTTACTTCTCCCGCGCCAGCATTCCGTTTAGCCGCGACGGCGATCAGCCCTTGTTCGAGGGGTTGGTCCAGCGTCATTTGGGCCTTTACGGCTATCGCGCCGGATTGTTACGCCGTTTTGTCGGTTGGCCGGAAAGCGCGCTCGAGCGGACTGAAAAGCTCGAACAGTTGCGTGTGCTGCAGGCCGGCGAGGGTATTTGGATCGCCGAAGCCTGTGCGCCATCCAGTCCGGGCATTGATACCCAAGCGCAGTTAGATTCGCTGAATCGGCAGTGGGCCGGCCAGTGAGCTCGGTGTTATTTGTTTGCCTGGGCAACATTTGCCGTTCACCGACGGCCGAAGGTGTATTTCGCGTCATGGCGTCCAAGCAGGGCGTTGCCGTTAGCACCGACAGTTGCGGCACGGCCGGTTGGCATCAAGGCAATCCGCCGGACCCACGCTCACAAGCCGCGGCGAAAGCGGCGGGTTACCCGATTGATGACCTGCGCGCTCGCCAGGTCACTCTGGCCGACTTTGATCGCTTCGATCGAGTTGTCGCCATGGATCGCCAGAACTTGGCGGATTTAAGCGCGCTGCAACCCGCCGGTTCGCGCGCCGAGCTCAGTTTGTTTTTAGATTTCTGTGACGAACCACAGGATCAGGTGCCGGACCCTTATTACGGCGGTGACGACGGCTTTGCTGAGGTCATTCGGCTGGTCGAACTTGCCAGTCACGGTCTGCTGCAGGCGCTACAATCGAAATCCTAACGGACATTGATTTACGGCCGATGACGACCCTGGGTCTGCCCGGTCGTGCTCGCTATTTTTGCCGCGCCGAGAATACTCAGACAGTCATTCAGGCCCTGGACTGGGCGTCGGGCGAAGGTGTTCGCGTCTTGATTTTGGGTGGCGGCAGCAATTGCGTGTTGACCCAAGACTTTGATGGGTTGGTCATTCAGATCGCGATTCAAGGCCGTCAGATTCAGGGCGATCGGTTGCTGTTCGGCGCCGGCGAAGACTGGGACGGTGCGGTTCGCTACGCCATCGATGAGGGCTTTTCCGGGCTCGAATGCCTGGCCTTGATCCCGGGTTCAGTGGGCGCCGCACCGGTGCAAAACATTGGCGCCTACGGCGTCGAACTGTGTCAGCTTGAACCCTGTGTTCAGGTCTGGGACCGGCAGCACCGGGTGCTTGCATGGATAGACAGCGAAGACGCAGGGTACGGCTACCGTGATTCGGTTTTTAAAGCCGACCTGGATCGCTACGTCATTGTCCAGGTGTCGCTGCGTGTGTCGCGACAGGCCCCTGTCATGCCGCGCTACCCGGACCTGCAAGCCGAATTGGTTGGCGTCGCAGCGTTGACTGCGGCGGCCGTGGCCGATGCGGTGACCCGCGTCAGGCAGCGAAAGTTGCCCGATCCGGCGCGCCTAGGCAATGCCGGCAGCTTCTTTAAGAATCCGGTAGTAGACGCTGAGTTAGCCCAGAAATTAGCCGAGCAAGAACCAAACATGCCCCAGTTTGGCCAAGCCAATGGGGTTAAGTTAAGTGCAGGTTGGTTGATTGATCAGTGCGGTTTCAAGGGCCATCGCGTCGGTGACGTCGGTGTCAGTGAAAGCCATGCGTTAGTGCTGGTGCACTACGGAGAAGGCTCCGGCCAGGACCTGATGGCCCTAGCACGAAGTATTCAACGCTCGGTGTTCGAGCGTTTCGGGGTCCAGCTAGAGCCAGAACCCCGCGTTATTTAAGCCTTGGTTTGACCGTCGGCTTGTTCAAACAGATCACCCGTGCGGGCACGGCTGTCAGCTTCGTTGCCGGATTCGGCTGCTGCTTTGGCGGCTAAACGCTGACGACGACGCTCACGCGGGTCGTTAGCGGCACGGCCGGTGTGGCGAGTAGGCTCGTCGGCTACCACTGCAGCTTCCACGGCTTCAGGCGCGTCGGCGACAACGGCAGCTTCCACCACTTCAGGCGCGTCGACCACAACTGCAGCTTCGACGACTTCAGGCGCGTCGGCGACAACGGCAGCGTCCACGACTTCAGGTGCGTCGGCGACAACCGCAGCGTCCACGACTTCAGGTGCGTCGGCGACAACCGCAGCTTCGACGATTTCAGGTGCTTCGGCGACAACCGCAGCTTCGACGACTTCAGGCGCTTCGGCGACAACCGCAGCTTCCACGACTTCAGGCGCGTCGGCGACAACCGCAGCTTCGACGACTTCAGGCGACTCGGCTACAACTGCAGCTTCGACGACTTCAGGCGCGTCGGCGACAACTGCAGCTTCGACGACTTCAGGCGCGTCCGCGACAACCGCAGCTTCGACGACTTCAGGTGCTTCGGCGACAACCGCAGCTTCGACGGCATCAGGGACTTCAACCACTTCCACGGCTTCCGCTTCGGCTGCGCGTGCAGCTTCCATCTCGGCCTTGGTGCGACGACGGCGACGACGACGCTTGGGCTTTTCGGCCGCCTGGGCGTCTTCGGCATTAGTGTCGTCCGCTACGACCTCGGCCGGTTCGCTCTCAGGTGCGGCATTAACCGGCGCTGTGTCAGCGACGGCGGTCGGCTCAACCTCGGCGATAGCCGGCTCGGCCACAATCGTTTCTACAACAGCGGTCTCGACAACAGCGGTCTCGACAACAGCGGTCTCGACAACAGCGGTTTCGGCGACAGTGGTTTCAACTGCCATATCCACGACCGCGGGCGCTTCAGCAACCACGGGCTCAGTGCCGTCGCCTTTGCGTTGCTCGTGGGTTTGGCGCGATGCGCGCGGTGCCAGATCGTCTTGACTCATGGCGACCGGACGCGTGCGGCTGCGCTTGGGTGCGGCGACCGGTGCGGCGGCTTCACCTTGCGCTTGATCTTCAACGATGTCAGCGCTTTCGTTTGCGTTTGACTCGTTGCTGATCTGAGCGTTCGCGTCGGCGGTGGTTTCACCACTGCGACGACGGCGACGACGACGGCGACGACGGGTTTGGCTTTCGTCGCTTTCGTCTTCGCTCGGCGGCGTTGCCGGGTTCAGGTCAACGGCACCACCGGCCTCGACGATTTCCTGAGGCTTGGGCTCGTTATCACGACGCGGGCCACGACGACGGCGGTTGCTGCCACGGCTCTGGCCTTGCCCCTCGTCCTTGTTGCGCGATTTTTTGCTGTCGGATTTTTCGGTTTCAGCCGGCGCAGCGACGGGTTCAATCTTGGGCTCGTCATCCGCTAACAGGTTGGTCAGGCCACTGATGAAACGGCTGAATAAGCCGCGTGACGGTGCGCTTGCAACGACTTCGGCGTGGGTGGTTTTGCTCGGGCCCTTGGGCTGCGAATTTTTGCGGCGTTCCTGCTGAGTTTTTCGTTCGGCACGGGGTGCAGCGGGTTCGGCAGCGGGCGGCGGCGGTGGCGGCGGGGCCAGCGAGGTAATCGCGGCTTGCTCACGTGCGGCCGGCTTGCTGACAGGCTCGTACGAGGGCGCCTCGATTTCGGGCAGGTCGGCTTCGTAGTCGAATCCTTCCATGTCCACTTCGTTTTCGCGCAGGCGCTTCACTTCGAACTGCGGTGTTTGCATGTTCGGGTTAGGCACGATCACAACGCGGGTGCGGTTACGATTTTCAATCTGGCGGATCTGAGCACGCTTTTCGTTGAGCAAGAAGGTTGCGATATCGACGGGCACGTGGGCACGCACTTCGCCGGTCTTGTCCTTGCCACCTTCTTCTTCGATCAAACGCAACAGGGCCAGGGCCAGTGAGCGAAGGTCTCGGATGTAACCGGTGCCGACACAGCGCGGGCAGACGTGGCCCGCCGTTTCGCCCAGCGATGGACGCAGGCGTTGACGGCTCATTTCCATCAAACCAAAGCGCGAGATCGAACCGATCTGGACGCGGGCGCGGTCGTGACGCAGCGAGTCGCGCATGCGTTCTTCGACGGCGCGGCGGTTTTTGGCCGGGCTCATGTCGATAAAATCGATTACGACCAGGCCGCCCATGTCACGCAGACGCAGTTGGCGGGCGATTTCTTCGGCGGCTTCCAGGTTGGTGTTCAACGCGGTCGCTTCGATGTCATTGCCTTTGGTCGCGCGTGCCGAGTTGATGTCGATGCTGACCAGGGCTTCGGTCGGATCGATCACCAAGGAACCACCGGAGGGCAGTTTGACTTCGCGTTCAAAGGCCGACTCGATTTGTGATTCGATCTGGTAACGGTTGAACAGCGGAATGTCATCGGTGTACTGACGAATCTTGCTGGCAAAGCTGGGCATGACCGAGGCGACGAAGTCCTTGGCGCGTGTGAATACTTCAGGGTTATCGATCAACACTTCGTTGATGTCAGCCTTCAAGTAGTCGCGAATCGCGCGCGTGATGATGTCGCCTTCCTGGTAAATCAGGCAGGGCGCACGCTTGGTCAGGGTCGCTTGTTTGATGGTTTCGAAGGCTTGGCACAGGTAGTCCAGGTCCCACTGCAGCTCTTCGCTGGTGCGTCCAACGCCGGCGGTGCGGATAATCACGCCCATGCCTTTGGGGATTTCCAATGCGCTCAGTGCTTCTTTGAGCTGGCCGCGGTCTTCGCCTTCGATGCGGCGTGAAATGCCACCGGCACGCGGGTTGTTAGGCATTAACACCATGTATCGGCCGGCCAAGCTGAGGTAGGTGGTCAGGGCTGCGCCCTTAGTGCCGCGCTCTTCTTTTTCGACCTGTACCAGTAGTTCAGTGCCTTCTTTGACCAGCTCTTCGATCCGCGGACGGCCTTGGATTTGATCAACGGGCTTATTGTAGTACTCGCTCGAGATTTCTTTGAGCGGCAGGAAGCCTTGGCGTTCGCTTCCAAATTCGACAAAGGCGGCTTCTAGGCTGGGTTCGACACGGGTGATGCGTGCGCGATAGATGTTGCCCTTTTTCTGTTCACGGGCGGTGCTTTCGATGTCTAGGTCAAATAACTTTTGACCGTCAACTAAGGCAACTCGCAGTTCTTCTGACTGGGTTGCGTTAATAAGCATGCGTTTCATGCGTTGGTTTTCCTTACAACCAACGACGCAAGCGCGCTGTGTACGCCTAAAAAAACGGCGTGATGCCCAACCACTTCACAGTGATTAGGCACCGACGGCAGGGACGGGCCCTGCAGTTCGAGTTGTCGTCCGACGGGCAAAATAGCCGGTCGGGAAATAAAATCGATCTCGTCACAGCGACCGCTAGCAATTCGTTGGCGGGTTGCTGGATCGGGCCGTTTGTTGGCCCCCATTTCACTGAAAATTGCGTTAGGCGTCGGATCCACTAAGGCGGATGCTGTATGCTATCCGGCCTAGTGAGCTCTACCTTTCGCCCGGAATATTTCTTCGGGCAGGGAGCCACTAACGTTTAAAGTGAGATGTAATGATATCAAGTCTAACGGCCAGCGGCAATGCGGGCCCTGTACTGGTTGAAATTGACGAAGGCCGCGCCGGTCAGCGGCTCGACAACTTTTTGTTGTCCCAGCTTAAAGGGGTGCCGCGCACGCGCATCTATAAGTTGGTTCGCAGTGGCGAGGTGCGTGTCAATAAGGGTCGCAAACAGGCCTCTTACCGTTTAGAAGACGGCGACGTGGTGCGTATTCCACCGGTGCGTACCGCGGAGGCGGCGCCGGCCCCCAAGTTGTCGGACAGCCAAGTCGAACAGTTCAAGACTTGGGTGTTGTTCGAAGACTCGCACTTGCTGGCGATTAACAAACCGGCTGGCTTGGCGGTGCATGGCGGCAGCGGCCTGAGCTACGGGCTGATCGAGTTAGCCCGTATTGCGCGGCCGGAACTGAAGCACTTGGAACTGGTGCATCGTCTGGATCGTGACACCTCGGGCGTGATTTTACTGGCCAAGCGACGCAGTGCGTTGCGGGCACTGCACGAATCTCTGCGTAACCGGACCGCCCATAAGACCTACTGGGCGCTGGTGTCGGGGATGTGGCCGGCACGTAAACAGCAGGTCAAGTTGAACCTGTCGCGTGATGTGTTGGTGTCGGGCGAGCGCATGGCCAGTGTTAACCCGGAGGGCAAGTTTGCCCTGACTCGATTTAGTATTCTGCGCAAAGTGGCGGGCGCGACCTTGGTGGCGGCCGAGCCCGTGACCGGGCGCACGCACCAAATCCGCGTTCACTGTCAGGCTGCCGGTCACCCGATCTTAGGCGATCCGAAGTACGGGCTGGATGCCGACAACCGAGGGTGGAAAAACCGCGGCCTGAAACGGATGTTTTTGCATGCGGCGAAAATTGATATTCCGTGGCAGGACGGTCGCCTGGCGATCGAGGCGCCGCTGGACCCGCAATTAAATGCCTTGATGGAGCGTTTAACCGATGAGTGATATGGACCCTGATAGCCGCGCTTGGAAGGAACTGCGCCGAGTGATGGACGTGGCTTTTGTAGAGCAGCGCCGCTCACGCCGCTGGGGCATCTTTTTTAAGCTGGTAACACTGGCGTACGTGACCTTTCTAATTGTCGCGGTGGCCCGCAACGCCAGCTTTGACGAGTGGAGCGAAGCGGACGGTGGGCACCTAGCGAGCGTCAGCATCAATGGCACCATCGCGGCTGACTCGGACGCCAGTGCCGAGGTTATCTTGCAAGGCATTGCGGCGGCGCTGGAGCACCCAGGTACCCGCGGCGTAGTGTTGGACATTAACAGTGGCGGCGGCAGTCCCGTTCAGGCTGATCGTGTCTGGCGTGGCATTCAGCGGCTGCGCGGCGAATACCCGGATACGCCGATCTATGCGGCGATTGCCGACATCGGAGCGTCCGGCGCTTATTACATCGCCAGCGCGGCGGACGAAATCTATGCGGATGAAGCCAGTTTGGTGGGGTCGATCGGCGTGGTCTCGTCGGGGTTTGGTTTCGAAGACGCTGCTAAAAAGCTGGGCGTTGAGCGGCGTCTGATCACGGCCGGCACGAATAAAGGGTTGTTGGACCCGTTTTTGCCTCTGGACAAAGCTCAGGTCGAGCATTGGCAGCGTGTGCTGGATGGCACTCACGAACAATTTATTGATCGAGTCAAATCCGCGCGCGGTGCTCGCCTGGTCGAGGACGATAACCTATTTTCTGGGCTGATCTGGAATGGCCGCCAGGCGCTGGCCTTGGGTTTGATTGACGGCCACCTGTCGCCGGCCGAAATCGCTGACGAAAACTTGGGGGTCGACCGCGTTCTTGATTTTACGCCGCGCCCTGCGCCGCTCGAGCGGCTGACACGCCAATTGGGTGCGTCGGTCAGTGCGTCGTTTAATCAGCTGCAGGGCGCCGGGCTGCGCTATTAATCGGGGTTAGTCCGGCAGCCGCGCGATCGGGTCAACCCCCGCGTCGCGCAGCAATCGCCCGAGCGCCAGCATCGGCAAACCGATCAGGGCGCTGGGGTCCTCGCTTTCGATGCGATCGACCAACCAGCCGCCGACGGCTTCACTGTAAAAGCTGCCGGCCGCATCCAGTGGCATTTCGGCATTGACGTAGCGATCAATTAAGGTCGCTGTCAGGGTCCGAAATTTAACTCGCGTCAGGGTTAACGCATGTTGGCACTGGCCGTTGATGTGAATGGCCACCGCACTTTCGAAACTGACCCAGCGACCGCTGGCGGCGGCTAGCTGGTCACAGGCACTGGCGATTGACGCGGGCTTGCGCAAAATGTTGCCGGCGGCATGTGCGACCTGGTC
The DNA here is from genome assembly GCF_009650135.1 of Litorivicinus lipolyticus. Classification (NCBI taxonomy): domain Bacteria; kingdom Pseudomonadati; phylum Pseudomonadota; class Gammaproteobacteria; order Oceanospirillales; family Litorivicinaceae; genus Litorivicinus; species Litorivicinus lipolyticus. The sequence goes on from NZ_CP045871.1 coordinate 843,320, forward strand.
GCCGGCGATCACAATAGCGCCCGGACCCGCCCGCGTGGCAACCTCGCGCGCTTTGGCCTCGGCCAATCGAAGGGCGCGTGCGTGCGGGGCCTCCCCAGCTATTAAAGCCTCGTCGCAGTGCGGCGGCATCAGCGCCGCTTGGATGCCGGCCGCCGCCAGCTGTTTGGCCCGATGTTTCGAGCCTGACGCCAATACCCATTGGCCGAGGATTGTGATTGACACCGTGCTGTCGTCTCCCTAGTATTCGCGCCCTATGTTTGACAGACCCCTAAATCGACGATTCGACGCGCGCAAAGCAGAGCGCCACGGCGAGACCGTATCGGGTTTTATGTCGTGGCAGGACATGCCGGAACTGGCGCAGGTTACTGAAAACCAAGCGTCAGATCGAATCCAAGTTAGCGTTCGCTTTGAGCGCACCGAGGATCGGGTCCACGCCATGCACTTAACCTTCGACGGTTCGGCCGATGTATTGTGTCAGCGTTGTCTTGAAGTGATGGCAGTCGACATGAGTGGATCGTGCAGTTTGGCGTTGGTCATGTCCGAGGAAGCGATCGAAAGATTGCCCGAGGGCTGGGAAGTCAACATGCTAGACGAAGACGGCAGCGTCGACGTTTACCGAGCCGCTCAAGAAGAATTGTTGCTGCGGGTGCCAATGGTGCCCAAGCACGCTGAAAACTGTGGAGCGATCGTCAACCAAGACGACGCGCCGGTGGAAAAACCTAACCCGTTCGCTGTGCTTGCACAGTTGAAAGGCAAAAACGAATAGGAGGCCGACATGGCCGTACAGCAGAACCGAAAAACCCGCTCAAAGCGTAACATGCGTCGTTCACACGACTCGCTGAACACAGAGACCTTGAGCGTAGACGTAACCAGCGGTGAGAAGCACTTGCGCCACCACGTGACCAAGGATGGCTTTTACAAAGGCCGCCAGGTTATCGCTCAAAAGACTGAAACCGAAGCCGAGTAAAACGTAAAGGGCCGCTTAGCGGCCCTTTGTGGTTGTTGATATGTCAAAACTCGCATTCTTGTTTCCCGGTCAAGGCTCTCAAAAGCCGGGCATGCTGCTCGATATCGCAGGCCAGCATGATCTTGTTCAACGCACTTTTGTCGAAGCTTCCGACGCGCTCTCAGATGATCTGTGGGCGATGTTGAGTCATGGCGACGCCGAACAAATGTCGTTGACCGCCAACACACAGCCGCTGCTGTTGACCGCTGGGGTCGCCTTGTGGCGGATCTGGCAGGCCGAAGGCGGTGCGGCGCCCGCTATATTGGCCGGGCACTCGTTGGGTGAGTATACGGCGTTGGCCGCCAGCGGCGCACTCGCATTTGAGGATGCTGTGCGGGCTGTGCGGTTCCGTGGTCAGGCCATGCAGCGTGCGGTGCCGGCGGGTACTGGCGCAATGGCGGCGGTGATTGGGCTGGATGACGACGCGGTGATCGAGGTCTGCATTCAGGCTGGCGCCGGTGACGTGTTGGAGGCGGTTAATTTTAACGCCCCCGGCCAAGTCGTGATCGCCGGTCATGCCGGCGCGGTTGAGCGCGCCTTGCCATTGCTGAAAGCGGCCGGAGCTAAGCGCGCTCTGGCGTTGCCGGTATCGGCGCCGTTCCACTGTGCGCTGATGCGACCAGCAGCCGACGAGCTGGCAGGTTTTTTGGGTGATATTACCTTTTCCGAACCGGCCATGCCGATCGTACAAAACGTCAGTGTCGAGCCTGAAACCGACCCCGTGCGGATCAAGGCACAGGTCTTGGCCCAGACCTATTCGCCGGTACGCTGGACACAAACCGTTCAGTTTTTAGTCGGGCAGGGCGTAAGTTCAGCAATCGAGTGTGGGCCCGGTGCCGTGTTGGCGGGCTTGGGTAAACGAATTGATAAGTCGATCAGCGTCCAAAGCATTGGTGACCTGGCCGGACTGACACAAGGATTGGAAGCATGAGCGACGCACGCATCGCATTGGTTACCGGCGCAAGCCGTGGCATTGGTAAAGCCATTGCTGAAAAATTGATGGCCGACGGCTACACCGTTTGCGGCACCGCAACCACTGAATCGGGCGCGGCTGCGATCGACGGCTGGATTAACGGTTTGGGCTTGGCCATGAACGTGACCGACGGGGCCAGCGTTGAAGCAGCGTTGGCGCGCATCACCAGCGAACTGGGTCCGGTCGCGGTGTTGGTCAACAACGCCGGCATTACCCGTGACACCTTAATGTTGCGCATGAAAGACGACGATTGGTCTGACGTTATCCAGACCAACCTGACGTCGGTATTTTCGTTGAGCAAGGCTGTGCTCAAGGGTATGACCAAGGCGCGCTGGGGGCGGATCGTAAACATTTCGTCCGTGGTCGGGTCGATGGGCAATGCCGGTCAGGCCAACTATGCGGCGGCCAAGGCGGGCATCGAAGGTTTCAGCCGGGCGATGGCGCGCGAGGTCGGTTCACGCAATATTACGGTGAATTCCGTGGCGCCTGGATTCATCGCCACGGACATGACCGACGCCCTAGGCGACGAACAAAAGAACACATTGGCGTCACAGATTCCCCTTGGGCGTCTGGGTCAGCCGCAGGATATCGCCAACGCGGTTGCATATTTGGTCGGAGAATCAGGGGCTTACGTCACTGGCACGACCTTGCATGTCAACGGCGGGATGTTGATGAACTAAGTTTTGAAATTAACTTAAAACCGGTAGATAATGCGCCCCACCGAAAGGGACGGCGACTGGGCTTCGGTCCAACGTTAAAAATATTTAGGAGATAATATTCCAATGAGCACTATTGAAGAACGCGTCAAGAAAATCGTTTGTGAACAGCTTGGCGTCAAAGATGAAGAAGTCAACATCGAGTCATCTTTTGTGCAGGACCTGGGTGCAGACTCGCTGGACACGGTTGAGCTGGTAATGGCTTTGGAAGAGGAATTCGAAACTGAAATCCCTGACGAAAAAGCAGAAACCATCACTACAGTTCAGCAAGCGGTCGACTACATCAACGCCAACAGCTAAATTAGCCGTTACTGAATTCCGAGACCGCCTATGAGTCGTCATGGGCGGTCTTTTACGTTGTAAGGATTTGAAAATGTCAAAACGCAGAGTGGTCGTGACTGGGATGGGCATGTTGAGCCCATTGGCTTCAAGTGTTGAGGGTACATGGGCCCGCATCCTAAAAGGTGAGAGCGGCATAGCCCCGATCCAAGGCTTCGATGCTACCAACTACACCACGCGTTTTGCCGGTGAAGTCACTGACTTCTCTTTAGAGCCCTATTTGACCAGCAAAGACGCCCGTAAAATGGATTTGTTTATCCAGTACGGGATGGTCGCCGGTCACCAAGCGGTTGAAAACGCTGGCCTGGACTTGGAAACCCTCGACTTGACCCGTGCCGGCGTCGCGATTGGCTCCGGTATCGGCGGCTTGGGCATGATTGAAAAGAACCACATAGAGTTGTTGGAGAAGGGCGTGCGCCGCGTGTCACCGTTCTTTGTGCCCGGCTCGATTATCAACATGATCAGCGGCAACCTGGCGATCCGCTTGGGCTTTCAAGGCCCGAACATTGCGATCACCACGGCCTGTACCACGGGCACTCACAATATCGGCTATGCCGCGCGCACCATCGCCTATGGCGACGCAGACGTGATGGTCGCCGGTGGCGCCGAGCAAGCCTGTACGCCACTGGGGATCAGCGGTTTTAACGCCTGCAAAGCGCTGTCGACGCGCAACGACGACCCGCAAGGGGCTTCGCGTCCGTGGGATACCGGGCGTGATGGCTTTGTGCTGGGCGACGGTGCCGGCGCCATGGTGTTGGAAGAATACGAACACGCTAAAGCACGTGGTGCCAACATCCTGGCCGAATTGGTCGGCTTTGGTATGAGTGACGATGCGTATCACATGACCTTGCCGCCTGAAACCGGCGCCGGGGCTGAAGCTGCGATGCAGGGCGCTCTGCGTGATGCTGGAATCGCGGGTAATCAGGTCGATTACGTTAACGCCCACGGCACCTCGACGCCCGGCGGCGACGTTGCCGAAGCGCGTGGCATTACTCGCATGTTGAACGGCAAAGACGCTGCGGTCAGCTCGACCAAATCCATGATTGGTCACCTGCTCGGTGCTGCCGGTGCGGTCGAGGCCATCTTCAGTGTGTTGGCCATTCGCGATCAGGTCGCGCCGCCGACGATCAACCTGACCGATCCGGATCCGGAAGTGACCCTGAATTTGGTTCCGCTGACGCCTCAGCAGCATCACATCGAGTATGCCCTCAGCAACAGCTTTGGTTTTGGCGGGACTAACGGGTCGCTGCTGTTTAAACGCATTTAATGCGCGGCAAAATCGTCGTCGTTTGGGCGATTCTGATGGTGTTGTCGCTGTCGAGTTGGTTCTATAACCAAATCGAGGGCGCCAAGGCGTGGCTTGACCAGCCGCTGACAACCGAGGTTGAACGTATCGCGGTGGCGCGCGGTACCAGCCTGAATGCGTTGCTGGACCAGTGGCAAGGCGACGGCTGGGTCGCCCCGGTCCCGGACTTGCGTCTGTTGCGCCGTTTGGCCCCCGAGTTGGTTGCGATTCGCGCCGGCACCTATGATTTGAACAGCGCTGATACGCCGCGCACGGTGTTGGCACGGTTGGTCGCAGGCGAAACCGTGGTCGAGTTTTTTACCCTGGTGCCTGGGCAACATATTTGGCAGCTGCAGTCGCAACTTAAAAATGATCCTCGTTTAGTCCAGACCTTGCCGGACGATCTGGCGGAGTGGGATCAGTCGTTTGCTTTTGACGGCTGGCCGGAGGGCCAGTTCTTGCCGGATACTTATGGCTTTGGCCCGGGTGACTCGGACGTTGACGTGTTATCCCGCGCCCACGAAGCGATGTCGGCGGTACTCGAAACCCAATGGCTCAGCCGAGCCAAGGATTTGCCGCTGACCTCGGCGGCACAGGCCTTGGTGTTGGCCAGCATCATCGAAAAAGAGTCCGGCATTCAAGACGAGTGGCGCCAGATCGCCGGCGTATTTACCCTGCGCTTGAAAAAGGGCATGCGACTGCAGACCGACCCGACGGTGATCTACGGTTTACTGCCGGATTTTGACGGCGACATAAGGCGCCGCGATTTGCGCACGCCCACGCGCTGGAATACCTACACGATTGATGGTTTGCCGCCGACTCCGATTGCGATGCCATCCCAGGACGCCCTGCGCGCGGCGGTGGACCCGCTCGAGACCGGGCATCTATTTTTTGTCGCCGACGGCAGCGGTGGCCACCGCTTCTCGAAAACACTGGCCGAGCACAATGCCAACGTCGATCGTTATATCCGGAATCGGCAATGAGCCAGTTTTTCGTCCTTGAAGGGGTTGAAGGCGCCGGCAAAGGCACCGTGTTGAGCGGTCTGATCCAGCGCTTTTCGGCTCGTGGCACCGACCTGGTGGTATCGCGCGAGCCGGGCGGCACGCCGATGGCCGAGGAAATTCGTGACGTTTTGCTGGCCAAACGTAACGAAGTGGTGGCCCCGGATACCGAATTGCTGCTGATGTTTGCGTCCCGTGCCCAGCACCTGAGCGAACGTATTAAGCCGGCGCTGGCCGCAGGTCAAACGGTACTGTTGGATCGCTTCACCGATGCCTCGTACGCCTATCAGGGCGTCGGCCGCGGATTGGGCGCGGACAAGGTCGAGCAACTTGAACGCTGGGTCCAGGGCGACTTGCGGCCGGACTGTGTGTTGATTTTAGATTTGGACCCGCAGGTGGGATTAGCGCGTATTCAAGCCAATGCCCGCGCCACCGATCGGCTGGACGGCGAGACCTTGGAGTTCTATCAACGCGTGCGACAAGGTTATCAAGCGCGCGCCGCCAGTGCACCGGATTGCTATCGGGTGATCAACGCCGACGACAGCCCTGAACGGGTGTTGGACGCGGCCTGGACAGCGCTGGGGGAGTTCATCGAATGAGTTATCCCTGGCACCAGCCCCAGCTGGATCAGTTGGCCCAGGATACACGGGTCCAATCCGTGCTAGTGACCTCGGCCCCCGGTCAAGGTGTGGCAGGCTTCGCCGAGGCATTGACCCGGGTCTGGATGTGCGAGTCGGGCACGGAGTGCGGCCAGTGCCGTGGCTGCCGATTTTTGGCCCAGGACGCCCACCCGGACGTGTTCACGCGGATCCCGGAAGGCGCATCGCACACCCACCAAATCGACGCGATTCGAGCGCTGGTTCAGGCCTCGGCGTCGACCACCCATCAAGGCGGTGGCCGTGTGATTCGGATATTCGAAGCCGAGCGCATGAATATTTCGTCGGCCAATGCCTTGCTCAAGTTGCTTGAGGAACCGCCCGCAGGTACGCGCTTCATTTTGACTACCGAACGCCCGGGCCGATTGCCGCCGACCGTGTTAAGTCGGGTTCGCAAAGTGGTGTTGCCCAGCCTGGGCGATGTGGCGGGGTGGTTGGCGAGCACCTTTCCCAACCAAGACACCAGCGCCGCGCGCGGTGTCAGCGCAGCACCGGATACGCTGCGCCAACTGATGGCCGATCCCGAGGCGCTGTCCCAGCGCGATGAGTGGCGCCAAGGCCTGATTGCCGCCCATGCCGGCCAGCGCAAGGCGGGCGCCTTGATTGCGGCTGCGCAACGGCTGAATACCTTGGTTTGGTTTGATGACTGGTATGTGTTGGCGCTGGAAAGTATTAAGGCGGAGGTAGTGCGTGGCCAGACTCCGTATTTGGCTGCGCTGTGCACCTTTGTTGAGCGGCTAGAGCGCGAGCGCAAGCCCGCGCTGCAACAGGTCACGGTCGACACCGGTTTGGTGGTTCAGGCGCTGGGTGATTTATGGGTTCGAGCCGGCCGGTTGTCGACCTAGACGCCAGTGGCTATAGTCGCCGCAGATATTTAAAGGATCGCCATGCTCTCTCTATCCATTCGTGACAAACAGGTCCTCTACGCCACCTACATGCCGTTCATAAACGGCGGCGGGTTGTTTATACCGACCGCCAAGCCCTTTCAGATGGGCCAGGAAGTGGTCATTTTGTTGGCATTGATGAACGAGCCCGAGAAATTCCCCGTGACCGGTAAGGTGATCTGGATCACCCCCGCCGGCGCCCAAGGCCAGAAGGCGGCCGGCATTGGTGTTCAGTTTGTTGAAGATGAGGGTGGGTTGCGCGATCGCATTGAAACCAACCTGGCTGGAATGCTGCAAAGCGACACCCCAACGCACACCCTATGATCGATAGCCATTGCCACTTGGATCGCCTGGAATTGGGCGAGCGCTCGTTAGCGTCGGCGCTGGATGAGGCGCGCGCGGTCGGCGTCGACCATTTTTTGTGTATTGGCGTTAGCCTCGACAGTGCCGGCGGGCCGTTGGCGGTCGCCGAGGCGCATGGCGACGTTAGCGCGTCAGTTGGTGTGCACCCGCTCTACCACAGTGACCGTGTGCCGAGTGTGGCTGAGTTGGTCGCATTGGCCGATCACCCGCAGGTCGTTGCGCTCGGTGAAACCGGGCTCGATTATTTTAAGAACGATAACGATCCAGGCGTTCAGCAACAGGCCTTTATCCACCACTTGCAGGCAGCCTCGCAGTTGGGGTTGCCGACGATTGTGCACACCCGGGCTGCGGTCGATGACACCCTGGCGATCATGCGTGAATACGCCGATCCCCAGCATGTCGGTGTGCTGCATTGTTTCACCGAGTCGTGGGACATGGCCGAGGCCGCGCTGGACTTGGGCTGGTATATCTCGATTTCGGGCATTGTCACCTTTGGCAATGCCGACGCGTTGCGCGAGGTTGCCCGTCGAGTGCCGGCCGAGCGCTTGCTGATCGAAACCGACAGCCCGTGGTTGGCGCCGAAACCTCACCGCGGCCTTAAAAACGAGCCCAAGTACCTGCCCTGGGTGCTTGAATGCGTGGCGGCACAACGCGGCGTTCGCCCCGGCGCGTTGGATGAGCAGACCAGTGAAAACTTCTACCGTCTGTTCACGCGTGCAGCCGTGCGCTGACCCGTCGCTGTAGTATTCTGACGACTTGCCATCCACGAGGTTCGACCGCGCATGCTCAAACGCCTAAATAAATACATCAGTGAAGCCGGCTTGTGCTCGCGCCGCGAAGCCGACCGTTTCGTTGAACAAGGCAATGTCTATATCAACGGCAAGCGTGCTGGGGTTGGGGATCAAGTGGGTCCCGGTGACGTCGTTCGCGTCAATGGCCAGGAAATCGAAGCCCCCGAATCCGACGATTTTGTGTTTATTGCGTTGAACAAACCGGTCGGTATCGAGAGCACCACGGAATCGACCCAGCGCGACAACATTGTCGACTTTGTTAATCATGGGGTGCGCATTTTTCCGATCGGCCGGTTGGACAAAGACTCCCAGGGGCTGATCTTTCTGACCAATAACGGCGACCTGGTCAACAAAGTACTGCGGGCCGGTAACCAGCACGAAAAAGAGTACCTGGTGACGGTCAACAAGCCGGTCAACGACGCCTTTGTCGAGGGCCTGGCCGGGGGGGTGCCGATTTTAGGCACCATGACCAAAAAGTGTCCGGTCGAAAAAGTCGCCAGCCACACGGTCAAGATGACCCTGGTTCAGGGCCTGAATCGTCAAATTCGCCGGATGTGCGAATACTTTGGCTACGAAGTGGTCAAGCTGGAGCGTTCGCGCATCATGCACGTGGACTTGAAAGGGTTGCCGGTCGGCGAGTGGCGTGATCTGACGCCCAAGGAAATGGCGCAACTGATGAAGTCGGTCGAGGACTCGACGTCCGAAGCCAAGCCGGGCCGGAAAAAAACCGGCGCTGGACGCTCGTCAAATCGCACGGCGGTGGCGCGCTCTAAAAAGCCCGCGGCAACTGATTCATCGCGCAGCCAAAAAGGTGGCCGTGCCAAGGGCACTGGCGCTGACTCGCCGCGATCCAGCAAAGCGGGCCGTGACCGAAATGCGCCAGCCAGTCGCGGCCGTGGACCCAGCACCAACAAACGCGGTGCCACGCCCACCAGCCGTGCGCCTAAAAAGCGCCGCTAGGTTAGCTGCGGTACAGCGTCTTGATCAGGTGATAGCCGAACTGGGTTTTGACCGGTCCGTGGACTTTCAACAACTCCTCGTTAAACACGACCTGGTCAAAGGGCTTGACCATGTCGCCTTGGCGGAATTCGCCGAGGTCACCGCCGCGTTTGCCGGACGGGCAGGTCGAGTGGCGCTTGGCTAACTCGCCAAAGTCCTTGCCGCTGTTAATTTGATCAAGCAGTGACTGTGCTTCGTTTTCAGTTTTCACCAGAATGTGAACTGCGGATGCGGTAGCGATAATGTGGTCCTCCTGTTTAAGGCCCCCAGTATAACCAAAGCGCACCCGGCTTGATTAGGCTTTGTCGTCGTGATCGTGATCTTGGATGTAGTAATCCTGTTCCGGCTCGTCCAATTGCAGGTGCCCGCGCCAGGGCATCAACTTGTACGCACCTCGGACCGGCCCGTGGTCGACGTGCGCGGTTTTGATGACGTCAAAGTAGGGCGATTTATCGAAGGTCGCGGGGTACACGAACATGGGGTTGCGCTGGAACAAGCGGTATTGGCCGTCGCTGTCATCTTTGATCAGTGGCAGCACTGGGAAATCGACGGCTGCGTAGGCCTCGGCCAAAAGCGTCGAACAGACCGTGGTAGGGCTGTTGGGCTGGTAACGAAATAGGCTGGACCCCCATCGCCGGGGCAATACTTTCCACGGCAGTAGGTAACGCATCAGGTCAACGATTTGGCGCAGGTTGTACTCTTTGCCCAAGCGGTCGACGCAAAAGGCGATCACGGTTTGAACGTCTTGGTAGCGGATGTTTTTCGGCCGCAGGATGCGCAGGTGGTAGTCCGAGTAGTGATCCAGCGTTTGCACCACGGTGCCGCGGCCCATTTCACTTTCCAGAATCAACATATCCTCGGGTGATGCATTGCAAAAGCTTTGCACGCGGTGACGGATGTGGCGGTCCTCGACGTCGTGCACGCGCCCCAGATACAGCATCACGTGTGACCACGACGACAAGGTCAGGCGCTGGATAATACGAGCAACGCGGGTTTGGCCCTCGACCAAGACTAGATCGCCGGGGCGTAACTCGTAACGTATGGCATGTAAATTCGAGCCGGTGTATAGCGGGTCATAGCGGCGTGCTAGCAGCCAGTGGCTAATCAGGGTCGACAGCGTCTTGAGCAAGCGAATCTCCTTGGTTGGGTCGAGTTTGCCACGACTATAAATCCTGACATTGGCCCTCGGTCAATTGCTGATTGCGCGAGGGGCATCTGGTATCGTACGGGCGACAATAAGAGGGGATGCTCGGTGGACCGAACCGATCGCAAAAAACGCGAATTTATGCGCCGTGAACTTGAAATACTCAACACCACCGAAGCGTTGCTGTCCGGTGTCGACGCCGAGTCGGTAACGGTCGAGCGCATTGCTCAGGATGTCGGTATCGGCAAGGGCACGATTTACAAACACTTCAAAACCAAACATGAAATTGTTGCGCGCCTGATCGAAATCTCGCTGGACGCGCGCATGGCGGTGCTGTCGCCGACCGATCGCACACCGATGGATCGGCTTAACGACTACATTGCGTTGCGCTTGGGCCAACCCCACCAGTTTCAGTTGATCGAGCGCTGGAGCGAGGGTTTGGTCCGTCACCGTCAGGCTGAATCTTTGGAGCTGATCCAACGCATGCTGGATCGCGAGCGCCTGAAGCTGGCCCAGCTGCTGGACCAAGCCGGTTGTACCGGACAATCGCGTTCGGCGCACAGCATGGCGGGTTGGCTGCTGGCCAGCGTTCAGGGAATTTTGGCGGTCGGCCCGGAGCGCTTGCATCCGGAGCGTCCCGACGCCATGAATACCGTTATCACACAGGTCCTGGTGGACCTCTCTCAAGCGGCGCGTGCGCCCCGTAAGGTTACCGTACTATGAGTTTGATTGATCCGTTAGGTCGTCGCTTTCGCTCCCTTCGTGTCAGCCTGACCGCCGCCTGCAACTATGCCTGTGACTACTGTGTGCCGGCCGGCAGCGTACTGAAGCCGTCACCGAACGCACTGGACGGCGCTGATTTGATGCGCCTGGTCGGTTTGCTGGACCGTGTTTTGGACTTGAAGAAAATTCGCCTGACCGGCGGCGAGCCACTGATTGCGCCGAACTTGTCGGCGGTACTGGCGGGGCTGCGTGCGCACCAATCCGAAATCAGCCTGACCACCAATGGCCAGTTTTTGGGCCGTCATGTCGAGGCCCTCAAGGCCGCAGGCTGCAAACGCATCAACGTCAGTTTGGATTCAATGGACCCGGTGGTGTTTAAAACCATGGCCAAAGCGGGTGACTTGGAATCCGTGCTGTCCGGCATCGAGGCGGCGTTGGCCGTGGGCATGAAGGTCAAGCTGAATACCGTGCCCATGCGCACCCAAAATCGCGATCAGGTGGTGCCGCTGTTTGACTGGTGCAGCCAACGCGGGATTGAACTGCGCTTTATTGAGTTGATGCGTATGGGGCACCTGCAAGACGTCGCCGCGTTTGATCGCGAGTTCGTGCCTCAGGCTGAATTGGTTGAGCTGTTGGCTGTGTTTGGCGAGGCCGAACAGCTGCCACGCGAGGCCAATTCGACCAGTCAAACCTGGGTTAACGCGCGCGGTCGTTTTGGCTTTATTTCGAACGAATCGGCGCCGTTTTGCGGCGACTGTGACCGTCTGCGCCTGACCAGCGATGGCATGCTGTACGGCTGTATTTCGTCGTCCAATGCGTTGGATATTCGTCCGGCCTTGACGCTGGACGAGCCGGAGGCGATTGCCTTGATTGTGGATCGGCTGGGGCGGGCATTAAAGGACAAGCAACCGGTTCGGTTCAGCGGCGAACAAACCATTATGCAAATCCTGGGTGGCTGAATGACGCCTTTTCAACGGATGCTGGCCGGCACGCCGCTGGCCCAGGCCATGCAATTGCACCAGGTCGCGGGGGCCTTGGAGGCCCCGTTTGCGCCGTCACGCAATCAATTGGATGTGGCCTTTGGTGGCGCCATGGCGGCGGGCATGGCCCTGGCCGGTTGGGTGTTCGTGGCCGAGCACGCCGAGGCGGTGCTGGACGACGCCCAAAATCCGCTGTTGGCCGGCGCCACCCAGCGATTTTTCAAGCCGTTCGTGGATCCAACCCTGCGTTTTCAAGTCGATCCGGTCGATCAATCGGTGATGGATGCGTGGGCGGCCCGATGGCGCGCCAACCAGCGTGTGCGTGCGCCGCTGGTGGCCCGGGTGGTCGACCGTCAGGGCGATACCTTCGCCGAGGCGGAGCTTAATTTCGTTCTGTGAGTAGTTTGATCAGCATTGTATTGCCGGTCTTTGCGGTGATTGGTTTGGGCTGGCTGGCGCAGCGCCGGGGCTGGTTGGGTGACGGCGGTGCCGGCGCACTGAATGCTTTCGTGTTTCGGATTGCACTGCCGCCGCTGCTGTTTTTGGCCATGGCGCGCACACCCTTTGAAGCCTTTGGGCAGTGGCGTTTTCTAGCGGCCTATTTAAGTGGGACCGCTGGGGTCTGGGTGCTGGTGTGGTGGTTGGCGCCGCGTTTGGGATTTAATGGTTTCCAAGCGCGCTGGTTGACCTGCCTGGGCGCTACCTTTTCGAATGCGATTTACTTGGGCATCCCACTGTTCGAAACCGCCTTTGGCGCCTTGAGCGCCCAGCCGGTGATCTTGATTGCGCTGATGATGAACCTGTTGCTGGTCGGGGGCAGCTTGATCGTCCTGCAAGCCGTCAGTGGCGAGGGCACGCGGGCCGCGATCAAAGAGACCCTGAGCAACCCCATGCTGTTTGCGATCGGCGCCGGTCTGTTGGTGTCGTGGTTTGACATTGCGCTGGGTGACGGCGCCGATCGGCTGCTGAGTTTGCTGGCCCAAGCGGCATCGCCGGTGGCGCTGTTCGCCCTCGGCGTGACCCTGGGCGTGGCCGGCTCGGGTGTTCGCTTTGGTCGGCCGCAATGGGTCTTGCTGGTGGCTAAGTTGTTTGTGCACCCGGCGCTGGTGGCGCTGGCGTGCTGGGGCTTTCAGGCGGACGCCATCAACGCCCAAGCCGCGATCTTGATCGCGGCGGTGCCGGCCGGGTCATTGGTGCATGTGGTGGCGGCCCGTCGCGGCACGCTCGAGACCGAAAGTGCCGCCTTGATTTTGCTCACCACCGCGGTTTCGGTGGTGACGCTGACGCTGTTACTCGAGTGGCTGCTTTAGCGGTGCTCGCATAATTCCAACAGCACCCCTTCGGTGCTTTTGGGGTGTAAAAACGCGACCCGGGTGTTGTGCGCGCCGTCGACCGGCGTTTGCTGCAATAGCGTAAACCCCTCGGCGGTTAAGCGCTGCATTTCCGCCTCGATGTTATCGACCGTCATGGCGACCTGCTGGACGCCGCCTTTGCCGCCGTTCTTGGCAATGAACTTGCCGATCGGAGTGTCGGCCCCGAGCGGGCACAGCAATTCGAACTTGCTCTCGCCAATTTGAAAGAACGCCACCTCGACGCCTTGTTCGGCGACCACCTCGCGGCCCAGAAATGGCAGTCCCAGACGGGTGTAGGTGTCGATCGCGGCATCTAAGTCCAATACTGCGATACCAACATGGTCGATTTTGCTAATCATGGTGCTAGGCCTTTTTCAAAAAGTTGGGGTAGGGTGGAATGGCTAATCACAGAATAAGGATGTTGGCATGTTTCGTTCAATTCGCATTTCGGATTACATGACCACGAACTTGATCACGGTAACACCCGATACGGATTTGTTGGCGGCGGTGGATATGTTGATTAAACACGGGATTTCGGGAATGCCCGTGGTCGACAACGGCGCGCTGGTCGGCATGGTATCGGAACACGATTGCTTATCCGGCATTTTGAAAGGCACCTATCAAGGTGAAGTCGGTGGCCGCGTGTCCGAGGTTATGAGCAGCGGCGTTGACACCGTGCGCCAGGATACCGATGTGGTGTCGGTGGCGGAATTATTCATGCAGCAAGGCCGTCGTCGACTGCCGGTGGTGGATAGCGCCGGCAAGTTGGTTGGCCAGATCAGCCGATGCGACATTTTGCGCGCGGTCCGGGCCTACGAGATTCCCACCTCGGCTTAGTCGCTAAGGTCGCGGTGCAGCTGTAAATAGCGCGCCGCGGCGCCCATATCCCACGCCTTGATCGGCTGATCGCGGGTCGACTTGGCAGCGTCGGCCTGCAGTGTTTCGAACATTCGCAGGAATCGCGCGGGCTCACTGGCGCTTAAAAACGCGAACATCGGAGTCGTGCCCTTTGCCAACACCTTCGACTCGACCGTGAGGTCCCGCAGCGTCCAGGACGCGATAACTGCGGCATCAATTTGGCCTAGGTTGATCGCCCGAATCAGGTTCGAGGTGTCCGGAAAGTAGCGGACGCACGGGTCTTCGATCGGACTGCGCTTGATCAGTGACGGCGCCATCAGACCCATCATGCTGGCATTTTCGAGTCGGCCAACACGGGTGCACAGACCGTTTTTTCTGACCTGCCCGGCCAACACCATGGTCGCTTCGCCAGCGTGATAGCCGACGGGTGTTAAGCCCAACTCGATTAGCGGCTGGGTGTTCGCCGGGGTTGCCGCGATCAGGCCCTCGCGGGCGATTTTCAGCGCCGCGCCGGTGTCGCTGATGTCGTAGGTGGCAAAGTCGATGGGTTCACCCAGCACGCGCTCATACAACCGCATTTCCGATTCATAGGTCGCAGCCATGGCGTGGGAGGTGGTGGTACGCGGGAAGCCGACCAGTACATCGCTCCAGCTTAGGGGGCAGGCGAGGACGAGTGTAACGATCAATCGGCGCATCGGGTTTTCCGTCGGTTAAAAGAAAACCATAGCATTAAAATCCGGGCGCCACCGTTGACAGTGCGCACTCTAGGGCTGTAGTACGCTCATCGCAGCCGGTATAGGTGCCATGGTGCCGTTCATCACCGCCTCGCGTGCCCGTTGGTAGCGTGTGACCGCATCCGGATCTTGAGTAATGGCTTGCCACGCCAGGGTGCGCAGCTGTTCTTCCAGCCAGGACAGGTTTTGACCGGTTCGGCGTGCCGCTAACGACTTGGAGCCCAGGCGCAGGTAGTCCTGAAGTTGACCCTCCAAGGTGTCTAGGCCGTTCAATGTGACGGCGCTGATGCTGAGTACCTGCGGTTGCCAAAATCCATTGTGGGTCAACAAGTTGACCGCGTTTTGATAGTGCCGCCGTGACGCTTCGGCCAATAAGGTGGCGTCGCCGTCGGCCTTGTTGACGACGATAAAGTCGGCCAGCTCTAAAATGCCTTTTTTGATGCCTTGCAACTCATCGCCGGCACCCGGCTGCATCAGCACCATGAAGGCGTCGGTCATATTGGCGACGGCATGCTCGGATTGGCCGACGCCCACCGTTTCGACCCAGACCTGGTCGTAACCGGCGGCTTCGCACAACAAAATCGCTTCGCGGGTGCGTTGGGCCACACCGCCGAGGCTATCGCCGGCGGGTGAGGGCCGAATAAAGGCGCCGTCGGCGCGGCTAAGGGACTCCATTCGAGTTTTGTCACCCAGAATCGAGCCGCCGTTAACCGGTGACGAGGGGTCGACCGCCAGCACCGCGACGCGCTGCCCGCGTTCGATGGCGCGCAGCCCAAAGGTCTCGATAAAGGTCGATTTTCCGACCCCAGGTACACCACTGATGCCCAGGCGAGTGCTGGTGCCGGTGTAGGGCATCAGCGAATCCAGCAGTGCGTTGGCGGCCGGCCGGTGGGCCGGGTTTTGACTTTCGACCAGTGTGATGGCGCGCGCCAGTGCGCGGCGGTTGCCCGCGCGCAGGGCGTCGATATCAACCGTTGGATTGAATGGCATCAATCACCTGTGACGCACAGTCGGGTATCGGCGTGCCAGGACCGAAAATCGCGCACACGCCCATGGCGCGCAGTTGGTCGTAGTCTTGGCGTGGAATGACGCCGCCGGCGAAGACCAAAATATCGTCAGCGCCTTCGGCTTTCAGCGCCGCGATCAGTTCCGGCACCAAGGTCAGGTGACCCGCCGCCAGCGAGCTGACGCCGACCGCATGGACGTCGTTTTCGACGGCTTGGCGGGCGACTTCCTCGGGGGTTGAAAACATCGGCGACAAATCCACATCAAAGCCGACGTCGGCAAATGCGGTGGCGACCACTTTGGCGCCGCGGTCGTGGCCGTCCTGGCCCATTTTAGCGACCAGCACGCGCGGCCGGCGGCCCTCGTCGCCGGTAAAGGCGTTGATGCGTTGCCCGATGTCCATCCAGCGTTCGTCCTTGTCGTAGTGGCTGCCATAGACGCCGCTGACGCTGCGGTGCTCGGCTTTGTAGCGGCCAAACTTGGCTTCCATAGCGTCGGAAATTTCACCGACCGTGGCGCGCGCACGAATGGCGTCGATGGCGCACGCCAACAGGTTACCGGATTCGCCGCCGGCGACCGCGGTGATTTTGGCCAGCGCCGCGCTGACAACGCTGTTGTCGCGCTCGGCTTTCAGTGTTGCCAGTTGCGCCAACTGTTCGCCGCGCACGGCCTCGTTGTCGATTTGCAAGGTGTCAACCAGGTCCTCGGTTTCGAGCTTGTACTTGTTGACGCCGACAATGACGTCCTCGCCACGGTCGATACGGGCTTGCTTGTGGGTCGCCGACTCCTCGATACGCAGTTTCGGCAGCCCTGCGTCGATCGCTTTGGCCATGCCGCCTTGCTGCTCGACTTCGTCGATCAATTGGCGGGCGCGATCGGCCAGATCCGCGGTTAAACGCTCCATCATGAAGCTACCGCCCCAGGGATCGACGACCTGGGTAATGCCGGTTTCTTCTTGCAGAATCAACTGGGTGTTGCGGGCAATACGCGCACTGAATTCGGTCGGCAGCGCAATCGCCTCGTCGAAGCTGTTGGTGTGCAAGCTTTGAGTGCCACCAAACACCGAGGCCATGGCCTCGACCGTGGTCCGGACAATGTTGTTGTAGGGGTCTTGCTCGGTCAGCGACCAGCCTGAGGTCTGGCAGTGGGTGCGCAGCATGCTCGATTTGGGGTTGCTCGGTTTGAATTCGGCGACGATTTCTTGCCAAAGCAAACGGGCCGCGCGCAGCTTGGCGATCTCCATGTAGAAGTTCATGCCAATGCCGAAAAAGAAACTCAGTCGCGGCGCGAAGGCGTCGATGTCCAAACCGGCATTCAGGGCGGTGCGGATGTATTCTTTGCCGTCCGCCAAGGTATAGGCCAACTCCAATGCCGCGTCCGCGCCGGCTTCTTGGATGTGGTAGCCGGAAATCGAAATCGTGTTGAACTTGGGCATGTGCTGGCTGCAGTAACTGATGATGTCGCCAATCACGCGCATGCTCGGTTCGGGCGGGTAGATGTAGGTGTTGCGGACCATGAACTCTTTCAAAATGTCGTTTTGAATGGTTCCGGACAGCTGGTCTTGGCGCACGCCCTGTTCTTCGGCCGCGACAATGTAGCCGGCCAAGACCGGCAATACCGCGCCATTCATGGTCATCGAGACGCTGACTTTGTCCAGCGCAATGCCGTCAAACAGGGTCTTCATGTCCAAGATGCTGTCGATCGCTACACCGGCCTTGCCGACGTCACCTTTGACCCGGGGATGGTCACTGTCGTAGCCGCGGTGGGTGGCCAAATCGAACGCCACCGACACGCCCTGACCGCCGGCCGCCAGGGCCTTGCGGTAAAAATCGTTGGACGCTTTGGCGGTGCTGAATCCGGCGTACTGACGAATGGTCCAGGGCCGTCCCGAGTACATGCTGGCCTTGACGCCGCGCACGTAGGGGGCGAACCCGGGGAAACTGTCTTTGAATGCTAAATCGGCAACGTCGTCCGCGGTGTACAGCTGTTTTAAAGTGATGCCCTCGGGCGTCAGCCACGACATTTCGCCAGGCGTTAAGCCCTTGGTTTCCTTGCTGATCAAGGCGGACCAGTCGTTGTAATCGTTCATGCGTGGTCTCCGGCTAAATGATCCAAGCACTCGTCAGTCCAGGCCTGGCGGGCACGTGCGGCGGCAATCGGGTCCTGTACCTCGATCTGTTCGGTCGGTGTGACTTTAAACAGCGGTTGGCCTTTTTTGACCACGCTGGCGTCGCCCTCGACCAAGACCTCGTCAATGGTGCAGCCGAACTCGGCTTTGATCACGTTGAACATTTTCATGACCTCGACGATGTACAGCGGGTCGCCGACCTTGACCACCTGGCCGACGCTGACGAAGGCCGGGTCGCCCGGGGTTTGCTGGGCATAGAACATGCCGCCGCTGGCGGCGACGATTTCATCGCTACGCTGGGTCGGCGGCGGCGCCAATTCGCGCGCGGCACGTTTTTGGGTGTCGGTGTCGAGCAAGAACTCGGGGATGTACAGGTTCAAGTCTTCGGTCACGCACAGGGTTTCAAATTCGACCTGGTCGGCGACCACCGGCAAAATCCGCAGCAAATCCAAGCCCAACTGGAAGTCCGCATGGGCGGCGCTGACGGCTGGCCAGTCCGTGATGCGTGGGTCGCACGCGGCGTCCAAGATGGCTTGGGTTTCGGCCCAGCAGTCGGTGTCCAGCAACCCCGCCAAATCGGTGTAGAAGGCCAACGCCTGGTCAAGGATCGCTTGGTCCTGGGCCCAGATTTGGTTAGCCGCGGGGCTCTTGGGGTCCGGGTCCATGTTCAAAAAATGGTACAGCGCATTGAGCAGCGCAATCGGGTTCTGGGCGAACTGCCAAACGTCGTGATCGTCACGCATGAAGGCGGCGTCGGCGTAACTGATCCAGCCCGATAGCAAGTGCGGCTGGGCCATCAAGCGTTCGAGCGGACGCACGACCAGGGTCTTCTTCAGCGTACTCAGCTCCACATCGTGCCCGGTTTCACGCGCCCAGGCATAGTTCCAGTCAACTTCACGGGCCATCTGGGCCAGCAAGCCGACCGCGGTCAGGTAGGGCTGAATAAAGGAGGTGGTGGTTTTGGCATGCACGTCACGCGCCATAAACCAATGCACCAGGCCGTAGTGAAAGGCCAGGTTGGTCGACAAGTCGGTGCCCTCAAGGCGTGTTTTGCGCAGCACCTCGGCCATTTTCGCGAAACTGTCGGCGCGGTTTGGCCCGGTCGTCAACAACAACGCAATGTTCGAATCATAGGCCCCGGCCAAGGCGTAGTGCACGAACGAGCCGGTGTCGGGGTTGCGCAGGCTGATGCCCTGGTCGTCGCGAATTTCACCGGCGGCGTTGTTGGACCAAAACTGAATCAATCCGCCGGCATGGGGCTGCAAGGCGTCGTTGGTGGCGTTCAGGCGAACTTCGACGCTGGCGCGCTGGCGCGGCACACGGGTTGGTTTGGGAAGCTGTTTACCGTGCACAGCCAGTACCACCATGGCCTCGACTAAGCTATTGATGGTGAAGGCATCGTGTTCATTGTCGGGGTTTTGGAAACGCAGGCCGTAGCACAGCTCGCTGACCCGGTGTTCGACCTGAATGCGGGTGTTCATTTCCATAAAGTAGTGGCGGTCATCGTCAACGATGCACTCAAAGGTGCTGACGCTGTCCAAACCGACGGCAGTGCCAAAGCGAGTCGACTCGTCTTCCATGCGCTGCAAGATGTCCAGGTCGCCCTTCAGCGAGGCCAGTCGCTGGTCATCCGTTTCCGCGCCGATGGCGTCTGCTAGCATTTCCACGGTGGTGCTGATTTCGAGCAGCTTTTGCTCGTGCATTTGGGCCGAGCAATCGCGTCCGCCCAGGGTCAAACACCAGTCACCGTTGCCGATGACCTGAATTTCCTGGTGACGCGTGGTTTCGATGTTCAATTCCAACAACACGTTTTTGTTGTCGCCGACACCGGTGGCTTTGACTTCCGCCAGCACCTGCTTGACCAGTTCCGGGGTCGGCGCGGCGGCCGCCTGGGCGTCGCCACCTAAATCCTTGGGCGAGGGCAGGATGCGTTGGCCCTTGCCGCCGCCGCCGCCAATGGCTTTGATGCGGATACGGTTTTTCGGGTACTCCGCGTACAGCGCCTGGACCTCGCGCTGGGCCTGGTCGGCGATCTGGTCGATGCTGATCAAATCAATGCCGCGCTGATAGCTTTGGTTGAGCAGTCCTTCGGCTTGGGCTTCGGGGCTGTCACCCTCAAGGCTAAGGCCGTGTTCGGCGGCCAAGGCGGCCATGTCACCCAGGGCAATCACGGTGCGCGTGGTCAGGTTGTCGACGCCGGGTGTGACTGATACGCCGGCGGCCAGTGCGGTGCGCTTGGCCTCGTCTTTCATGCCGGCCTGGCGCACGGTGCGGCTGCACGGACCGACAAAGGTCAGGCCGCTTTTTTCGATGGCGGCGACCAAGGCTTCTTCTTCGGCCATAAACCCGTAGCCGGCAAAGATCCCGTCGTAGCCGTTGGACTGGGCAATGTCGATGATCTGGGCGATGCGGGCGTCGCGTTCAGCCTTGTCGGCGCCGGTGTAGTCCGGTACACGGTGGATGCGATTGTGATCCGCGATTTGGCGCAATTCGGGGGCCAGTGCGTTTTTGTAGGTGACCGAGTCTTTTTCGCTCAACAGCACGCCGTACTCGGCGCCCATTTCACTCAGCACGTCCATGACTTCTTTACGAATCGGACCACGGCAAATGATCAGCACTTTGAAACCGGCGACACTGAATTGCTGAACCCATTTCGAGGGCTGCGCAGCCAAGCGGCGGTCTTGGGTGGTTAGGGTCTCTAGCATCAGTGAAATTCCCGTTGTGTGCCGCTCATGGCGGTCGGCTGGTAGTGGGCGATGTAACGCAGCATTTCATTGCCGATGGTGGCACGCATGTCTTTGGGCATGACCAGTTGGCTGATTGAACCCAGGCTCAAGGCCTCGCGCGGGTTCATTAATTCGCGCTCATAGCGCGCGCTCAATTCAACCTCGACCTGGGCCAGGTGAGCGCCGGCGACACGCTCGGCTTCGGCTTGGGCGGTATCGATGGCGACGCCGTCTTCGAGTTGGCTCGCCAGGGTCGCCGCATGCAGGCGTTTGGCTTCGGCCTGCGCAGCCTTCAGTTCGGTTTTGTAGACAAAGGTTTTGCCGGCCGGGCCCATCACCGCCAAACGGGTGGTCGGCAGTGCGAACACGCGATCCGCGCCCAGTTTGTAGTTGTTGAAACTGGCGTAGGCGCCGCCGAAGGCGTTACGCACGATCAACAAAAAGCGCGGCGTGCGCAGATCAATGATCGCGTCCAACATGGCGCGCCCGGCCTGGACGACGCCGCCGTGCTCCTGTTCGGTGCCCGGTTTGAACCCGGTGGTGTCCTCGACGAACAGCATGGGGATGTTGTAGAGGTTACAAAAGCGAATGAATCGCGCGTTTTTGTAGGCCGCTTCGATGTCGATTTGACCGGAATTGACGGCCGAGTTGTTGGCCACAAATCCGATCACTTGACCGCCCATGCGGCCCAGCGCGCACAGGGTATTGGCGGCGCGGTCCGGTTGGATTTCTAGGTAGTCACCGTGGTCGCACAGTTGCTGGACCAGGATGCCAATTTCCAGCGGGGTGTTGAAACCGTTGGGGCCGTTGAAGGCTTTCTTGAACAGGATGTCCGCTTCCCAGGTGGCGCGATCAATCGGGTCGCTGGTCGGTTGGGCGGGCGCCAGCTCGGCGTTGTGGCTGGGCAGGTAACGCAGTATCCGGCGCACCTTGCGAATCGCCGCCACTTCGTCTTCGACGATGAAATCCGTCACGCCGGTGTGGGCATGAACCGCAGGTCCCCCCAGTTCGTCGGCGCTGACGTCCTCGCCCAGTACACTTTTGACGACACCGGGGCCGGTCAGACCGAAAAAGGTGTTTTTGGGCTGGATGATGAAGCTGCCTTGGCGCGGCAGATACGAGCCGCCGCCGGCGTTGAATCCAAACATGCACATGATGCTGGGCACGATGCCGCTGATGTCACGCAGCGCTTTAAATGCTTCGGCATAGCCGTCCAAGCCGCCAACGCCGGCGGGTACATATGCACCGGCTGAATCGTTAAAGCCGACCACGGGGATGCGCAGCTTGCCGGCGGTTTCGAACAGTTGCGCCAGTTTGGATCCGTTGGTGGCGTCCATGGAGCCGGCGCGGACGGTGAAGTCGTGGCCGTAAATGGCGACTGTGCGCCCGGCGACTTTGCCAATCGCGGTGACTAGGCTTGCGCCATCAAGGTTTTCGCCCCAGTTTTGGAACAGCACCGTGGGCGGTTCGTCGACCAGCTGTTCAATCCGTTCCCACACCGTCATGCGACCTTTTTGGTGCTGGCGGGCAATGGCCGCCGCTGGTGCTTGGTGCGGCCGTTCAATCAATTCCATGCCGGCTTGCAGCGCCGCTTCATAGGCGCCGGCCTGACGGCCGATTTCACCGGGCATGGCAAAGTTGTGGGCGGCCTTGGCCGTCAGCGGGTTTTTTAGTCGCATGCGATGTCCTTTTTTGTCTGGTAGCAGTGTCGCATGAAGACGGTATTCACCCAATTTAATGTTAGCTAACTTGTAAGTAGTGCTAACCTTTGCAAATGATGCAAAAATTCGCCGGCCATGACATCCGCCAGGCGCGCCAGCTCATCGGCTTAACCCAGCGCGCGCTGGCGGCTAAGCTTGACATCTCGGCCGCCTATTTAAATCAAATCGAATCCAATCAGCGGCCGCTCAGTGCGGCGGTGGGCGAACGGTTGCGCCAAAAACTGGGCTTGGATCTGAACAGTTCGCCCGATCCATTGGTCGAACATTGGATCGCACAAGGCTTGCCGGCGGATGCGCGCATGCGGGCCGCCCAGGCGCTGCAAATTTGCCCGGAAATTGGCGATTGGCTACAGCGTCAAATGTTACCGGCAGCGGTCCCCCACAGCGAAGACGCCTACGCCGAGATCGGTGATTGGTTTTACCTGCAAGACAACCACATCGAGTCGCTGGACCGTGCCGCGGAAGGGGTGTTTCGCGATGCCGGATTCCGCATCACGGAATTGGACCGGGACTTGGAAGCCTACCTGCGCCGCTTTGGCGTACAGGTCGACTTGGTCGACGATCCGGCGTTAGCGCGCGGTTACGACAGCACCGCCAAACGCGTTCAGCTAGGCCGATGGTTAACCCCGGCCCAGCGCGCGTTTCAGTTGGCTCAGCAACTGTTATGGCTGCAGTTTAGTGATCGGGTTGAGGACATTGTGAAGGCCGCCAACTTAACCAGCCCGGCGGCGGACCCGGTATTGCGAATCGGGTTGGCCAATTACTTTGCCGGGGCGCTGGTCATGCCGTATCAAGATTTTTTGCAGGCGGCGCGGGACGAGCGCTATGACTTGGAGCGCTTGCAGCGGCTGTTCCAATGCTCGTTCGAGTCGGTCTGTCACCGGTTATCGACCTTGCAGCGGCCCGGCAATAAAGGCATTCCGTTTTATTTCGTTCGGGTCGACGCCGCCGGGCAAATCATGAAGCGTCAAAGCCCGGCCGGATTCCACTTTGCCCGCCAAGGCGGCGCCTGCCCGCTGTGGAACGTGCACGAGGCGCTCAGCCGGCCTGACCAGATACTGGTCCAGCGCGTGCGCACGCCGGATGAACGGCAGCTGCTGTGTCTGGCCCAGGCGGTGATTAAACCCGGCCCGCGTCACGGCGATCCGGCCCGGCGCTTTGCCGTCGGGATCGGCTGTGAGTTGCGCTTTGCGCCGGACATTGTGTATGCGGATGGCTTGGATTTGACCGGCGTCAGCGGGGTCACGGACATCGGCCCGGGGTGTCGGCATTGCCTGCGCCCAAACTGCGCGCAGCGCGCGTTTGCGCCGCTGGGCAAAGCGGTCCATGCGGACATTCACCAGCGTGCGCGGGTGCCGTTGCGCTGGGGTTAGTCGGCCCATTCAGGCGTCGATATCAATCCAAATCGGACAGTGATCCGACGGCTTTTCCATGGCCCGAATGCCGTAGGAAATGCCGGTTGATTTAAGATCGCCCACCAGTGACTCGCTGATTAAATGGTGATCGATCCGTAGGCCGCGTTTCGGGGTGTCCTCAAATCCACGGCTGCGGTAGTCAAACCACGAAAATTTGTCGTCTTTGTCGGGGTTCAGCACGCGCCAGGCATCAACCAATCCGGTGCCCATAATCGCTTGGTACATCTCGCGCTCCTCGGGCAGGAACGAGCACTTGCCTTGCTGCAACCAGCGCTTGCGGTTGACGTCACCAATGCCGATGTCGATGTCTTGTGGGCTGATGTTGAAATCCCCCATGACCACGACCGGGTTGTCGTCATGGCGCGCTTGAAGGTCGGCCAACAGGTCCGCGTAGAATTTCTGTTTGGCCGGAAACTTAGTTTCATGTTTGCGGCTTTCACCTTGGGGGAAATAGCCGTTCATGATGGTTAGGGTTCGCCCATCGGGTAGTGGGAAATCGCCCATGATCATGCGCTTTTGGCTGTCTTCGGTGTCGTCGATCCAGCCCTTGCGCAGGTTGTTCGGTTCAACTTTTGAGAACAACGCCACACCGTAATGACCCTTTTGGCCATGGGTTTTCATATAATAGCCCAGGTGCTCAAAGGTCTCGTGGGGGAACTGATCGTCGTGGACCTTGATTTCCTGAAGGCCAATGACGTCGGGATTGAGTTGCTCGACGATGGCTTCCAGTTGGTGCGGACGGGCGCGAACGCCATTGATGTTAAAAGACACGATGCGCATGAACGGCCCTAGTTTTGTTAAAAGACGGCTTGAATGATACCGGAATTGCAGCGACTCCGGCGCTAAGGACAGACGATGATTGTGTTAATTCGCCACGGCCACGCCGAACCGGGTGGCCCGGACGCCCAACGCGCGTTGTCCGACTCCGGACGTGCCGAAGTCATGGCGACCGCGGGTTGGTTGGACGGTTTGAACTTGGATAAACCGCGCTGGTTTTCCAGCCCCTACTTGCGCGCCCAACAAACGGCGCGACTACTGGGCGGGGTGCCTGAATTGGTCCGCCAGGTAACGCCGGATACGGCCTCATCGGATGCTGAAAAAGCCCTGTCGGCGCGCTATGCTGGCGACACGATTGTGTGCTTTCACCAGCCGCTGTTGGCATCCCTGGTCTTTCGCTGGACCGGCGACGCGGTTGCCGTGCCAACCGGCGCTGGTTTTTGTTTGTCCGGGGACCTGCTGGCCCCCGGTTGGATGACTTTACAGGATACCTTTGCCCCGTGACCCCGATTAGTTTTCAACTGCCGTCGCTGACATTGCGCGGCTGGCACTGTGGCCATGGCTTGGGCAACACAACGTTGGCATTGCACGGTTGGCTGGATAACGCCAATACCTGGTCGCAGTTGGCGCCGCGGCTGAATCGCGAGGTTATTGCGATTGATGTGCGCGGGCATGGGCATTCGGACTGGGCGGGTGACGCTTACCACATATGGGATTCGGTGTTGGATGTGCACGCTCTGATTGCACAAATAGGTGGCCCGGTGCACCTGTTGGGCCATTCGATGGGGGCGGGTATTTTGGGCCTTTACGCGGGCGCCTTTCCCGAGGACGTGCGCTCGTTGAATCTGGTCGAAGGCTTTGGTCCGTGGATGGAGCCCAGCCTAAGTCCGCGCGCCCAGTTGCGCCGCGCCGCTAAACAACACCTCAACGCCAAGACGCCGCGGCCCTATCCGAGTTTGGACGTGGCCGCCCAGGTGCGCGCCAGCAAAGGCGTCACGCCGATCACCGCCGAGGCAATTATGCCGGTGGTAGAGCGCGGGATGCGTGAGGACGCCGCGGGCTTCCATTGGCGTGCGGATCCTTGGCTCAGTTTGCCCAGCCCGCTGAAAATGGAGTCCCATCAAATTGAGTCCTGTTTACGGGCGATTGAGTGCCCAGTAAAAATTGCCTTGGGCGAGCACGGCATGTTGAATCCAAGCCCCATGCTGAGCGAACGCTTGGGCTGGGTGCCCCAGGCTGAAACCCGCATGTTTAGTGGGGACCACCATCTGCATTTGTACCCGCAAGCGGCCACAGAAATTGCCCATTGGTTCACCCAGCCTTACGCCTTGGTTGAATAGCCTCAGCCGCCACCGGCGGCGATAATTCAGGCTATGACAACTCAATTATTGGCGGCCGCGCTGACGCCGCATGCGGTCCTCGACTTTTGGTTTAACGACAACGGCCAGCCGGCCCCCAGTTCGGTGTTGGGCAAGCGTTGGTTTGCCGGCGGTACCGTCGTCGATGCGGCCATTGCCGAGCGCTTCGGTTGGGCGGTTGATCAGGCCGTCGCGAATGGTTTAAAAGATTGGGAAAGCGCGCCGCGCGAACGCTTGGCCCTGATCGTGTTGCTGGACCAATTCACTCGAAACCTTTACCGCGGCACGGTCAAAGCCTTCATGGGCGACCATCGGGCCCGACGCTTGGCCACGACCGGATGGGTACACGGCGAATTTGATGATTTCAGTTGGATCGAGCGGGTCGCCACCCTGATGCCATTCGAGCACTCGGAAAACCTGGATGATCAGCGTTTTTGTGTGGCTCAAATGGAGCGTATCAGTGCCACGGTTACCGAGTCAGAGCGGGCATTCGCGGATGGCTTCGTCAACGCCGCGCGCCAGCACCACGACATCGTCGCTGAGTTTGGCCGTTTCCCGCATCGAAACCCGGTTATGGGCCGGGCCAATACGGCGGCGGAGGATGCCTTTATGCACGACGGTCCCCGGTTTGGTCAGTAGCGGCGTCAAGCTGAACGCGTTCGAGCCCGGACAGACGCTTAACTCGGCTGTCATGGCTGACCACCACCAGCGCGCCCTGATAGTCCTGCAGCAGCGCTAACACCGCTTCGGCCGCGTCGTGATCCAGCCCGACCAGCGGCTCGTCCAGCAGCCATGCGTCCGATGACTGCAACGCCGCGCGAATCAGCCCCAGTCGGCGCGCTTCACCGCCTGAAACTAACGTCGGGCCGATCAAACTGTCCAGTTCAAAGCGCGCCCCCAGTCCCAGTTGGTCCAGTAACTGGCGTGCGCGGTCGGGGTCTATTGCGGCGTACAGGCTAAGGTTGGCGGCCACGGAGTCGTCGAACATGAACGGAAACTGCGGCGTGTAACTCAGGCGTTTTGGCCGCCGGACGCGGCCGTCCACCGGTGCAAGCAAACCGGCCAGCGTGTCCAGTAGGGCGGTTTTTCCGCTGCCGGAGGCACCCTGTATCCAAAGCCGTTGCCCCGGCTCAACATCAAAATTCAATGCCACTTTGTGCAGGGGACCATCGAAACCGACCCGCAGCTGGTCCGCGCGCAGCGCGCCGATTGCCGGTGAAAGGGTGACGGACTCGGGCTCGTCGCCGGTGCCGGCGTGGCCGAAACTGGCGACCCACTGATCCAGCGGCTCGCGTGCGGCCATTAACACAAACACCGCAGCGGCCTGGGCAATGGGGTCCGACAAGGGCACCAGCACGAGCGCCGCGGTAATCAGTAACGCCAGGTCCAGCACTAAACCGGCCTGGGCCAGACGCGCCGTTTTCCGTTTCAGCGCGTTCAGGGTCGCCGAGGTATCGACCACCCAAGGCTGCGGTTTTTGGTAGGCCAGCCATTCGCGGCAACTGAGCAGGCTGTGGGTGAGCTGGGATACCTGAGCGGCACGAGCGCGGTCATGCGCGTGGTGGGCGTCGCTGGCGCCGGCGGCGACTACGGCGGCGCCGGCACTGCCGAGGCCCAGCGCCAGCAGCGGCCAGTGCAACCCGGTTAAGACAGCGGTCAGCGCTAACAGCGCGCCGGTGGCATAGCCGGTGGCACGCGGCTCGTGTTTTGTCAGCAAGGCCAGTCCGATCCGGTCGACGCCGTTGATCAGGGCATCAAGTTGCCAGCCGTGTCGACCCCGAGCTAAGCGCGGCGATTGCGCCCAGCGCCGAAACAGCGCGACCCGGGCGCCGTTAATTTGGTCAAGCATGGCGTCGTGCAACCACAGGCGGCTGGCGTAACCCGCGGCCACTCGGGTCAGCGCCAGTAAGCGTATCAGCGCCGACGGCACCAACAAATTAAAGGCCGCCCCCAGCCCGGCCAGCCCAGCGATCCCGGTGGCCACAATAAAGCCGCCGCTAACACCCAGCAGCCCAATACCGGCGATTGCCGTGATCGCGGCGGCTAGCAAGCCCCAACGTTTATGGTTCATAGGCATACCTGCAGGCTGGCCCAGTCAGCCAAATCGTCATGCGAGGCGATCACCTGGGTGCCTTCGAAGCGTTCCAAGCAGTCCCACAACACCTGCGCATTGGCCCAATCCAAGCTGGCGCTGGGTTCGTCCATCAACAACACGGCGGGGTCGCGCGACAGCGCACGCAGCAGCGCCAAGCGCTGATGCTCGCCGCCGGACAGCGCCAACGGATCGAATGGTTGATCGATATCACCGACGCGCGCAGTCAGCCCCAGTTGGTCCAGCATCGCTCGTATTTTTGCCGCATCCCAGGTGCTGCCGACGTGACGTAATTGGGCACGGACACTGTCCCCGCGAATGGTCGGATGTTGTTCCAACCATCCAAAACTCAGGCCGCAGAAATTGGCGTCGTCGTCGCGCAAGCCAGCCAAGGCGTCGAGCAATTGGCTTTTGCCGGCCCCGGATGCGCCACGGATCCAGACTCGACTGCCGGCGGCGACCGCGCGGCCCTGGATGACCAGTTCGCCGCTGTGGACCGCGCTCGCTTTCGGCGTATTCGGGGGCCATTGTTCGATGGCGCGTTCCGCGCCCTGGGCCTGGCTGCGGTCGTGCCAAGCCGCCGTCAGCCGCCGCCACGGCAGTACCACCTCGGGCGCCAACATCAAAATGAACAGACCCGACTGAAGGTCAATCCGGGTGAGTCCGGCAAACCCGACCAAGCCCAGTAGCGCGGTGCCGACATGCACGGCGACCAGCGCAATGGTCAACGACGCCACCAAATCGACGGAGGCGTTGGATAGAAACGCAATGCGCAGAACTCGGAAGGTTGCCCGGCGATGCTGCTCGCTGGTGTCCTCGATGTCACGTGCGGCGGCGGCCGTGGTGCCTTGGATCCATAGCGCCGACAGGCCACGCAGGCGTTCCATGACCCGAGTCGACAGGGCCGCCAGTTGCGCCACCTGTGTGTCCGAGGCGGCCTGGGTACGACTGCCAATCAGGATCAAAAAGACCGGGATCAAGCCGACACCGATCAGCATCAAGGCGGCCAGGTACGGCGAAACGGTCGCTTGGGCGGTCAGTACAATCGCGGTCGCTGGCACCAATGCACGGCTCAGCCATTCGGCGCCGGCCGAAAATCGCCCCCGGCGTTCGCTGAATTCCTGGATATCAGCGCCCAATTGCGGTCGGCGCCAGGGTGATGCGCTAATCAGGGCGCGACCTAATAGGTCTTGGATGCTACGACGCTCGACGTCGCGGGCACGGCCTTGGGCGACCCAAGTTTCGAGGCGCGCTATGCCCCAGCGGGCAGCCAAGGCGAGCACCGCCCAACTCATCGATAGGGCGCCGGTCAGCCCCATCGATAGGGTCCAGGCGAGGGCAACAGCGGCCGCGCTATGCAGGCCGTTAATCAGCAGTAAAGGCAATTTAGACGGTGTCCTGTTGTGCATTCGCTTACAGCATAGGGCAATTGATTTGGAAAACTTTATGAGTCTTGATTTGAGTCAAGTGCTGGCAGTTATTCCATATGGTAATATCGTTATACTAAAATTGAATATCGATTCAACCGATTATGGAGATTTGGCGGATGATAGACCAGACGCTGGTCGAGTTATCGCGACTGCAGTTTGCAGCGACGGCGATGTACCACTTCTTATTTGTGCCGCTAACGCTGGGCTTGTCGTTCATGCTGGTGATCATGGAAAGCGTGTTCGTCATGACCGGGCGCACGGTGTGGCGCGACATGACCAAGTTTTGGGGCACCCTGTTCGGCATCAACTTCGCCATGGGCGTCGCCACCGGCATCGTCATGGAATTCCAGTTCGGTATGAACTGGAGTTACTACAGCCACTACGTCGGCGACATTTTTGGTGCGCCGCTGGCGATCGAAGGGCTGATGGCGTTCTTTTTGGAGGCCACCTTTGTTGGCCTGTTCTTCTTTGGTTGGGAGCGGCTGTCGCGGGTCAAGCACCTGATGGTGACGTTTTTGGTCGCGATCGGCTCGAACCTGTCGGCGCTGTGGATTTTGGTCGCCAACGGTTGGATGCAACACCCCGTTGGCAGCGCCTTCAATGTCGACACCATGCGTATGGAAATCACTGACTTTGGCGCAGTACTGACCAACCCGGTGGCCCAAGCCAAGTTTGTTCACACGGTCTCGGCCGGCTATGTCACCGGTGCGATCTTTGTGTTGTCGATCAGTGCGTGGTTTTTATTGCGCGGTCAGCACCGCGCGTTGGCGCGGCGCAGTTTTGCGGTGGCGGCGGCCTTTGGCCTGGCGTCGTCGTTGTCGGTGGTCGTGCTGGGTGACGAATCCGGGTACACGCTGACTGAAAACCAGAAAATGAAGTTGGCGGCGATCGAGGCGATGTGGGAAACGGAGGAGGCGCCGGCGGCCTTTACCTTGTTTGGTTTTCCCGATCAGGACGCGCGCGAAACGCATGCTGAAATCAAGCTGCCTTATGTCATGGGGTTGATTGCGACGCGTTCATTGGATGGTGAGGTCGAGGGCATTAACGACATCGTCGCGGATGGTGCATATCGAGTCAAAAGCGGCGTTATTGCGCGTCGTGCGTTACGCGAACTTCAGCTTAACCCTGCCGACAAGGTCGCTCAGTTGGCCTTCGAAACCTACGAAGAAAACCTGGGTCACGCGATGCTGTTGGACGCGGTTGCGGTCGATCCGCTAAACCCGACGGATCGAGAAATTCAGACGGCGGCGGACTCCCTGGTGCCGACCATTGCACCGTTGTTTTGGAGCTTCCGATTGATGGTGGCACTGGGCATGTTCTTTATTGCCGCGACTGCGTACGCCTTTTGGTTGTCCACCACCCACCAGGTCGAAGACAAGCGCTGGTTCCTTTGGGTGCTGGCTTACTCGTGGCCGTTGCCGTGGGTGGCCTGCGAACTGGGCTGGTTTGTGGCCGAATTCGGGCGCCAGCCTTGGATCATCGAAGGGGTGTTGCCGACGGCCAACGCGGTCAGTGGCTTAGCGGTCTGGGAAGTCGGCTTGACGCTGGCGGGATTCACCGCGCTCTACGCGGTGCTGATATTTATCGAGGTGCGTTTGATGCTCAAGGTATTGCGTCAGGGCCCCGAGCCCAGCCACGCGGTGCCGCGCGCTACTGCGCTGTCCGGTATGGCCCAGTTGACTGGCAAATAGGAGAACCGTATGGAATTTTTTGATTATCCGACCTTGCGCGTCATTTGGTGGGCGCTGCTGGGAATTTTGCTGATTGCCTTTGCGGTCATGGATGGCTTTGATTTGGGCGCTGCCATGGCGCTGCCCTGGGTCGCACAAACCGACACCCAACGCCGCGTCGTGATTAATGCGGTTGGCCCGGTGTGGGAAGGTAATCAGGTTTGGCTGGTACTGGGGGGCGGCGCCATCTTTGCGGCGTGGCCGGCCCTGTATGCCTTGAGTTTTTCGGGGTTTTACCTGGCTATGTTTTTGGTTTTGGTCGGCCTGATTCTGCGCCCTGTGGCGTTTAAGTTTCGCTCCAAGCGCGAGGATCCGAGCTGGCGTCAGCGCTGGGATTGGACCTTGTTTGGCAGTGCCGCGGTGCCCGCGTTGGTGTTTGGGGTGGCCATGGGCAATGTCTTGATTGGCGTGCCCTACAGTTTCGATTTGGATTTGCGGGTGACCTACACGGGTAACTTATTCGGGCTGCTGAATCCTTTTGCGCTGTTGGCCGGGCTGGTCTCGGTGGCGATGTTATTGGGACACGGCACGCTCTATCTGTGTCTGAAAACGGAGGGTGTGATTCGCCAGCGCGCCCGTTCGATCGCGGCCATAGCTTGGCTGATTGCGGTGGCGCTGTATGCGCTGGCGGGTGTGTGGTTGTGGCTCGGCTTTGATGGCATGGCGGTGTCAAACTTGGTCTTGGACGGTCCGTCGAATCCGTTGCGTAAAACCGTCGATGTGGTGCCCGGCCAGTTCTTTGCGAACTACGCCGATTGGCCGTGGATGATGGTGGCGCCTTTGATCGGGCTGGCCGGCGGGCTGGTGGTTGCGGCGTTGGCCTTTAAGCGCGCATTTGGCAGCGCATTTGTGGTCAGTAAATTAGCCATTGGCGGGGTGATCGCCAGTGTCGGGCTGGCGCTGTTTCCGATTATTCTGCCGTCCAGCACGCACCTCAGCCAGAGCTTGAGTGTGTTCGACGCCAGTTCGAGTCACACCACGCTGGGCATCATGCTGGTGTGTACGGTGATTTTTCTGCCCTTGATTGTCGCTTACACCGGGTGGGTGTATCGGGTGCTATGGGGCACCGTCCGCGAGGCGGATGTCGAGACCCACTCAAAATCAATGTACTGAATTAAGGAGCATTACAATGTGGTATT
Organism: Litorivicinus lipolyticus; assembly: GCF_009650135.1. NCBI lineage: Bacteria > Pseudomonadati > Pseudomonadota > Gammaproteobacteria > Oceanospirillales > Litorivicinaceae > Litorivicinus > Litorivicinus lipolyticus. Next base: position 875,645 of record NZ_CP045871.1, read on the forward strand.
TCGCATGGGCACTGGGCCTGGGATTGGCCGTCGCATTTGGGATTTTGAACGGCATGTGGTTCGAAATGAACGAAGACGCGGAGTAACTCACCAGCACCCGGACTTTGGCGAGGACGTGATCTACTAACGTTGCGGGTGCGAGTTCAATTAAGGCTATGCCGCGATGCTAATAGAACCAAGGCGGGACGTTTACGGGCGTGTTCTTGGTCGACGGCGAGGTCGCTTAGCCATTACGTATCGTCGTCCTGGGTCACTACGCCTAATGCTAGGCTGGCCTTAGCAAGTATCGGCGCTGGAATGATAGCGGCGGCTGAGTTTCCCCACTTTCGATATTGGTTTTCATTGGTTACACCGTTCAGCAGAGATCGCCGTCAGTATAGATGGCGGGGCCATTGGCCCCGCGCGTTAAGCGACCTTACGCGTCTTCGGTTTTGGCGGGCACAGGGTCGTGTGACAGTGTGCGCACACCACCGGGCAGGTGAACATCCATTTGTGGGAACGGAATGCTGATGTCGTGCTGTGCAAATGCCGCGACCACCCGCTCGTTAAGGTCGAACAAGACATCCCAGTAGTCGGCAGCGGCAACCCAGGGGCGGACGTAAAAGTCGATGCTGCTGGCGCCCAGATTACCGACGGCGACGACGGGGGCGGGTTCACGCAAAATGCGGGGGTCGGTGGCGATCAGGTTATTCAGCACGTCTTTGGCTTTTTGGATGTCGTCGTCATAGCCGATGCCGTACACCAGATCCACACGTCGCGTATTGCGAGCGGAATAGTTGGTGATGGTGTCGCCGTAGATTTTTCCGTTCGGGACAATCACTTCTTTGTTGTCACCGGTACGCAGTGTGCTCGAAAAAATACCGATGTTTTCAACCACACCGGTGACGCCGCCGGCTTCGATGAAGTGGCCTTGGCGAAATGGCTTAAATGCCAACAGCATCACGCCGGCGGCGAAATTCGCCAGGCTGCCTTGCAGCGCTAAACCGATGGCCAAACCGGCGGCACCTAAAATCGCGACCAGGGACGTGGTCTGGACGCCCAGTCGACCGAGCGCCGCGATCACCACAAAGGTCAGTGCGATCGCATAGACGATACTGCCGATGAATTCAGTCAGCATCGGATCGCTGTCAGCTTTTTTATTCAGCAGTTTTTGCACCACGCCGCGAAGCGCGCGGGCGACAACGCGTCCGATGATAAAAATCGCGGCGGCAATGGCCAGGTTGATTAAAAACGGCACCACGTAGGTGCTGGCGAGCGCGGTCAGCTCGAAACTGGTGAATTCCATGGGGACTTTCCTCGGGCGTTAGTGTGAATGCCGTTATAGCAAACGCGCGGGTTTGCGTGATCCGACTTATGGCCCCTAGGCCAATGTCGAAATTGCCAGATGTTCGGCGTCGGGGCATGGTAGCGGATTGTGCTCAAGGACTTCACCCACTATGCGGCTGTTTTCACCTCGTCAGGTTGCCCAGACTATCCAGGACGGATTTGCGACCTATCGCCACCGGTTTATTCAAATTACTTTGGGTGCGCCGGACCGGTTTGATCAGGCCGATTGGTTGGCCGTGCAACAGGCAGCGGCCGACCGGATCGAGCTTTACGAGGCCTCGGTCACTGACGTCAGTGACACGCTGCGCGCCCGCGTCGGGCCTGAAAACCTGAACGCCGATGTCTGGAAAGAAACCCGAGACATGTACTTGTCGATGATTCGGGAGCGAACCGATCCGGAATTGGCCGAGACCTTTTTTAATTCGATTTTTGGACGCATTTTTAACCAGCAAAAACGCACGCCAGAATTGGTCTTTACTGAATCATGGTTTGCCGGCCACCAACAGGGCGTGTCGAGTCAGGGCATCGCCATGGTTTATCGGCTGACGGCGGGGGCGGACGACGCCTTTGACCAGGTCTTTGACGACTACGCATTTGGCATTCCCTGGGCCCAGCGCAGCGCCGACCGGGCGCGCATCGTGCGCACCTTTGAAAGCTACGTCAGTCCGCAGTTGATGGCCGATACGGATGCACGCTTGGAAGTCCTCAAGTCCGTGTTCTACCGCAACAAAGGCGCCTATTTGGTGGCGCGCTTTGTTGCCGGCACGACCCAGGTACCGCTGGTCATTGCGCTGGTGAACGATGACGGTGAAGTTCGGGTGGATGCCGTCGTCATGGACAGTGAACAGGTGTCGATTATTTTCAGCTTCACACGCGCCTATTTCATGGTCGACGTTCCGATGCCGACGGAGTTCGTGGATTTTTTGCAGGCCATGATGCCGGACAAGGCACGGCCGGAGCTGTACACCTCGATTGGCTTTTATAAACACGGTAAAACCGAACTAATCCGGGACATGAACCATCACCTGGTGCGCACCGACGACGCCTTTGTCGAGGCCCCGGGTATCCGTGGTTTGGTCATGGCGGTATTTACGCTGCCCAGCTTGCCGGTGGTGTTTAAGTTGATCAAAGATCGCTTTGGCCCCAGCAAAATGATGAGCCGCGACGCGGTTAAGCGCACCTATCAACTGGTCAAAGTCCACGACCGGGTCGGGCGCATGGCCGACACTCAAGAGTTTCATAACCTCGAATTTCCGCGTGGCCGTTTCAGTCCGGCCTTGCTGGAAGAACTGCTCAGTTCGTGCGCCAACACGGTTGAGTTGAGCGACGACACGGTGCTGATCAAGCACCTGTACACCGAACGCCGTATGATCCCGCTGAACTTGTGGCTGCAGGATGCACCCAAGGATCAATGGAAGCCGGTGCTGGACGACTACGGGTGGGCCATTAAGCAAATGGCGGCGGCCAATATTTTCCCGGGCGATATGTTGCTGAAAAACTTTGGTGTCACCCGCCACCACCGCGTCGTTTTTTACGATTACGATGAAATCAGCTACCTGACCGAGGTCAACTTTCGCAAGGTCCCGGAGCCGCAAACGCCGGAGCAAGAAATGGCCGCAGAGCCGTGGTATTCGGTCGGCATCCACGATGTCTTTCCCGAGGAGTTCCCGACCTTTTTGTTCACCGACCCCGAACCGCGCAAGATCTTCATACAGTTGCACCCTGAAATTTTCGATCCGCGCTGGTGGCAAGATACTCAAAAAGCCATTGAAGCGGGCCAGTTGATGGATTTTTTCCCCTACCGCGGCGATCATCAGGCGGCGTTTAACTGGTCTATTTAGGCCGCACGGCGCACACTGTGCGCCCTTTGGCTTTGGCCAGTCGTTTTGGAAGCACCATGGCCCGTAATGCCACGATCATCAAAGTAGAACTGTCGATCTCGGATATGGACCGGCACTACTACGCGACTCATAAACTGACCATTGCCAAACACCCGTCGGAAACCGATGAGCGACTGATGGTGCGGCTGTTGGCATTCGCCTTGAACGCGGACGAAACATTGGAAATGACCAAGGGGTTGTCGAGTGACGACGAGCCGGATATCTGGCAACGAAGCTTGAGTGGCGAGCTGCAGCAGTGGATTAGCCTGGGTTTGCCCAGCGACAAGGTGATTCGTCAGTCCTGTGGCAAGGCCTCGGACGTGGTTATTTACAGTTACGGTGGGCGCACGGCGCAGCAGTGGTGGCAAAAAGCCGAGCACGGCACCAGCCGCTTCCATAACCTGTCGGTGGTTAACCTGTCCGACGATGACACCGCGGCGCTCAAAGCACTGGCCAGTCGTTCCATGGCGATGCAGGTCAGTATCCAAGGCGATGATGTGATGGTCTGTGTCGGTGACGAGGTCGTTTACGTCACCTTGCAGCGCTGGAAACAGGCGGCCCGCTAACCTATTTAGGCGGTCCGTCCATCTGGTAAACCGAGTCCCGAAAGGTATAGACCCAGTCGGGGCGGTACAGCACCAGCATGGTCAGGAACGCGCCGGTGATAAAGCCCTCGGGAAAGGTCATCATCAATCCGAACGGCAAAAAGTAGCGGCTCAAGTAAGTCCATTCGTACCCGCAAAAGGCGATCAGTGACACCACCGCGACCAGGTGGCACAGCACCGTGCCAATCGCCGCGCCAAAAAAACCATTGATCCAGACGTAGACAAAAAAATTACACGGCCACCAGCGCTGAGCGGCGGCCAGAAACCCGAGCGCCCAGGCCGCAGGCAGCGCCACGCTGACCAGCATTGACGGCCCGAAGCTGTCCCAATGGCCCAAGCCCGCGCCGACATTGATGGCCTGGCAGGTGGCCGACAACAATAATGTAAAGCGAAAGCCAAACATCAGCGCCGACAGGGCGCTCAGTAGGGGATAGAAGGCCAAACCTTCGACGATGCCACCGCTGAGGTGCGGCAGTGACAATAACCCCAAGCCCATCAGCCCCAGCGGCAGTGCATCGTTTGAATCCGCCAGTCGGCGGTAGTTGAGTGTCGCCAGCGAGCCGATGATCAGCCCAAGCACACAGGCGGTCGCGGCCAGGATCCAGCTTAAAGACCAGGTGCCCGGCGCCAGGTGCAGCAACACCTTAAATGCTGAGTGTCATGCGCCGGTGCGCGATGCCGGCTTCGTCGAATGGCTCGCCGGTGGCGGCGAAACCAAAGCGCGCATAAAACCCCAACGCATGGGTTTGGGCATTCAGAGCCAGTTCACGGTGGCCGGCTTCGAGTGCGCTGGCGACGGCGGCTTTGAGCAGTGCATCGCCCACGCCCCGGCCGCGCCAGGCCTTGATCACGGCCATCCGGCCGATATGCCCGTCCGGCAATAAGCGCGCGGTGCCTATGGCGTTGCCGGTGCGGTCGTGGGCGACAAAGTGGACACAGGCCTGGTCCATGTCATCCCACTCTTCGCTGGGATCGACGTCCTGTTCGACCACGAACACCAATTCACGCACGGCCTGACACGGGCGTTTTAAATCCAGCCATTGGCCACGTGTGATTTCAAATGCTGACAAGCCAACCCTCCTCGGCAAAGGTCTCAATTAGGTCCAAAGCCTCGTCCGATAGGCCCTCCGTTGCAAGCCCGTCGAGTCCATCCAGCGCTTTGAAGTCGTCCGCGGTCAAGCCAATAAAGACTTCGCCTTGGATGACCACTTCGTCGTCGACCCAGGCGGCCCGGATGCCTGGGCCAAATCGCATGCGCGCGCTGACATCGCAGGGGTCGTCCGGCCCACCCAGTTGGGTCGCAGCCATGGCAAAGGCCAAGTCGAGGTCGTGGCCGTCGGCGCCTTGGATCCAGTCCAGCAATTGCTGGCGCACGGCGACGTCGGACAGTTGTGTGCCCGGTGGTTGTGACCGCGCCGGGTCACCCAGCAAGGGCGCCGGTGCCAATTCGGTCAGCCGTTCAATAACATCAAAGGTGCTGGGCATGCGAAACCCGACGCTTAATGTCATGCAGTCATCATCCAAGGCAACGCCTTGATGGCCGCACCCGGGCGGGATGTAAAGCACATCGCCGGGGCTGGCGGTGACTGAGAAATCTGCAACAAAGCCATTCAGCAGTTTCGAGCCGCCGCTGTTGTGTTCGGGTAAGTCGGCGTCGGTGGTGGTGCCAACGTCCCAGCGCCGTTGCCCGGACAGTTGTATCAGCAGCACATCGTACTGGTCGCGATGGGCGCCAACACTAGCGCCTTGAGTGGCGTGGCTGATCATCAGGTCGGCGAAGCGCCAGCGGCCTAAGGCCGGCAGATCCCGCGCCCAGGCATCCAGTTTTGGACAGTGCGTTTCGATGTGCCCGACCAGCAAGGTGTGGCGCCCAGCCGGTGGCGTGGTCGGTTCCAACTCGACGGCAAAGTCATGATCCGGATGAATGAGGCGGGCATTGTGGCTGTCGACGGCCCAGTCCCATAGTGTCGCCGGCGTCGGTGCCAGCGACGCGACATCGGTTGCCGCGGCCAGCCAGACCGGCGCCTTTTGCCAGTAGTTGGCGTAAAAGTCGGCCGGTAAGGTCAGGCTCATGACTTAGACGTCGCGCGCTTGTTCGCTGGCGTTGCCGATATAGCGCGCCGGCGTCAGGTCCATCAGTCGCTGTTTAGCGTCGTTGGGAATGTCCAGCGTGCTGACAAACTCAATCAGCGCCTCTTTGGTGATGCCGGTGCCGCGCGTCAGCGCTTTGAGCTGCTCGTAGGGGTTTTCCAGCCCGTAGCGTCGCATCACGGTTTGAATCGGTTCGGCCAACACTTCCCAGGCGTCATTTAGGTCTTGGGCGACCCGGAGCGGGTTCAATTCCAGCTTGCCCAGGCCTTTTTGCAGGCTGGACCAGCCCAAACTGGTGTGGCCAAAGGCAGTGCCCAGGGTGCGCAGCACGGTCGAGTCGGTCAGGTCACGTTGCCAGCGGCTGACGGGCAACTTCAACGCCAGGTGTTCGAGCAGTGCATTGGCGACGCCCAGGTTGCCTTCGGAGTTTTCGAAGTCGATCGGGTTGACCTTGTGCGGCATGGTCGAGGAGCCGACTTCGCCGGCGATAACGCGCTGTTTAAAGTACCCAAGGCTAATGTAGCCCCACAGGTCACGGTCCAAATCGACCAAAATCGTGTTGAAACGGGTCATCGCTTGGCACAGTTCAGCGGTGCAGTCGTGCGGCTCGATCTGGGTCGTGTAGGGATTGAAGGTCAAGCCCAGGCTTTCGACGAAGTTTTGGCTGAATTCAGGCCAGTTGATGTCCGGATAGGCCGAAATGTGGGCGTTATAGTTGCCGACGGCGCCGTTGATTTTACCCAGGATTTCGACTGATTTTAGCTGTGTCAGTGCGCGTTGCAGGCGGTACACCACGTTGGCAATTTCTTTGCCGATGGTGCTGGGGCTGGCGGTTTGGCCATGGGTGCGCGACAGCATCGGCTGGTCGGCCCATTCGTGGGCCATGGCGCGCAACGTGGCGATCAATGCATCGGCTTGGGGCACTAGTACCGCGTCACGCGCTTGGCTCATCATCAAGCCATAGGACAGGTTGTTGATGTCTTCGCTGGTGCAGGCAAAGTGAATGAACTCAGATGCACTGTGCAGCTCGGCGTGCTCGGCGATTTTTTCTTTTAAAAAATATTCAACGGCTTTGACGTCGTGGTTGGTGGTCGCCTCGATCGCCTTGACGCGCAGTGCATCGGCCTCGCTGAAGTCATCGCACAGGCGGTTTAGAAACTCACGCGCGCCGTCGGACAGGGCCGGAACTTCTTGAATGGCGCCTTGGTTGGCCAGGGCGATTAACCAGCGCGCTTCGACGATCACGCGTGCGCGGATCAGTCCAAATTCAGACAGCATCGGCCGTAAGTCATTGAGTTTGCCGGCGTAACGTCCGTCCGTGGGGCTTAAAGCCGTCAGTGCGCTGAGTTCCATGAAATTCCACCCGTAGAAAAATTGAGCGGTATTGTAACTTATTGGTTGAGTAAATCCTTAGCCGTTTGCGCGTATCGAGCACGCTGAAAGATCAACTGGTAGCGCCGGCCGCCGACCTGGTGCCACAGCAAGCTGCAACGAATGCCCACCAACAACAGCGCGCGTACCTTGTCGGCCGCGCCGTTGGATTGCAGGTGACGGGCGTCGCCGGTGACCTGAATGCGGTAACGAAAGGTCGACAGGGTGTCCTGATAGATTTGCGACAGGTTAGCCAGGATGCTGGGGTTGGCCAGCTCGGAAAAGTGCTGGCGCTGACGGTCGCACTGGGACAGTCGCTCGCCGATGACCTCCATCATGTCGCCGCGTTTGGCCAACTTGCGTTCCAAATGGGTCAAGGCAATCACGTAACGCGTCACCACGGCCGGCTCTTGGCCGCCGGAATCAACCATCTTGATCAGAGTGCGCAGCCCGGTGCGCTGGGCTTGGACGCCGCCCAAAACCGATTCGGTTGAGTCGGGATTGAAGTCAAACAAGGTCGACAATCCGGTTTCCAGCTCGCTGGTGCTGAGCTCGCCGGTGGTGGCCAGGCGATCAACCCAGTAGGCGGCTTGGATGATGCTGGCCAACGCCAGTGTGCGGTTTTCAAATTCTGTCATGGGCTGTTAGTTGAGGTCCCGGGCCCGGCTTTCAATCACGCCACCGCCTAAACAGCGCTCGCCGTCGTACATGACCAGAGACTGCCCCGGTGTGACCGCCCACTCCGGCTGGTGAAAGTCGATCCGCCAGCCGTCGCCAGCGGGTGACACGGTGACCGCATGATCCGGCGAGCGGTAACGCACTTTGGCGGTGCATTGAATCGGCGTACTGGGTGGGTCGCCGATCCAATTCATGTCGCTGACCCATGCGTGGCGTGACATCAGTGCGATGTGCTGGGCGCCTTGAACGGCGATCAGCACGTTGCGCTGCATGTCCTTGTCGGCGACGAACCAGGGCTCGTCGGGGTAGGCCTTCAGCCCGCCGATGCCCAAACCTTGGCGCTGGCCCAAGGTGTAGAAACTGAGACCGTGGTGGCGCCCAATAATGTCGCCCTCCGGGGTTTCGATGTCACCGTCCTGGTTGGACACGTAGCGTTTCAAAAAGTCGCCAAAACGGCGTTCGCCAATAAAGCAGATGCCGGTTGAGTCTTTTTTGCGCGCGGTCACAAACCCTTGCTGTTCGGCGATTTTGCGGACCTCGGGTTTGACCAGTTCACCGACCGGGAATAGGGCGCTGGCGACCTGTTCTCGGGTCAAGGCGTTCAGAAAATAGCTTTGGTCTTTGTTGCTATCCAACCCGCGCAGCAGATGACCCTGGTCGTCGCGGCGCACGTAGTGGCCGGTCGCAATGGCGTCGCCACCAAGCATTCGGGCGTAATCCAAAAAGGCTTTGAATTTGATTTCGCGATTGCACAAAATGTCTGGGTTTGGGGTGCGCCCGGCCTGGTATTCAGCAATAAAGGTCTCGAACACGTTGTCCCAATACTCGGCCGAAAAATTGACACTGTGCAGGGTAATGCCGAGCGAATCGGCGACCGCTTGGGCGTCCGCTAAGTCTTCGATGGCGGTACAGTATTCGGTGCCGTCGTCCTCATCCCAGTTCTTCATGAACAGGCCAATCACGGTGTAGCCCTGTTGCTGTAATAAGTACGCGGCGACGGAGGAATCGACGCCGCCGGACATGCCCACTACCACTGTTTTCATGATCGTCCCCTGCGCGTATCACCGCGCTTTGGCCGCGGGCGAGGCATGCTAGTGGTTTTGCTGGGCGCCGCCAACTGCTGGTAGCTGGCGGGTAATTCAACCGCGCGATGCTCGCCGGGCTGAAGGTCATTCAGCTCAAAGGCCCCGGATTGGATGCGAATCAGGCGCAGCGTGGGGTGGCCCAGGGCCGCGGTCATGCGCCGGATTTGGCGGTTACGGCCCTCGTCAATGCTGACCGCGACCCAGCTGTCCGGGATCGCTTTGCGCACCCGTATCGGCGGCGTTCGTGGCCATACCGGCGGATCGGTCAGGGGGCTGACGGTGACAAACTTGGCCGGGCCATCTTTAAGGTGCAGCGTTTTGTGCCAGAGCGTCAAATCCGGGCTGCCCTCGACCTGGACCCAGTAAGTTTTGAGTGTGCGAAAACGCGGCTCGGTGATGCGCGCTTGCAGCGGTCCCGAGTCCGTCAGCACCAGCAAGCCTTCGCTGTCGCGGTCCAAGCGGCCGGCGGCACGAAAGCCGGGCAAGCTCAAATGATGGGCCAAACCGGGGTGCCCATCGGCATCGGTAAACTGGCTTAAAACCCCATAGGGCTTGTTGAATAGCACCACATTCGCCAAAAGTCTTATCCTGCAATTAGTTCATAAAGAAAGGTGTTTTATATAACTGAATGATATACTCCGGCGCGCGCAATCCACACCCACGGATTTGCATTCACAATAGGGAGAATAGGATGGGATACCAACACATCCAGGTGCCAGCTGGTGACAAGATCACTGTAAACGACGACAACTCTTTGAACGTCCCCAACAACCCGATCATTCCTTTTATTGAAGGTGATGGTATCGGCGTTGACGTAACACCTCCGATGATCAAAGTCATCGACGCAGCCGTGGCAAAAGCTTACGGCAGCGAGAAGAAAATTTCGTGGATGGAAGTCTACTGTGGCGAGAAGGCGGTTAACGTCTACGGCGCGGACCAGTGGCTGCCCGAGGAAACCCTCGAGGCCATCAAAGAATTCAGCGTCAGCATCAAAGGCCCTCTGACCACGCCGGTCGGCGGCGGCATCCGTTCGTTGAACGTGGCCATCCGTCAGCAACTCGACCTGTACAGCTGCGAGCGTCCGGTTCGTTACTTCCAGGGCGTGCCTAGCCCCCTGAAGCAGCCTGAACTGACCGACATGATCATCTTCCGCGAGAACTCGGAAGACATCTACTGCGGCATCGAATGGCAGCCGGGCAGCGAAGGCGCCCAGAAAGTCATCGACTTCTTGCAAGGCGAAATGGGCGTTCAAAAGATCCGTTTCGACAAAGACTGCGGCATCGGCATCAAGCCCGTCTCTAAAGAAGGCACCCAGCGTGTTGTGCGCCGTGCGGTTCAGTACGCCATCGACCACGACAAAGACTCGGTGACCATTGTTCACAAAGGCAACATCATGAAGTTCACCGAAGGTGCCTTCAAAGACTACGCCTACGAGTTGGCACGCGATGAATTCGGCGCTGAGCTGCTCGACGGCGGCCCGTGGATGAGCCTGAAGAACCCCAAGAATGGCAACACCATCGTTATCAAAGACGTGATCGCCGACGCCATGCTCCAGCAGGTCCTGCTGCGTCCGGCCGAATACAGCGTGATCGCGACCTTGAACCTGAACGGTGACTACCTGTCGGACGCCTTGGCAGCCCAGGTCGGCGGCATCGGTATCGCACCGGGCGCTAACATCGGCGACGGTATCAGCGTATTCGAAGCAACCCACGGCACCGCACCTAAGTACGCAGGTCAGGACAAAGTGAACCCCGGTTCACTGATTCTGTCGGCTGAAATGATGCTGCGTCACATGGGCTGGTCGGAAGCGGCGGACCTGGTCATCAAGGGCATGGAAGGCGCGATCGGCGCCAAAACCGTGACCTATGATTTCGAACGTTTGATGGACGGCGCAATCCTGAAATCATCGAGCGAATTCGGTGACGAGATGATCAAGCACATGGGCTAAACGCCACGTGGTTGACGAGAACCCGGCTTCGGCCGGGTTTTTTGTGGGCGCCATTCACACTTTGGTGCAAGTCTTTGCACTTGGAGCCGCCGCTTGCGCCGTCGTGGACTAGGCTCAAATTAGGCGCTTTCAATTGCGCGGCGAACCCCCATAATTTAGAAACGATCACTGACACAACGACTGAAATAATGATTCAAATGTCCGACCAACCCGGGTTTGACGACGAAGGCGGCCTCGCCACTGACACCGCCAAGCCCAAATTGAAGCGACCACCTTTGTACAAGGTGTTGCTGATGAACGATGACTACACCCCGATGGATTTCGTGGTGCACGTACTGGAAGTGTTTTTTGCGATGGGGCCGGAGCAAGCAACACAGGTAATGCTCGCGGTGCACACGAAAGGGATGGGTGTTTGCGGCATCTTCCCCAAAGACATAGCCGAAACCAAAGCGGCACAGGTGGTTCAATACGCCAAGGAGCATCAGCACCCCTTGATGGCCGAAGTGGAACCAACCGAAGACGACGATTGATGCGACCGAGGAAAGACGATGTTAAGTAAAGAACTCGAAGTAACCCTGAACCTGGCCTTTAAAGAGGCGCGCGGCAAGCGGCATGAATTCATGACCGTGGAACATTTGTTGTTGGCGCTGTTGGACAACCAGGCGGCGATCGACGTGCTCAATGCGTGTGGCGGTGACATCGAGGCGCTGCGTAAAGAGCTGCAAGATTTCGTCGATGCGACCACTCCTTTAATTCCCGCATCGGAGCGTGACCGCGAGACCCAGCCGACCTTGGGCTTTCAGCGCGTATTACAGCGCGCCGTGTTCCACGTCCAGAGTTCGGGTAAAAGCGAAGTCACCGGTGCCAATGTGTTGGTCGCGATCTTTAGCGAGCAAGAATCGCAGGCCGTTTTCTTCCTTAAACAGCAGCAAATACAGCGTATTGACGTGGTCAATTTCATCAGCCATGGCATTTCCAAGTTGCCGGACGCGGAACGCGACTTACCGCCTCCGCAAGGTGGCGAATTTGGCGCCAGTGACGAAGAGTCCGAATCCAAGGCTGACAAAGGGCCGCTGGAAAGCTACGCCACCAATTTGAACATCGAGGTGCGCGAGGGCCGCATTGACCCGCTGATCGGGCGCGATCAGGAAGTCCAGCGCGTGATCCAAACCCTGTCACGCCGGCGCAAAAATAACCCGCTGTTAGTCGGTGAAGCCGGTGTCGGTAAAACCGCCATCGCCGAGGGCCTGGCTTATTTGATCGACCGCGGTGAAGTCCCGGAAATCATGACCGACGCGGTGGTTTACTCGCTCGACTTGGGCGCATTGTTGGCCGGCACCAAATACCGCGGCGACTTCGAGAAACGCCTCAAGGCGTTGTTGAACGAGTTGAAGAAGCAACCGCACGCCATTTTGTTCATCGACGAAATCCACACCATTATTGGTGCCGGTGCGGCGTCCGGTGGCGTCATGGATGCGTCGAACTTGCTGAAACCGCTGCTGTCGAGCGGCCAGATCCGCTGTGTCGGTTCGACCACCTTCCAGGAATACCGCGGCATTTTTGAAAAGGACCGGGCCTTGGCCCGTCGTTTCCAGAAAGTTGATGTCATGGAGCCCTCGGTCGCCGACACGGTCAAGATCTTGGAGGGGCTGCGCAGCCGCTTTGAAGAGCACCACGACGTCAAGTATTCGAAAAAGGCCTTGGCGGCGGCGGCCGAATTGGCAGACCGCTATATTAATGACCGTCAATTGCCGGACAAGGCGATTGATGTCATTGACGAAGCGGGCGCCATGCAACGCATGCAGCCGGCCAGCAAGCGCAAAAAGCTGCTCAACCAAAGCGACATCGAAAACGTAGTCGCCAAGATCGCGCGTATTCCGGCTAAGTCGGTTAGCCGCAACGACACCGAAGTGCTGAAAAACCTGGAACGCGACTTGAAGATGACAGTGTTCGGCCAAGACGCGGCGATCACCCAGTTGTCCAGCGCGATCAAGTTGGCGCGTGCCGGCTTGCGTCAGGAAGGCAAGCCGATTGGTAGCTTCTTGTTCGCCGGTCCGACCGGTGTCGGTAAGACCGAAGTGACTAAGCAACTGGCGCGCCAAATGGGCGTCGAATTGGTCCGCTTTGACATGTCCGAATACATGGAACGCCACACCGTCAGCCGCCTGATCGGTGCGCCTCCGGGGTATGTCGGCTATGACCAGGGCGGTTTGCTGACCGAAGCGGTGACCAAGAACCCACACTGCGTGCTGTTGTTAGACGAGATCGAAAAAGCCCACCCAGAAGTCTTTAACTTGCTGTTGCAGGTGATGGATCACGGCACCTTAACGGACAACAACGGCCGCAAAGCCGATTTCCGTCAGGTTATCTTGGTCATGACCTCCAACGCCGGAGCACATGAAACGGCGCGCCGCTCGATTGGCTTTAGCGAACAAGACCATTCAACCGACGGCATGGAAGCGCTGACGCGGATGTTTACACCTGAATTCCGTAACCGTTTGGATGCGATTATTCAGTTCCGTCCGCTGTCCAGCGAGATCATTGTTGGCGTGGTCGACAAGTTCATTGCCGAACTGCAGGGCCAGCTGGACGAGCGCAGCGTGCACTTGGAATTGGACGACGAGGCCAAGCTCTGGTTCGGTGAGCATGGCTACGAGCCGTCCATGGGCGCGCGTCCCATGGCGCGTCTGATCCAAGACAAGCTGAAACGGCCGATGGCGGAGGAGTTGCTGTTCGGTAAACTGGTCAAGGGCGGCACCATCGAAGTGACCGCAGTCGACGGCGAGTTGGTGATCAAGTACATCAGCAGCGCCGAGTTGGCAGAAGCGGCCAACTCGTAGGCGGTGGAGCGACAACGCCAGGCTGGACGCGGTTACGCGTCCGGCCTTTTTTATGCGTCCAGTTTGCGCTTAATGCGCTGCAGGGTCAGCCAGACCGCGCCAATCACCAACGGCACCAGTGCGGTCTTGACCAGTCCGGCGTTGGCCTTGTCGACCCAGGGCGCAATCGCGGCACTGAGTAAGCCCAGTGCGTAGTAGCTGATCGCCACCGTCGACAAGCCTTCGACCGTGCTTTGCAGGCGGATTTGACGCTGGGCCGTTTGTTTTAACGACGACAGCAGGGCGCTGTTTTGAGTTTCCAAATTCAACTGTAAGCGGGTGCGGACCAAATTGGCCCGGCGGCTGATGCTTTGGGCCAGCTCTTGGTGGCGACGCATCACGGTTTCGGAGGTGGCAATGGCCGGGGTCATACGCCTGCGCAGAAATTCAGTCACGCTCGGAAGTTCACCCAGGCGCTGGTCGTCCAGGTCCAGTAAGCGCTGGAATACCAGGTCGTGATACGCCCGGCAGGCACTGACGCGCCAGTTCAATGACTGCCACAGGGCATCTAATTCGTGTTCGTTGCGCTCCAGTAGCGCCAATTCAGTCGGGTCGCTGTCGCCGCGCTCAGCTTTGGCTATTGCCTGCAAAGCCGGGTGTGCGGCGCGCACCTTGTCCATCTGAATCAGGCTTAAGACACGGTAGGTTTCCACCTCCATCAGCATTTGCATGGCGCGACCGCGGCTGTCCGGGGTTTGTGGCTGGGTAAAGGCGTAGCGCCATTGGCACAGCCCCTGTGGGTCGATGGCAAAGTCGGTGGCGACCTGCAGTGTGCCGCCTAATAGGCTCGACGAGCTGGCGCCATGGGCTGCCAGCGCCGCAGCATCGGTGGCGACAAAGTGGGTCAGCACCAAAATGTCCATCGGCGCGGCGGCCAACCAGTCCGGTGCCAGCTCGGTGCCGCCTGGGGCGCGCCAGCTGATGGCCAGAAACTCGGTGTGCTGCTCGACCCGCAGGTCCAGTTGTCCGGACTGCAGCGTCCAGGCGCCGGCAGTGGGCTTTGGCGGCAGGGGAGGAATGTTGAGCTGTAGCCAGGCCCACACCGCGGCCAATTGGTCGGGGCTGGTCTGGACGCACATCAATAGAATCGGCCAGTCGGCGTCAAACCGAGGGAAGGGCCGGGCGTGCAGTTCGGCGTGCGCGAGTTGTCGTAGTTGATCGGTCATATGATCATAGGCTACTGTTTTCCCGCCAATAAAAAAACCGCCAGTCAAGGCGGTTTTTCATAGCGTACGGCGGTTTAGCGTGCGCGGTAGGTGATGCGGCCTTTGGACAGGTCGTAAGGCGTGACTTCGACCTTGACGCGGTCGCCAGTCAAAATACGGATGTAGTGTTTGCGCATCTTGCCGCTGATATGTGCGGTAACGGTGTGGCCATTATCGAGCTCGACACGAAACATCGTGTTCGGGAGCGTGTCGATGATGGTGCCATCCATTTCAATGCTGTCTTCTTTAGCCATTTAATCCACCGGGTTTGTTGGTGCGCGGATTATCCACAGGCAGGGCACCTTGTTCAACTCTGACGCTCAAATCGGGCCCATTGTCGGCCAATTAACATCTCCAGCGGGGCATAATCGGTCTTGTAGTTCATTTTTGCGCAGTCTCGAATCCAATACCCGAGGTACAGGTAGTCCATGCCACGCGCTTGGGCGGCTTGAATTTGGCGCAAAATCGCCATCTGGCCAAGCGACAAATGGTCAAGTTGTGGTTCGAAAAAGGTATAGACGGCGCTGAGGCCATGATCGGGTAATACGTCGACCACGCTGACGGCGATTAATTTGCCCTGGCCATCGCGGTAACAGGCGAAGCGCGTGTTAGGCCCCTCGATCATCAAAAAGGTTCGGAATTGCTCTGCGCTGGGCGGGTACATGTCGCCTTCACGGTGACGCGCATTGATGTAGTGGCTGTACAGCACATAGATCTCGTCGTCGATGTACGGCAGCTTCCACTCGCAGGTGACGTCAGCGGTGCGTTTTAGGGTGCGCTTAAAGCGCCGTGACCAGCGGAATGTGTTAACCGGAATGCGCACACTGATGCAGGCCTGGCAGCCGTCGCACTGGGGCCGATAAAAATACCGGCCACTGCGTCGAAATCCGATCAGAGTCAGCTGCTGGTAGTCGTCCTGCTCGATCTTGATGTCAGGATCGGCGAACAGTGTGGTCGCCTCTTGGCCGTCCAGGTAGCTGCATTCATGTGGCGCGGTGGCGAAAAAGCGCACGTCGTTGAGCGAGCTCATGCCATCACCATTGGATCGCCGGGCGCGCCGGCCAGCTTGGGGGTGGTGATGACAGTTTGGCCTGGGGGCCGGTGTGTTGGGTCAAGGCGCGCAAGAAATCGACGCGCGGCATGGGCTGGGCGCCCAGGGACTGCAGGTGGTCGGTTTCGACCTGGCAATCGATCCACTCAAACCCCCACCGGCCCAGCTGAGTGGCCAGGGTGACAAAAGCGGTTTTGCTAGCGTCCGAGACCTTTGTGAACATGGATTCTCCAAAAAAACAGCGCCCCATACAGATACCGTAGAGGCCGCCGACGAGTTCATTGCCCTGCCAAGCTTCAACACTGCGCGCCCAACCGGCCAAGTGCAATGCCCTAAAGGCGTCGGCCATGTCGTTCGTGATCCAGGTTTCGTCGCGTTGGGCACAGTGCTGCAAAACGCGATCAAAGGCTTGGTTAAAGGTCACCTCAAAGGTGCCTCGTTTTAAGGTCTTGGCCAGGCTGCGGCTGATTTTGACGTCACCTGGTCGCAGCACGAACCGGGGGTTGGGCGACCACCATAAAATCGGTTGGTCGTCGCTGTACCACGGGAAAATGCCGCCCTGGTAGGCGTCCAGCAGCCGCTGTGGCGCCAGATCCGCGCCCGCCGCCAACAACCCGTCCGGATCATCCAGCGCGGTGTTGGGATCCGGAAACCAGCGTTCGCCCGCGTCCAACCAGGGCAGCAAGGCCTAGTGGCCTTCGTCTAAGAACTTTTCCGCATCCAGCGCCGCCATGCAGCCGAAGCCGGCGCTGGTGATCGCTTGGCGGTAGATGTGATCGGCCACATCGCCGGCGGCAAATACGCCGGGCACGCTGGTTTGGGTGGCCCCGCCATGTTGGCCGGAGTTGGTTACCAGGTAGCCGTCGCGCATGTCCAGCTGGCCGTCGAAAATGGCCGTGTTGGGTTGGTGTCCAATGGCGATAAAGACCCCGTGGACGTCGATGCTGCGTTGGCTGCCGTCTTTCATGCTGCTTAAATTAAGTCCCGTGACGCCCATGGCGTCGCCGGTGACTTCGGCCAGCTCGTGATCCCAGATGATCTCGACCTTGCCTTCGGCTTGGCGCTGAAACAGTCGGTCCTGAAGAATTTTTTCGCTGCGCAATTTATCACGGCGGTGAACCAAGGTGACTTTGGACGCTAGGTTCGACAGGTACAGGGCCTCCTCGACCGCGGTGTTGCCGCCGCCGATGACTGCGACCGGTTTGTCGCGGTAAAAGAACCCGTCACAGGTGGCACAGGCGCTGACGCCGCGGCCCATAAAGTCTTGTTCGGAAGGCAGGCCCAAATATTTGGCGCTGGCGCCGGTGCAAATGATCAGCGCGTCACAGGTGTAAGTATCGCCGTCACCCTGGAGGGTGAACGGACGCTTTGACAGGTCGGTCGCGCCGATGTGGTCGTTAATGACTTGAGTGTCAAAACGTTCCGCATGCGCCTGCATGCGGACCATCAATTCCGGGCCCTGGACACCCTGTGCATCGCCGGGCCAGTTGTCGACATCGGTGGTGGTGGTTAACTGGCCGCCGACTTCAACGCCGGTGATAACGACGGGTTTGAGGTTGGCGCGCGCGGCGTAGACAGCGGCGGTCCAGCCAGCGGGTCCGCTGCCCAGAATGATCAGAGGGTGGTGTTGAGCCATGCAAAGTTCCTAGTGGGGTCGAGCCCGCGGTTTTGATATGATTGTGGATTGAATTATGCGGTCGCGATCCGCAAGTTAAAAGGATTCTGTACCCTTGTCATCCCAACCGACTTCTTCTCGTTCTCCGTTTCGCCGCCTGGGCCGTGACCTGTGGCTGGTCGTGGGCGTCGCTAT
Source organism: Litorivicinus lipolyticus (assembly GCF_009650135.1). Lineage (NCBI taxonomy): Bacteria > Pseudomonadati > Pseudomonadota > Gammaproteobacteria > Oceanospirillales > Litorivicinaceae > Litorivicinus > Litorivicinus lipolyticus. The sequence continues at coordinate 893,574 of NZ_CP045871.1, forward strand.
GGCGGTCTGGTTGACGCTGGCACTGGCCACGTATGACCTCAACGATCCCGGGCGTTTCTACACCGGTTCAAATCAACCTGCGGCGAATGCCATGGGTGAGCTGGGCGCGTTGATTTCGGAACTGGCGCTGACGGCCTTTGGCTATTTGGCGTTTTTGCTGCCGCTGTTATTGACCTGGCACTGTGTCAGCGTGCTACGTGATCGTCGACTGATTGACCTCGCCGCGTTTGGCGGCTGGCTGAAATTACTCGGTTGGGCGCTGATCATGATGGGCGCCGGCGGGCTGTGTTCGTTGGCCTGGCTACCCGAGAGCGGCAGCCTGCCACCCGAAGTGACCGCCGGTGGCGCACTGGGGCGGGCGATTGCGATCGCCTGCGTCGGCCCAATGGGCTTTGCCGGTGGCGCCGTGGTGTTGGTCGCAATGACGGCGCTGGGTCTGACTTTGGCGTTGGCCGTGCGCTGGGTTCAGGTGTTCGAGATCATCGGCGCCGGGATCGAGCGGGCAGCGCGTAATCTGGCCGGCCGAGGCGGCGAAAAACCGCAGCACAACCTGGCCTTGAACCGTCATTGGTTGGCGCGTTTGAGTAATCCCTTAGGCGGGCTGTGGTCGCGTTTCGCCAGTCGAACCCAGCGCGCCAAACGCAAAGAGACGACCCGCGGTCAAGCGATTGAACGGGTCCAGCAAAGCGATTTTGATCGACTTGATGATCACGAGATCACGGCCTTTGATGACGCACCCGAGCCATTGCCGCCCGAACTGGATGTGCCGTGGCAGGACGACCCGATCCCGGATTTTGACGTCGGCGAGGTGCTGCCATCGGTGAACTTTGATGCGGTGCCCGAGCCCGAGCCCGAACCGCGTGCACCGGCCCCAGTCATGACTGAACGCGTTGAACCGGTGATCGATGAGCCGGCGCCGATGCGCAAAGTCACCGCCTTCGACAAGGCTGACTTGGGCGTCAACACCGCGGCGCCGGATATTCGTTTGGACGCCGACGACAAGGCCGTCAACTATAAGATGCCGGGGCTGGAGCACCTGATCCGCCGCGATGATGATGATCGCGGCTTCAGTGCCGATGAGCTACAGACCATGGGCGACCTGCTGGAACAGCGCTTGGCTGAGTTCGGGGTCAAGGCCACGGTGACGGAGGTTCATCCGGGCCCTGTGGTGACGCGGTTTGAAATTCAGCCCGCGCCGGGCGTCAAAGCCAGCCGGATATCGAACTTGGCGAGTGACTTGGCGCGCTCGTTGGCGGTCGCAGCGGTCCGTGTGGTCGAGGTTATCCCCGGCAAATCCGTGGTCGGCGTTGAAATTCCCAACAGCCACAGGCGCATTATTCGTCTGCGCGAGGTGGTCGCCTCGGACGCCTTTACCCTGGCCGACAGCCCGATGACGATGGCCCTGGGCCACGACATTTCCGGCGAAGCGGTGGTCGCCAACCTGGCTAAGATGCCGCACCTGTTGGTTGCCGGCACCACCGGCTCGGGCAAGTCAGTCGGCGTTAACACCATGCTGGTGTCGATGCTATACAAGGCCGGTCCCGACGAAATCCGGATGATCCTGGTGGATCCGAAAATGTTGGAGCTTTCGGTGTACGAGGGCATCCCGCACCTGTTGGCGCCGGTCGTCACGGACATGAAAGAGGCGGCCAACGCGCTGCGCTGGTGTGTCGGCGAGATGGAGCGTCGTTACAAACTGATGGCCGCGGCCGGGGTGCGTAACCTGGCGGGATTCAATAAGAAAGTCACCGATGCGCGCGCCGCCGGCACGCCGATGCTGGACCCACTGTGGACCCCGGACAACGCCGGCGTCGGCCAGCCGACCGCACCGGAATTGGAAACCTTGCCCTACATTGTGGTGGTCATCGACGAGTTCGCCGACATGATGATGATCGTCGGCAAAAAGGTTGAACAGCTGATCGCTCGTATCGCTCAAAAAGCGCGTGCCGCCGGCATCAACATGATCCTGGCGACTCAGCGCCCGTCGGTCGACGTGATTACCGGTCTGATCAAGGCCAACGTGCCGACCCGTATGTCGTTCCAGGTGTCCTCGAAAATTGATTCGCGCACGGTCTTGGACCAGGGCGGCGCGGAACAATTGCTGGGCCATGGCGACATGTTGTTCTTGCCGCCGGGGACTTCGTTGCCGGTGCGTGTGCACGGTTGCTTGGTCGAGGACGACGAAGTGCACCGGGTTGTCGAGTATTGGAAAACACAGGGCGCACCGGATTTGATTCCGGATATTTTGACCACCTACGAAGAGGGCGAGGGTGGCGCGTCCAGCGGCGGCGACGGTGACGGCAATGCCGAGGAATCGGACCCGCTGTATGACCAGGCCGTCGAATTCGTACTCGATTCGCGCCGGGCGTCGATTTCCGCGGTCCAGCGCAAGCTCAAAATTGGCTACAACCGCAGCGCCCGCATTATCGAAGCGATGGAATTGGCCGGGCTCGTGACCTCGATGGGCAGCAACGGCCAGCGCGAAGTGATTGCACCCAAACCGAGGCGGCACGAATGACGCGCGCACTGTGGCTGGTGTGTTGGCTGTGGGCCGGGCCGGCATGGGCGGATGCGGCGGTAGCGTTGGACCAGCGCCTGGGCGCGATTACCACATTAAGCGCCAGTTTCACCCAGCTGGCGCGTGATGCAGGGGGCCGTCAGATCCAGTCAGTGCCCGGGTCGATGGCGCTGAAGCGGCCGAACTTGTTGGCGTGGCAAACACAGGATCCGATCCCGCAACGGATCGTCAGCGACGGCCAGTCGCTGTGGATTTATGATGTCGACCTGGAACAGGTCACCCGCGAGCCGGCCTCAAGCCTATTGAACACGCCGGCGGGCTTGCTGTTGAATCTGGACTCAAGCGCGCTCAGCGAGCGCTTTGAGGTCAGCCAAAGCCAGGTGCGCGAAGGGATTGACAGCTTTACGCTGATTCCGCTGGACGAACAGATCTACCAGATGATCGTGATCGAGTTCGCCGGCGCGCTGCCGGTGTTACTCGGGGTGCTGGATTCGACCGGTCAGCAAACCCGCATTACCTTGCGCGAGGTCCAGCTCAACCGCGACATAGATGATGCGCGCTTTGAATTCACGCCGTCAGCGGATGTGGACCTGATCGATGCGCGCTGATGACTGACCTGTTTGGTGCGCCCGACCCGGTTGGCCAGCCATTGGCGGCGGCGCTGCGCCCACAGTCGCTTGACCAGGTCGTCGGGCAGCATCATCTATTGGGCCCGACTGGGCCGTTAACCCAGCTGTTGGCCAAGGGGCACTTGCCGTCGTTAATCCTATGGGGCCCGCCGGGTGTCGGCAAAACCACGCTGGCGCGTTTATTGTGCGACCAAGTCGACGCGCAAATGTTGACCCTGTCGGCGGTCACCAGCGGCGTTAAAGACATTCGCGCGGTGGTCGAGCAGGCCAAGCAAGGCCAGGCCATGGGTCGGCGGACGGTGCTGTTTGTCGACGAGGTCCACCGCTTCAATAAATCCCAGCAGGACGCGTTTTTGCCCTGGGTTGAGGAGGGCGTGCTGACCTTGATTGGTGCGACCACCGAAAACCCGGCCTTTGAATTGAACGCGGCGCTGCTGTCGCGGGCTCGGGTCATGCCCCTGAAGTCACTGGTCGCGGCGGAATTGAACACCTTGCTGGATCGGGCGCTGGCAACCCAAGACGTGCGCATTGACGACGCGGCGCGTGGCGCATTGATCGCGGTGGCCGACGGTGATGCGCGGCGTTGCCTCGGTTTGGCAGAATCGGCGATGGATTTGGCCGTCGAGGGTGGCATTGATTTGGCGACCTTGGAGCCGCTGCTGTCAGGCAGTGTGCGCCGCTTTGATAAGGGCGGGGACGTTTTTTATGACCAGGTCAGTGCGCTGCATAAATCTATCCGTGGCTCCAGCCCGGACGGCGCGGTGTATTGGTTGGCGCGCTTAATCGATGCCGGTTGCGACCCGCTGTACCTCGCTCGGCGGTTTGTGCGCATGGCCAGTGAAGACATCGGCAATGCCGAACCTCGGGCGTTACAGATTGCCATGGATGCCTATCAGGCGACCGAGCGGTTGGGGTTGCCGGAGTGCGACATGGCGTTGGCCCAAGCGGCGATATTTTTGGCCAGCGTGCCCAAATCCAACGCCGTGTACGTCGCCTATAACGCCGCCAAGGCGCGTGTCGAGGCGGGCGGCAGCGACGAGGTTCCGAATCACCTGCGCAACGCCCCGACCAAGCTTGCCCGCGACATGGGCCACGGCGCCGAATACCGTTATGCGCATGACGAACCGGACGGCTATGCCGCCGGCGTCAATTACTTGCCCGATGGCGTCCAGGACCGGTTTTACCAGCCGGTCCCGCGCGGTTTGGAAATCAAAATTGGCGAGCGCCTGGCGCGCTTGCAAGCACGGGATAAACAGCAGCCATGATGTGGATTAGTGTCGCCCTCGGCGGCGCCCTTGGCGCGGTCATGCGCTACGGCTTGGCCCAGGCCATTCGCGGTCCGCTGGCGACCTTGTCGGCGAATGTGATCGGTTGTTTCGCGATGGGCGTGCTGTACGTGTGGCTGGCCCAGCGTGGTGACGTATCGGACGCCACCCGGGCATTTTTAATGACCGGGCTACTGGGTGCGCTGACGACTTACTCGACCTTTAGCCTGGAGACCCTGCAAATGTGGCAATCCGACCGGATTGGCGCGGCAATGGGGTACGCCGGTGGCACGCTCTTGCTATCATTGGCGGCGTGCGCGGCGGGTGCTTGGCTGGCGCGCTCGATTTAACCGATCAAACTTACCTCAACCGAAGGATTCTCCATGCTTGACCCCAAACGTTTGCGTTCCGAACTGGACACCATTGCTGCGCGCCTTGCGATTAAAGGCTATACGCTGGACGTGGCGCGTTTCCAGTCAATGGATGCGGAGCGTAAAACGCTGCAGGCGGACATGGAGTCGTTGCAGAACGAGCGCAAGTCAGGCTCCAAGGCAATCGGTGCGCTGATGAAAAGTGGCCAGACCGATGAGGCCAACGCCCAAAAAACGCGTATGAGCGAGGTCGGCGAAGCGCTCGACAGCGCCAAAGCCCGCTTTGACGAACTGGCCGAGCAGCTGTCTCAGTGGATGCTGGAAATGCCCAATATCCCCGACGCCTCGGTGCCGGCGGGTAAGGACGAGAGCGATAACGTCCAATTGCGTGTGGTCGGCGAGCGCCCGCAGATGGACTTTGAACCGAAAGACCACGTCGAGCTGGGCGAGGCCTTTGGCGGCTTGGACTTTGACCGCGCAGCGGCGGTGTCCGGCTCGCGCTTTGCCATCCTGAGTGGCCAGGTGGCGCGGCTACACCGTGCCCTGGCACAGTTCATGATCGATACCCACACTCAAGAGCACGGCTACACCGAGGCCTACGTCCCGTACCTGGTCCAGGCTCACGCCCTGCAAGGCACCGGCCAGTTGCCGAAGTTTGAAGAAGACCTGTTTAAAGCTGGCGACAACCATTACCTGATCCCGACCGCCGAGGTGCCGCTGACGAACTTGGTGCGTGACAGCATTGTCGACGAACTGCCCCAGCAGTGGGTCGCGCACACCCCCAGTTTTCGCTCCGAAGCTGGCAGTTACGGGCGCGACACACGCGGGATGTTCCGCCAGCACCAGTTCGACAAGGTTGAGTTGGTGTGGATGACACGCCCCGAGCAAAGCTGGGATGCGTTGGAGTCATTGGTCGGCCACGCCGAAGCCATCCTTAGCAAGCTTGGATTGCACTTTCGCGTGGTTAACCTGTGTGGCGGCGACCTGGGTTTTGGCGCCGCGAAAACCTACGACATCGAGGTTTGGTTGCCGGGTCAGCAGCAATTCCGCGAAATTAGCTCGTGCTCCAATACGCTGGACTTCCAAGCCCGACGTATGCAGGCCCGAACCCGCAATGCCGCCGGTCAAACCGAGTACCTGCATACCTTGAATGGCTCGGGCTTGGCGGTCGGGCGATGCCTGATCGCGGTCATGGAAAACTACCAGCAAGCCGACGGACGGGTTGCAGTGCCGCAGGTTCTGCAGCCCTACATGGGCGGGTTGACTCACATTGGCTAACGCCGCTTGGATCTAGTCTGGCTGGCGGCTGCGGCCGTTGTGTCTGCGACCATCACCGGGGCCATGGGCGTCGGTGGTGGCCTTGTCTTGATCGTTTTGATGGCACAGTTTGTGCCGCCCATTGTGCTAATTCCCTTGCACGCCTTTGTCATGTTGATGAGCAATACCGGTCGCGCTTGGATTCAGCGCAAGCACGTGCGCTGGGCCTACGTGTGGCCGTTTTTGGCCGGCTCCGTCGTCGGCGTCGTGTTGATGGCGCCATTGGTGCGCTTTATGCCGACCACGGGCGGACAGTTGTTGCTCGGCTTGTTTGTCATTGGCATGACCTGGCGGCCGCAGTGGTTTCGTCTGCAGGCGTGGCTGCCAGCACTGTCCGGTGCCTTGACCAGCGCCCTGACCATGGTGCTAGGGGCGACCGGACCGCTGGTGATGTCGGTATTGCCCAAGGCCAACTGGCCAAAGCGCGAGATCGTCGGCACCCACGGCATGGTCATGACCTTTCAGCATGGGCTTAAGGCCGCTGCCTTTTGGTGGATGGGCTTCGATCCGATCGACTGGGGCTCAACCTTGTTGGCGATGGGCGCCGGTTCCGTGGTTGGTAATGTGCTGGGGGCGCGGCTGCTGGGTCGGATACCCGAAGCCAATTTCAAACGCGCGCTGGATTGGTTGTTGACGCTGTTGGCGTTGCGCTTGATTGCCCAGGCGCTTGTTTGATCCGAATTGTGCTGGCTTTCGCGGCCTTTATTTCCTTGGGCATGCCGGACACCTTGTTGGGCGTTGGCTGGCCGTCGATGCACGCGGGCTTGGGTGTCGACCTGGATGCGGCGGGTTGGTTGGTGGTGGCCACGACCGGCGCCTACATCCTCAGCAGCCTGTGCGCCGGGCGCCTGATGCGCATCATGCGGCTGGGGCTGTTGTTGGGCCTCAGCGTTGGCCTGACGGCACTGGGGCTGTGGGTTTATTTGTGGCTGGATCAATTTGTCTGGTTGGTGCTCGCGGTCTTTGTCTGCGGGCTGGGTGGCGGCGCGGTCGACGTGGCGTTACAGCAATACGTCATTGAGCGCCACGGTCCTGGGCTGATGCAATGGCTACACGCCAGTTTCGGCGTCGGAGTGACCCTGGGTCCGGCGCTGATGGCCGTGGCCTTAACCAGTGACAACGGCTGGCGCTGGGGCTATGCCGCGGTCGGCGCGGGCCTGATGGGCTTGGCGCTGGTGTTTATCCTCAGCGTACGGCTGTGGCCTAGTGTGGTGCCGCCGGACCAACCGCGGGTGGCCTATCGTGAGGCGCTGTCGCATGCACCGGTGCGCCGCGCCGGTTTGATGTACGCCGTGTATGGCGGCTGCGAGCTCAGTATCGGACTGTGGGCGTTTAGTTACTTGACGGTTGGGCGTGGCTATGACGGCGCGCTCGCGGCGCTGTGGGTGAGCGGGTTTTGGGCGGCCTTTACCGGTGGCCGTTTACTGGCCGGGCCGGTCTCGCGCTATTGGGATCACTGGCGCATGGTGGCGGTCTCACTCAGTGTGGTTGTGGTCGGGCTTGGGGTGCTGGCCGTCGTTGGCTTCGAGGGCTGGGGCTTGGCGCTGATGGGGCTCGGGTTTGGGCCGATTTATCCGGCGTTGATGAGTGCGACGCCGCTGCGGGTCGGTCAACGCCTAACTGAGCCGGCGGTGGCGCTGCAAATTACCTTAAGTGCGGTTGGCGCGGGTGCCATCACCGCGGTCGTAGGGGTCTGGGTCGAGCGCGTTCCGGGGCAGGGGCTGTTACTGGCGTTGCTGGGGATGGTGCTGGGGCTAGGGCTAATTGAGTGGCGACAGCGCCAGTCCGTGAAAAGCGCCGAACCACCGATCGGTGGTTCGGTCTAGAGCCGTTAGGCGCAGTACGCTTGGATCGCGGCACGGGTACCGTCGCGCCAAATGACGCCTAGCCAATGCGCAAATGCGTCACTGAACTCCGGTGCCTGGGCCAGCTCACCGTAGATATTTTCCATCCCTAACCACACCATCGGGTCGGCTTTGGCTTGCAGGGCGAGGGCCTGCAAATGATCCCAATTCGGGTCGTTCGGCTCGATGGTGCTGCCGTCTTCACGGGTGCCGGCACACATACGTGCCCAGGCCGCTTCGACCAGTGCCAATCCGCGCACGCTGTTGCCACGGGCGATGCCATCACGAATCGAGGGCAGGATAAAGCCCGGATGACGTGACGAACCATCGAAGGCGACGCGGCGCGTGGTATCGACGATTTTTGGGTTCGAAAACCGCGATTCAATCAGGCCAATATAGCGATCTGGGGTCATGTTCGGGACCGCTTTGACGTGCGGGGCGATTTCGTCTTTGGCGATCTTCACGAACAGGCGCGAAATGTCCGGGTCGCGCATACAGCCAGAAATAGACGCCACTGACAGCAGCTCACCGGGCACCGAAATGACCTGGTGACCGCCGTTCAAAATGCGGATCTTCATGACTTCAAAGTCATGCACCTGGTCGGTGAACTCGGCGCCCACCTGGTCCCAGTCTGGGCGGCCAGCGCAAAAGTTGTCTTCGATTACCCACTGGCGGAAGTTCTCGTGAGTCACCGGTGCGGCGTCGTCGATGCCCCAGCCTTTGGCCAGCTGGAGCTCGTGGGCGCCGGTCGCCGGAACGATGCAATCAACCATGGAGTTGGGAAAGCTGCACTCGCGGTCGATCCAATCCGCCAAGGTCGGGTCGGACAACCGCGCCAGGCCCACCAGGGTCTGTTTAAAGACGTCGCCGTTGACCTGCAAATTGTCACAGGACTGAGCAGTCAACGGGCCGACACCGGTGTCGCGGCGAACACGCAGAGCCGCCACGATGGCGCCAAAGGCGGTCCGCGGCGTGCTCGGGTTTTGACTGTCGAACTGAATGTCGGCGTGCTCATGATCGAAGCGACCGCTGGCCGGATCCACGTAGTAACCGCCTTCCGTCACGGTCAAGGCGACAATCCGTATTTCGGCCCGACTGAGACACTCAATCAAGGCCCGGTTGTCGTCCTGAACCGGCAAGAAGTCGATCATTGAGCCGACCACTTCGGCGTGTTCGGACGCCGGGTCCAACTCAATCACCGTGCTTAGACAGTCCTGCGCCAGCAATCGGTCGCGCATGGCCGCATCGGCGGCGCGCACGCCAGCGCCGATAATGGCCCAGTCATGTGCTTGGCCTAGCTGCATCAAACGGTGCAGGTACCACGCCTGGTGAGCGCGATGGAAATTACCCACGCCAATGTGGACGATGCCCGGAGTCAGACCCGCACGATCATAGGTGGGCCGGTCGATGCCGGCCGGCAGCTGCGCCAGTGAGCGGTTGCTCAACCTGGCGCGTGCTGTTGAAGCGTTTGCATCAGTCATATTAAAGACGCAGGCCATCAGCACCAAACTTGTGGATCAGCGACGGGTCAGGGGTCAGGTAAACCGTGTCACCGTAGTTGACCGGGTAATCGCCGCTGGCGCGGACCGTGATCGGATCGCAACCTTCGATGCCGTGGATGTGGATAAAGGTATCCGATCCCAGGTGTTCGGCGACGCCGACTGTGCCCTGCCACAAACCTTCAGTGGTCGACACGGTAATGTGCTCGGGGCGAATGCCAATCGTGTGCGCACCGTGCTTATCGGCTTCGGCACCGGTCAGCAGGTTCATCTTGGGGCTGCCGATGAAGCCGGCGACGAATACGTTGCGCGGGGTGTGGTACAGCTCAAGTGGGCTACCGACCTGCTCGATCACGCCGGCCTGGAGCACAACGATTTTGTCGGCCATGGTCATGGCTTCGACTTGGTCGTGGGTCACGTAAACCATGGTGGTCTTGAGCTTTTTGTGCAGCTCCGAGATCTCCATGCGCATGCCCACACGCAGCGCTGCGTCCAAATTCGACAGCGGCTCGTCAAACAGGAAGGCAGCCGGCTCGCGCACAATCGCGCGGCCAATGGCGACTCGTTGACGCTGCCCACCGGACAACTGGCCCGGCTTGCGATCCAAGTAGTCGGTCAGGTTGAGGGCCTTGGCGGCCGCTTCAATGCGCTTGTCCTGCTCTTCTTGGCTCATTTTCGCCATGCGCATGGGGAAGGCAATGTTCTTGCGAACCGACATGTGCGGATACAGCGCGTAGGACTGGAACACCATGGCCAGGCCGCGCTTGGACGGCGGCAGGGCGGTGGCGTCGTTGCCATCGATTTCGATGTTGCCCGACGAGGTGTCTTCAAGGCCGGCGATTAAACGCAGCAGCGTTGACTTGCCACACCCTGAGGGGCCGACAAAGACGGTGAACTCGCCGTCCTGAATGGTCAGGTCCAGCGGCGGAATGACTTGCACGTCGTCAAATGACTTGGTGACTTGGTTGAGTACGATACGTCCCATTTTTAAATTCCTTATTTCACTGCGCCGAAGGTGAGGCCGCGTACTAATTGTTTTTGGCTGAACCAACCGAGCACCAAGATGGGGGCAATGGCCATGGTCGAGGCTGCGCTTAGCTTGGCGTAGAACAAGCCTTCAGGGCTTGAGTAGCTGGCAATAAACGCGGTCAGCGGTGCGGCCTTGGCCGCGGTTAAGTTCAAGGTCCAGAAGGCTTCGTTCCAGGCCAAAATAAAGTTCAGCAAGATGGTCGACGCAATACCCGGTATCGCCATCGGCGTCAGCACGTAAAGGATTTCAGAGCGCAATGACGCGCCGTCCATCCGGGCCGCTTCCAAGATTTCGCTGGGGATCTCGCGGAAGTAGGTGTACAGCATCCAGACAATGATTGGCATGTTAATCAGCATCAAGACCACGACCAAACCGGTGCGGCTGTCGAGCAAGCCCATTTCGATAAACAGCAAGTAAATCGGGTAGAGCACGCCGACGGCCGGCAGCATCTTGGTGGACAGCATCCACAGCAAAATGTCTTTGGTCCGTCGCGACGGCACGAACGCCATGGACCAAGCCGCAGGAATTGCAATCAGGGTACCCAGGATGGTCGAACCGCCCGCGATAATCAGTGAGTTGTTGAGAAACTTAAAGTAATCCGAACGTTCTTGGACCGCGATGTAGTTTTCCAGTGTCCAGTCAAACAGGAAGAACAACGGCGGATCTGCGATCGCCTGACCTTCGCTTTTGAAACTGGTCAAAATGGTCCACAAGATCGGAAAGAAAATAAGCAGACCGATGGACCAGGCAAGGACCGTGTTAAAGGTCTTGCGTGATGTAGTTGCGTTACGAGCCATGGGGGTCTCCTTATGAATCCAGGTTCTTGCCAACGATGCGCATCAAGAAGATCGCAACGATGTTCGCCAAGATAATTGCGTACACACCACCTGCACTGCCCAAACCGACGTTCTGGCTTTCCAGTACACGTTGGTAGATCAGGTAGGTCAGGGTCTTGGAGCCAAAGGCGCCGCCCGTGGTGACGAAAATTTCCGCAAAGATAGACAACAAAAAGATCGTCTGAATCAGCAGCACCACGGTCATTGCCCGGCCCAGGTGCGGCAAGATAATGAACCAGAAGCGTTTCAGCGCGGTCGCGCCGTCCATTTCCGAGGCTTCCAACTGCTCGGTGTCGAGCGACTGGATAGCGGTCAGCAAAATTAGGGTCGAGAAGGGCAGCCACTGCCAGCTGACGATCATCACGATCGACTGCAAGGAAGCTTGGGACAGCCATTGAATAGGTTCAGCACCAAAGAACTCCCACAGGTATGCGAACAAACCGTAGTTGGGGTCCATGAACATGTTCTTCCAAATCAAGGCCGATACGGTCGGCATGACAAAGAAGGGTGCAATCACCAAGATGCGCACAAAGCCTTGGCCCCACATGGGTTGGTCCAACAGCAAAGCAAGCAGAACGCCGAGCGCAATGGTAATAGCCAAAACGCCACCGACAATAATTAGGGTGGTAGAAATACTGGGCCAAAAAGAACTGCTAGAGAAGAATCTGACGTAGTTGTCAAAGCCTACCCAGCCGAGGTCGCCGCCACGAAGGGGCAAGTACTTTTTGAATGAAAAATACAGTGTCATACACAGGGGGACGAGCATCCATCCCAGCAGTAGTACGACGGCAGGTGCCATCATGAAACGTGCTGCTGTGCGTGATTGTTGAGTGGCCATAGGTCACCGTCCTCTGTGAATCCGAAGGTGTTCGCGATGAAATCAATTGGAAAAGAAGGGGCGGCTGACGCCGCCCCTTAGGTCATAGGGTATGACCTTGAAAACTAGCGGTAACCCGCAGCTTCCATTGCGTCGTTAGTCAAAGCTTGTGCCTTGGCCAGCGCTTCTTCGATGGTCTGCTGACCTGCGTAAGCCGCTGAGAACTCTTGGCTGACGTCGGTAGCGATACCGGCAAACTCAGGGATCGCTGCGAACTGAACACCGACGTACGGTGATGCGTCAACAGTTGAGTCGTTCGGGTTAGCTGACAGGATTGAATCCAGTGTCATCTGTGCGAAAGGTACCGCCTGGTAGTTGGGGTTTTCGTACAGTGACTGACGAGCTCCCGGAGGTACGTTTGCCCAACCTTCGTTGGCCGCAACCAATTCGATGTAGTCAGTTGACGTAGCCCACTCGATGAACTGCTTAGCAGCGCCTTCTTTCTGTGTGCCTGCGGGGATAGCCAAAGCCCATGCCCACAACCAGTTAGCGCGCTTGCCCATGCCGTTGTCAGGCGCCAGTGCGAAGCCAACTTTGTCAGCAACAGTTGATTCAGCAGCGTTGGTGACGAATGAAGCGGCAACCGTTGCGTCAATCCACATGCCGCACTTGCCCTGTTGGAACAACGACAGGTTTTCGTTGAAACCATTAGTGGCGTAACCAGCGGGGCCGGCATCGTCCATCATGTTTTTGTAGAAGTTCAGAGTGTCTGACCATTCACGTGTGTCGAACTGTGCATTCCAGTCGCCGTCGAACCAGCGAGCGCCGAATGAGTTAGACATTGCCGTGATGAATGCGCCGCCTTCACCCCAACCCGCTTTACCGCGCAAGCAGATGCCGTTGATGTCGTTGTCACGATCAGTCATTTCACGAGCTGCTTTAGCGATGAACGACCAGCTTGGAGCGGAAGGCATGGTCAGGCCCGCTTTTTCCATCAGGTCAGAGCGGTACATGATCATCGAGCTTTCGCCGTAGAAAGGTGCTGCGTACAGCGTGCCGTCGTGGCTCAAACCGCCAGACATGGCAGGCAGGATGTCAGCTGCGTTGTATTCAGCAGACAGATCGTCCAATGAAACCAACCAGCCGTTAGCGCCCCAAATCGGAGTCTCGTACATGCCGATGGTCATGATGTCGAACGCGCCGCCTTTGGTGGTGATGTCAGTCGTCACGCGCTGGCGCAGGACGTTTTCTTCCAAAGTGACCCATTCAACGTCAACGCCAGTTTGCGCTGTGAATTGATCGGTGTAGCCCTGCATGCGGATCATGTCGCCGTTGTTAACGGTAGCGATCGTGATGGTTTCTGCGTATGCGATTGAGCTGGCTGCGATCGACAATGCGACCGCTGCACGGATTGTGCTTTTGACCATGATGGTTCTCCTAGTTATGCCTTGTTATGCCTTGTTATAGGTTTGGCAGGGCGAAAGATATCAAGAGAAAAAAGGGCGAGTCAATAAATAATTTTACGCGCGAAAAGTTTTGACGGACTAGGACGAATTTCTGAGAACCAGTCGCGCCGGATAGCGGGTCTCGTCGCGCGACGCAAAAGCGCAGCCTTGTTCGATGCGCTCGAACAGCGTTCGCACGCTGTGCGTGGTGACCGCGTCGTAGTCGTGGGCTGCGGTGGTCAGCGACGGACAGGTAAATTTGGCATACGGGTGGTCGTCATTGGACGCCAGTCGCAGTTGATCGCCGGGCATGCGTCCAACGGTCAGGCCGCGCTCGTACGCAGCCGCTAAAAAACCAATCGCTAAGCGGTCGTTACTGCACAATATGGTGTTGGAGGGCAGTTGCCCACGGTCCAATAGTTCATGTGCGCCACGGTAGCCAATTTCTTCGAAGTTCCAGCCATCACCGGCAACCGCCACGACGTGCGGCTCAAAGCCCATGCGGTCCATCTTGGCCAGATAAGTCTCGTGGCGCTTACGGGCATTCGGGTTGCTGGGGGTGGCCATTTCGAAAAACAGCGGTGGCTCGCCGGTACGAATCAAGTATTCGACTGTTTGGTTAACAAAGCTCTCATTGTCCGAGCCAATAAAGGCCTCGCCCAGGCCTTCAATATTACTATCGACCAGCACCGTGGGCACCGCTTTACAGAATTTTTGCAAGCGCGCGCGGTCCGAATCGTGGCCCAAAGGCGCCAACAGTACGCCGGCGGGTTTTAACGATCGCAAGGATTCGAGTATCTCGATTTCTTGCTTCGGATCACCGTAGGAGCTGTACATCGTGGGCGAGTACCCAGCCTCGATACACAGCTGTTCGGTGGAGCGCGCGATTTCGGCAAAGAAGGGGTCGGCCAGGTGGGGCACAACAATGCCGACGGTTTTCGTCAACTTGCGGTTTTGGTTGATCGCATAAATGTTGGGACGATAGTCGTGCGCTTCGATGGCCGCTTCGATGCGTTTGCGGGTCGAGGCTCGCACGCTGTCGGGGTCGTTGAAGTATTTTGAGACGGTGGGTCTTGAGACGCCAGAAACTTGCGCCAGTCCTTCCATGTTCTTAATAATATTTGTCATGATGTGGGCGCGCCAATCGGTGCCTGTTATTGCTTTTGATCACGTGATGATAGATTTTATTTTGCCGCGCGTAAACTTCATGACAAGCTAGTGTGAAGCAGTGAGGCTTTTGGCAGGGTCGATGCCGCGCCAGTTGGCGTCGCCCACCCGCCTACGAAGGACATAATAATTATGAAGGATTTATCGGATACCCGTGTCTTAGTGACCGGCTGTAACGGTGGCATTGGGCGAGCAATCTGCGCGGCATTTCTGGATTCCGGTGCCCGCGTTTTCGGGGTAGATATTCAGTCCCAGTCAGCGATCGAAGACGAGCGGTTGGATTATCGCCAAGCCGATTTAAGTCAGATTCCGGCGTTGGAGGATGTGCTGCAATGGGTCGACGCCGGCCGCGTTAATGTGCTGGTCAATAACGCCGCGGTGTTTGACATGGGCCCATTGGTCGACACCGACCTGGATTCAATGCAACGCCAGTTCGATATCAATGTGCGGGCTACCTTTCGCTTGATGCAGGGCGTCGCCTCGCAACTAATTGCCCGCCAGGAACCCGGCCGCGTGATTAACTTTTCCAGCCAAGCGGGCCGGCGTGGTGAGGCCTTAGTGGCGCATTACTGTGCCACCAAAGCGGCCGTGATCAGCTATACCCAATCCGCCGCCTTGGCGCTGGCACCGCACGGTATTAACGTCAATGCGATTGCCCCAGGCGTGGTCGACACGCCGATGTGGGACAGCGTTGACGCCCTGTTTGCCAAATACGAGGGTCGCCCGCTGGGCGAAAAGAAACGCCTGGTCGGCGAAGCTGTGCCGCTGGGGCGGATGGGCGACCCGGATGACATGGTTGGTGCAGTGCTGTTTTTCGCATCCGCCGCTTCTCATTACATCACCGGCCAGACGTTGAATGTCGATGGCGGCTGTGTGCTGAGTTAAGCCGATGAACGCTCGCGCCCCGCAACTCGAAGTCGTTGACCCCAGCCAGGGCGGTGTGCGCTATTTGGAGCACGGCTGGCCGCACGATTTGATTCGTTGGCATGCGCATGACGAGTATGAATTGCACCTGTTGGTAGCGACCCGGGGCAAGGTGTTTGTCGGGGACTATGTCGGCCAGTTTAAACCCGGGCAGTTGATCTTGACCGGGCCGCGGGTGCCACACAATTGGTTATCCGAATCGGCCCAGGCGGTCGAACTGCGCGATATGGCGATTCAGTTTCGCCCCGAATTGTATGCCCACGTGGCCTCGGTCATGCCGGAAATCAAAGCCTTGGAGGCGACATTAAACCGTGCTCAAAGTGGGGTTGAGTTCGTCGGCTTCGACTTGCTCGAGGCCCAGCAGCTGATGGCGGCGGTGCGCGACAGCCAGGGTTTACAGCGTATTGCGGCGTTTTTCGAACTGATGGCGCGCTTGGCCAATTGGCCGAACCAGCAGTCGTTGTCGACCTTGCAGTTTCGCTCATCGTTAACCGGTGCCGTGGAATCCAAAATCAGCGAGGTGGTGCGCCACGTCGTGGACAACCACCGCCAGCAAATTCGTTTGGCCGACATGGCCGAGTTAGCCGGCATGAGTGTCAGCTCGTTCAGCCGCCACTTTCAAAAAGGCACAGGCAATCGGTTTGTCGAGTTCGTGACCCGGGTGCGGGTTAGCCGAGCCTGCAGTCTATTGGCCGAAACCAACGATCAGGTGTCATCGATCGGGTTCGCGGTGGGATTTAATAATCTGGCCAATTTCAATCGTCATTTCACAAAATTGAAAGGCCAATCGCCGGGCGAGTTTCGCCGCGCGATTCGTCAAACCATCGGTGCCGAACCGGCGCCGGTAGAGGATTAGCATGTACTTAGGGTTAGATCTAGGCACCTCGGGGCTGAAGGGCGTGGTGATCGGCGATGACCATCAAATTGTCGCAAGCGCGGTGGCCGAGCTGACGGTTCAGCGTCCGGGTGCCAACGCATCCGAGCAAGACCCTGCCAGTTGGGTCGCGGCCATTCATCAGGTGATGGATCAACTCAAACACCGGCTGGATTTGAAGGCGATTGCGCGCATCGGTCTGTCCGGCCAAATGCACGGATCGGTTCATTTGGATGCCAGCGGTCGCGTGTTGCGTCCGTGCATGCTGTGGAACGACGGCCGCGCCGTCAGCCAATGCCAAGCCTTAATGGCGTCCGGGGATGATTGGTTGGCCCATTCGGGCAACTTGGCCATGCCTGGGTTCACCGCGCCCAAAGTCATGTGGGTGCGCGAACATGAGCCGGCGGTGTTTGATCAAACCGCGCATATTTTGCTGCCCAAGGATTACCTGCGCTATTACCTGACCGGTGAATTGGCCACCGATCCGTCGGATGCGTCCGGCACGCTGTGGCTGAATCCCGGCACCCGGGCATGGGACGATTTATTGCTGGCGCGTGCCGGCGTGCGCCGCGAACAATTACCACAGGTGCTTGAAGGCCCCGACGAAAGTGGCCGCGTTAAAGCAGAGGTGGCCGCGGCCTTGGGCATCCAGCCAATCCCGGTGGTGGCCGGTGGCGGCGATAATGCCTGTGGCGCGCTGGGGTTGGGCATGTCCGAATCCAATCAAGGCTTTGTCTCGCTCGGCACCTCGGGTGTTTTGTTTGCCGTCAGTGATCGCCACCGTCCGTGCCCATCCCAGACGGTGCATGCCTTTGCCCATGCGATCCCGAAAACGTGGCACCAAATGACAGTCACGTTAAGCGCGGCACAGTCGCTCAGTTGGTTGGCGTCACTCGTCAACCGGACCGTTCCGGATTTGCTGGGCGCCTTGGTGGCAAGCGGTAAGCAGCGCACCCCGGTGGTGTTTTTGCCGTATTTAAATGGCGAGCGCTCGCCGCACAATAACCCCGATGCCCGCGGGTTGTTTTTTAACCTGTCCAGCGCAACCGATAGCCTGGACATGACCCTGGCGGTGCTTGAAGGCGTGGCGTTCTCGATGCGCGACGGCCAAGCCGCGCTCGCCACCGCCGGCAGTCAGATTGATCAATTGACGGCCATTGGCGGCGGCTCGCGCTCGGCCCTGTGGCTGCAAATTATCGCCAATGTGTTGGGGGTGGACGTGCATCCCCTGGCCGGCGCCGATCAGGGTGCGGCGGTCGGGGCGGCGCGACTGGCGATGCCGGACCAGGCCCAGGCGTACCCCAAAGCGGTGACATCGGCGCCCAAGTATCCGGACGCTGCGGCGCGCGGCTATGTGGATGACAAGTACCGGGCATATCGCGCGTTGTATCCGGTGTGCTCACAACTCGGCCTGGTCGGCCAGCAGTCCGAGCACCTGCGCTAGCCCGCGAACGCTGTGCGCCCGGCTATGCGCGACCGGCTTGGTAGGCCGCGTAATCCAGTTGTTCGCGTTCGTAGTCCGCGTCCATCAAGGGCGATGACATCAAAAAATCGGCGCTGGCGCTGTTGCAGGCGACCGGTACGTTCCAGACCGCGGCGATGCGCAGCAATGCTTTGACATCCGGATCGTGAGGCATCTGGGCCAGTGGGTCCCAAAAGAACATCAGCACATCAATCGAGGCTTCGGCAATGCGTGCGCCAATTTGCTGGTCGCCGCCCATCGGGCCGCTTAAAAAGGCATGCACGGGTAAATCCAGGGCGCGGCCTAGATGGACAGCGGTGGTGCCGGTGGCAAACAATTCGTGCGTCGCCAGCGCGGCGCGGTGGCGCAGCGCCCATTCGACCAGCGCGGGTTTTTGGGCATCGTGTGCAACCAGTGCAATGCGTTTGGTCGCGGGGAGTGTGGCACGGATCATGTTAGGCCTTAAGCAGAGACTGATGGTCGGGTGAGAAGTTTGATAACAGCGGCAGTGCAGCACTGCCGAGCGCCCGGGCATCCTGTCCTAACCTACCAGCAAACAGCGGCGTTGGTGAAATGCCCTCTTGGTTCAGGGTTTCGCACTCGGCTCTGATGGCGTCACACAAAGCACTGCAAACCCAGTCTGGAAAGGCACCGTCAACAACCACCCCGTCCAGCTCAAGTAAAGCGGTTGCGCTGGTGACCGCCATCGCCAAGCTTGGCGCTGCCGAGGTTATCCAGTGTTCAACAAGAGGGCGGTGGGTGGCCCAGGCACTCGCGTCCTGCCAAAGTGCTGTTGCACCCTGACCATTCTCTACAAGAGCGGCTTCAAGTTGGATTAGGCTGGCGCAATCAATTAGCTGAAGCGGATCGGCGCGCCGCATCGGTAGTGAACCAATCGCCCCAGCGTTGCCGGTACGACCCAAAAAAAGGTTGCCGTTTATGACTAACCCGCCGCCCACAAATGATCCAATGTAAACGTACAAATGGTTCGGGAGTCGGTCGCTGTCGCCAAACAATAGCTCTGCTGCACAGGCGGCGGATGCGTCATTGCAGTAAACCGCAGGGGAGTCGAGTGCATCGTCGAGCATGGCGTGAAAGTCGACTTTCTGCCACGCATCAAGGATGGCTTGTGGCGCGCCAAGTTTTGCTTGCCAGCCACCAATGCCACTAGGCTCACAAACGCCTGCGCCGATCAATGGGCTGTCTTTCATAATTTGTCGACGAGAAAATTGGCGTCGGCAACCGCGAACGAATCTCGCAATTTTAACCGGGTCGGGGTGCAGGTAGACGTCTTGCTTTCGCGCCAAAATATTTCCGGTTAAATTGGTCAGCACCACTTCGGTTGAGCGCCGGCCGATGTGAACCCCAATTGCCAGGCCACCGTTTGGGTTCAGTTCGAATGGAATTGAGGGTTGGCCGACTTTGCCTTTCAGCGCTTGGCCACGGCGTAACAACCCTTCATCCTCAAACTCGCTAATTATACCCGCGACCGTTTGCGCGGTCAGTCCGGTATAACGAGCAATCTGGGCTTTTGAGCTAGGCCCCTTAATGCGCACGGTCTGTAGGACCAGGCGCTCATTGTATTGGCGCACGGCGACTTGGTTGGAGCCGCGTTTGTCCCCGGCGGGTGAAATCATGGCTAAATGTAACTAGCGTTTTCGTGAACGCCCTGATCGAGCCCCGTGATCATCGACACGATCTCGTTGGGCTCCGTCTCGCTAGTTTTACGATTGCCAACGATACGGCCTTGACGGAAAACCCAAATTCGGTCGACTAGGTTAAAAACCTGGCGCAGGTTGTGGCTGATAATGATGACGGGAATGCCGGACTGCTTGAGTCCTCGCACAATTTCCTCGACTCGAGTCGTTTCCTGAATACCCAAAGCGGCTGTTGGTTCGTCCAGAATAATCAGTTTCTGCCCCCACCCGGCCGCGCGTGCGATGGCGACACACTGGCGCTGGCCGCCGGACATACCTGCTAACGATTCATTGAGATCAGGGATTTTGACCCCCGTGCGCGCTAGCAGTTCCTCGGCATGGCTTTGCATGGCGCCTGCGCGCATCCAAGACAGCGGGCCTAACGGAATCGACAGTGACGTGCCGGGTATCTTAATGCGGTCAATGCAGTCTTCGCGGCCCAGAAAAATGTTTGCAGGGACGTCTAGATGATCGGCTAAGGCTAGGTTTTGGTAGACGGTTTCTATGCCGGCTTCCCGGGCATCCAGAGGCGAATCAAAGGCAACGTTTTGCCCATAAAATTCAATGCGCCCTGCAGTCGGCTGCTCAACGCCAGTGATGTTGCGAACGAAGGTTGACTTGCCGGCGCCGTTGTCGCCGACCACGGCGACGTGCTCGCCCGGCTCAAGAAAGAAGTCGGCGTCATTCAGCGCATGCACGCCGCCATAGTGCTTCGTCAATTTTTCGGTACGTAGGACATAATTCATGAGTTTGGACACCTGCTATTTGTTATAGATCCAGACTTTAGATGCATCCAATTAATAAATCAATTCAATTTAGTTATTGACTTGGCCGAGAGCGACTGACAATCTTTGCTCAACGTTGCAACCAATGTAACGTCAAATAACGAACAATAATGTTGAGGAAAAATACATGTTGAAGCCTTTTTCTAAGTTAGTCCTGGCGGGTGCTTTGGTTGCCGGTGTCACTTTGCACGCGAGTGCAGTGACGGTGGGTTACATCACCAAGTCAGCCACCAACAGCGGCTGGATTATGATTAACCAGGGCGCGAGCGATGCGGCCAAAGAAATGAACGCAAAGCTGATCACGGTCGGCCCGGCGTTTCAGGGTGACTTGGCTAGTCAGCTGGAGGTTTTCGAAAACCTATCAGCGCAGGGCGTTGACGCCATTGCCGTCGCACCGGTTGATTCATCGGGTATCGCGCCTGCAGTCGAAGCGGCAATGGAGGCGGGCATCGTTGTTGTTGCAATTGACACGGGCGTTTCGGGCGCCGAAGTGACTTCGTTTGTGGCAACGGATAACGAAGCGGTCGCCACCATTCAGGGCGCAGAAGCGGCAAAGCTGGTAGCAGACGGCGACAAAATTATTTACGTCACAGGCAACCAGGCCCAATCGACTGGTCAGGAACGTCGTGATGGCTTCATGGCTGGATTCAAGGCGGCGCGACCGAACAGCGAAATACTGTTGGTGCCGACTGAGTGGAATTCCGATCAAGCGCAGGCGGGTGTTGAAGCGCTGCTGAACAACCATAGCGATGTCAAGATGGTCGTTAATGCTTGGGATGGCGGCACCATGGGTGCTAAGGCTGCCCTGGAAAATCTAGGGTTTGGTCCGGGCGACGTTAAGTTGGTCGGCTTTGACGGAGCAAGCGATGCAATCGTAGCAATGGACGCCGGTTGGGTTCAGGTTGATACCGCGCAGATGCTTTATCAGATGGGCTACCAGGGCATCAAGACCGCTGTTAGTGCGGCGGGCAACATGGCCGTCGACAAGCGTATCGATACCGGTACGTTCTTAGTGACGCCTGAGACATCAGCTGAATACAAAGCGCTGATCGGCATGTAAATGCCCTGAGCCGCCCCAAATCGGGGCGGCTCTCTTTTTATTTAACTTGATATTATCTATCCATTATTGGAGCCAAGACTGTGCCTGACACTCACGCTAACCCCCGCTTTGCCATGGCCTTGGCCAACTATTTTAAAAAGGATTGGTCGGGCGCGTTGCTTGCCGTGGTTATTCTGGCGGTTGCCATTGAACTGGTGACTGACGGCAAGCCATTCTTTCACCCGTCTAACCTCATGACGATTTTAAACAACTCAGCGGCGCTGGGTGTCATCGCCGGCGGAATGACGTTGGTGATTTTAACGGCCGGCATCGATCTGTCGGTAGGTTCCGTCATGGGAATGACCGCCGCGTTGGTCGGGTATGTTGCCTCGTATTGGGGTTTTCCGCCGCTTTTGGCAATCTTATTTGGTTTGGCACTCGGCCTGTCTATTGGCTTGATCCACGGCACCTTGGTCGCTCGTTTTGGAATGCCAGCCTTTATCGTGACCTTGGCGGGACTATCGATTTGGCGCGGTACGGGCCATTTGACTACGGGTGCCCAGGCCAGTCCGAAACTTGATCCTGTATTCGATTATTTTGGCCGGTACAACCCCTTAGCCCCCTTTCGGGAGGCGTATAAAGACGGCTCGTTGCCGGACTTTTTGATGCCGCTGGGGAGTTGGGTTGATGCAAACTGGATTGAATATTTCCGTACATTTCAAATGTCGCTGGTCATCTTTTTGCTCTTTTTCGTGGTTTTGGGCCTGATTGTTAAGCACACCAAGCTCGGGCGTTATATCTATGCGATTGGTTCGAACGAACAGGGGGCGCGACAAGCTGGCATCAACGTTCGGTTGTACAAAGTTTTGGCGTATGTAATTTGTTCGATGACGGCCGCGTTTGCCGCGCTTATGTTTTTGGGTCGCGCACCGTACGCAAAAAGTGATTACGGTCAAATGTGGGAGTTGGATGCGATTGCAGCCGTTGTCATTGGCGGGACGTCCTTGTTCGGCGGTCGTGGTTCAATTTTGGGAACCTTTTTGGGCGTGATCTTGCTTAAGCTGATCAGCAACGGCTTGACCCTTGCCCAGCTGAATACGTTTTGGCAGATGGTCGTGCTTGGTATGATCATCTTACTAGCCGTCGGTATTGATATTGTTCGTCAAAGCGCGACGCCGCGTAAGATCAAGCAAGTCTTATTGGCGGTGGGTGCGGCTTCGCTGCTGTTTGCGAGTATTCACCCTGTTTCCCAGTTCGTGAGCGCCCAAATTAGTGTGATGGAGCATCACAGTGCGTCGGCAATCGTCCTGCAGGGTGCAAGTTTGGCCCCGACACAGGCCCAGCGCCTATTAGATGCTGGTGCCATGGCGCAAACCGTTGAGATCATATCGAGTACTTGGGTCGCCGGTACACTGTTGCTGTTGATGACATTGATGGGGTTCGCGTCCATGGCACGGCCAGGGCGCTCAACGTCGCTGACGATGTTAGGTGTAACGGTACTTGCGGGCTTGGTGTTGAGCGCCGGTAGTTGGCCTGGATTGCCGGTACTGGCGTTGGGTGTGACTGCCTTGCTGGGGTCACTTTATACCGACACCTTGTTTGACCAAGCGCGGCGAGTTTAGCCGTGCTTTTAGGACTGGACCCGAGGCTCAGCCCGGATCTGTTGCATGCGCTTGCATCAATGGGCCATGGCGATAGCATTGCATTAGTCGATGCAAACTACCCCGCGGCGGCGCAAGCAACGCGCCTGATCTGTGCCCGCGGGTTTGGGCTCATTGATGCCCTACAGGCAGTGCAAAGTTTATTGCCTTTAGAGTCGGCTAGCATGCCGAATGCTGAGCGCCCAATTCATCAAAAAATACAACAATGCTGCAAGATATCAGTAGCGCCTCTGCCGGATTCCGAGTTTTATAGCGCAGTGAGGGGGTGTTTTGCGATTGTCGCAACCGGTGCCCCGGAGTTGTACGGCAATGTTGTACTCACAAAGGCGGCAATTGGGTCCTAGCGGCCATTTCAAAGTCATCGACCGCAGCCAACGCCAATGCCGGGTCAGTCCAGGCAGTGGCGATGGCCGGCGGCAGCGCAAAGCAGTCAAACCCGCGCCCGGCTAGGTCGGCGACTTGTTCAACGCTACGCAGACTGGCGATTAACAACTGGGTGTGCGTGGCGGCGCTGGCCATTTGGCTGAATGCGCTATCGGCATGGGCGGCGCCGGACGCCTCGGATAGGCGCGCATAGTAGGGCGCACAATAGGCTGCGCCAAACGCAGAGGCGGCCATCACTTGGCCGGTGGCGTAGACCGCGGTAAAGGTCGTGCGTTCGGGGCATGCGATGGCGTGGGCGGCTTTGAAGCCGCGCTCAATCGCGGGTATTTTGACACGGGTGTGTGGGCCCAGCGCTAAAATGTCGCGGCCACACTGGACCCAGTCATCGCCAAACACCTGAACATGCAGGGTCGGATAGCCCAACGCCATGGCGGTGTCGTACAACGCGGCCAGGTTCGCCAGGGTGCAGGCGACGCCGGCCCGTTGCAGTAACAATGGGTTGGTGGTGATGCCCGCCCAATAGCCAGTACCGGACAGTTGATCCCAGACTTTGGTGTCTGCAGTATCAAGAAATAAGATCAATAGAGTGGCTCCCGTTTTGGAAAGCCTATCAAAATCAAAAGGAAATACCCGTGTTTTTAGCCTGCGGCGATGCGTTATTTGATGTTTTTCAGTCTCCCTCCGATTCCCTCACTTCGCTGGAATTGTCGGCTCATATCGGGGGGTCACCGCTGAACGTGGCGCTGGGTTTGGCTCGTTTGGGTAACCCGGTTGGGTACCTGACGGCCAACTCGACCGATGCCTTGGGTGACAAAATTCAAACCTTTATGCAGGCCAATGGCATCGATACGCGCTATGTCGCCCGGTGTGATCGTAATACCAGCCTGGCCATGGTGTCGGTTAACGACGCCGGCCATCCCAGCTATGCGTTTTACATCGAAGGCGGCGCCGACGTGTCGTTGTCACGCGATCAACTGCCCGCTGACAGCACCTTTGACGCCATCAGCATTGGATCCTATTCAACCGTGGTCGAGCCCTGTGCCAGCTCCCTGGGGGCCTTTATCGCGCGCGCCCGTGAATCCAGTTTTATCGCCTATGACCCCAACGTGCGGCCATCGATTCAGCCGGATCCCGCGGTCTGGTTAGACACCTTTGAACAGCTGGGCTCGCATGCGGACCTGATGAAGTTGTCCGACGAGGACATCGAATTTTTGGCACCGGGCACGGACATCGAGACCTTTGCCCGCGCGGCCCTAGAGTTGGGGCCGGTTTGGGTCGTGGTCACGCGCGGCGCGGACGGTGCCATTGCCTACAGCCGCGAGCGCACCGTCGAGGTGCCCGGGCGCAAAGTGGCTGTGATCGATACGGTCGGCGCTGGCGATACCTTTCAGGCCGCGATGTTGGATGCCTTGAACCGCCAAGGGCAATTGAGTCGAGCCGCATTGGCAGATGCCGACATGCAAGGCGCCGTGGGCTGGGCGATTGCCGCCGCCGCGGTGACCTGTTCGCGTCGGGGTGCGGATCTGCCGACCCGGGACGCCGTTTTGGAGTTTTTAGCATGAATGAATTAAAGGCACTGGCGCAGTCACTTAGCGAGACCTCGCTGAACAGCCTGATGAACCCGCAACGGACCGCCCAACTGACCTTGGACGCGGGGCCATGGCGGGTCGACCTGAGTAAGCACTTTTTAACCGATGCTTCGATCGCCGCCCTAAAGGCTTGGTGCGACAGCCGCGATGTGCAGGGTGCGATTTCCGATCTATTTGCTGGATTGCCGCTCAACCTGACCGAGGGCCGCGCGGTCATGCACATGGCCATGCGCGCCGAGGCGGGGGACGACCTTAAAGCCGATGGCGAAGCGGTTATGGATGATGTGTTGCGCGAACGCGAGCGTTGCCTCGTGTTCGCCGAGCGGGTCCGCTCCGGGCAGCACACCGGTGCCACCGGCGCGCGTATCGAACGGGTCATTAACATCGGTATTGGCGGCTCGGACTTGGGGCCTCGGATGGCGGTCGAGGCGCTGGCGCCGGATCATGACGGCCCGGACGTGCGCTTTGTCGCCAACGTCGATCCGAGCGATCTGTATCACGCGTTGGACGGGGCCGACCCGGCGCGGACGCTGGTGATTGTCGCCTCGAAAACCTTTACCACCATTGAAACTCTGACCAATGCGCGGGCCGCCCGTGCTTGGTTGGTGGCTGAATTGGGCGAGGCTGCGGTGGCCGATCATTTTGTCGCCTTGTCGACCGCCCAAGACAAAGTCGCAGCCTTTGGTATCGGCCCGGCACAGACCTTTGGCTTTTGGGATTGGGTCGGCGGGCGCTACAGCCTGTGGAGCGCGATCGGCTTGCCGATCATGATTGCGATCGGACGGGACGCTTTTTGCGAGTTCTTGGCCGGTGCCCGTGACATGGACCAGCACGTGCAACAAACACCGTTCGAGCGCAACCTGCCGGTGATGCTCGGTGCGCTGTACGCCTGGTATCGCCAATACTGGGATAAACCCAGTGTCGCCGTGATTCCTTACGATCAGCACCTGTCCGAACTGCCGGCGTATTTGCAACAGGCCGACATGGAAAGCCTGGGCAAGCGGGTCGATCGTCAAGGTCAGCCCATTCATCATGCCACCGGCGCCGTGGTTTGGGGCGAGCCGGGCACCAACGGCCAGCACGCGTTCTTCCAGCTGTTGCACCAAGGCAGTGATTGGATTCCGGTTGAGTTTATCGTGCCGGTCCAGGCCCGCTTGGGTGCGCAAAGCCAGCACGACCTGTTGGTGGCGAATGCCTTAGCTCAGGGTGAAGCGCTGTTGGTCGGCAAAGACGTCGACACCGCCCGTGCTGAAATGGCCGGCCCGGATGGTATGGATTTGGGGCCGCACCGGACCTTTCCCGGTTCCCGGCCCAGTACCTTGTTTTTGACCCCGTCGATGACGCCTCGTGCACTCGGGGCGCTGGTGGCCATGCATGAACACCGTATTTTTGTTCAAGGCTGGTTGTGGAACTTGAATGCCTACGACCAGTGGGGTGTTGAGTTAGGCAAGGCGTTGGCGCTCAGCGCGGCCGATGCATTGGCCAGCGGCGACACCGAAGGTAAAGACGCCTCGACCGCGGCGGCGATCGACTGGGTTCGGCAAAACCGTGGATAGGTCCTTCCCAGCGGCAGGCTATCCCTCTATAAACGGACGATGACGAAAACAAAAAAAGTCCGCCAGCAGGTCATTGGCTTCTGGTGGCGCCGAATTATGCTGCCCGCGACCCTGGTATTGGCCGCTGTGGTCTACGGATTTGGGTTGTCGCAGTACGAAATTCGGCTGCAGCAGGCACTGGCACAACACCAACGCACGGTCGGCGAAACCGCTGTCCAGTTGCTGATTGGTGTAGGCCGTTCGATCGATCTGTTGGTGTCGATGCGTCGCGAGGGCTCGGTGGTCGAGACCCTGTTCAGCGACGAGAACGTCGCTCCATCGGACGGCGTGTTTCAAGGCGTGATTGGCCGCCGCCGTGCCGTCGACCAGGTTCGCTGGATTGACGAAAACGGTGATGAGCGCTTGCGCTTGCAACGCTTGACCGACGACAGCGTGGTGCGCGTGCCCCAGGACCAACTGCAAAACAAACTCGACCGCGACTATTTCCAGGCCGCGCTGTCGATGCAGCCGAGCTGGGTCTGGCTATCGACCATCGATTTGAATGAAGAAAACGGCGTGGTTGAGCAACCCGTGTTGCCGACGTTGCGCCTGGTCACGCCGATTCAAGACCCGAGCGGTCGAGCGCGTGGCATCCTGGTGATCAATGAACGTGCGTACGAGTACCTTGACCTGGTGCGCCGCTTGGCGGTGGCCGACGAGCACGCTTATTTGGTCGACCAGCGCGGGGATTACCTAGTCGCGCCCGAATTTAATAAGCAGTGGGGCCGCCAGCTCGGCCACGGCGCGTCGTTTGCAACTGAAAATCCGGACGGCTGGGCGGCTGTCCAAAGCGCCAACGAAGGCGTCATCAGTACCCCTTCCGGCTATGTTGCGTGGCAGCGCGTCAATACGATCGAGCAGCAACGCCGTGACGTGCGGTTGCTGGCGCCGGACTTGACCGTGATGAGCGTCATCAGCCGCGATCAGTTGGCGGTCATGCAAGCCGACGTTCGCAACGTTTGGTTAGCGGTGTTTACGATTACCTGGCTGGTGCTGGCGGTTGGCGTTCACCGCTGGGCGAGTTTGGTTGATCGCAATCGTCGAATTCGATACCTCGGTAAACTGGAACAGGCTGCGAATGCGGATCGTGACCTTAGAATCGCCCGCGACGCCATCGAGGCGGCCGAGGGCCACGCCCGCACGCTGCAGCGCAGTAACCGCGACTTGGACAACTTCGCCTTTGTCGCAGCCCACGACTTACGCTCCCCCGTGCGCTCGATCCGGACCTACGTCGATTTGCTGGCCGAGGACGCCGGGGATGAGTTGTCCGCCGTTTCGCGCGAATATGTGGAGCGGTTAAAAGGCTTAAGCCTGGATTTGGATGCGCTGCTGGACGGTCTGGTTCGCTACGCCCGGGTCGGTCGTGACGAGTCGTCGCCGATTCGGTTGGCGCTGGGCGCCCTGATCGCCGAGATCGGCCGTGAGGTGTTGGACGCGCGTTTCACGCTCGATGTCGAGGCCGACGACACGGTTGTTTTGCCGCGTTCGGTGGTCGACCTGATTTTTCGGCAGTTATTTCTCAATGTGGTTCATCATCACTCTCGCGACCAGGGCCGAATCCGCGTTCGTAGCGCGCGGCAGGGCGCGTTCGTTCGGGTGTCGGTGGCGGATGACGGCGACGGGATCGGTCCGGAGCATTGGGAAACCGTGTTTGGGGTGTTCTCGACGCTGTCCAACAAGGCCGAGCGGCCAGGGTTGGGGTTGGCGTTGGTCCGTCGTGCGGTCGAAAGCCAAGGCGGCGAGGTGTGGATCGAAGACAGCACCAGCGAGGGCACGACCTTTGTGATTACTTTGCCGGCGGACGCGTCTATAGACAGTGCTCAGGCCGGGGCAGCCCGGCGATAAGCGCCAACTGTTTCGGTGGGCTGGTCGGGAATAGGTTGAGCAAATATAGCGTCGATGCCTTGTCGGCTCCGTGGCGAGTGCGGATCCATTTGGCCAGCGGTCGGTTGGAGGGACTGTGTTCGAAGGCGGCATAAAACGCCTGAATGGATTCAATCAACTCCCAGTGCGCCGGACCCAGGCAAATCGATTGCTCGGTGGCCAACTGCTCGGCGATGGCCGGTGTCCAGTCGGCGTGGTCCAGCAGGTACCCATGATCGTCCCGGTTTACCACGTCTCTATTCGCTCGAAGGTTCCCATCAGCGCAACCAGTGCGGCCGCATCCAACTCGATTCCGTACTGGTGCCCAGGCGCACCGTCCAGGGTGCAAGCGCGCCCAAAACTGACCCATTGATCGCCGGGCTGTAGTTGCTCGCGGACTGCCTGTTCGGCATTCGGCCCCATCAATAAATGCAGCGTTTTCATAGCCGTATGACCTGGGTGCAGGCGCGAATACGCGCGTTCATGTCCGCGGCCGTCACTAGGGTGGCGCCCTCGATCCAGTCGCCCGGTGTATCAGTGAACCACGCCGACTTGCCATACAGCGCCAGGCTGGACAGCGCCTTGGCTGGGTGACCTTTGGGAGCGTTGCGGTTCTGCATGGCACACGCCTGTCCCTGAATAAACAATTCAAAGGGCAGGTCAAAACTGGCCAGCGTCATCGCTAGGTCCAGCCCGGCCTTGGTCGCACTGCGCTCCCACCAGGGTGCGCTGATCACCAGTGCAATCATTTGATATGGACCACGCGGCTATGTTCGTAGGCATCCGCAAGCTGGCCAAGCCCGCCCAAGGCCGCACCGGCACACAGGGTTGGGTGACGCCCAAGCTTAGTGGCTTGGGTGGTGTCTAAGACACCGCGGGCTAGGGCGCTGGTGACACAGGCCAGAGCATCGACTTGGGTGGCGGCGAAGAAGTCGCTCCATTGTTCAGCCATCGATTGGCCCGCGGTGGGATAGCAATTGGTGTTCAGCTGGCTGACGCCGGCTTGGAAAAAGAACAGCCGGTACAGTCCCTGGTGTGTGGCCTGCATGGCGCGGGCGATATCCAGCGCGGTGGCGTCCGATTCGTGGCTAATCAACAAGCTGTAGGGCTTCATGTGCTGGCCACTACGACGCCGACGCCGCCCATGGTGGTGCCCGCCACCCGATTGATCCAGACCCCAAACCGGCCCCGTGCCAACAACGGTCGTAGCCGGTGCGCGCCGGCCGAGATGCCAAACAGCACGATCAACAGCGCCACCTCAATGACCAGGCTGACCCACAGCATGTCGGCCAGCGTCAATGCCGCCATGTCCAAAAAGACCGGTAAAAATCCAAGGTAAAACAACATCACTTTCGGGTTGGTGCAACTAATAGCACAGCCGGCGATCAGGCTTTTGATCCAGCCGCTGCCAATCCGCTGGCCGTCGCCCATGATCGCCGGTGGGCTGCGAAATGTTTGGATGCCGATCCAGACCAGGTAGGCGCCACCGAGCCAGCGCACCCATTGGAACAGGTCGCCGGCATGGTCTGCGATAAAGCCTAGCGAGAGCATGGCCGCCCACAGGTAAATCATGTCGCCCAAGGTCAAGCCGATGCCGAGCACGAACGACGGTCCGAATCCACGCGATAGGCCGCGGCTAATGACGGCGAGGGTGCCGGGGCCAGGGGTAATGGCAAAGATGAGGGTGGCGGCAAATAAGCCGACGAGGGCGCTGGCAGTCATTCCCAAAGTCTCTATGCGGGTGGTTTATCGGCAAGCATAAACAAAAAAGCCCCGCGAGTGCGGGGCTTTTGACGATCCGGATGGCTTAGTCGTCGCTGCCCATGACGCCCATGATGGCGAGCAGGTTCGAGAACAGCATGTAGATGTTGATGTACAGGCTAACCGTGGCCATGACGTAGTTGGTTTCACCACCGTTGACGATGTTCGAGGTGTCAAACAGGATGAAACCCGATGCCAGCAGGATCAGGGCGCCGCTGATGGCGAGGTGCAGTGCCGGCATGTTCATGAAGAATGCCGCGACCATAGCCAACAAGCAGACAATCAAGCCAGTCATCAGGAACCCACGCAGGAAGCTGAAATCGCGACCGGTGGTCACCGCGTAAGCGGACAAGGCGAAAAAGATAATCGCGGTGCCTGCGGTGGCGTTGAACAAAATGCCCGAACCGCCGGCGCTACCCAAGACCATGGCGACCATCGGCCCCAATGACCAGCCCATCCAACCGGTAAAGGCAAACACTAACGGCAGCGCCATGACACTGTTTCGCTTCGCTTGCAGAGCAAACAACAAACCAATCATCACAACCAGTGACACGATCCAGTTGATCGGTTGCGCGCCAACACTGACGGCGACGGCTGTCATGGCCGCGCTGAAGGCCAATGTCATGCCCAGCAGCAGGTAGGTTTGACGCAGTACTTTACTGACTTCGATGCCACGCTCGCTGGTTGCAGTCGTCGTGGCTGCTATGACGCGTTCTTCACTCATTTAAGGTCGTGCTCCTAATTTTATTGAATCTAAGAGTTAGTTAGTGTTTTTTTGAAAAAGTTCAAGTGTCAGCGTACCCCGAAGGGTTGCTACTTTGCCAGCGCCACGCGTCCTCGCACATCTGGGGCAGGCCTAGTTGAGCGCGCCATCCGAGCCATTCTTGGGCGTGCGCCGGGTCGGCATAGCAGGCGGCTATGTCGCCGGGGCGC
This sequence comes from Litorivicinus lipolyticus, assembly GCF_009650135.1. NCBI lineage: Bacteria > Pseudomonadati > Pseudomonadota > Gammaproteobacteria > Oceanospirillales > Litorivicinaceae > Litorivicinus > Litorivicinus lipolyticus. The sequence continues at coordinate 924,879 of NZ_CP045871.1, forward strand.
CGTGCCACAACCTGATAATTCAGTGACGCCCCACAGGCGGCCTCGAATGCACGTACCAGTTGCAGCACGCTAAGGCCAATGCCAGTCCCCAAATTGACCGCGGTTTTGCCCGCGGCCATAGTGGTCAGTTTACGCAGTGCCGCCAAATGTCCCTGGGCCAAATCGACCACATGCAGGTAGTCGCGCACGCCGGTGCCGTCGGCGGTGTCGTAGTCATCGCCGTAGACGCTGAGCCGTTGCAGTTTGCCGGCGGCGACCTGTTGAACATAGGGCATCAGGTTGTTCGGAATACCCTTGGGGTCTTCGCCGATTAAGCCGCTGGGGTGGGCACCGACCGGGTTAAAGTAGCGCAGCGCAATGACCCGGGCGTCGGGTGTGGCGCAGGCCCAGTCGGCTAGCATGCGTTCGATTTGATATTTGCTGGTGCCGTAGGGGTTGGTGGTCGCGCCGATTGGCTGTTCCTCGTCAATCGGCAGCGCTTGCGGATCACCGTAGACAGTGGCGGACGAGCTAAACACCAGATTGACGCATCCCTGTGCGGTCATCGCTTCAAGCAGGCGCAGCGTGCCAACCACATTGTTGTCGTAGTATTCGAGCGGCTTGGCGACCGACTCACCGACGGCTTTTAGTCCGGCCAGGTGCAAAACAGCGTCAAAGCGATGTGCTTTGAATAGGGCGGTCAGGGCGTCGGGGTCGCGGATGTCGCCTTGGACGAAGGCCACGGCCTGGCCGCTGATGCGTTCAACCCGGGCCAGGGATTCCAGTGACGCATTGCATAAGTTGTCGTATACCACTGGCGTGATGCCGGCTTTGATCAGCTCGACCAAACAATGGGTGCCTATATAGCCGGCACCGCCGGTGACTAAAACCTTCATTTTCTTGTCCTTTTCGTTCGCCAGTGGATGCTACCCCAAAGGGCAGGGGTTATCATTGCCCGATGGATTTGCAACGTTTTGCGGGGATCGCCCGCTGCTATGGGACCGACGGTTACGCGCGCTTGGCGCAGGCTCGAGTGTGTGTGGTCGGTATTGGTGGCGTCGGCTCCTGGGTCGCCGAGGCCCTCGCCCGAAGCGGCGTCGGGTACCTGCGCCTGATCGACTTGGATGACCTGTGTGTGTCCAATACGAACCGCCAGTTGCCGGCGTTGGCCGGCAATTTTGGCGATAACAAAGCCGAGGCGATGGCCGCGCGTATTCGATTGATTAACCCGGCCTGTCAGGTCGAGGCGGTCGCGGACTTTGTGACTGTCGCCAACGTGCAGGCGTCGCTGGCGGATGTCGATGCGGTGATCGATGCCTGCGACACGCTGATGGCCAAGCAGGCGATCGTGGTCGCCGCCAAACGTCTTAAACTGCCGTGCTTTGTCAGTGGTGCCGCCGGCGGTCAAATTGATCCTGGGCAAATTGCATCGGCGGACCTATCCAAGGTCATCCAGGACCCGCTGTTGGCCAAACTGCGCCGCGAGTTGCGCGCGGCGGGCTGGCCAAAAGACGGCAAAAAAATGGCCGTGCCTTGCGTGTATTCGACCGAACAACCGCGCTACCCATCCGCCGACGGTGGCACCCAAGCGAAACGATCGGCGGACGCGGTGGGCGGGTTGGACTGTGGTGGCGGGCTGGGCGCCAGCATGCCAGTGACGGCGACCTTTGCCATGCACTTGGTTGCGCTGTGCCTGGCGCGCCTGACCCGCTGATCATTTGGTTATAACGAAGTGAATTTTTAATATTTTTCAGGAATAACGCAAAGGCCTATGGTGCCTCCAATTCAACGGAGGCTTAGCCCATGAAACCCCTATTCTCGATCGCTGCCGCGGCAGCCCTCACCCTGTCCAGCTGGGTGTCCGCGGACCCTATTGAAGTGGGTTACATGCCCATTCTGCCAGTCGCCCAACTTTTTGTCGGTGTCGAGCAGGGCGCGCTGACGACGCTGGCACCCGATGCCAAGTTGATCCAGTTTCAAAACGGTCCGGCCATGGTCCAGGCGCTGTTAGGCGGCCAGCTAGATATTGCGTACCTAGGCATCGGTCCGGCCATGGTCGCCCGGGCCAAGGGTGCCGACATCAAGGTTGTTGCCTCGAACATCGTCGAACAAATCAGCTTTGTCGCTCAGCCTGAACTGGTAGCCGCGTTTGCCAGCGGCGATCGCGCCGGGGCGTTTGCACGCTTCACTGAAACCCATGGGCGGGCGCCTATTATTGCGACCTTTCCGCGCGGCAGTGTGCCGGAAACGGTCTTGCAGTACTGGTTGCAAAACGGCTTGGGCATTGACGACAGCGGAATTCAAATTGTCCATCAAGGCGCCGCGGCGGTTCAGCAGTCATTGCTGACCGGTGCGGTTGATGGCGCTGCGATCTTGGAGCCGGTGGTGTCGACCACGTTGGCGCGGGTCAAGGGCGCCGAGGTGATTGCGGCGGGCGCTGAATTGTTTCCCAACCAACCCGGCGCGGTGCTGGTGGTGCGCGAGGGCTTAATTGCGGCCAACCCAGCGCTGGTGCGGGCGTGGGTGGCGGATCACGCGGCGGCGACCGAGGCCTTGCGTAACGATCCGGCGGCGGCGAACGCGGTCCAAAAGTACGTCGGTGGTGGGCGCTTGCCGATGGCACTGGTAGAAACGGCCTTGGTGCGCAGCCAAGCGTCGTTCGTCGCCGACCCGCGTGCCATCGTCGATGGAACCCGGGTCATGCACGACTTTCAAGCCAGCCAGGGCACGCTCAAGGCCAAGGTCGACCTGGACGCTTTGTTTGACCTGCAATTTTACCCGGCGCCCTAGATGCGTCGGGTGCTAAACGCGTCTGGTTGGGCCTTGCTTGGCCTGGTCGCCTTTGTCGCGCTATGGAAGTGGGCGGGTGTCGCCGGTTGGACCCAAGCTGGGACCATGCCGGACCCGTTTTTAGTGCCGGCTGCGATTATTGACGAATATCAGTCAGGGCGTTTGTGGCCGGCGCTGCTGTCGTCGTTGACGCATTATGGCTGGGGCTTGGGGCTGGGCACGGTGCTAGGGTTTACGGTCGGCGCGGCGGCGGCGACCCAACTCCGGTTCGACCAAATACATGCCGGGTTGGCGCGTATTTTGCGGCCGATACCGCCCTTGGCCTGGGTCGTTTTTGCGATCGCTTGGTTTGGCGTTAGTCACGCCGGCGCCGCATTTGTGATCGCCATCGGGGTCTTTTGGGTTAACTATTTTGCGACCTATAGCGCCTGTAAAAACACCGATCCACGGTACCGCGAAATGGCCCAGTCGTTTGGCCATCGCGGGTATTTTAAGCAGACCTTTAGCATCATCCTGCCCGAAGCCAGTCCGGGTATTTTGGCGGGCGTACGGACCGGGGTTGGCCAGGCCTGGATGACCTTGATCGCGGCGGAATTGCTGGGTGTGCCGGGTATGGGCCAGGAAATGAACGCCGCCGCCGGCGTCGGGGCCTATGAGGCCGTGGTCGCCTATATGTTGGCGATTAGCCTGGTCTACAGCCTGACTGACGGCGTCTTTTCTCAACTCCAGCGGAGGCTCTTAATATGGCGGCCCTGATTAATATCCAAGCCCTGCGCTGGCGCTATGAGTTAGCCGCGCAGCCGCTGTTTGACGGTTTGAATTTACAGATCAAGCCCAACGAATTTGTCGCCATTGTCGGCGGCTCCGGTGTCGGTAAATCGACGCTGCTGCGTTTGGTCAATGGGCTGATTCAAGCTGAAAGCGGTGGCGTAAAAGTCAATTCGCCGGCCCCGGCGGGTGGTCGCACCCATGCCATGGTGTTTCAAGACGCGCGATTGCTGCCGTGGCGGCGCGTGGCTGGCAATATCCGCTTTGCCCTGGGCGGTATGGGGTTGGCGCGCGCCGAGGTCGACCGCCGTGTTGACCGTGTGCTGGCGCTGACCGGCTTGACCGAGTTTGCCCAGCGTTGGCCGCACCAGTTATCCGGCGGTCAGGCCCAACGCGTCGGGATCGCACGGGCGTTGGCGGTTAACCCATCGATACTGTTAATGGATGAACCCTTTAGCGCGATTGATGCGCTGACCCGCAGTGCCTTGCAGCAGGAGCTATTGGCGCTGTGGCAAAAGACCGACAGCGCGGTCTTATTCGTCACCCACGATATTGATGAGGCGGTCGTTTTGGCCGACCGTGTGATCGTATTAGGCGGGGCGCCGGCCCATGTCGTGTGCGATGAAGCGGTTGGCCTGGCGCGGCCGCGTGATCGACAAACCTCACAATTCCACCAACGGGTGGCTTACTTTGCACAGGCACTGACACGCACATGACAACACTACGATTGGTCATCCACGCACCGACCCCCGAAGCGCTCGACCGTGGCATTCGCAACCTGGCCAACTTTCGCCGCGACCAGCCCGGCGCCGAAGTCGAGCTGGTGGTCACCGGTACCGCGGTGCGCCGAGCCATCGCATTAGAGCTGGACGACCCGGCGTTGCGCGTGTGCGCCAATTCGATCGCCACCCAGATGGCCGATGTGCCGGCTGATTGGGAGACCGTTCCCGCCGCGGTCAGCTACCTAGCACAGCGACAAATGCACGGTTGGGCATACTTCAGGGCTTAGCAAGTCGCTATGCTGGCAGGATGAAAAAAGCCCTAAAAAACACCCTGATCATCGGCGGGTTCGCGGTCTTCGTAGCGCTCGATCGCAGCGGCCTGCTGGATCAAGCCTCGGCACCGGGGTCCGCCATCGAGCGCGAATTGTCCGGTACGGTACGGGTGATTGATGGCGATTCGCTGGCGCTTGGCGCGACCCAAATACGGCTGTACGGAATTGATGCCCCCGAAGGCCGTCAACGCTGCCGCGATCCCCAGGGGCGTGAATATGCCTGCGGTGACGATGCCCGCGACTATTTGCGCGCGTTGATCGGCACGCAAGCGATTCAGTGTGTCGAGCACGACCGAGATGCCTATCAGCGGCGGGTCAGTGTGTGCAGCGCCGGCGGTCAGGACCTGAATTGGCTGATGGTGGAGTCAGGGCATGCTGTGGCCTACACCCGCTTTACCGATCGGTACCAGCGTGCAGAGGACATCGCGCGGGCCAACAGCGCCGGATTGTGGCGTGGGACGTTCGAGCGTCCAGAGCGCTGGCGCGCCAACAACCCGCGTTGAACCGCGCTGCACGCCGGGCATCCGCACGGGGTATACTAGGCGGCGCAATGGTTGCGCCTGCGTCCACGTATGTCGACGAACGCTTTATCTAAGGATCCCCGATGCCCTCGTTTCACACCCTCGTGCCCTGGTTGTTTTTGGGCTTTTGGAGTGCTGGCTATGCCGTAGCCAAGGTCGGGTTGGAATACACGACCCCATTAAACCTACTGGCCTTTCGTTTTGCGGGCGCGGTTGTTGCGCTGACGCCGCTGGTATTTATGTTGCGGTTGACTTGGCCGGCTTGGACGTCGGTCAAGGCGCTGATGGGAACCGGATTGTTTTTACAGGTCGGCCATTTCGGCAGTGTCTATATCGGTCTTAAGTTGGGCGCCAGTGCCGGTATCATGGCGTTGTTTGCGGCGTCCCAGCCGGTCTTGATTATTTTGGCCGGTGCATTGTTTCGCCGCGAAATGCCCTCGTTTAAGTTATGGCTAGGGCTGGCCATGGGGTTGGCCGGTGCCGGCTGGGTCATCGGCATCCAAATGGACGGTCAAACCGGGTACCTGCTGGGCGCCTTGATGGGTTTTTTGGCCGTTGTCGGGTTATCGATCGGCCAGGTCATAGAAAAGCAGCGCAAGCTGAACGTTCATCCGATCATGGGGACTTGGATCCAGTACCTATTTGCAGCCGCAGTCAGCGTACCGGTGGCGTTCGCCATCGAGGGCTTTCACTGGTCGACACAGCCTGCGTTTATCGTGGCGCTGGGGTATCTGGTGGTGGGTAATTCGGTGATCGGCATCATGTTGATGTTCAGCATGGTGCGCCGGGGCAGTCTGGCGCAGGTGTCGGCCATCATGTTTTTAGTGCCGGCGGTCGGCGCGCTATTGGCGTGGCCAATTGCAGGGGAAGTGGTGCCTTGGGTCGCGGTCCCAGGCATGGCCTTGGCCATGCTCGGGGCGCTATGGACGCGTCGGGTTACAGCGCAGCCGCAGGCTTAACGCCAGTCGCCGTGATGGCGCGTTTCTTTGTCAGTGTCTTCACTGCAAATTTAACCGCACGGATGATCGCTGCAGTGGCGTACTCTGCACGTAGACGGCGAGCAGCTAAGTGAATTTCATCGTGGTTGTGGTAGTTCATAGTCTGTGCTCCAAGCGGGGTGTGAGTCGCTGTTTGTGGGGCACAGAATAGGGCGGTCTTAGCCAAAGGTCTAAGTATCTAAATTCGCCCATAGGTTAGAAAAACTAACCCATGAGCGTCCCGGCCCTTGACCGCCTTAGTTTTTAATATGCTGCGCCAAAAACGTCAGGCTGCGGCTCCAAGCCAAGGCCGCGTCGTCCTCGTCGTAGCGGCTGCCGGTTGGATTGGCAAAGGCGTGGTCGGCGGTGTACCAATGCGCCTCCAACAGATCGGCCTTGCCCGCGCCACTTAGTTTGGCTTGGAAGGCGCCAATCATGTCTTCGTTAATACTGCGATCCAGCGTGCCAAAGTGGCCCAGTAACGGGGTTGAAAGGTTGCTCAGCTGGTTGGGCTGGGCGTCCATACGGCCGTAATAAATAACACTGGCGTCCGGGTTGTGATTCAAACCCGCTTGCAGACTCCAGCCGCCACCAAAACACCAGCCCAAGGTGGCGACCTTGCCGTTGCCCTGTTCGCGCGCCCATTTCACCCAAGCCGCCAAGGTTTGGTTGGCCTGGGTTTCCTCGACCGCACGAACCAGTGCCATTGCCTCGTCTCGGTTGCCGGCGACCCCGCCTTGATACAAATCCACCGCCAATGCCCGGTAACCTTGCTCGGCCAGTTCATTGGCCATCGCCTTGATCTGGTCGTTCAGACCCCACCACTCGTGAATCAGCAGCACCGTTGGTGCGTTGTCCGGCTCTTTGGGCAGCGCCAGGTGGCCGCTGACGGTGCCGCCCGCCGACTCGATGGTCACGGTTGAGCCTTTGTGGGCGGCGGCCTGGGCCAGTAGCGGATCCGCCAACACGTAAGCGATTGGCAGCGCGGCAACGCCTTTGATGAATTGGCGGCGCTTGTGTTCAGGGGTTTTGGGTCCCTGAGGTTGGGTTGAACACGGGCTAATTTCACACACAGTGGACACTCCTTTTATTGCGTTCCATGGCGGTAATAAGGGCGCGCCGGCTAATTCCAACTGGACCTGCCGGACTAGGGCGCCACCTCGGCGTCGCCGGCCAAAATAGTGACCGAGCCTGGGCGCTGGGGCACGTAGTCCGTGTGCGCATAAGGGGTCACTTTGGCGGTTAAAATTCGGGTCGCGATGACCGCCGCCAACACCAGGTGAATCACCGCAATAAAGCCAAACAGGCCGCTCGGCCCCATCCACTGCTTGAACGGCAGCGCCAGCAGCGGACCCAATACCGCTCCGGTCCCAAACACCAGCAACATGATGCCAGCAGTTTCTAAAAATTTACCGGGCCCGATCTGTTCGTTCGCCAACGCGATCGACACGCCGTACAGCGTGTACAGCGTGGCGCCGACGCCGCCGGCCAGTGCGATTTGAACCCAGGCGGGGGCTGTCGACCCGACAATGAATAAGCCAGAGGTTAGGGCGCTCGCCACGCTAATGGCGCCCAGCACCCGGCGCCGGTCTTTGCGATCCGATAGACGTCCGATCGGTATTTGAAATAGCGCGCCACACACCAATGCGACCGTCATAAACAGTGCGGTCTCGGCCAAACTGAGGCCGACTTCCTGGGCGTACACGGGTGCCAGGGTGCCAAACGCGGACGACCCCAAACCGATCACAAATACCGCGCAGGCACCGACCGGGGTCAGCTTGAGCAACGACCAGGCGCCGGTTTTGGGGCCGTTTACGGGCTGGGGCTGCGAGCTGCGCGTGAGTGCTGTCGGTATCAGTGCCGCTGCAAACAGCATACCGGCCAGCATAAAAGGGCTGGGTGTGATCGGATCGAACTGGGTCAGCAGCAATTGCCCCAGCGTTAATCCAGAAAAGTTAGCGGCCGCGTAGTAGCCAAACAAGGTGCCGCGGTTTTCCGGGCTGGCGCGTTCGTTGAGCCAGCTTTCGGCGACCGTGGCGGCCGCCGCAAAGGCAAAGCCGGTTAACGAGCGCAGCGCGATCCAGGCATATTCGGACACCCACAGTCCGACCCATCCGACCGCAAAAGCGGCGATCGCGGCAACTACGGTATAGGCCCGGGCATGCCCAACACGGCCGATCATGCGCGGCGCAATTAAGCACCCGAGCATAAAACCGATCGCGTAGGTCGAGCCCATCAAACTGATTGAACTGATGTCGAAGCCTTCGTTTTGCGCGCGTATCGGCATCAGCAGCGATTGCAGACCGCCGGCAATATGAAGGATGGCGCCACTGATCAGCAGCGATTTAACAGAACGGCCTTTGCTCACGGGATTCCAATCATGATGACCTGCGTAGAGGCGCAGTCTGGCACACATTTACGCGTTCTCAAGTCGGTAGCGGTGAACTCTGGTATAAATCAACGGATTTACGATGGGGACTTTGAATGGCGGTTGGCGTGTTCGATAGCGGGTTGGGTGGGTTGACGGTGTGGTCTGCGCTGCGCGCCCGGTTGCCGGCGACCTCGTTTACCTACTTGGGTGACAATGCCAATGCGCCGTATGGCGTGCGCGATGCCGACGATATTTACCGTCTGACGCGCGACGGCGTTGAGCGGTTGTGGCAGTCGTGTGACCTGGTAATCTTGGCCTGCAACACCGCCTCGGCGGTGGCGCTGAGGCGCATACAAGAATCAGACCTGCCAGCGGGCAAGCGCGTGTTGGGGGTTTTTGTGCCGATGATTGAAGTGCTGTCCGAACGCCAGTGGGGTGACAGCTCAGCCCCTCGGATGCTGACCGCAAAACGGGTGGGCCTGTTTGCGACCCCGGCGACGGTTGCCAGCCGTGCCTTCCAGCGTGAGTTGGCGTTGCGTGCATTGGGGGTCGACGTTGAGTCCCAGGCTTGTGTTGGGGTGGTCGAGGCGATTGAGTCGGGTGACATGGCCCGCGCCCGGTCGTTGGTTTTTGACCACGTGGCGGCTTTGATGAAAAAAATGCCAACGATTGATGCGGCGGTATTGGGGTGCACTCACTACCCCTGGGTCGAGGCGGCGTTCGCCGATGCCTTGGGGCCGGGTGTGCCGGTTTACAGTCAGCCCACCGTGGTAGCGGACAGTTTGGCCGACTATTTAATGCGCCATCCCGAATTTGACGACACGGCGGGCAATCAGCGCCTGCTTACCACAGGTGATGCGCGCGCGGTGTCGGCGCAAGCTACGGCATTTTTAGGGCATCCGGTGGTGTTTGAAACCGTGCATGGCGACCGATGATTTAGGTGTCAGTGTGAATCTTTTAGTCGGCGCTCTGGTTAGATGACCTTCGCGGCTAGATTCACGTGTATGCTTACGTAACCAAGCCTTGATAAGGGTAGCGCGAGACAGGTGACGACAATAACAAAAGATGTCCTTTACATCGACGGTAGCATTGCAGACCTGACCTACTTCGTGCGTGTTTGCCGGTCGGAACCGACCATCCATGTCACCACCACCGAAAGCATCGTCAAGGGCATCCAGCTGATCGGCAAGGTCCATTTTGATCTGGTGTTGATCGATCTGAAAACGCCGGGGATGGACGGCTTGGCCCTGGCCAAATTGATTTTGGACGAGTACCCGCAACTGCACGGTCGTCTGGCCATCGTGACCGGCACCAGTCCAAACCCAGCCAAGATTAATTCCATTCAGTCGGATGGCTTGGCCATCCTGTTCAAGCCCTTGACCACTCAGGTCGTTAAACGCGCGCTTCTGCCGGCGTCTACCACCTCTAATTAAATCGCCGAGGCCGGCGGCTGACCTGAGTAAACCGAATCGTCAGTTCGATTGCGCGCGGTCATAGGCGGCAACGATGACCGCGGCCCGGCTACGGACCTCGTCTGTCGTAAACCCCGCTTTATAGAGTCCCGAGCCGATGCCAAAGCCCGTGACGCCGACGGCGAACCAGTCTGCAAAACTACTCGGCTCGGCTCCGCCGACGGCATAGGTTTTGGTACCGGCGGGCAGAACCGCGTTTAACGCTGCCAAACCCTCCGGTTTTAGGCGCGATCCCGGAAATAATTTCAGCCCGTCCGCCCCGTGCCGTAACGCCATAAAACATTCCGTTGCGGTGAAAACGCCCGGGTAGGAGCGCATCCCTGCCGCTTTAGTGGCCGCTATAACGTCTGGGTTAGTGTCGGGCGAGACGATTAATGTGCCGCCGACTGCCGCGACCTCGTTAACCGTTTGCGGCGACAGTACCGTGCCGGCCCCGACGGATGCCTGCGAACCCAGCGTGGCGACCAATGCTTCAATGCTGTCCAGGGCGCGCGGTGAATTCATTGGAATTTCGATGGTGTGGATGCCGGCATCAACCAAGGCTTGACCGATCGCCACCACCTCGTCTGTCTTGATGCCGCGCAGTATGGCAATGATTTCTCTAGTCACCGGTTGTGTCCTTGTTGACGGTGTAAGCCGACACCAGTCCGGCAATGGTCATCGATTCGCCGGTCATGGTGTGTGAGCGGGCGTCACAGCTGGCGAAGGCGATTGCGTACAGCGCGCACAAGTCGGGTTCGCCGATCAAGGTCACGCATTGATCGCGCCAGTAGGGGCGCGTTGCCGCGAGTTCTTGACCGATCAATAGGCCGGACAGGCGCGCTCTAGCTTGGGCCGCTGTTTGTGTTCCAACGAGCGTTTCCGCGCGGATCGAAAATAATCGCCGAGCCACCGCGTCAGGTTGAGCTAGCGTTTCGCGGACCCCGTCCAAAAAAGCGTTGTCGTCCCATTCGGTGCTGCTCATCGAGTGCGACAGCACGGATTGACTGGACAGCAAGGCGAATTGCTCGCCGGTCATGCAGGTTTCAAAATCGACAATTGACTGGTTTTGAATCGTGACCCACTTAGTGTGGGTGCCTGGCATGCACACCGTGCCTAAAAAGTCGGGGTGGCTGTGCAATAGGCCCGCAATCTGGGTTTCTTCGCCGCGCATAACGTTCGCAGGGTGCTGTTGTTTTACGCCGGGCAATATTCGAACGTCGCGATTGACGCCGGGTACCCGGACCGCATCGACGCCGAGCTGGTGCAGATGCGCGGGTGCCGAGCAGTAGGGCGCTTCGTGCCATCCCTGGGCAGCCCCGGCCATGCCGCAAATGATGACTGGCACACTGGCGTCGACACCGAGGTCGTCAAGGCTGTTGTTCAGCACTGACGCGTAGTCGTCCTTTTTGAGCTGAGCCATGCCGTAGGGTCCGCGCGAGGCAGCCAGGATGTGGCCGTGGTCGGTCAAGGCCCAGAGCCTAAAGCTGGACGTGCCCCAGTCGACGCCGACAAAGGATGCGGGTGTCATCAAACGTCGCCGATACTGTAGTGGCGAATGAAATCACGGTCGGGCGTGACCCCTAATCCAGGCCCATCGGGGATCGAGACCAGTCCGTCATGGCGCGCGACCTGGCCTTGTATATCCAGTGGTTCCGTCAGCAGGTTGTCGCGGAATTTATTGTCCGTGGTGTCGAATTCTAGCATCGGCTCCCACGGGAACAATCCGCCGGGCAAGGGTGGCATCGCGGCGAGCAAGTGCAGGTTGGTGGCGACCGCAATCGCGCTGCCCCAGACATGGTTTACGACCGGGGTGAAATGCGCATGACATAGCGCCAAAACGCGCAAATACTCCGAGATACCCCCCAGCGCACAGACTTCCGGTTGGGCAATGTCCAGTCCACGGGACTCGAGCAGGGCGCGCCACCCCCAGCGGTTAAACTCGATCTCGCCGCCGGAGATATTGATGTTTAAGCCTCGGCGCAGTTCGCGATAGCCCTCGTAGTCCTCTGGTGCGATTGGCTCCTCGAACCAGTAGGGATCAAACTCTTCGATCGCCCGGCCAACATAGAACGCATCGTGGGTGGTGTAGGCGTGGTTGGCATCAACCATAATCCGATAGTCATCACCGACCCCTTTGCGCACGGCCTCGACCAATCGGACATCGTCTTTCGGCCCCAACCCAACCTTCATTTTAGTCGCTTTGAACCCCATCGCTTTGATCGCGGCGGCTTCGTCCTGGAACCGGGCGACAAGGCTGTCGGTGCTTTCAGGGCGCAACATCATGCCGTACCCGTAGGCTTCCACTTTGGCACGATGTTTACCGCCGATTAACTGGTAAAGGGGCAGTCCCGCGACCTTGCCGGCGATATCCCACAGCGCAATGTCAACGCCGGACAGTGACTGCATTGGCATGCCTTTTTGGCCGTGATCACGCATCAGGTTGTAGACTTTGTGCCAAATCACATCGCGATCCATAGGGTCCATGCCGAGCACCATCGGCTGTATGACCTTTTCAACGATGGCCTTGTTGCCTAATGCGATTGAGCCGGCGCCGAAACATTCGCCCCAGCCGGTGATGCCTTCGTCGGTTTCGACTTCGACCAAGTGTGCGGTTCGTTGCTCGTAGTACTGCTGTGAGTAGCCCAGTATTTCCGGCAAGTCGTAGCCCAATATGTGGCTTGTTATTTTTGTAATTTTCATCGTGTCTGGTCCCCTCGCCAGGGTGGTTGGATCACTTAGGTGTTTGACTGCCCGTGTGTATCGCTCATGTATTTGGATAATCTGTTTTGGGTGTCGATCAGCATTAACCGCATGCTCTGTTCGGCGCCGCAGGAATCGCGGGCCTGTATCGCATCAGATACCGCCTGGTGGAACGGCAGCGAAAGCTCGTTTTCGCGAGGGTCGGTGTTGGTCAGTCGGATTGAAATCAACAGTGCGGAATAGATGACACCTTCCATCGGACGCAGCAGCGTATTGTTGGTGCTTCGTAAGATTGCTCGGTGATACAAGGCGTCAGCCGTGACGAAGCGCTCGATGTCGCCCTGTTCGGTTTGCATCGCTGAAAAGGCGCGCGCAATTTCACGGTGGGATTCGTCGCTTCCAAGTTCGGCCGCGTAATAGGCGCCGGCAGGCTCCACCATCAGCCGTAATTGCAGTAGCTCTTTAAGGAACTGTGGATTGACCGGGGCACTTTGGTGCCACGCCAACACATCGTGATCCAGTAGCTCCCAATTCGAGCGAGCCCGAACATGCGTTCCATTGCCGCGCCGAACGTCAAGCAGGCCCTTGGTCGAGAGTAATTTCACCGCATCGCGTATGACGGTCCGACTGACGTCGTATTGAGCGGCAAGCGCGCCCTCGTCGGGCATCACTGAACCTTCGGCTAAAACGGCTGAAACGATGTCTCGGCCGATTTCACGGGCGATCTGTGATGAAAAACTTGCCTTGGTCGTTGTGCTGCCATGCAACTTGTAAAACAGTGATTCGCTCATGCGGATGAGTTGGCCAGTCCTGGCATTAAATGTCAAACATTGGATGTTTGTAGTTTTAGGCGCTGCGGTGTGAGACACCTTTAGTCAGTCAAGCCGTTAAGCGGCAGGCGATCGTAACCTTGTGTAACGCAGCTATTGTAGTGGTTCACTGAATTCGGACGCTGAACTAGGTATTTTATACGGGGGAAAGATAGGGGTTTCTCGCTGCACTCCTGCAGCTCGCCCCTTCGGGGTCGCTCCGCGCTGTGTGCTGCGCACCCAGGCTTCGCGTTCAAAAAGGCCGTCCTGGCCTTTTTGTCCTGTGGGGTAGGGGCGGGGAGCGCAGTTTGCACACAGAAAAGATGTAAAGACTGCTTCGCGACTGCCATTTGTGTGCCCGTGGAATGACCCACTAGGTATAGACGCTACATTTGACGCCTCTATACGTTGTCTAGGAATTCAGTAGGTCACTACATTCGGCCACTCAACTAGGTGTTGTATATGGCGGAGGGATAGGGATTACTCGCTGCACTCCTGCAGCTCGCCCCTTCGGGGCCGCTCCGCGCTGTGTGCTGCGCACCCAGGCTTCGCGTTCAAAAAGGCCGTCCTGGCCTTTTTGTCGAACCCTTGACGGGTTCTCATCCCATCCCTGACCGCCAGACGCAAAAAAGCCCCTTTCGGGGCCTTTTCTTTGTCTTATGGCGGAGGGATAGGGATTACTCGCTGCATTCCTGCAGCTCGCCCCTTCGGGGCCTTTTTTTTGTCTTATGGCGGAGGGATAGGGATTACTCGCTGCACTCGTGCAGCTCGCCCCTTCGGGGCCGCTCCGCGCTGTGTGCTGCGCACCCAGGCTTCGCGTTCAAAAAGGCCGTCCTGGCCTTTTTGTCGAACCCTTGACGGGTTCTCATCCCATCCCTGACCGCCAGACGCAAAAAAGCCCCTTTCGGGGCCTTTTTTTGTCTTATGGCGGAGGGATAGGGATTCGAACCCTAGATAGGCTATTAACCTATGCCGGTTTTCAAGACCGGTGCATTCAACCGCTCTGCCATCCCTCCATCCCTGCAAGCAGGGGGGCAAACGTTGCTCGGAAGCTGGCAGTGCCTCCGCGTTTGTGGGGCGCATTATTCCTTTTTCCTGACAGAATTCAAGCGTTATGGTGAAAAAACTGCCGCTACTTGTGTGTCGGCCGCGTCACGCGGTTTGTCATTAGTCAGGGTCAAAACTGAAAACCGCTCTACAATTTCGCCAATGACTAAAAATTTTTTCCGAAGTGGGTGGCGCTGATCGCTTTGACGGTTGCCATGCCGGCGGTTTCTGCTGAATTATACTACCTACGCTATCAGCCCAGTATCGAGATCACCCAAGAGGCCGTCGACCTGACCAATCGGCTGTCCGAGGGATTGGACGAGCCGTTGACGCTGCGCCTGGTTCGATACAATCAGGTTCAGTCGCTGCTAGTCGCAAAGCCGGGTCCCGGCTTCGTCGCCGAGCTGTCGCCTATGTTCTTTAACGACGCCGTCGAGGCGGGGTGGACGCCGCTGCTAACCGGTCATCAGGATTTGCAAATAGCGCTGTATCAACTGGCCGATACTGACGCACTAATTGAGGAGGTCGGAACGCCACCGCGTCTGTCGATGGGGGCAGTGGTGGCGCGTTCGGTTTTCGGTGCCGCCGTCTCTCGTGTTTGCCAGCCCGGGCACGACTGCAGCTGACCTTGTTCACATCGCAGCTTTGCCCGACCAGCCCGGCGCCCGGTATCGGCGCTTTGCCCCCAGTGATGCGGGTCCGTATCGGCGTCTGATTTGGCGTTTGTCACGCCGCCAATAACGACGCTTGATACGGCCGGCGGAGCGCGGCACAGTGGCCGCCTACGACAATACGAGACGCCCTATGATTGAACTTCACTATTGGCCGACACCGAACGGCCACAAAATCACCTTGTTCCTGGAAGAAGCTGGCTTGGACTACCAGATTCATCCCGTCGATATCGGTGCCGGTGATCAGTTGAAACCTGAGTTTTTGGCCTTTGCACCCAATAACCGTATGCCGGCGATCGTTGACCGTGCGCCGGTTGATGGCGGTGAGCCGCAGACGGTGTTTGAGTCGGGCGCAATTTTGCATTACCTGGCGAACAAAACCGGCCGTTTTGTGCCGACCGATCCGCGCAAACGCATTCAGGTGATGGAGTGGCTGATGTGGCAAATGGGTGGGCTCGGTCCAATGGCGGGTCAAAATCACCACTTCACCCAGTACGCCCCCGAAGTTATTCCCTACGCCCAAGCCCGTTATATCAACGAAACGGGCCGCCTTTACGGTGTTTTGGATCGGCGTCTGGAAGGTCGCGACTTTATTGTTGACGACTACAGCATTGCCGATATGGCGTGTTTTCCGTGGGTTCATAGCTATGAAAAGCAGTCACAAAACCTGGATGACTTTGCCAATGTTAAGGCGTGGTTTGAGCGTATCAACAGCCGCCAGGCAACCCAGATTGCCTATGCCAAGGGTGAGGGGTTGCGTGCGCCAACCTTCACCGAGGCGGAAAAAAAGCTGCTATTTAGCCAAAACAAAGACTCGGTTAAGCCGTGAGCTGGCAGGCCTGGTTGATTTTTGTGCCAGCCTGCATCGGCATGAACTTCTTTCCTGGGCCGAATAACCTACTGGCGTTGGTCAATGCGACTCAAGCGGGCGCCCGCGCCGCGTTGATTGCGGGCTTTGCGCGTTTGCCGGTGATGGTGCTGATGATTATTGCGGTCGCCACGGGCCTTGAACTGCTGATGGCCCAGGGCGCTGGGGCGCTGGCCTGGGTGCGTTGGTTCGGTGCCGGTTACCTGCTGTGGATGGGTTGGCAGGCGTGGCGTTCGGCCGGTCAGGCGATCGAGTTCGAGACCGTTAAGCGGCCGACCTTGGGTGCAATGGCCTGGCGCGAAGCGGCAGTGGCGGCCACAAATCCAAAACTGATTCTAATTTTTACGGCTTTTTTCCCGCAATTTATTAGTGCGGACGGCAACCCGGCAGCCCAGATTGGTTGGATGGGGCTGACCTTTGTCCTAATCGAAATTGGTGCCATTGCGGCCTATGCCGTGGGCGGGCACGCCCTGCGCCGATGGTTGGAAGGGGGTGCGGGGGCGGCCAAGTTGAAGCGCGGCACGGCGATGGCGTTGTGGTCCGCTGCCGGATTACTCACCCTGACATAGTGACCAATCTATATATGCGGTCATAACGTGAATAATTAGCCTAAAGTCGTTTGATCCCAGTCTGGAAGCTGCCTACAATGGCGGCATCTGACAGGGAGATAATCGATGATCACTGAAGAAGCGTACGCGGCACACCAAGCCGACTGGAATGACCGCATGGCAAATGCCGAAGACATGGTGCCGTTGGTCGGTCGCTTGAATCGTGAGCGCGGTATCGAGACTAGCGTGTCCGGTCGTATGCTGGTCAATCGCGGGGTTATCGACATCATCAAGGCGCACCGTTTTGCGCGCCAAATCGAAGGCGAAGAGCTGAGCGTCTTTGAAACCTTACCGGTGTTGCGTATTGTCGAAAAAATGAGTCTGGCACCCTGTCATGTGGACCTGGGAAAGCTTGTTACTCGCCATAAAAAGTTATTTTCAAACAAGCCCTTGGAAGACTTTGTTCATGACGAGTTGGCGGGCGCTAAAATTCCCCAGGGTCAATCGGTCGAGGGCGATGGCACTGATATCGTGCTGTATGGGTTTGGGCGTATTGGTCGTTTGCTTGCGCGTGAAATGCTGGCCCAGCGTCCGCGTGGAGCCAGTTTGCGGCTGCGCGCCATTGTCGTTCGCCGCGGTGGCGAAAATGACCTGATTAAGCGTGCGTCGTTGTTGCGTCGCGACAGTGTGCACGGGTCGTTCAAGGGCACCATTACGGTTGATCACGACAACAGCGTGATTCACGCCAACGGCACCGCTATTCAGGTCATCTACGCGTCGTCGCCGGACGCCGTCGATTACACGCTTTACGGCATCAGTAACGCCGTGGTCGTGGACAACACGGGCATGTGGCGTGACCGCGACGGCTTGTCCCAGCACCTGCGCTGTCCGGGCGCCGCCAAAGTGGTGTTGACGGCACCGGGTAAGGGCGACATTAAGAACATCGTGATGGGCGTCAATGACGACGATATCGCCGAAAACGACAGTATTCTGTCGGCTGCGTCTTGTACCACGAATGCCATTACGCCGGTTTTGAAGGCTCTGGACGACAAATACGGTGTGATCACTGGGCATGTTGAAACCGTACACGCCTACACTAACGACCAAAATTTGATCGACAACTATCACAAAGGCGATCGCCGTGGCCGCGCCGCGCCGCTGAACATGGTGTTGACCGAGACCGGCGCCGCTCAGGCCGTCAGTAAAGCGCTGCCGCATTTCGAAGGCCGGTTGACCGGCAATGCGATCCGGGTGCCGACGGCGAACGTGTCGATGGCGATTTTGAACTTGCAGCTCCAGCACGGGGTCACTGCGGATGAGTTGAACGACTACCTGCGCCACATCGCGCTGCATTCGAGTCTGCAAAAGCAAGTCGATTTCACCAACAGCCCTGAAGCCGTCAGTAGCGACTTTGTCGGGTCTCGTGCGGCTGGCATTGTCGATTCGCTGAGCACTCAGGCCAATGCTAAGAGCGCGGTGGTGTATGTCTGGTACGACAACGAAGCCGGGTACAGCTGTCAGGTAATTCGGATGATGCGCCGAATGGTCAAGGCCACCTTGCCTGCCTATCCCATCGAGGGCTGATCGCGAATCAACCTTTTCAAAAAGCCCGGCATTTGCCGGGCTTTTTCGTTGGTATGCCTGCGCTCGGCCTTAATCAAGGTTATCCAATGTTAGGGGCGGTGTGACGCGAGTCGGACGGGTCAGGGGCGTCAAAAAGTAGTGAGCGCCGAGTGGTACCGAGGCCGGCCTCTACCAGGCCGGCGTCTTAGGCGCCGAGGGCGCCCGTTGGTGGATCGCAGCGGTTTTGTGCGGCTCCCTTACGTAGCTGTGGATGTTCGACCACAGGTTAAGCACAATTGTCGTCTAACATCTAGCGAAACGCCCCCTCAGTCGCATATACTGTTTAGTAATAACGAGCGCTTGTTTTTATGCCTCTATGTTCGCATCAGTCATTGCGTGCATAACAACAACTCAACAACCCGATTTTTAAAAAGTGTGTAGCCCGCGCAGCGAAGCCGTGTGTGCAGGGTGTGGAGAAAACAGATCGATGATAGAGATCAAGAAAGGATTGGATCTGCCTATTGAAGGCGGCCCCAAGCAGAGCATTTCGGAGGGCCGGAAGGTCAACACCGTTGCACTGGTTGGGTACGACTACAATGGCATGAAGCCAACGATGCAAGTCAGTGTCGGCGACACAGTTAAGCTCGGTCAGCCCGTGTTTACCTGTAAAAAGACCGCCGGCGTCGTATACACCGCACCGGGCGCAGGCACTGTGGTGGCAGTGAATCGTGGTGATAAACGTGTATTCCAGTCCCTGGTCATTGAGTTGGACGGCAGCGACGACAGCGTCGAGTTTGCCCAGCACAGCGACCTGAGCGCTTTGACCCGTGAGACGGTTCAGTCTCAGTTGCTGGAGTCCGGTGCCTGGACCAGTCTGCAGACACGCCCGTTCAACAAGGTGCCGGTGCCCGGTAGCGTGCCCAGCAGCATCTTTGTTAGCGCCATGGATACCAACCCGTTGGCCGCTGACCCAACTGTGGTGATTGGCGCTCGCGCCAGCGCGTTCAATGATGGTTTGAACATCCTGAGCCAGCTGACGGACGGCAAGGTCTATGTGGGCCACGCCGCAAGCGCACAGCTGAACCTGTCGGGTAATGCTCAGGTCCAAGCTCAAGCCTTCGCCGGCCCCCATCCCGCGGGATTGGTAGGCACTCACATTCACCACTTGGATCCGGTTAGCGAATCCAAAACCGTGTGGACGATCACCTATCAAGACGTTATTGCCTTGTCGGCTCTGTTCAAACAGGGTCGGTTGGACGTTGAACGCGTGGTCGCATTGGCCGGTCCGGAAGTGTCCGAGCCGCGTCTGATTACGACCCGTGTCGGCGCCAACCTGCAAGAACTGACCGCTGGTGAAACCCGCGGCAACCAGACCCGTGTGATCAGCGGCAGCATCTTGGGTGGCCGTACCGCTCACGGCGCCGTTGACTTCTTGGGTCGTTACCACCTCCAGGTCAGCTGTCTGCTGGAAAGCACCGAGCGCGAGATGTTCCATTACCTGCGGGCCGGCAAAGAGCGTCACTCGGTTATGCCGATTTACGTGTCGTGGTTTAACAAAGCGCGCAAGTTCGCCTTTAACACCACTACTAACGGATCCGAGCGTGCCATGGTGCCGGTCGGCGCTTACGAACGTGTGATGCCGCTGGACGTTTTACCGACCCAGCTGCTGCGGTCATTGATCGTAGGTGACACCGACGGAGCCATTGGCTTGGGCGCATTGGAAATGGCCGAAGAAGACTTGGCCCTGTGCACCTACGTGTGCCCGGGCAAGTACGAATACGGTCCGATTTTGCGCGATACGCTCACAACTATTGAGAAAGAGGGTTAAGCCATGTCTTTACGTGGAATGCTCGACGAACTGGAACCTAACTTCCACAAAGGTGGTAAGTGGGAAAAGTGGTACTCGCTTTACGAAGCGGTCGACACGATTTTTTATTCACCGGCTGCGGTGACCAAAAATACCGCGCACGTGCGTGACGGTATTGACCTCAAGCGCATCATGATCACGGTTTGGATGTGCACCTTCCCGGCCATGTTTGCGGGTATGTTTTTCCACGGTGGTAACGCCATGGAAGCGATCGCTGCTGGCGCCGCCGAAGCACCGACCGGTTTGACCGCTTGGATCATGGGCACCTTTGCCGGCGCCGAGTACTGGATGGACGCGGGCGTATTTACGTCGATGCTTTACGGCGCATGCTTGTTCCTGCCGTTGTACGCGACCACCTTTATTGTCGGTGGTTTTTGGGAAGTATTGTTCGCGACCGTGCGTAAGCACGAAATCAACGAAGGCTTCTTCGTGACTTCGGTGCTGTTCGCCTTGACCCTACCGCCGGATATTCCGCTGTGGCAGGTCGCATTAGGCATCAGCTTCGGTGTGGTTGTGGGCAAGGAAGTGTTTGGCGGTACTGGCAAAAACTTCTTGAACCCGGCCCTGACGGGACGTGCGTTCCTGTATTTCGCCTACCCGGCACAAATCTCGGGTGACGCGGTTTGGGTTGGCGCGGACGGATACACCGGCGCAACGGCGCTGGGCATCATGGCAGCCGACGGCGTCGAAGGCCTGGCCACTGCTGGTCAATCGGTCACCGATTTTAGCTGGTTCAGCGCCTTTATCGGCAACGTCCCCGGCAGCTTCGGCGAAGTCTCGACCCTGGCCATCTTTATCGGTGGTGCGGTGTTAATGGCCATGGGCATCGCCAGCTGGCGTGTCGTGCTGGGTGTGTTCGTCGGTATGTTCCTGACCAGCACGCTGCTAAACCTGATCGGTTCGGACACCAACCCGATGTTCAACGTGCCCTGGTATTGGCACTTGGTGGTCGGCGGTTTCGCGTTCGGCATGATCTTTATGGCGACCGACCCTGTGTCGGCGGCTATGACCAACACCGGTCGCCTTTACTACGGCGCCCTGATTGGCTTTATGACGGTGTTGATCCGTTGCGTTAACCCGGCATTCCCGGAAGGCATCATGTTGGCGATCTTGTTCGCGAACCTGTTTGCGCCCCTGTTTGACTACTTTGTAGTCCAAGCCAACATCAAGCGGAGGATGGCTCGCAGTGTCTAGTAATAATGACTCCATCAAAAAGACGCTGACCGTCGCCCTAAGCCTGTGCGTAGTGTGTTCGGTTGTCGTCTCGGGTGCCGCAGTAAGCCTGCGTAGCAAACAACAGTTCAACGCCGAAGCGGAGCGTAAGCGCAACATCGTCCAGGCGGCGGGTGTGTATGACGCTAGCATGTCGATTACCGAGCAATTCGAGCGATTCGAAACGCGTGTGGTTGACATGGCCAGCGGCACTTACGTCGACTGGAACGCGGCCGAAATTGCGGCCTACGACCAGCGTAAGGCGTCGGCCGAGCCGTCGACGTCGCGTGCTTTGGACAAAGCCGAAGACATCGCCTCGATCCGTCGTCAGGCCAACTATGCGTTGGTCTACCTGTATGACGGTAACCAAGACGGTGAGGCCGACCGGGTCGTGCTGCCAGTTCATGGTTACGGCCTATGGTCGACCCTGTACGGCTTTATGGCACTGGAATCCGACGTCAATACCGTGGCCGGTTTCACCTTCTATAGCCACGCGGAAACGCCGGGCTTGGGTGGCGAAGTCGACAACCCCGCGTGGAAAGCGCAGTGGATCGGCAAGAACGTCTATGACGACGGCGAGGTTGCACTGCAACTGGTTAAAGGTGGCGCTGCCCCCGGTGACGCCTATGGCGTTGACGGCTTGGCCGGCGCCACGCTGACCAGTCGTGGTGTCAGCAACCTGGTCCAGTTTTGGATGGGCGACAACGGTTTCGCCAGCTACCTGAGCAACTTGAAAGAAGGGAAAATCTGATGGCAAGTACTAAAGAAGTATTGGTCAGCCCAATCTTTGCCAACAACCCCATCGCGCTTCAAGTTTTGGGTATTTGTTCTGCATTGGCGGTGACCTCATCGATGACCGTGGCCTTGGTCATGAGCATCGCATTGACCGTGGTGACGGCGTTTTCGAACTTTTTCGTGGCGTTAATTCGTAACCACATTCCGTCTAGCATTCGAATCATCGTCCAGATGACCGTGATTGCGTCGTTGGTGATCGTGGTCGACCAGGTTTTGAAGGCCTATGCTTACGAAATCTCGAAGCAGCTGTCGGTCTTTGTGGGTTTGATTATCACCAACTGTATCGTCATGGGTCGTGCTGAAGCGTTCGCGATGAAAAACCCGCCGCTGCCCAGCTTTATTGACGGTATTGGCAATGGCTTGGGCTACTCGGTCATTTTGATGGCGGTCGGTTTTGTCCGTGAACTGTTTGGTGCCGGCAGCCTATTTGGGATTGAAATCCTGACCAAGGTCACCGAAGGCGGCTGGTATTACACCAACGGCATGATGCTGTTGCCCCCAAGCGCGTTCTTTATTATCGGCGGCATTATTTGGGCGATTCGAGCCAAATACCCCGAGCAGGAAGAGACGCCTGAGTTCAAGATCGCGCCCAACGCGCGTGCGACGGAGGTTTAATCATGGAACAGATGATTAGCTTGTTTGTTAAAGCCGTGTTTGTTGAAAACATGGCACTGGCGTTCTTCTTGGGTATGTGTACGTTTTTGGCGCTGTCTAAAAACGTCAAAACGGCTCTGGGCTTGGGCGTCGCGGTGATTGTGGTGTTGGCGGTAACGGTTCCGCTGAACAACCTGATTCTGCATTACTTGCTGCGTGAAGGCGCGCTGACCTGGATCAGCGCTGACCTGGCCGATGTCGACCTAAGCTTCCTGGGCTTGTTGTCGTACATTGGGGTGATCGCAGCCTCGGTACAGATCCTGGAAATGTTCCTGGATAAGTTTGTACCGGTTCTCTACAACGCCTTGGGTGTGTTTTTGCCGCTGATTACGGTGAACTGCGCCATCTTGGGTGCGTCACTGTTCATGGTTGAACGTGACTACAGCTTTGGTGAAAGTGTCGTTTACGGCACCGGCGCCGGAGTCGGTTGGGCTTTGGCAATTATGGCCCTCGCAGGGATCCGCGAAAAGCTGAAGTATTCCGATGTGCCTGCAGGTTTGCAGGGCTTGGGAATTACCTTCGTTACCGTTGGCTTGATGTCGTTGGGCTTCATGTCGTTTTCCGGCGTGTCGCTGTAAGGAGTCCTGAATGTTAGATCCTCAAATTCTATTGGGCGTGGTCATGTTTACCGTGATCGTTATCGCCCTGGTCGCGGTTATTTTGGTGGCCCGATCCAAGTTGGTGGCGTCCGGTGACGTCACTATTCTGATCAACGACGACCCGTCCAAGGCCATTACCGTGCCGGCCGGTGGCAAGTTGCTGAACACGCTGGCGGACAACGGTATCTACCTGTCCTCAGCCTGTGGTGGTGGTGGTACCTGTGCCCAGTGCCGCTGTGTGGTCGAAGACGGCGGCGGGGACATCTTGCCGACCGAGGCCTCGGCCTTTACTAAAGGTCAGGTCAAAGAAGGCTGGCGTCTAAGCTGCCAGGTCCCGGTCAAGCAAGACATGAAGATCGAAGTCGAGCCCGAATTCTTTGGCGTCAAGCGCTGGGATTGCACGGTCGAGTCGAACGCCAACGTGGCCACGTTCATTAAAGAGCTGACGTTGAAGCTGCCGGAAGGCGAGGACGTTGACTTCCGAGCGGGCGGTTACGTCCAGCTGGAAGCGCCGCCGCACCACGTTAAATTCGCCGATTTTGATATCGAAGAAGAGTACCGCGGTGACTGGGAACGTTTTGGCTTCTTTAAGCACGAATCAAAAGTCGACGAGACCGTGATTCGCGCTTATTCGATGGCCAACTACCCCGACGAAAAAGGCATGGTCAAGTTCAATATTCGTATTGCAACGCCGCCGCCGGGCACGGATTTGCCGCCGGGCCAGATGTCGTCGTACACCTTTAGCTTGAAGCCGGGTGACACCATTGCGGTATTCGGCCCCTTTGGTGAGTTCTTTGCCAAAGACACCGATGCGGAAATGGTCTTTATCGGTGGTGGTGCGGGCATGGCGCCCATGCGGTCACACATCTTTGACCAGCTTAAGCGTTTGCACTCAACGCGTAAGATGTCGTTTTGGTATGGCGCCCGCTCGCTGCGCGAAGTGTTCTACGACGACGAGTACAACACGCTTCAAGCCGAGAACGACAACTTCCAGTGGCATTTGGCGCTGTCGGATCCGCAGCCCGAGGACAACTGGGACGGCCTGACCGGCTTTATTCACAACGTGTTGTACGAACAGTACCTGAAGGACCACCCGGCCCCTGAAGACTGTGAGTTCTACATGTGTGGACCGCCGATGATGAACGCGGCGGTGGTTAAACTGCTCGAAGACATGGGTGTTGAGCCTGAAAACATCCTATTGGATGACTTCGGCGGCTAAGCCCAATCGACGATGTAGACCGCCGGCCCTGTGCCGGCGGTTTTTGGTTTGAAGGAGTGAAAGATGCTCAGATCAATGGGCTTGATTGCCGCGCTGTTGTTGGCCGGCTGTTGGGGCGAACCGCGCACCCTGGTGACCGAGTTGGCCGGCAAGACCATGGGCACCACCTGGTCGGTGAAAATTGCCCACCCGGAAAACCGCCCCGTGACCGATGCGCTGCAAGCGCAGGTCGCGGCGCTGTTGGTCGAGGTCAACAACCAAATGTCGACCTGGCAGTCGGACAGTGAAGTGTCGGCCTTCAATGCCTTAGCGGCCCCCGCAAGCATGGAGGTGAGCCGTCCGTTCGCATCGATCACTGCCAAGGCACTGGACTTGGCGCGCATCAGCGGCGGTCAGTTTGACCCAACCATTGGTCCGGTCGTCGGGCTGTGGGGCTTTGGCCCGCCGAAAACCGAAAACCGCCTGCCAACTGACGCCGAAATTGATGCGGCACGTGCCCAGGTTGGCTATGCCGCGATTGCGGTCGACGGCCAACGTTTGAGTAAAACCCTGGATCGTCGGCTCGACTTGTCGGCGATTGCCAAAGGGCACGGCGTTGACGTGGTGGCGGACCACTTGATTTCGATCGGTTATCTGAATCACTTGGTCGAAATCGGCGGCGAAATGCGCGCCGGTGGCGACAAGCTCGACCTGGGTCCATGGCGCGTGGCGATTGAAAAACCGATCGCCGATGACCGCGCGGTGCAGCAGATCATCGCGGTCCGTAACATCGGAATCGCCACCAGTGGCGACTACCGTAATTACCGGGAAATTGACGGCGAAAAGTACCACCACGCCATGGATCCCAGCACCGGACGCCCGGTGACCCACAGTCTGGGCAGCGTCACGGTGCTGCACCCCAGCTCAGCGATGGCCGATGGTTGGGCCACAACTTTGCTAGTATTAGGCCAGCAGCGCGGGATGGCCTTGGCCACGGAGCACGGACTGGCCGCCTACTTTATTACCCGGGGTGATGGCCTGAAAGCGTCATACACACCGGCCTTTGCAGCCTATTTGGAGGGCGTCGAATGAGCACTATGTTACTGGCCTTTGGCCTGATGGCCGCGATTATGGCGGCGATGGCGGTGGGCGTGATGATGGGCCGTCAGCCCATCAGCGGTTCATGCGGCGGCGCAGCCCGTCTGGGTATCGGCGGTAAATGTTCGTTGTGCGGCGATGATCCGTCGTTGTGCGACTCCACCGAGGACAGCAAAAGCGTGGTGCCGGTTAAGCGGGTCGCGACGTTCAAAGACGCCAGTTAAGCGTCAATTCAAGGAATAGCATGGCTCGTTTTGATTTTGATGTATTGGTCATCGGCACCGGACCTGCGGGCGAGGGCGCTGCGATGATGGCGGCCAAGCACGGCAAGCGGGTGGCGGTGATTGATGAGCGCCCAATGGTCGGCGGTAACTGCACCCATATGGGCACCATCCCGTCCAAGACGCTGCGCCACGCGGTCAAGCAGATCATGGACTACAACAACAACCCGATGTTCCGCGAAATCGGCGAGCCGCGTTACTTTCGCTACCCGAACGTGTTGGACGCGGCGCGGCGCGTGATCGACAAGCAAGTCGCCTTGCGCACCAAGTTCTATGCGCGTAACCGGGTCAAGGTTATTCACGGGCAGGCGCGTTTTCATGATGCCAATACCCTGTTGATCCAAGACGAGAGCGGCGTTGAAACGGTGACGGCGGCGGAAATTGTGGTCGCCACCGGGTCGCGCCCGTACCAACCGTCGGACGTCGATTTTGACCACCCTCGTATTTATAATTCCGACTCAATTTTGTCCATGAGCCACACCCCGCGCACACTGATTATCTACGGCGCCGGCGTGATTGGCACCGAATATGCCAGTATCTTTAATGGCTTGGGCGTCAAGGTAGACCTGATCGATACCCGCGATCGCCTGCTCAGCTTCTTGGACGCTGAAATTTCCGACGCCTTGAGCTACCACCTGCGCGAACGCGGGGTGCTGATTCGCCACGACGAGGAATACGACAGTGTCGAAACCACCGCGTCCAGCGTCACCATGCACCTGAAATCCGGCAAGCGGGTTAAGGCCGATGCGCTGCTGTGGTGTAACGGACGTACCGGCAACACCGACAGTTTGAGTCTGGAAAATATTGGTTTGCCGGCCAACAGCCGCGGGCAGTTGGTGGTCGATCAAAGTTACCGCACCGAGGTCGAGGGCATCTATGCTGCCGGCGACGTCGTCGGGTGGCCCAGTCTGGCCAGCGCCAGCTACGATCAGGGTCGTAATGTGGCCAGCACCTTGCTGGATCAAGCCGACAGCCGCTTTGTCGACGAAGTGCCGACCGGGATTTACACCATCCCTGAAATTAGCTCGCTGGGCCTTAACGAAAAAGAGCTGACCGAAGCACGGGTGCCCTACGAAGTGGGCCAATCGTTCTTTAAAGACTTGGCGCGCGCACAAATCACTGGTGAAGCGGTCGGTATGCTGAAAATCTTATTTCACCGCGACAGCTTGGAAATCTTGGGTATTCATTGCTTCGGTGACCAAGCGTCGGAGATCGTTCACATTGGCCAGGCGATCATGAAGCAAAAGGGCGAGGCCAACACCCTGAACTACTTTATTCACACGACCTTTAATTACCCCACCATGGCCGAGGCTTATCGTGTCGCGGCCTTGAACGGGCTTAACCGCCTGCTATGACCAGTCGGCCGGCGTGGCGGCTTCGCCCGTTGGTCGAATCGGATGTTTGGTCCCAGCGTTTTACCCGCGCAGCGACCGGCACAGGTCCGCTGGATGGCTGCCGGGTCGCCGTTAAAGACCTGTTTGATGTCGCCGGGGTCTCGACCTTAGCGGGGCGCGCGGAGTGCCGCGAGCAGCCTTCGGCGGCAGCCGATGCCGACGCGGTGGGCCTGTTACGGGCCGCCGGCGCTGCGTTGGTCGGGCACACCACCATGACCCAGTTGGCCTTTTCCGGGGTTGGCCAAAACCCTGACTTTGGCCACACCGCCGGGGCG
The DNA here is from genome assembly GCF_009650135.1 of Litorivicinus lipolyticus. NCBI lineage: Bacteria > Pseudomonadati > Pseudomonadota > Gammaproteobacteria > Oceanospirillales > Litorivicinaceae > Litorivicinus > Litorivicinus lipolyticus. The sequence goes on from NZ_CP045871.1 coordinate 952,372, forward strand.
TTAAGTCCGGATGGTCAGGCCTACATGGCCGGCGGTTCGTCACGCGGATCGGCTTTAGCCGTGGCCCATGGGTTGGCGGATATCGGGTTAGGCACCGATACCGGTGGATCGTGTCGCATTCCGGCCGCGTGCAACGGGCTGTATGGGTTCAAGCCCACCGCACGGCGCGTCAGTTTGCGCGGTGCCATGCCCTTGGCCCCCTCGTTAGATTCGGTCGGCGTCATCAGCGCGGACTTAGCGCAGGGTGTGGCGGCTATGCAGGTGATGCTGGGTGCGCAGGCCGTCAATGCCCCGTTGCCACGATTATTCGTACCTAGCTTTGCCTGCGCCGGTTGCGATGAGGCGGTCCGTTCGGAGTTTGAGTGGGCGATAGGGCGTCTACAAGCGGTCGGATTTAGGGTCGAACGGCGGGAGTTGGTCGCCGAGGTGGCGTATCGTGAGCTGCAGTCCTTGCCCAGTTTGGCTTCGATCGAAGCCTATCAATTGTATCCCGATGCGCGCGCGCTTGGTGTCACTGACCCCAGCGTAGTGCGCCGCATTCAATTGGGCGCGGCGGCTGATGGCGCTCGGGTGCGGGCGTTGCGTACGCAGCTGATGAACGCCTTTGCCGGCGAGGTTGGTGCCGATTTGTTACTGATGCCGACCCTGCCGTGGTTGCCACCGCTGACGGCGGCGGCGGAGGATCCCGCCAGTTTTGACGACATCAATCGCCAGGCGCTGCACAACAGTGCGTTTGTGAACCTCGCCGATGGGTGTGCGGTGTCTATACCCTTGCCATCGGACGTGCCGGTATCGGTCACCCTGGCGGCGCCTGGCGAGCAGGACGAGCGTCTGTGGGGCTTCGCCAATGAGCTGGACCGGGCCGTTAATTGAGTGGCATTTTGACATGCGACTATTTGGGTAGTGACCGCTCCAACGCCGCTGTGGTTAGATTGATATCAAGCTCAGTGATGGGCGTTTGTTCGCACGGTGCCGGTGTCGATGGGTCATGCTTGTGGGGAGTAGTCCCGCTCGGCTCGGCAGCTCAAGGAGGTAGAGCGATGCGTCTACCAAAGACCGCATAGGTCAAACCTGCGTGCGATAAGCCACATTCAACTGGGTGTGGCTTTTTTTTGCGTGTTTTCTGAGCGGCCTTTTGAAACAATAGCTATATGCAAACACAACAACGCCTTACCGAACTGTTGACCGACGGCTTTGCGCCGACGCGTCTGGACATTGCCAACGACAGCCACAAGCACGGCAACGCGCCGGACACTGGCAGCCACTTCAGTGTGCTGATGGTCAGCGAGCGCTTCGCTGGCCTCAATCGGGTCAAACGTCACCAGGTGGCCTATGCCTGTGTCGCCGAGTTGCTGCGCAACCCGATTCACGCGCTGGCCCTGCACCTGTATGCGCCGGGCGAAATCGATGCTCAGGCGCCGGCCCCCGAAGGCCCGGCCTGCGGTGGTGGCGACGGGCGGGTGGCAACGTGAATCATTGGGATGTGGCGGCGCTGTACCGTTTTGCCGGCATTCCGAATGCCCACGAATTGCGTCAGCCGGTATTGGAATTGGCTGAATCATTGGGTTTGTGCGGTACCCTGATTTTGGGCGAGGAAGGCATCAACGGCACCATTGCTGGGCCGCGCTCGGACTTGATTGTGTTGCTCAACAAGCTCGGTGAGTGGCAACCGGCGTTGGCGAATTTGGCGCCGTCGTGGAGCGAATCCAATGTCAAACCCTTCTTTCGCTTCAAGGTCAAAGTCAAAAAAGAGATCGTGACCCTGGATGTCGAGGGGGCCGATCCTAGGGTCAGCGTGGGCACGTACTGTGATGCCGATCAATGGGATGCGGTGTTGGCTGATCCGGACGTCGTGGTCATCGACACCCGCAATGACTACGAATTTAAGGTCGGCACCTTTGACGGTGCCATCAACCCCAAAACCCGCGGGTTCCGTGAATTTCCAAGCTGGGTCGATGACAATTTAAGCCCGGATGCCAATAAAAAAGTCGCTATGTTTTGCACCGGCGGCATCCGCTGCGAGAAGGGCACCAGCATGATGCTCAACAAGGGTTTCGAAACCGTTTATCACCTGAAGGGTGGCATTTTGGGCTATTTGCGAGATCGCGATGCGGCGGATTCGAAGTGGCAGGGCGAGTGCTACGTGTTTGATCAGCGGGTGTCGCTGAAGCACCGGCTGGAGCAAGGCAGTTATAGCAACTGTGGCGGGTGTCGAATGCCGCTGTCGCAAACCGACCGCGAGCACCATCAGTACGAGCGGGGCGTGCAGTGCGGCAATTGCGCTCATCTGTATTCCGAAGACGACCGCGTCCGATTCGGCGAACGCGTTCGCCAGCAACAACTGGCAGCGGCCCGCGGCGAGGACCACCTAGGTTTGTCCGCCGCCGCCTTGAAGATCAAACGCCAGCAAGCACGTTCGTTGCGCCAAGCACGCAGCGCCGCCAGCAACCGTTAGTAGTGGGGCGGGCGCTCGTCGCCCGTGTTGATCCCAAGCCCGGCTGAATCAACGGTCGTCGACAGTTGCTTGTAGGCTTGCTCCAAACGCGCAATCTGCTCGGATTGCTGTGTCACCAGTGCGTTCAAGGTGTCCAGTAGGTCATCTTGGAATGCGACTTTGGACTCTAAATCGCCAATACGTTCATTAAGGTTTTCCGTCATGGCATTGATTCCGTTACACTTTTAAATGTCATTAATTATTGGTATCCAAACTGCTATGAAAAGTAATGTTCGCGCCGCCGTTTTGGCGCTCCTCGGAACCGCTGTCATCGTCCTTGCCAGCGTCGCACTTAACGATTCAACCGTCAGCCACAGCATCATTCCTGTTGCCTTGTCGATCATCACTTTCCTGGTGATTTTAGTCGCGCTGTTTGCCGATCGAAACCTCAAGCGCGCTCGTCGCCCGATCCCGACCGGCCCCCGCGTCAAAGGCGAGATCAAGTGGTTCAATGTGTCAAAGGGCTATGGCTTCATTACCCAGGAAGACGGCGACGACGTCTTTGTTCATTACCGCAGTCTGCGTGATCAAGACCGCTACACCATCAAAGAAGGCATGGAAGTGACCTTCGTCTTGGGTCGCAGCGGCAAAGGCCCGCAGGCCGAAGACGTCGCCAAAGGCTAGGCTACTGGCGGCGTATTCGTAGTAACCGGCTGATCAGTAAACGGATCCAGCCGGTTAAGCCCAACACGGCGCCGATAAAGGCGCCGTAGGCGGCAAAACGAATGCCCTCCCACCAGCCACTGCCCGGCTCGCTGACGACAAAGGTCACCAGCAAATACGCCAGGCTGGGCATAAAGATCAACGATCCCCAGACCACCCAGCGCAAGCCGCGTTGCTCATCCAGCCAGCGCTCACCTAAACGCACATTAACTCCAAAATCCGCGCATAAGTGGTGCTCAGTCGTGCTAAATCGTCGGCGCACACGCATTCATCAACCTGATGGATGGTGGCGTTGATCGGACCTAGCTCAACCACATCGGTGCCCGTCGGCGCGATGAATCGGCCGTCGCTGGTGCCGCCGCCGGTGTTGATGTCGGGCGTCACCCCCAGCACATCTTGGCACGCCTGTTGCAGCGCGCCCGCCAGCGGTCCACCGTCGGTCAAAAACGCATGGCCCGACAGGTTCCAGTCAAACGCCAAGTCCGCTACGGCGCCGTCAAAGCAAGCCTCGGCTTTGGCCTTTAAGCCCTCGGGGGTCTGCTCGGTGTTAAAGCGGAAGTTGAACTTGACCTCGCAGCTGCCCGGAATCACGTTGGTGACGCCGGTGCCGGAATGGATGTTGCTGATTTGCAGCGTTGTCGCCGGAAAATGGTCGTTGCCCTGGTCCCACTCGGTGGTGCTCAGGCGCGTCAGCCCGGCCACGACGTCGTGAATGGGGTTCAGGGCCAAGTGCGGATAGGCCACGTGGCCTTGCTTGCCGTTGACGCGCAGCGTGCAGTTGAGCGAACCGCGGCGGCCGCGGCGGGCGATATCACCCAACGTGGATTTGCTCGACGGTTCACCAACCAAGCACCAGTCAATCGCTTCGCCACGGGCTTGCAGCACGTCCATCACATGACGGGTGCCATGGGTGGCGGGGCCTTCTTCGTCGCTGGTTAGTAGCAACGCCAGGTCGATGCTGGGCGCCGGGTGCTGTGCCAAGAAGGTTTCGCACGCCGTCACCATGGCCGCCAACGAGCCTTTCATATCAGCCGCGCCGCGGCCGTGCAGCATGCCATCCGCGAGGTGACCGGCGAACGGCGGATGGGTCCAATCCGCTTCCGGGCCGGTTGGCACCACATCGGTGTGACCGGCGAACGCAAACAGCGGTTGGCCGGTGCCGCGTCGCGCCCACAAATTACGGGTGTCGCCGGCGTCCATGTATTCGAGGGTAAACCCGAGTGCGGCCAAACGCTCACCGATGATCCCCAAACATCCGGCGTCCTCTGGGGTCACCGAGGGGCGCTGGATCAGCGCCTGGGCTAGTGCAACCGTGGTATCCATCAGTTATGGCTGTGCAAAGCGGGGTTCAGTTCGATCGCGCGTGCATTGGCCAAGCATTCAATAGCACCGGTCTGGGAGTGGCGGCGGAACAACAGGTCGCTGACGCCGGCCAAGTCGCGGGCCTTGACCGTTTTCAACTCGTCGCCGTTTTCGTTCAAGACGCGAACTTTTGAGCCAGCCGTTAGGTACAACCCCGACTCGACCGTGCAACGGTCGCCCAGCGGGATGCCCAAACCGCTGTTGGCACCTAGCAAACATTGGTCGCCGACCGAAATGACAATGGCGTTGCCGCCGGACAGCGTGCCCATGGTCGAGCAGCCGCCGCCCAAGTCTGAGCCTTCGCCGACCATGACGCCGGCGCTGATGCGGCCTTCAACCATGCTGACGCCGGTGGTGCCGGCATTGAAGTTGACGAAACCTTCGTGCATCACGGTGGTGCCGTCACCCAGGTGCGCGCCGAGGCGGACGCGTGAGGCGTCGCCGATACGCACGCCCGTGGGCACAATGTAGTCGGCCATACGCGGGAATTTGTCGACCGAGTTGACGCTGATGTAGCGACCTTCGGCACGCGCCTTTAATTGCCGCGCGGGCAATTCGTCCAGCGCGATTGCCCCTTCGCTGGTCCAGGCCACGTTGGGCAACTGGGCGAACAGGCCGGTTAAATTCAGTTCATGTGGCTTGGCCTGGCGCGAGCTGATTAGGCTCAGCTTCAGGTAGACCTCCGCGGTGCTGGTGGGGGCGTCGTCAGTGGCCAGCGCCGTCACGAATACCGGTGCGCTGCCGCCCGCTAGGGTGTCCGCGGCGTCAGCCATGGCGTTTTCGCCGGCATCACGTAGGCGCTGGGCCAGGGCCGGCAGGCCGCCGGCGTCAACCGCGTGCGATCCGCTTTGGTCATTCAGCAGGGCGCTGACCAGGGCGTCGCTGGGGTTGCGCACCGGGTAGGGGAAAAAACACTCGAGCCACTGACCCTGTGCGTCTTGGGTGCCGGTGCCTAATGCGATTGCAAACATGGGGATTCCTTAATCATTAATGAGCGGTAAACAGAGGGTCCCAGACCTTGGCGTTAAAGCCATTCAGGATCTGGTCATCGGCGAACACCAGCGGGCGTTTAAGCACCGTCGGTGTGGCCACGGCCGCGCTGAAGTCGCGGCCTTCTTTGAGTGCGGTTTGTTGTGCTGAGTCCAGGCTGCGCCAGCTCGGCGAACGAGTGTTAAAGGTCGCCGCGCCCAATACCTGGTAGGCACGCGCGATGGTCTCGGCGTCGATGCCGGGCTCACCGCGCAGGTCACAAAATTGGTACGTGACGCCGCGCCCGTTCAGGTACTTTCGGGCCCGTGCGACGGTGTCACAGTTGGGGATGCCATACACCTTCATGCCCGTGCGCTCCATTCGTCCAGTGCGGTTTTGAGCCGCACCAGTGCGGTCTCGGTGGTGTCGGGTGCGCTTACCAGGGCGGCGCGGAAATGGCCGGCGCCGGGGTTGCTGCCGTCGACGTCGCGGGCCAAATAACGGCCGGGCAAAACCCTCAGGTTTTGGCGCTCCAACAGAAACCGGGTAAACCCTTCATCGTCGCCACCGGGGACTTTAGGCCATAGGTAAAAGCCCGCGGCCGGTGGTTGGTCGTCCAGGTAGTCGGCCAGCAGTTCGTACGCACGATCAAACTTGATCCGGTACAAGCGACGGTTTTCGGCAACGTGGGCTTCGTCGCCCCACGCCGCTTCAGACGCGGCCTGGTGATGACCCGGCATGGCACAGCCGTGGTAGGTGCGGTAACGGGCGAATCGCTTGAGTAAATGGGCGTCGCCGGCCATGTAACCGCTGCGCAGCCCCGGCAGGTTAGAGCGCTTGGACAGCGAGCCGACCGCTAAACAGTTGCGGTAGTCATCCAGCCCCATGTCGGCCGCCGCCTGAAGCAATCCAGCGGGCGCCTGGTCACGGTAAATTTCGCTGTAACACTCGTCCGACACCAAGATAAAGTCATGGCGCTGGGCCAACCGAATCAGCTGCTGCAATTCAGCGCTGGTGTAAACCTTGCCCGAGGGGTTACCCGGGGTACAGATAAACATCATCGCAAGACGGTCATAGTCCGGGATGCCGGTGTCGCCCATGGGCTTAAAGTCGTTACTGGGGTCGGCCGCCAAATAGATCGGCGTGGCGCCCGCCATCAGCGCCGCACCCTCATAGATTTGGTAGAAGGGGTTGGGCATGGCGATGTCACAGTCGTCGCCGACCAGGGCCTGGACCACCGCGAACAGGGCCTCACGGGTACCAGTCACGGGCAGCACCTGTTGATCGGGGTCAATCGTGTTCAGTGCGAAGCGCTGTTTCAGCCAATCAGCGATGGCGGCGCGCAAGCTGGCCCGGCCAAGGGTCGCCGGGTAGTGCGCAACATCACCAACTTGGGCAATCAGGGCATCGATCGCGACCTGGGGTGGCGGGTGTTGTGGCTCGCCAATGCCCAGCGATAGCGGCGCCAAGTCCGGGTTCGGGGTGATGCCGGACACCAAGGCTCGCAGCTTCTCAAAGGGGTAGGGGTGGAGTGCGTCGATACGGGGGTTCATGCGTGCTCGTCCAGTTCCTGTTGCAATCGGGTCTTGAGGGCGGCCAAGACGGCGGGGTCTTCGACAGCGGTGCGCTGTTCGTTGACGATGTAAAAGTGATCTTCGACGCGCTCGCCCAAGGTCGCAATTTTGGCCAGCACCAAATCCAAATTCAACTCGTCCAGCACCCCGGCGACGCGCGCCAGCAAGCCCGGACGGTCCGGCGACACCAGCTCCATCACCGTGCGGTTGCGGTGACTGTCAGGGTAAAACTTGATGTGCGTGGGGTCGCTGAAATAGCGTTTGATGCGCGGGGTCAGGCCATCATTGCACAGCTGGTTGGCGCTGGGGTCGGCGAAGGCCGCGCGCAGCTGTTGGCACACGCGCTCGACCCGCTCCGGCTCGGCAATCGCGATCATGTCGTTGGCATCCATCACCATGAAGCTGTCCATGACACGGCCGTCTTGGGTCGTGCAAACGCGCGCATCTACGACGGTCAGGGCACCCTGGTCCAGGACCCGGCAAAAGGCCGCGAACAGTTTGTTGCGATCCGGCCCGCAGACAAAGACCTGGGTGCCTGCGGCTAGATTACGTGTCAGCACCAGCGGCAGTTCGGGCTGATCGATCAGGGCGCGGGTGTGCCATTCGATTTCGTCGACGCTGTGCTGGGCGAAATACGACACGCCCAGGGGTTCAAAGTAGGCCGCTAAGCGGTCATCGCCGATTTCCAGGCGCGCGGCAACCGACGCCCGGGTGTCGCTGATCAGATCGCCGATAGATGGTGCCGCGTGGTCCAGACCCCGGCGCAGCACGCCCTGGGTGGCCCGGTAAAGCTGACGCAGTAGCGACGCACGCCAGGCATTCCACAGCTCCGGGTTGGTCGCGGAAATATCAGCCACGGTCAGGGCAAACAGGTAATCCAGACGGTCCAGCGTGCCGACTTGTTCAGCGAATTCATGGATCACCACCGGATCGGAAATGTCCATGCGCTGGGCGGTCGTGCTCATCAGCAAGTGATGACGAACCATCCAGGCCACCAGGCGGGCGTCATACGCGCTTAGCCAATGGCGCAGGCAAAACGCCTCGGCCTCGGGTGCACCGATTTCTGAGTGGTCGCCGCCGCGGCCCTTGCCCAAGTCATGGAACAGCCCCGCCAGGATTAACAGCTCAATTTTCGGCACCCGTTGGACCACATCCGTGACAATCGGGTACTGATCGGCCACTTCGCCGGTCCAAAATGAAGTCAGGTGGTTGACCAGCTGGATGGTGTGCGCATCGACGGTGAAGATATGAAACAGGTCGTGTTGCATCAGCCCCATGACGTTGCCAAAGGTTGGGATGTAGTTGCTGAGCACGCCGTACAGGCGCATCCGCCTGAGGATGTCCGTCAGGCGCTGGGGCCGACGCAGAATTTCCATGAAGTGGCTGATGACCCGCAAATCCGACCGGAATGCGTCATCAATCAGGTGGCGCGAGCGGTACACCAATCGGGTGGTCTCGGCCGAGATGCCAATGATGGCCGGGTTGTCCGCCAGCAGCGCGAACAGCTCCATCAACGCCTGTGGCTGTTGCTCGAACACGCGCTCGTGGGTGACTTCCAGCAGGTTATCGCGGATTTGAAAGCGGCTGCTGATCTCGATAATTTCCGGGGTCTCGCTGCGGTACAGCGACTCAGCGATCTGTTGCAGCAACACCTCGTTGAACTCGTTGACCCGCATTACCATAAGGTAATAGCGCTGCATGAAGGCTTCGACCTGCTGCTTGGGGTGCTCGCCGGTGAAGCCAAGGCTGTCGGCGACCGGCGCTTGGTGCTCGAACTGCAGCCGGTTTTGCGCGCGGCCGGCGCTTTTGTGCAGTGCAAAGCGGGTCGCGGCCAAAAATTCATGGGCTTCTAGCAATAGGCTGTATTCACGCTCGCGCAGAAAACCTCGATTGAATAGCTCGTCCAAGGTCGAGCCCAGGCCCATGCGCCCGGTGATCCAAATCAGCGTGTGCAGGTCCCGCAGTCCGCCCGGGCTGGCCTTGATGTTGGGTTCCAGGCTGTACTCGGAGTCACCACGGCGGCTGTGGCGCTGGCTTTGCTCGTCGCGTTTGGCCTCGAAAAAGTCACGTTCCGGCCAGGCATCGCGGACTTGGTTGCGAATGGCATCGACACTGGCTGGGTCGCCGACCAATAAACGGCATTCGAGCATCGCGGTCGCGGTGGAAATGTCTTTGGCCGCTTCGTCACCGCACTGGGCCAGCGTGCGCACCGATTGACCGACTTCCAATCCCAAATCCCACAGCGACTGCACGAACTGGGTCAGCTCGGCGTCGGCATTACCCGTCTGATCGGGCAGCAACACCAGCAAGTCGATGTCACTGTAAGGATAGACTTCCTGGCGCCCGAACCCGCCCACAGCCAACAGTTGGTAGGGCGCACCCAGTCCAGCCTGCTCCCATAGCTCCAGAATCGCCGACTCTACTTGAGCGGCGCGCTCGGCCGCCAGGTCCAGCGCCGGGACGCCTTTTTTCAGTTGCTCGTACAGCGGTAACAACGCTGCCTTTAGGTCATTTCGGCGGCTCATGCGCGGCCCGTGCGCGGAAAGTTTTCCTGGTCACGATAGGTCAATATTTCGTAGCCATCGGCGGTCACCAGCAGGGTGTGCTCCCACTGTGCGCTCGGTTTTCGGTCCTTGGTAATAACGGTCCAGCCGTCGCCCAGCAATTTCACGTGGCGCGCGCCTTGGTTGATCATCGGCTCGATGGTAAAGGTCATGCCTTCTTTTAAAGTAAAGCCGGTGTCGGGTTTGCCATAGTGCAGCACCTGGGGTTCTTCGTGAAAGGTCGCGCCAATGCCGTGTCCACAGTACTCGCGTACGACGCTGTAGTTGTTCTTTTCGGCGTGTTGTTGGATGACTGCGCCGATGTCGCCCAGCCGCGCCCCCGGGCGCACCAAAGCAATCGCTTTGTACATGCATTCCTGGGTCACATCCACCAGCCGCTTCAAGTGCGGTTTGGCAGTGCCAACAAAGTACATTTTGCTGGTGTCGCCGTGAAAGCCGTCTTTGATCACGGTGACGTCGATATTGATGATGTCGCCGTCCTTTAGCACCTTGGCATCGCCCGGGATGCCGTGACAGACCACCTGGTTGATCGAGGTGCAGCAACTGCCGGTAAAGCCGTGATAGCCCAGAGTTGCGGGAATGCCGTTTTGAACCTTGACGATGTGGTCGTGGACAAAGGTGTCGATATCTAGCGTGGTAATGCCGGGTTTGACGATGTCGTCGAGCAACACCAGCACCTCGGCGGCGAGGGCGCCTGCGATGCGCATTTTTTCGATTTCTTCGGGGGTTTTGATAGTCGCGGGCACAGCGGTCTCCTAGGGTTGCGCCGCAGTATACCTGCTTTGACTAAAAGTTTGCGGATGCGCTATTGCTGGCCCACTTCTGTGATATATTGCGCCCCGGCTGTAAGGCCGAACAAAAATCCCCAGGCGTCTTTTTAGGAAGGAATGGACGGCGGATAGGGTCCCATACGTGGGTTTCTGTCGATCGGTCGCCTGGCTGTAATTAACCCTACGGAGAACTCTATTATGAGCGTAGTTAGCATGCGCGATCTGCTCAAGGCAGGCGCACACTTTGGTCACCAAACTCGTTACTGGAATCCCAAGATGTCACAGTACATCTTCGGTGCACGTAACCAGATTCACATCATGAACTTGGAGCACACTGTGCCCGCGCTGGAACAGGCGTCTGAGTTCGTTCGCAACTTGGCGGCCAACAAGAACAAGGTCTTGTTTGTCGGTACCAAGCGCAGCGCCAGCAAGGTCATCAAGACCCAAGCTGAACGTTGTGGCATGCCGTACGTCAACCATCGTTGGTTGGGTGGCATGTTGACCAACTACAAGACACTGCGCCAGTCGATCAAGAAACTGCGTGATCTGGAAGTTAAAGCGGCCGACGGTACGTTCGACAAGCTGCTGAAGAAAGAAGTTTTGGATCTGACGCGTCAGATGGCCAAGCTGGAATTGTCAGTCGGTGGTGTTAAAGACATGGGCGGCTTGCCCGACGCGATCTTCGTGATCGACGTTGACCATGAAGACATTGCCATCCTGGAAGCTCGCAAGTTGGGCATCCCGGTGATCGGCGTTGTCGACACTAACTCAAACCCCGATGGCGTTGACATCGTAATCCCCGGCAACGATGACGCGATCCGTGCGATCGACATCTACAGCCGTGTAATTGCAGATGCAGTCATCGCCGGTAGCGGTGTCACCGCAGTCGAAAGCGACTACGTCGAAGAAGCGGTCGAAGCGCCTGCGCAAAGCGACGATCAAGCCGAAGCCTAAGGCAAGCAAGTGGGGGGCTTCGGTCCCCCTCTTACTATTTGGGTAACGAATTTTTCAGACACAATTTTTGGAGAACTGGCATGGCACAGATTTCAGCGTCATTGGTTAAAGAACTGCGCGAGCGTACTGGCTTGGGCATGATGGAATGCAAAAAAGCCCTGGTCGAGCAAAACGGCGACATCGAAGCGGCGATTGATCACATGCGTAAATCATCCGGCATGAAAGCGGCTAAAAAAGCCGGTCGTGTTGCGGCTGACGGCGTAATTTGCGCGAAAGATGGCTTCATGGTTGAAATTAACTCTGAAACCGACTTCGTGGCACGCGACGAAAACTTCCTGGGCTTCGCCAACAGCGTCATGAACGCGGTGGTCGCAGCGGGCTCGACGGACGTTGCAGCGGTTGTTGCTGGCGACATCGAAAGCGCACGTGAAGCACTGGTTCAGAAAATCGGTGAAAACATCTCGGTTCGCCGCATCGCTCAAGTTGAAGGTGGTGTGGTCGGTAACTACGTTCACGGCAACAGCCGTATCGGCGTAGTCGTTGCGTTGAAAGGCGGCGACGAAACCTTGGCCCGTGATGTTGCGATGCACGTCGCTGCGGTTAACCCGCAGGTCGTTAGTGCGGCTGACGTCAGCGAAGACGTAGTCGCCAAAGAGAAAGAAATTTTCTCGGCTCAGGCTCTGGAATCAGGCAAGCCGGCTGAAATCGTCGAAAAAATGATTGGCGGCCGTATCCGCAAGTTCTTGTCGGAAATCAGCCTGGTCGAACAGCCTTTCGTTAAAGACCCTGACGTGACCGTCGGCAAGCTGGTTGCCAACGCGGGTGCCGAAGTGATCTCATTCGTGCGTTTCGAAGTCGGTGAAGGCATCGAAAAAGAAGAAATCGATTTTGCTACAGAAGTCATGCAGCAAGCTCGAGGCGAATAAACCCTACTGATAAGGACCCTGCCATGGCCGAACGAAGCAAGTACAAACGCATATTGTTAAAGCTCAGCGGCGAAGCGCTGGCCGGTGACGAAGGTTTTGGTATCCGGCCGGAAGTGCTGGACCGTATGGCCTTGGAAATTGGCCAGTTGGTAGGGGTAGGGATACAGGTCGGTCTGGTCGTCGGTGGCGGCAACCTCTTTCGAGGGGCTGCGCTGCAGGCGGCTGGACTGGACCGGGTCGCGGGCGACCACATGGGCATGCTGGCCACCGTCATGAACGGTTTGGCACTGCGTGACGCCTTGGAACGCTCGAATATTTCCACCCACGTCATGAGTGCAATTCCCATGAGTGGTGTGGTCGAACATTACGACCATCGACGCGCGGTTCGCTATTTGAACTCGGGCGACGTGGTTATTTTCTCTGCCGGTACTGGCAACCCGTTCTTTACCACCGACTCTGCAGCCTGTTTGCGCGCCATCGAGATCGAAGCGAACTTGATGCTGAAAGCGACCAAGGTTGACGGCGTTTACACCGATGATCCGGTTAAGAACCCTGACGCGACGCGCTACGAGCGTCTGACCTATGACGAGGTGCTAGCGCGACAGTTGGGCGTTATGGATTTAACTGCTATTTGTTTAGCCCGTGATCACGGTTTGCCCGTTCGTGTGTTTGACATGAATGAAACGGGGTCGTTGGCGCGTGCGGTATTGGGCACGAATGAAGGTACTTTGATCGAACAATCGGTCGACTAATTCTAGGATTTTGTATGCTGAATGAACTCAAAGATGACGCCAAAGAGCGGATGCACAAAACCGTTGAGGCGCTGTCACACGCCCTCGCCAAAATTCGTACCGGCCGTGCTACGCCGGCTATTTTAGATGGCGTTCGCGTCGACTATTACGGATCGCCGACGCCGCTGTCGCAGGTTGCCCAGATTAAGGTCGAGGACGCCCGTATGCTGGCGGTCACACCCTGGGAAAAGAACCTGGTGCCGGCGATCGAAAAAGCCATTATGTCGAGCGACCTGGGTCTTAATCCGTCGACCGCCGGTGAAGTGATTCGTGTGCCAATGCCGATGTTGACCGAGGAAACCCGCAAGGGCTTCGTCAAACAGGCACGCGCCGAAGCCGAAAGCAGCCGCGTCTCGGTGCGTAACATTCGCCGCGACGTGCTCGCGGACGTGAAGTCGTTGTTGAAGGACAAGGACATCACCGAAGACGACGACCGCAAGGCCCAGGACGACGTCCAAAAGATCACTGACAGTTTCGTGGCGGAAATCGACAGCATGTTGAGCGCCAAGGAAAAAGACCTGCTCGAGGTCTGAATTTGAGCCTACCCAGACACGTTGCCATCATCATGGATGGCAACAATCGTTGGGCCCAGCGCGAGGGGCACAGCGGGCTTGGCGGCCACAAAGCCGGCGGTGAGTCGGTCAAAGTGGTGACGGATCGGTGCCTGCATCATGGTATCGCCCACCTGACGCTGTTCGCGTTCTCTTCTGAAAATTGGAATCGCCCCGCGGTCGAAGTTAAAGGCCTGATGGAGCTGTTCGCCACCACCTTAAAAAAAGACATTAAGCGCTTGAATGAGCGCCAAGTGCGTTTGCGCGTGATTGGCCGGCGTGATCGCCTTTCAGCTCGGTTGGTGCGCTTGATTGAGGCGGCCGAGGTGGCGACCGCGGACAACCGCGCCATGACCGTGAACTTGGCGGTCGACTATGGCGGGCGTTGGGATATCAGCCAGGCCGCCGCGGCTTGGGCGCTGGATCATGCGGGCCAGCCCGACTGCCCCGAAAGCGAGCTTGAACCCTACCTGAGCCTGGCTCATTCAGGCCCGGTGGATTTGCTGATTCGGACCGGCGGTGACCACCGCGTGAGTAATTTTACCCTGTGGCAAGCGGCCTACGCGGAACTGAGTTTCTGTGACACGCTGTGGCCTGATTTCGGAGACGCCGCGTTTGACGGCTGTCTGGACGACTTTGCCGGTCGAGAACGCCGCTTTGGCGGGCGTAAGGAAAAGACATGACGTGGGTTCGGGTTTTGACCGCAATTATCGTAGCGCCGCCGGTGTTGGCGGCCGTTTTCTTGCTGTCGCATTCGTTGTTTGCGCTGATGTGGGCGCTGATTATGTTGCTCGGGGCCTGGGAATGGTCGCGCCTAGCCGGTGTCGAATATCGCCGTATGCGGACCATATTTGTCAGCGTGGTGGCCGGCTCATTGGCCTTTACCTGGTTTTTGCCACCGCAGTTGCACGTCATGGTGTTGGTGCTGGGTGTAGCCTGGTGGGGCGTGGCTCTGGGCTTGGTGATTGGCTTCCCGCAGTCGTTGGATTCGTGGAACGGGCCGTGGCGCAAGCTCGCCTGCGGTTGGATGGTTCTGATCCCCGCCTGGACGGCGATGGTCGCGCTCAAGCGTCACCCGGACGCGGATGCGCTGTTGTTGCTGCTGTTGCTGCTGATTTGGGGTGCCGACGTCGGTGCCTATTTCGCCGGGCGTAAGTTTGGTCGGCGTAAACTGGCGCCACACGTGTCGCCGGGTAAAAGCTGGGAAGGGGTCATGGGTGGCATGGCGCTGGGGCTGGTGGTGACGGTGATAGTCGGGCTTTACAAAGGCTTTCACGGTGCCGAGGTTTGGATGACGATGTTGCTGACCTGTGTGGTCACGATGGCCGCGTCGGTGCTGGGTGACCTATTCGAAAGCGTCCTCAAGCGAATGGGTGGCCACAAAGACAGCGGCCGGATTCTGCCTGGGCATGGCGGTGTGATGGACCGGATTGACTCATTGACGGCGGCGGCGCCGGTATTCGCGCTGTGCGTCATCGGTGGCGCTTGGCTGGTGTAACTCCGACCCGGGTCGCCTTGCTCGGCGGCACCGGTTCGATCGGCGACTCAACCTTGCGGGTCATGGCGGCCAATCCCGACAGCATGGTGCTGCACAGCCTAAGTGGTTTTCGCCGGGTCGACGCGCTGATCGAACGGGTTCGCCAGTGGCGTCCCGCGCGCGTGGCGGTGGCCGATGAAGCGGCGCGCACGGCGCTGCTGGCGGCAATCGACTACCAGCCGGACGTGGTCACGGGTGCCGCGGGTTTGGTCGAGTTGGCGGCGGATAGCGAGGCTGATCTGGTGGTGGCGGCGATCATGGGGGCGGCCGGTTTGCCCTCGACCATGGCCGCGGCCCGGGCCGGTAAGCGAATCGCCTTGGCTAACAAAGAAGCCCTGGTGATGGCGGGCGACTTGATGATGCAAGCGGTCGATGCCCATGGCGCGACGCTGCTGCCGATTGATTCCGAGCACAACGCCATCTTCCAATCCTTGCCCGCGGATTACCGCTGTGGCCAGCCGATCCAGGGCCTGCGCCAACTGTGGCTGACCTGTTCGGGCGGGCCGTTTCGCGATCAACCTGAACGCGACCTGTCGCAGGTCACACCGGCACAGGCCTGCAAGCACCCGAACTGGTCCATGGGCCAAAAAATATCAGTCGACTCAGCCACCTTGATGAACAAGGGCCTGGAGCTGATCGAGGCGTGTTACCTGTTTAACGTCGCCAGCACCGACATTCGCGTGGTGCTGCACCCGCAAAGCATCATTCACAGTTTGGTTGAATACCGTGATGGCTCGTTTATTTCACAGCTCGGCCGGACCGACATGCGCGTGCCGATTGCCAATGCGCTGGCCCACCCGGTGCGCGTTGACAGCGGGGTTGAACCGCTGGATTTGGCCCAGTTAAGCCAGCTGACCTTTGATCAGCCGGATAATGACCGCTTTCCGGCATTGGGGTTGGCGCGTGCGGCGGTGACCGCGTCTCAGCGCCACAGTATTTGGCTGAACGCAGTCAACGAGTGCGCGGTGGAGGATTTTTTGTGCGGCCGATTGCGGTTTGACCAGATTGCCTCGCGAGTCGGTCACGCCTTGGAGTGCGTAGCGCCGGCCCCCATTGACTCCCTAGACGCCGTGCTTGAGGCTGATGATCACGCTAGACGTTGGTATGCGGAGTTATAGATGTCACTGACCATGCTGTTTTCCACCCTGACTGCGCTGGGTGTGTTAATCACCGTTCACGAGTTTGGCCACTTTTGGGTGGCGCGCCGGTGCGGCGTTCGAGTGCTGACTTTTTCAATCGGTTTCGGCCCGACGGTACTGCGTTGGCACGACGCGCGCGGCACTGAATACCGTATTGCGGCCTTGCCGCTGGGCGGTTACGTGAAAATGCTCGATTCGCGCGAGGGCACGGTTGAGGCCGCCGCTTACGCCGAATCGTTTGACCACAAAACACTGGGCCAGCGCGCCGCGATTGTGGCCGCCGGCCCGGGTATCAATTTTGCCTTTGCGGTGCTGATGTACTTTGTCTTGGCCTTGGCGGGGCGCGAAGTGGTTGCCCCCGTGTTGGGCGATATTGAGCCGGGCACGGCAGCGGAGCGCGCGGGCCTGGTATCAGGCTTGGAAATTGTCGAGGTTAACGGGCGGGCGGCCTCCAGCTGGCAAGACGTTGGACTGTATATTTTGGGTGACGCCGGCGAAGCCCAGGGCGTCGAGTTGGCATTGAAGCGGCCCGGTGAAGCAGTCGTTTTGACGCGTACGCTGGACGTGTCGGGATTGTCGGGCGAGTTGATCAATCCGCTGCAGCAGCTGGGTATTACGCCTTGGTCACCGCGCATCGACCCGGTCGTGCGTGAAACGGTCGACGCCAGTCCCGCCGCCATGGCGGGGTTGTTACCGGGCGATCGGATCGTTCGCATCGATGGCCGTTTGATCGACGGCTGGGATGATTTGGTCGACACCGTCAGTGCCGCCCCGGGGCGCGCCTTGTTGATTGAGCTGATGCGCGATGGCGAGCGCCTGGAACGGTCCCTGATCCCGGCGCCGAGTGATCAGGACCCGAGCGTCGGTCGGATCGGTGTGTACCCCCAATCCCCGGACATTCCGGATGACTATTTACGCCTGGAACGGTCCGGTTTTATCGGCGCGATAGGCGAGGGCTTTGTGCGCACCTGGGAAATGTCAGTGTTCACGGTCGAAGCAATGTTCAAGATGTTGACCGGCGTGCTGTCGCCAGCGAACTTGTCCGGCCCTATCAGCATTGCTAAAGTGGCGACGGCCTCGGCTGAGTCGGGGTTATTGCCGTATTTGGGCTTCCTGGCCCTGCTCAGCGTTAGCTTGGGCGTTTTGAACTTAATGCCGATCCCGGTTTTGGACGGCGGACACCTGCTTTGGTATGCCATCGAGGCGATCACACGACGCCCGGTGCCGGAACACATTCAAGCCCTGGGGATGCGCGTCGGCATGACCCTGATCATGGGCTTGATGATGGTTGCTTTTTATAACGATTTAACCTGACGACGTCAGGCTTGCATGGAATTGATGGCTCATGGCCTTTGCCCTTCGAAGTAGTGTTGCGTTTGCGTGTTTAGTGTTGTCTCAGTGGAGCTTGGCGTTTTCAATCGCCGACATCCGCATCGAGGGCTTAAAGCGGGTGTCGTCCGAGCGTGTCTTTGCGGCCTTGCCGGTCCAGGCCGGCCAGACCTATACCGCGTCAATGGGCGCCCAAACCATTCGTTCGTTGTTCGAGTTGGGGTTCTTTCGGGACGTCACGCTGGAACAAGACGGCAACGATCTGGTCATCCAAGTGGCCGAGCGCCCAGCGATCGCCCGGGTTGTCTTTACCGGTAACAAAATCATTCCAGACGAGGCCTTGCGTGACGTGTTGCGCGGCGCCGGTGTGGCGGAGGGCGAGGTGCTGTTGCAATCGACTCTGGATCGGCTGCAAACGCAATTGGCGCGTGAATACGAAGGCCAAGGCCGATACGACGCCACCGTCGAGACGCGCACTCGGGCGCTGCCGGACAACCGGATCGGCATCGAGCTGGACATTAACGAAGGTCAGATCGCAACCATTGGCCGCATTCGCTTTATTGGTGTCGAACAGGTCGACGTCGACGATCTGCGCGACGCCATGGAGCTGACCGAACCCGGTGCCTTCACCTTTTTCAGCAAGCGTCACCGCTTTAACCGCCAGCGCCTGGCCGGTGACGTTGAGCGTATTCGCTCGGTGTATTTTGACCAGGGCTTTGCCCGGGTCGACGTCAAGTCGTCGACTGTCCAGTTGGACCCGCAAAGTCAGACGGTGTTTTTGACCATTTTGGTTGACGAAGGCCGGGTTTATACGCTGGGTGACGTTCGGGTTGCCGGTGAACTGCCCCCGGGTATCGATAACTTGGATGGTGATGTCAGCCTGACGGTCGGCGAGCTTTACCGTCAACGCGACGTCAGCGCCGACGCTGAGGGCCTGAAAGCGGTCCTGGGTCGCTCCGGTTTTACCGGCGCTAACGTTCGCGAAGTGCCCGAATTTGACGACCAAGCCGGCACGGTTGATCTGACCTACTTGGTTGAGCCGGGCCTGAAAACCTACGTTCGCCGCATCGAATTCAAAGGCAATGAAGTCACAGCCGACCCGGTCATGCGCCGTAACCTGGTTCAATTGGAAGGTGCGGTCGCGGACACCGGCAAAATCGAACTGAGCCGCTCGCGGCTGGAACGGTTGGGCTTCTTTAGCCGCGTCAGCCCGTCGCTCAAACCGGTCCCGGGTTCGCCGGATCAGGCCGACCTGGAAATCGAGGTTGAAGAGCAATCCACCGGTAGCTTCAGCGCCAGCGTCGGCTATTCGCAGTCATCCGGCGCCGTGTTTGGCGTCGAGCTGGCCCAGGACAACTTTTTGGGCAGCGGCAACAACGTTAAGTTTGGCGTGAATAAATCCGATGCCGTACAGCAACTGAGCTTTAGCTTCTTTGACCCCTTCCTGACGGTGGACGGCGTTAGCCGCGGTATTGACGCGTTCTACCGCCAGACCGACTTTCAAGAGGAAGGCTCGTCCAGCTACAGCATCGACGAGACCGGTGTCAGTGTTAACTTCGGCTACCCGATCAGCGAATACTCCCGGGTCGGTTTTAGCGGCGGGCTGCTGATGACGGACCTGAAGCTGGGGGCGAACTTGGCGCCGGGCGGCAGCGCTGCGGTCGGCCAGATCACGACCTTCCAAACCGATGTTGCCGGCAAAGAGTCCTTTACGGAACTTCAGACCGGCATTTACTGGCAGCGTTCAACCCTGAACCGTGGCCTGTTGCCGACCGACGGTAGCTACCAGCGGGTTAACTTCGATTTGAGTATTCCCGGCTCCGATCTGCAGTACTACACCACCGGCTACGACGGGGAGCGCTACTTTAACTTGGCGCCGGAAAAAGCCATTCGCGTGCGTGGCCGCGTGGCCTTTGGTGACGGCATGGGTGACCTGTCGACCATTCCGTTTTTCCGCAACTACTTTGCCGGTGGCCAGCGCAGCGTGCGCGGCTACGAGTCCAATTCATTGGGTCCGCGTTCTGATGTGGCCTCGGGGGTTGCCAGCGATCCTTTTGGCGGCAACTTGCTGATTACCGGTGGTGTTGACTACCAATTGGCCGCGCCCTTTGTTGATAACCCACGCAGCAACCGACTGTCGGTGTTTGTCGACATGGGCCAGGTGTATGACTCGCGTGAAAACGTCGACTTGGGCGAATTGCGCGCCAGTGCCGGTGTTGCCTTCACCTGGATTACCGCGATCGGGCCGTTGAGCTTTAGCTACGCGACGCCGTTGAATGAAAAGACCGGTGACAAAACCGAGACCTTCCAGTTCTCGATCGGAACCGGCCTGTGATTCGTCAATGCCTGGTGGCGTTGGCGTTGGTGTGTGCCCCGGCTTGGTCCGCTGGGATCGGCGTGATCGACGTCGAGGCGGTGCTGTCCGCATCCGATCGCGCCCAGAGCGCGCGGGCTGAGTGGCAGGCCGAACTGGCCCCGACCCAAGCGCGCTTGGCGCGTTTGTTGGAACAAGGCCAGCTCGCCGAGAGCCGGCTGCAAACCCAGGATGTTGCCGAGTCGGAGCGGGCGGACCTGTTGACCGAAATGAGTCAGTTGCGCAAGCAAATGGCCGAGCTGCAGCAACAAGCCCAAGCGCTGCTGGCGGCCCGCGAGCAGAGCTTCTTGGAAACCAACTTGCCGATTTTGGAGTCCTTGGTGATTGAGTTGGCGGATGCCCAGAACTTAGAGCTGGTGGTCAATGCCGAGGCCGTGGTTTGGGGCCGCCCCAGCGTCAACCTGAGCGACGATCTGTTGGTTCGCTTTAACGCCACCCCATGAATTTAGCCGAACTGGCCCGGCTGCTTGGGGCGACCCTGGACGGGGACCCTGAATTCGTACCGGCGCGCCTGGCGTCGCTGGGCGCGGCTCGGCCTTCGGACCTGGCCTTTGTGATGCCCAAGCGGGCGTTTACGACCGCCGCTGGGGCCTTGATCGTCGCCACCGAACACCCATCCGATCCAGACCGCCACCTGCTTCGCGTCGGCGATGTGTATGCCGCTTATGCCCGGGTGTCGGCGTATTTTGATTCTGCGCCGCGGCGAGCGCCCGGTGTTCATCCCAGCGCCGTGGTTGATCCGAGCGCGACTATCGGGTCCGGTGCCTACATTGGCCCCGGCGCGGTGATTGAGGCCGGCGTAACAGTCGGCGAGGGCTGCGTGATCGAGTCCCAGTGTGTGGTCGGTGCTGACAGCTCACTTGGTGCCCGTAGCCACTTAATGGCTCGGGTTACGCTGTATCACGGCGTTCGGATTGGCGCGGACTGCCGTGTCCACAGCGGTGCGGTGATTGGTGCCGATGGTTTTGGTTTCGCGCCGAGCGCCGACGGCTGGCAGAAAATTCACCAGATCGGCGGTGTGGTGATTGGCGACGACTGTGAAATTGGCGCCAATAGCTGTATCGACCGTGGCGCGCTGGATGACACCCGGATCGGCCACGGCGTTAAAATTGATGACCAGGTCATGATTGCGCACAACTGTGTGATCGGCGACCGGACCGCGATCGCGGCCTGTGTCGGGATGGCCGGCAGCACCCAATTGGGTGCCGATTGTACGGTCGGCGGCGCGGCTGGGTTCGCCGGGCACATCGCAGTCTGTGATAAAGTCCACATCGGCGCGATGACACTGGTAGCCGGTGATATCGACGTCCCCGGTGCCTATGCCGGCGGCGTCCAAGGCGCACGACCAATGCGCGCATGGAAGAAAAACGTAGCACGATTTAATCAGCTGGATGCGCTGGCTCGACGCCTGATCGCGCTGGAAAAACGAGACAACGGAACGAAGGAATAAGCACGTGATGTTAGATGTGAAGGAAATCCAAAAGTACCTGCCCCACCGTTACCCCTTTTTGTTGGTGGACCGGATTTTGGAGTTGGAGCTGAACAAGCGCGTGGTTGCGTTGAAGAACATTTCGGTCAACGAAGACCTGTTCAATGGCCATTTCCCAGGCAATCCCATTTTTCCGGGCGTGCTGATTATCGAGGCGATGGCCCAGGCGTCTGGTGTGTTGGGTTTCAAAACGATGGATAAAACGCCGGCCGATGGCAGCGTTTATTTGTTTGTCGGTGCCGATAACGTGCGCTTCAAACGCCAAGTTGTGCCGGGCGATCAGCTCATCATGACCGCCGAAGTGGTCAAGGTGCGTAGCGGGATCTGGAAGTTTGCCTGTACCGCCACGGTGGATGGCGAACTGGTGTGCAGCGCGGACATTATGTGTGCGGATCGGACTGTCTAAATGATCCATCCGACAGCGATTGTTGACCCCAAGGCGGAGTTGGCCCCGGACGTCAGTGTCGGGCCCTACGCCATCATCGGTGCCAAGGTGCGCATCGACCAAGGCTCATCAATCGGTCCCCATGCGGTCGTTAATGGGCCGACTACCCTGGGTAAAAATAACCGCGTGTTTCAGTTTGCAAGTGTCGGCGAAGCCTGCCAAGACTTGAAATACAAAAACGAACCGACCGAGCTGATCGTGGGTGATAACAACACCATTCGCGAGGGCGTGACGCTGCACCGCGGCACCGTCCAAGACCGCGGCATCACCCAGGTCGGCTCGAACAATTTGCTGATGGCCTATGTTCACGTGGCGCATGATTGTGTGGTCGGTGACAATATCATCGTCGCCAACAACGCGGCCCTGGCCGGCCACGTTCGTGTCGGCAGTGGCGCTATTATTGGGGGTGGCACGCTGGTTCATCAGTTCTGCCAAATCGGTGCCTACAGCATGACCGCAGCCGGTACCGTGGTATTTCAGGACATCCCGGCCTTTGTCATGGTGGCCGGGAACCGGGCGCGCGCTAACGGCATGAACTTCGAAGGCATGCGCCGGCGTGGGTACAGCGACGATAGCATCGCCGCCCTGCGTCGTGCCTACAAAACCGTATTCCGCAGCGGCCTGACCTTGGACGCCGCGCTGGCCGAACTGGGCCCGGATGCGGACGTGGATACTTGGGTAGCGCTGTTCCGTGATTCTCTGGTGGCGGCTGAGCGCGGCATCGTTCGCTAGTGAGTACCAAACGTTTTGTCATGGTGGCCGGTGAGGTGTCGGGTGACTTGCTCGGCGCGTCGCTGATTCGTGAGCTTAAAAAACAGCACCCGGGGGCGCACTTCGAGGGCATCGGTGGGCCGGCCATGGCGGCCGAGGGCTTTTATAGTCTGGTGCCGATGGAACGCCTCAGCGTGATGGGCTTGATCGAAGTGCTAGGCCGTTTGCGTGAACTGTTAAAACTGCGCCGCGATATCGTCAAACACTATGCCGTCGACCCTCCCAGTGCCTTCATTGGGATTGATGCCCCTGACTTTAATTTGGCCCTGGCCAAGTCGTTCAAAGACATGGGGGTATTGGCGGTTCACTTTGTCAGCCCCTCGGTCTGGGCCTGGCGCGCGGATCGGGTCAAGAAAATCGCCACCCAGGTTGACCTGATGTTGACGCTGTTCCCGTTCGAGGTGTCGGTCTACCGCGAACACGGCATGCGGGTGGACTGCGTTGGCCATCCGCTGGCTGACGAAATCGGGTTTGACCCAAGCCACAGCGATGCCCGCCGCACTTTGGGTGTGCGCGAGTGTCAAACTTTGGCGGTGCTGCCCGGATCACGCGATGGTGAAGTGCGCCGAATAGGGCCGGTGTTCGCGGCGACCGTGGCCGGTTTGTTGGCGCGGCGACCGGACTTGCAAGTGCTGATTCCCGCGGCGACGCCGGCTTTGGCTGAGCGCTTGCGTGCGCTGTTTGCCGGCCAGTCGGTGACTATCGTGGAGGGTCAATCGAGGACCGTGATGGCTGCGGCCGACGCGCTGTTGTTAGCCTCGGGCACCGCGGCCTTGGAAGGCGCGCTGATCGGACGGCCGATGGTGGTGGGTTACCGCTTGAATGCGTTGACTGGGTGGTGGGTTAAACGGCTGTTAACCGTTAAGCACGTAGCCTTGCCTAACCATTTGACGGCCCAGCCTTATGTGCCCGAATTCCTATTGGGCGAGTGCCGCCCCGAGCGTCTGATTCCGGCGGTCGAACAGGCCTTGGACGGCGACAACCAGGCGGCCATGACGGCCTTTGCCGAGGTCCATCGGTCGCTGGCCACGCATGCAGCCGGGCGCGCGGCCAGCGCCATCAGTGCGGTCTTGGCGCGGACCCTGTGATTGCCGGGGTCGACGAAGTGGGCCGCGGCCCATTGCTGGGGCCGGTGGTGGCGGCGGCGGTTGTTCTGAACCCGGCTCGGCCGATTCAAGGGCTGGCGGATTCCAAAGTTCTGAGTGCTTCGCGCCGTGACGCGCTGGCGCAAACGATTTACGCCGAGGCCGAAGCGGTCATGGTGGTGGCGCTGGATGCGGCTACGGTCGATCGGCTGAATATTCTGCAAGCGACCTTCGAAGCCATGCGTCAGGCCGTGGCTGGGTTGTCAGTGATCCCGTCGCGGGTTTTGATTGATGGCAACCGAGTGCCTCCCGGGCTGGGTTTGCCGGCTGAGGCCGTGGTCAAAGGCGACCAAAAGAAAGCCAGTATTTCGGCGGCATCAATTGTCGCCAAGGTTTACCGTGATCGGTGGTGTCTTGCGTATCATGCCAAGTTCCCCGGATATGGATTCGACCGCCACAAGGGCTACCCAACGGCCGAGCACCTGGCGTGCTTGCGAGCCTTGGGGCCAACCCCTGAGCACCGACGATCGTTCAAGCCGGTCGCACAACTGCAGTTATTGTAAAAAAGGCAACGCATGAGTTTTGTTCACCTTCGTGTCCATTCCGATTACTCCTTAAGCGACGGATTGTGCCGCGTTAAAAAGCTGCCAGGCCAGATCAAAGACCGCGGCATGCCGGCGGTTGCGCTGACGGACAACGCTAACTTGTTTGCCATGGTCAAGTTCTACAACGGCTGTGTCGGTGCGGGTATTCAACCGATCATGGGCGCCGACGTGTTGTGGGGTGATAGTCACGAAACCGCCAGCGCCTTGACTTTGCTGGTGCAAAGTCAGGCCGGCTACTTGCGCCTGTCCGAGTGGCTGACAGCGGGATTCTTGCAGCACCAGAAAAACGGCAAGGTATTGTTGCCCACGGACTTGTTGGCGGCCGGCACCGACGGCCTGATTGCGCTGTCCGGCGGCATCAAGGGCAGCGTCGGCATGGCCCTGATGAAGGGCGATGCGGATGAGGCGGCCGGCGCCGCCAGCCAACTGACGGCGCTGTTTCCAAACCGCTTTTACTTGGAAATCTCCCGTTGCGGTCGCAGCCACGAAGAGACCGTATTGCACCAGACCGTGGCCTTGGCCGACCAGCTAGGCTTGCCATTGGTGGCGACCAACGACGTGCGCTTTTTCAATCAAGGCGACTTTGAGGCCCACGAGACGCGGGTCTGCATTGCCTCCAGCTTTACCTTGGATGACCCGCGCCGGGAGCGTCAATTTACCGATCAGCAGTACCTCAAATCCGCCGACGAGATGTGCGCGCTGTTTGCCGACGTGCCGGACGCGATTGAAAATACCCTGGCGATCGCCAAACGCTGTGGGTTCCAGCCCAAATTGGGCACCTACTTCCTGCCCGATTACCCGGTGCCGGACGGCAAGACCATCGATCAGTACTTTCGCGAACTGTCCCACGACGGCCTGGGCGACCGGCTAGCCAAGATACTGCCAGCCGACCCGACCGAATCGGCGGCGCTCGAAAAGACCTATCGCAATCGCTTGGACTTCGAGGTCGACGTGATCTTGCAGATGGGTTTTCCCGGCTACTTCTTGATCGTCATGGATTTTATCAACTGGGCCAAAAGCAATGGCGTGCCGGTCGGCCCCGGACGTGGGTCCGGTGCCGGCAGCGCGGTGGCCTGGGCGCTGCGCATCACGGATTTGGATCCGATCGAATATGATTTGTTGTTCGAGCGATTCCTGAATCCCGAACGGGTATCGATGCCCGACTTTGACGTCGACTTTTGCATGGTCGGGCGCGACCGGGTCATTGATTACGTGGCCCAGCGCTACGGGCGTAACGCGGTCTCGCAAATCATTACCTACGGCTCGATGGCGGCTAAGGCCGTCGTGCGCGACGTCGCCCGTGCCCAAGGCAAGGCCTATGCGGTCGGCGATAAGCTGTCGAAATTGATTCCGTTCGAAGTCGGTATGACGCTGGAAAAAGCGCTGGAGCAAGAGCCAGGCCTCAACGAATTGATGAGCATGGACGAGGACGCGGCCGAGGTCATGGCCATGTCGCGCCAGCTTGAAGGCACCATCCGTGGGGTCGGTAAACACGCCGGCGGCGTTGTTATTGCACCGTCCAAGCTGACCGATTTCGTGCCGGTCTACCAGCCCGAGGGTGAAGACAGTCCGGTCACTCAGTTCGACAAAGACGACGTCGAATCCGCAGGGTTGGTCAAATTTGACTTTTTGGGCCTGCGCACCCTGACCATTATCGATTGGGCGCTGGACTTGATTCGCGACTCCGGTGCCGACGTGCCCGATATCGAGAGCATTCCGCTGGACGACCGACGGACCTTTAAGTTGTTGCAGGGCGCGGAAACCACCGCTGTGTTCCAGCTTGAAAGCCGCGGCATGAAAGATTTGATCCGCCGCCTGCAACCCTCAACCTTTGCCGACATCATCGCCTTGGTGGCGCTGTACCGTCCCGGCCCGCTGGAATCGGGCATGGTCGACGACTATATCAACCGTAAGCACGGCCGCGAGCCGGTCGTGTTCCCGCACCCGGACTTGGAGCCGATCCTCAAGGACACCAACGGGGTCATCCTGTACCAAGAACAGGTCATGCAGATTGCCCAGGTGCTGGCTCAGTACAGCCTGGGCAGTGCGGATTTGTTGCGCCGCGCCATGGGCAAGAAAAAGCCCGAGGAAATGCAAAAGCAACGCGTCATGTTCATGCAAGGCTCGGGCGAGCGCGATGTGGACCCGCAGTTGGCGGGTTCGATCTTTGATTTGATGGAAAAGTTCGCCGGCTATGGCTTTAACAAGTCGCACTCGGCCGCCTACGCGTTGGTGTCGTACCAAACCGCATGGCTCAAAACCCATTACCCAGCGGCCTTTATGGCGGCGGTCATGTCGGCTGACATGGGCGACGTCGACAAGGTGGTGCCGCTGATTGAAGAGGCGCGGCGGATGGGCCTGGCGGTCAACCCGCCGGACGTCAATCAGGGCGCGCTTAAGTTTACCGTCAACGATGACGGCGCCGTGGTCTACGGGCTGGGTGCGCTGCGTGGATTGGGCGAAGGCCCGATTTCGGCGTTGCTGGATGCCCGCGCGGACGGCCCGTTCTCGGACTTGTTTGATTTCTGTCGCCGTGTTGATGGCACCCGCATTAACAAGCGCGCGATCGAGTCGTTAATCAAAGCCGGCGCGTTCGATGGCCTCAACGAGCCACGTCACCTGTTGATGGGGGCGCTGGAATCCGCCATGGGCGCGGCTAACCAGGCGCGTAAATCCGAGGCGGCGGGCATGCAAGACCTGTTCGGTTTGGGCATGGACAGCGCCCCGGACCCAAGCACCGGCGGCGATGCCTACGTCGACGTGCGCAAGGCTCGGGTGTGGAATGAACGCGAGCGCTTGGCGGCGGAAAAGCACACCCTTGGGCTGTACCTGACGGGACACCCGATCGAAGCGCATCGTGGCGAGATTCGCGAGTTTTCGATCACGGAAATTGGCCGCCTGCGGCCTAGCCGGGAAGGGCGACCGCGCACCGCCGGATTGATTATTGCGATTCGGACTTTGCGGGATCGCTCGAACCGGCCGTTGGCCATTGTGACACTCGACGATCGCAGTGCGCGCTTTGAATTGGTGCTGGCGGGTGACACCTTCGAGCAGTACAAAGACGCCTTGGTTACGGACCAGATTGTGGTGGTCGAGGGCAAGGTTAGCTTGGATGAGCGCAACCAAACCAACAAAATGCAGGTCGACCGGCTGTGGACCCTAACCCAGGCTCGTATGGCCTTTGCCGACGCCCTGGAGATCCGATTTGCGGTCGACCAGGTGCCGGCCACGATGAAAAAACGCCTGCACGACATCTTGGCCCCTCAACGTGGCGGCGGATGTCCGGTACAATTTAGAATTAGCGGCCGTGAGGCCGATGGGGTGGTTAAGTTAGGCCATGGCTGGGACGTCCACCCCACCGATGAATTAATGCTGCAGTTAACCGAGGTGTTTGGCGACACGGCGGTGCGACTGCGCAAAGAGGAGCGATACGCGTGAACCCCGAGTTTTTAGATTTTGAGCAGCCGATTGCCGAGCTACAGGCAAAAATTGATGAGCTCTCAAACGTAGGGGCACAAAGTGACCTCAATGTGGCCGACGAGGTGCAGACCTTGACCGGCAAGCGCGACGCCTTGGTCGGTCGGATCTTTTCCGAGCTGACGCCGTGGCAGATTGCGCAGATGGCGCGTCACCCCAGTCGCCCCTATACGCTGGATTACATTGACGGGTTGTTTGATGATTTCGACGAATTGCACGGGGATCGTGCCTATGCCGACGACCCCGCATTGGTCGGCGGTATTGGCCGCTTGGATGGCCGTCCGGTGATGGTGCTGGGTCACCAGAAAGGCCGCGACGTCAAACAAAAGGTTTACCGTAACTTTGGCATGCCGCGTCCGGAAGGCTATCGCAAGGCCCAGCGCCTGATGCGTATGGCCGAACGCTTCAAACTGCCGGTGCTAACCTTTATCGATACACCCGGTGCCTACCCCGGTATTGGCGCCGAAGAGCGCGGTCAATCCGAGGCGATCGCATCTAGCATCGCCATGATGTCGCGTTTAAAGGTGCCGGTACTGGCCACCGTCACCGGCGAGGGCGGGTCCGGTGGGGCGCTGGCGATTGGCGTGTGTGATCACCTGACGATGCTGCAATATTCGACCTATTCGGTGATCAGCCCGGAAGGCTGTGCGTCGATTTTGTGGAAGACCGCCGAACGCGCCAGCGATGCCGCCCAGGCCATGGGCATTACTGCCAAGCGCCTGCATGAACTGGGTTTGGTGGACGAAATTTTGGCGGAGCCGCTGGGCGGCGCGCACCGTGCGCCTGGCGAATTGATGGCCAAGCTGAAAGCCAGTCTGTTGGTCCAGCTTGACCGCCTTCAGGCTCTGGACAGCGAGACCCTGCTGTCGGACCGTTACACTCGTCTGATGCGCTACGGTGCCATCGCCTAACCAGGGTCGATGGTGGGTCGCCTTTTCCGGTGGCCCGGATTCACACGCGCTGTTGCAGTGGGCGCTGGCCCGCCACTCGGACGTAGCGCTGGTGCATGTTAATCATGGCTGGCATGCCCAGGCCGGTGCCTGGGCCGACGCCTGCCAGGCACAGGCCGATCGGCTCGGCATTCACGCGCAACTACTCAAACTAGATTCGACAACACCTAAGACCGAGGCGGCCGCGCGCGTGGGGCGCTATGCGTTGATGCAGACGCTACTAAAACCGGGAGATCGATTGCTGGTCGGTCACCACCGCGGAGATCAGCTTGAAACGCGATTGATGCGTGCGCTGCAACGGCGTCCACCGCGCGGTATGCCGTCCCAGCGCGCACTCGGCCTTGGGATGCTGTGGCGGCCACTGCTAGATCAACCCAAACCCCGCGTCGACGCCGACGCCATCGACGACCCTGCCAACTACGATCGAACCTATCGCCGTGTTCAGGTACGCCAAGACTTGCTGCCAAAGCTGGCGCCGGAATTGGTGCGCCAAACGGAGCGTGTCGGTCGACTGGTGGAGCGGCTTGACCGGTTGATGGGCGCCGCCTTACCGGCCGGCCCGCAGTTAGCAGTCGGAATCGCCAGTGCGGCGACGATTGCGGCTTGGTGTTGGCGTGAAGGACAGCTCCCGGGGCCGCCACGCAGGCAAATTGATTCACTATTGCTGCAACTTCCGCCGGCGCCGGATCGTCAGCCGATGATTGAATGGGCCGCGCTCGGGCGGCGCTGGCGTATTCGGGCCTACGCCGGCCAGCTGTGGTTGCTGCCAGCGGCGGTTGACTGGCCGCCACTGAAGGCGGGTTGGCGCACGCTCGAACCAGGCCAGGGTGCTCGCCTGCACGCCCTAGGTATTCCACCCTGGGAGCGCGCCGGGCTGTGTCAGGACGCTGCGGGACGGATCTGTGGATGGCGTCCAATAATCCGCCCCGTCGGTCATATTTCGCTGGAAGAACTACGACTAAACGACTAACCTATCCGCCCGTCCAATAGACCAAATTCGAACGCTCCAGACCGGGCGTGGATGGTCTATTTTAATTTCCCAGGAGGGGCGGCGTGACCCGATATATTTTTGTAACTGGCGGTGTGGTTTCATCACTTGGTAAGGGCATCGCAGCGGCCTCGCTGGGCGCTCTGCTGGAAGCCCGCGGCCTGTCGGTTACGATTCTGAAGCTAGACCCCTACATTAACGTCGACCCCGGCACTATGAGCCCGTTTCAACACGGCGAGGTGTTTGTCACCGACGACGGCGCCGAGACCGATTTGGACTTGGGTCACTACGAACGTTTCGTGACCATGCAGGCGCGCCAGTCGAACAACTTCACGACCGGACGCATCTACCAGGAAGTGCTGCGCAAAGAACGTCGTGGCGACTACCTCGGTGCGACCGTACAGGTCATCCCGCACATTACCGACGCCATGAAAGACAAAGTCTTGGAAGGCGGCGAAGGCTTTGACGTGGCGATTGTTGAAGTTGGCGGCACGGTGGGTGACATCGAGTCACTGCCGTTCTTGGAAAGTGTCCGCCAGCTACGCCAAGAGATGGGCTCCAAACGCGCCTTGCTGATGCACCTGACGCTGGTGCCTTACATTGCCACCGCCGGCGAAACTAAAACCAAGCCGACCCAGCACTCGGTCAAAGAACTGCGTTCGATCGGCCTTCAGCCGGATGTACTTATCTGCCGTAGCGACCATGAGGTTGATGCCAGCAGCCGACGCAAGATCTCGCTGTTTACCAACGTTGAAGAGCGTGCGGTGATTAGCCTACAAGACGCCGACAGCATCTACCGGATACCGGGCATTTTGCACCAGGCCGGACTGGACAAGTTCGTCGTCGAGCGCCTTGAATTGGACGCCACGGATGCCGACTTGTCACCTTGGATTCGGGTCGTTGATGCGCACCTAAACCCCCAGCGCACCGTGACCATCGCCATGGTCGGCAAGTACATGGATTTACTCGAAGCTTACAAAAGCTTGATTGAAGCCATGACCCACGCCGGTATTCACAACCGCGCCAAGGTCAAACTTCGTTACATCGACTCCGAAGACATCGAGCGTAAAGGCACCGAGCTGCTGGCTGATGTGGACGCGATCTTGGTGCCCGGCGGCTTTGGCGAGCGTGGCGTAGAAGGCAAAATCGCGACCGTCCGTTACGCCCGCGAAAATAAAATTCCGTATCTGGGCATTTGCCTGGGTATGCAGGTGGCGGTGATTGAATACGCGCGCCATGTCGCTGAAATGGCCGACGCCAATTCCACCGAGTTCACCCAGGATTCGACCCATCCGGTCATCGCCTTGATTACCGAGTGGACCAACGACGCCGGCGAAGTTGAAGTGCGTGATGCCGACAGCGACCTGGGTGGCACCATGCGCCTGGGCGGTCAGGACTGCGCGCTGATCGACGGCACGCATGTCGCCGCCGCCTACGGGGATGCGGTCATTCGTGAACGCCACCGTCACCGCTGGGAATTTAATAATGGTTTCCGTCAACAGTTGGTCGATGCAGGCCTGATCGTTGCCGGTACCTCGATCGACGGTAACCTGGTCGAGGTCATTGAAGTCCCCGATCATCCCTGGTTTGTTGGCGTTCAGTTCCACCCGGAATTCACCTCGAATCCCCGTCACGGTCACCCCTTGTTCGCAGCCTTCGTGCGTGCGGCGATGGACTTTCAAAAGGCGCGCGCATGAATACCGTTAGCATCCAAGACATCCAGTGCTCGAACGAATTACCCTTTGTGCTGTTTGGCGGCATGAACGTGTTGGAATCCGAAAGCTTGGCCATGGAAGTGGCCGCTAGCTACCAGGATGTGACTGAAAAACTCGGTATTCCTTGGGTATTCAAAGCCAGCTTTGACAAAGCCAATCGTTCAAGCTTGAACAGTTATCGCGGTCCGGGCCTGGACAAGGGGTTGGAAATCCTCGCGCGAATCAAAGAGGGCTTTGGCGTTCCGATCATCACCGATGTCCACGAACCGGCGCAGTGTGCCCCGGTCGCCGAGGTTGCTGATGTGATTCAGTTGCCGGCATTTTTGTCGCGCCAAACCGACCTGGTCGAGGCCATGGCCAAGACCGGTGCGGTGATCAACATCAAGAAGGCCCAGTTTTTGGCCGCCCATGAAATGGCGCATATTCTGAATAAGTGCCGCGAAGCCGGCAACGACCAGCTGATGTTATGCGAACGTGGCAGCATGTTTGGGTACAACAACCTGGTCGTCGACACCCTGGCATTCGGTGAAATGAAGGCCATGGACGTGCCGGTTATTTTTGACGTCACCCATGCCTTACAGCGCCCGGGTGCACGCAGCGATAGCGCCGATGGCCGCCGCCAGCAGGTGTTGGAGCTGGGTCGCGCCGGCATGAGCCAAGGTATCGCCGGATTGTTCTTAGAAAGCCACCCGGACCCGGACAATGCGAAGTGCGACGGCCCCTGTGCGCTGCCGTTGGATCAATTGGAAGGCTTTTTAAGCCAGATGCTGGCGTTTGACCAATTGGCCAAATCACTCCCGACCCTAGACATTAAATAACCCCATTTAAGGAACCGAAATGAGCAAAATCGCCTCGATCGTCGCCCGTGAAATTTTAGACTCACGTGGCAACCCCACCGTAGAAGCGGACGTGACATTGGCGGACGGTAGCTTTGGCACCGCCGCGGCCCCCAGTGGCGCCTCTACCGGTTCGCGTGAAGCGTTGGAGCTGCGTGACGGCGACAAGTTGCGATATCTGGGCAAGGGCACGCTAAAAGCGGTTGACGCCATTAACGGCGCGATTCGTGGTGCGGTTGTCGGTTTGGATGCGCTGGATCAGCGCGGCGTTGATCAGGTCATGATCGACTTGGACGGAACAGAAAACAAAGAAACATTGGGCGCCAATGCCATTTTGGCGGTGTCCTTGGCGGTCGCCAAAGCCGCCGCGGTCAGCAAAGGCATCGAACTGTACGCACACATTGCGGACTTGAATGGCACCAGCGGCCAGTACTCGATGCCGGTCCCGATGATGAACATCATCAACGGCGGCGAGCACGCCGATAACAACGTCGACATCCAAGAGTTCATGGTTCAACCGGTCGGCTTTGATAACTTCCCCGAGGCCTTGCGCTGTGGCGTTGAGATCTTCCATGCCCTGAAGAAAGTCTTGAATGGGTTGGGCTTGAACACAGCGGTCGGTGACGAGGGCGGTTTTGCACCGGACCTGAAATCGAACGAACAGGCGCTGGAAGTGATTTCGCAGGCGATTGCCGACGCCGGCTACGAGTTGGGCACGAACGTCACCTTGGCGCTGGATTGCGCAGCCAGTGAATTCTACAAAAACGGCCAGTATGATCTGGCCGGTGAAGGTCAGGTCTTTGACGGTGCCGGTTTTACCGATTACCTGGCGGGGCTGACCGAACGCTTCCCGATCGTCTCGATCGAAGACGGCATGGACGAGAGCGACTGGGACAGCTGGAAACTGTTGACCGATAAGTTGGGCGCGACCACACAGTTGGTGGGTGATGACTTGTTCGTGACCAACACGAAAATCCTGAAACGCGGCATCGACCAGGGTATCGGCAATTCGATCTTGATCAAGTTCAACCAGATCGGTTCGCTGTCCGAAACACTGGACGCAATCGGCATGGCTAAGGACGCGGGCTTCACCGTGGTCATCAGTCACCGCAGCGGCGAGACCGAAGACACCACGATTGCTGACCTAGCGGTCGGTACGTCCGCCGGCCAGATCAAGACCGGTTCGGCGTCACGCAGCGACCGCGTTGCCAAGTACAACCGTTTGCTGCGAATCGCCGAACAGCTTGGCAGTGGCGCGACCTACCGTGGTCGCTCCGAGATTAAAGGCCAGTAAATGCGTAATTGGGTCTGGCTGATTCTGCTAGGCCTGTTTGCGCTACTGCAATACAAGTGGTGGCTCGGGCAGGGAGGGTTGTTGGAACAGGCCCAGCTGCGCGGTCGTGTCGCTGAACAAGCGGACAAGATCGCCACCCTTGAGGCGGAAAATAATCTGCTGCGTCGCGAAGTCCGGGCACTCAACACCGAGCAGGGCCTTGAAGAAGCGGCCCGGGTTCATTTGGGTGTTAAGCGGGCGGATGAAGTTTATATTCGGATCGCCCCCGGCGCCGCTCAATGACGCCGTTCTATCTGGTTATTGCGGCCGCCGGCGCCGGCCATCGCAGTGGTCGTGATCGGCCAAAACAATTCGAAACCATCGCCGGTCACAGCTTGTTGACCTTGACGCTGTCGCGTTTTTTGGGGCACCCAGCCTTGGCCGGCGTGGTGGTGGCGTTGGCGCCATGCCAGTCGCCGCCGCCCGATTTTCCTACCGATCCGCGCATTCAAACCTGTGTCGGTGGTGCCACGCGCGCCGCCAGTGTGATTAACGCTTGTCGCGCGCTGGATGCGCCAGGCGATGCCTGTGTGCTGGTCCACGATGCGGCGCGTCCGTTTGTCAGTCACGCCGATATCGATGCGCTGTTAGCTGCATTTGAGCCAGGGCGTGGCGTCTACTTGGTGGCGCCGGTGGCGGACACGCTGCGCGACCATGACGGCCGAACATTGGACCGGGATCGTATCCACCGTGTGCTGACACCCCAGGGTGCGGCACGGGATGCGTTGCTGGCTGCATTGGCGGCGCCGCTCAGCGCAACCGACGAAGTGGCTTATTTACAAGCCGCCGGCGTTGCCTGTGATGCGGTCACCAGCGACGGTCATAATTTGAAAATCACCCACCCCGGGGACTGGGCACTGGCCGACGCGCTGGCCCGTCAGCCCGGGTTTTGACGGAGCACCGATGCGCATAGGCCAAGGTTTTGACGTTCACCAATTGATTCCCGGGACTGGGTTGCCGCTGGGCGGGGTGTTCATTCCCTGTGACTATGCCGTGGTTGCCCACTCCGATGGCGATGTGTTGCTGCACGCGATCATGGATGCGCTGTTGGGCGCGGTGGCGCTGGGTGACATCGGCGCGCACTTTCCAGACGATGACCCGGCTTACGCCGGCTGCGACAGCAGCGATTTGATGCGCCGCGTGATCGACCTGGTCGCCGAGCACGGCTATCAAGTCGCCAATATCGACACCTGTGTGATCGCCCAGGTGCCCAAAGTAGGCCCGCACCGTGGCGCCATTCAAGCGCGCGTCGCTGAACTGCTCAAGGTCGAGCCGAACGCCGTCAGTATCAAAGCCACGACCACGGAAACGCTTGGGTTTACGGGGCGCAAAGAGGGCATCGCGGTCCAGGTGTCGGTGTTGCTTGAACGGTGCTGAGATCGATCTGAGCTGGGCCCGGCGACCGTTGCGGGCGCTGGGTGATGCGCTGGGCAGTGCCGGCTACAAAAGTTGTGCGGACGATTTCGAGGTTACCGAGTCACTCGGATTCGAGCCCAGTGGGCGCGGCGAACACCTGTATTTCTTTGTTGAAAAACGTGACGCCAATTCGCACGAGGTGGCGGTCGAGTTAGCCGAGGCCTGTCATGTTAACCGCCGCAGCGTCGGCTATGCCGGGCGCAAGGACAAGTTCGCCCTGACCCGGCAGTGGTTCAGCGTACACCGCCCGGGTATTGATCGGCCGCGTTTGGTTGAGCGTCATCACTGGCGAGTATTACAGGTCACCCGGCATGCCAAACAGCTGCGCCGGGGTGTATTGGCGGGCAATCACTTTAACGTCTTGTTGCGTGACGTCGTCGCTGATCCCGCCGCGATCCGCGCCCGATACGACCAAATCGTTAGCCACGGGGTGCCAAACTATTTTGGCCGCCAGCGTTTTGGTGCCAACAACTTAGAGCGCGCCCAGGCTGGGATCGATGACGAAATGGCGTTGTCGGCAGCGCGCGCCGCACTGTTTAACCGCATGCTCAGTCAGCGTGTCGGCGCCGGCACTTGGCTGCAACCGGTTGTCGGTGAACCTTGTTTGCGACCGCGCAGTAACGGTTGGTTAATGGACGCCGATCGTGACCACATTGAGGCCGGGCTGGCCGACCCCTGCTTGCCGCTGTTCGGCCCAACGCCGGGTCTTGAAGCGGATCGCCAAGCGGCCTGGATCGCTGAATTCAGCCGCGCAGGCAGCGACGTGATTAGGTTATTACAAGCACATAGCTGGACGCCGTTTCGGCGTCGATCACGGCTGCGACCGCTCGACCCATCGCTTGAGATTACCCCCGAAGGTATTAGGATACGGGCGACCCTAGGGCCAGGCGCATTTATGACCGCCTTGCTGGATGCATTGTTTGACTTAGAGGACCGACATGCCACGCATTTTGATCAGTAACGACGACGGCGTGCATGCACCTGGGTTGGCTGCTTTGGCCGACGCCCTGTCGCAGATTGCCGAGGTGTTGGTGGTGGCACCGGACCGTGATCATTCCGGTGCCAGCAACAGCCTAACCCTGACCCGCCCATTGTCGGTGGAGCGGTTAGAGAACGGTTTTTACAAGTGCGACGGCACGCCGACAGACTGCGTGCATTTGGGGTTGCGGTTGTTCAAAGACCACGCTCCGGACTTTGTCGTTTCGGGCATCAATGCCGGGCCTAACTTGGGCGACGATGTGCTTTATTCTGGCACCGTCGCGGCGGCCATGGAAGGCCGCTTTCTGGGTATGCCGGCGCTGGCGGTATCGTTGGAAAAACGCGATCAATGGCACTATCAAACGGCCGCCCATTGGGCCTGCGAAGTGGTCCGTCACTTGCCCAACCTGGCCCCTGGGCGGGTCTTGAACCTGAACGTGCCGGGAGTGCCCTTGGCGGATATCGAGGGCATGGAAGTGACCCGTTTAGGCCATCGCACCATGGGAGCCGACCCGATTCGCGTCGCCGATCCCCGTGGTAAAGAGCGGCTATGGTTGAGCCTGGCCGGCGAAGCGCTGGATGCCGGTCCCGGTACCGACTTTAATGCGCTGCGCCGTAATCGGGTCTCGCTGACGCCGGTGCAACCGGACATGACCGCGCATGCGGATATGGATGAATTGGCCTCGCTGTGGGATTGAGTCGCGACGCCAACACCGAAGCGCGCCATCGCCTGGTCGGTTTGCTGCAGGAACAGGGCATCACCAATCAGCGCGTGCTGAATGCCTTTTGGCAGGTTCCACGCCACCAATTTATCGAGCCGGCGCTTCAGTTTCGGGCCTACGAAGACGTCACCTTACCGATCGGCTTTCAACAGACGCTGTCGCGCCCGAGCGTGGTCGCATTTCAGCTGCAACGCGCGTTGTCGCGGGTCCCAAAACCGCGTTTCATTCTTGAAATTGGTTCCGGGTCTGGCTACCAGACGGCGCTGCTGACGCACCTGTGCCTGCGTGTTTACAGCGTCGAACGTATCGCCGGACTGCACCAGTGCGTTGATCAGCGGTTGCGTGGTTTGGGCCAGCGTAACTTCCGCTTGCGCCACGGTGATGGCTTTGATGGTTGGGCTCAGCATGGCCCCTTTGAGGTGATTATTGCGGCGGCCTGCGCCCCGCAAGTCCCCGAGGCATGGCTGGAGCAGCTGGCGCCGGGGGGTGTCATGTTGATGCCGATCGAGCAGAGCACGGGACAGGCGATGCTAGAAGTTCATAAAACCGACGACGGCGAGGTCCACCAAATGATCGTCAACGAGGCCAGTTTCGTGCCGTGCTTGCCGGGTAAAGTCGGGTGACGCCGTTGGCGATTGCCCTGCGCGGGCTGTGCATGGGGGCGGCCGATGCGGTGCCCGGCGTCAGTGGCGGCACGGTGGCACTGATCGCGGGTATTTACCCGCGCTTGCTTGGCGTCATCGGTGCGCTACGGCCATCGCTGTGGGGCGTGCTTCGTCGCGACGGCATTGGCGCGGTATGGCGCGCGCTGGACGGAAATTTTGCGCTGGCGTTGTTAGTGGGTATTGCGTTTGGCTTATTCGGGCTAAGCACGCTGGTATTAGCCGGGTTGGCCGCGTTTCCAGCCTTGGTCTGGGCGGCGTTCTTGGGCTTAGTGATGGCCGCGGTGCCAGTGTTGGCACGCGCCGTGACACACTGGAGCCTCAGTTGCTGGGTGTGGCTGACGCTGGGCCTTGGTTTGGCGTCTGGGCTGGGCTGGATGGAGATCAGCGTGCCGCAAACGACCTTGGGTTATGTGGTCGGCGGTACCTTGGCATTGTCGGCAATGATCTTGCCGGGCTTGTCCGGCAGTTTCGTGCTGCTATTGGTGGGGTTATACCAGCCGGTATTCAGTGCGTTGCACGCGGCCAATATGTCGGTGGTGGTGCCTTTCGCCGGCGGCGCACTGGTCGGGCTGTTGGGGATGGCGCGCGTGCTGAGTTGGTTGCTGGCTCGCCATCAGCCACAGGTTATGGCCTGTTTGATCGGCCTAATGGTCGGCAGTTGTGTTCAGTTATGGCCGTTTAACCACGCCCCGTGGAGCGCTGTTAATGCGGCGTTGGCGTTGGCGGGCTTGGTACTCGGGTGTGTTGCCGTATGGGGGTTGGATCGTTGGTCAAAAACCTAATCG
Organism: Litorivicinus lipolyticus; assembly: GCF_009650135.1. Classification (NCBI taxonomy): domain Bacteria; kingdom Pseudomonadati; phylum Pseudomonadota; class Gammaproteobacteria; order Oceanospirillales; family Litorivicinaceae; genus Litorivicinus; species Litorivicinus lipolyticus. The sequence continues at coordinate 990,629 of NZ_CP045871.1, forward strand.
TGGTGTCGCTATTGGCGGGCTGCAGTAGCTATCAAGCGCCGCTATCGGATCGTTCGGCGCAGTCCGAGCGGGTTGAAGTCACGACCCGGCGCACACCGGGTTCGGTCGAGGGTGGTATTCCGCTCGGCACGCGCTACACGGTCCAACCGGGTGACACCCTGTACGGGGTTGCCTTTCGCTTCGAGTTGGACCCGGAACGGTTCGCTGCGGCCAATCGTATCGCGCCATTCTCGGGGCTAACCGCAGGACGCTCGGTGGTGCTGGCTGAGGCGACACCGCCGCCATCCCCGGTCAGTTCAAGCGTGGCGGTGACGGCGCCTAAGACGTCGGTTCAAGCCAAGCCTGTGACCGTGGCTAAGGCGCGCAGTGCGGCGGCGGTCAACGCGGGCCCCTTGGCCTGGCAGTGGCCGGTGCCAGGCTCGGTGCTTGAGCGATTCAGCACTAAACAGCGCTTTAGTCGCAGCTTGCGCATTGCGGGCAACCGCGGTGAGCCGGTTAAAGCGGCCGCGGCTGGGCGCGTGGTGTACGCCGGTGACGGCCTGGTCGGGCTCGGAAATTTAGTCTTAATTCGACACGATGAAACCTGGCTAAGCGCCTACGGTCACAATGATCGGTTGGATGTTCAGGTTAATCAAAACGTTAGTGCCGGCGATGTCATCGCGCGACTGGGCAGCACCGGCACGGACCAGCCGAAATTGCATTTTGAGCTGCGCCGCAACGGTGAACCTGTCGATCCGAGCAAAGTGCTACCTGTACGATAGGGCAGGATGGACCATTAGCTTGGACCTTGGGTCATAAGTCTGTGACCTGTATCTCATTATTATCCGTTTAGTCGAGTGGAAAGCTGCCGATATCTAGTCTATGTGACAAGAATCAGACGTTTTTACTCCGGGCTATTAGGACTTGAGTCACAAACCGCTCGCCGCTGGGTTGGTAGTTTGAGTCTCCGGGTGCAGGACGACCAACATCATGCGCACATCGGCGCAGTTTGGAGCAGACGATTATGGCAACGGCAGCCGCAACCAAAAAAACGCTAGTAACCGACGACCTGATGGTGGATGTCGCCGATACTGTGCTTGATTCGGGGTCGGCAGCGGTCGAGCCGAAGGAAGATAATCGCTCGCTAGATGCGACTCAGATGTACCTGAGTGAAATTGGTTTTTCGCCGCTGTTGACGCCGGCCGAAGAAGTTCACTTTGCGCGCTTAGCTCAAAAAGGCGACGACGCAGGGCGTCGACGTATGATCGAGAGCAACCTACGCTTGGTGGTCAAAATTGCACGCCGTTACCTCAACCGCGGTTTGTCACTGCTCGATCTGGTGGAGGAGGGCAACCTCGGCTTGATTCGTGCGGTCGAAAAGTTTGATCCCGAACGCGGTTTCCGTTTTTCAACTTATGCGACCTGGTGGATTCGCCAATCCATTGAGCGCGGCCTGATGAACCAGACGCGCACCATTCGCCTGCCGATCCACGTCGTCAAAGAATTGAATGTGTACCTGCGCACCGCCCGCAAGCTGGCGCAAACGCTGGACCACGAACCGACGCCCGATGACATCGCCACGGAGCTGGAATGTGACGTCAATGACGTGCGTAAGATGCTGCGTTTGAACGAACGCGTGACCTCCATGGACACGCCGTTGGGTGGTGAAACCGAGCGCACCGTGGTCGACACGGTGGCCGACCCGAATGACGGTGACCCGTCTGAGATTCTGCAAAACGACGATTTGACTCAAAATTTGGACCATTGGCTGGGCGAGCTGACTGAAAAACAACGCGAAGTCATCTCGCGCCGGTTTGGTCTGCGTGGCCACCAGCCGTCAACCCTCGAAGACGTCGGCCGCGAAATTGGTCTGACCCGCGAGCGCGTGCGTCAAATCCAAGTCGATGGGTTGAAGCGCCTGCGCCAGACCCTGGAACGTCACGGGCTTAACCCCGAGCAGTTGTTCAACGCTTAGCCCACCTTCGGCGCGGCCTAGTCTATGATGACAGTCTTTGCCATGACGGAGCGGCCTGTGCCACTACCATGTATTGATTTGGCCCGCGTATGAGCGGGTTATTTGATCTAACCGGCAAGACGGCGTTGGTGACCGGCGTCAAGCGCGGCATTGGGCGCGGCATTGCCGAGGGCCTAGCCGGTGCCGGAGCCGATATTATCGGCGTTAGTGCCACGCTGGACCCACACGACAGTGATGTTGGCCGTTCGGTGACTTCGATGGGGCGACGTTTTGACGGCTACGCCGCGGATTTTAGCGATCGCGCGTCGGTCGACGAATTGATCCAGCAGTTAAATGCCAGCGCGCGCCGGATCGACATCTTGGTCAATAATGCCGGCACTATTATGCGGGCGCCCGCAATCGAACATCCCGACGACTGGTTTGATCAGGTGATTGAAGTCAATCTGCGGGCCCAGTTTGTACTGACCAAAGCGGTCGCAAAAGGCATGCTGGAGCGCGGCACGGGCAAAATCATCTTCACCGCGTCATTGTTGACCTTTCAAGGCGGCATCACGGTGCCTGGGTATGCCGCATCCAAAGGTGCCATCGGCCAGTTGACCAAAGCGCTGGCCAACGAATGGGCCGGCAAAGGCGTGTGCGTCAATGCGATAGCACCCGGTTATGTGGCCACCGACAATACCCAAGCGCTTCAGGACGACGCGGGTCGATATCAGTCGATTGTGGACCGCATTCCAGTCGGCCGCTGGGGCGTGCCGGATGACTTTGCCGGCCCGGCGGTATTTTTAGCGTCGAGCGCATCGGACTATGTCCAGGGCACAGTGCTGACGGTTGATGGCGGCTGGATGGGGCGCTAGCGGCTGGGGCTTGTGCATAAAAAAAAGGGAAGCCCTAGGGCTTCCCTTTTGTGTGTGTGGCGAGCTTAGCGTGCCAGTAATTTTCCCTTGCCCGGTTTGCCGTTCCATTCGTCGGCGTCGGCGGGGGCGTCTTTGCGCTCGGCGATGTTCGGCCACACCTCGGCCAAATCGGCGTTGATCTGGATGTACTGTTCTTGATCCGCCGGCAGTTCATCCTCAGACAAGATCGCCTCGGCGGGGCATTCAGGCTCACACAGGGCGCAGTCGATGCATTCGTCTGGGTGAATCACCAGAAAATTTGGGCCTTCGTAAAAGCAATCCACCGGGCAGACTTCGACGCAGTCGGTGTACTTACACTTGATGCAGTTTTCGGTGACGACAAAGGTCATGCGGCTATCCTCAGAAATTTTCGCAGGCCGTAGTCTAATGACTCAAGCCCGTCCGGTCACGAGTTTGCTCGGACTTTCAGGCTATATAAGTATTCCAATGCCGCGCGTGGCGTCAGTTCATCGACGTCGAGCGCGGCGACTTCGTTGACCCAGTCCGGCAGCGCGGCCGCCGGTGGCGCAAACAGGTCCGTCTGCGGGTGTTGCCCCGCGGGCTTTTGATCGATGCTGGATTGCTCCAGCGACACCAGTTTACGTCGGGCCCGTTCAATCACCGCACGCGGAACGCCGGCCAACTTAGCCACCTGCAGCCCGTACGATTGGCTGGCGGGCCCCTCGACCACCTGGTGCATAAAGATGATTTCGTCGCCGTGTTCGACTGCAGTTAGGTGCAGGTTGCCAACCGTGGCGAATTGCTCGGCCAGTGCCGTCATTTCAAAGTAGTGAGTGGCAAACAGCGTCAAGGCGCCGCGTTGGGCCAGCGCCTCGCAGGCCGACCAGGCCAGCGATAAGCCATCAAACGTGCTGGTGCCGCGTCCTACCTCGTCCATTAACACCAACGAGCGCGGGGTCGCGTTGTTCAGTATGTTGGCGGTCTCGGTCATTTCGACCATGAAGGTCGAGCGCCCGCCGGCGAGGTCGTCGGCACTGCCGACGCGGGTCAGGATCTGGTCGCACAGGCCAATGCGTGCGTGCGACGCCGGCACCGGGGCACCGATGTGGGCCAGCAACACGATCAAGGCAGTCTGACGCATAAACGTTGATTTACCGCCCATGTTCGGGCCGGTAATGACCTGGCAGCTGCGTTCGGTCATCAAGCGCAGGTCGTTGGCGACAAAGCGCTCGCCGACGCTGGCCTCGACCACGGGGTGGCGCCCGCCTTGAATGTCCAGGCCCGGGGCGTCAACCAAGTGCGGCAACACCCAGCGCAGGCTCAGCCCGCGCTCGGCCAGGCAGCACAAGGCATCCAACTCACCAAGCGTGCGCGCACACAGCTGCAATGCTCCGAGCTGCTCTAATAGCGGCGCGAACAGCCCTTCAAATAGGGCCCGTTCTAACGACTGGGCGCGCGACTTGGCCGACACCGCTTTGTCTTCAAAGGTTTTCAGCTCGGGGGTGATGAAGCGCTCGGCGTTTTTCAGGGTCTGGCGGCGTACGTACTCCACCGGGGCGCGATCGGACTGGGACTTGGACAGCTCGATGTAGTAACCGTGAACCCGGTTGTAGCCCACTTTTAAGGTGCTCAGTCCGGTCGCTTCGCGCTCACGCAGTTCAATCGCCGCGAGCGCCGCGCCGGCGTCGTTCGACAGCCCGCGCAGCTCATCCAGTTCGTCATTAAAGCCGGCTCGGATGACGTCACCGTCCGACAAGCGATGCGGCAGCTCGCTGTTCAAGGCACGCGTCAACAAGGCCGCCAGGTCACTAAAGTCACCCAACTCGGTTTCGATCCGACGCAGCGCATCACGCCCGCGGATGTGTTCGATCAGCCCGGGCAGCTGGATAAGCGTCATGCCCAGTCGCCCCAGGTCTTTGGGGCGCGCGGACTGCAACGCGACGCGGCCCAAGATGCGTTCGACATCGCCAGTTTGTTTGAGCTGGTCGCGCAATCCGTCCAAATCGGTGTCTTGTTGCAGGCACAAAATCGCCGTTTGACGGGCGGCGACGGGTTCCGCCATGGCCAGCGGCTGGTGCAACCAGCCGGACAGGCGACGCAGCCCCATCGGATTTTGGGTGCTGTTGAGCACACTCATCAAGGTGCCGTCGCGGCCACCGCGCAGGTTTTGGGTCAGCTCCAAGTCGCGCCGCGCGCTCGGGTCCAGTTGCAAAAAAGCATCCAAGTGAATGCGTGTCAGGCTGCCAACGTGCTTGACGTCGTCGCGCAACCGATCCAAGGCATATTGCATCAGTGCGCCGGCGGCACAGACCCCAGGCGAGGGCGCATCTAAGCCAAAGCCGCCCAAGTCTTTAACCGCAAAGTGCTTGCACAACACCGCCTCGGCGCTGGCGGCTTCGAAATGCCAGCCCGGTAACCCAAGCGCTTCGCCCAGATCCGGATCGACGGCGCCGTCGACACACAGTGTTTCGGCCGGGGATAAACGTGCCAACTGAGACTGAAGTTGGTTCAAACTTAGCTGCGGGTAGCATTCAAAACGTCCACCGGCGACGTCCATGGCGGCCAAACCGTAGTCGCGGCCTTGTTGGACCCAGCACGCCAGCCAGGCCACGCGATCCGCCGGCACCAGCGCTTCATCCGCCAACGTGCCGGGCGTCAAGACGCGAGTGACCCGGCGCTCGACCGGGCCCTTACTGGTGGCGGGGTCGCCGATCTGTTCGCACAGGGCGACCGATTCGCCGGCCGCCAGCAATTTAGCCAGGTAGCCCTCGGCCGCATGGTGGGGGATGCCTGCCATCGGAATCGGCTGGCCTCCACTGTGCCCGCGGGCGGTCAGGGTGATGTCCAAAATACGCGCCGCCTTGGCGGCATCGTCAAAGAACAACTCGTAAAAGTCGCCCATCCGGTAAAACACCAGCAGGCTCGGGAATTCGGATTTGATCGCCAAATACTGGCGCATCATTGGGGTTGGTTCGCTCATGGCAGAGGATGCTAATCTACCAGGGCTGCTAATTCATCCTTACGTGCGGGGCCCCCGATGCATCCTGTCATTGCTACGCTGCTGAATTCACCGACCTCGATTGCCACAGCGGAAAGTTGTACCGGCGGCCAGCTGGCGGCGGCCTTGACCGCGGCGCCGGGCTCCAGTGCTTATTTCCACTGGGGCGCGGTCACCTATTCAAATGCGGCCAAGCGCTCAATGTTGGGGGTCAGCCCGCAAACCCTAGACTGTGAAGGCGCCGTCAGTGACGCGGTGGTGCGCGAAATGGCCCAGGGAGCGCGTCGGTACAGCGGCTGTCAGGTGGCGATCGCGACCTCTGGGGTGGCAGGTCCTGGCGGCGGCAGTCCGACCAAGCCGGTCGGTTTGGTGTGGATGGCATTGGCCAGTGCTGGCGGCTGCGTCAGCTTCCAGCGCGTGTTCAGCGGCGATCGTGCGGCGATTCAGTCGGCAGCGGTTGCGGCGTGTCTGGATGCCTTGGCCGAACACCTGGCTGCGGTCGGCGCGCCGGCCCCTGTACAACCGTCCCATTCCCCGGATCCGAGCTGATGTTTGTCGGCCGTATTCATTACACTGATTTTTTGACGTTTGCGGTGGGGAACTGATGTCCTTTTTGATGCCAATTATGTGTGCGCTGGTGATGCTGTCCGGGTGTGCAACCAATGCCGTGACCGGCGCCTCCGAGTTGCGCCTGATGTCCCCGGCGGACGAGCAACGCCTGGGCGAATCCCGTTACAGCCCGATGCGACAACAAGCCGGCGGTGATTACGTGGCCGACCCGGCACTGCAGGCTTATGTATCAAAGGTCGGCCAGTCCTTGGCGGTGCATGCCCAGCGCGACCTGGCCTACGAGTTCGTCGTCGTTAACGACTCGTCGTGGAATGCCTGGGCCTTGCCCGGCGGTAAAATTGCTTTGAACCGCGGGCTGTTATTGGCAATGCAGGACGAGGCTGAATTGGCGGCGGTGTTGGCCCACGAAATAGTGCACGCTGACGCCGGGCACTCGGCCAATCAAATGGGCAAAGCGCAACTGGGCGGACTGGGTATTGAAATACTGGGTGCGCTGATTGATGCGCCGGGAACGCGCCAAGCCGCCCAGCAACTGGGCCAGATTAGCCTGGCAGCGGTCCAGGCTAAATTTGGGCGCGAGGATGAGCTGGAAGCCGACCGCTTCGGTATGCGCTACATGGTCGCCGCCGGTTACGATCCGCAAGGCGCGGTTCGTTTGCAGCAAACCTTTTTGAGCAAATTCGGCGGCGGTACCGCGAACAACCTGTTCGCGTCGCACCCGCCCAGCGCCGAGCGGGTCGAGCGCAATATCGCCACCGCCGCGGCCTGGGGTGTCGGCGGCACGGTCGGGCGTGAGGATTACCAATCCGCGACCCAGCGCCTGCGTATTACCGAAGCGGCATACGCGCACCTGGATGCTGGCCGCAAGGCGCTGTCGGAAAAAGCCTTTGACGACGCCTTAAATGACGCCAACCGTGCGATCAAGATTGAAGGCCGCGAGGCCCTGTTTTACGAACTTAAGGCCGAAGCCCTGTTGGCCTTAAAGCGACCGTCCGAGGCCCTGAAATCCGCCGACCTGGCGGTCAAGCTTAACCCCGAGTTTTACCGCAATTACACGGTTCGCGCGCGCATTCATCAGGCCCTTGGGCGTGATGACTTGGCCGCCGCCGATTACCGCCAAAGCCAGTCTCAATTGCCAACCAAAGAGGCTGCTGAATTTCTCGATGGGGCTTGATCGACGCGGCCACCGGGGTGGATGTGGACTGGGCCAAAGCGCTTGGGGTGCGCGCTCGTTGAATACACGCGAAACGGTGCAATCCATGCCCAAGGTTGGCTATACTCTGCGCCGCTTTTAATCTTCCTTGAGAATGCGCCATGCCGATCTACGAATATGTCTGCAGTGCCTGTGAGCACAGCCTTGAGGCGTTGCAGAAGTTGTCCGATGCGCCATTGCTTGAGTGCCCAAGCTGTCACCAAGACGGTCTGCGCAAGCGGATGTCATCGGCCGGTTTTCGCTTAAAAGGCGGCGGCTGGTACGAAACAGACTTTAAATCCGGGGCCAAGAAAAACTTGGCCGGCGACAGCGCCAAACCGGCGGCAGACTCGAAACCTGCCAAAACCGAATCAAAACCTGCATCAACTGAATCGAAATAAAGGACACGCATGCGCGATATGTACTGCGGCGACGTAACAGCCGACCAACTGGACCAAACCCTAACTATTGCCGGCTGGGTGGATCGTCGTCGTGACCACGGTGGCGTCATCTTCTTGGACATGCGTGACCGCGAAGGCATCCTCCAGGTTGTCATCGATCCCGACACGGCTGAGGCCTTCGCCACCGCCGATCGCGCGCGCCCCGAATGGGTGCTGCAAATTACCGGCCGCGTGCGTGCGCGCCCCGAAGGCGCCGTCAATAACGACATGAAGTCCGGCGCGGTCGAGTTTTTGGGCAAGCAAGTCACGGTGCTCAACGAAGCAGAAACACCGCCGTTCCAATTGGATAGCCACTCCAAAGTGGGCGAAGAAGTGCGCTTGAAAAACCGCTTCTTGGACCTGCGTCGCCCGGACATGCTGAACAAGCTGATGCTGCGCTCGAAAGTCAGTGCATCGATTCGTCGGTTCCTGGACCAGCAAGGCTTCGTCGACGTTGAAACGCCGATTTTGACACGTGCCACGCCCGAAGGCGCGCGCGATTACCTGGTGCCCTCGCGCACCCACCAAGGCCAGTTCTTTGCATTGCCGCAGTCGCCTCAGTTGTTCAAGCAGCTGTTGATGGTGTCTGGCGTCGACAAGTACTACCAAATCGCCAAGTGCTTCCGTGATGAGGACTTGCGTGCGGATCGTCAGCCTGAATTCACTCAGGTCGATTTGGAAATGTCGTTTGTCGACGAGTCGGACATCATGGCCCTGACCGAGGGCTTGGCGCGGGACATGTTCAAGGACGTGCTGGACGTTGAGCTGGGTGATTTCCCGCGCATGACCTGGCACGAAGCCATGCGTCGTTTTGGTTCGGATAAGCCGGACCTGCGCATCGATATGGAGCTGGTTGACGTAGCCGATTTGATGGCAGACGTTGAATTCAAGGTCTTCTCGGGCCCGGCCAAAGACCCGAACGGACGGGTCGCGGTACTGCGCGTGCCCGGTGGCTCAAGCCTGACCCGCAAAGAGATCGACAAATACACCGATTTTGTCAGTCAATACGGCGCCAAAGGTTTGGCCTGGATCAAGGTTAATGACATGGATGCTGGCCTGGACGGGCTGCAATCACCGATCGTCAAGTTCATCCCCGACGTGGTCGGCGACGTGCTGGCCCGCTGTGGTGCCGCAACCGGTGACTTGCTGTTCTTCGGCGCGGATTCCGACACTGTCGTCAGCGACGCGCTGGGTGCATTGCGCGTCCGGGTCGGTCACGACCTGGGCTTGGTCAAAGACCAGTGGGCGCCGCTGTGGGTGGTCGATTTCCCGATGTTCGAACGGACCAAGGACGGCGGCTTGACCGCGCTGCACCACCCCTTTACCGCGCCGACCTGTTCCCCGGACGAATTACGTGCGGACCCGCTGGCGGCCAACTCACGCGCCTACGATATGGTCTTGAACGGCACCGAATTGGGCGGCGGTTCGATTCGTATTCACGAGCCGGCCATGCAAAACGCGGTGTTCGAGGTGCTGGGTATCAGCGAAGCGGACCGCGAAGAGAAATTTGGCTTCCTGTTGAACGCGCTGAAATACGGCGCGCCGCCGCACGGCGGCCTAGCCTTTGGCCTGGACCGTCTGGTCATGCTGATGACTGGTTCGGACAGCATTCGTGACGTGATTGCCTTCCCGAAAACGCAAAGCGCGGCCTGTGTCATGACCGACGCGCCGGGTGCCGCTGACCCGAACCAGCTCAAAGAGTTGGGCCTGCGTCAGCGCGTCAAAGTCGAGGACTGATATGGCAGGTCACAGTAAATGGGCCAACATCAAGCACAAAAAGGCCAAGGAAGACGCCAAGCGCGGCAAGGTGTTTACCAAGCTGATTCGTGAGTTGGTGGTGGCGGCGCGCATGGGCGGCCCTGAGCCGAACGATAACCCGCGCCTGCGCGCGGCGGTCGACAAGGCCTTGAGCGCCAACATGACCAAGGACACGTTGCAGCGCGCCATCGACCGCGGTGCCGGTAATAACGAAGCCGAGAACATCGAAGAGTTGACGTACGAAGGCTACGGCGTCGCCGGGGTCGCGGTGATGGTCGACTGCATGACCGACAACCGCAATCGAACAGCGTCCGAAGTGCGTCATGCCTTTAGCAAGTGCGGCGGCAACCTGGGCACCGACGGTTCGGTCAATTACCTGTTCGCCAAGAAAGGTCAGATCTTTTTGGGCGAGGGCGCGAGCGAAGACGCGGTCATGGATGTGGCATTGGAGGCCGGTGCCGATGATGTGGTGGTGAGCGAGCAAGGCATCGTCGTCGAAACCGATTGGACGGCGCTGGGCGAGGTCCGTGACGCCATGGACTCGGCCGGTTTCGAGGTCGTCGACGCCGGCATCAACCAAATCCCATCGACGGTCACCGAATTGTCGGTCGAGGACTCGGAAAAAGTCATGAAGCTGATCGATATGCTAGAAGACTTGGATGACGTCCAAGAAGTTCACACCAACGCTGAATTCGCCGATGAATTCCTGGACTCGCTGTAAGTGTCCTTAATACTGGGCATCGACCCTGGCTCTCGCATCACGGGCTATGGGTTGGTGCTGGTCGAGCGCGGTCAGCCGCGTCATATCGATAATGGCGTGATCCAAGCCCGCGCTGACAACTTTGTTAATCGTATTGGCGAGATCCACGCGGGATTGGCCGAGGTGATTGCACATTACAAGCCAGACCAGTGCGCCATCGAAGAAGTGTTCGTCAACAAAAACGTCTCGTCGGCGATCAAATTGGGTCAGGCTCGGGGCGCGGCCATTGTCGCCGCCACCTCGGTCAACCTGCCGGTCGCTGAGTACACCGCCACCCACATCAAACAGTCCGTTGTCGGGACCGGTCGGGCCACCAAAGATCAGGTCCAGCAAATGATTAAGATGATTTTGGGACTGCCCGAAATTCCCCTGTCCGACGCCGCCGACGCACTGGCCGTCGCGGTTTGTCACAGCCACGCCTCAAACGCGCTGATGCGCGTTGGGGCCAACAGCGTCCGCCGCGGTCGCTTTAGGTAATTGCATGATTGCGCGTTTGTCTGGAACCCTAGTTTTGATCGATCAACCCGCCGTAGTTTTGGACGTGGCGGGTGTGGGCTATGAAATCGAAGTGCCGATTTCGACCCTGGCGGTGTTGCCGGGGTTGAACCAACCGGCGACCTTGCACATACATCAAGGCCAGCGCGATGACATCCCGGCCCTGTTTGGCTTCAGCAGCCGCGCCGACCGCGGCCTGTTTCAGGCGATCACCAAAATCAGTGGGGTCGGTCCGAAAATGGGGCTGGCAATCTTGTCGACCTTTACCCTGGACGAGCTGTCACGCGTGGCCGCGTCCGGCGACGTGGTCGCGCTGACCCAGATACCTGGGGTTGGCAAGCGCACCGCGGAACGCTTGGCGGTGGAGCTTAAAAACCGACTGCCGGATGCGCCGCTGGCCACCCTGACCACCAAGGGCCAAGGTTCGACCAGCGAAGCCCGGGCCGCGCTGATGGCGCTGGGCTATAACGAGCGTGATGCCCACAAGGCGGTCGAGTTAGCCGCCAAAGACAACGCCGACTCGACCGAAGCGCTGATTCGCGGCGGCCTCAAACAACTGGCAAAGGGCTGATATGGACCGTTTCGTGGACCCGGCTGAATTCGAACCGGAACTCAACGATCGCACCCTGCGGCCGCAACTGTTGGCCGATTACATTGGTCAGCCGCGGGTTAAAGAGCAACTCGGGCTGTTCATAGACGCGGCCCGAGGCCGCGACGAATCGCTCGACCATTTATTGGTGTTCGGGCCGCCAGGACTGGGTAAAACGACGCTCGCCCATGTCGTCGCCAACGAGATGGGCACACAGATGCGCTCAACCTCGGGGCCGGTCTTGGAAAAGCCGGGTGACTTGGCGGCGATGCTGACCAATCTGGAGCCTGGCGATGTACTGTTTATTGACGAAATTCATCGCCTTAGCCCGCAGGTCGAGGAAATTTTGTACCCGGCGATGGAGGACTTTCAGCTCGACATCGTGATCGGTGAAGGTCCAGCCGCACGCTCCATTAAACTCGATTTGCCGCGCTTTACCCTGGTCGCCGCGACCACCCGGGCGGGGTTGTTAACGGGGCCATTGCGCGATCGTTTTGGGATCGTCCAGCGGCTCGAATTTTATTCGATCGCCGATTTAACCCAGATTGTTGAGCGCTCCGCGCGTTTGATGGGGCTGGAGGTTGAGACCCAGGGCGCCGGGGAAATTGCGCGTCGTTCACGCGGCACTCCGCGCATCGCTAACCGCTTGCTGCGCCGGGTGCGTGATTACGCTCAGGTCCGCGCTGATGGCCGGGTCGACAATACGACCGCGGCGGCGGCGCTGGACCTGCTGCAGGTCGACCATAATGGCTTTGATCCCTTGGATCGGCGGTTGCTGAAAATGATTATTGAACGCTTTGACGGTGGCCCGGTCGGACTGGACAGCGTGGCGGCGGCATTGGGCGAGGAACGTGGCACCATTGAGGATGTGATCGAGCCCTACCTGATTCAACAAGGCTATATTCAGCGAACACCACGCGGGCGCATGGTCAGTGACTTGGCGCGCGCGGCGGTCGAGGGCTTTGATGTCGAATTTTGAATGGCCGGTGCGGGTCTACTACGAAGACACGGATGCCGGTGGCGTGGTGTTTTACGCCAACTACCTAGCATTTTTCGAGCGCGCACGAACGGAATGGCTGCGCTCGATTGAGCTCGATGCGACCGAACTTCGGTCGGCCCATTCGGTGTTGTTCGTGGTCCGCCACGTTGAAGTGGAGTACCTGGCCCCGGCGATGTTGGACGACGCGTTAAGAATCGTTACCCGGATTGCCGAACTAGGGGGGTCAAAGGTAGTGTTCGAGCAGAGTGCATGGCGTGGCGAGCACTGTTTGGTCCATGGCAAGGTGGTGACGGTGTGCGTCAGCACCGAGACATTTACGGCGACGCGACTGCCCGAGGCGGTGCGGACAACAATAACTAGGGATATTGCGTGAACGAAGAACTCTCGATTCTGGCACTGGTAGCCGAGGCCGGCCTACTGGTCAAAGGCGTCATGTTGATATTGGTGGCGTCATCGATCACCAGCTGGGCACTAATTTTTCAACGCGGCATGGTGTTGTCGGCGGCCAAGCGTCAAGCCCGTGCCTTCGAAGAACGCTTCTGGTCCGGTTTGGATTTGGTGCGTGTTTACCGCGAGCCAGGTGGCGAAAAGCCGCTCAGCACCGAGTCGATATTCCGCGCCGGTTTCAAGGAGTTCAATCGCCTGCGTCAGCAACACGGTGTTGACCCGGATGCGCTGATGGAAGGCGTCCAGCGCAGCATGCGGGTGGCGGTGGCACGTGAGCAAGAGCGCCTGGAAAAGCACTTGCCGCTGTTGGCGACGATTGGGTCCATCAGTCCCTACATCGGGCTGTTCGGAACGGTCTGGGGCATCATGAATTCGTTCCGCGGCCTTGCCAATGCCCAGCAAGCGACCCTGGCGACGGTCGCGCCGGGTATTTCAGAGGCGTTGATCGCCACGGCGATTGGACTGTTTGCAGCGATACCGGCGGTCGTGGCCTATAACCGCTATGCGGCCCAGTCGGACAGTATTTTGGCCGGCCACGAGACCTTTGCGGACGAGTTTTCGTCAATCTTGCATCGCAAGGTTCACGCCAAACCGCAGGCCGAGGCGTCAGCATGAGACAGGGCGGGCGCCGGCGTAACCGCATGGTTGCCGAAATTAACGTGGTGCCTTACATCGATGTGATGTTGGTGTTGTTGGTGATTTTCATGGTCACGGCACCACTGTTAGAGCAAGGGGTCGAGGTCGCGCTACCCGAAACGGCGAGTGAGCCGCTGCCGATCGAACCCAATCAAGAGCCGGTGATCGTCAGCGTTGACGCCGATGGCCTGGCCTATTTGAACGTGGGTCAAGAAGACCAGGCCATTGATTTGGCCACCTTGCAAGACCAGGTCGCCAAAATCGTGCGCCAGCGCCCTGACGTACAGGTGACCTTGCGCGGCGACGGTCAAGTCAGTTACCAAGTGATCATGCAGGTGATGTCGGCGTTGCAGGCGGCCGGGGCTAAAAATCTGGGTCTGGTCTCCAAGGCCCCATAGATGGAACGATTTGGCGGATACAGTCTTTCGGTCTTGTTTGCATTGGTGATTCACGCACTGTTGGTGCTGGGGTTGTTCTTGAATGTCGACACCGATCAGCACCTAATTCAACCGCGGGATAACATTATCAACGCCACCGTGCTGACGGTCGACGACTCGGCGCCCGCCCCGGCGGTACCGGTAACGCCCAGTGAGGCGCCGGCGCAAGCGGCCCCGCCGGCCCCAAACCCTGAAACGACGAGGCTGAAGCAACAGCAAAACGAAGACCGCGCGCGCATTGCCGACGAGAAACAACGCAAGTTAGTGGCCGAACAGAAAGCCAAGACGGCGGCGGCGCAAAAGGCTAAGCAGCAAGCGGAGCTGGCCAAGGCCAAAGCGCTTGCCGATCAACAACGCGCCGATCAAGCCAAAGCTAAGGCCGAGGCTGAAACACGCAAGGCCGAGGCCCAAGCCAAGGCTAAGCAAGCTGCCGACGCGGCCGCCAAAAAACGCGCGGACCAAGCCCGGGCCGAGGCTGCGAAAAAAGCCAAGCAGGACGCCGAGGCGCGTGCCAAGCGGCTGGCGGACCAGGAACGTAAACGCTTAGAAGACGAGGCCAAAGCCAAAGCCGCGGCCAAGGCCGCCGAGGACAAAGCGCGTGCGGATGAGTTGGCACGTGCGGCGGCGGCAGAGGACGCCGCGTTGGCCGCGATCGCCTCGCAGCGGTTGGCCCGCAGCATCGCCTCGGCGATCGATCAAAAAGTTCGTCGCCAGTGGCGCGTGCCGCCCTCCAGCGATGGATTGGAAGTGCAGGTGCGTATTTCACTGACGCCGACGGGGGACGTGGTCGGGGTCAGCGTGACCGACTCATCGGGCAGCCCAGCCTTTGACCGCAGCGCCCGCAGTGCGATCGAACGGGCGTCGCCGTTTGACGAGGTGCGAACCTTGTCTTCTAAAGAGTTTGAAAGTAATTTCAGGCGCTTTGCCATGATTTTTAGACCCTAGGGGGTTGTGCATGAAACATTGGATTTGGGCATTGCTGTTGCCGGCGATGGTGGCCCGCGCCGAACTGGTCATCGAGATCACAGAAGGGGTCGACGATCCGATTCCGGTCGCCTTTGTGCCCTTCGAATACACCGGGGCCGGTGCATTGCCACTCGAGTTGGCGGATTTGCTGGAGCGCAACCTGGAGCGCACCGGTCAATTTGAGGGCACCGCCCGTGAAAATATGTTGAGCCGTCCGGCGCGCGGCAGCGATGTGGTGTTTCGTGACTGGCGCTTGCTCGAGTCCGAGTACCTGCTGATCGGCCAGGTTGAACCCGAGGGCGAGGGTTTGATAGTGACCTTTGAGTTATTCGATGTGTTTGGACAGGCCTCGCTGCTGCGTGCCCGGGTTCCGGGTAATGCAGCCCAGTTGCGCGACATTGGCCACTATATTTCGGACTTGGTGTACGAAAAACTGACCGGCAATCGGGGTGTGTTTTCGACCAAGCTGGCGTACGTCACGGTTGAGCGCCGCAGCGAAAAAGACCAGACCTTTCGGCTGATCTATTCGGATGCCGACGGCGGACGACCGCAAGTAATCTTTGAATCGCCAGAGCCGATCATGTCACCGACCTGGTCGCCGGAGGGCGGTCGTATCGCGTATGTCAGCTATGCCAGTCGGCGTTCTGCCATTTATATCCAAGAGCTGGGGACTGGCCGCCAAACGAAAGTGGCGGACTATGAAGGCCAAAACACGGCGCCGTCATTTTCACCGGATGGGCGTCGACTGGCGTTCGTGTCGTCCAAAGACGGTAACCCTGAAATTTATATCAAAAACCTGAGCAATCAGCGGTTGCTTAGGGTCACGCGTAACGCGGCGATCGACACCGAGCCGCGTTTTTCGGCCGACGGTGATCGCTTGTTATTTACCTCGACAAGGGCAGGCAATCCCCACGTCTACGAGGTCGATGTGGCGGAGGGTAAATCGCAGCGCTTGACCTACGAAGGGCGCTACAATTCGAACGCATCCTATCTGCCCGACTCGGATGACATCGTATTCGTGCATCAATTTGACCGTGACTATCAGGTCGCGATCCAGTCCAAGGCAACCGGCGCAATTCAGGTCTTGACCGCCAGCGGTTTGGACGAGTCACCCAGCCCAGCGCCGAACGGTCAATTGATTGTTTATGCGACTAGCAGTGGTGGAAAAGGCGTATTGGGACTAACCTCCGTTGATGGAAGCGTACGGTCTCTGATACCTTCCACTGCAGGAGACGTTCGAGAACCGGCATGGTCGCCGTATTTGAATTGATCGACTAAACAATGTGGTAACTACATAAATTTAAAGTAAGGGGTTCTGTATGAATCAGTTTGGCACAGCCAAAAGTTTGGTCTTAGCTGCATCAATTGCGGTATTGGCCGGTTGCTCGAGCACCAAAATGGACGATATGAGCGGTGATGCCGACATGACAGGCTCTACTGCCACTAGCAACAACACGTCCGCAGGCACCACGGCTGCGATCGAGCAGATGAAAATGAAAGCCGAGCAGCTGCAAGCCGCTCAGGACGCGGCATTCGCGGCCGACACGCTATTCTTCTTTGATTACGATCAGTCAAGCATCAAAGCGGACGCACGAACGGCATTGCAGTCACACGCGGCCTATCTAGCGGCCAACTCAAGTGCGTCTGTGCGCCTTGAAGGTCATGCGGATGAACGCGGAACCCGTGCTTACAACGTGTCACTGGGCGAACGTCGTGCCAACGCGGTTAAGCGCTATCTGATCGTTCAGGGCGCAGCCAGTGCTCAGATTGAAACCGTTTCTTACGGCGAGGAACGTCCTTTGAGCCTGTCACAGGACGAAAGCGGTTACGCACGTAACCGTCGCGTCGAACTGATTTACAACTAAGTTCATGCTTAAGCAAAAATGGGTCGCCGTTGCGTTAGCAACGGCGACCTTTTCATTTGGTGTGCAGGCGAACGAGCTGTCGAACCTGCGCGACCTTCAAATTGATCTGCTGGAACGTTTTGATTTACTTCAGCAAGAAGTGCAGATGCTGCGCGGCATGATCGAAGAGCAAGCCGTCACTATTGATAGCCTTCAGCAAGACGGCCGCAATCGTTACCTGGACTTAGACAGCCGGATTGGTGCGCTGCAATCGCAGCCAGCGCCGATGTCTGAGGTGGTGGCGGCCAGTTCGGCCTCCCAGGTCGAGGCGGTGGTGCCTGCGGTTGAGCTGGGTGATCCGGCCCAAGAAAGCGCCGAGTATCAAGCCGCATTTGGGCTGATTCGTGAACGCAAATTCGACGACGCCCAAGATGCCTTATTGTTATTCGGACAGCGCTTTCCAGCGGGCGCCTTGCGAGCGGATGCTCAGTTTTGGTTGGCCCAGGTGTACGACGCCCAAGGCAAGCCCGGTGACGCCATTTCAGCGTTTACGCGTTTGTTAACCGAGCACCCGGATTACCGGCGAGCGACTCAGGCTGAATTGAAGTTGGGGCGGCTGCAGCTGGCGAATGGCTTTACGGCTGACGGCCAGCAAACGCTAGGGCGGCTGATCGAGCGCGCTCCCGAGTCCAGCGAAGCGACCCAAGCTCGCGACTTGCTGACTGACTGACTGACTGATCATCGATGTTCAAAAGAGAGCCCCATGGCTGACACACTCAGGCTGACCGAGATCTTTTACTCGCTGCAAGGCGAAACCCGAACCATGGGCTTGCCGACGGTGTTTGTGCGGCTGACCGGTTGCCCGCTGCGTTGCACCTGGTGCGACAGTGAATACAGCTTCCACGGCGGCAGCATTCACGCTCTGGATGACATCCTGGCCGAGGTGGCGGGGTATCGGCCACGCTACGTCACCGTCACCGGCGGTGAGCCCTTGGCCCAGCCCAATGCGTTGCCGCTGATGCGGGCGTTGTGCGACGCCGGCTACGAGGTCAACCTCGAAACCAGTGGCGCGCTGGACATTGCCGAGGTCGACCCGCGGGTTTCCAAGGTCATGGACTTGAAGGCGCCAGGGTCGGGTGAACACGCCCGTAACCGGTTCGATAACTTGATGCACATGGGGCCGAACGATCAGCTGAAGTTTGTGTTGGCTGACCGCGTTGATTACGAATGGGCGCGCATGCAAATTGATCAGCATGGGTTGGCCGACAAGGGCGGTGAGCTGCTCTTGTCGCCGGTTCATGGTCAGCTCAACCCACGCGAGCTGGCCGACTGGATCGTGGCGGATAATCTGCCGGTTCGAATGCAGCTGCAAATGCATAAATATTTATGGGGCGAGGAGCCCGGTCACTGATGGTAGATACCTCCAAAAAAGCGGTCATTCTATTGTCCGGCGGGCTCGACAGTGCCACGGTGTTGGCAATGGCCCAGGCCGACGGCTATGACTGCTACACCCTAGGCTTTGACTACGGCCAGCGCCACGACAGCGAACTGCGAGCGGCGTTGCGTGTGGTCGCCGCACAGGGCACCCACGAGCACAAAGTCATCCGATTGAACTTGGATGCGATTGGCGGGTCGGCGTTGACTGACGGCGATATACAGGTGCCCGAGGAAGCCACCAGCGACGGTGAAATTCCGGTCACCTACGTGCCGGCCCGTAATACCGTGTTTTTATCGATTGCATTGGGCTATGCCGAGGTCATTGGGGCCAACCATTTGTTCATTGGGGCCAATGCCGTGGACTATTCGGGCTATCCGGATTGCCGCCCTGAATTCATTCAGGCCTTCGAGCGTTTGGCCAATGTTGCCACCAAGGCTGGGGTCGAGGGTGCGGGGATTCATATTCATGCGCCACTGATGACTATGACCAAGGGTGACATCGTCACCGTCGGCACCGCGCTGGGTGTCGACTACGGATTGACGATCACCTGTTATCAGGCCGATGACCATGGCGGGGCATGTGGTCGTTGTGAAGCGTGCCGTTTGCGCAAGGCTGGGTTTGAAGACGCGGGCATAGCCGATCCAACGAAATATTCGTAAAAAGTTCTTGCCAAAATCTCGTGGCCCTATAATATACGCGCCGTTACTTACTGACGGGTCGTTAGCTCAGTTGGTAGAGCAGTTGGCTTTTAACCAATTGGTCGAGCGTTCGAGTCGCTCACGACCCACCATATATTGAAAGTGCCGGCGTATACGCCGGCATTTTTTTGCCTGCGATTTGTGCCCTCAGCGCGACCGTATTGACGCCCAAAAAAAAAGCCCCCGTGAGGGGGCAAAGTGCGTCGAGCAAAACTATCGAAGGGTAGGCTTAGTCAGCCATTCGCGACCTTTTAGCATCAGGTGCCAGTACACCGGTGGCAGTAGCCGTTCCTTGAGAAACCACGCCAGGCGCGAGGGCTGGGTGCCGTCGATCAGCCAGGCTGGGAATGAGGGCAGTAAGGTGCCGCCGTAGCCAAACTCGGCCAGCACGATTTTTCCGCGCTCAACCGTCAGCGGGCATGAGCCGTAGCCGTTATAGACCGCGGTGCCTTGGGCGTGTCCCATGGCGGCCAAAACGTTGTGCGCCACCACCGGCGCTTGCATACGGGCCGCGGCCGCGGTTTTGGCATTAGGCGCGCTGATGACGTCACCCAGGCCGTGGATGTTGTCGTAACGGGCGTGGCGCAGTGTCTCGGGGTCAACCTCGACCCACCCGGCATCGTTGGCCAGCGGGCTTTGTTGAATAAAGTCCGGAGGGCACTGGGGCGGGCATACGTGCAGCATGTCGAACGCTTCTTCGACCACGGTCTGGTTGCCATCACCGTCGGTTTGGGTGAACTCGGCGATCTGCTCATCGCCGCGCACGCGGGACAGGCGCGAACTGAAATTCAAATCAATGCCATAACGCTCGATATAGGTCATCAAAGCAGGGACGTAGGCGGCGACCCCAAACAACGCGGGACCCGCGTTGTGAAACGCGACTTGGTTGCCAGCCAGCGAGCCGCGCTTCTCCATTTCGCTGCAGGTCAGGTACATGGCTTTCTGCGGTGCGCCGGCACACTTGATTGGCATTGGTGGTTGGGTAAAAAGCGCCCGTCCATTTTGCGTTTTTTGCGCCAGCTCCCAGGTGTAGGGTGCCAAGTCAAAGCGGTAGTTCGAGGTCACCCCATTGCGACCCAGTGCTTCGCTGAGGCCGGGGATAGCATCCCAGTCAATTTTGAGGCCGGGCGCAACAATCAGCTGGCCGTATTCAAGGTGACTGTCGTCAGCCAGTTGAACGCAGTTATTGTCCGGGTCAAACGCGGTGACTGCGGTTTGCAGCCAATCGACACCATCGGGGATCACGCTGGCCATGGGGCGCCGTGTCACGTCTTTATCGAATATGCCGCCGCCGACCATGGTCCAGCCCGGTTGGTAGAAATGTTCGTGGGCGGGGTCAATCAGGGTGATTTGGGCATTGCCGTTGCGTGCCTTGATGCTGGCTGCTACGGCGATGCCGGCGGATCCACCGCCAATCACTACTATGTCACTGCGTCGCACGGCTCACTCCTTATTCTATTATGTAATATCGTTATTCCAAAAAGTATTGTCGCTCAGGGATACCCGGTCAAGATAAACCAAGGTCTATGCTGCGGATATTGGCTGGAAAGGCTTTTCTTGCACCCGTATCCTAGGGCCCCCTTAGGAGAACGTTATGAGTGCCACTGATTACGCGGCCAGCCAGCAAGTCGTCCGCAACTACCTGGACCAGGTATCGCTGCCGGCGCCAGTCAGCGCCGCGCGTGAAGCCGAGCTGGTTGAACAGGCGACTGCGTTACTGCGGGCTAAGGACGCGACTTTGGTCGCCCATTACTACGTTGATGAATCATTGCAGGCACTGGCCGAGGCGACTGGCGGCTGTGTCAGCGATTCGCTGGACATGGCGCGCTTTGGTCAAACCGCTGAGGCATCGACCCTGGTGGTGGCGGGGGTCAGCTTTATGGGCGAGACGGCTAAGATCCTGAGCCCGGAAAAACGCGTATGGATGCCTCAGCTGGCGGCCACTTGTTCGCTGGATATCGGATGCGAGGCGGGCGCTTATCGTGCCTGGCGACGCCAATACCCGGATCATGTTGCGGTGGTGTATGCCAATACCTCGGCGGCGGTTAAGGCCGAAGCGGATTGGGTGGTGACCTCATCGATCGCGGTCGAGGTGGTCGAGCACCTGCACGCGCAGGGCAAATCGATTCTGTGGGCGCCGGACAAGCACCTTGGCGGCTACGTGCAAAAGCAAACCGGGGCGGACATGCTGCTGTGGGACGGGGCCTGCATCGTGCACGAGGAGTTTCGCACGCGCGGGTTGGATGACATTAAGCGCATTTATCCGCAGGCGGCGATTTTGGTGCACCCGGAAAGCCCGGATGAAATGGTCGCCATGGCCGATGCCGTCGGATCGACTAAACAGTTAATTGAAGCCGCGCGCCGTTTGCCGCATAGCCATTTAATTGTCGCCACGGACAAGGGTATTTTTTACAAGATGCGCCAGGCGGTGCCGGACAAAGTGCTATTAGAAGCGCCAACTCGCGGCGTCGGTGGCGACTGTGTTAGTTGCGCTCATTGCCCGTGGATGGCCATGAACAGCCTAGAGCGTCTGGTGAACTGTTTGCACAGTGACGGCGTCGGCCACAGCATCGAGGTGGATGAGGCCACGCGTATTGGCGCCTTGCGTTCATTAACGCGAATGGTTGAATTCCAGCGCGCGTAACTGGGCCTTAGCGCGGGCGGCGATGGCGCCACCTTGGCTGGCGGCGCTGTTAAAAAAACGCTGGGCCTCGTCCGAGTCGCCTTGGCGAATGGCGGCCATGCCCGCATAAAAGTTGAATTCCGGTGTCCAGCCACGCAAACGCGCCATATCACGGGCCCAGACATAAGGTTGGGCCAGGGCGCGATGGTGCTGGCTCAGGGCTTCTAATCGGGCCAACGCGTCGGCGGTCCGGTCGAGCCGATCCAGTGCCTGTGCTTCCCATACCCCGATTGCCAGATCATTCGGAAAACTAAAGCGCGCATCCGAGGCGATGGCGACGACGCCGTCCCAGTCCTGTGCGGTCAGTGCAGCCTCGATCGCTTGTTGGTAGCCGACCCGATCGCCACCGCTTTGGGTGGCTGATGGCGTGCCAATGCGGCTGAGCCAGTAGCTGAATTCGGCATCGCCGCCCTCGGCACCGGTTTTGCCGGTGCGCGCCTGGGTGTCGGCGATGCGCTCGACGCTGACCGGGTGGGTGCTCAGGTACGGCAGCGGTTGTGAGCTAAGGCGTTGTTGATCCTGCATGCGCTTGAACATGCCGACCATAGCGGCGGGGTCGTGGCCGGCCTTGGCCAGTAGTTCCAGTCCCAGCTGGTCGGCTTCGCGCTCGTGGGCCCGGGAAAATGACAACACTTGGTCGATGGTCGCCGCTTGGGTCGCGCTCAGGGTGGCGGTTCCCAGCGTCGGGTCGCCGCCCAAACCGGCGGCCAAAGCGACCAAGGTTCCGGCTAGGTAGGCGGCTTGCAGACGTTTGCTGTCCTCTTGGCGGCGGCCAAAGTGGCGCTGGGTCAGGTGGGCAATTTCATGCGCCAGCACCGACGCCACTTGGTCGCTCTGGCGAGCGGCACTGAATAGCCCAGTGTGGACACCAATGACGCCGCCTGGGGCGGCAAAGGCGTTCAGTTCCGGGTTGTCGATTAGGATGAGGTACAGCGGTTCGTCGCGCCATTCACTGGCTTGGATCAGTGGTAACGTCAGGCGGCTGAGGGCGCCGAGCAACACCGGGTCCGTTTCAATGTCGGCGCTTTGGTAGAGTTGGCGAGCGAAGTCACGACCAATGTCGCGCTCTTCTCGAGTGCTGGCACCGGAGGTGGCGACATTCAGGCTTAACAATAGGGCAAGGATGCGTAGAATCATGGCGATAGCATAGCGCGTCATCCAAGGAAAATAAGTGCCGTGTCAGACACTACACTGATCGATTGTCGCGGACTGGCCTGCCCAATGCCGCTGTTAAAGGCTAAGCTCGGTTACTCGACCTTGGCGCCGGGTGGGTCGCTGACGTTGTTGGCGGACGATCCGGGTGCCGATCGCGACATCCCGACCTGGGCGGCGCGGGTGGGTGCTGCCTGCCGTGTCGACCATGGCGATCAACTTTTGACCTTCACTATTGGGAAACCATTTTGATAAACGTAATTCGCGGCTGGATGGATCGTTACTTTTCAGACGAGGAAGCGATTCTGTTCTCGGTGCTGCTGATCGCTTGTTTTGGCATCATTATTTGGTTGGGCCGGCCATTGGCGCCGGTCCTGACCGCGCTGGTGCTTGCGTTCATGATGCAGGGCGGCGTCAATCGATTGCAGTCGGTTGGCATCGGCCACACCGCGGCGGTGTTGGTGGTATTTTTGGCCGCCGTTTCGGGGTTTATCGGCTTTGTGGTTGGCGTCGTGCCGGCCATTTTGGCCCAGGTGGAAAGCTTCATTACGGAGTTGCCGCGTCTGGTCGCCGGCGTTCAAAGCCAATTGTTGGTATTGACCGAACGCTATCCGGACTACTTTAGCGCCGAGCAGATCAATTTGCTGGTGAACCAGGTCGGCCAACAGGTGTCGAGCATTGGCCAATGGCTGCTGTCATTTTCACTGGAAAGCCTACCGAACTTGCTGGGCGTGCTGATTTACTTGGTGTTGGTGCCGATTTTGGTATTTTTCTTTATGAAAGACGGGGATTTGCTGCTGGCTGCGATTGGACGCGCGTTGCCGGATCGTCGCCCAATCATGGCCCAGGTGTGGGCGGAAATGCAGCACCAGGTGTCCAACTACGTACGTGGCAAAGCACTCGAAATAGCGATTGTCGGTGCGGTCACCTTTTTGGCCTTTGTCATGCTGGACCTGCGCTACGCTGCGTTGCTGGCATTGTTGGTCGGGCTGAGTGTGATCGTGCCGTACATTGGCGCAGCGGTGGTGACGGTGCCGGTGGCCGCGGTTGCCTTTATCCAGTTTGGGTGGGGCAGCGACTTTTTCTGGGTGTTGGGTGTGTACGCCCTGATCCAAGCCCTGGACGGTAACGTCTTGGTACCCTTGTTGTTTTCTGAGGTGGTCAATTTGCACCCGGTGGCGATCATCATCGCGGTGCTATTGTTTGGTGGGATTTGGGGCTTTTGGGGGGTCTTCTTCGCCATTCCATTGGCCACTTTGGCCAAGGCTGTGGTGTCAGCCTGGCCAGTGGTCCAGCGCAAAGCCGAGTTAGTTCACAGCGACTGAGCGGCCTGCAGCACGGCTTCAGGGTGGCCGTCGACTTTGACCTTCGGCCATGACTCAACCAGCACGCCGTTGGCGTTGAACAAAAATGTTGAGCGGGTCACGCCCATGTAGGTCTTGCCGTACATGGATTTTTCTTGCCAGACGCCGAATTGCTCACACACATCGCTTTCGTCGTCGGCAATCAGCTCAACGGTCAGGCTGTGCTTGTCCCGAAACTTGCCCTGCTTGGCGACTGGGTCCTTGGACGCGCCCAGTACACGCACGCCAAGGGCATCGAACTGGGGTTTCAGCGCACTGAACGCGATGCTTTCCTTGGTGCATCCGGGGGTGTCCGCTCGGGGGTAGAAAAACACCGCAAAAGGGCGTCCCAGCAGTTGGTCTGTAGTGAGGCTGTCGCCGTTATCCAGGGTGGTTGAAAACTGAGGGCAGGGCTGGCCGACTTCGAGCATCATGCGTCCTTTGAACTTAACTATGAGTGTGTTTAAACAGTGCGGCCGTGTGGCAGTTAAACAAGGTATGTATTGAGCAAAAAACCCGTGGCAGGTAGCATCGCGGCCACGGAAAAAAGGAGTTAGTAATGCTTCAAGGCAGTATGGTGGCGCTGGTCACCCCCTTCGATGCAGCCGGTCAGGTCGACTACGACGCGCTTGATCGTTTGATTGAATTTCACATCGAGGCCGGGACACACGCAATCGTGGCCGTCGGTACCACCGGTGAGTCCGCCACGCTGAGCCACGCCGAGCACAACGCCGTCACCGCTCACACCGTCAAACGCGTCAACAAGCGCGTGCCGGTGATTGCCGGAACGGGTTCAAATTCGACTGCCGAGGCGATCGAAACGACCATTGCGGCAGAGCAAGCCGGGGCCGATATCAGCCTGTCGGTGGTGCCGTACTACAACAAACCCTGCCAACGCGGCATTTACGCCCACTTCAAAGCCATTGCTGAAAATACTGGGCTGCCGATGTTGCTGTACAACGTGCCGGGACGAACCGTGGCCGATCTTGACGGTGACACCGCGCTGGCCTTGGGGCGTGACTTTGACCGCATTATCGGCATCAAGGACGCCACCGGCGACCTCGCCCGTGGCCGCTATCTCTTGGATAACTGCCCGGACGATTTTTTGGTCATCTCGGGTGACGACAACACGGCCGTCGAACTGACGTTGATGGGCGGGCAGGGCAACATCAGCGTGACCGCCAACGTCGCCCCCAGTTTGATGAGTCAGGCCATGGAATGCGCGTTGGCCGGCGATGCGGTCGGTGCACGAGCGGCCAACGAGAAGATGCTGGGGCTGAACACGGGCCTGTTCATCGAATCGTCACCGTCGCCGGCCAAGTATTGCCTTGCGCAATTGGGCATGATCGGCAACCACGTGCGCTTACCGTTGGTTGAGACGGATCCTAAACATTACCCCATGCTGCAGGCCGCAATGCGCCAGGCGGAGCTAATTTAATGCGAATTTCGCTGTCTTTGATTGCCCTGGCGTTGGCCGGTTGTGTCGGCCCGATGAAGAACACCTTTGAGGACCGTGCGGCGGACTATCAAAAAGCCTACGTGTTGGCCCCGATCGAACTGCCCAGTGAATACGATTTGGCGGCGCCACAAGAAGCTTTTCCGATTCCCGGCGTTGACGCGCCGGTCAAAGGCGCCGGCAACACCGGGTTCGTGATCCCCGAGGCCCCGGTGGTCGATCCCAGCCTTCAGACCAGCGCCATTCAGCGCGTCGAGAGTGATACAACCGCCTATTTGCGGGTCGATGCGCTGCCCGAAGAAGTCTGGCCCGAATTGACCGCTTTTTTTGAAACCAATGGCGTCGGGATCGTACCGAATCGGAACCAAGCCCGCATTCAGTCCGGCTGGTTGAGCGGGGTCGCCAGTGGCCGTTCCGACAGCGACTTGATTCGATACTTGCCCGGTGCCGCGGACGGGTGGCGTCGCGTGATCGTCGATGTGGCGCCGGGCTTAGCCGTTGATTCGACCGAAATTCGCGCCCAGATGGTGGTCGCAAGCGCGGCCACGCGTCCGGCACCGTCGGCCACGGGTGATACCTTTGACAGCGCCACCATGGCGCTGTGGTTGGACGAATTTGGGGTCTGGTTGGCAGACGCCAAACAGTCGGGTCGCCGGGTCTCGGCGGTCGGATTAGGGCGTGGCGCACAGCCCCGAGTCGAGCGTTTGGAACGAGACGACGGCAGCTTGGCGATCGCGGTCCGGATTGCGCCGGAGCGCACCTGGGACAGCTTGCTAAACGCCCTTAGCGACAGTGGTTTCGTGCTTGAATTTGAGGACCAAGGCGGCGCCCGTATTCAAGGCCGCTACCTTTCCGATAGTGACCGTCGCCGCTTGGACGAGCTGAACCTGCTGACCCGGGCCTTTGTCTCGGTGACCGAGGATTTGGAGGCGCTGTATCAAGTCAATCTGAGCTTTGAAGGTGAGCGTGCATTGATCGACGTCCAAGACCTTGGCCAGGGCGGCACGCTGTCCGGCGCCGAAGAACTGTTATTGAAGATCGCCGAGCAATTGATTTAATGCAGGCGATCTCGCTCGGATCCGGTAGCAAGGGTAACTGCACGCTGATCCGAACGGAGTCGACTGCGCTGCTGTTGGATGCTGGATTCAGCATCAAAGAAACGGCCAGTCGGTTGGATGCGATTGGGGTCAGCAAAGACCGCATTGACGCGGTCGTGATCACCCACGAACACGGCGACCATGCCCAGGCCGCGCGGCGCATGGGCCAGGCGTGGCAAGTCCCGGTGCATGCCTCTGAGGGCACTGCGCATGGCGCCAAGATCGAACCCTTTGTGCGTCTGCGTGACGGCCACCAGTTTGTGGTTGGGGACATCAAGATAACCCCGGTGTTGGTGCCGCATGATGCTCGCGAACCGACCCAGTTTGTGTTCGAGTGGAACCAAAAGCGTCTGGGCGTGTGTACCGACCTTGGCAGTATTAGCCGCCACGTGGTCAATGCCTTTCAAGAGTTGGACGCGGTGTTACTGGAAGCTAACTACGACCCACAGATGCTTCAAAACGGGCCGTACCCGCCGAAATTGCGGGCCCGAGTCGGCGGTGATTTTGGGCATCTAAGCAACCAGCAGTCAGCTCAGTTGCTGGAACAGATCGCCGGTCCGCGCTTGAAGCGGGTGGTGGCCTGTCATCTGAGCGAAAAAAACAACCATTGCGATTTGGTCCACCAAGCCCTGAACCCGGTGGTGCCAAGCCACACCCATTTTGAAATAGCCAGCCAAACTGACGGCTGCACCTGGATAGATCTGACGGAGTTAGCACATGGATAAGCTCAAGGCCCTTTACGAAGGTAAAGCCAAAACGGCGTGGGAAACTGCGGATCCGAATTACGTGGTAATGGAGTTTCGCAACGACACCAGCGCGTTTGATGGTGGCAAGACTGCGTCTCTGGCGCGCAAGGGATTGGTCAACAGCGCGGTTGATGAGCATGTGATGACGGCTTTGAGTGCGGCCGGTATCGAGACGCATTTCGAACGCCGGATTGATGCCAACAATGTGTTGGTTAAGCGTTTGCAAATGTTGCCGGTCGAATGTGTGGTGCGTAACCGCGCATCCGGCTCGATCGTGCGCCGCTTAGGGGTCGAGGACGGCGCGACCTTGGCGCCGCCGGTGTTTGAGCTGTTTCTGAAGAACGATGAGCTGCATGATCCGATGATTAACGCCAGTCACTGTGTGACGTTCGGCTGGGCCAGCGCTGAGCAGTTGGCCGAAATGGAGGCCCTGACCCTTCAAGTTAACGCGGTTTTGGCGCCAATGTTTTTGGCCGCCGGAATGATTTTGGTCGATTACAAACTGGAATTTGGTTTGTTTGAAGGGCGCATGGTGCTGGGTGATGAATTTAGTCCTGACGGCTGCCGTTTGTGGGACGCGACTACCTTGCGCAAGTTGGACAAGGACGTGTTCCGCCAAGACCTGGGTGACCTGGTCGAAAGCTACCAGGAAGTGGCCACCCGTTTGGGCGTCGTACTGCCCTGATTGAACTTGCGTTTGAACTGACGCCCAGCTTTGCGCTGGGCTTGGTGTTGCTGGCGTTGGCCGCCGGTACTTTGGATACCCTCGCCGGCGGCGGTGGATTGATCGTCATTCCCGGTCAGATTTTTTTTGGCGTACCCGCTGTCGCATCGATTGCCAACAATAAGTGCTCGGCGTTTGCCGGCACGCTGATGGCCAGTTGGCGACTGTGGCGGCGTGGGTTGCTGGTCTGGCACGAGGTGCGTTACCCGGTGCTGGCAGCCTTTGTCGGTAGCCTGGTCGGGGCATCCATTCTCAAAGGCCTGGACCCGGCCTTTATTGAACGGGTGATCCCGTATGCGTTACTTGCCATTGCCAGCTATTTTGCGCTGGCGTCGCGGTTGGATCTGCCGCGCTTCGCCTGTCCGCCAGCGCTGGTGATTTTGAGCATGGGCCTGGCCGGCGCCTACGACGGTTTTTTGGGGCCGGGCACGGGCTCGATCATGCTGGCGCTGCTGATGGTGGTGACTCAGGCCTCGATGACCCAGGCCACGGTCATGGTCAAGGCGTGCAACGGCGCCAGTAATGTAGCGGCACTGATCGTTTTTGCGCCCAGTGCGCTGGTGCTCTGGCCGGTTGTGGTGTGTTTGCTGGTTGGGCAGTTGGCTGGCGGTTGGATTGGGGCCCTGCTGGTCGAGCGTCACGCCGAGCGCGTGGCGCGCCCGCTGGTGATCGTGGTGTCCCTGGTGATGGCCCTTAGATTGTTGTGGATGAACCTTGCGTCTGGCGCTGGTATCTAGCACAATTCGCACCCCCAGAAAGGGTCAATGGTGACCCCCGTCGGTCCCCTCGCGGTGATCGCTTGTAAACTCCGCCAGGCCCGGAAGGGAGCAACGGTAGCAAGTTGATTGTGCGCCGGGGTGTGGCTGACGGGGGGAGCCTCCATTAAAGGCGAGGGTATTTTGTCTCAAGTACTGGCCCGGAAATACCGTCCACGTAATTTTCAACAGCTCGTCGGACAAGACCACGTCTCTCAAGCGCTGACCAACGCGCTCACCAATGACCGATTGCACCATGCTTATTTGTTTGTTGGCACCCGCGGTGTCGGCAAGACCAGTATCGCCCGAATTTTAGCCCGCTGTTTAAACTGTGAAACCGGCGTCACCGCCACACCCTGTTTGACCTGTGGCACTTGTCAGTCGATTGAGGCCGGGCGTTTCATCGATCTGATCGAGGTCGACGCGGCCAGTCGAACCAAAGTCGAAGACACCCGCGAGTTGCTGGAAAACGTGCAGTACGCACCCAGCGAAGGCCGCTTTAAGGTCTATCTGATCGACGAAGTCCACATGCTCTCGGCCAGCTCGTTTAATGCGCTGCTGAAAACTCTCGAAGAGCCTCCGGCTCACGTAAAGTTTTTGCTCGCGACCACGGATCCGCAAAAAGTCCCGATGACGGTGTTAAGCCGCTGCTTGCAGTTCCGGCTGCGCGATCTGCCGGCGGACGATATTGCCGCGCATTTGGCTAACGTGTTGACCCAAGAAGCGATCGAGCACGACGGCGAGGCGCTGAACGCGATCGGACGCGCAGCGCGTGGCAGTATCCGTGATGCCATGACCCTGACCGACCAAGCCATCGCGTTTAGCAACGGCAGTGTCACCGCAGCGCCGGTGCGCGATATGTTGGGGATTCATGGTCAAGACTCGATCCCGGACTTGATTCGTTTGGTTAGTGTGGGCGATGCCGCCGGCGTAATCAGTTGGATTGCCGAGACCGCACAGGTAGCACCCCAGTGGGGCGGGCTGATTGAAGCCTTGCAGCGAGCGTTGCACGCCGAGGCGGTCGCCCTGACCTTGGGCAAGCCGTCAGTGTTGGCACCGGAAGAAGCCCAACTGTATTACCAGATAGCGACGCAAGCCTACCAAGACTTGGCGTTTGCGCCGGAAGAGCGAATCGGGTTTGAAATGATGGCCATGCGGTTGTTGGCGTTTCGCCCGGCGCGGCAAACCGAGTATCCGGTGGCCTCGGCAACGCCTGTGGCAGCGCCCGAGCCGGTGGCAACGCCCGAGCCGGTGGCAGCGCCCGAGCCGGTGGCAACGCCCGAGCCTGTGGCAGCGCCCGAGCCTGTGGCAGCGCCCGAGCCTGTGGCAGCGCCCGAGCCTGTGGCAGCGCCCGAGCCTGTGGCAGCGCCCGAGCCTGTGGCAGCGCCTGAGCCTGTGGCAGCGCCCGAGCCTGTGGCAGCGCCCGAGCCTGTGGCAGCGCCTGAGCCGGTGGCCGCGCCTGAGTCTGCGGTGGATTTGCCCTGGGGTGATTCCGCGCCCACGGCCGCTCTCACGGCCGCGCCGGTGGCGGTTAATGCCAGCGCTGAGCTGTCGCCGGAGCAATGGACCGACTTGCTAGCCGAGCTCGGTATCGCCGGGTTTGGTGAGTCGATGTTGCGTGCCAGCGAATGGTTGGGCATTTCGGGTAATCAGGCGCGGCTGCGGATTCCCGAGGACGCTCGAGAGTTATTCAGCGAGCCCTTTCAAAAGCGTGCCGCGACCTTACTGACGGCACGTTTGGGTCAGCAAATTTCCGGTTTGGACATTGAGTGGACCGAACCTGTGTTGGCCACGCCGGCACAAGTATTAGAGCAGCGGGCTGCGGCGCGCTTGGCCCAAGCCAAGGTGGATTTCGCTCGCGAGCCCACCGTAAAGTGGTTGTCCGAGACCTTCGATGCACAGATCGACGAGTCCAGCGTGACCCCGAAAGGAGATAAGTAGATGTTTAACATGGGTGACCTGATGGGCCAGATGAAAGACATGCAGTCCAAAATTCAAGAGCAGCAGGCCGAGATGCTAAAGCTTGAGGTCCTGGGCGAGGCTGGCGCCGGTTTGGTTAGCGTGCGCTTGAACGGTGGTCGTGACGTGCTGGCCGTGCAAATTGATGACAGCCTGATGGGCGATGACAAAGGTGTACTGCAGGACTTGTTGGCCGCAGCCATTAACGACGCCAATCAAAAACTCGAAAAGCTGATGCAAAGCAAGATGATGGGCATGATGCCCGGTATGGGTGGCATGGGCCCGGGCGGCGCGTGAAGTCGTTCAGTCCGCTGTTTGACGAGCTGCAGCGATCGCTGCAGGTGTTGCCGGGGGTGGGGCCACGTAGTGCGCAGCGCATGGCCCTCAACCTGATTGAGCGGACGCCGTCTGAGGCCAGCAAACTGGCGACCGTATTGGCCCAAGCCCTTCGGGATATCAGCCATTGCCATACCTGTTACGTGCTGTCCGAATCCGAGACTTGTCAAATCTGTGCCGACCCCAAACGCGACGCCCACCGCTTGATGGTGGTCGAGTCGCCGGGTCAGTTGATGGCCTTTGAACGGGCCGGCTTGCACGACGGTCACTATTTTGTGCTCAACGGTTTGATCTCACCGTTGGACGGTATCAGCCCGGACCAGGTGCGCATCCCGCAATTATTGAAGCGCGTGGGTGACGGTGTCACCGAGGTGGTATTAGCCCTGACCAGTAGCGTCGAGGGCGAGGCAACCGCGCATTACATCAAAGCCCAGTGCCCAGGCGTGACGCTGACCCGGCTAGCCCGGGGCATCCCGATGGGGGGCGATATCGAGTCGCTTGACCCGAACACGCTGGAATTGGCGTTGGGCGCCCGCGAGTCGTGGTCATGAAGTGGCAGTGGGTCGCCGACCAACCCGGCCTTGAACAGGCACTGAGCCAGCCCGATAGTTTTATCGGCGTCGACACCGAGTTTGTTCGCGAGGACACCTTTTGGCCAAAGCCTGGCCTGATCCAAATTGGCAATGCCGAACAGGTATTCTTGGTTGATCCGCTGGTTGAACTGGATTTTTCGCCGTTCCAGCGATGGATGAAAAACCCCGACCAGATCAAGGTTACCCATGCCGGGTTCGAGGACCTGGAATTGTTCGCTCACCATTTCGCCACGCAGCCATCGCCGTGGTTCGACACGCAGTTAGCGTGGGCGGTGTTGGGCGGTCCGATTTCGATCGGACTTGACGGATTGGTCCAGGCCTTTGGCCATGCGCCGCTGGATAAGTCGAAAAGCCGTAATGACTGGACTCGCCGACCGCTGGCCCGCGATTTGCTCGATTACGCGGCCCAAGACGTGGTCCATTTGCCGTCGATTGCTGCGGATCTTCGTCAGCAACTGATCGATAAAGACCGCCTCGGCTGGCTGATGGAAGAGCAGGGCGCCGCCATGGACCGTATTCGGGGCGTGATGGCGAATGCATTTGATCCGATGGACCGGGTCAAAGGGTTGCACAGCCTAAGCGGACAGGGCATGGCGTGCATGCGCGCCATGGTCAATTGGCGTGATCAAACCGCGCGGGCGAATAACCTGGCGCGCTCTCGGGTTATCCGCGATGAACTATTGCTGGTATTGGCGGACTGTGAGCGCTGGCCTGATCTGGCCAAGCTGCCTGGCTACCGTGGTGGTGCGACACGGCGCTACGCGGACGAACTGAAACAGCACTACGATGCCGGTCGTGCGGCGCCGGCGGAGGCTGCGTTGGACAAACCGACGCGGCCGTCGCCACAACAGAAAAAAGCCAATCAGGCGCTTAAGGCTGCAGTCACCGCCTGCGCCGAGCGCCACGGACTGGCGCCGGAGTTTTTGGCCCGCCGTAAAGACATCGAAGCCTGGGCCGCGGCCAAAAGCCAGCCCCAGGGCTGGCGTGCAACCCTATTGAAGGAATGGTTATGAAGCATTTGATCCAGGTATTTAAAAGCGCCAATAAAGACGAGATGTACCTGTACGTCGAAAAAAGTGACGGCCTCAAGCGTGTGCCTGATGCCTTGATGGAGCGCTTTGGCAAGGCCACGTCGGTGATGCTGCTGCCGCTAACGGATCAGCGAAAACTGGCCCGGGCGGACGCCACTGAAGTGCTGAAACAGATCGATGCCCAGGGCTTTTATTTGCAGATGCCGCCGGCCAAGGATGACGTCATGGACGAAACTGCAAAGTTGTACGAGGAGTACTGCTCTAAGTTTGATCAGGATCCGGAATTGGGCGGTCAAAGCGCATAACTGTCGGTGCCATGACCAGGCTGGCACTGGCCAGCACCCAAAAGTAGTCGCGTGCTGAGAGCCCAAGTACGCTCAGTAGTCCAATCCCGGCGACCGCCGATGCAATCATGTAAACCGCGTTAAGCCGGTTGTTAAGGGCAATGGCTTGCGGTAAGTCGTCGTCCGATAACCGTGTCTGAAGACGCACGTACAGCGGCACTACGTAAAGTCCGCCAGCAATCCCCAACCCCGCCAACGCGATCAAGCCCGCGCTCATCCCGCTGGCACCGGCGACTGGCAGCCACAGACCCATAATCATCAGCCCGATCCAGCCCGCGCGGTGGCTGTGGCGCACGCGCGCGGACAGTGGGCTGCCGATTGCTACGCCGATGGCGAACGCGGCTAGGCAGTAGCTGACGTGCTGGGGACCAAGGCCCATGAGTTCGCGAGCCAATAAACCGAGTTGGGTCAGGTAACTGGCGCCAAGAAACCAGAACCAACTGATCAATCGTCGGCAGCGGCGGGTTTCGGCACCGTCATGATAAGGGGCCGGTGTCGGGTTGCGTGGCGGCATCGGTGTCAGCCGCGTTGCCATCCATAGGCCCGCGACGGCCAGCGTCAACACCAAGGCCACCAGCAGTGCAGGTCGCGTTACTAAGGCGCCGCCGACTAACGAGCCGGCCAAGATCGCGACAAAGGTCAAGGCCTCGATCATGCCGGTTACCTTGGGCAGTTGTCTCGGCGCCACAGCACGTGCTGGCCAGGAAAATTTTACCGGTCCAAAGAACGTACTTTGCGTGCCCAATAGAAATAGAGATAACAGCAGTAATAATGGCTGTTTCAACAGGATTCCAGCGCCGGCGACGATTGCACAGACGATTTCCAGTTGTTTAATTATTACCATGGCGCGGCGGTAGTCTTGGCGCGTACTCCAGCGACCGGCATAGCTCGAAAACAATAGGAATGGCAGGATAAACAGGCCCGAGGCGGCGTTGGTCCAAAGGCTGGAGTCCCCGACCAGGGGGATTAAACCGAAGCTGAATAACACCAAAGCGGCTTGTTTGACGAGGTTGTCATTTGCGGCACCGAGGGCTTGTACCCCCAGGAACAAGAACGTATCCGTGGGCTTATGCATTCGTATTATAATCCTGGTTCGCCTTTTACCATTGAGTACTCTCTACTATGCCGGAAGCAACGCCGATCGTTTACGTTGTTGATGATGATCCAGATGTGGCACCTGCAATCGCCGCCGCATTAGCCCCGTTGAACTTAAATGTTCGTTCGTACCTGAGTGGCGAATCTTTTCTCGCTGAATACGATGGTACCGCACTTGGTGTGGTGTTGTTGGACATGCGTATGCCGACGATGTCGGGCTTGGATGTTCAGGATGCTCTGCGCAGCCGCGGGTTCGTGCAACCGGTGATTTTCACCACGGCCTTTGAGGATGTCGAGTCGGCCGTTCAAGCCATGCGTCATGGTGCCATGGACTACTTGCTGAAGCCGATCGAAGACGAGGAACTGCGTACCCGCATCAAAAGCGCGATCGAGGAAGCCGCGACAACGGTCAAAGAAAGCTTGGAGTCAGCCGAGGCCCGTCGCCGATTCGAGCGGTTGACACCGCGTGAAATTGAGGTGTTGGCGTTGATGGTCGAAGGCAAGGCAAACAAAATCATGAGTATCGATTTGGGCGTCAGCCAACGCACGGTTGAAATTCACCGCGCTCGAGTCATGGAAAAAATGGAAGCGCGGTCGTTGGCCGATCTATTCCGGCTGTCGCTGTATCTCGACCTGCCTAACTAATCAATTGCGGGTCGGGGTAGGCCAGCGCGCGAACCCCGGTTTCGTCTAAAATGTCGATGGTTTTACCGTTGACCGCAATCAAACCCTGGGTCTGTAACTTTTTCAGCGTTCGACTAACCGTTTCCAGTGCCATCACCAGGTAATTCGCCAGTTCCGTTCGGTTCAGCGGCAGCGTCAGGCGCTGACGGCTAAGTCCGCGGCGCTCGTTGTTATCGGCCAACTTTAGAAACCACTGCCCCATTCGCGCCGGCGCTTCGTACATCCCCAGTGACTGGTGCCAGCGCGACGATTCGAGTTCGCGTCGGAGCAGTTGAATGGCCTGGCGCGGGTTGTCATTCAGGCGCTCATGGTCCAGCAAACAGATGCGGCTGCGGCTGACCGCGGTCGCCGCGACCGGACTGGCGTGTTGAAACAAACGCGACAAGCCAACGTAGTCTCCGGGAAGGGCGACATTAATGATCTGGCGGTCCCCCGTGGGTGTGGTCTGAGTCAGCTTGAACGCACCGCTCTGGACCACCGCTACTTGTATGTCGGACTGATCCCGAACGAATAGATCCTGGCCGCTATCGACGGTCTGGTGAGCGCTAATAAAAGCTTTGAATGCTTCGGGCACCGCCGCTTCGTGAAAACAGTGTTTGTCCATTGCGCAGTGCGAACAGCGGCTGTCGGGGTCCAATGGCAGTTGCATGAGGCAGTCCCTTGTCCTAAGTCAAATCAACTACACCAGTCTCCAATGTTGTGGTGGGAATAGCGAATTTAGTATTACTACTCAAGTGCAATTAGGTATGTTGCATTGCAACAAGCGTGATGTTATTTTGCGTTGCACAATTACTCAATAGTCCACCAAAGAGGGCGGGATCATGTTTAAAGAAGTTCAAACCATCGCATCACAGTCGTTGGCATGGAGCATGATGCCGCTTGAACAATGGGCTAAATGGACGGATGACAGCCATCGTTCGCTGCAGGCCTTGATCGAACAGTCCAAAGCCAGTCAGGACAAACTGTTCAAAGACGCGCTGGACGAAGTGCGCTTTTTCGAAGGCCAGGCTAAAACCGTTTGGCAATCCTCAGAGACTGTGTGGCAACAGACCACCGAAGTGTTCGACGTCGCCGCCGAAGCGCCCGCGATCGAGTCCCCTAAGGTAGTGGTAGCCGAGGCGCCGAAAACCGCTACCAAAGCTAAAACCAAAGCTAAAACCAAGGCTCAAAAGCTGGCGGTACCGGTTGAAGTGCTGGAGGCCGTTATCGAGCCCGAACGCCACTCAACTGGCAAAGATGACTTGACCCGTATTTCGGGTGTGGGTCCTGCTTTGGAAAAAAAGCTGAATGCGGCGGGCTTCACGCGCTTCGACCAGATCGCCTCGTTGTCCGCAGCGGACATCGAAAATCTCGAAAGCACCGTCATTCGTTTCACCGGCCGTATCGAGCGGGATGATTGGAAAGGTCAGGCAGCGTCCCTCGCCGCCAACGCCAGCTAACATCGCCGCATCAAAAGCCCCTTTTTTATGAGGGGCTTTTTTTTGCCTGCGATTTGTCGATGCTATGGGGTCGATCGGCGGATTGATCTTGGGGTGGCCGGCCAACCCCGTTATGCTCTGGGCCATTGATCGATTCGACCGTTTGGAGATTGCATGCAACATTTTGACTTATTCGTAATTGGCGCCGGTTCAGGCGGAGTTCGTGCTGCTCGAACCGCTGCCGCCACGGGCGCCCGAGTTGCGATTGCCGAAGACCGCTACATGGGCGGTACCTGTGTCAATGTCGGCTGTGTGCCGAAAAAGCTGTATGTCTATGCGAGTGAATACGCGCACCAGTTTCAGGACGCCGAAGGTTTTGGCTGGAGCTTGGGCCCCGCGCGTCATGACTGGTCAAAATTGGTCGACGCCAAGAAAGCCGAGATTGCTCGCCTTAATGGGATTTATGACGGTTTGCTGAGCCGCGTCGATGTCACCGTGTTTAATGCGCGCGCCCGTGTCACCGGACCGACTACGGTCGAAGTGGACGGTGAAACTATCAGTGCGGATCGGATTTTGATCGCAACGGGTGGTTGGCCACGAATGCCGGACCTGCCGGGCATCGAGCACTGTGTGTCCAGCAACGAAATCTTTGACATGCCTGAGTTCCCGCAGCGAATTTTGGTGGTGGGTGCCGGTTACGTCGCGGTCGAGTTCGCCGGAATTTTCAATGGCTTAGGCTCCGAGGTCACGCTGTCGTATCGCGGGCCCCGCATTTTGCGTAATTTCGACCCTGAAATCGTCGATGCCCTAAGCGCCGAGATGGAAAAAACTGGCATCAAAATCGCCTTAAACGACAGCCCCAGGGCAATCGTGCGTCAAGACGACGGCAGTTTGCGGGTCGAGTTTGCAGACCGCGAACCTCAGGTGGTCGACTGTGTGTTAATGGCCGCTGGCCGCGTGGCCAATACCACCGGTTTAGGCTTGGAAAACGCCGGCGTCGAGACGCGTGACGACGGCTCGATTCCGGTTGATAGTGGTTACCAAACCAATGTCCCCAGCGTTTTTGCGCTCGGTGACGTGGTCGGTGGTCAATACCAACTAACACCGGTGGCCACCAGCGAAGCCATGGTCTTCGTGCGCCGCCAGTTCGGTGATGAAAGCGGTGCCAGCATGGATTACCGTGATATCCCAACCGCCGTGTTCAGCCAACCCAACATCGGTACGGTCGGCTTGACCGAGCAAGAAGCGCGCGACGCCGGGCACGATATACAGGTGTTTAAGTCCGGTTTTCGGGCCATGCGCCACACCCTGTCCGGGCGTGATGAGCGGACATTAATGAAATTGATCGTTGATGCCCCAAGCCAGCGCGTGATCGGTTGCCAAATGTTGGGCCCGGACGCCGGCGAGATCGTTCAAGGCCTAGCGGTGGCAATCAAAGCCGGTGCAACCAAACAACACTTTGACGACACGGTCGGGATTCACCCGACGGCGGCTGAAGAGTTCGTGACCATGCGCACCGCCAGTTAAATGAATAGCGTTCCTGCCGACCGTGACCTGGTGTTGGTCGGCGGTGGCCATGCCCATGTCGGTGTTATTCGCGCGCTCGCGATGGCGCCGATAGCGGGCGTGCGCGTCAGCCTAATAAACAGCCAATCCGAGACCCCGTATTCGGGGATGCTGCCGGGTTTTTTGGCCGGTCAATACAGTCTCGACGAATGCCATATCGACCTGCATGCACTGTGCCAGTGGGCGGGTGTGCGACTGATTCGAGCACGCGTGGTCGGCGTCGATGCGGCCGCCAAACGGATTCACCTGATTGATGCGGCCAGCGGTTTGCAGCGTCCAGATCTGGACTATGACCTGCTCAGCTTGAACGCCGGTGCGACGCCGGACCTGTCGGTGGCGGGGGCCTCAACCCACGCCATCCCGGTCAAACCCATTTCCCATTTCGTCAGTCATTGGCAGCGCATTCGCCAGCGCGCTGCCGGCCAACCGGGCTTGCGCGTGGCGGTGGTAGGGGGCGGTGTTGGCGCCGTCGAAATCGCCTTGGCTGGACGTGCGGGGCTGGCGTCAGGTACACAGCTTGCGCTGGTGACCGGGGCCGGCGGGGTGTTGCCGGGTGCGCCGGCGCGGGTCCGCCGCGCGGTGATGCTGGCGTTGGCGGCGGCCAAGGTGCGCGTGCGGGTGGGCCCGGTGACCTCGGTTGGGTCGGACCGAATTTACATCGGCGACGACGAATTGGCGTTTGATGCCTGCCTGTGGAATACCCAAGCGGCGGCCCCCAGGTGGCTCGCCAGTTCAGGTTTTGAGGTCGATCAGGCAGGGTTCGCGTGCATCGAGGCGACGCTGCAGCTCAAAGGTCAGCCGGATATATTTGCAGCGGGTGACATGGTGTCTCTGGCACGCCCAAAAGCCGGTGTGTTTGCGGTCCGTGCAGGCCCGGTACTGGCGGCTAATTTGCGCGCACGGCTGGTCGGTGGACGCTTGCGCCGTTGGCGCGTTCAACGCCGGTGGCTGGCGCTGATTAACCTGTGTGATGGCCGTGCGATTGGGCTGCGCGGGAGATTGTCGGCCCAGGGCCGTTGGCTGTGGCGGCTGAAAGACCGCATCGACCGCGATTTTATGCGCAAATTTGCGCCGCCGTTTGCGCCGATGCCAACACCCCCGACGACCGAGTCGGTGGCGCCTTTGTGCATGGGCTGCGGCGGCAAAGTCGCGCGTCAGGCGCTGGGCGCGGTTGACAGCGGGCGCGATGCGGCCTCGTTTACAGCCATCGGCCGACAGCTCGTCACGGTCGATACGCTGACCGATTTCATTGGCGACCCTTACAGCTTCGCGCGCATTGCCGGGCTGCATGCGTTGGGCGATTTGAGTGTGGCCGGTGCCAGCGCGGATGGTTACCTAAGCTCGGTTGGACTGGCGCAGCACGCGGACCGACTGCAAGCCCGCGACCTGGCCCAGATTAGCGGCGGTTTGAGCAGCTTAGGGCTGGGTCAGGATCTGGGCGGGCACACCTGGATTAGTCAGCCGCCCAGCCTTAGCCTGACGGTGTTTGGTGCCGCCGGTGCGAAACCGGGGCAGCCGCAGCCTGGTGATCGGGTGTGGCTGTCGCGGCCGCTGGGTAGCGGATTGTTGCTGCGTGGGTTGATGGACTCGAGTGTGCGAGGCGGCGCGTTTGATCATTGGCTGGCCCATGCCATCCCGCTCTCGGTTGATTTGACCGGGGTCAAATCACCGCATGCTATGACCGACTTGACCGGCTTCGGTTTGGCCCAACACCTGCGCTCGATATGTGCGGATTTGGTCATTGAATGGCACGGCGACTGGCGGGTATGGCCCGGCGTGGACGCGGTCTTGGCCGGCTCTGAGCGGGCTACGTTGGCGCCATCAAACCTGGCCGCGGCCTGGGCTGACGTTCAAGACTTGGATCCGCGGCGCCAGGCTTTGGCGGTCGATCCTCAGACCCTAGGGGGTGTTATTGCGGTGTGGCCGGCGGACTACCAGCCACCGCCGGTTTGGCAGTGCGTGGCGCGATTGACTTCGCCTATTGGCTAACTGTGCCGCGCCCAGACCTCGGGTACAGTCACCGGACAACAAAATCCCGAGGTTTGGAATGTACTACGCACCGCTACACGACCGCTCTGTAAACGACCCTGAAGCCTATTGGATGGAACAAGCCGAGAGCTTGGCGTGGGCTAAAAAACCGACCCAAGCCTTGGGCAAAGACGCCAACGGCAGCGACCGCTGGTTTGTCGATGGCGAGCTCAATACCTGCTATCTAGCCGTCGACGTCCATGTCGAGAACGGCCGCGGTGCGCAGGCCGCGATTATTTATGACTCGCCGGTGACCGGCACCAAACGCACCATTACCTACGCCCAATTGCAGGCCGACGTGGCCCAGTTGGCGGGTGCGTTGCGCGCCCAAGGGGTGGGTCGCGGCGATCGCGTCGTGATCTACATGCCGATGGTCTACGAGGCGGTGCTGGGGATGCTGGCGAGTGCGCGCTTGGGTGCCGTTCATTCGGTGGTGTTTGGCGGTTTTGCGGCGTCGGAATTGACCACGCGTATCGACGATGCCCAGCCCAAGGTGTTGCTAACGGCGACCTGCGGAATTGAGCCGTCACGGGTGATCGAGTACATGCCGATCGTCAATGATGCGCTTGGCATGGCCTCGCATCAGGTCGACCGGGTTCTGGTGTTGGCGCGCGAACAGGCGGGCTATGCAATCGATGGTGTGACTCAATTGGATTGGGCTCAAGCCTGCGCCGCGGCCGAGCCCGCCGACTGCGTCAACGTGCTGGCGACCGACCCGCTATACATCCTTTACACCTCCGGCACCACCGGCAAGCCCAAGGGCGTTGTGCGTGACAACGGTGGCCACGCGGTGGCCATGCGTCATTCGATGGACGTGGTCTATGACGTCCAGCCGGGTGACGTTTTCTGGGCCGCCAGCGACGTCGGCTGGGTGGTTGGCCACAGCTACATTGTTTATGCCCCATTGCTGACCGGGTGCACGACGCTGGTGTATGAGGGTAAGCCGGTGCGAACGCCGGATGCCGGTGCGTTTTGGCGAGTGGTCGAGGAATACCGCGTCAAGATTTTGTTCGCGGCGCCGACGGCGTTCCGCGCGATCCGCAAAGAAGACCCCGAGGGCGCGCTGTACCGCGACTATGACCTGTCAAGCCTGGCGGCACTTTATTTGGCCGGTGAACGTTTGGATCCACCGACCCAGACCTGGTTGGATGAGCTAACCGGGCTGCCGGTGATCGATCATTGGTGGCAAACCGAAACTGGGTGGGCGATTGCCGCCAATCCACGGGGTGTTGAAACCTTGCCAATAAAACAGGGCAGTGCAACCCGTCCGGCGCCCGGTTTTGACGTCCATATTTTGGACGATGACGGTGTCGAGCTGAGCGCCGGCGAACAAGGCAATATCGTCATCAAGCGGCCGTTGCCACCGAGTTGTTTTCCGACCGTATGGGGGGATCACGCACGCTACCAAAGCAGTTACATGGACGCCTTTCCCGGTTACTACCAGTCCGGCGACGGCGGCTATATCGATGCGGACGGTTACCTGTTTGTGATGGGGCGTACGGATGACGTGATCAACGTCGCCGGGCACCGGCTAAGCACGGGCGAGATGGAGGAGGTCGTTGCGGCTCACCCGGCCGTTGCCGAGTGTGCGGTGATCGGGGTTGAAGACGCCCTCAAAGGCCAGTTGCCGGTCGGCTTGGTGATCCTCAAAGACGGCGTCACCGAGTCCGATGACGAGGTCGTTCAGGCGTTGGTGCGCGACGTGCGCGCCAAGATTGGGCCGATCGCGTGTTTTCAAACCGCCCACATTGTGGCGCGTTTGCCAAAGACTCGCTCGGGCAAAATTTTGCGTGCGATTCTGCGCAAAATTGCCAACGGCCAGGATTACCAAGTGCCCTCGACGATCGAGGACCCGGCGGCCTTAACCGAGGTCGCTGAACTATTTAACTAGCCAGCTGCAGCAAGCGCTCGACGCACGCCTGGGGCGTCAAGCCGCTGCGGTTGACTACCTGTTTGGCGTGCGAACTCAGGCGCTTTTGACCGTGCGCGTAGGTTGGATCGTAGTGTTCGTGCAGCAAGCTGGCGACCAGCGCCGACCAGTCGCCGCGGTCAATGCTGTCGAACCAGCCTTGGATCGTGTCATTGGCATAGCGACCACGCAGTCGGCTCAGTTGGCCTTTGAGGTCGGTCTGACCGCCGCAGTAATGCGCGTAATCCCCAAGCAAGCGCTGGACCCGCTCGTCAATACTGTCAATGACTTCGACTTGGGGGGCGCTTTGAATGGCGCGCATCAAGGGTTCGGGAACCGTCAGTTGACCGATCCGGGCGGACTCGGATTCGACCCATACCTGGGCCCCAGCCGGCAGGTGTTTGAGTGCCCAGTACAGTTGGGTTTCAAAGCCGCGCTGGGACGGTTGTGGGTCCAGGTGACCGAGTAGGCTGCCGCGATGGTTGGCCATCCCTTCCAAATCCAGAATGGGTTGACCCTGGGCCTGTAATTGAT
Organism: Litorivicinus lipolyticus; assembly: GCF_009650135.1. NCBI lineage: Bacteria > Pseudomonadati > Pseudomonadota > Gammaproteobacteria > Oceanospirillales > Litorivicinaceae > Litorivicinus > Litorivicinus lipolyticus. The sequence continues at coordinate 1,033,158 of NZ_CP045871.1, forward strand.
GCAGCAAAGCCGTTTTGCCGGTCCCGGTCGCGCCGGACAGCACGCGCCAATCAAGGTCAGCAATGGCGCCGGGCAGCTCAGCGATGACCTGGTTGCGCCAGTGCTTGTAGCCGCCGTTGATCAAGGTCGGTTTAAAGCCAATTTCGTTCAGCACCAGCGCCAGTGAGCCGCTGCGTTGACCGCCGCGCCAGCAATACACCCACATCGGATGATTCGGCGGCCAGTCCAGTGCATACCGCTCAATGTAATCGGCGATGTTGCGGTTGGCGTAGGCGGCGCCTTTGAGGCGTGCCTGAAAGGGGTTCACCTGGGTGTAGAGCGTGCCCACTTCGTGGCGTTGCTGATCATCCAAGGTCGGCAAGTTGATGGCCCCTGGGATGTGATCGATGGCAAATTCCGCCGGCGATCGCGCATCCAAAATTAGGCCGTGGGGTAGTTCGCCGTCGAGTTTGCGGCGCTGTATTTGTCGTTGCATGAACCCAGTTTACTGCGAGTCTTGCTCCAATAGGTCAGTTTCTTCTGCGTCTTCATTTTTATGGTGCGGGGGACGTACCAGTCGCAAACGTTCGGTCACCTCGTCCGCGTTCAGCGCAACCGCATACCAACAGGCTCGGCCTTGTTGACTCGGAAACGCCAGCCCAAGCCGCCCCAGTTCACGGCAATACCATTCGGCATCGCGTGTCGAGGCGACCAATTGGGTCTGCCGATAAACCTCATAGGGTGACAGTCCTTCGCCTTCCTGAATGATGGTGAGGACGCGCTTGGCCGGTGTGGCCCGTTCGCCGAGTGTAAAGATCATGGCTAGTCCCTCCTGACTACCCAATCACTTTAGTTCGCGCTCGGCGGTGCAACACCTGCTCGGGTGCTAGTCCTCAGACCGAAGAACAGTCTCAAACATGTCGTAGTGGCTGTGCTGCATACCGAGCTGACGGTAGGTCGCCTGTGCCGGTTGGTTTTGGCGTTCAACGTACAGACGCAGGTCGCGCACGCCCTGGGTCTGGGCCTCGGTTGCGACGTGCTGATAAAGGGCGCTGAACACGCCGCGGCGACGCAGGCTTGGGACCACGTAGACGCTTTGAAACCACCACATGGGCTGGTTGCGCCAATCCGACCATTCGGTCGTGATCATGCACTGGCCGGCAAAGGTTTGACCGCAAAATGCGAGCCAGTAGTGGCCCAGTTCGGGGTGTTCAATCAGGTGGCCGACACCGGCACTAACGCGCACCGGGTCCAGGCTGAGACCCTCGGTTTCCTGGGCCATATTAATGTTGCCGGCAACGACGGCTGCCAGGTCGTCGTGGTTGGCGCGACGAATGTGAATAGCGGGCATGGGAGTCCTAACGCGGTTTTTGGCATTTTTACACAGCGCCTGCGTCAGGTCAGGTCGAATTTAAAATCGCTTGGGATGCGCGCTAGCGGTTGACAGCACCGAACTTGCCGGTATGATTCGCGCCCATCGCACTGCGACGCTCACGTAGCTCAGTAGGTAGAGCACCCCCTTGGTAAGGGGGAGGTCGGAGGTTCAAATCCTCTCGTGAGCACCAGCTTCCAGAATCCCCCGGTCTGTTTTCAGGCCGGGGGATTCTTCGTTTATAGGTTTTGAACGGGTGCGCATTGGTACACAGTGCCGTTGCATTAAGTAGGGTTCATCACATTCAAAATGTGACAGGCGCCACGGCTGAGTAGTGAGTGATTTGCCAAACTACTTGACGTAACCGGGAGGGTGCCGTGCAAGTTTACGAACTGATTCGCCTAAACGAAGGATCCCCAGCACCCATGGTTTTGATGGACGGAGACTTGCTCTTGGACATCAATTTACCGATGCGTCAACTGATCTTCCCGCACGCCGACGACATTAAAATCAGCTTATCGCAACTGGCTCAAAACCTTCCCGAACTGCGCTCGGCGATGCGCTCTGGCGAAAACTATTGGCAATGCAAAACCGCCATCAATGGCACTTACTGGGGTATGAACCTGGTGCATTTTCAAAAAACCAATGGCCAACCCGGTGACCTGTCGGTGATTTCTTTGTTGCCGCTGCTGTGGCGCGGGGCGCCGATGGGTGTCAGTGGGCATTGGCTGATCCAAGAACCGGGCGGCCACCAAATCGGCCGTTACCCCATGCTGATTAACGCCGAGTCCATGCGAGTGTCGGCACCGCCGACCAGCCTGGAAGCCCTGGGCCTGGATCACGACATCACCGTGGCAGAACTTGTTGATCAGCTGCGTGGGCACGATCGTGAAAGCTTTAGCGGGACGCTGGATGCGATTCGGACCGAAAGCTGGCGCGAAAGTGAACTGCTGGATTTGCAGTTGTTCAACCCACAGCGCGAAGAGTGGGTGCGCTTCGAGGTGCGCTTGGTGCGGTTGCCACGCGCCGCGAACGAGCGCTGGATTGCAATTCAGTTTCACCCGGTCAGCGACGACCCGGTCAACTCCCAAGGCCAGCAAACGGCGATCCGCGGTCGCGTTGGCAGCGGCAGCCTAGTGGTGGCTGAAATACTGCGCTATCAGGATTTTTTGGACGTTCATGGCAGCGAAAAAGCCGAGGCGTTGCAGAGCCAGATCCGTGCCATATTTAACCGCAACCTTGGTGAAAAAGACCGCATGTGGCTGGGCGCAGGCAACCAATTTGTGGTTTGGTTTGCGGGGGATACGCGCGGCCGGCGCAGCGAGGAATTTTGGGTCGGTGTTCAGCGCGAATTGGAGCGGTCGTTGGTGTTTCGTGACATCAATCAGCGCTTTCGCATCCGCGGTGGCTATGCCCGGGCGGTCAACCCCGAGTCACGCGCCGAGCACCTGATTGAGCGTGCTCAGACCGGGTTGTTCAACGCCGCCGCCGGGGAGCTATCACGTGCGGATGCGGGCTCATCGCGCAGCAAAGATGACGCCAAAAACGTACGCCGCCGCCAGGCACAGCTTTTTAGCGACTTTGATGAAGGGCGCTACAGCATGATTTACCAGCCCATCTCGCATCCGCATGACCTGAAAGACCCGGTTGGCATCGAGGCCCTATCGCGCTCGGTGTCCAAAAGCGGAGAACAATTTAACGGAGGCGAGATCGTTGATGCCGCAGTCCGCCATGACTTTGTTAAAGAATGGACGCTATGGGGCTTGGATCGCTTGCAGGCTGATGTTAGCGACTGGTTGATGGCGCGCCATGACCGCTTCGTAACTTTCAACGTGATGCCGGCCATTGTGGTCGACCAGCGCAACTCAAGCTGGTTTTTGGAGCGCCTAGCGGGTATGCCGGAACGCTTTCGTGCGCGCCTGAATCTAGAGATTACCGAACAGGCCATTGGCCATGTCATCAATGGCGACATGATCAGCAAAATTCGTGACTTGGGCGTTGCCATTTATCTGGACGACTTTGGCGCCGGCGAGTCCAACCTCTATCGCCTGATCGACATTAAGCCCGAAGCAATCAAACTGGATCGGTTTTTGATTGAGTTAATGTCCGAGCAGTACCAGCAACAAGACGTGCTTAAACAGGTGATTCAGCTCGCACGCAGCGTTTCACCTCGTATCATTGCGGAGGGCATCGAAACCCAGGCCCAATTAGACATGGTTACGGACATGGGCGTGGACTTGGTGCAAGGCTACTTTGTCGGCCGCCAAATGGACCTGACGATACCGTTAAGTTCGTGATGTGCGTGGGTCGGCTCGGCCCTCTAGCTGGTAAACCAAGACCAGTATTTCGGCAATGATCAGGTACAGAGATTCGGGTATTTCGTCGCTGACCTGTAGCGGATCCAGAGCCTGAGCCAAACTGGGGTGTTTCAGTATCGGAATCGACTGCTCCCGGGCCTCGGCGATAATGCGCCGGGCCTCGGCTTTTTGGCCACTCAGTGTCACGGTTGGTGCGCCGGTGCCGTCATAGCGAAGCCCGGTCGCGGTTAGGTGGTCACTCATACGCGTATATCCAAGGTGCTGCCGGGATCGTCCGCTGGTTTGATGGCGGATGCCCGAATCCAGGGCGCCAACGTGATCGGTTGCATCGGTAACCCCATGTGGCGCAGGCGTGCCGTCATGGATTCAGTCAATTCGCCCAGCCGGCGTAGCACTCCGGGACGCTCGGCCCGAAATCGGGTGTCAATTGCGTGTGGCGCCAGGCACACGCGGACGTCAACGCGCCCGGACTTGGGTAACTCAAATTCCAGCTGAAACTCCCAGACATTACCCTGTGGTCCGCGCCGTTGCAGCGTGGCCCGGCCGTCTATCCAGCGATTACCCAGCTGAATCGGGATGTCAAAACGCCAGGTCGGCAGTCCTTGACGCAGGTCCTCTTGGCCGGCGATGGCGCGTTGCTCTTGCTGGTGTAGGTAGGGTTCGCCGCGCTCCGGTATGGCGTCCGCCAGTTTGCTGAGCATGGCCTCGAATTGGCGGCTGTCGCCGATCCAGCGCTTGGCAAAGTTCGGTGACGTTAGCTGGGCCAGCAGCGCCGCCCAGCCGGCCATCGCCGGGTCGGCCAGGGTTACCTGTAGCAGTGCCGCGGTCGCCGCCGGCGGGCTGCCCAACGCACTCAACAAGGTTGCCAGGTGTGGCTGGGCGGGAGGCGGCTGGATATTACTGCGCTGCCAACCAAGGGTAGCGACCTGAACCGCGCCATTTAGCGTGTATAGCTGAATTGGGTTGCCCGGTGGGCTTGGGGCGGGAACGGTTAGCGTTTGCCCGTTTAACGACAAGGTCACCTGAAAACCGCCCTGGGCGTGTGGCTGAACGTGGGTGACCTGAGCGCTGACCGCCGTGGCCGGACTGTGAGCGCCGAGCTGCCCCAGCGTGCCCACTAACGCGGCCATGCCGGCGCGACCACTGGCTGGACGTGGGGCCGCCGGTTGTGCGGCGGCGATGCCTCGGACATCGGCTGTCAACTCTGTATACTCCGGCCTCAATGAATGTACCGATTCTTAGTATAAACCAGCTAACCGTCAGTCGTGACGACCGCTGCCTATTTCGCGACCTCAGCTTTGTGGTCGGCGCCGGTCAGTTGATCCAAATCGAAGGCCCGAATGGGGCCGGCAAATCATCGTTAATTCGCGCAATCGCGGGGCTACTCGATACTGGCGCCGGCAGCATTGCCATCCAGGGCCAGCACGATGCCGACGCGCGACGCGACCAGGTGCTGCTGTGGACGGCGCTACCAGGCGTGAAAATGCGCCTGGATGCGCGCACCAACTTGGCCTGGCTGCTGAATCAGCGTAACGAATCGGCGGACCCGGATGGGTTGCTGGCGAAGGTCGGTTTGGCGGGGTGGGAGGACGTGCCGCTGGGGCAGATGTCGACCGGCCAGGTACGCCGTGTTGGCATGGCCGCATTGCTGGCCAGTAAAAAGCCCCTGTGGCTGCTCGACGAGCCATACAACGCCTTGGACATCGATGCCCAAACCCAACTCAGCTCGGTCATCCAAGGGCGCCTGGATCAGGGCGGCAGTGTGGTGTTGGCCAGTCACCATGCGGCGCCGGGTTTGAGCGCCGATCAGCAACTGCGATTGGGCCAGCCATGAGCCGCTTATTACAATGTGTCGGGCGCGACCTCAAATTGATGTGGGCGGACGCGGGTCAGTCGCTGCGCCCGGTGATGTTTTTTGCGCTGGTCGGCGTCAGCTTCCCGCTCGGGCTGGGTGCCAACAATGCTTTATTGGCCTCAATTGCGCCGGGACTGGTCTGGGTCGCGGCGTTACTGGCGGTGCTGCTGGCATTGGACGGGCTGTTTCGCGAGGACTTGGATGACGGAACCTTAGAGCAGTGGCTGTTGTCGGATTTGGCGCTGCCGTTGACGGTGTTGTTGCGGGTGCTGACCTTGTGGCTGGGTGCGGTCGCCCCGATTGTAGTGTTGGGGCCGCTGGTCGCATTGGCATTTGGGCTCGGCGCCGACGCGGCTGGGGTGCTCGGATTGACCTTGCTGGTCGGCACACCGACCTGTTTGCTGCTCGGCTCGCTGGGCGCCGCGCTATTGGCGGCGGCCCGCGGGGGCGGTAGCCTATTGGGATTGTTGGTGCTGCCATTGTTTGTGCCGGTGTTGGTGTTCGGAGCTGGCGCCAGCACTGCGTTTGCCGGCGGCGTTGATGTCACGGGCCAGCTGGCATTGATGGGCGCGATGTTGGCCGCAAGCGTCGCGTTGGTGCCAATTGCGGTGGCTGCCGCGTTAAGAATTGTTACAGGGGGATAAATGGCCAGACGTTGGCAATGGTTTCATCGGTGGGGTTCATCGCCTTACGTCTATCAACAGGGTGCGCGTTGGCAGGCCGGTTTCGGTTTCGCCGGTTTGTTATTGCTGACGGTGGGCTGGGTCTGGGGATTGGCCTATGCGCCGATCGATTACCAGCAAGGCAACAGCTACCGCATTATTTTCTTGCACGTACCGGTCGCCTTCCTGGCCCAGTCGCTGTACGTCGGTTTTGCCGCTGCCGGGCTGGTGTTGCTGGTGTGGAAAATGAAGCTGGCGGATGCCGCCATCGAAGCCGGTTTGGTGGTCGGTGCCTGGGTCACGTTTTTGGCGCTGGTAACCGGCGCGATCTGGGGCAAGCCAACCTGGGGAACCTACTGGGTGTGGGATGCACGGCTGACCTCGATGCTGATCTTGCTGTTTTTGTACCTCGGGGCGATGGCGCTGCGCGGTGCGTTGCCGCGCGATGCGGCCGGCAAAGCCGTGGCGCTGTTGTTGGTGGTTGGCGTGATTAACATTCCGATCATCAAATATTCGGTCGAGTGGTGGAACACCTTGCACCAGGGAGCGACCTTAAAATTGACCGAACGACCGGCCATGCCGGCCTCGATGTGGATGCCCTTGGTGATTTCGATTTTGGCCATGTACAGCCTGGCTGGGTATTGGGTGCTGCGTCGTTTGCGCACCCAATTGCTGATACGTGAACATTCAACAACGTGGGCCCAAGCGGCACTGGAGCGTGAACATGGCCTTTGAATCGATTGCTGAATTTATTGCCATGGGCCGACACGGTCCCTACGTCTGGTCTTGCTACGGCTTCGCCGCCGCCTGTTTTGCTTATTTAGGCCTGGAAGACCGCTGGCGCCGCGCCGCGCTGGTTAAACAGATTCAACGTCAACGCCGTCGAGGGCAAGTATGAAGCCACAACGTAAGCGCAAGCTGGCACAAATTGGCTTGGTCGTGATCGGCCTGGGTACCGCCGTGGGCTTGGGCCTGTACGCGCTCTCGACCAACATCAACCTGTTTTACCCGCCGGCCAAAGTGGTCGCCGGCGACGCCCCGATTGGCACCACCATTCGGGTCGGCGGCATGGTGGTCGAAGACAGCGTGGTCCGCGCGGGCGACAGCCTCAAGGTCAGTTTTGCGGTGACCGACTACGCCGAGCGCGTGACCATTCGCTACGAGGGCATCTTGCCGGACCTGTTCCGCGAGGGTCAGGGCATCGTCGCCGAGGGCCAGTTGAACGGCGCACGTGAACTGGTGGCGACTCAAGTGCTGGCCAAGCATGACGAACAATACATGCCGCCAGAAATAGCAGAATCACTGCAAAATCAAGAAGCTAATAAGGTTTATTGATGTTAATTCCTGAAATTGGCCACCTGGCCATGTGGTTTGCTTTTGGTATGGCGTTGGCGTTGGCGGTGATCCCGCAGGTTGGTTCTTACGCCGGCTGGCGTAGTTGGATGTCCGCCTCTATTGGCCTCAGTCACGGGGTCTTTTTGACCTCGGCGCTGGCCTTTGGCGTGTTGGTCTACGGCTTTGTGATGGACGATTTTTCAGTCGCCTACATTGCCAAGCAATCGAACAGTGCGATGCCCTGGTACTTCAAAGTCTCGGCCTTGTGGGGCGGTCACGAAGGCTCGCTGCTGCTTTGGATCTTGGTGCTGGCGCTTTGGATTTCCTTGGTCGCGGGCCTCAGTCAGCATTTGCCGCTGATTTTGCGCGCCCGGATTCTGTCGGTGTTGGGCATGATCTCGATCGGCTTCCTGGCGTTCACCGGCATCACCAGTAACCCGTTTGAGCGCACCTTGCCGAATGTGCCGCTGGATGGCGCTGATCTGAACCCGCTGTTACAGGATGTCGGATTGATCTTCCACCCGCCGTTGCTGTATGTCGGCTATGTCGGTTTTTCGGTGGCCTTCGCGTTTGCGGTTGCGGCTCTGCAGGGTGGACGTTTAGATGCCGCCTGGGCGCGTTGGACACGGCCATGGACAACGGCGGCCTGGGTGTTTATGACACTGGGTATCGCGTTGGGCTCGTGGTGGGCCTATTACGAGCTTGGATGGGGCGGCTGGTGGTTTTGGGACCCGGTCGAGAACGCCAGCCTGATGCCGTGGCTGGCTGGCACGGCCTTGGTCCATTCGTTGGCCGTGACTGAAAAGCGTGGCGGTTTCCGCGCTTGGACCGTGTTGCTGGCGATTTCGGCGTTTTGCCTGTCGTTGCTGGGGACCTTTTTGGTCCGCAGCGGTGTCTTGACCAGCGTTCACTCGTTCGCGTCGGACCCTGAACGTGGTCGCTTTATTTTGTACTTTTTGGCCATCGTTATCGGCGGCAGCCTGACATTGTATGCGGCCCGCGCCGGCCGTCTGAAAAGCGTTGGTGCGCCGCACTGGTTTAGCCGCGAAGGGTTTTTGCTGAGCAACAACCTGTTGTTGGTGGTGGCCGCGCTAATGGTGTTGCTGGGAACGCTGTACCCCTTGGTCATTGATGCCCTTGGGATGGGGCGTATTTCGGTCGGGCCGCCGTACTTCAATACCTTGTTCGCGCCCTTAGCGGTGGTTTTGTTTGGGTTGATGGCGATTGGGCCGATGGCGCCATGGTCACGTCCGGACAGTGCCTGGATTTGGCGCTCAATGCGCTGGGTGTTGTTGGCCACGGCAATTTTGACGGTACTGGTGGGGCTTGGCTCGGGTGAATTTAAGTTATGGTCCAGCCTGGGTGTCGCAGCGGCGTTTTGGGTCGCTCTGGGCACATTGACCGATGTGTGGATGCGGGTGCGCGGGGATCATCCGCTTGCCCGTCTGAAGCGCCTCGGTGCCGGCTATCACGGCATGGTCGTGGCCCACCTGGGCGTCGCTGTGCTGACGTTCGGCGTTGCCATGGTCAGTGGCTTCAACCAAGAGCGTGATCTGCGGATGCAGGTCGGCGATTCAGCCGAGTTGGGTGGCTACCGATTTGAATTCGAACGACTGGAAACGGTGGCCGGGCCGAATTGGGATGCGGATCAGGCGGTGATTAATATTTACCGCAGTGACCGCCTAATGCGTCAAGTCACCCCGCAAAAGCGGCGCTATCGCGTGAGTGGTCAGGTGATGACCGAGGCCGGCATTTACAATCGCTGGGATTCGGATCTTTTTGTTGCCATGGGTGAGCCGCTGGACGATGCCTGGGCGATTCGGTTGCGTGTTAAGCCCTTTATCAATTTCCTCTGGCTGGGTTCGTTCATCATGGCCGTGGGCGGGGCGATCGCAATGCTGGACCGTCGCTACCGGGTACGTTTAACGGCGCGTGCTGCGGTTGACGGAGTGCGCGCATGAAACGGCTGTGGTTTGCGCTGCCGGTGGTGCTTGCGCTGGCGCTGGGGCTGTTGTTTGAGCGCGGCCTTGACCTGGACCCCCAGGCGATGCCGACGGCGTTGGTCAGTCAGCCGTTACCCGACCTGGCGGTGGCGGTACTGGGAACGGATGGCATGGCCAGCCCATCCACCATTCAAGGGCCGGCGCTGATCAATGTTTGGGCGACCTGGTGCATTGCCTGCGTGGTCGAGCATCCCTACCTCAACTTTTTGGCCAAGTCCGTGCCGATTTATGGCCTTAATTATAAAGACGATAACGACAAAGCGCTGCAGTGGTTGCGCGATAAGGGCAACCCGTATCGGTTCAATTTTGCCGATAAAGACGGCCAGCTCGGACTTGAATTTGGCGTTACCGGGGCGCCTGAAACCTATTTAATTGACGCCAATGGTGACATCGTTTTACGCCATCAGGGCGTCATGGATGCCAAGGTCTGGGAGCGAAAATTTGCTGCGTATTTTTAGTCTGTTGGGTTTGATGATGTGGGGCGCCGCGAACGCCTCCGTTGACCCTTTACCCTTTGCCGATGCCGGCCAGGAAGCCCGTTTCAAGGCGCTGGTCCAAGAGCTGCGGTGCCCGAAATGCCAAAATCAGGCGATTGGTTCGTCCGACGCCCCGATCGCCCAGGACATGCGCCGCAAGGTTCACGCCTTGATGGTGGCCGGTGAAACCGATGAGGGCATTATCGGTTGGCTCGAGGCACGCTACGGCAGCTTCATTCGATACACCCCACAGTTTGGCGGCGCGACCTTGTGGTTGTGGCTGATACCGCCGCTATTGCTGTTGGTTGGCGGCTTGATCGGGCTGCGGTTTTTGCGCTCAAAACAGGTGCTGACGGATGACGACCGGCGTGCTGCCGACCATTTGCTGGACGCTGACGCATGATTGAGTGGGGATTGTTGGGTGCCTTGACGGTGCTGGTGTTTTGGACGGTGTGGCGGGCTCATTTTACGACCCTTGGCGCGGATGACGTCAGTTCGATGGCGGCGGCCCGCGTGATCTGGCAAAACCGGCTGGCGGACTTGAAGCAACGTCGGGACGAGTTGACGCCGCGCCGCTATGCGCTGGAGCTGGATCGGATTCGTGCTGGCGTGCTGGCGGATTCTGGTGACGGCGAACGTGTCGACGCTCAGGGCCCCAAAGTGGTGGCCTTGGCACTGTCGTTGGTGGCAGTGTTTGGGGCGACCTTGTGGGGTTACCAGCAGTTCGGTGGTATGAACCAAGTGCGTTACACCTTGGATGGCCAAGCGCTGCAAGGTGAATTGGACCGCGCCGAGAGCTTAGAGCAGGCGATTGGGCTTGTTGAAGACAGCCTGAATCGGTTTGATTCGCCGGAACGTTACTTTTTATTGGGCCAGTTGCACGAGCAGGGCGGCGCGTTGGCGGACGCCCATCGGCAGTTTTCGCGGGCGCGCGAGTTGGCCGAATTGGATGTCCAGTATGAGCCCGTGCTAAGTGAGTTTTTGGCCTGGGAAGCGCAGACATTGTTGTTCTCGGATCGGGACCAAGTCGAACGCGTGGCGGCGCTGGCTGAACGCGCGCTGACCCTGAATGCCGAGGAAACGGTCGCGCTGGGTGTGATGGGTGTGCTGGGGTTCGAGCTGCGCGATTTTGAAATGGCGGCCGAGTATTGGCAGCGGTTATTAGCGCTGACGCCGGCGGATTCGCCGGATCGCGCGGTCATCGCCCAGGGTTTGGCGGCGGCGCGTGAAGCGCTCGGTCAAGGCGGACCCTCGCTAAAACTGGTGATTGAACGGCAGCCGGAATTGGTCGTGGACCCGAATACACCGGTCTTTGTGTATGCCCGGATGGCACCGGATCAGCCGGCGCCGTTGGTTGTGGCGCGCGTTCGCTTCGGCGACTTGCCAACTCGTTTGGTATTGACTGACGAGATGCGCATGGGACCGATGGGCGGGCTGGCGGGTAACGACCGCGTTGAGGTCGTCGCACGCGTTGCGCTGGGCGGCACAGTTGCGCCCCAGGCCGGGGATTGGCAGGGCTCTGTGGCGGATGTCGAGATTGCGGCGGACACCGTCACCCGGGTCGTAATCGATACGCCGCTGTAAGTTAATTGCACCGGAATTTGCCAGTCCGGGTAACACAGCGGCGGTTTTGACGGTGATGGGTGTTACTATCAACACGCTATCGAACCGGCGGTTTGGTTCGTGACAATGGTGGCGCGGGACTAGGAGACAGGCGTTGGAATTCGGATTACGAGAGTGGGCCATACTGTTTGGCTTTATTGCGATCGGTTTTGTGTTGTGGGACGGCGTGCGTCGGTCTCGCTCGGCATCGAAGTACAAACTGCCGTTCAAAATGACACCGCAAGAAAAAACGTCCGACGTCTTGATGACTCCGGAACCGGTCCAGCAAGATATCTTCCACGAAGAACTGGTCGATGTCGCCGGCGGCAAAATGCAACCGATGGACTTGGATTTTGGGTTGGATGATGAGATCGGTGCTGTGCGCGACAAATCGCACAGCGAACCGACCGAGCCGGGCTTGGACCTCGATGTGGATGAACGTCCGCCGGCACCCGTTTCGACACCTGCGCCGGCAGCGGCCGTCGAGAAGCCGGCCGACGAGGTAAAACCCGACGCCAACGGTGAATGGGTCAGCGAACCGCGGGTAAAACCGCGTGCGCCGGTCCAGGAGTCTACGTCGGCGAGCGTTATATCTGACGAGTTGGTGACCCTATTTGTGACCCCTAAACAGGGCGTCTTCAAAGGTGTCGACCTGCGCAACGCGCTGGTCTCGATGGGCCTTTCGTTGGGCGATCGTGACCTATATCACCGCCATAGCGGCAGTGGCCGCGAGGTCCTCTACAGCGTCGCTAACGCAACGCCCGAAGGCGTGTTTCCCCAGGGCGCGATGGAAGGTTTTACCAGCCCCGGCGTGATTTTGCTGATGGAGCTGAACGGCCACAGCGACCCGGAGCATGGGTTCGAGGAAATGGTATCTAGCGCCCGTCAAATGTCGCGCCGTTTAAAAGCCGATGTGCTCGACAGCCACCAACACCCGCTGCAGCTTGAATTCATCAACGCGGCTAAAACCCAAGTCAAAGCCTACGCCAAGAAAATTCGCCAAGGGGGCGTGGCGGGCTAGGCATGCACGATCGGAGCAGTTACCTAGAAGCGGTGTCACGGCTTCGCACCTACGACTATCATTATCATGTGTTGGATGAGCCGCTGGTCGGCGACAGCCAGTACGACGACGAGCTGGCACGCCTTAAGGCCAGCGAAAAGGCCCATCCGGAGTGGCTGGTCAGTCACAGTCCAACCCAAACCGTGGGTTTTTCAGCACTTGCGCAGTTCGACAAAAGCACCCACCACCAGCCGATGCTCAGCTTGGACAATGCCTTTGACGCGGCATCGCTGGTGGCGTGGTATGAACGCGGTCTGACGCGGCTGCGCAAGGACCATCACTTGGCGTCGCCGCCGCGCATTAACTGTGAGCCGAAACTGGACGGTGTTGCCATCAACCTGCGCTACGAGGCCGGGGTTTTGGTCCAAGCCGCGACCCGAGGGGACGGCAGCACGGGCGAAGACATCACCCTCAATGCAAAGACCCTACGTGCGTTGCCGCATCAGCTACAAAACGGCCCGTGGCCCGCGTCGATAGAGATTCGTGGCGAAGTGTTCATGCCACGCAAAGGTTTTGATGCGATGAACCGGCGCTTGGCCGCGACCGGCCTTAAGACCTTTGTTAACCCGCGCAACGCCGCCGCAGGTAGCCTGCGTCAGCTGGACCCTAAGGTGACCGCCAGTCGGCCCCTGGATTTGTACGTGTATGGCGCCGGCGCCGTGGTTGGCGATTTGGACGCCGCTACCCACAGCGAAACCTTGGCCCAGTTCGAGCGATGGGGCTTGCCGGTCAATCCGGAAACCCGCTGTGTTGATTCGATCGAGGCCGCCGAGGCTTACTACGAGTACCTCAGTCGGCGTCGCGCCGAGCTTAGCTACGAAATTGACGGCATTGTTTACAAAGTCGACGAGCATCAATGGCAGCGTGAGCTAGGCGCGGTGGCAAAGTCACCACGCTGGGCCATTGCGCGCAAATTTCCAGCCCAAGAAGCCGCCACTCAATTGCAAGCGATTGACTGGCAAGTGGGTCGCACCGGTGCCGTCACTCCCGTTGCGCGTTTGCAGCCGGTGTTTGTTGGTGGCGTCACGGTCAGCAACGCGACGCTGCACAACGTCGATGAAATCGCCCGTCTTGGGGTCCGGATTGGCGATCAGGTCATGATTCGTCGCGCCGGTGACGTTATCCCTCAGATCGTTCGGGTGATTGACGCGCAACGCGCCGATCGCCAACCCGCCCTGGTTTTGCCGACCCAGTGTCCGGTCTGTGACAGCCCGTTGGAGCGTCAAGCCGACGAAGCGGTGCTGCGTTGCACCGCAGGCTGGGTGTGTAAGGCTCAGCGATTGACCGCACTGGCGCACTTTGTGTCGCGCAAAGCAATGGACGTGGATGGCGTCGGCAGCAAGCTGCTGCAGGCCTTGGTCGATCAGCAGCTGATCCAGCGTCCGGCGGACCTGTACCGGTTGCAACCGGCAACCCTGATGCAGCTTGAGCGCATGGGCGAAAAAAGTGCCGCCAAGGTGGTTGAATCGTTAGCCCGCAGCAAAGTGACTACCTTTGCCCGTTTCCTGTTTGCCCTGGGCATTCGAGAAGTCGGCGAGCGCACCGCGCAAACCCTAGCCGGACAGTTTGATTTGGCCGGTTTACGGGCCGCGAGCGTTGAGCGCCTGATCGAGGTCGACGACGTCGGCCCGGTAGTGGCCCAGCACCTGGTCGATTTTTTCCACAACCCGGCGCAACAGCAGTGGGTCGATGATCTACTGAGCTGCGGCGTTGAGTGGCCGCTTGAGGATGGACCAATATCGGACGTGCTGGCGGGCCAGACCTGGGTCTTGACCGGCTCGCTGGAGTCGCTGACCCGAGACCAGGCGGGCGAGCGGCTGCGGGCGCTGGGGGCCAAGGTGGCAGGCAGTGTGTCTAAAAATACCTCGCAGTTGGTCGCCGGTCCCGGCGCGGGCTCGAAACTGAGCAAGGCAGAATCGCTGGGAGTGCCGGTGATGGACGAGGCTGAGCTGATTGCTAAATTGAAGGGGTGGGAAGCGTGAAGGTAGTGCCGTTGATGACCTTGATGGTGTTGTTGGTGGGGTGTGCGAACACCGCTCCGCCGCGCAATCAGTCAAATGCCTGCGATATTTTCAAAAGCAAAGACGGTTGGTATGACGCGACCGCCGATGCGACTAAAAAATGGGGCATTAGCGAGGGCACGATTTTGGCCTTTATGCGCCAAGAGTCCTCGTTTGTTCACAATGCACGACCCCCGCGCAAAAAAATCCTATGGGTGATTCCGGGCCCGCGCGCCAGCAACGCTTTTGGCTACGCCCAAGCCAAGACGGGTACCTGGGCTGAGTATAAAAAAGAGGCCAACTGGGGCGCTGACCGTGACAATTTTCGAGATGCAGCGGACTTCATCGGCTGGTACAACGCGCGCAGCGCGCGCAGCGTGGGCATTAGCCGGCGTAACGCCAAGCACCTTTACTACGCCTATCACGAGGGCATGGGCGGCTATAAGCGTGGCACCTATAAGAAAAAACGCTGGCTGCAAAACGTCGCGTCCAGCGTTGCGTCGCGCGCCCAGACTTACGACCGTCAATTGGCCGGTTGCCGGGATTCGCTAAAACGTAGCTTTTGGCCGTTTTAGAGCTGGTTGCGTTTCAACGCACGGATTAAAAACCGCGCCGGCGTCAGGTGCTCAAATAGACCCTTGGCAATTGGCAACGGCTCTCCGGTCAGGTCTGCCGCCACCAGGTCGGCACACAAGGGCGTACTGGTCAGCCCACGACTGCCGTGACCCACATTGACTGCAATGCGTCGCCACCCCTGCATCGGGTGCGGCGGTCGCCACTTGGCGTCGGTGCGTAATTTAGCCAACCCTTGAATCCAATCATCGTCCGGCAAACGGCCAACGATCGGCAGGTAATCCGGGCTGGCACAGCGAACCGATGCGCGTGAGGCTCCGGGCTTGCCAGGGTCGCCTAACTCAACCAGTTCGCGCACCCGCCGATCATTGTCGGCATCGTCTTCGGCGCGCAAATCTGTGCCGTCATCCTTGGGGTTGAAGCTGGCGCCAAAGCTCATGTAGCCATCCGCCGCAGCCGGGGTCAGGTAGCCCTCGCCGCAAACGGCACTGGTGACCGCCTGGTCAGCCCGGCGTCGACTGATTTGACCGCGCACAGCTTGGACCCGCAGCCAGTCCGGCGCGAATTGCCGGACTGCGGTGGCATTCGCCAGTACAACGGCGTCGACCGAGTAATCGCCCCCGTCAGTGGTGATTACGATGCCGTCGTCGTGCTCGCGGATGTCCAGTGCCGTGAGTGCCTGGCAGTCCAGTCGAGCGGCCTCGGATTTGACCCGTTCGGCGACTTCCATCCAGCCGGATTGCGGCCAAAACAAACCGCCTAATCGAGCGCGTTGACCGAGCTGAACGCTGGCCTGGTCGGCGTCCATAAAACGGACCTGCTCGGGCGGCCGTTTGATGGCGGCCATTAAGGTCTGTAATTTAGGGATTTGATCCGCGTGCTCGGCCATGCAAAACAGGCCGCTGGGATGGAAATGCGGGCATTCACGATAGCTACGCAGGGCGTGTTCAAAGGCCTGTAGCCAAAACAACGAGGCGGGTGTCGGTTCGCGTTGTGGCGCGATATACAACATGCCCTGGGCGTTGCCGCTGGCGCCGCTGGCCGGCGCCGGGTCCATTAGCACGACCTGGGCACCGCGCCGGCGCAAGGCATCGGCGGTTTGCGTGCCACTGAGGCCGGCGCCGATCACGGCCACACGCTGGGCGCCGTGGGCTAACGGACGGGTAAAATGTCGCAGCGGTTGAATAACCTCAGGTTGCGGCCCCCACCAGCCGTCGACATAACCGTCGAAGCTGTGCCAGGGCTGCTGGATAATTAGGTGTAGCTCGACCACGCCGATGATGATTCGGTGATGCCCGGGGCTGGGATAGGGGAAGTCACTCAGCAAGTGCGCCAGTGCCGGATACGCGGCTTGGAGGGCCTGGCGTGTGGGGCAGTGGTCGCTGCGGCTGACGACAATCAGTCGGCGCGACGGTGGCGCGGCTAGCAGGGCCAGCCATTCAGCGCCGTCGCCAAAATCCGCTAGGCCCAAACAATCGATGCCGTACAGGTCCGGCGGCGTAATCCGAGTCAGGTCCGCGGCGTCAACGACAGCGCGTACCTGAGGGTCGGGGTAGGGCGTCAAAACCAGTTGCTGGACTGGCGTTTGCGCCGCAGTGAGGGCAGTAGCAGCCCCAGCAAGATACCGGCAAAGACCAAGCCGGCGCCGAGCAACATGAAGGTTTTGTCCTTGTCGTCACGCAGCGTTAAGTTCTCGCTTTGCAGCAGCGATGACTCGTCTTCCAGTTGCTGGACGCGCTCACGCAAGTCGGTGTTGGCGCTGTTGATGGCGATGACATTGGACGACACCCGGGTCAACTCACTCAGTTCCGCCGACACTGACGCCAGCTCTTGCTGGGCGGCGTTGCGCTCAGCGGTCACCGATTCCAGTGATTCGCGCAGATCAGCAATCCGTTTGGAGCCGTTTTGGGCGTCGTTCAAGACTTGGGTGAGTTGGGTCTGGACTTCGACTAAGCGCTTGGAGGCAGTAGGCTCGGACTCTAGGTAACGCGAGAGTATGTAACCCTCGCGGCCTTGACCGTCACGAATGAGGCTGTAACCGGACGCGGCGTTGCGGCTGCGGACGTCAATTTCGGATCCGGAATCCAAGAACCGTAGGATGCGATATTCGTTGCTTTCGCCACTGCGAATAGGCACTTCGAGTTTATCCGTAACCCAGCGGGTTTCTGCCTGCGCGATGGATGGCACGGCCAGCGCGGTGATTACCGCAAACGAACGGCATAAGCTGCGCATTAGGGCAGAACCTTGCGGTAGGGCTTGACCACCACGTTGGCGTAGACGCCTCCGTCGACGTACGGGTCCGAATCCGCCCACGCTTGGGCGTCGGCCAGGGTTTCGAACTCAGCAATTACCACGGAGCCCGTGAAGCCAGCTTCGCCCGGGTCATCCGACTCGATCGCGGGGTTCGGACCGGCTAACACCAGTCGACCTTCGTTGTTGAGGGTCTGAAGACGCGCGACGTGCGCGGGGCGGGCGGCTTTTCGGCCTTCGAGTGAATTCGGGTGGTCGGTGCCGACAATAGAAAACAACATGGTTAATCCTTGTTAAATGATTCAGGCGCAACGCGGGACATCCACACGCCTTGGAGCACGATAAATACGAGGGTCAAGCCGAGCATCCCGAACAACTTGAAGTTAACCCAGGTGTCTTCGGAAAACTGGTACGCGACTACCAAATTGGTCGCGCCAGATAGGATAAAAAACATTACCCAGGCACGGTTAAGTTTGATCCATAGGGCATCGGGTAGCGTCATTGCGGATCCCATCAGGCGTTTAACCACCGGAATCCCACCCATAACGAATTCACTGGCGACAAAGGCGATAGCAAATAAGCCGTTGACCAATGTTGGCTTCCAAATGATGAAAATCGGGTCGTTGAGGTAGACCGTGGCGCCACCTAGTACCACTACCAATCCGAGTGTGACCAGCGGCATGGGTTCTAGGGTGCGCGTTTTAAAGTAACCAAAGGCGACCTGGGCGATGGTGGCGGGGATCAGCACCAAGGTTGCGGTGATTAAATCGCCGGTCCATTTGTAGGTCGCAAAGAAAAGAACAATCGGCAAAAAATCGAGCAACAGTTTCACAACGCATCCGCTTTGGTTTAGGAGTGTGGCATCATAACGGTTAGTAGACGTCGAGGTAAGTTTGACTCAATTTTTTCACATACACCCTGACAATCCGCAGAGCCGGCTTGTCAAGCAAGCGGCTGAGCGATTGCGTGACGGCGGGGTTGCCGTGGTCCCGACGGATTCGGCCTACGCCTTGGCCTGTGCGCTGGAAAACAAGACTGGCGTAGAGCGTGTGCGCCAAATTCGTCGCCTCGATGACAAACACAACTTCACCCTGTTGTGTCGCGACCTGTCCGAGATATCGACCTTTGCGCGAATCACCAACGTTGAATTCCGGTTGCTCAAAAATCACACGCCCGGGCCTTACACCTTTATTTTGAATGCCAGTCGCGAAGTGCCTCGGCGACTGATGCACCCCAAGCGTCGGACCATCGGCATTCGTGTGCCGGAGGACAAGGTGCTGCGCGCGCTGCTGGATGAGTTGGGCGAGCCACTGATGAGCTCGAGCCTAATTCTGCCGGGTGAAACGCTACCGATGACGGACCCGTGGGAAATTGAATCGACCATTGGTCATGCAGTCGACTTGATACTGGATGGCGGCTTCCGCGGGCTCGAACCGACCACCGTAATTGATCTGACTGGCGAGGCGGCCGAAATCGTCCGCCAGGGTGCTGGCGACGCCAGCGTTTTTGAATAAATGAAAAGGAACCACTTTTGAGCAGGGTTGAAACCGATCACCGTGTGCTATCGGGCATGCGTCCCACTGGGCGTTTACATTTGGGCCATTACCACGGTGTATTAAAGAACTGGACTCGACTTCAGCACGAATACGATTGCTTCTTTTTCGTCGCCGACTGGCACGCCTTGACCACCCACTACGAAGACCCACGCGTCATTAAGGATGCGACCTTCAACATGGTCGTGGATTGGTTGGCGGCCGGCGTTAGTCCGTCCAGCGCCACGCTGTTTGTCCAGTCGCGTGTGCCCGAGCACGCCGAGTTGCATTTGCTGCTGTCGATGATTACGCCGCTGGGGTGGCTCGAACGGGTGCCGACCTATAAAGACCAGCAAGAAAAACTGAAAGAAAAAGACCTCGCCACCTATGGCTTCTTGGGCTATCCGTTGCTGCAAAGCGCGGACATTTTGATGTACCGAGCCGGCCACGTGCCGGTCGGTGCCGACCAGGTCGCTCACATCGAGATTACCCGCGAGGTCGCTCGCCGATTTAACCACCTGTACGGCCGTGAACCCGATTTCGAGGCCTTGGCCGAGGCGGCGATCAGCAAAATGGGCAAAAAGCCGGGCAAGCTGTACCGTAACTTGCGCAAGGCCTACCTGGAAACCGGCGACACCGAAGCGGTCGAAACCGCCAAGGCGCTGCTTAAAGAGCAGCAAAACATCAGTTTGGCGGATCGCGAGCGTCTGTTTGGTTACCTCGAGGGCACCGGCAAGGTGATTTTGCCGGAGCCGCAGGCGCTGCTGACCGAAGAAGCTAAAATGCCGGGCATCGACGGCCAAAAAATGTCTAAAAGCTACAATAACTTTATTGAGCTGCGCGAAGATCCGGATAGCGTGTCGATGAAGATCCGCAAAATGCCGACCGACACCAACCGGGTCCGGCTGACCGATGTCGGCGACCCGAATAAATGCCCGGTGTTTGAACTGCATAAGGTTTACAGCGACGACGACCGCCTAAAGTGGGTGGTGGATGGCTGCACCAGTGCCGGCATTGGCTGTTTGGATTGTAAGAAGCCGGTGATTGACGCGATCATTGCTGAGCAAGCCCCCTTCATCGAACGTGGCGCTCAGTACGAATCGGACCCGGATTTGGTCAAGGGCGTGATTGCCGAGGGTTGTGAACGCGCCCAGGAAGCCGCCCGCGCGACCTTAGAAGAAGTTCGCGAAGCCATGGGAATAAGTTGGCGCAGTTGAAAGCCGGCCGCGCAGCGGCGGGCTGATTCTGGCATGATGCTCGGCGCTCAGTGGAGTGCTGACGCAACCGGCGGCTGTTTGCCGCCACCTTTTTAAACGCCACCCAGGGTGGCATGGCCGTGTCACGGCCAGCACGGAGTCCAATGAAGGAACGAATTCATAAAGTTTTAGCGCGCGCAGGTGTTGGCTCGCGTCGCGGTATTGAACAGCTAATCAAAGAAAACCGCGTCAAGGTTAACGGTAAAGCGGCGACCATCGGGGACAGCCTGGAGCGCGGTGATACCGTGCGCATCGACGGCAAACCGGTCAAGGTTGAAACGGCCTTTACCCAATTCCGCCGCGTTATTGCCTACCACAAGCCCGAAGGTGAAGTGTGCACCGCGTCGGACCCGGAAGGGCGCCCGACGGTGTTCGATCGACTGCCCGATCCAGGCCAAGGCCGCTGGATCATGGTCGGACGTTTGGACGTCAACACCTGTGGTTTGTTGTTATTTACCACCGACGGTGATTTGGCCCATAAGCTAATGCACCCCTCAAGTCAGGTTGACCGTGAATACGCGGTTCGTGTGCGCGGTCACGTCGGTGACGAAATGATTAACCGCCTCAAAACTGGCGTCGAACTCGAAGATGGACCGGCCAAGTTTACCGACATTCAGCCCTCGCTGGAGGACGGCGACGGTCAGAACCACTGGTACTACTGTGTTCTGATGGAAGGGCGGCACCGTGAAGCTCGGCGCCTGTGGGACAGCCAGGGCGTCACTGTGTCGCGCCTGCGTCGCGTGCGTTACGGTTGCATCTTCTTGCCCAAACGCCTGCGCTCGGGTCGTTGGGAAGAGTTGGACCAGCGTAGCTGCAACGACCTCGCCGATTCGGTTGGCGTCGAACGGGCCGCCGTGCCGCAAAAGACCCCGGATCAGCTGATCAAAGAACGCCGCGTCAGCAAAAAACGCGTCCGCATCAAGCGATAAAGGCCTGGCAGGTCTGGTTGCGGCCGCGATCTTTGGCCGCATACAGGGCTTTGTCAGCCTGATCGATCAAGGCGCTCAGGTCGCAGTCGCCATAAGCGACGCCGGCACTGGCGCTGATTGCGCAGCGGATCCCGGCCAGCCCGAGGGTGCCGCTAATCTGGCCGCGTAACCGCTCGGCAATGGCCATCACGTCATCCCCGGCGTGCACGCTCATCACCACCAAAAACTCCTCACCACCCCAGCGATAGGCACAGTCACCGGCGCGCAAATGCCGTTGCAGGCGCTTGGCGACGTGGACCAAAACTTTGTCGCCTGCGCAATGGCCATAGCGGTCGTTGACCTGTTTGAAGTGGTCCAAATCCAGCAGCATGGCGACCCGAAAGTCACCACGATGGGTGTGTTGGTGAAAGGCGCGGCGGTTTGCCAGGCCCGTTAAAGGATCGATGTTGGCGGCATGCTCGGCGCGTGCCAACCGCACCGTGTAGGCAATCGCCATGGATACCGTCTCACCCAGCCGTGCCAGCGCGCTACCCGTGCCGGGGCCGTAAAGGATCAGTTCAGCGATGTCTTCGCCTTGCCAGGTGATAGGCAGGCAGTCGCGGCGTAGCCGTCGGTCGCCGACATGCCAGCTGGGCAGGTCGCGGGTCCGCAAGCTGGCCCCAACGTAGCCGTCGCCGGCGCACAGTTCTAACACACGCGTCAGCAGCGACTGCGGCTCCAGTGTTTCCAGTAGGTACATCTGTGCGTTCTGTGTGCGGGGTTGTAACGAGTGCATGGTGAATCCTCTGCGGTGCGTCAGATTCACACAGCAATGGCTGTGCCAAGGCCGGGTTCGCCGGCCGTACAATGAGTGATTAGGGTCATTATTGTGATCTGGTTTGCGTTTCGCCGGCGGCTTGGCGTGGGTTGGCGGTGGTTGGCAGCATCGTTTGCGGCCAACCATTGCCGCCGTGTCAGAAAAGCGTCAGCGGTCCAGTCGTGCTTTGATGCGTTGGCCGCGCTGGGGTTGGCTGTCCATGCTTAATAGCCAGTGATAGAAGGGCATTAGCTGCGCCGGCTCGGGGTGATCCATCGGGTCCTCGCCCGGGTAGGCGGCCGCGCGCATTGACGTTCGCGTGGCGCCAGGGTCAATGCAGAAAACGCGCGTGCTCGAGGTGTTCTCGAGTTCGTCCGCCAGCAACTGGGCCAACCCTTCGATGGCGAATTTGCTGACCGCATACGCGCCCCAGTAGGCACGCGCTTTGGCACCGACCCCACTGGACGTCAACACCAAGGTGGCGTTTTCGGTGGCGTCCAGCAGCGGCAGCAGGCCCTGGGTTAGGTAAAGGACCGCGTCGACATTGACGCGCTGCACACGTTCCCACTCTTTGCTTTTGATGCTGGCGACGGGGGTGCGTGAGCCCAGTAGTGCGGCGTTGTGGATAACGCCGTTGAGTTTACCAAAGTGCGTTTCGATCATGCCGGCGAGTTCTTCGGCGGCGTCCAGCGTTAGGGTTTCCAGATCCAGCGGGATGATCACCGGTTCCGGCAGCGACTCGGCCATCAGCCCGTCGTAAAGGGTTTCGAGGGCGGCCTCGTCGCGACCCAGCATCAACACTGTGGCGCCGGCGCGCGCCAAGCTCCAGCACAGGGCTTCGCCGATACCGCGGGTGGCCCCGGTGACCAGGTGAATCTGGCCTTGCAGCTGCTGGTCGATCGGGTAGTCGGCATGCAGAATCTGGCTCACAAAGGCTTCCTTACACTCATGAAGTAGTTGACCGCTAAATCGTTCTGGGTCAGTTCGAACGGCTGTGGCTGCAGCGCACGCAGCGGATTCAAGCGTACGCCGGTTACGGCCTTGATTTCGAGCCCGTGGCGGCGGCACATCTCGGCAAGCTCGCTCGGTTTGATGAATTTTCGGTAGGTGTGGGTGCCCGGTTCGACCCATTTAAGCAGGTACTCGGCCGCGACAATGCCCAGCAAAAAACCGCGAGCCGTCCGGTTGAGGGTACTCAGCACCGCGGTGCCGCCGGGCGCCAGTGCGTGGCTGATGGCGGCAATCACGGATTCTGGGTCCGGTACGTGCTCGAGCATTTCCAAGCAGGTCACCAACTCGTAGCGGCCGGGATTGGCGGCGGCCCAGTCCTCGGCCATGCCCAGTTGGTAGTCAACCTGGATCTGGTGGTCGTCAGCGTGCAGCTGGGCGGCTTTTAACAGTTTGTCGGCGCCGTCCAAACCGGTCACCACAGCCCCGCGGGCGGCCATGGCTTCGGCCGCCAGTCCGCCACCGCAACCGATGTCCAGCACCTCGGCGTCGACCAAGCTGCCGTATTGGTTTTCGATCCAATCGATACGCAGCGGATTCAGCATGTGCAGCGGTTTCATCGGGCCTTTGGGGTCCCAGAAATCGCGCGCCAGTGCGTTGAAGCGCGCCAATTCGGCGTCGTCTTTGTTCATGACTTCTCCATGGTTTTGCGCATGCGCTGAACATCGCGGGCCAGGGCATTGACGTCGACGCCGGCGGGGCGCCCTTGCTCAGCCTTAAGGCGGCCGTCAATCCAGACCTGATCGACACAGGCGCGGGCGGTGTAAAACACCGCAGCCAGCGGGTCGGTCAGCGGCTTCAAAAAGGGGTCGGACAGGTTGATCGCGACCATGTCAGCGGCCTTACCAATTTCCAGGCTACCGATTTCGTCGTCCAAGCCCAGGGCGCGGGCGCCATTCAGGGTCATGACTTGCAGGGTTTGCTGCAGCGTCATAGCGGTCGCATCGCCGCTACCGCCCTTGGCCAGCAAAGTCGCATTGCGGGCTTCGCTTAACAGGTCCTGATCGTTGTTGCTGGCAGCGCCGTCGGTGCCAATGCACAGGTTGACGCCGGCGGCCAACAAATCGCGTGTCCGGGCTAGTCCACTGGCGAGTTTCAAATTCGAGTCCGGGCAGGTCACCGCGGTGGAGTTGGTTTCGGCCAGCAACGCAATGTCGTCGTCGTTCAGCGCGACCACGTGGACCGCTTGAAAATCAGGGCCTAGCAAACCCAGTCGATGCAAGCGCTGGAGCGGACGTTCACCGCCAGCTTTGATAGCGTCGTCGACCTCGGACTGGGTTTCCTGAACGTGGCATTGGATACGCAGGTTAAGTTGGTCGGCCAGGGTTCTTAACTTGGTGAAGGTTTCGTCACTGACGGTATAGGGCGCGTGCGGCCCCAGCGCGATAGTGACGCGGCTGTGGTGCTTGTATTGGTCGTGCAGCGCCAGCGTTTTAGAAATGCCGTCGGCGGCATCCGTGGCCCAGGCGGTGGGGAAGTCGATAATCGGCGTCGCCAGTTGGCAGCGCAGGCCCATTTCCAACGCCGCTTCGGCGACTGCATCCGGGTAGAAATACATGTCACTAAAGGTCGTGGTGCCGCCGGTCAGCATTTCGGCAATCGACCAGCGCGCGCCCAACGACACCATCTCGTACGAGACCTGGGCATTTTCCATCGGCCAGATCGCGTCTTCGAGCCATTGTTGCAGTGGTAAATCGCTGCCGACGCCGCGCATCAAAGTCATCGCGGCGTGGTTGTGCAGATTAATGAACCCAGGCGTGACGATGGATTCCCCCAGCTGGTGGTGTTGCTTGGCTTGGTACTGTAAGCGGGCGCGCGCGGTTGGGCACAGGTCGATGATTCGGCCCTTATCCACGATCAAGCTGTGGTGCTCTAGAACCTTTGCTGGGACAACGGGTGCGATCCAACGTGCATCTATTTGTAAGTCAACGGATTTCAATCTCGGGCCTCTGCTCAACGGCGATTGGCTATGGTACTCTTTCTGGCCAAATTTGGGAGTCGCGCGCCGGGCGGATTTGTCGCTGAATAACCGCCGCGGGCACTCCCACTAACCTGACCCAGTGTAAGGATTGCGATGAGCACGGACTCCCGCGAAATTCAGCCGATTAACATTGAAGACGAGCTGAAACAGAGCTATTTGGACTACGCCATGTCGGTCATTGTCGGCCGCGCATTGCCCGACGCCAGGGATGGCCTAAAGCCGGTCCACCGGCGCGTGCTGTTCGCGATGGACGTGCTCAGCAACGACTGGAACCGTGCCTATAAAAAATCCGCGCGTATTGTCGGTGACGTGATTGGTAAGTATCACCCCCACGGTGATACCGCGGTTTATGACACCATCGTTCGGATGGCGCAGGACTTTAGCCTGCGCTACCCCTTGGTCGACGGCCAAGGCAACTTCGGTTCGATTGACGGTGACCGCGCGGCGGCCATGCGTTACACCGAAATCCGGATGCGCCGCATCGCCCATGAAATGTTGGGTGACCTGGACAAAGACACGGTCGACTATGTGCCGAACTACGACGGCACCGAAAAAATCCCCGACGTGTTGCCGACTCGAATCCCGAACTTGTTGGTCAACGGTAGCGCCGGTATTGCGGTGGGCATGGCGACCAACATTCCGCCGCATAACCTGCGTGAAATTTTAGATGCTTGCTTTGTGTTGCTCGACAAGCCCGAGGCCGACGTAGAAGAGTTGATGGAGCACGTGCGTGCGCCGGACTTCCCGACGGGTGGATTCGTTAATGGCCTGGCGGGCGTGCGTGATGCCTACCGAACCGGGCGTGGCAAATGCTACATCCGCGCCAAGCACATCATCGAAGAAAAGGACAATGGCAAGGTTGCGATTGTCTTCACCGAAATGCCCTACCAGGTCAACAAAGCCAAGTTGACCGAAAAGATCGCCGAATTGGTCAAAGAAAAACGCATCGAAGGTATTTCCGAGCTGCGTGACGAATCGGACAAAGACGGCATTCGCTTAGTGGTCGAGCTGCGCCGTGGCGAACCCTGGGAAGTGATCCTGAACCAGCTGTTTAAAGACACGGCATTGGAAACCAGCTTTGGCATCAACATGGTCGCCTTGGTCGGTAACCAGCCGCGGATTTTGAACCTCAAGGACCTGTTAGAAGAGTTCCTGACGCACCGCCGTGAAGTGGTCACCCGGCGCTCGATTTTCGAGCTTAAGGAAGCGCGCCGTAAAGGCCACGTGTTAGAAGGGCAAGCGGTCGCATTGGCCAACATTGACCCGATCATCGAGTTGATTAAGTCCAGCACCAACAGCGGCGAAGCGAAAGACAAGTTGGTCGCACGCGGGTGGGCGCCGGGCAACGTTATGGCGATGTTGGAACGTGCCGGCGAAGGCGGCGTCAAGCCCGAGGACCTGCCGGATGGCTATGGTTTGGTCGGCACGGACTACCACATGAGCCCGGCCCAAGCGCAAGCGATTTTGGACCTGCGATTGCACCGTTTGACCGGTCTTGAGCAAGACAAAATCATGGAGGATTACAATGAAATCCTCGAAATCATTATTAAGCTGAAGCTGATTTTGGGCGATGCGGCTGAACTCAAGCGGGTCATTCGCGAAGAGTTTGAGGACATTCGTGCGCGCTACGGCGATGACCGCCGCAGCGTGATTATCGAAAACCGCCTGTCGTTGACAACTGAAGACCTGATCGCCCCCGAAGAAATGGTCGTGACGTTGTCGCGCGATGGGTGGGCCAAGTGCCAACCTATTTCTGCTTACCGCGCCCAGCGCCGCGGCGGTAAAGGTAAAATCGCGACCGGTCTGAAAGAAGAGGACGTGGTCGAGCACCTGTTGATCGCCAACACCCACGATACGGTCTTGATGTTCACCGATAAGGGCCGTCTGTTTTGGCTCAAAGTCTACGAAATACCCCAGGCCAGCCGGATTGCCCGTGGCCGGCCTCTGATCAATATGCTCGAAGGGTTGGGTGACGAAAAAGTCACTGCGATTTTGCCCTTGGCCAAGGACGAGGCCGGCGAAGACCGCAATGTGTGCATGGCGACCGCCAGTGGCGTGATCAAGAAAGTACCGCTGGTCGCGTTTGCGCGTCCGCGTGCCGCCGGCATCATTGCGATTGGTTTGGATGAGGGTGACCGATTGATCAGCGTGGCGCTGACGGATGGTCGTCAAACCATCATGTTGATGACCTCGTCAGGCAAGGCCTTGCGATTCGAAGAAAGCCTGGTCCGCTCCATGGGCCGTCAGGCGCGCGGCGTCACCGGCATTAAATTCCGCGACCCCAGCGCCGAGTCTGTGATCTCAATGATTATTCCGGGCGAGGGCACCTCGGTGTTGCTGGCCAGCGAACACGGGTTTGGCAAGCGCGTTGCGATTGATGAATTTCCGCTCAAAGGGCGGGCCGGTTTGGGCGTAATCGCGATTAACTGTTCTGACCGTAACGGTCAGCTGGTGGGTGCCGTACAGGTCGCCCCCGAAGACGACGTTATTTTGATCTCGAACCGCGGCACTATGGTGCGCACGCCAGTCGAGCAGATCAGCGAGTTGGGCCGTGCCGCGCAGGGCGTGACATTGCTCAAAGTCGCCAAGGGCGAACAGCTGGTTAGCGTCGCCGGCGTTCCGGACACCGGTGAAGACGACGGCGTCGAGGACATGGACGCGGTAGAGGCCGCGGTGGAACTCGATCGCGAGTCCAGCGAGCCGGGCCAGGGTGACGATGCGGACGTTTAATTTCAGTGCCGGTCCCGCCGGCCTACCGCTGTCGGTGCTCGAATCGGCCCAGGCTGAACTGCTAGATTGGCAGGGGCTGGGGACTTCGGTGATGGAAATCAGTCACCGAGACCCGCGTGTCATCGCCGTCTTTGAGTCGGCCCAGCGTCAGATCCGCGAGCTGCTGGCGGTGCCGGATGATTACGCCGTGATCTTTGCCCAGGGCGGCGCCAGCGCTATGTTTGACTTGATTCCACAGAACCTCTCGCCGGCTTCGGTTCATGTGCTGAACACCGGTGCCTGGTCGGAAAAAGCAATCAAGGGTGCCCAGCGCCACGCAGCGGTCACCGTGACCGGCGCGGCGCCTTACGTCGACGTGCCGGCTCTGTCCCCAGTGAGCGGCGTTGATTATCTGCACTACTGTCACAACGAAACGATCCACGGGGTTCGGGTGGCGGACATTGGCACCCACCAGGTTCCGGTGGTGTGCGACGCCAGCTCCAGCATTTTTTCCGAGGCGATTGACTGGTCCCGGCATGACCTGGTGTATGCCGGTGCCCAAAAAAACCTCGGCCCGAGCGGTGTTTGTTTGGTGATCGCCAAACGCAGCCTGTTAAACGCTGATGCGGCGTTGGCGCCGGTGTTCAATTTTGCCAAGCTGGATGCCGAGGGCTCGATGGTCAATACGCCGCCCGTTTTTGCGGTCTATTTGATCGAAAAAGTGTTGGCGTGGATCACGCAGCGCGGCGGCGTCAGTGCCATGAAAGCGGCCGCCCAGCGCCGCAGCACGTCACTGTATGCGGCGATCGACCAGAGCGACTTTTACAGCAATCCGGTGGCGCCGGCGGCGCGGTCGTGGATGAATGTGCCATTTTTGCTGGCCAACCCGGATTTGGACGCTGAATTTGTCCGCCAAAGCGAAGCGCAGGGCTTGATGTTCCTCAAAGGCCATCGCAGCGTCGGCGGTATGCGCGCGTCGCTGTACAACGCTTTGCCGGATGCTGCGGTGCCGGCATTGATTCAGTTTATGCAACATTTCGAGGCGACCCGCGCATGAACCTTGACCAATTAAGGCAGGGGATTGACGACGTCGACCTGCAGATCCAGCGGTTGATTGAACGCCGTGCGGAACTGGCACAACAGGTCGGCCGGGTTAAAAAGGCCGACTCGAACGATCAGCCCGTGGTGTTTTATCGTCCAGACCGCGAGGCCTTGGTCTTGCGTGAGGTGATTGACCGGGCCCAAGGTGACTTGCCGCCGAAACGCATCGCACGCATTTTTCGCGAAATTATGAGTGCCTGCTTGGCCTTGGAAGAGCCCACGCGGATCGCCTTTTTGGGCCCCGAGGGGACCTTTACCGAAGCCGCCGCGCAAAAGCACTTTGGCAGCGCCGGTCGACCGGCGCCTCAAACCACTATCCGTGACGTTTTTCGCGAAGTCGAAGCCGGCAGTGCGCATTACGGCGTCGTGCCGGTGGAAAACTCGACCGAGGGCGTGGTCAGCCACACCTTGGACTGCTTCATCAATTCGCCGCTTAAAATTTGCGGTGAAGTAGAGATGCCGATTCACCACAACCTGATGGCCGCCGGCGCGATTGATGTGCGTGCCATTACCCAGGTCTTTAGTCACCAGCAGTCACTGGCCCAGTGTCGCCAATGGCTGGATGCCAACATCCCGCAGGCCACGCGCACCGCGGTCACTTCGAACGCCGAGGCGGCACGTATGATTGCGGAGGACATGCCGGCCGGCGAAGTTTGGGTCGCGATTGGTGGTGATATGGCCGCGGCACGCTACGATTTGGAGTTTGTCGCCCGTCGCATCGAGGACGAGCCGGACAACTCGACCCGATTTTTGGTCATCGGCAGCATCGAACCCGGCCCGACTGGGGACGACAAAACCTCGATTATTGTCAGCCTGGAAAATCAGCCTGGCGCGCTTTATGGCCTGTTGGAACCCTTCAAAGATCGCAACATAGACATGACCCGGTTAGAGTCCCGCCCGGCGCGGATGGCGACCTGGGCTTATGTGTTCTACCTCGACTTTAATGGGCATCAACAGGACCCTGAAGTTGCCGCCTTGTTGGACGATTTACGCGAGCAGTGCCTGGAGCTGCAAATACTGGGGTCCTATCCCCGCGCTGTGCTGTGAGTTTGCGCCACCTTAGTATTGTGGGATTCGGTTTGATCGGCGGCTCTTTGGCCGCCGCTTTGCGGGCGCGCCAACCGGATTTGGTGGTGACTGGATTCGCGCGCTCGGCGGAAACTCGCCGTCAGGCGCTGGAGTTGGGGTTGGCGGACGCCATGCCCGACACTTTGGCCGAAGCCATTGAGGGCGCTGACATCATTTTGTTGGCGACGCCAGTGCTGTCATTTGAAACGGTGCTGGCCGCGATTCGTCCGCACTTGACGCCGTCGCAGATTATTACCGACGCCGGTAGCGTTAAAGGCAGCGTGGTCGATGCGGCCTGCCGGGTGTTTGGCGAATTGCCGCCGCGCTTTGTGCTCGGTCACCCGATTGCCGGCAGTGAAAACAGTGGCGTCACAGCCGCCCGTGCCGACCTGTATCAGGGGCGTCGGGTGTTACTGACGCCGGATCAACACACCGACCCCGATGCCCAGGCGAGCGTCGCCCAAATGTGGCGGGACGCCGGTGCCCAGGTCGAGTGGCTGGGCGTTGAAGAACACGACCAGATTCTAGCGGCGACCAGCCACCTGCCGCATTTGTTGGCCTTCAGCTTGGTTGATACGCTGGCCCACGAAGACCGGCACCTTGACATCTTTCGCTACGCCGCTGGCGGCTTTCGCGATTTTACCCGCATTGCCGCGTCCGATCCGGTCATGTGGCGCGATATTTTTATCGCCAATCGGACCGCCATGCTGACCCAGATCGACGCCTTTGCAGATGGCCTAGCGGCATTGCGTGCCGAGGTTGATCGCGCCGATGGCCGTGCCATGCAGACCCGCTTTGCCCGCGCTAAAAGCGCACGTGACTTTTTTACCCAATTGCAGGAACCACAGACTATGAGTAAACACTGGCAGGTAACCGCCGGCGCCACCATGCAAGGCACCATCCGCGTCCCCGGCGACAAATCCATGTCGCACCGATCTATCATGTTGGGCGCTATCGCCGAAGGCACGACTGAGGTCTCTGGCTTTCTGGAAGGCGAGGATGCCCTTGCGACGCTCCAGTGTTTTCGCGATATGGGCGTCCAAATTGACGGGCCTGTGGATGGCCGCGTGACCATTCATGGGGTTGGGATGCACGGCTTGCGCGCGCCCAAAGACCGCTTGTGGATGGGCAATTCGGGCACCAGCATTCGGTTGTTGTCCGGGTTACTGGCCGGCCAATCGTTTGACGTCACCCTGCAGGGCGACGATTCTTTGGCCAAGCGCCCGATGAAGCGGGTGTCGGATCCGTTGGCTCGCATGGGGGCGGTCATCGAAACGGCCGAGGGCGGTACGCCTCCTTTGACCTTGCGTGGCGGCGCGCCGTTAAAAGGCATCCACTACGACATGCCGATGGCCAGTGCCCAGGTCAAGAGCGCGGTGCTGTTGGCGGGTTTGTTTGCCGACGGCGAGACCTCGGTGACCGAGCCGGCGCCGACTCGTGACCACACAGAAAATATGTTGAACGGTTTTGGCTATAAGGTTGAGCGCGACGGCGCGACCGCGCGCTTGGTCGGCGGTGGTAGGTTGACGGCGTGCGATATTGAAGTGCCTGCGGATATTTCATCGGCTGCATTTTTCTTGGTGGCCGCCAGTATCACCCCCGGCGCCGATCTGACTCTGACCCACGTTGGGGTCAATCCGACGCGCACCGGCATCATTGATATTCTGCTGCTGATGGGCGCCAACATCGAGCGCCTGAACGAGCATACGGTCGGTGGTGAACCGGTGGCCGATTTGCGTGTGCGCTATGCGCCATTAAAGGGTATTCACATCCCTGAGGCGTTGGTGCCTCTGGCTATTGATGAACTGCCGGTGACCATGATTGCGGCGGCCTGTGCCGAGGGCGATACCTTGATTACCGGCGCCGAGGAGCTGCGGGTCAAAGAAAGCGACCGGATTCAGGCCATGGTCGATGGGCTGAATGCACTGGGGGTTGCAGCCGAGGCACGGGATGACGGCGCCCTGATACCCGGGTCACTGGACCGGGTGTTTGCTGACGCTGCCATCCAAACTCACATGGACCATCGTATCGCCATGAGTTTTGTGATCGCGGCAACACGCGCGTCCGGCACGGTCGTGGTGCGTGACATCGAGCACGTCGCAACTTCGTTTCCGAACTTTAAAGCCCTATGCATGGGGCTTGGCGTTAAATTGTCTGAGACGTCGCATTGATTGTTCCGATCATTGCGATTGATGGGCCGTCCGGTGTTGGCAAGGGCACGGCTTGTGGTCACCTGAGTACACGTTTGGGTTTTCGACTGCTGGATTCCGGCAGCCTTTACCGTTTGGTGGGCCTGGCCTGCGAGTGGGACGGTGTCAGTTTGGATGACGAGGTCGGTTGCACGGCGGTGGCGGCGGCCTTGGATGCCAGCTTCGAGCATGCCCAAGGGCGCCTTCGGGTTTGGATGAATGCGCGTGAAGTCAGCGCCGCGATCCGAACCGAAAAAGCCGGCCAAGACGCCTCCAAGGTGGCGGTCATTCCAGGCGTGCGCGACGCCTTGTTGGATTGGCAGCGCCACGCCGCTAAATGGCCTGGCTTAGTAGCGGATGGGCGGGACATGGGGACGGTGGTATTCCCTGACGCCGGTCTTAAGATTTTCTTGGACGCCAGTACTGAAGAGCGCGCGCGCCGGCGCCACCAACAGTTGCTTGATGGCGGTCAGAGCGTTACTCTGTCGGCCGTTTTGGACGAGATGCGTGAGCGCGATGTGCGTGACCGGACCCGTGAAGCGGCCCCATTGGAGGCAGCCCAAGACGCTAAAGTACTGGACACCAGCGGCCTGACGCTTGACGCAATGCTAGCCAAGGTTGATGACTGGGCAGATCAATACTTATCGAATTTGGGGAATTAATCCCCGAGGCAGTCAAGGGTATCCCGTCAGTCTTTGGGGACCCGTGGCTTTTTTTGTTTGGACCGCATTGCTGACATTGCGGCTTAGTGGGCACCTTGCCCAAGGTACTTAAAACATGAGCGAAAACTTCGCTGAACTCTTTGAACAATCCCTTAATGACCTGGACATGCGTCCCGGCTCGATCATTGACGCCATTGTCGTCGATATCGATTCTGAAATGGTCACCGTCAACGCTGGCCTGAAGTCTGAAGGTGCGATCCCGCGCGCTCAGTTCTTGGCTGATGACGGCTCGCTAAAAGTTGAAATCGGCGACATCGTCCAGGTTGCCCTGGACGCGGTCGAAGACGGTTTCGGCGCAACACGCCTGAGCCGCGAAAAAGCGAAGCGTCACGAAGCATGGCAAGTTCTGGCTAAGGCTCACGAAGCCAGCGAGATCATCCATGGTGTGATCAACGGTAAAGTTAAAGGCGGCTTCACGGTCGACGTACAGTCTATCCGTGCGTTCTTGCCGGGTTCTTTGGTTGACACCCGTCCGGTTCGCGACGTGGCTCACCTGGAAGGCAAGGAACTGGAATTCAAGGTCATCAAGCTGGACCAGAAGCGCAACAACGTTGTCGTTTCTCGCCGCGCGGTATTGGAAGCTGAAAACAGCGCCGAACGCGAAGAGCTGCTGAAGAACCTGAACGAAGGCATGTCTGCTAAGGGCGTTGTCAAGAACCTGACCGATTACGGCGCGTTCGTAGATCTGGGCGGTGTTGACGGCCTGTTGCACATCACAGACATGGCGTGGAAGCGCATTAAGCATCCGTCTGAAATCGTAGCCGTTGGCGACGAGATCGACGTCAAGGTGTTGAAGTTTGACCGTGAGCGCAACCGCGTGTCACTGGGTCTGAAGCAGCTGGGTGAAGATCCGTGGGTCAACATCAAAGGCCGCTACCCCGAGAACACTCGTGTTAGCGCCAAAGTCACTAACCTGACTGATTACGGTTGCTTCGCTGAAATCGAAGAAGGCGTCGAAGGCCTGATTCACGTGTCTGAAATGGATTGGACCAACAAGAACGTTCACCCCTCGAAGGTTGTAAACCTGGGTGACGAGATTGAAGTGATGATCTTGGACATCGACGAAGAGCGTCGCCGTATCTCGTTGGGTCTGAAGCAGTGCCAGCAGAATCCTTGGGAGCAGTTCGCAGAGAAAGCCGCGAAGGGCGATAAGGTTTCAGGATCGATCAAGTCAATTACCGACTTCGGTGTGTTCATCGGCTTGGAAGGCGGCATTGACGGTTTGATTCACCTGTCCGACATCTCTTGGAACGAAACTGGCGAAGAAGCCGTACGTCGTTACAAGAAGGGCGAAGAAGTCGAAGCGATCATCTTGTCGATTGACCCTGAGCGCGAGCGCATTTCGTTGGGCGTCAAGCAGATGGAACAGGATCCGGTCCAGGACTTCTTGATTGCGCACGAAAAAGGTGACGTCGTTAAAGGTAAGGTCGTCAGTGTTGACGCCCGTGGCGCCGAAGTTGAAGTTTCACCGCTGGTTAACGCCTACCTGCGTGTTTCTGAAATTAGCCAAGACCGTATCGAAGACGCCAGCACTGTGCTGAAAGTCGGCGACGAAGTCGAAGCGCGTCTGACTAACGTCAACCGCAAAGATCGCACGCTGACCATCTCTATCAAAGCGATGGAGTTGGCCGATCAACGTGAAGCGATGAAGAGCGTTAATGAGAGCACGGAAGCGGAGTCAACTGACTTTGGCCCGACTAGCATTGGTGCACTGATCAAGCAGCAGATGGGCGGCGAATAAGCCCCCGCCGGTTGTTTAAAAAGGGCGCTTCGGCGCCCTTTTTTGTGCCTGCTATTTCGGCAGCCGGGCGAGTAGGCCATCATAATAGCGGTGGTCAAAGGACTGCCACTGGGTCAGTTGTAGGCCGTCGGTTAGTCGCAGCCCGTTAAGGGCGTCGATGCGTGTCGGTCCAGCCATGCTGGGTGCACGAAAAAGCACATCGCCCGGCAAGTTAATGCCCCGGCCGACCTGTTTGAACGGGGTGCCGTAACGCGTCGTGTAGCCGCGAGCTGCCGCTATGGTGGTCAGGCAGGCGTCGACTTGGCCGGCTATCACCGCGCGCAGACAGTTGGCGTTGTTGAGATAGGCCTCCACAGTGACGGCCTCCGGTACCAGCACCTTGGCGAGCCAGTGCGCGCTCGAACTCAAACCCGGTGTGGCGATGTGCCTGAGTGGTTTGCGTTCGACCACAAAGGGCGCGATCGGCTGACTACGGTTGCTGCGGGCGATCGCAGTCCAGCCTAAGCTGATGGCCTCGCGGTAATGCATGGCGCGCAAAATAACCCAATCCAAGTGCTGCAATTGACTGGCGTGGGTAAAGGTCAGCGATTCGCCGGTTATGGTTCGGCCCAAGCGCGCGCCTAGGTCAGCCCCGGTCCGCGCGGCGTTTTCCGTCGCGATCAACGTCAGGTGGTCGGTTTCGACGCCTAGGCGCTCAGCGCTGACGGCACTGGTTGACATCAGCAAAGCGCAGGCAATGGCTCGGTGGACTTGCGTCATGATTTCACGTTGGTGCTACGCCTGGTTAGTAAGTCTTTGTTATAGTAATGAAAATTGAACGGAATGCACCTTATGACACGATCTGAACTGATTGAACGGATGTCGCTGCGCCATCCCGAGTTGCCGATCCAAGACGTCGAGTTGGCCGTGAAGGGTATTATTGAGCGCATGTCGCGCTCGCTGTCACGGGGACAGCGTGTCGAAGTGCGCGGCTTTGGTAGTTTTTCGCTGGCTCACCGCGAGCCACGTGTGGGTCGTAACCCCCGTACTGGTGAGCCAGTTGTGCTGGGGTCCAAATATGTTCCACGATTCAAGGCCGGCAAAGCGCTGCGTGATGCGGTCGACGATGCTCGAAAGCGAGGTGAGTAAATGCAGTGGTTAAAGACATTGAGTTTGGTGCTATTGGTGATCTTGACGGTGGTGATCGGGATTGTGATGTTTTTGCACAATTCGGCCATGGTCAGCGTTGATCTGATTTGGTTTTCGACACCCGAGGCGGCGCTGGCCGTATGGTTAATGGTGTTCTTTGCGCTGGGGTTGACCCTGGGCGTGTCGATTTCGTTGGTGGCCTATTTGTGGATTCGCGGCCGCACCTGGGGGCTGCGCCGTAAGGTACGCCGGCTTGAGGCCGATCGTGCCGTGACGGTAACACCAGGGAACGCGGCATGACCCACTCCCCGGTCATTGTGGCCCTGGACTACCCAACCGCCGAAGGTGCGCTGGACTTGGCGCGCCGTTTGGATCCGGCGGACTGTCGGCTCAAAGTCGGCAAAGAACTTTACACCCGGGCAGGACCTGCGTTGTTGGCCCAGCTCCATACGCTGGGCTTTGATGTGTTCCTGGACCTTAAGTTTCATGACATTCCGAACACAGTATCGCGAGCGGTCTCGGTGGCCGCGGATTTGGGCGTTTGGATGGTCAACGTTCACGCCAGTTGCGGGCGCCGTGCCATGACTCAGGCTGCTGACACTCTGGCACAGTTTTCGGCCCCGCCGGAACTGATTGCGGTGACCGTGTTGACCAGCTTTTCACAGGCCGAGTTTGAAGAGGTACATCACGGCGAGCGCCTCGAAGAGCGGGTGTCGATGCTGGCGGCACTGACCCAGGACTGTGGGTTGGACGGTGTCGTCTGTTCGCCTCACGAAGTGCCTCGATTGCGCGCCGAACGCGGTCTGAATTTTGGTTTGGTCACGCCCGGCGTTCGCCCTGTCGGCAGTGACGCTGGCGACCAAACTCGGATCATGACGCCTGAGCAGGCGATTGCCGCTGGATCGTCTTACTTGGTCATTGGTCGTCCCATTACCCAAGCGAGTGACCCATTGCAGGCCCTCCATCAGATTAATCTGACCTTGGGCGCTGACTAGGCCGACCTCACCAATCCGGTGTGTGTCGGCCAGCGTGGATAATGCCGCCAGACTGCTTCTTCAACACACAGGAGCAGCACATGCGACAACTGGCATTAATGATTGGTTTGTTTTCCGGCGCGGCACTGGCCGGTGCGGTCGACATCAACAGCGCGGACGAGGGGGCGCTAGCCGAGGCCCTCAGCGGTGTTGGCCCGGCCTTGGCGCGCCGCATTGTCGAATTTCGGGAGCGCGAAGGGCGCTTCCCGACACCGGACTCGATTC
This sequence comes from Litorivicinus lipolyticus, assembly GCF_009650135.1. NCBI lineage: Bacteria > Pseudomonadati > Pseudomonadota > Gammaproteobacteria > Oceanospirillales > Litorivicinaceae > Litorivicinus > Litorivicinus lipolyticus. Next base: position 1,070,062 of record NZ_CP045871.1, read on the forward strand.
AACTGGTGCCGGGTGTCGGCATTAAGCTGTACCAGCGCAACCGTGACTTCATTCAAGCCCACCCCAAAGAACAGCCCGCGCCCCGACAGGACTAGTCCTCAAGCACAGGGTTAGTCGCGCACTCGCGGCGCACAATAGCCTTGTCAGTCAACAGAGGGCAGAGCATGCGCAAGCTATTGGTGCTGGGTGGTGCGGGGTTTATCGGGCATCAAGTCGCCAGTCACTGGGTTGAATCCCATACGGACGCCTGCGTCACGGTGCTGGATTCTATGAGCAGTCCATTTGCCAGTGCACGGATGCAAAATTTCGCGGCACGCGACGGTGTGCGCTTTATTCATGGCGACATCCGTGAGCCGCGGCTGTTGCAGGACTGCCTGGCCGAGCATGGCTTCGATGCGGTGCTGCACGTGGCGACCGGCTTGGACAGTGGCCCGTTCGCGCCGCTGGATGCGTCCGAGGACTTTTCGGCCAGCACCCAAGCGGCGATGCAGGCGCTGACCGGTCTATCAGGTCCCAAGCCGGTGCTCGGGATGGTGGTCTCGACAGCGCCCTGGGGCAATGACATCAACAAAGTTATCGGCCATCGCGTTGCCATGCGTCCGGCCACCGCATTGGGGGTGGCCGAAGCGGTCGCCTGCGAAGTGGCGCTGGGTCTTGGTCGCGCCGGGGCGATTGATACACGGTTATATGCGGCGCCCCTCGCCTTTGGCCCGGGTCAAATGGAAGGGCCGGTCGCTGATTTGATTGCAGCGCTGTTGCTGGGCTATCCGGTGACCACGCGACTGCCCGCCGAGGTGCGTTGGAACGGGGTCTATGCGCCGGACCTGGCGGCACGTGTATGTGCTGATTTGCGAGTGCCGATTGGCCCCGGTGACATTCGACGAGTGGTCGGCAATCCAGGGCGCGGTTGGGCTGCGCTGGTCAATGAACTGGCGGGGTTGCTCGAACGGTTCTTTGCCACCAACCCAGCCCTTAAACACCGCTTTCCAAATGCGACCTGGACCTGTCACACGAAAGGCATTGATATTGTTCACCCCGGCTGGCCCGAACAACTGGATACGGGCATCGGCGCACTGACCGAACCGGCCACCGGCTGGAGTGCGGCGCTGGCCGAAACCCTGCGTTGGTACCTGTCCAATCAGGCCAGTTGGCAGGGGCCGTTTGAGTCGACATTGTCTGCACGCGTGGCAATTGATCAATAACTCAAAAAAGCGTTTGACTCGGGGCCGGCCTGCCCCTAGTATCTGCGCCGTTCCAAACTGATCCGCTGTAGCTCAGTTGGTAGAGCAGAAGACTGTTAATCTTTTGGTCGCTGGTTCGAGTCCAGCCAGCGGAGCCATTTTGGAAGTAATTAACCCCAGCATTGTCTGGGGTTTTTTGCGTCTGGGTATTGGGCTTTTTATCCGCCAAGTTGCCCCCACTGAACAGTCAAACAATAAAGGAATTCAACATGGATCTGGGAATCACGAATAAACGCGCGCTGGTCATGGGTGGGTCACAGGGCATTGGCCGGGCCATCGCCTTGTCGTTGGCCGGCGAGGGCGCCGCGGTCACGGTGGTGGCACGCGATGCGACCAAACTTGGCGCGGTCGTGGCGGAGTTGCAAGCGCTTGGCGCGACTGCGGATATGCAGGTGATTGACGTCGGCGACGCGCAACAGCGTGACGCGCTGTGTCAATTGGTGGCGGGCGGTCGCTACGACATCTTGGTCGCCAACGCCGGTGGGCCGCCTCCGGGCACCGTTCCGGGTATCGCCGAGGACGTTTGGCAGTCGCACTTTGACATGATGGTCAAGGGCATGATTGCGGTGATCGAATCGGCACTGCCGCACATGCAGTCAGCGGGCTGGGGCCGGATCGCGGTAGTGTCGTCCTCGGGTATCCAAATACCGATTCCAAAATTGGCGATCTCGAACACCCTGCGCAGTGCCTTGGCCGCCTATGCCAAGTCGTTGGCCGAGCAGGTCGCCGCGGACGGCGTCACGGTGAATCTGTTGTTACCTGGCCGAGTTGATACCGATCGCGTCAAGGCAATTGATGCAGGTGCCGCTAAAGCCGCCGACATCACGCCGCAAGAGGCACGCACGCGTTCGATCGCCACCATTCCGGCGGCGCGCTATGGCGACCCGCGCGAATTTGGAGACGTAGCGGCATTTATTTGCAGCGAACGCGCCAGCTACGTCACCGGCAGCCAAATTCGAATTGACGGTGGCCTGATTCGGGCCTTGTAAGGCCCGAATCGTCTGGGTTACTGTCAGTAGGTTCCACTACAAAAAAATAAAAGGAAGTCGCATGAAACAACCTATTCTCGCAGGCCTCGCGGTCGCTGCCATGGGTCTGACGCCATTGGCTCAGGCTGAGGGCAACTACATCTTGGCCACGGCCTCCACCGGCGGTACCTACTACCCGGTCGGCGTGGCGATCTCGACCCTGACCAAAATCAAGCTGCAGCCGAAAATGAAGATTGGCATGTCGGCGATTAACTCGGCCGGTTCAGGTGAAAACTTGCGTCTGCTGCGCGAGGGCGAAGCCCAGTTTGCGATCTTGCAGGGCTTGTACGGCTACTACGGCTATCAGGGTGTCGGCCCCGTCGAAAAAGACGGCGCTCAAAAACACCTGCGTTCGGTGTCGATGCTGTGGCAAAACGTCGAGCACTACATTGTTCAAAGCGAGTTCGCCAAGACCGGCACGGTGGATGATATCGTCGGGCTGAAGGGCGAAACCTTGGCGATGGGCAATAAGAACTCGGGCACCATTGGTTCGAACGCGGCGATCATGTCGAATCTGGGCTTGGACATTTACGCGGACGTTAGCTTGATGCACGGCGGTTATGGCCCCTCGGCTGATGCCCTGCAAAACGGTCAGGTAGCCGGTGTCGGTATCCCAGCGGGTATCCCGGTTGGCGCAATTACCAAGTTAAAAGCCTCGGCGGGTGATGATGTGACCCTACTGACCATGACCCCGGAGCAGCAAAAGCGCGCCGACGGCGGGTTTGAGTTGTGGACGCCCTTTACCATCCCCGCGGGCACTTACCCAGGCCAAGACGCCGACGTTCAAACGGTGGCGCAGCCTAACTTCATGGCGACCCATGCGGACGTCAACGAAGAAGACGTTTACTTGATCACCAAGACAATTTACGAAAACTTGGCGTTCTTGAACGGCATCCACCCCGCAACTAAGGCGATGGCCCTTGAAAAAGCCATTTCCGGTCTGCCTGCGCCGCTGCACCCCGGTGCCGCGCGTTTCTACCAAGAGCAGGGTATTGAAATCCCCGCTCGTTTGATCGCTAACTAAGCGGCAGGGCGGGCCGCAAGGCTCGCCCGTTCCCTAATTATGTTTGACAGAAATATACCCGGCGGCCTGTCCCATGTGGCCTGGCTGCTTGGGCTAGTGATCGCTATTTTCCACCTCTGGGTCGCTTTTGTGCCGGTGGTGTCTGAGTTTGCGCGCAATGCCATCCATTTTGGTGGTTTTGTCGTGCTGGCGGCGCTGACGCGCCCGGCCAACTTGGGCCATGCGTATGAACGCAAAGGCTGGATCCTGGACCTTATTTTTGCCGGGGCCGTGGCCTGGGCGGCCTCCCATGTGATCTTGGGTGAGGACGCAATTTACGACCGTGGCGTGCGCTTGATAGCGGTCGATTGGACCGCGATTGGCGTGTTGATACTGGCGGCGATCGAGTTTTCGCGGCGTGTGGCGGGCTGGGTTGTGCCCTGTCTCATCATTGTCTGCCTGACCTATCTGTCGTTTTGGGGCAAATATGTCCCCGGCGTGTTTAGCTTCGGAGGACTGTCCCTCGAAACTCTCGCATTCCGCTCGGTCTACGGCGATGACGCGCTGTTTGGCACCATCAGCCGAATCTCGTCGACCTATGTTTTTGTATTTATTATTTTCGGCGCTTTTCTGGTGCGCTCCGGCGCCGGTGAGTTCGTCATTGACCTGGCCCGCGCAGTCGCCGGACGCCTGCAGGGCGGCCCGGGAATCGTGGCGGTACTGGCGTCCGGATTGACCGGCACCATCAGCGGTTCGGCCGTGGCCAACACTGCCAGCACCGGGGTGATCACTATCCCGATGATGAAGCGCGCGGGTTTCCCGGCGCGCTTTGCCGGCGCGGTCGAAGCTAGCGCCTCCACCGGCGGCCAATTAATGCCGCCGATTATGGGGGCGGGCGCCTTTGTGATGGCCGCTTATACCCAAATACCCTACGAAACCATCGCGCTGGCGGCGGCAGTGCCTGCGCTTTTGTACTTTGCCTCGGTCATCTATTTCGTGCGCATTCAAGCACGTAAGCTCGATTTGAAACCGATGGAAAACGAAGAACAGCTGACGCTGGGCCAGGCCTTCAAACGGGGTGGCGCAAGCTTCGTTATTCCGATCTGTTTGTTGATTGGTTTACTGGTGTCCGGTTTCACCCCGACTTATGCGGCGGTCATTGGGATTGTTGCGATCATCGCATCCAGTCACCTGACCCAGCGGCCGATGGGCGTTTTCGATGTCTTGGACGCCTTGGTGTTGGGCTCGAAAAACATGGTGATGACCGCGATATTGCTGTGTTCGGTCGGCCTGATCGTCAACGTCATCGCGACCGCTGGCATCGGCAATACCTTCAGCTTGATGATCGCCGATTGGGCTGGCGGCAATGTCGTCATCGCGATCGGTTTGATTGCGATCGCCTCATTGGTTTTGGGGATGGGGTTGCCGGTCACGGCGGCCTACATCGTGCTGGCAACACTCAGTGCCCCGGCACTGGCCAGCATGATTGCCGACCAGGCGGTCGTGCCGGCGCTGTTAATGGGCGTTAACGAGTCGATCCTGCCGGTCGTTCAGATGGGACTGCCGGGGTTCAGTGCGGACTCCAGTGCGGCCGAAGTGGCTGCGATGTGGGCCCAGGCCGGGCCGGACATAAAGCCGATGATTCGCGACATGCTGGTTGCCCCTGAGGCGGCCACGGCGGCATTGCTGGCGTCACACATGATTATTTTTTGGTTGTCGCAGGACTCGAATGTGACCCCGCCTGTGTGTTTGGCGGCGTTTACGGCGGCGGCGATTGCCAAAAGCCATCCGATGAAAACCGGCTTTACCAGCTGGAAGCTGTCCAAGGGCTTGTACATTGTGCCGTTGCTGTTTGCCTACTCGCCGATTCTATCGGGTGATTGGGCGGCGGTGTTTTGGGTCGGCAGCACCGCTTTGGTCGGCATTTACTTGGTCGCCGGGGCGCTTGAAGGGTGGCTTGAATACGCGTTGCCCGTGTGGGGACGGGCGTTGGCGTTGGTGGCTGGGGTCGCGCTGATGTGGCCCGGCGTGTTGGCACCCATGGCCGGCGCGGCCGGTGCGATTGTGCTGATAATTCAACAAATGAGGGCCAGTTCAACAGTACAGGGCAAGACTGACCACCTTTGAATCGTGATGTTGTTCACATTTTATGGTCTTGTGTCTGGGGCTTTTTTGTCCGCTGGTCGATGGTAGGGGTACGCAAACAATCAACGTTGCCGTTTGGAGGTAATGACGATGTATTCCGATCTTAATATCAGTATGGATACCAATGAAATCCGCCCCGACCACGTTATGCTGTGGTTTCCTGACATGGCTCACCGCGAGGCCTGCCGCTTGCTGTGGGAATGGAAAGCCCGCTCCAATGGGCGACATGCTGGCGTCTCCCGCGGCGACCTAAAAAGCCTGTTGGGCGATCTGCGCCTCATTAAACCTTGAGTCTTGGGCCCATAGGACTCAACCTTGGGCCATGACCAACAAATTTCGCGTTAAAAGCCCGTTCGAGCCGAGCGGCGACCAACCCACAGCCATTGCCGGATTGGTAGACGGCATCAATATGGGCTTGGCCCATCAAACCCTGCTGGGTGTGACCGGTTCCGGCAAGACCTTCACGGTGGCCAAGGTCATCGAGGCCGTTCAGCGCCCAACGATCGTTCTAACGCACAATAAAACCTTGGCCGCGCAGCTGTATGGCGAGTTCAAAGAGTTCTTTCCGGATAATGCGGTTGAGTACTTTGTTTCGTACTACGATTACTACCAACCTGAAGCCTACGTGCCCTCATCCGATACCTTTATCGAGAAAGATGCCCAGATCAACGAGCACATCGAGCAGATGCGCTTGTCGGCGACCAAAGCGCTGTTAGAGCGCTCGGACACGATCATTGTGGCCACGGTGTCCGCAATATATGGACTGGGCGATCCCGCCGCTTATCACCAAATGATTTTGCACATCAGCCGTGGTGACCGTATTGGCCAGCGCGATATCTTGCGCCGCCTAGCGGAGCTGCAGTACACCCGCAACGACATGCAGTTGCAACGCTCGACCTACCGCGCGCGCGGCGATGTCATTGATATTTTTCCGGCCGAGTCGGACGGCCAGGCGGTCCGGTTCGAGCTGTTTGACGACGAAGTTGAGCGGATCACGATGTTCGATCCCTTGACCGGTCAAACCTTGCGCGAGCTGCCGCGCTTTACGGTGTATCCAAAAAGCCACTACGTCACCCCAAAGCACCGAATTATTGACGCCATCGATTTGATCAAGGATGAGTTGGCCGACCGCCTCAAAGTGTTGCAAGACAACCACCAACTGCTAGAAGCCCAGCGCTTATCCCAGCGCACGACCTATGATTTGGAAATGATGCAAGAACTCGGCTATTGCCAGGGCATCGAAAACTACTCGCGCTACCTGTCTGGTAAATCGCCCGGAGAGGCGCCGCCGACGCTGTTTGATTACCTGCCGCCGGATTCACTGCTGGTGATTGACGAAAGTCACGTTATGGTCCCGCAGCTGGGTGCGATGTACAAAGGTGACCGTTCGCGCAAAGAAACCTTGGTCAGTTACGGCTTTCGCTTGCCCAGCGCGCTGGACAATCGACCGCTGCGGTTGGATGAATGGGAAGCGATTAAGCCCCAGTGCATTTTTGTCAGCGCGACGCCGTCCAAATACGAGGCGGCGAACTCGGACCAGACCGTCGAGCAGGTCGTTCGGCCGACCGGGCTGATTGATCCCCAGGTCGAGATTCGCCCGGCTCTGAGTCAGGTCGATGATGTCCTGGGTGAAATACATAAGCGCGTGGCGGTGGACGAGCGCGTGCTGATTACCGTGCTGACCAAGCGCATGGCTGAGGATCTGACGGAATACCTGCGCGACCATGGTGTGCGTATCCGCTACCTGCATTCGGACATCGACACGGTCGAACGGGTCGAGATTATCCGTGACCTGCGGCTGGGCGAGTTTGATGTATTGGTCGGGATCAACTTGCTGCGCGAGGGCCTGGATATGCCCGAGGTGTCATTGGTTGCGATCATGGACGCTGATAAGGAAGGGTTCTTGCGTTCGGATCGCTCCTTGATCCAAACCATCGGACGTGCCGCCCGTCACTTGAACGGCAAGGCCATTTTGTACGCCGATCGCATCACCGACTCGATGCGACGCAGTATCGACGAAACCGATCGCCGCCGAAACAAGCAAGAGGCCCACAATAAAGCCCATGGCATTGTCCCCAAGTCGGTCAATAAACGCATCGATGACATCATGGAAGGGGCGGTCGTGGTGGGCGCGCGCGGCAAGAAGGGCGCGACCAAGGAAACCGTTAAATCCAAGGTCGAAGTGGTCGATGTTCGGGGCATGACGCCAAAGCAGTTGTCCAAGGCGATGACGCAGTTGGAAGAGGACATGTATCAGGCCGCAAAGGCCCTGGATTTCGAGAAGGCAGCGGCGCTGCGCGACCAATTGCATACGATCCAACAAAACGCATTTTAGGGCTTTACAAGGCCGGTCGCGGTCTCTATTATTCGCGACCTGTTGAGGGCGCACGCTCTTAACTATAGCCCCAAATCGGGGGTCCGTAGCTCAGTTGGTTAGAGCGCTGCCTTGACATGGCAGAGGTCGGCAGTTCGAATCTGCCCGGACCCACCACTTCTTATTTATGCCTTCTTTAATTTCGAACACAGCGACTGTAGTTGGGTTGCAACCGTGACTGAATTTTCCAGTGTATGACTCAAGCTTTGCAGCCGACCGCGTAGCCGTTCGTCCGATGAGATTGCGCGTGTCAGTTGACCCTCGATGTCCAGCAATGTGACCGCGATCGACTGCGCCAATGTAGCGATCGCATCGATGGCTTGTGTGGCGTCGGTACCGCTACGAACATAGCGGGTCAGTTGTGACGCCAGCGCGTCCGCTGACAGATGGATTTGGCGAACAATCGGCCGTGCGGCGGTACTCAGTGCAACACTGCGCTGGGCCAGTCGCAGTGTTTCCTCTGCTACCACCGCAAATCCGCCGCCCTCGCCATCGGCTGCGGCGGCATCAAATAATGCGTTCAGCGCCAACAGTTCGGCGTGTTGTCCCCGGTGCTGCAGATCCTCAAGCAATCCATCCAGCCCGCCCGCTTCGGTTGACGCCTGCATCAATGCGTCCTCAGTGGTTAGTAGGTGATGGTGCAAGTGCGTGTCCGGGTTGCTGGGTGTTAGCTGGCTGGTGACGTTACAGGGCGCCCAGAAGGCATTGAGTTCCTGTGATGCCAGCTGTAGCTGGCCACGTTCAAGGCTGATGACTTGGGCGCCATGAGTTTGCCTGACGCGGTCAAAGGCGCGATAGGCCACGACTACGCTGAGTCCGAAGCCTGCAATAATGGCGGCGGGTGTGTTGAGGGAGGCTGTGCCGACGGCTGCAGCAATCAGAGATAAATCCAATGTGTAGTTCATGGCGCCACCCTAACGCCGGTCTTTTGGGCGCGCCTTGTCTTAGGGATCAGGCAGTCGGCAGTGTGAACCAGAACTTTGAACCAGTGCCCACTTCTGACGTGATCCAGATCTTGCCGCCGGCGTTGGTGACCAGTTTTTGGCAAATGGTTGCGCCCAGCCCGGTGCTGCGGCCATACCGATCGTGGGGGTTAAGGTGGCGGAACGGCGCGAACACTTCGGGAATGTGTTGTTCGGCGATGCCGATGCCATTGTCTTCAACGAAAAATGCAGCCGCAGCCGGGTCATAGCCAACATGGATGGTTGGGATGTCCGATTCGTTGTACTTGACGCCATTAACGATCAAGTTACGCAGCAATTCGCGCAGCGCCGCAGGGTCCAGTGTGACCGGTGCTAGCGTGTCGTCGGCGGTCAGTTCGACCTGCTTTTCTTCAAACGTAAAGGCCAGCGACTCACGGATGTCCTCAATCACCTGCTGCCAATGGGTGATGTGTCTGGTGCTGTCAAGCCGGGTAATGCGCGACATCCTCAGCAGGTCCGCAATCATGTCGCTGAGGTTTTTGCTCAGGCTGATCATGCGGTCCATGTATTGATTGGCGGTGTCGTCCAGGTCGTCGCCGTAGTCCTCTTTTAAGAAGTTGGCGTAGTTGCTGATGCCGCGCAGGGGCTCTTTAAGGTCGTGCGAGGCAATGTGGGCAAAATCATCCAGCTCACTGTTCGAACGCATTAACTCGTCCTTAAGCCGTTCGATCTCGCTGAAGCGCAGGGTTTCGTCGGTGATGTCCTGATCGATCCCAATGACGAGGCTACCTTTGGTGCCTGCGAACAATGCGGTCGCTTGTGAGCGTACCCAGCGAATGCTGCCGTCGGTTCGTCGGACTCGAAAGTCACGTGACACCACGGCGTCCGTGACTAGCGCTTCGTCAAAAAAGGCGGCGCGCGATTCGGCGTCGTCCGGATGGACGCGCGACAGCAATTGGTCAACAGCAACGTTATCGTGGGCGCCGTGTACTTCGTAGAGTTCGGCCAAGCGGTCGTCGATATGGACGTTGCGTTCGCGCGCTTCGTACACCCAAATGCCCATGCCGCCAGCGCTCAGCGCCAGGCTGGTGCGCTGTTCGCTGCGGTGCAGGTCCGCCATATTGGATTGGATCTGATCGGCCATGATGTCAAAGGCTTGGCCGACGGAGCTGATTTCGTCGCCACCCTTCATGCCAGTCCGGTGAGTCAGCTCTCCTTGCGCGAATCGCTGTGCGGATTGGGCCAATGCGCCCATGCTGCGGCTCAGTTGGTTACCAATCCAGTAGGCCACGGCGGCCAAAATGAGCAGGGTTACGGTCGACAGCAGGATGCCAGTGGCAAATACATTGCCCAATGCCGCTTTGGCCTGGCTTTCGTCAAAGTGCAGCCATAACGTGCCGCGCTCGCGTCCGCCAACGACCAGTTCGCTGGTGTACCAATTTTCACCGATGGCAACGAATGGTTTGCCTAATTGGCGAGGGTCGGCGGAGGCAATAATTTTAAGGTCGCGATCAACCGCGACGCCTTCCAAAATATCAGGGGATTGACGCAGGTTTAAAAAGAACTCGTCGAGGCGGGCGAAGTCTTGTTCGAGGAAGGCCTCGACCACGGGTTCGGATAGAATCGACGTGGTTGCTTTGAAGCTGGAGTCGCGCACGCTGGCCAAGTCATCCGACACCAAATTTTGCATGGTGAGCAGTGTCAGCATCAGCAGCGCGGCCGTGGGGCAGAACACCAGCAGCGCGATTTTGAATCGTAGTTGCACGGTAATCCTCGTCGGTGCAGGCATTAATACTAATGCGTTGGTCGCTGAAACAACAGTGCGGTGGGTCGCGATTTTAGCCCAGCTACCGTAGACTACGCGGCCTCCGGAACGCCGACGTAGGGCGACCGTAACCTATACTAAGGACTGACTTTGATTACTATTTCTTTGCCGGACGGCAGCCAGCGCCAATTTGATGTGCCTGTGACCTTAATGGACGTCGCCGCGGATATTGGGCCTGGCTTGGCCAAGGCCACTGTTTGTGGGCGTGTCGACGGCGTTTTAAAGGATGCCTGCGAGCCGATTACGGCGGATGCAAAGATTGAACTCATCACTGGGCGTGACGACGAGGGCGTCGAGGTTATCCGCCACTCATTCGCGCACTTGGTCGGTCACGCAGCTAAACAGTTGTTCCCCGGTATCAAAATGGCGATCGGGCCGGTCATTGAGCACGGTTTCTACTACGACGTTGACTTTGAACGGGCGCTGACGCCGGATGATTTGGCGGCGCTTGAAAAACGCATTAAGGAGCTGGTCAAAACCGACTACCCGGTGGTCAAACAGTGGGTCAGCCGCGCCGAGGCGCTGGCAACCTTTGCTAGTCGCGGCGAACCGTACAAGCAAGAGATTATCAATAACGACATTCCTGACGACGGTCAGCCGATCGCGCTGTATCACCACCAAGAATACGTTGATATGTGCCGCGGTCCGCACGTGCCGAATACGCGCGTGTTGCGTTACTTTAAGTTGACTAATATCACCGGTGCTTATTGGCGCGGTGACGCCAACAATCCCCAGTTACAGCGGATTTACGGCATTGCGTTCAACAGTAAAGATGATTTGAAGGCGCACCAGAAGTTCCTCGAAGAAGCCAAGCGGCGCGACCACCGTGAGCTGGCGAAGCGTATGGACCTGTTCCACTTGCAAGAAGAAGCCCCGGGCATGGTGTTTTGGCACCCCCAAGGATGGACGATTTATCAGGTGTTAGAGCAGTACGTCCGCGAGTGCCAAAAAGCCGAGGGCTATCAGGAAATTCGCACGCCGATGATGATGGATCAGGCGTTTTGGAAGCGCACGGGGCACTGGGATAACTACGCCGACGCGATGTTTACCACGTCCAGTGAAAAACGCGACTACGCGATTAAGCCGATGAACTGCCCCGCGCATTGCCAGGTGTTTGACCAGGGTGTCAAAAGCTACCGCGACTTGCCGATTCGATTGGCAGAGTTTGGCTGTTGCCACCGTAATGAGCCCTCGGGGTCACTGCACGGGTTGATGCGGGTGCGTAACTTTACCCAAGACGATGGCCATATTTTTTGCACGCCCGAGCAGGTCGGCGAGGAAGTGCGTCGCTTCAACACCATGCTCTATGCCATCTACCAAGCGTTGGGCTTTGACGAAGTCATTGTGCGCATGTCCACGCGCCCTGAAAAACGGGTCGGCGATGACGCGACCTGGGACAAGGCCGAAAAGACATTGGCGGATGCGCTCAACGACTTGGGCTTGGACTGGAAAGAGCTGCCGGGCGAGGGTGCATTTTACGGGCCAAAAATCGAATACAGCCTGAAAGACTGTTTGGGCCGGGTCTGGCAGTGTGGCACCATGCAGGTCGACTTCTTTATGCCCGAGCGATTGGACATCAATTACGTCGGCGAAGACGGCGATCGTCATCGTCCGGTCATGTTGCACCGCGCTGTACTAGGTTCATTCGAGCGCTTTATCGGGATTTTGATCGAAAACCACGCTGGCGATTTGCCGCTGTGGTTGGCGCCGACCCAGGCTGTTTTGATGAACATCACCGATAAACAGGGCGAATACATCGAAAAAATCAGTGCAGAACTGGCATTAGATGGATTTAGGGTCCAGTCTGACTTGAGGAATGAGAAGGTCGGCTATAAGATTCGCCAGCACACATTGGCCAAGGTTCCTTATTTGTTGGTCGCTGGTGACAAAGAAATGCAGAGCAATCAGGTGGCAGTTCGCACCCAGTCCGGCGAGGACTTGGGCGTAATGGACGTTTCAGAGTTGAAACAACGCCTGGTTGCCGAAGTGGCCCTGTTGGGTCGTAAACCGGAGTAGTAGAGCAATCAGACGCGGAAACATGCAGCGGGCCCCGGCGGCCCCGAAGCACATGATTAATGAAGCCATTCGTTCACCAAACGTGCGCCTTATCGGGCCCAACGGTGATCAGATAGGCGTCGTTGCCACTCGTGACGCTATCGTAGCTGCCAAGGAAAACGATTTAGACCTGGTGATGATCTCGGAAAACGCGGATCCGCCAGTCGCTAAAATCATGGACTATGGAAAGAAGCTCTACGAAGACAAAAAAGCGAAGAATGAGGCCAAGAAAAAACAGGTCCAGACTAAGCTGAAAGAGCTCAAGTTCCGTCCCGGCACGGACGACGGCGACTACAACGTGAAAATGAAACACATGGTTGAGTTTCTGGATCACGGAGACAAAGTCAAAGTCACCATCCGATTCCGAGGGCGTGAAATGGCGCACCAAGATTTGGGCGTCAAATTGTTGCAACGGGTTGAAAAAGACTTGGAAGAAATTGCCAATGTCGAAAGCCGTCCGGCGCTGGAAGGGCGTCAGATGGTCATGGTTTTCGCGCCTAAGTCGCGGAAAGGCAAGTAGTCGACTCGTCGACTGCTTGGAAGTTAATGGCGAAATGCAGTAGGGCCCCCCGGTCCTGCTCATTTACATCCTGAAGAGGGAAAAAGATGCCGAAAATTAAGACAAACTCGGGGGCTCTGAAGCGGTTTAAAAAAACCGGTAAGGGCTGGAAACACCGCGCGGCCAACCGCTCGCACATCCTGACCAAAAAGTCGACGAAGCGTAAACGTAATTTACGTGGAATGGACCAGGTCAAGGCCTGTGATGCGCAACTGCTACCACGCATGTTGCCTTACACTAAGTAAGCGGGAGATAAGATATGGCACGCGTAAAACGGGGCGTACAAGCCCGTCGTCGTCACAAGAAAATCATGAAGCAGGCCAAGGGCTATTACGGAGCGCGTTCACGCGTCTTTCGCGTAGCCAAGCAAGCGGTAATCAAGGCTGGGCAGTATGCCTACCGTGACCGCCGTACGCGTAAGCGTCAGTTCCGTCGTTTGTGGATCGCGCGTATCAACGCTGCGGCACGCATCAACGGTTTGAGCTACAGCCGTTTCATTAACGGCCTCAAGCGCGCCGAAATCATGCTGGACCGTAAGGTATTGGCTGATTTGGCAGTGCGTGAAAAGGCTGCTTTTGCGGCCATCGCGGAGAAAGCGAAGTCAGCACTGGCGGCTTAACTGCCCCCGAGTTGATTTGGTTTTGTACCGCACGAAAGCTCGGCATCGCATGATGTCGGGCTTTTTTAATATTTGACACAACGCAGAGACAGACATGGATCTTGATCAAATTCAAAACCAAGCACTGGACGCCGTTGCCTCCGCTGCGAGCGTAGAGGCCCTGGAAAGTATCCGGGTTCAGTACTTGGGTAAAAAAGGCGAGTTAACGGCACAGCTGAAGGCCCTAGGTAAAATGGAGCCGGAGGCGCGTAAGGCGGCTGGACAGTTGGTGAACGTGGCCAAGCAAGCGGTCGAGGCCGCCATTGGTGAGCGTAAAACGCTATTAACCGCGCAGGCGCTGCAGGCCCAGTTGGCGGCGGAAACCATCGATGTGACCTTGCCCGGGCGTAACCGCAATCCCGGTTCGGCGCATCCGGTGTCCAAGACCATGGAGCGAATGCAGCAGTTCTTTGCCTCGGTCGGTTATTCGGTCGCCGAAGGTCCGGAAATCGAGGACGACTGGCACAACTTTGAAGCGCTCAACATTCCGTCTCACCACCCAGCGCGTGCCATGCACGACACCTTCTATTTTCCGGACGGTCAGTTGCTGAGGACTCACACATCGCCGGTCCAAATACGGGCGATGTTAACGCAAGGCGCGCCGATCCGTGTGATTGCGCCCGGCCGCGTCTACCGCTGTGACTATGATGTGACTCACAGCCCCATGTTCCACCAGGTCGAAGGCTTGGTCGTCGACAAGGGCATCAGCATGGCGGACTTGAAGGGCACCGTGACGGAGTTTTTGCGGGTGTTCTTCGAAAAGGACCTGCAGGTTCGCTTCCGCGCGAGCTACTTTCCGTTCACCGAGCCGAGTGCCGAAGTGGACATGGAGTGCGTGATTTGTAATGGCGATGGTTGCCGCGTCTGTAAAGGCACCGGCTGGCTGGAAGTTATGGGCTGCGGCATGGTTCATCCGGAGGTGTTCAAGCACGCCGGTGTGGACGGTGAAACCTACAGCGGTTTTGCCTTTGGCATGGGCGTCGAGCGCCTGGCCATGCTGCGCTATGGCGTCAACGACTTGCGGTTGTTCTTCGAGAACGACCTGCGTTTCCTCAAACAATTTAGCGCCTAAGGAATTCCCATGCTTGTCAGTGAAAAATGGCTTCGTAGCTGGGTTAACCCGGCGGCCACGACCGATCAAATTGTATCCCTGCTAACCTTTGCCGGTTTGGAAGTGGATGGCGTGTCAGCGCCCTGCAAACCCTTTACCGACGTTGTGGTGGCGCGTATCGACGCGATCGAACCGCACCCGGACGCGGATAAATTGCGCGTCTGCAGCGTCAACGACGGCACCGATCTTCATCAGGTGGTGTGCGGCGCGGCCAACGCGCGCGTCGGGCTGGTTGCGCCCTTGGCGCGCGTCGGTGCCAAACTGGACGACAGCTTCAAAATTAAGAAAGCCAAGTTACGCGGTGTCGAGAGCTTGGGCATGTTGTGCGGCGCGGACGAGCTGGGCTTGTCCGAGGTGCGTGACGGCTTAATGGAGTTGCCGGCGGATGCGGCGATTGGCGCGCCGCTGCGTGACTATTTGGGCCTGGACGACGCCTTAATCGATATTGACCTGACCCCGAACCGCGGCGACTGCTTTGGCTTACGCGGAATCGCGCGCGAAGTGGGCGTGCTGACGTCGACCGCGGTTAACGAGCCCTCGATTAAACCGATCGCGGCCGCCATTGACGCTCAGGTGCCGGTGGTGTTGGACGACCCTGCTGGGTGTCCGCGCTACCTCAGCCGTGTCATCCAAGGCGTGGATTTGTCGGTCGCAAGCCCGGACTGGTTGATCGAGCGCTTGCGCCGCGCCGGTGTGCGTTCCATCGACCCGGCGGTTGATGTGACCAACTACGTGATGATGGAACTGGGCCAGCCGATGCACGCCTTTGACCGCTCACAGATCGACACTGGCATTGTTGTGCGCCGTGCGCGCGACGGCGAGCAATTGACCTTGCTGGACGGCAAGGTGGTGGAGCTGGGTGCCGAGGTATTGATTATCGCAGACCATACCAAACCCTTGGCCTTAGCCGGCATTATGGGCGGTGAACACTCCGGCGTTGCCGCCACGACCACGGATTTGCTGTTAGAGGTGGCCTGGTTCAACCCGCTGACGATTGCCGGCCGCGCCCGCCGTTTCGGTTTGCACACCGATGCCTCGCAACGTTACGAGCGTGGCGTTGACAGCCAGCTGCAAGCCCAAGCGATGGAGCGGGCGACCCAGTTGCTGCTGGACATTGTCGGCGGTCAGGCCGGCGCTGTGGTCGAGGCGGTGTCGCAGGCACATGTCCCGGCGCCGCGCGTCGTTGAATTGCGTGCCGACCGATTGGCGGCCCAGTTGGACCTGCATATCCCCGCCGACACGGTGACGGACATTTTGACCCGATTGGGCATGAATCCGGTCGTGGCTGAGGGTACGTGGCGCTGCACCGCGCCCAGCTGGCGCCATGATATTGCGATTGAACAGGACTTGGTCGAGGAAGTGGCGCGGGTTTATGGGTATGACAACCTGCCCTCGAAAATGCCGGCGGCGACCAACGGTATGCCGCGCCTGGCCGAAGCGATTCGGGATAAAAACCGCATTCGTTCGCAGTTAGTGGACTTGGGGCTGAACGAGGTTATTACCTACAGCTTCGTACATCCCAATCAGCACAATCATTTCCATGACGATAACGCGGTCATGGATTTGGCCAACCCGATCACTGCCGATATGGTGCGCATGCGCCAGTCGATGTTGCCCGGGCTGACGCAGACTGCGGCCTATAACCTGAATCGCCAGCACAAAGGCGTCAGCATTTTCGAGATCGGGCAGTGCTTTGCCGGCGCCGTTGATGCGCTGGAACAAAAGGATCGCTTGGGTGTGTTGATGTCCGGTGATGTCAATCAGTGGGACTGGCAGTCACCGTCACGATCGGTTGATTTCTATGACGTTAAAGGTGTGGTCGAGGGCTTGGTCGCCGATGGCTTGAGCTTTGAGCCGGCGCAGCGCCAGGGCATGCACCCCGGACGCACGGCGAATGTCTTGATCAACGGCGAGGTGGTGGGCTTTATTGGCGCACTGCACCCGCAGTTGGCGAGCACGTTGGACCTGCCGGACGCGACCTACGTGGCGGATCTATCGTTGGCGGCGGTGGCCCACGCCAATGTAGCCTCGTTTAAACCGCTGTCGAAGTTCCCATCGTCCGGCCGCGACTTCGCGCTGTTAGTCGGAGGGCAATCGTGGGCGGCCATTCGTGAAGTTATCGCGGCGTCTGCGGGTCCGTTATTGGATTCGGTGGTGCTGTTTGACGTCTATGAAGGCAAGGGTTTGCCGGAGGGCATGAAGAGCTTGGCGGTGCACCTGTCATGGCGCGACGCGGACGCCACCTTGGAGGAAGCGGTGCTGAATGCCGCGGCCGACAATGTGCTGGCGGCGCTGTCTGAACAGCTGGGTGTAACGCTGCGCTAAGGGCTGTGTGCGGGTCGAGGTTCTCTCGATCCGCACTGAGTTCATTTCGAGTTCTGGGCACTAAGGTGCTTTTTTTCCTTGAGTTTTTCATTTCTCCGCCCCATAGTTTACGGCCGTGGGGAGGGCAATCTTGTGTCAGCACTCAGTAAAGCCGATTTGGCGGAATTTTTAAGCGACGCCATTGGGCTCAGCAAACGTGAGTCCAAAGATCTGGTGGAAGCATTTTTCGACGAAATCAGTGCGGCATTAGTCAGCAACGCCGATGTGCGCCTGTCCGGTTTTGGAAATTTCACTACCCGCGACAAAGCACCGCGCCCCGGACGTAATCCGAAAACTGGCGAAGAGATCCCGATTACCGCGCGTCGCGTGGTCAGCTTTCGCGCGGGCCAAAAATTACGCCACCGCGTCGAGGCCGTGATTGACGGTCGCGATGTCGCCACCGATTGGATGACCGACGACGATCACGACGATGACTGACCCGACCCCGAACGACGATCAAATGGACCTAATCGACACCGGCGAGTTGCCGGTGCCGGTCGATGCCGTGGTGCCCACGGCCGACGGTGAAGCGTTGGGCGAGGGCGAGGTGTTGCCACCGGTGCCCGGCAAACATTGGTTTGCGATTGGCGAGGTGGCGTCGCTGTGTAAGGTGCGCTCGCACGTGCTGCGTTATTGGGAACAGGAATTTCCTGACCTGAAGCCGGCCAAGCGTCGTGGCAACCGCCGTTACTACTCCAATGCCGACGTGCTGTTGGCCCGGCGTATACGGACGCTGTTGTACGATCGTGGGTACACGATTGCCGGTGCGCGCTTGCAATTGGCTAAAAAGGGCGAGCAATCGGAAGGTAAATCCTGGATTCAGCAGGAGCTGCAAAGCCTGCGCCAGGAAATTCGAGCAATTGCACGATTACTCGAAGATTAACCTTTACAGCCACCCCCCGAATACCTATTATGCGCCCCGCAAAGACGTCTCGGGGCGTGGCGCAGCCTGGTAGCGCACTACAATGGGGTTGTAGGGGTCGAAGGTTCAAATCCTTCCGTCCCGACCAGTTTTTGCAATAACGAACGCCGGTCCGGTAGTTCAGTTGGTTAGAATGCCGGCCTGTCACGCCGGAGGTCGAGGGTTCGAGTCCCTTCCGGATCGCCATATTTCATACGAAAAAGCCCATGTCAAAAGAAGCAGCGTAGCGGCTTTTGACATGGGCTTTTTTGTATGTGAGTTTTTTACCGGAAGGGTGCTCGAACCCTCGTGCGGGGTTCGACAAATCGGCCATGGACGGCCGATTTGAGCGAGCGCCTAGCGCGAGTCCGAAGGACGCCGAAGCGGGACGCGTAGGCGCAGTCCCGCCCGGATCGCTGTTTGCCTGCACCTCGATCTGTGTCTTTGCCGTAGCCGCGTCTGACCTACGCCCAGTCCTCACGCGCGTTGAGTGCCGAAGCGGGACGCGTAGGCGCAGTCCCGCCCGGATCGCTGTTTGCCTGCACCTCGATCTGTGTCTTTGCCTTAGCCGCGTCTGACCTACGCCCAGTCCTCACGCGCGTTGAGTGCCGAAGCGGGACGCGTAGGCGCAGTCCCGCCCGGATCGCTGTTTGCCTGCACCTCGATCTGTGTCTTTTCCTTAGCCGCGTCTGACCTACGCCCAGTCCTCACGCGCGTTGAGTGCCGAAGCGGGACGCGTAGGCGCAGTCCCGCCCGGATCGCTGTTTGCCTGCACCTCGATCTATGTCTTACTTAAGCGGCTTTTGACAGGGAACGCGCGTAGCCTTTGTGACGCTGCATCGATCTCGCCGTCATGCCGTCTGCGATTGGCGCGACAATTCTGTAAAATGCGTCGGCATCAGTTGCCCCCAATCCACGTGTTTTGAGTTGCGAATGAACTTTAACGAATGGCTGGCCCTCGCCAGCGTCTGCCTGCTCGGCGCCGTATCCCCTGGCCCCTCACTGTTTGTCATCTTGCGTGCGGCCATCCATGGCGGACGTTGGCTGGGTGTGGTCACGGGCATTGCCCATGCGTTGGCGGTCGCCATCTACGCGGTAGGTGCGATTGTCGTGCTCAGTGGCGTCTTGGCGGTCGGTGAGGGCGCCCTGATGGCGGTCCAGGCAGTTGGCATTATCTGGTTGTTGAAGCTGTCGTGGGGTCTGTGGCATTCGCGCGCGGGCCATATGGACATCAGCACCTCCGCCAGCATCCGAGACGGCTTCTTGATTGCCTTTCTAAACCCAAAAATGTTGGCGTTTTTCCTCGCCGTATTCAGTCCGTTCGTGACCAGTGACGGTGGTTTCCAGCGCAACCTGGTGTTGGTCGCGACCCCGGCGATTATCGATGGTGTGTGGTACAGCATGGCCGCCGTGGTGCTGTCCACGGAGGCCATGCGCCAGGCCTTGTTGGCCCGGGCTGTGTGGTTGAATCGTGCGATGGCGGTGGTGTTAGCGTCGATTGCGGTAATGATCAGCTATCGCTTGCTGGCGAACCTCTGAGCGCGACCTGACGGGCGCACAGCGCCGACACAACGCCCAGCGCTGCAATCGGCAACGGAATCCACAGTAGGGCGCCGGCACTGGCTAACCAACCGATTGCCGCGGGTCCCGACGCGCCGCCGGCTGCCGCACAGGTCAATATTGCGCCGGCAATTTTCGGCTTGGTGGCCGGTTGCGCATTGGTAATCGCCTGATAAATCAAACTGGGGAAAATCACGCTGGCGCTTAACCCGACGGCCCACAGCGCGGCAATTCCGAACCATAGCTGGTGTTGGCCGACGAACAGCAGGCCCGCGGACCCCGCCAGCATCCATGGCATCAGTTTTAACCACCAGGCGGCGCTTAAAGGCAGGCCGGCCAGGCTAATACGCCCGACCGTGATCAAAATCCAAAATACCGAGGTGGCCATGCCGGCGACTTCGATTGACATCGACCAGCCCTGGGTCATCAGCGTGTAGGCCCAGTTGCCGACGGACGCCTCAACGGCGACATAAGTGCCGCCGGCGATGACGGCAATCCAATCGCCGCGTTTGAGTGCACCCAAGGTTTGCCCGCGATCGGTGTCGACCACGCGTGGCAAGGTGTAGTACCCGGCAAAGGCAAACAAGGCCGGCACCACACACCACAGCAAGTTCCATTGCCACGCAATACCCGAGCTGACCAGCAGCGTCATGGTGAACGCCGCGGCCGCCGCGCCACCGCCCCACATGCCATGGATGACCATGGTTTTGCGGTTGCTAAGAGCACGCGCGGCGTAGGTGTTCAGGTACGCATGGATTGCGCCATTGCCCAGCCCGCGAACGACGCCGGCCGCCAGTAACCAGTGCCAGGTCGGCGCCAAAGCGACGCAAATGGCCCCTACCACAGCAATCACGGTTGACCCCTTAAGGCCGTGACGTATGCCCCAGTGCTTCAGTGCCCAGGACGACAGTAAGCTGCCGGCCATGGAGGCGATCAGGTACGCGGCCAGCAAATACCCCAGGTCGCCAATGTCGCGACCCATTTCACCGCGCAGTGTCGGCCACAGCACGCCCAGCATGCCGTCGAAGGCGCCCAAGGACAGGAACATGGCGCCCAAGATAATGGCAATACGGTTAGTCGATAGCATGTGATGGATCCGGTGAATGATGCCGCGGATGCTACCGCAGGGGCGGACGCAAAACGATTACAAATGTTGATCATTGCCAGCCACTTTGATGGGCGCAACTTTGTTAGGCTTGGACAAAATTAACCCGAGACCTGTTGATGAAATTTCCCAAATCCAGTGCCCGCTACCTCAATGCGATTTTATTGTCCGGTGTGATGTCGTTTGTTGTGTCCGGGTTTGCGACCGCCAAAGCGGTGGGCGGACTGCCGCCGGGCATCGTCATGCAATGGCTCGGCGCCTGGGCGATTGCTTGGCCGATCGCGGCGGTGGTGGCGATCTTGGTCGGCCCGCGGGTTCAACGATTGGTCGCCCGATTGACCCAGTAGGTTGCCGGTAGCGCGCTGAAACAATCTTTCGTCAGCCGATGCATTGAAACCCAGATCTAAGCACGGCATGCTCAACCAACAACAAAAAAAGGAATCCCCATGCTAAAACGTCAAATTGCGGCGGCCGTTGCGCTGTCGGCACTTGCGGCCGCGCCGCTGGCTATGGCCGAAACATTGCGCTGGGCGCGCTCCGGTGATTCGTTGACCATGGACCCCCATGCGCAAAACGAAGGCACCACCCATACGCTGGCCCACCAAATTTACGAACCCTTATTGCAACGCGACATGGCCGGCCAAATCATTCCGGCGCTGGCCACCAGCTGGGCCACATTGCCGGGTAATCCCAACGTGTGGCGCTTGGAATTGCGTGAAGGCGTCAAGTTCCACGGCGGCGAAGACTTCACCTCTGAAGACGCGGTCTTCAGCATTAACCGCGCGATGATGGAAACATCGGACATGAAAGGGTTGTTGACGTCGATTAAATCCGTCAGCGCACCCAGCAAATTCGCGGTCGATATTGAAACCAATGGCGCCAACCCGCTGTTGATCAATAACCTGACCAACTTGTTCATGATGGACAAGGGCTGGACCGAAGCGAACGGATCGGTGACTCCTCAAGATTTCGCCAACGGCGAAACAACCTTTGCATCCAGCAACACCAACGGCACGGGTGCTTTTGAGCTGGTATCACGCACGCCCGATGAGCGCACGGTATTGACCGCTAACCCGAACTATTGGGGTAAGGGCCAATTCCCACTGGAAGTTACTGAAGTGATCTTTACCCCGATTCAATCGGCGGCCACGCGCGTGGCGGCGCTGTTGTCGGGCGAAGTCGACTTCGTTCAGGATGCTCCGGTACAGGACCTTAAGCGGGTCGATTCGGCGGACGGGTTGAGGGTGGCGACGGCGGCTCAAAACCGGGTTATTTTCTTTGGCATGAATCAAGGCAAGGCGGATCTGGAAACGGATAACGTCGACGGCGCCAACCCCTTTGCGGACCGCCGTGTCCGAGAAGCGATGAACATGGCCATTAACCGTTCAGCGATTCAGCAAGTGGTCATGCGCGGCCAGTCAGACCCGACCGGTGTCATCATGCCTCCATTTGTTAATGGCTGGACGGCCGAACTGGGTCAAGTCCCGGCCAACGACATGAACAAGGCCAAGGGATTGATGGCCGAGGCGGGTTACGGCGACGGCTTCAGCATCACATTGAACTGCCCGAACGACCGCTACATCAATGATGAAGCAATCTGCCAGGCGGCGGTTGGTATGCTCGGTCAAATCGGCGTCAAAGTGAATTTGGACGCGAAGCCGAAAGCACAGCACTTCCCGCTGATCCAAAACAAAACCACCGAGTTTTACATGTTGGGGTGGGGCGTTCCGACCTTTGATTCGCACTACATCTTTAACTTCCTGGCGCATACGAGCGAGGGTGATCGTGGACCGTGGAACAACACCGGGTACTCGAACGCGTCGGTGGACAGCATGATCGTCAGCCTGGAATCGGAAACCGACCTGGCAGCACGCGACGCCACCATTGGCAAAATCTGGAAGCAACTTCAGGAAGACATCCTTTACCTGCCGGTGCACAACCAGGTGCTGAACTGGAGCATGCGCGACGACATCAAGTTTGACGTGCAGCCCGAAGACCAGCCGCACTTCAAATTTCTGTCATTTAACTAAGCTACGCGGGGCTCCGGCCCCGCTACTCCTATGATTTGGATTATTTTTAACCGCCTCACGCAGGCGGTCTTTGTTTTGCTATTGGTCGCGCTGGTGGCCTTTAGTATGTTCCGGTTTGTCGGTGACCCGGTGTCAAATATGTTGGGCCAGGAAGCGACCTTGGCAGATCGGGAATCATTACGTGACCGGTTGGGGCTGAATGATGCCTTGCCGGTTCAATATTTTAGATTCGTCGCGGATGCCGTTCAGGGTGACTTCGGCGTGTCATACCGCACCGGCGAGCCGGTCGCGGATCTGATTGCCCATCGGTTGCCTGCGACCTTGGAGCTGGCACTGGTGTCGGCGATCCTGGCGCTGACGCTAGGGATTGTGCTGGGTGTGTACACCGCCATCCGGCGCCGCGGCGTGGTTGCGCAACTGATTATGGCGACCTCGTTGATTGGCGTGTCGTTGCCGACTTTCTTGATCGGTGTGTTGCTGATTTGGGTGTTTGCCGTTGAGCTTGGCTGGTTGCCCTCGTTCGGGCGGGCTGGCGTGATCCAAGTCGGCGACTGGAGCACCGGATTGTTAACGCTGGAGGGTTGGCGGTCGTTACTGCTGCCGGCGATTACCTTGGGGCTTTATCAAATGACACTGATCATGCGTTTGGTGCGCGCTGAAATGCTCGAGGTGCTGCGCCAAGACTTCATCAAATTTGCGCGCGCACGGGGCTTATCCCAGCGCCGTATCTATTTCGGCCATGCCCTTAAAAATACGCTGGTACCGGTGATCACCGTGGCCGGCTTGCAGCTGGGGTCCATCGTGGCGTTTTCGATTATCACCGAGTCGGTGTTCCAGTGGCCCGGCGTTGGGCTGATGTTCATTAATGCCGTGTACTTTGTCGATATCCCCGTGATGTCCGCGTATCTGCTGTTGGTGGGCGTGGTCTTCGTGGTCATCAACTTGGTCGTGGACCTGTTGTATTTCTGGATTGATCCGCGCCTTAAGACCGGTTCATTGGCCAAAGGATCACGCGCATGACGGACTTTTTTGATTCGGATTTTTGGCACGCCTTTAAGGGCTCGCCGGTCGCGATCATTGCCTTTTCGGTGGTGGTATTGCTGGTCGGCGGGGCGCTGTTGGCGCCGTGGCTGGCGCCGACTAACCCCTTTGACATGGGCGCGTTGAACCTGATGAACGGCTTTACACCGCCGTTGACGGACAACGCCTTTACCGGCGAGCGCTTTGTGCTGGGCACCGATGACCAGGGCCGGGATCTGTTGTCGGCAATTTTATATGGGCTGCGGGTATCGCTGTTCGTCGGCTTCAGCGCGGTCGGCCTGGCGCTGGTGCTGGGGGTGTCATTGGGTTTGTTGGCGGGCTACGTCGGCGGTTGGTTGGACGCTTTTATTATGCGCGTCGCCGATGTTCAGGTGACCTTTCCATCGATTTTGATTGCGATGCTGATTTTTGGTGTGGCCCAGGGGGTGTTGCCACCCGAGGCCCGCAGCGAGCTGGCAATCGGGGTGCTGATTTTAAGTATTGGGTTAAGCGAGTGGGTTCAGTTTGCGCGCACGGTGCGTGGAACCACCCTGGTCGAAAAAGAAAAAGAGTACGTACAGGCCGCGAAGTTGATGGGGTTGGGGCGCTTTCAGATTATGCGCAAGCACATCTTGCCGAACGTGTTGGGTCCGGTGCTGGTCATTGCCACGATCACGCTGGCGCTGGCTATCATTGCCGAGGCCACGCTGTCATTTTTGGGCGTTGGCGCGCCACCGACCGAGCCCAGTTTGGGGACCTTGATTAGTATCGGCCAGGACTTCTTGTTCTCCGGCGAATGGTGGATTTTGTTGTTCCCAGCCTTAACGCTGTTGTCGCTAGCATTGGCGGTCAACTTGCTGGGTGACTGGCTACGCGACACATTGAATCCGAGGTTGCAATGAGCGTGCTTCGAGTCGAGGACCTGTCGGTTCAGTTTCCGTCACGCCGCGGCACCTTGACGGCATTGGACGGTGTCACCTTCGATCTACAGGCCGGCGAGATCCTCGGTCTGGTCGGTGAATCCGGCGCCGGAAAATCGATGACCGGGGCGGCACTGCTGGGGTTGTTGGAACCGCCTGGGCGGATCAGCGGAGGCCGTATATTTTTTCAGGATGAACGGGTCGACCTTGCCCCCGAGGCCTTTCGCGGCCATCGAATTGGCATGGTGTTTCAAGACCCCCTGACCAGTTTGAATCCTCTGAAAACGGTCGGTGATCAGCTGATCGAAACCCTGCGCTGGCATCGTGATTTGACCGGCGCCCAAGCCCGTCGCGAGGCCGGCGAGTTATTGACCGAAGTTGGCTTGGACCCGAGCCGCCTGGACGCCTATCCGCACGAATTCTCGGGTGGCATGCGCCAACGGGTGGTGATCGCGCTGGCCCTGGCACCGCGCCCGGCGGTGTTGGTCGCCGATGAGCCGACCACGGCGCTCGATGTGTCGATTCAGGCGCAGATATTGGAACTGTTGAAGCGGTTGTGCCGTGAGCGCGGGACCGCGGTGATCTTGATCACCCATGACATGGGCGTGGTTGCGCAAACGACCGACCGCGTCGGGGTCTTGTACGCCGGGCGACTGGTTGAAGTCGGCACGACTGCGCAGGTCATCAACGCACCCAAGCATCCGTATACGCGCGGACTGATGGCGTCGACGCCGACGCTGGCCGGCAGCGTGGACCAGGACCTCTACCAGATCCCCGGCAGCATGCCGCGGCTGGATCAAATTCCCGTCGGTTGCGCCTTCAATCCGCGCTGCGAACACGTCAGCGAGCGGTGTTTGCGCGAGCGGCCACGCCTGGACAACGGTCGCGCTTGTTTTTGGAGTGAAGGCACATGAGCTTGGTTCAGGTCTCGAACCTCAATAAAACCTTCGATCAATCGCAGCCCGCGTGGTTGCGCGCGATCACACGGGCGCCGGTGCGCCAGGTCAAGGCGGTCCAGTCGGTTAGCTTTACGATTGACGCCGGCCAGACCTTTGCGCTGGTCGGCGAAAGCGGGTCGGGTAAATCGACGCTGGCGCGCGCGGTGGTCGGTTTGGAAGCGGCGGACAGCGGACAGGTCCTGTTCGATGGTCAGGCGGTCACGCCACAAGCTCCGATGGCGCTGCGCCGTCAAATCCAAATGGTCTTTCAGTCGCCCTATGCGAGCCTGAATCCGCGCTGGCGAGTCGGGGATATTATCGCTGAACCCTTAACCGTGTTTGGACTGGCGACTGCGCGCGGGGCCGTCCAAACACGGGTCGCCGAATTGTTGGTCAAGGTCGGGTTGTCAGCCAGTGACGGCGCGCGCTATCCGCACGAATTCAGTGGCGGCCAACGCCAGCGCATATCGATCGCGCGTGCGCTGGCGTCCGAGCCGCGCTTTATCGTCTGTGACGAGCCGACCTCGGCGTTGGATGTGTCGGTTCAGGCGCAGGTGTTAAACCTGCTGAAACAGCTGCAGCGAGACCTGGGGTTGACCTACCTCTTTATCACCCATGACCTAGCCGTGGTCCGCACCATGGCCCACCGCATCGGCGTCATGCGTCAGGGTGCGTGGGTCGAAGAGCAGTCCGCGGATGCCTTGTTTGCATCGCCCCAAGACCCCTACACCCAGATGCTGCTGACCTCGGCTCCGGTGATTCGCTAGGACCATCCCAATGGTGCAGGTTCGCGCTGTCTCGCTCCGGCGTAGGCTCAAACCATGGAGGGTAGTCGAATGATTGAAGTGAAACGCAATGGAAAGCGGGTCGAACTGGTGGTCGAAGGGCCTATCAATTTGGCCGCGATGCAAGATTTCATACCGAGGGCGCTGATTGCCACCGAAGGGCTCAAGCACGGGTCGATGCTGATGCACCTAGGCGAGGGCGCCTGGCCAACATTGGCTGCGGTGGGGCTTGAGTTGGTTGAACTGCCGAAAATGATTCGCTTGATTCGCCGCTTTGACCGCATCGCAGTAATGACCGATCGCGACTGGATCGGTGAGCTGGCGGAATTCGAGGGGTTGTTGATACCGGGGCTGAAAATTGAAGCCTTTGACCTCGACGAATTGGCCGAGGCCTCCGCCTGGCTAAAGGAGCCGCTACCCGCTTAGCGGCAGCGCGGTGTTGCCGTGGGTCTGTGAACATACCGCCGGCCAGCGCTTGCAGGCACTGGCGCAACGGTTAGCCAATCGCAGCGCGGCTTAGCTCTGGTCGTGAAGCGGGCTGACCTGATTGATCCACTCTTGGCGGTTGCAATAGCTGGTGACACGTTTGATTTCGCCGTTTTTGATCTCGAAGAATGCCCCGGCCTGCAGGTCATAGGCTTGGCCCGTGGCGCGCGGTAAGCCGTCTTCGGTCGCCAGGTAGTGTCCCTGCATACGGTACTCGGTGGCGGCTCGACTGCCGTCTTCATTGATGCAAATGACGCGGTCAACCATTTGTTCATCGTAGTGCGCGCGGCGATGTTCGAAGGCCGCTCGAAATGCGAGTTTGCCGTCCTCGCGATGGCTTTGATTGACGTCATGCACGACGTCGTCGCTGAGTAACGCCAGTAGTCCCGGTAAATCGTCGCTATTAAGTGCGCTGTAGTACTGCTCGATGAGTGCCCGTGTGTCGGCCATGCCCGTTCTCCAATGGTTCTTGTACATTCTTTATAGGCCGCTTTGACTGCGAACGCGAGTGCCGCCTGGTCTGGTCAAATAGGGTGCTTCGGGGTTACAAGGGGGTTCGTCAAAAGGAGAAACGAAATGCACCCTGCACTGATAATTGGCATCGCCCTAGTGCTCGGCGGTTGTGCCGTCCAAACCCCGGTGGTCGATAGCCTTGATGCGCGGCTAAGCCAAGCGCTTGGCCAACCCTTATCAAGCTATGCAAATGCCTTGGGCGATGCGGCGGTTGTTGCGGCGGATGGCGCGTTGACGCGTCATGGCTGGCGCAACGCGGACCTTATAAAACCCTGTGAGGTCGAACTGTGGGCGGATACGGGCGGCGTCATTCGCAAGGTTGCCTGGACTGGGTATGACCGGTCGTGTCGTGCGTTGCTGGAACGGCTGCCGTGAGGGCGTTGCTGTGGGCCTGTTTGGCACTCTGGGCGGGGCAGGCTAGTGCGCTCAGCTTGGAGGATTACCTTGATCAACCTGAACGCTATGGTCAGGTGCTGTTGATGCGCCACGCGATCGCGCCGGGCACCGGTGATCCTGGTGATTTCGAATTGGGTAACTGTGCCAGTCAGCGCAATCTGGATGCGCGCGGTCAGGCTCAGGCGATTGCCACGGGCGAGCGCTTGTCAGCGGCCGGGTTTGCGCCACAGGTGATTGCCACCAGTCCCTGGTGCCGGTGTCATCAGACCGCTCGGCTGTTGGCGTTAGGTGAACCGGAAGTCGACATGGGCCTGGCTTCGTTCTTTCAAGGGCATGTCCAGCGCGCCGATACCCTGGCCGCGTTTGACGCATTGCTAGGGCGCATTGGCGAGCGATCCGCGATCTTGGTGACTCACTTCGTGGTGATCAGTGCCGTCGCCGGGCGCAGTCCGGCAAGCGGTGGGCTGGTGGCGTTTAACCCACGAACCCAAGAGAGTTGGTCGATCGACTAGGCGAGCTGCTGAGTGGTGGTTTTTTGTCAGCGGATCTATGTGAACTGAGGCCCAGATTTGCTGCGCTGCGTTGGCTTAGCGTCAACACTCATAGTGCAGGAGGGGTTCCTATGATCCATTCCACCTTACAGCGCCAATGCTTGGAAGACGCCGTACTCTATTTCGAAGCGATTTGGCACCGTCCGATTACACCCATGGAAATTGAGCAGCTAGAAGAGTTGGTGCGTGTGCGTGCCGGCAATGCGTGCATAGAGGAAATTCGACGAATTGCTGCCGGCTGTGCCGCGGATCTGGATTACTTGGCTGAGGAGGGCGAGCAATTTTTCGTCAGTGCCGGATTGGACGATGAGCGCTTCGATTCGTTGATGGGTTATCACTGAATGCCGAAACTCCGCCAGTTTTGTGGATCTCGGTAATTTATTTGGCTTTTCGTCATTTAGGGCTTGCCAAGGTGGGCCATGCTCTTTATTATCCGCGCCCACAACGACGCGCTCGTAGCTCAGCTGGATAGAGTACCTGGCTACGAACCAGGCGGTCGGAGGTTCGAATCCTCCCGAGCGCGCCATACAAATAAAAAAGCCCTGACCTTTGGTCGGGGCTTTTTTATTTGTGCGCTCGTTGGAGGATGCGAACCGACTGGAGGTTCGACGCCGACCGTGTTCAAAGCGCAGCTTTGCACGCGGTCAAGGACTGGCGAAGCCACCCGCAGGGCGCAAACGGCATTAGGCGTTTGCGGTCTATCCGACCGGTGCGCCATGTGAGCCCTGACCTTTGGTCGGGGCTTTTTTATTTGTGCGCTCGTTGGAGGTTCGACAGCCTTGGTAGACGTAATCAGACGGCGGCCAACGCGTTAGTGGCCGTTAAATCGAGGGAGCTGTGGCATTATCCACGCATACCCAAAAATGATGAGTGTGTGATGATTAGTTTGAAAACGCCGCTGACGGCTGATGACCTAAAGGCCTTGGACAAGTGCTTGACCTTTGAGGTCGGTCCGCAGGGGCTCAGTGTTGACCGCTTGGATGGCTTATTACACGCGCTGGCGATTGGGCCAACCACGCTTGATCCAACAACCTGGGTCCATATGGTCTGGGGCGGGGCTCTGGGTCAACCGTCCAAATTGTCCGACGATGCGCTGGAGCGGTTGACCAACTTAGTGTTTCGACGGATGAACCAGGTCGTGGCGGGTTTTTCCGGTGATGAATACAAGGTTGCGCCGGTATTTAAGACGCAGTGGAGCCAGGGCCGCAATTTGAGTGACCCGACGGGGTTCGCGCAGGGATTCATGCTGGGGGTCGACTTGACGCGTGGGGACTGGGCCGCCTGTTTAGACCGGCCGAGTATGGAGCTGCTGCGGGCGTTGGGCGACACATCGGATCCAGTTGAGCTTGCGGATATTGAATCCCTGCAACACAAACACGACGCGACTCATTTTGTGGTTGGTAATTTGATCGCCATTTATGAGTTTTGGATGCCCCGGCGCATCGCCGCCAAACAGACGGTCACGGTGAAGATTGGCCGCAATGATCCCTGTCCTTGCGGCAGTGGTAAAAAACACAAAAAGTGTTGCGAAGGGCAGTCGGCGACCGCGTGAACCGATCGAGGTCGCTCACTTCATTGAATTGGCCAAGGCTGGCCTCAGTGATAAGAGAGTAGCGGGGGGGGAAATCGTTGAAACGGTCATTGCGTTTAATCTGTATGTGTTTGTTGCTGAGCGGTTGCGGGATGCAGTTTGCCTACAACAACGCCCGATTTATGGCGTCCTGGTACCTCAACGATTTCATCGACCTGTCGCGCGAGCAAAAGACTGCGTTCAAAGCGGAGCTTGCCCAGTTGCATGACTGGCATCGTGCAAATGAACTGCCGCTCTACCGAGACACCTTGGTGCAAATTCGAGCGCAGCTCAGTGGTGCCAAGCTGGATCCAGACGCATTACAGGGCCATATCGCGCTCATGCGGCAGCGCTGGGATGCCATCGTTATCCAGGCGACCCCCGCGATCGTTGAATTAAGTCGTACCGTCACCCCACAGCAAGTCCAAGGGTTGATGTTGGCGGTTGAAGCGCGCAGCCAAGAAAGGCTATCCGACGCCGAGACTGCGGCTGATCACGCCCAAGATACGGTTGCGGGCATCGAAAAATGGACGGGGCCGCTGAGTCCATCGCAACAAACGAGGGTGCTGAACTTCGCCGCACAATACCCCGATATCACCGTCCAGACCGTGGCCGCTCACCGCGCATTTCAATCGCAACTGTTCGAGGTTTTGGCCGAGCCCAGCGGCGCTGACCGCGCCGCGCGGCTGGGGTTTTTATTCGCAAACGCGTTGGATACGCCGCAGGGCCGTCAATTGGTAGCGCTTCGTGCGGCTCGATTGGACGGTCGGGTGCAACTGATGACGGATCTCTGGGCTGGCGCTGATGAACGTCAAAAGCGCAGGGTCATTAAACGCGTGGGTAATTATATCGATGACATGGATGCCCTGATCAACACCGAGCTGACGAAGGCCGTGGCGACGAACGCGGATGCCACACTGCGATAGCGCATGAAGATCGTTTAGACTGCGGCCCCACGCCACAGCCGAGCACTAAAATGAACGACGTTGCCACTTTGTTAATGCGTTTAGTCAAAAAACCGAACGAGCTGATGTTCGTCGACGTCATTGCGACGATTGACCGAGCCTATCGTTTCGCGCCGACGGCGTTTTCAAACGGCACGGCCGACAACACGGCCGAGCAAAACCAGGGATCGGCCAAGGTATTGGCGTTTGCGCGCCTGCATAACCTTGGCGAACCTCAAACACTCGCGTGTTGGGCGGAGCACTATCGCAGTGTTCTGGACCATCCGGAGGGCACTGATCATCAAAACATCCGCCAGTTTATCCAGACAGGTTGGGCTGGGGTTCAACTACCGTCAGATTGTTTGGTTCTGATTAACCAGACCGTCAAATAGACGCCTCCAAACAGACTGTCACGGTGACGGTTGGCCCCCACGATCCGAGCCGTTAAGTGCCCGTGGTTTTACTGCGGGCACGAGTCCCGATCAGGCCCGCTAACGCCGTTAAGAGCAGCCAGGCAGCGGCCGGTAGCGGAACGTTGGCGATTGGATCGGGGTTGTTGGTGATGCTGCCGCCGTCACAGGCGCCATAGCCGAATGATTTGTCGCTACCGTCGCAACTATTGTTACCCAGTGAAAACAGCAGTATTTTCTTGCCGTTATATCGGTTCAAACGTCAGCGACACCTTCGCGCTTGCCTTACTCCCCCGGCACAACCAAATCCGTCGACGCCATAAACTCCCCAAAGCGTTTGCACCAGACCGTCACCGACCCTAGCGCATTAATTTCGGTGTCGCTGAGCGCCCCGAGCGAGTAGTAGCTTGCGCCCTTGCCTTTGACCAATGGCCCGACCTCGATTTGTTCGGTCGCGGCAAAGCGTTCTTCGCTGTCAATTCCGCGCGCCATCGACAGGTATAGGTACAGATCCGGCGCCAAGCCGATCTCGACGTCCGGGTGCAACTGCACAAACACATCGCCTTCGCGGGTGACCAGCGATAAACCGCCTTTGCCGGTGTGGGCGAAGTCTTGGCCCGGATCGTCGGTGCGGAACTGACCACTGGCGATTACACGGGCGCTGTCCAGTACCTGGTCGGGTAGGCTGCGCGACTGGAAATCGGCGACGTGGCCGGTCACTGCGGCTTTGAGGTCGTCGAACAGCCCTGCGTGCGTGGCGGTCGGTAGGGCGGTTAGCGCGCCAATCATTAGCGCTCGGGTCATGTGCGTCATCATAGTGGGTTCCATCGGCCACCTAGGCCATTATCGAAACTGAAAAAAAAGGGCCGGCACCGAAGTACCGACCCTCATGTAAACCCGTTTGGGTTTAGCCTGCGTTGACCATGGGGATCATGCTCAGTGCTTCGGTCGGCGGCGTAAACTGCGTCAGCTGAATACCCTGGACCGCTTCGCGGTATTCGGCCAGCGTCGGCGAGCGACCCAAGATGGCAGCCAACACCACCACCGGCGTTGAAGCCAGCAAGGATTCGCCTTTCTTGTCAGCGCGATCCTCGACCACACGGCCTTGGAACAAGCGGGTCGAGGTTGCGAACACGGTATCGCCTTTGGCCGCTTTTTCTTGGTTACCCATACACAGGTTACAACCGGGACGCTCCAGATACAGGATGTTCTCGTACTCGGTGCGGGCGGCCTGTTTCGGCGCGTCGTCGTCGAATTCGAAACCGGCGTATTTCTGCAGAATTTCCCAGTCACCTTCGGCCTTCAACTCATCAATGATGTTGTAGGTCGGTGCGGCGACGACTAGCGGCGCTTGGAACTCGACTTTGCCTTGCTTGGCTTCCAGGTTGCGCAGGATTTGGACGACGATTTTGACGTCGTCCTTGTGGACCATGCAGGAACCAACAAAGCCCAGATCGACTTTGCGCTCGCCTGCGTAATACGACAGCGGGCGAATGGCGTCGTGGGTGTAACGCTTTGAGACGTCATCGTTATTAACGTCCGGATCGGCAATCATCGGCTCGACAATGGTGTTCAGGTCGACTTCAAGTTCTGCGTAGTACTGACAGTTGTTGTCAGGCATCAGCAGCGGTCGGCCGGTGCCGTTGGCGATGTCGTGAATACGGGCGTCGGCTTTGTCAATCAGGCCCTGGAGCATGTTGGCGTCGTTTTCCATGCCTTTGTTGATCATGATTTGGATGCGGCTTTTGGCCATCTCCAGTGATCCAATCAAGGTGTCCGGCTGTGAAATACAGATCGAGGCCTTGGCCTTCATCTCGGCGGTCCAGTCGGTAAAGGTAAAGGCTTGGTCAGCCAGCAAGGTGCCAATGTGGACCTCGATGACGCGGCCCTGGAAGACGTTTTCGCCGAATTTTTTCAGCATTTGTAGCTGGGTTGCGTGGACGACGTCACGGAAGTCCATGCCATCTTGCATTTCACCCGAGAAGGTGACCTTGACGGATTCGGGAATCGGCATGGCCGCTTCACCGGTCGCCAGCGCCAGCGCCACCGTGCCCGAATCGGCACCGAAGGCGACGCCCTTGGACATACGGGTGTGCGAGTCACCCCCAATGATGACCGACCATTCATCGACGGTGATGTCGTTCAGTACCTTGTGAATGACGTCGGTCATGGCGTGGTACTGACCCAAGGGGTCACGCGCCGTAATCAGGCCAAACTTGCTCATAAATGACATCAATTTCGGGATGTTAGTCTGGGCTTTTTTATCCCACACCGAGGCGGTGTGACAGCCTGACTGGTAGGCGCCGTCAACCGACGGTGAAATGACCATGGCCGCCATGGCTTCCAATTCCTGCGATGTCATCAGGCCGGTGGTGTCTTGCGACCCGACGATGTTAACGCGAACGCGAACGTCGGAACCGGCGTGCAACTCAACACCGTCTTCAACGCCAACCGCGTTGTTGTTAAAGATTTTTTCGACCGCGGTCAGACCTTGACCTGCGTTGGTGACTTCTTTGGACGGTGCGAATACCGGCGTGACCGGCACACCCAACGCGTGTGCGGCGAAGTTTTGCAGCTTTTTGCCAAAGACAACGGCATACGAGCCACCGGCTTTCATGAATTCGACTTTTTGCGGGGTGAACGCGGCCGCCACGTCGGCCACTTCCTGGCCGTCTTTCAACAGTTTTTTGGTGCGGGTGTTGATCGTCAATACCGTTCCGGTTTCAACCGAGTAGGTCTGGTCTAGTACGGCGTCACCATTGGCATCGACAACCGTGTTGCCGTTGGCATCGACTTTTTTGACCCAGTTTTTTAGATCCAAACCAATGCCGCCGGTGACGCCGACCGTGGTCAAGAAAATCGGCGAAATGCCATTGGTGCCGCCAACGACAGGCGCGATATTGACGAAGGGCACGTACGGGCTGGCTTGCTTGCCGGCCCACAACGCCACGTTGTTAACACCGGACATGCGCGAGGAACCCACGCCCATCGTGCCTTTCTCGGCAATCAGCATGACCTTTTTACCCGGGTGCTGTTTTTGCAGCGCAACGATTTTCTGTTGGTCGTCCGGGCTGCACATGCAGCGGCCGTGTAGTTCACGGTCCGAGCGCGAGTGGGCTTGGTTACCTGGCGACAACAAATCGGTCGATATGTCGCCTTCGGCGGCCACAAAGGTGACGATGTCGATGGTTTCGTCAATCTCGGGCAGCGAGGTAAAGAACTCAGCCGCCGCGTAGCTTTCGAGGACATCCTTGGCGATTGCGCTGCCGGCTTTGAACGCCGCTTCCAGGCGTGCCGTGTCGGCCTCGTACAGGAATACCTGGGTTTTCAGAACGTCGGCCGCCGCATTGGCAATCGCCACATCGTCGCCCAGTGCCAGGTCCAACAGCACTTCAATCGAGGTGCCGCCTTTCATGTGCGACAACAACTCAAAGGCAAAAGTCGGCGTGATTTCGTCGAGCACGACCTGACCCACGATGACGTCTTTCAGGAAGGTGGCTTTGACGCCTGCCGCGCCAGTGGTACCGGGGAGAGTGTTGTAGATCAGGTGCTGCAACGAATCCGCGCGGTGCTCGCTGGTGGTGTCCTTGATCTGTGCGACGATATCGGTCAGTAGCTCGGCGCTATCGATCGGCTTGGGGTGCAGTCCGTCGGTGGCGCGTTCGGCGATCTCTTGCAGGTAATCAGAATAAAAGCTCATACATCTCCCTAAGTGTAAATGTCGCATCAAAAGACGCTCAAATACGGCCGGCCATGATTGCGCCAGCGGTTGTTTGAGCGTTTGGGGTGGCACCGTGACGGAGCGGCTAGGCGCCCGGTCGGTACTTCTTTTGATGATGACGGTGTCGGCGGTTGTGACGACCAAAATTTCTACTGCGAATAATAACGCAAACTGACGTGGGTTGCTGAGGGGTACTACTAAATAATGTGCCACCCTTGGCGCCGTCAGCACGTGGTGCGGTGACCGCTGTTGGGGCGGCTTGAACCGAGTGGCACAAAAGGCAAGTATTGAGCCACGAACGAAGGAGGTGCCTATGTTTCGATTACTCGTCGCCAGCCTATGGATCGTCAGCATTTTACCGCCGCCGGCCAACGCTGATCAGTTTGCCCCCGAGTTGGATGGGCTGTTTGAACGGCTCGCCGCAGCCGAATCAGAGACGGCCGGGCGCCAGTTAGAGTCGATGATCTGGCGGCACTGGCTTGCGTTCCCCGACGACTCCGAAGCGCAGTACATTTTTAACGACGTGGTCGAGGCCATCAGCTTCGGCCAATTGAAACGCGGGCTTGAACAGGCGGACAAGGTGATCGAATCGCACCCTAATTTCGCCGAAATATGGAACAAGCGGGCGACCTTGTATTTTATTCAGGGCGACTATCAACGTTCGGTGTCGGACATCATCCAAACGCTGGCGTTAGAGCCGCGTCACTTCGGCGCGCTGTCCGGTTTGGTCCAAATTTTCGAGCGTCAAGCCCAGTATCAGCGCGCATTAAAAGTGCTGGCACAACTCAAAGCGGTGGTGCCGCAAAGCCCCGGGCTGGACGATTGGGAAGGCCGCTTGCGTGAAAAGTTGGCCGAGTCGGCGACCTAGCGACCACCCAAGTCGGTCAGCCGCCCAGGGTCGCGCCGGGGTTGGCAGCGGTTGACTGCAAATAATCCTGCTGCAGCCGGTACATCCGGATCGCGTCGACGTAGCGGCCGTTGACAAAAAACTCGGCGACTAAGCGTCCTTCCTCGACGAACCCGATGGCCTCGTAGATGTGACGTGCCGCCGGATTTTCGACTGATACCACCAGGTAGACCTTGTTCAGATTGAGGACTTTAAAGGCGTAGTCCAGCGCTTGGCTGGTGATGTCGGTGCCGATGCCCTGACCTTGATAGGTGGGCGAGACAATAATTTGGAACTCGCAGCGCCGGTGCACGGTGGTGATCTCGATCAGTTCTACCAGGCCAACGCGGTGGCCCCCTTGGTGCGCGATAAAGCGCCGCTCGGATTGGTCGTGGATGTGCTTGAGGTACAGCTCTTCCAGCTCCAGAAATGATTCGTACGGCTCTTCGAACCAAAAGCGCATCAGTCGCATGTCATTGTTAAGGCCGTGAACAAAGGGCAGGTCGTCGCGTTCTAAGGCGCGCAGTTGAATAGGGTCCATGGGTCAACTCGTTAGGTGCGTTGGCGCGACAATACGCCGACTGTGTCAGCGGCGGAAGTACCCAGGGTCGGGTTGCGTGTCAGGGGTGCCGGTGGCGGTTGACATAAAGATATCTTTATATTTAACTGGGGATCAAACATGCAGAGTAGGGCGGGCGCCCTCACCAACCTGTCGGTGTCGACAAGGTGGTCAGAGACTCAGTCTCCATGGGGCCGTATGGCAACCAATGACGCGCCCCGCCCACCGTGACGGAGGTGTCTATGATCGACTGCAATCACACATTGGGATGGCCGCAACCGGTTGAGCCTTTATTTGGCGATGTGCCATCGGGATTAGTTCGGGCTTATCGCCAATCCTGTTATCCCGTGCTGGCGGCGGATCCGGCGATCGAGTTGCGACCGGGTCAGCCCTGTCCCGCCATGGATCAATGGTTGGTCGAAAAGGGGCGCCATTTCGGTGCCGTGGTCACGGCCCACAATCCTTACTCGATCCCCCAATCAGCAGACTGGAACGCCACCGCCAATGCATCCTTGGCGGCGTTCATTCAGGCCCGTGGTTGGGAGTTCGTTGATGCCGAAGGCCGCAGCACCGACCCCTTGCAAAGCTGGCCCGTCGAGGCCTCGTTTTTGGTCCTGGTGCCGAGTCTGATCGAAGCGGTGTTACTGGCTAACAGTTTCCGCCAGCATGCCTTTGTTTGGGCCCAGGTGGGTCAACCGGTGCAGCTAAAGTCGGGTCACTACGGTGGTGACCTAAAAGGCTAGACCGCCGCTGTCACGGTAATTTCAACCAACAGCGCGTCGCGCGCCATCGCCGCTTGCACGCACGCCCGTGCCGGCGCATGCCCCTCGGGCACCCAGGCGTCCCACACAGCATTCATGGCCGCGAAGTCGTCCATGGTTTTGACGTAAATCGTCGCCGACAATAGCCGCGTACGGTCCGAGCCTACGGATTCCAACAGGGCGTCAATTTTAGCCAACGTGGTTCGTGTTTGTTCGCTGATGTCGGCGTCGGCGTCGGCGGCGACTTGACCGCATAAATACACGGTGCCGTTGTGGATGACGGCGCGGCTCATGCGCGCCTTGGTTTCGAAGCGTTGAATCATGCGGAATCCTTGTGAGTCCAGTTTTTGCTGGGGTAGCGGCTGATGCCGAGCCCGTTCGGGTCAATGTCGGGTTGGCTGCCGGTGACCACGTCGGCCAACAGCTTGCTGGAGCCGCACGACATGGTCCAGCCCAGCGTGCCGTGGCCGGCGTTGGTGTACAGGTTTTTAAACGGCGTGGCACCGACGATGGGCGTGCCGTCCGGCGTCATCGGGCGCAATCCGGTCCAAAATTCGCCTTGGCTGATATCGCCGCCGTCGGGGAAAATGTCGCGCACGACCATCTCGATGGTGGCGCGGCGCTTGTCGGGCAGATCCAGGTTGAAGCCCGCCAATTCAGCGGTACCCGCCACTCGAATGCGGTCGTCAAAACGGGTCAGTGCGACTTTATAGGTTTCGTCCATGACCGTGGATACCGGCGCCGCGTCGGGGTTGGTGATCGGTACGGTCAACGAGTAACCCTTGACCGGGAAAATCGGCAAATCTAACCCAATCGCATCCAGTAGAGCGGTGCTGTAGCTGCCCATGGCAACGACATAGGCATCGGCTGTTTGAAGACCGGCGCTGGTCTTGATGCCGGTGATTTGATCGCTTCTGGCCTCAATCCCCAAAATCCGCGTGTTCATCCGATAGCGGACACCCATCGCGCGAGTTTTTTCCGCTAATCGCTCGGTGAACAACAAGCAATCGCCGGTTTCGTCGTTGGGCAGGCGCAGACCTCCGACCAGTTTGTCAGAGACTCGGGCCAGCGCCGGTTCAACCGCAATGCACTGCTCAACATCAAGCGACTCGTAAGGCACGTTGCAGCGCTCGAGCACCTCGATGTCTTTGTACGATGCCTCGACCTGTTTTTGAGTGCGGAACAGCTGCAGCGTGCCCTTGCTTCGGTTCTCGTAGGCAATATCGGCTTCCTTGCGGATATCGATAAAGCAATCACGGCTGTATTCGGCCAGCCGCATCATGCGTTCTTTATTGATCGCATATTTACTGTCGGTGCAGTTGGTCAGCATTTGCATGACCCAGTTCCACATGGCCGGATCGACACGGGCCTTCATTTTAAGCGGCGCGTGTTCTTGTAACAGCCATTTGGCGGCCTTGACCGGGATGCCCGGCGCCGCCCATGGCGCGGAATAGCCGGGTGAAATTTGACCGGCATTGGCGAAACTGGTCTCCAGGCCCGGTTGAGCTTGGCGGTCGATAACGGTGACCTGGTGGCCTTGGCGGGCCAAATAGTAAGCGCTGGTGACGCCGACCACGCCGGCGCCCAATACAATCACGTTCATCCGATCGTCCTCTGTTTGATTCCATGCATCATATGGAATTTCGAAGCGCAAATAACTTCGTTATTATTGTATTTGCAGTGATATCCTCCGCTTGATGATATTTAAATGAAGGATTGATCTGATGGCGTTGTCCGAGCGTAAACTGGACCGTATTGATCGCAATATTTTGCGTGCGCTGCAGCGCGATGGTCGGCTGTCGTACGTTGATTTGGCGGCCGAGGTCGGCCTCAGTGCGACGCCTTGCCTTGAACGCGTCCGGCGCCTTGAAAAGGACGGCATTATCCGGGGATATACCGCGCTGTTGGCACCTGCGGCCTTGGACGCCGGGTTGCTGGTGTTCGTTGAAATCAGCCTGACCTATCGCGCCCCGACGGTGTTCGACGATTTTCGTGACGAGGTGCTGAAACTGGAACAGGTCATGGAGTGCCACCTGGTGTCCGGGGACTTTGACTACCTGATCAAAGCCCGAATTGGCGAAATGTCTCAATACCGGGCGTTGTTGGGTGAGCTGCTGTTGGCGCTGCCGAATGTCGACAAGTCGCGCAGCTACATAGTCATGGAGGAGGTCAAGGAAACCCCGAATCTGGTGGTGCCGGGGCCGTAGTTCAGAGCAGTCCCTGTTCGCCTAGCACCTTGCGTGCGCTACGAAAGCACTCCAGCGCTTGGGGCGCGCCGCAATAGATCCCGACGACGTGAATAATGGCGCGAATTTCCTCGACCGAAACGCCGTTATTGATTGCGCCGCGACAATGGCCCTCCCATTCGTTCATTTTGCCCAGGGCGCCGATCATCGCCAGATTCATCATCGAGCGAGTTTTCGCCGGGATCACGTCGTCACCCCACCCAAACCCCCAGGCCCACGCGGTCATGGCTTCTTGAAAGGGCCGCGTAAAGTCATCCGCATCGGCCAGGTTTTTGTCGACGTAGTCCGCGCCCATGGTTTGTTTGCGCTGCTCCAGCCCTTTCAAAAACAAATCCTCGTCGAACACGCTCATGCTTTTTTCACAAACTGAGATTTGAGCATCATTGAGCCTGCGCCGTCGACGCGGCAGTCGATGTCATGGTCACCGTCGACAAAACGCCCGATCTTGGCTTTGGTCCCGATCTTTAACACGGTCGAGCTGCCTTTAACTTTTAGGTCTTTAATCAGCGTGACCCGATCGCCTTCCGCCAGCGGATTGCCGTTCGCATCACGCACGTCCACGGCGGCATCGTCGGCGTGCGTGTCCGCGTCGCCGTCGACCCATTCGTGGGCGCATTCCGGGCAAATCCATTGGCTTTGGTCGGGGTAGGCAAAGGTGCCTTGGCATTGGGGGCAGGCGGGGTTGGTCATGGTGCGTCCTTGCGGTCAGTCAAAAACAAAGGTTACCAGCGCGTCGGCGCCACGGTCACCTTCGATTTTACACTGTCCCTCAGCCCTAGGCGTGCGCCGGCGGTTCGGGTGACAATGGCGGACTAACTGGAGCCCGCCT
Organism: Litorivicinus lipolyticus; assembly: GCF_009650135.1. Taxonomy (NCBI): domain Bacteria; kingdom Pseudomonadati; phylum Pseudomonadota; class Gammaproteobacteria; order Oceanospirillales; family Litorivicinaceae; genus Litorivicinus; species Litorivicinus lipolyticus. The sequence continues at coordinate 1,110,479 of NZ_CP045871.1, forward strand.
TGATTCGTTATTGCCTGACCTTTGCAGTGTTGTTGTGCGTATCCGCCTGGGGTGCTGAAAAGCCGCGGGTGCTCGGTCCAGTCGACCCAACACTGGCCGCGGAGCTGTCGGCGGTGTTAACCGCGTCCGCGGATGCTGAAACCGCGTTCGAAGCGCGTCGCCAATCACGCCGTGCGGCCAGGGTCGCCAGCGATTTTCTAAATTCCCAGGGCTATTTCAAGGCCCAGGTCGAGCCGGTGCCGGACGGGCTGGTGGCTGCGATACGCGTTGACCCGGGCGCGCGCTTTCGCATTGCACAGGTGCGACTGCTCGGCGCGCCGGATGGCGTTGACTGGGTCGCCTTGAGCGTCGGTGATCTGGCCTTGCCATCGGTCATTCACACGGCGGCAGACCGTGCCCTTGCGCGGGCCCGCGATCAGGGTTACGCCGATGTTGTTTTGGTGGCGACGCGGGTCGCTGGGGATGCCGAGCAGGCAACCGTCGATGTCACATACGAACTCGCATTGGGGCCACGAATCACGCTGGGCGACGTCAAGTTCGCCGACGATTTTCCGATCCACGCTGAATACCGCCACGCACTGGTGCCGTTTGAAACCGGTGCCGACTATGCGCCGGCCACGCTGGCGGAACTTGAACAGCGTATGACTTCGACTCGATTATTTTCGTTGGTGTCCGCTTCGCTGCTGGCCGATGGCGAGGCCGAGCAGCGCGATGTCGCGTTGCTGACCCGGTCTCGGCCGCGCTACACGCTGGCCAGCGGCGTCAGTTTTTCGACTGATGAGGGGCCGGGCCTGACCTTGGAGTGGACCATGCGCAACCCGACTGGACGTGGCGATACCCTGGTTCTGAACCCCAGTGTAAGCCGTGATCGGTCCGCCATGGCGCTGGACTGGAGCTGGCCAAACGCACTGGGATTTGATCGAAGTTTGGCCTTTAATGGTTTGATTGAAAAGGAAAAAACAGACGGATTCGAGCGTCAAGCCGAGACGCTTGCCGCGACCCTGAACCTGCGGGTCTCGCCGACCCTGAGTTATACCTTGGGGGGCGCCCTGGAGGCCACATCCGAGACCGACATCAACGGCGCACGTGACCTGACCATTGTCAGTGTCAACGGTGGTATCAGGCTGGACCACACCGATGATTTTCTCAATCCGGTGCGCGGCTGGCGGTTTGACCTAAGCGCAGAACCGGGCGTGTTAAGTGGCGATGCCAGCGGCCAATTTATTCGTGTGCAATCGGAAATGAGCGCCTATTTGGCGCTGGACGCGGCGCAATCGTGGGTGGCGGCGGCGCTGGTCGGTGGCGGTGCGGTGTTCGCTGACAGCCAATTAAGCCTGCCCGCCAGCCGACGTTTTTATGCCGGCGGTGGCGGTAGCGCCCGGGGCTATGCGTTCCAGTCAATCGGGCCACGCCAGGGCGGCACGCCCAGTGGTGGCCGGGTTCTGGCGCGGACGGCGTTTGAATTGCGCAAACGTCACAGTGAAACCCTAGGCTACGTCTGGTTTGTCGACGCCGCATCGGTCGGCCAAACCGTCAGTGACCTGGGTCAGGGCACGCGCGTCGGTACCGGGTTTGGGTTGCGTTACTTCACCTCGATCGGGCCGCTGCGGGCGGACATTGGGGTGCCGGTGGCGGCACGCGACAGCGATGACCCGTTTCAGCTCTACCTGTCGATCGGCCAAGCATTTTGAAGTGGTGGACTGCGCTGACATTTGGGCTGCTGATGGCGCTCGGCGGTGGCCTCAATACCGTGCTGGCGACTCAGCACGGCTTGCAATGGTTGCTGGATCAGGTTGCGGGGTCGGTCCAGGCCAGCGGCGTTCGCGGGCGCCTGATCGGTCCGCTCAAAATCCAGACCCTGGCGGTTCGCGATGCCGAGGGTGTGTGGTTGCGCGCGTCCGATGTCCAGCTCGATTGGACACCGCGGCAGCTGCTGTCCTGGGTGGTTTCGATCGAGCAGCTCAGTGCGGCCTCGATCGAATGGGTCCGCCAACCACTGCCAACGACTGCCACTGACGACGGCGGGCCGCTGCCGATGCCGCTGCCTGGGCTGCGGGTCGGGCGGTTAAGCGTGGCTCAGTTTGGCTTGCCGGATGACGTTGATGCGGTCAACCAATGGGCCGTTGACGGGGCGTTGCAGGGCGATGCTCAGTCCGTTACCGGTCACCTGGATGTTTGGCCGTTGAGTGCGAGCCCAGACGCTGACCGATTGGCCATTGAAGGTGATTGGAGTGTCCAGGGTGGGGCGCATGTGCGGGCCCAGCTGGACGGCACCGCCGACGGGCTGTGGGCACGCATGGCTCGGCTCGATGTGACCAGCCCTTGGTCGCTACATCTTGACGCCGCGGGTTCTATTGAGGCCTGGACGCTGGGGGTGCAAGGCACCGACAGCACGGCGACCTTTGTCGACCTGGCAGCCAGTGGGCACCGTCATTTAGGGGCCGCGACCATGGACCTGCGAATCGACGCGCTGGCCGACCTGGCACCCTATGCACGCCAGCTGGGTAGGCACCTCACATTGACCCTGAACCGCGACCTGGATAGCGTCCGAGCCAGCGCCGACAGCGCCACCGCGCGGATCCAGGTGAGCGCCCCGTGGACCGGCACGGCGTTGCCGAGCTCGGCGGATTTGGACCTGCACATCAAGCAGTTGGCGCCGCTGATTGGCCGCGATGACATTAAGGTCAGCGCGCTGGGGCTGACCGGGACCGCGCAAGCCGTGAGCCAGGGCTGGGCCCTTCACTCGGTTGTGTCCGCGGCCGATGTGGCGGCGCCGGGCGTTCAGTCCCCGCAGCTGACACTGAACAGTCGGGTCCACACCAGCCCCGAACGGGTCGACTTTGAACTCGACCTACGCGGCGCGCTGGCCGGTCAAGGCTGGGCCGACGACGCCTTTGCGCTGACATCCCACGGCCAGCTTACCCTGGCCACGGGCCGCCTTGGCCTGACGTCGTTGCGCGTTAGCGGCGATAACGGCTCAGCGACCGCCGCGGGGACGGTTCAAATGCCGGGCCATCTGGACCTGACCGGTACAGTGCAAAGCCCGCGGTTACCGCTTCCGCTGCCCGCGCTATTCAACTGGTCGCTGCTGCAACAGGACGCAGGCGCCTATGCCCTGGCGCTCGATGGGGGCGATCTATCGGTTCAGGTGTCGGCGCCCCCGGCGCTGGATTCAGCCGCCGCTCGGGTCAGTGTCGACGCGCTGGCCCACGCCGGCACAGCGATAGAGCAGGCGACGCTCGATCTGTCGGTGTCGGCGGTGGACCAAGGCTGGGCGTTCGATACGGACCTTGCGTTGGCGGCGGTAACGATTGCACAGCAACGTGTCGAACAGGTACGGCTGGCTGCACCGGGCCGATGGGTGGCCGGGGTGTTGTACACGGACATCGCGTTGGCGGCCGAGGTCCAGTCGCAACCTGCGCAACTTGAGACGGCACTGGTGGTGGATGGCCAAGCCTGGTCGTTGGCGCAATTGACCGGTGGCTGGGCCGGGTGGCAAATCGCCGGCACGGTGTCGGGCAATTTAGCCACACCCGAGCAAGCACGCGGGTCGGTCCAACTCAGCGGGACCCAGGGGCCGTTGGATGTCACCGCGGCGCTTGACCTGCTCGGGGCGAGCGCCGAGTTGAGCGCGACCGTCAGCGGTGCCCAAGGCCCGGGCTGGTCATTGGATACTCAAACCCTGACGGCTTTGCTCACACCCACCCAGATCAGCGGGACGCTGCGCGGAACGGGACGGGTTGAGCGCGGCGGTGCGCCGGTTGCACTGGCTATGTCGGTACCCTTTGAAGCGTCGCCACAACGCCAGCGAGTGTCGTTGACGCCGACCGCGAGCCTGGGTGATATCAAGGTGAAGACACTGTCGCCGCTGGTCATACAGGATGTAAATGGCGTACTCGATGCGGCGGGAGTGCTTGGCATGCTGGGCGGACAGGTGAATGTGCAGGCCGCACTGGACGGTGACGCACTGCAAGCTCGCGTTGACATGGACGGCCTTGATTTGGTCGACCTAGGACCCTGGGTCGGGCGTGATGATCTACGTGGTACGGTTTCCGGCCAGGTGCGGTTGCCGAAAAGCCGTCGACTGACTGACCTGTCCGCCCGCTTCGACGCCGCAGGCTTAGCGGCAGGGCCGGCCAATACGCCCAGTTTGGCGTTAACCGGAGAGGCCAGGTTGGCCGCGCAGCGTCTGGACTTTGAGGTGCGGGCGGCCGATTCGCTGGCAACCTTTAACGCGCGAACACAGGGGCACTTGGTCACCGACCCTCCATCCGGCTGGGGGCTAGTGGCGCGGCGGATTGAGGCTGAGGCGTCACTGACCGGTGCGCTCGGTCCCCTTTGGTCTGTGGTGGGGCCGGCTGAGCAACGCCTGGTCGGCAACATCGACGCCCAAGCACAGCTCAATGGCCCGTTGGCATCACCGCTGTGGTCAGCGCAGGTCGCGCTAAGTCAGGCCGAGTTTGAGGACGGCCTGTCCGGGCTGTGGGTCAAAAATGTCGGCGCGCAGGCTCGGGTAGATCCGCGCGCAATTGAGCTGCTGAACTTAACCGGAGAGGGCGCGAAGGGCGGAACCTTTGATGTGCGCGGGGTCTATCCACTGACCGGCGGTGGTCAACAGCTGACGCTGTCACTGGACGCGCTGGCACCGTTGCAGCGTGACGACATTCAATTGGTAGTGTCCGGCCGTGCCGTGTATCAGGCGCTTGGCACCGAACCCAGCATCAGCGGCGCGATCGTGCTGAACCAGGGGCGAATCGACCTGGATCAACGGACGGGCAACCGGTTCACCACCCTAGACGTCGACTTTGGTGATGTACCGACGCCGGTGACAGTGGCCGGCACGGGGATTGCGCTGGACCTTCGCATCGGTGCTGCCAACCAGCTGTTCGTCAGCGGCCTAGGACTGGACAGCGAGTGGTCAACCGACATTGCCATTGGCGGCACCACCCGTGCACCGATGTTGAGCGGTCAGGTCGCCTCGATTCGTGGGGACTTGGATTTGCTGGGCAAGGTGTTTGAGCTCGAACCCTCAGCGATTCAGTTTAACGGTGCGCCGACCGGTGCGCGCCTTGATTTTAGCGCGCTGCGCCAAGTCGAGGATGTCGAAGTTCGTGTTCGTGTGACCGGGTTGGCGAGCGCACCGGTGATCGACTTGGCGGCCACGCCGGACTTGCCTGATGATGAAATATTGGCGCGGGTGCTGTTCGGGCGTTCAGCCTCTCAATTGGGCACGCTGGAGGCCGCGCAACTGGCGTGGGCCGTCAGTCGTTACACCCTTGGCGATACCGCCAGCTTGGTCGGCAGCGTGCAAACGGCACTGGGGGTCGACCGACTAGAGGTCGGTGTCAATGACCAGGGCCAAGCCAGTGTTGGGGCCGGTAAATACATCGCGGACGACCTGTATGTCGAAGTCCGCAGCAGCGCCCAAGGGGCGGCGGGCCTTAACATCGAATGGACGCCGCGTCGTAACGTTGAAATCGCGACCGAAGTCGAAGGCGCCGGGGATCCCCGGCTGAGCATTCAATGGAAGCGCGACTACGACTAGCCGTTAGGCCAGCGCGGGTGTCACAAAATCAACGCCCGTGGCGATACTGAGCATGCATAGCCACGCAAACATCAGTAGTTGGCGCGCCTCAACGCGCGTCAGTCGGGTGTCCAATTTAGCCCACTGATCGCTGAGCTCGGCGCTGACTCGATCCAATTGCAGGCTCAGTTGATCCATCCGCTGTGTTAACTGCTGTTGAACGGCATTGACCTGTTGCGCCAATGCCGACAGTTGCAAACTAGCAGCCCCCAGCGCGGCAGCCCCCGTGGCGGCGACTCGCGCGCCGGATGTGTGTAGAAAGTTTCGTCTGTTCATCGCGTTAACATACGCCGACCGGCTGCGCCGTCAAGGTAGCCGCTCACCGTTGCACAAAAAAACGCCCACCCCGGTCAGGGGTGAGCGCCATGCAGCCAGGGGGGCGTTAGGTTCGACGTTTAAAGCGCACGCCGGCAAAGCCAAACAAGGCGGTACCAAACAGCCATACGGCTGCGGGCAACGGCACCGCTGCAATGTCATCAACGTCGGTAATGGTGCCGCCCGGCTCGTAGTCAAAGGTCAGCTTGACCTTGGAATAGTAGTTGCACGCCAGCGCGTGAACCGAGTCCGAAAAGTCTACGATGATGCTGGCCATGGAATCGCCCATCAGACCGTTAAATAGACCGTCATCGAGGTCGAACCCGAGCTTAAATAGCCGCGTGTTGTACCCCAGCTTGCCCCAATGAAGGGGTTTTTCGTTTGCGGTCATATTGGCGTGGCCGCTGTCGATATTGCTGCCTAATACTGTGCCGTCGATCGAGACTGACGAAATGTACTCCGAGCTGTGGTTGAAGTCCGACAGCGCCCACACCGTCAGGTGGGCGTTGGACAAGACGTTGCCGTTGGCGACTAGGTCGGCGGCGTCGGACAGGCTATGGGTAAATGACTGTCCAGTTTGGTGTTGCCACTGTTTGTCCCATCCCAGGGTGACCGTGCCGGCGCTAGCGGCTTGGGTCAGCAGTAGGCCCAATGCGACGAAGGCGGTGCCAAAGCGATTGATCATAGGTTGTTTCCTTTCGGCTCAGATTGAGGAGGTTCTACCCAGTATCTAAGCCAAATTCGTGCCAACAATTAATGCACCGTTATTGTGCGGATGCGGCTTGTTGAACGCTTGAAACGTGTAAAAAAGTCCGACGTTCCGCGCTGCCGTAGTAAACCTAGCCGACGCCGCCATGGCATAAACGCTAGGGCTTGGTTGGTGTCGGGATTGGGGCGCTGGGCGCGATGATGTCTTGGGTGTGTGGGGTCCGTTGTTGATCCGATTGCTGGACGGCACGCATGAACAGCGTGATCGCCAACAGGGAGGCCAGCACGGTCAGGAGCCAAGAATGTTTCATCGCTCATTTGAAGCACAGTTTGTGCCAATGAAGCACAGTTTGTGCCAACCCTAGGGTGTTTGGCGTAGGGCCGGAGTACATGGTCGCTGGGGTGGGGCTTTAGTACGGTTCGAGTGGAACCGGGCTCGTGTCGGATCGCGACCCGCCAACAACCTCAATAAGGTGGATTGCCCATGGAATTTCGAAAACTTTCGCCGGTCGCTGTGGCACTGGCATCACTGACCTTGGTGGGCTGCGCAAGTACCTACAACGCGGACAGTTTGGCCGTCTACAGTGACGAGACCCGCACCGAAATGGCAACACCGTTTGAAGTCGGTGCCGGTGATGTGATCGAAGTTCGTGTCTGGCGGTCCCCGGAACTGTCGGTGTCCGGACCGGTGCGCAGCGACGGGATGTTTGCCTTGCCTTTGATCGGCTCGATTCAGGTCGCCGGGCGCACGCCCGAGGATGTTAAAACGGAAATCGAAACTAAGCTAACCGAGTTCGTGGCCAGCCCTGAAGTGACGGTCATTGTGGCCAACACCAGCAGCGATGAGTTTACCAATCGAGTGCGCGTGACCGGTGCGGTCGGCTCGCCATTGTCGCTGTCGTGGCGCAAGGACATGACGGTGCTGGATTTGGTGCTGTTGGCGGGCGGCGCTAATGATTTCGCCGCACCGCAAAAAACCGTGCTGTACCGCAAGACCGAGAACGGCGTCACCGCCTATCCGGTCTACCTCGATGACATCTTGTATGGCGGTAAGCTGGCGACCAATTACAACCTAATGCCGTCTGATATTCTAACCGTGCCGGAAAGCAGCTTTTGAGTGCCGTTAAACACCCACTGGCGCTGGCGTGCTTGTCGCTGGCACCGATGCTTGCCGTGGCCGGCGACCTGACGGTGCGCCTGACCGCGGCCACCGACTACAGCAGCAACCCGCAAAAACTGGCGACTGCGCAGTCCGGTCGTGATGACAGCGTCGCGGTGGCCGTCGCGTTTGAAGACAACCTCGGCGGCAACCAGGTCAGCGCCGCGTACTCGGCCACACAAACGGCTTCCAGCGGTGCATCGAATGCCGACGGGACGCGGGTAGCGGGGCGGCTGAACGCGCTGATTCCGGTTAATTCGCGGCTTGATGTGTCGGTGTCACACAGTGCCGAGCAGGTTCTCAGCGACCCGACATTGGCGTCAACGACCAGCAACCAAAGGGATACGCACACACTGTCCGTGTCGGCTGATTTTCGACCGTTTAGCCCAGGCCGTGGCGACCTTCTAATCATCCCAGAGATGAGCTACGCAGCCGTCACCGACGGCACCGGCGAGGACGTTCGAACCACCGGCCTGGAGGTGCGTTACGAGTACGCGTTGGACCCGGTCACCTTGATTGCGCCCTACGCCAGGGTCACCAATACCAACCCGGAATTAAGTGAGCGTTTGGAATACCGAGGGGGTGGGGTTCGGGTCAGTCGCAGCCTTCGTGAGCTGTCGTATTTCGCCGAACTGGGTCGTGCGAGTACGGACCGCGCCTCGGGCGCCGGCACCAAAGATACGGAGTACAGCGTCGGTGCTAGCTTGGATCGCGCCGTCTATGCCGTCTCGGTGACGGCGGATCGATCTGTGCAGGCGGCACGCCCCACCAGTCTGGTGCAGCAAATCGCAGCGCAATTGGGTATCCAGGGTATTGGCGTGTCACAGGCGGTGACCCGCACACTGGGAACCGAGCTTGAATTGCGCCGGTTGTGCGAGCGTTGTTCGCTGACGTTACGCTACGACCAGGTCGAGCAGCGTTTTTCGGCTGCGCCGAGTAACGACCGTGATGCAGTGATTCTGGGCGTAAGCGGCAGCTATGAGCTGTCACGCGCCAGCGTATTACGCGCCAACTGGGGCGCCGAGTCGACCGAGTTTTCGAGCAACCCAAGTAGCAATTTTGACACCGGTAACTGGGGGTTGGCGTGGGACTACAGCGGTATTCCTGGGCTTTCGTTGACGCTGACCGGTGGTTTTGAGACGCGCGATGATGTCGGCACCGCCACTGATTATGACGAGTGGACCTTTGGGGCCTCGGTGACCAAGACCCTGTAGCCCTAACCGGGCTGTTCCAACTGGTATTTGGTCATCATGTCATACAGAGTCGGCCGCGATATTTTCAGTATTTTCGCAGCCTCGGTTATGTTCGACGCCTTATCCAGTGCCGAGGTGATCGCCGATACCTCGGCTAATTTGCGTGCCTCGCGCAGGCTGACGGACCCGTTGACACAGCCGTCCGATACCTCGGTGGCTTCGGTGCCGGCGACTCCCTCCAAGTTCAGGTCATCCAGCGTAATCAACGGGTTGTCACTCATGACCGCGGCGGTTTTGATCTTGCTTTCAAGTTCGCGCACGTTGCCCGGCCAATCGTAGGTCAGTAGGGCGGCGCGCGCCGCGGCCGAGAAACCCTGCATATCGACCAGGTGATATTTGTCGATCGTCTGGGCTAAAAAATAGTCCGCCAGGATCAGTCGATCGCCACCACGCGCCCGTAGTGGCGGTATCTCAACTTCAAATTCGCAAATACGGTAGTACAGGTCCTCTCGGAAACTGCCCTCGCTGACCATGCTCTTTAGGCGTTTGTTGGTCGCACAGACGACCCGCACATCGACCGCAATGTCGTGGGTCGAGCCGACCCGCTGAATCGTGCGCTGTTGCAAAAATCGCAACAGTTTGGTCTGTAGCAACAGCGGCATATCGCCAATTTCGTCCAAGAACAGCGTGCCACCGTCGGCGCATTCAATTTTGCCGGCGGTTTGCTTGGCAGCCCCCGTGAACGCCCCTTTTTCGTAGCCGAACAGCTCGCTTTCGATCAAGTTTTCCGGAATGGCGGCGCAGTTGATAGCCTGAAATCGTCGGTCTTTGCGCGGGCTGTGACGGTGTATCGCGTTCGCAAATATGTCCTTGCCGACGCCACTTTCGCCCATCAAGGTACAGGTGATTTCGGTGCCCGCGAGTTTTTTGATCGAGCGGCAGATGCGCATCATTTCTGGGTTTTGGGTTCGAATTTCACCCACCAGATCATCGACCATCAGGTGGTCCCGGCAGTTCATGGCGCGCAGCCGATGGGTTTCAAAGCAGCGATTAACGATCAAATCGAGGGTGTCGGGGTCGACCGGCTTGTGGAAAAAATCGATGGCGCCCAAGCCGATCGCACGCAGGGCGTTGGCTTCTTCGCTCTTACCGGTCATGACCAATATTTTGCTGTTGGGCTGAATGTCCAAAATTGCTTCGATGCACCGAAAGCCCTCGGACACGCCCTGGGCATCCGGCGGCAATCCAAGGTCTTGAAGAATCACCTGCGGCTGTTCGGCGCGAACAATCGCCAGTGCACTGTCGACGGCGGCCGCGGTGAATACCTGCATCCCTAAAAAATGCCATCCCAGTTGCTTCGCCAACCCGAGGTCGTCCTCGATAATTAACAGCTTTCGGCTGTCGTCATGATGTGGCATCGGATACTCCTGTATAAATGGGGAGGAACAGCGAAAACAGCGTGCCGTGGTCCGGGCGGCTTTCGACCTGGATCATGCCGCCGAGCTGTTCGATATAGGTTTTGGTCAGATAAACACCAATCCCCAGACCGCCGGACTGCTTGGTCGATTCAAACGGTTTAAATAATTGGTGGTTGATAAATTCTTCGCTCATACCCGGCCCCGAGTCTTGAATTCGAACACGTGCGTAGGGGGGTTGGATATCGGCACAAAGTCTGACAGGAGCACCCGCACTGGCGTCCTGGGCGTTTTTAACAATGTGCCCAATCGCCATCGCCAGCTTGTCATGGTCACACGCGATATCCGGCAGCTGGGCTGGCAAATTGAGGGTGGGTGGGCCACTGGCGTTGGCGTACAGCGTCACTGCGGTGTCGACAATCCGCGCCAGGTTGATCGGCTGGCGGTGCTCCGGCTTGCTGCTACCCAAGCGCCCAACTAGGGTTCGTAGTCGCTTGACCGAGTTGTCGATGGTGTCCAGCACGTCGTCCATAAAAGCCGGGTTATCTCGGTGTTTGGCGGCATTGTTGAGCAGCAAGGTTTGTTGGTGCAGCACATTGTTTAAGTCGTGCATCAAGAACGAACTCATTTGCGAGTAAACCGCGAACCGGGCCTGCGCCTCTTGCTCGCGCTCGTAGCGGTGCAGCTGCAGGTAACCGGCGACTTGGTCGCTGCTGAGGCGCGCGATATCGAGCGATTCATAGTCGAACTCAGGGGCCGCTTGTTCGCTCACCAGTCCAGCAAAACCGATGATCTGGCCGCGAATGCTGATCGGCAAGACCAACCACACGCCGCTCAGCTGATCCAGCCACGGCGGTAACTGATGGTTGAATTGCCCGGCGGCACTGTCCAGCGGCGATCGGACCGCAAAGATCCACTGGTGTGACAGCATGGTTTGGACCATTGGATGCTGGTCGTCAACGGCCCATGCGCTGCCGCCATTGGGCGCGGCACCGGTCGCTGCCACGACCCGAAATTCACGACCAAATTTGAGCCACAAGACGCCGGATTGACTGGCGGTGGCATTGACCAGTACCGACAGCGCGACGTCCTCGGCCTTTGACTGGTCGTTGCCGCTGGCAAGCGCCTCACTGACCTTCATCCATTCGGTGCGGTAGTCAACACGGTGGCTGAAAAAGTGTTTATTGACCATGACCCGCATTTTTCGTCGGGCTTTAGCCGACACCGCACCCACGAACACGACCAACAATAATCCGACGATTGCGACCGTCAGCAGCACATTGATGGCGGTGCTGTTGTTGGCATGAATCAGTGTGCTCGAGGTGATCATGACGCTGACCACCAGGGCCATGGTCAGCAACGACCAGCCGCCCTGGGCGGCCTGATAGGACAGTTTCAGTCGACCGGATTGGCGGCGTCGTTGCAGCCGGTACAGCGCCCACACACAGAGCCCGACGCATACGGCCACATACAGCAGCGGCCGTGTTTGGCTAATCCACAGCGCGGCCTGTAGGTCGGCGATGCTGAGTGACAGGTAAAAAATGTCCAAGCACACCAGGCTACCCATGCTGATGACTAACACGCGTTCGTCCGGCGCCAGTTTGTCCGAGCCAATGACGCGCTCAAAGGCGTACAGGGTGACGAAGGCGAACACCACGCTGATCGTTTCGCTGAACCAGTCAGTAAAGCTGACGCCGGCGGATTCGGTGACAATAGCGGCGCCTGCAACCAGCCAGACGGCCCAAAAACTCCAGATAAAGATGACTGATCGTAGGTTGGTGTTAAGGGCGACCCACAAAATCGCCAGCGTCCACGCCAGGTACCCCACCAGCGCGCTGGAGGTGCGGTATTGGGCGATTGCGTCTACCAGGGTTGGACTCAACCAGGCAGCCGCGGTCAGCACCGTATTCAGAATCAGGCCGACCACCAGCGTCAACGTAATTCGCCGGTCCGTGAGCAGCCGCCACAGTGCCGCCAGCAGCAGCGTGCTTAGCAGTACAAAAAGCACTGGTGTAAAGAAAAGCGTCAAGTTCCAACCATTTGGGTGTCGGTCCGTTATGTGGCGGGCAAAAGTGGTACGCCCAACACAAACTTAGTACGTGAAATGCCCAGCGGCGGCTATTGGAGGCTGGACCTTAAGACAGTGCGTGGTGCGAAGTGAGGGCGCATGTGTAAAAAAAACCGTCGCCGTGTCCGCGCTGCATTGTGCTTAGGTGCAAGAAATCCCGACGCCTGGGTTGGGATGTTCCCTGTGAAATCACTGCATTTACCCGGCGGGAAAATTTGTAAGCCCATTTAAAACAATGGCTTAGATGGTTTTCATGGCGCCGTGTTGAGGCTCGAGGCACCCCAGCTAAACCCTGCGTATGCACCCCTTGGTGCGAAGGTGGTTTCGGATGGCTTGCCCTATGCTTGGCTCATCTGAATTGACGCGGTGCAATAAAAGTAGCCATGAATACCAGAGTAGATAGTCGACAAAGCCCATTGCTGCAGCGCCGAACGTCGCTGAGCAGTGTGCTGCAACCGTTGGTTGATGCCACGCTGGTCGGCGGCCTGTTTTTCATGGTGACTGACATACAGTCCGGCGCCGTCGGTATGTCTTGCGTGTTGTTTTTTGTGCTGCTGTTGGGGGCCATGGCGTTGGTTTATGACGGGTTTGGTATTTACCGCCGCAATCGCCGTATCGTCGAAAAAGTGGCGGATATCGCCAAGGCCTGGACCCTCAGTTTTGGCGGCGTGGCGCTGCTGATGTACCTACTTAACTTATTAGGGTCAATGAATGCCACGACCTTGTTTGAAATTTTCAGCGTGGGGTTTCTGCTGCAAGTCGCGTCCTACTCAGTCTTTCGCAAACTGCAGGCCTACTCTGGCGGCAAGCGCGCCAAGGCGATTGTGGTGGTGGGCGCCGGTGCCTTTACAAAAACCCTCGCGGAAACGCTGAACTCGAACCCCTGGTCGAACGAGCGCGTGGTGGGCACGGTGCTGCTGGACCACAGCGAAATCAACCCAAGCGACGTCATGGCCTTAGTGGATCAAGCTTCCCAGGGCGAGCGGTTACGTGGGGTTTACTTGGTATTGCCGATCGAGCGTGGTGAGTTTGCCGTCGAGTTTTATCGGACCATGGTGAACAAGCACATCGATGTTCACTGGGTGCCTGACACCTCGTCGTTGGATTTGATTAATCCAAATATCAAAGAGGTCGGTGGCAATCCGGTCATTTCGTTTTCCGAAACCCCCTTGCTCGGCCTGCAATCGCACAAAAAAGCTTTGTTGGATCGGTTGGTTGCCAGTGCTGCGGTGCTGCTGTTGTGGCCCATCATGTTGGTGGCTGCCGTGGCTGTGAAGCTGTCATCGCCAGGGCCGATTTTGTTCAAACAAAAACGCACCGGCTGGGACGGCCAAATCTTTGAAATCTGGAAGTTTCGCAGCATGCGTATGGATATCGAGGTCGGCGACTGCGTCAAGCAAGCGACCAGAAATGACCCTCGGGTGACGGCGGTGGGGCGCTTTATACGCCGAACCAGCATCGACGAGTTACCTCAGATATTTAACGTCTTGGGTGGGTCGATGTCACTGGTCGGGCCGCGTCCCCATGCCATTCAACACGACCGCGAATACAGCACGCAAATTGACAGCTACTTAGCGCGTCACCGTATCAAACCCGGCATTACCGGTTTGGCCCAGGTACGCGGCTTCCGGGGTGAAACCGAGACCGTTGATCTGATGGCAAAACGAGTCGCAGCCGACTTGGAATACATCAATACCTGGTCCGTTTGGGCGGACATTCAAATCATCATTGCAACAGCATTAACGCTGTTCAATAAGCGTGCATATTAGGGATTATTTGTGAGCGACTTCGATCAAGAGCAAAAGTTTGAAGTGCCGGCCAAGTATTTGGCAGCGGTGTCACGTTTCAAGTGGGCACTCGGGGTGGGCGTTCTGTTCCTGGCGGTGATCGCCGTGTCGGTATCCATGCTGATCCCGGCGACCTATCGATCCGAAGGCATGGTGTTAGTCGAGACGCAGCAAATTCCCGACGAGTTGGTGCGATCAACGGTGACCTCGGTCGCCGCGGAACGTATTCAGATCATTCGCCAGCGCGTGATGACCCGTGAACGGTTGCTCGAATTGATGGACAAGTACCCGGATTTGCATGAATGGCTGGGTGGCGAGCTGGTCTCTCAGCGGGTGGCGAAATTCCGTGAAAATGTCCTCGTCGACCTGATCAGCTCTAACTCGCGCTCCCACAGCGCCGCGACAATTGCGTTCAAAATTAGCTTTGACGCCCCTGAGGCGGCGATGGCGCAAGCGGTTGCCAACGACTTGGTGACCATGTTTTTGGATGAAAACGTCCGCGCGCGTACCGAACGAGCCACCGAAACCACGGGCTTTTTGCAAGGCGAAGCCGACAAGATGCGCCAGCGCTTGGCAGAGACTGAAACCTCTATTGCGGTGTTCAAAAACGACAACGCGGATGCGTTGCCCGAGCACTTGGATCTTTACCTTTCGATGTTGGAACGGGCTCGGGGTGAGGCCACGGACATTCGCCGTCAGATCGAAGTTCAGACCAACCAAGTATCCCTATACGAAGGTGAAATCGCAGCCAGTCGTCAGGAACAGTCAGAAAGCCCTGAGCTGGTCCGCCTGGAAGCCGAATATGCGCGCCTGACATCGCTGTATTTGCCGAGCCACCCGGATGTCCGCTCTATTCAGACGCAATTGGATACCGCCAAGTCAATTCGTAAGACCTCGACCCAAAGTCAGGCCGGACGTGTCTTTGAAAGCAAGATCTCAGCGGCCCAGAAACAGCGGCGGTTGCTGCGAAGTGAGCTGATCCAAGCGAACGAGAATATCGCAGTGCTGGAAGCCCAAATCGTGCGGATACCCCAGGTTGAACAAGGGTTAATCGCGTTGAATCGTGATTACGAAGCCGTTCAATCCCAGTACGAACAGCTGATCGGTAGCACGATGCAAGCGCAAATGGCTGAAAGCCTTGAGCAAGGCCGCAAAGCAGAGCGCTTTTCACTGCTGGAAGCTCCCGTTGTGCCGGACCAACCACATAGTCCGGATCGAAAAAAGCTACTGGGCGGCGGTCTGGTTGCGTCGGCGGGTTTGCCGTTGGCCTTGGTGCTGGCGGTTGGCTTTTTTGACCGCAGTGTCCGCGGCACCAGCGCTGTCGAACGGGTCGTCGGTCAGTTGCCGTTAGTGTCGGTGGGTGTGATTAACCCAGGCGTTGCATCGCGCCACTGGTTTCTAAAGTCGCTGCTGATGCTGTTGGTGCTAATGGCGCTGGCGGTGGCGGCCGCGCTGGTCGTTCATACCCAGGTCATGCCGCTGGATACCTATGTCTACAAAGCTATCTACAAATTTAACCTCGAGGGGTTCGTCCAATGAGCAGACTTTACGATGCGGTGCAAAAGTCAAAAGGCAATCTGACGGCTCCGGTTGTGGCACCCGCACCCGCACCGATCGTTGAAGGTGCTCGGGATCGTGCACAGCCTCCTGTGGCCGCGCGGAAGACCCGGACCATTAAAGTGGACACCCATTCACTCAAGCAAAATCGGGTTTTGTCATTTGATAAGAACGAGCCCGAAGCGGAAAGCTTCGCGTTGTTGCGGACCAAAGTTTTGCACCAAATGACGGTGAATGGATGGAACTCATTGGGGATTACGGCCCCGCATGAGGGTGCGGGCAAGTCGTTGGTCGCCGTTAACCTGGCCTACAGCCTGTTATTGGAAGGCAACAAGAACATATTGCTGGTGGACTTGGACTTGCGCCGGCCGACCTTGCACAAGTACTTCGACTTCACGCCGGAATTCGGTCTGGTCGACTACGTCCGAAATGGCACACCGCTGGACCAGATTTTGGTGTCGCCGGAGGGTGACCCCAAATTGTCAGTTTTGCCGTCCAAGGGGCGGACTCTGCACTCATCAGAGACCTTGACGCTCCCGAAAATGAGGGAGTTGCTGTGGGAAATGAAATCCCGCTATGACGATCGGATAATCATTTTTGATATGCCGCCATGCCTGATTACAGACGATGTCATGGTCTCACTGCCGTATGTCGACTGCTCGATTCTGGTGGCCGAGGATGGTCGAACCAAAGAAGACGAGCTTAAGCAAGCGCACTTGATGCTGAATGAGCATGGCTTTTTGGGCGTTGTGCTTAACAGGGTCAAAGACACCCGGAAAATCTATGTCTACTGATCAATGTATTGGTGTTGTCTTTGTCAGCTACAACTGTGGGCGTGACATCGCCGAGCTGATCGGCCGTTTGAAAGCGCAGCCTGTGGCCGGCTATCGGTTCACGTATGTCGTTGTCGACAACGCCTCGGCGGATGACTCGGTGGAACGTTTGGCGGGCATTGTGTCGGAGGATGTCGTACTGATCGAATCGCCGCAGAATCTGGGATTTGGGCGCGGCTGCAATTTAGCCTTTGAGCATACCCAACACTGCGACCGGGTGCTGTTGATGAACCCCGATATTGAGCTGTTTGATGACTCGGTTGAACAGCTGTTAGCGTGCGCCGAGCGCGTGCCGGCGGCAGGTATCTGGGGCGGCGTTACCCTGGGCCAAGATCGCTTGCCTGACGGTGCCAATGCGTGGCGCGAGCCACGTTTGTGGCACAGCCTGGCGTGGGCGACATGGGGTGATCAGTTATGCATCAAAGCGACCGGGACCAGCGTGGCGGCATACCCCAAAAGCCTCGCGGTAGGTGATTCCCCTTATCCCGTCGATGCAGTGTCCGGGTGCTTCCTGCTGATTGATCAACCCATGTTGACGACCCTCGGCGGCTTCGACGATCGGTTCTTTATGTACAGCGAAGAAATTGACCTGTGTCGTCGTGCGCGTGCGCTCGGTGCGCAACCGACGGTGTGCCCATCCGCTCAGATTATTCATGAGGGCAGTGCCACGGTCACGTCAGTCAACCGGCTTAAGTTCATGCATGGCGCCCGTCTCAAGTACTTTACAAAACACTCAGGTGCACTGGGCGGACATACGGCACGCGCACTGACTGGACTTGGCGTCGGCATCCGCTTAGCCGCATTTGGTGCCAAGTCGTTAATCGATCCTGACGCAAAAATTCGTTTCAAAACCTGGTTGGCGGTGGCCTGCGACCGCAGTGTTTGGTCGCTGCGATGAGGGCGCTGACGACTCAACCGACGCTGGCGGAAACTGCAATAACGGAGGTGCCGATTGAGCACGCATAATCTGACGTTGCCATGGCAACGTCCCAGTTCAGAGCAGTGGATGCTGATCGCGATTGGCGTGTTTCAACTGGCTATTTACGCCGAGCCGATGGCTCGAATTATCGGTGTCTGGTGGAACAGCGCCGAATATGGGCATGGCCTGTTTATGCCCTTTGTCGCGGGCTATATCGTTTGGCTTAACCGCGCCGCATTGTCATCCGCGCCGCGCAACATGATCACCATCGGGTACCTCGGTTTGGCGCTCAGCCTGTTTTTGATGCTGGGGGCGTCGCTGTCAAATTTGGAATCCGTCAAGCTGTACTCATTGTTAGCGGCCGTGATCAGTTATTTTACACTGGCGTACGGTTGGATTGGGCTGCGCATTATAGCGGTGCCAGCTTTGCTGATGTTTTTGGTGATCCCGCTGCCCTACCTACTCATTTCACAACTCACGGCGGGCTTACAGCTGATCTCGTCTGAGCTGGGCACCTGGTTTATTCGGTTATTTGGTTACTCCGTGTTTTTGGAAGGCAACCTGATCGATATGGGCAGTTTTAAGCTGGCGGTGGTCGAGGCCTGCAGCGGGCTGCGGTATCTGTTTCCGCTCTCAAGTTTTGCCGTGCTGGTGGCGTACTTTGTGCGGTCCGGCTGGCTGTTTAAAACACTGTTAGTGCTGGCCACTGTGCCGGTCACGATATTGATGAACAGTCTGCGGATTGCTGGCACCGGAGTGATCGTCAATACCTTTGGGATCGAGGCGGCTCAGGGTTTTCTGCATGACTTTGAGGGGTGGGTTGTTTTTGTGGCAGCGCTCGCCGTGATGGTGCTCATGGTGTTGGCGTATGGGGCGCTCACCCGACGCGGCGCGGGCATTGATTCACTGTTTGATTTCGAGCCCCGTGGGGACGCTGGCGAAGCTGTGGACGGCGCGTCAGTTCAGGTCACTAAGCGGCCCGCAGTAGTCCTTGGGCTGGCTGCACTGGTTGCGGCGTCGGTGGCGGCGGTGACGTTCAATTCAACGGCGTTCGTGCCGGATCGCTTGTCGTTTTATGACTTTCCGACGCGACTGGGTGACAAACAGCTGTATGCCAAAGGCCTGGGGCTTGGCGAGATCGAAATACTGCGCCCCGATGATTATTTCCTCGGTGACTATGTCAGTGACTCGGGTGACCTGGTCGGTCTCTACATGATCTATTACGAAGAGCAAAAGGAAGGCAGCGCCTTGCACTCCCCAAAGGTCTGCATCCCCGGCGGCGGGTGGGAGATTGTTGACGAAAACATACGAGTGATCTCGCTTGGCGTCGACGTCGAGGTAGCCGTCAACCGTGCCGTCATTCAGCGCGGTGAAATCACCCAAGTGGTCTATTACTGGATCGATCAGATGGGCGTGACGTACACCAACGAATATCTGGCACGGGCGTCGCTGCTCAAAAGTGCGACGCTCAAAGGCCGCTCCGACGGCGCCTTAGTGCGCGTCAACTCCGTGGTTCATGACGGTGACTTTGACTCGACGGACGCCGAGCTCGATCACTTTGTCCGAAAAATGTATGTGTTCTTGCGCGATTACTTGCCCAGCTAAACAAAAGGATCAATACCCATGAAAAACTGTCGTTTTACGCTGCGTGCTCTGGTGCTTGTGTCTAGCCTTGCCGTGCTTTCAGGTTGTCAAAGTCCGGAGGAAAAGGTTCAAGCCTTCGTCGATAAGGCGGTTGCACAGGCCGCTGCCGGTGATTACGCGGCGGCCCATATTGAGTTTTCGAACGCGCTTCAAATCAATCCCAACCACATCGGCGGATTGTTCGGTGTCACCGAAGTCTTCGAGCATGAGCAGAAGTGGAAGCAGGTTCACCAGTACCTCAAACGTGTCTTGGAACTTGACCCCGACCATGTTCCCGCGCTGCATAAAGTTGCGCGCCTTGAAGTGGCAGGGAACCAACTGGACACAGCGCTTGCACGCAGCCAGCGTCTAAAACGCCTCGATCCGAATTCGGCGGAATTGCATGCATTAGACGCCTTAATTGAACTGCGCGAGCAACGCCCCGTGCTGGCTGACGCAGCGGCGCGCCGTGCCATTGCCATCGACCCCACCAATGAAGACGCAGTGTTGGTGATTGCGACCTTGACGTTGCAAGCCGGCAAGGTCGACGAAGCACTGTCGATCGCGGAACGTTTGCAGTCCCATGACTCCAGTGCCATCGATATGTTCCGAGTCACTGCGGTGGAAAAGACCGACGACATCGAGCGAATCGCAGCCGTGTATCGGGATGTGATTGCCAAGCACCCGGACGAGAGCTTGTTATCGCTGCGCCTGGCCGGCTTTTATGCGGACGCAGGTCGTATCGACGACGGGCGTGCGGTCATGCTGCAGGCACTGGCCCAATCCCCTGATAATCGCGAGCTGGAAAATCAGTTTCTCGCGTACATTCAACACATGTCCGGCAACCAGGCGATGCTTGACGAAGTCAATCAACTGATCGCAACCACTCCCGATCGACTCGATTTACTGAATAAAAAAGCGATTGTGTTGAATCGTATGAACCCGGCCGGCGATCTGAACTCGCAAATCGAATCCCTGTTGTTGTCGGTGGCGCAGCAGGGGGGGGATTCGGTTGACGCTCACGACGCTAAAATTGCGCTGGCGTCGAGCGCGTTCTCGGTGGCGGATGATGACCGCGGTGACGGCCTGATCGCCGAAGTACTGGCGGCGGATCCAGAACATCAGGCAGCGCTGCGAATTAAAGCATCGCGCATGATTGAAGAGGGTGACGCCGATGCAGGCTTAACGGTGTTGCGTGCGCTGCAGGCCGATAACCCCCGTGACGCCCGGGTCGCGTTGGCCATTGCGCGCGCCCATCGAATGGCGGATCGCTTTGACCTTGCCGTTGACCAGTATCGACGTGCCGCCGAAATCAACCCTCGTGACCCGGACATGGCGGTCGAATATGCGCGGCTTTTGAAAGACCGGAACCAACTGGCGGAGGCGGATCAGGTATTGGTTGACAGCCTGTCGGCGTCGATCGCTGATAACGTGCGACAGTGGTCGTTGCTCGCGGACATTCGTTTGGCACGCCAGGATTGGATTGGTGCCGGGCAAGCCGGGCAACAACTGCAGCAGGTCGAGGGGACTGAAGAGGCCGGCCAGCAAGTCGTGGCCTTGGCGTTAGTGGGCCAAAATCGGTTTGATGAGGGTATTGCGTCGCTCCAACAAATATTTGAACAGTCCGATGCGAAGGCCCGTCCCATGGTGGCCCTGGTCAACTCATACGTGCGAAGTGGTCGAGGCCAGCAGGCACTGGATTTCTTAGACTCGGTTTTGCTCAAGGATCCAACCAATGCCTTAGCCATGATCGTAAAGGCGCGCAGCCAGCGCACACTGGGGCTCACGCAGCAGGCCGAGTCGAGCTACCGGGAGTACATTTCCAATCACCCAGAAAACCCAACGGCGTACGCTGAACTGTCGAGTCTGTTGGTTCAAACCGACCGGCTCGCCGCAGGGCTGGCCGTGCTTGATCAAGGGCTGAGCCGGTTCGATGACGATCAGTCATTGTTGTTCCGCCGATCAGCCGTGTTGACCCAGCTTGATCGAAAGGCTGAGGCTGTGGAGGTATTGGCCGCGCTGTTGGAGTCATCGCCTGACTTCGATGCGGCGGCCAACAACTTGGCGGTGCTGTTGGTCGAACAAACGCCGTGGCGCGACACCCAGCGCGCGCTCGCGCTTGCCGAACGATTCAAACGCACCCAGGTTCCCGCGTTTTTGGACACCTTGGGTTGGGTCAACCTTCAGGCCGGCGACGTCAACAATGCGATCTACTTTTTAGAATCGGCGGCGAAAGGCGACCCAAATGACGGCGCGATCCGGTATCACCTGTCGCATGCTTACATCGCCGCTAATCGAAACGCGGCCGCACGCGCAGAACTGGCCCGAGCACAGGACGACACGCGCTACGCGGATCGGCCCTGGTTTGGAACCATCAAGACCACGTTGGAATCGTTGCAGGATTAATCATGTACGAGCAGTTCTATGGCCTAAACGCGAACCCTTTTACTTTGGAGACCGATCCAAAGTGGCTCTTCCTGAGCGAAACACACCGCGGTGCACTCGGGATGCTGGAGTACGCAATTCTGCAGCACTCCGCGTTTTCGGTCATTACGGGTCCGATTGGGAGTGGCAAAAGCACGCTGGCGGCGAAAATTCTAGAACAGATCGACGAGAGCATGAATGTCGCCCATCTAAACTTTGTGCATTCGGACATGGGGTCGATGTTGGCCTGGATACTTTATGGTTTTGGGCAGGACTATGAGTCATCCAACCGAATAACGCTGTACGACCGGCTCAAGACGTTTTGTCAGGAGCAGGTCAAGTTGAGCCGGCGTAACGTGGTGCTGATCGACGAGGCGCAGAATTTGACCGGGCCTCAGCTTGAAGAGATTCGCACCATTGCCAACTTGAACTTTGGCTCGACCCAAGCGCTGCAAATTCTGTTTATTGGTCAACCCGAGTTCCGCGACACACTCGCGGCACCGGCGCTGGAGCAGCTACGACAGCGTATCGCCGTCGATTACAGCATTTTGCCGTTGTCGGTGCGTGAAACCGATGAGTACATCGGGCATCGGCTTACCGGGGCTGGCTGCGACTATGCGATATTCGGTCATGGGGCGGTGGACTTTATTCATTCGATGACCGGCGGAACGCCGCGAAAGATCAATATTTTGTGCGACACACTGCTGTCGTATGGCTACTTGGACGAAGTGCGAATTGTTGACCAGGACTATGCGATCGAGGTCATGAAGGATCGCAGTCGCTCGGGCATGGTGGCCCTTGGAATCGGCGCTACGGCGACGGCGGGACGCTGAGGTGATTACTGGGTATTACAAAAGCGTTGGCTGGAACTCGCTGGCCCAATTCGGTGGACAGGCAATTAACCTGGGCGTTTTGCTGGTTCTGACCACGGAGCTAAGCCCCGGCGTCTTTGGCACCTTTGCGGCAACCTTATTCATTGTGGCGCTGTCCGGCACCTTGATTGAATTTGGTTTGCTGTCGGGGCTTATTTACCAGGACAGCATTTCCCGGCTACAAAAAACCGGTGCCGCTTTGCTGTCGTCTGCGCTGCTGCTGGTGGTTTGGTGTGGCATCGGTTTGGGGGCTGACGTTCTGTCGGCGTGGATGAAAGTCGAGGGTGCCGGGCAATTAGCGCAGCTGACTTTACTCGGGTTTGCACTGGTGCCGCTGTCAATTGGAGCCGATGCGCAGATACGCAAGAACAACCAGTACCGGCAGCTGGCGATCGCCAATATTTCATCCGTATTGTTGTCCGGCATGGTCGCCATCGGCTGCGTTTACTCGGGTTATACGACCTGGGCGCTGGTCGCTCAGTTTGTCGTTCACAACCTAACACGCAGTTGTTTGCTGTTTGCCCAGGCGCCTTGGGTGCCGAAATTCGGGGGCCTAGGGGCAATGTTCTCGACCTTGCGCTATTCGGCTAAAACCACGGTCAGCAACGCCCAAACACAGCTCAGCGAGTCGGTCGACACCCTGATCGTATCCCGTTTGTTTGGCGCCGACGGTTTGGGGATCTATGCCATTGCCTTGCGCTTGGCCAGTTACCCGCTCAACAAAATTAAGCACATCATTGGAATGATCTTGTTTCCGGCCTTTGTCAGTGTCCGGGATTCCAACGCGGCACTGATGAATCAGAGCGTGGAAGTGCGGCTCAACTCGTTGTGTTGGGTCAGCCCCTTGTTCGTGGCAATTGCTGTTTTTTCGGCCCACATTGAAACACTCTACTTTCACGGGCAATGGCAGGGCGTCGGCGAATTGATATCGATTATGTGTGTCGGGTTCGCGATTGAGATGGCGTTTTTTGGCCAGCCGCAGCTGTTGCAGGCCCGGGGGCTGCTAAACCAACTGAATGCGGCTATCGCCTTTCAAATTGTGGTGTTTTTTATGCTGGCACAGGCGCTGGCACCGCAATTTGGATTGACTGCAGTCGCCTACGCGCTTGTGCTCTCGCGTCTAGGCCAGTGTGCGTACCTCGCTGTGGTGGCATCGCGTACGTTGAACCTATCGCCGGTTCGGTTTATGGCGCCACTAGCCCGGCCCTTTGTGACCACGCTCAGCTTGGGGCTGTGTGGTGTGGTGTTGTGGCACATGGACATTTCGTTGTCCGCGTTCAGTGTCGCATTCATGCTCGCAGCAACCCTGGTCTATGCGATCCAGGCCTACTGGTTTTGCCGGGCATTACCCAAGGCCGCTATTAGTCGCTACATCGTCAGTGTGGCGAGCGCGTTGCTGCGCCGAGGTCACGGCTATGAGTGATGGCAAGGTCGTGGTCTTGATGGCCGCCTACAACGTTGCTGAGTTTATCAACGAGGCCATCGAATCGGTGCTGAGGCAGTCATATGGTCACTTTGAGCTGCACATATTCGACGATGGCAGCCGCGATGACACCTTGAGCTTAGCGGCGGCCTATACCGACCCTCGTGTCCAGATTCATCATTGGCCCGGGCATGCCAATAAAGGCAAGGCGAGCTGCCTGAACTACCTCATGGAACACACACAATGCGACTATTATATGATGATGGACGCGGACGACACGGCGCATCCGCGCCGGATTGAACTGAATATCCAGGCCGCACAAGCCGACCCCGAACGGGTGCTGGTGATGTCCGGTCACGAACTGATCGTGGGGGCGCAGCGAATGGCCCCAAACGGGCACTTTTATGCGGCGTCCGAGGTTAAACAGATATTTAAAAACTGCCGCATGCCGGCGCATGATCCGACCATGTTTTTCAGGGCGGACATCGGGCGGGAGCTGGGGTTTGATGAGGAACAACGGTTGGGGCAAGGCGTGGATTTCTGTCAACGATTATCCGAGCGCGGCGCGGTTCACGTGCTGCCGGACGTCTTGTATCACTACCGAATTAATCCTGGATCGATTACGCATCGTCAATCGAGCGCGAAAACCGAGTTCGTTTATCGGGTGGTTGCAAAGGCGGCCGAGCGTCGCGGACACCCGATTCCTACGCGTGAACAGTTCGAAAATGACAATCGCCGCTGGTTGAACGACGACAACAACCTGGCCGGTCACTTCCTCGAAAGTGTGCGCTATCAAATGGCAACGGGGCAGGTCGCAGGGGCCTGGCGCACCGTGGTGCAGTCGTTGCAGCTGATGCCGTGCCGTCGTCGTTCCACGTACAAGGCATCGGCTGGATTTTTGATTGGTTTGGTGACCGCTGGCTGGTGGCACGGTCGCGCCAATGCAAACCGGGGTGCCGCGTCCTGATCCTGTTAATGGGTCCTTCTTTCATCGGTTTGATGAGGTACGCATGAGCTTTGCGGTCTTTGGTGTCTTTTTGCTATTGGTTTTGTTTGGTTCACTGCGCTGGCTGGTACCGACGCTGGTCGCCTTCGCGGTATTGGTGCCGTTCACCGAGGGGCTGGTGGTCGCAGGCATCGATCTAAAATACATCCGCCTGTTGTCGCTGGCCGGTTTAGTGCGGCTGATCGCGATGGGTCGCTTTAGCCTGGAACTCAACCAGGTAGACCGTGTTTACCTGTTTTGGGTGTTGTCAGGATTCGCCGTTTTTATGCTCGCGAATTTAAATGGAAGCTCGTTCGTATACCGGGCGGGGATGGCGTTTGATGGCTTGGTCTTGTGGGCCTTGGCACGCTGGGCTCTCAATGCCGATTGGTACGGAGTCGCAGTACGCGCGTTTACGGTCGCCTTAGTGTTGGTCTCGATCAGCGTTGCGGCGGAATTGTATTCCGGGTCGAACGTACTCGGCGCTATCGGCCAGCCGGACGCCCTGTGGCGTGACGGCAAGGCGCGCTTGTACGCGGCGTTTGATCACCCGATTTTGATGGGGTCATTTTTTGCCGCGGTGCTGCCCTTGGTGCTCGGGCTGTGGGTGACGCAAAAAATATCCAAGATCAGCGCTCTGGTCGCCGGCGCGTTGACCGTGATGATAGTGCTGTCCACGAGCTCATCCGGTCCGATTGCAGCGATGGCGGTGGGCGTACTGGCGTTTGCCGGCTTCAAGTTAAAGTCCTGGGTGTACCCCGGCCTGATCGCGCTGGTGCTAATTGCGGGCGTATTGCATTTTTTGGTGATGGAGCAGTCAGTGTGGCTGCTGCTGGGTCGGCTGGACCTAACCGGCTCCTCGACCGGCTATCACCGCTACTGGTTGATCGAGCAGACCGTCAATCACTTTAATGAGTGGTTTTTGGTTGGAACACGCGACATCTCGCATTGGAATGTGTGGGCTAACGACGTCACCTCTATGTACGTGCTACAGGCCATCACCGGTGGGTTGGTCGTTTTGGTCGCGTTCTTTTGGATGTGCTGGAAACTCTTTGTGCGGTTAGAAAACACCGAGTCCGTTGATCCAATCGCGTTGCCGCCGGTGCTGCAGTGGGGGCTGTTCTGTTCGTTTCTGACGCAACTGGCGTCGTTCATGAGTGTGGCGTATTGGGGCCAAACACTGGTGTTGTTTGGCTTTTGGGTCGCCCTGTATTCGTCGCTGCCTCGTCAGCGAACCGCGCAACCCCAGCAACAGTCGCGGCCGGCGGTGGTCGGATCGTCGCCTAAGTTCCAGCGCCCCGCGGTGTCACCGAGGTCGCTGGGCTAACTAGGACGGCCCCGAAGCCATCGGTCCATCGGGCGTTCCAGCATCCGGTAACTGGCGATGCCCACCGCGGTGCAAAAAACGCTGGCCGTCAGTATAAAAAGTAGCGCTTGAACGGTTGAGTCAGTCGGGGTAACAATCAATCTCCAAAGCTCCCGGTACAGCCCAAGCGCCAGAATATGGGTCAAGTAAAGCGAGTACGACGCGTTACCCAGCAACAGTGGCAGGCGCATAAAGCGAACGGGTCGAGTGCGTTCTAGTGCTAACACGCCGAGCACGATCAGCGCAGCCGGGATCCCGCGTGCCACGAAGCGCAGATCATTAATCCCGTCGAGTTGGGGCAGCAGTGCCATGCCGAGGGCGCCGGCGCCGATCATGGCCCACGCCACAGTAGGCGTGCCGATCATCGAGTCCTTGCGCAGAAACCATTTTCCGATGAGCACGCCGAACAAGAATTCGAGCATCACATTGTGGGTAAAGGTCACGACGACCGCGTGCGTTGAGTGGCTAACACGTCCGAGTAATACCAGGGAGATAATAATGCCGGCGATGATGAACGCCCTTGATCGCGTCAGCAGCGCCAGCGCGAATAGTGCGTAAAAGAACATTTCATAGTTGAGCGTCCAGCCCGGAACCAGGATCGGTGAGATTTGACCGGGAAAGGCGAGGCTGTAGTGGGGAATGAACAGTAGGGACATTGCGATGGTGGTGGCATCGATCTGGGTGGTCTTGAACAAGGTAGGCACCAGCCACACCAGTGCGCACACGACCAGGGTGACCAGCCAGTAAATCGGCGCAACTCGAATTAAGCGGTTTTTTAAGAACTGAAGCGCTGGCTGCGGTCGCAAATCAGTGATGTAGTACATGATGAAACCGCTAAGCACGAAGAACAGATCGACACCGCTGGGCCCAATTCGGTAGTCCGAAAGCTGGGCGCCGTAGGCATCGATTTGGCCGATGGCATGGTGGTACACGACCATCATTGCGGCGATGGCGCGCAAGTATTGCAATGAGGCTAGGGTTTGCGGTTGCGATGCCATGCGTAGGGGTTCCTTGTGGCGTCGGGTACTGCGTGATCTTGAGTCGTCATCCTAGTCGAGCGCAGGCCGTCTCGGTACGTCGCTTGGTCGGTAATGGTGATCTGAACAGCGGTACAAGGTGGTGGGTAGCCATTGGCGTCATGATTCGTGGATGACTGCTGTTCGATATTTGCTCTCTCTATTGCTGATCCTTGCATGGGTGGCCCGGCCGGGTATTGCCGGCGCCGCGCCGTCGGCATTGCTTGCGGTCGAAATGACGGCCTGGGAGTCGGCGTATGCCCAGCGCAAGTCCGGTTTCGACCCCTCGCCGCGCGAAGTCCGCGAGTGGACCGGTCAATCGAGGCAAGCATGGGTTGACCATGTCATGGCCAACCTCAATCCCGCGGCGACCATCCAAGCGCCGACCTGGACGGGACTGGCCGTCAGACACTGGGGGCATGGCGACCTGACCTCTAGCGACCGATCGAGCTTTGGAAAAGCGCGCCAAGCTGAGGTGCAAGCCCTTCGTGGATGGTGGTTTCAACAAATGTCATCGACCCGCTCGCCGCTTGCGGAGCGGATGGTGTTGTTATGGCACAACGCCTTTGTCGTGGCTTTTTCGGGCATGCGAAATCGTTCAGATGCGCTGTGGCAGCATCATCAAACCCTGCGGCAGCACGCGGTCGGGAACTACCGGGAGCTGCTCGGGGCGATGATTCGAGACCCGGCGCTGCTGATCTACCTCGACAACACCGCCAACACGGCGAAAAAGCCCAACGAGAATTTCGCCCGCGAGCTATTTGAAATATTCACCCTAGGGGACGGGCACTACACCGAACACGACATTCGTGAGGCTGCCCGGGCGCTGTCCGGTTGGCACGTCTCCCGATTCGGCCCGCTGCGTTTTGAGGTCAACCCCAGGGCCACGGACCACTACGGCAAGACAATTTTCAACCGGAAGGGCCGTTTCGACGGTGACGATCTAGTCGAGCTGATATTGAGTCAACCGGCCAGTGCTGAGCATCTGGTTAAACAACTTTGGAATGAGTTCGTCTCGAACGAGACGCCAGACCCCGATTTTGTAGCCCACCTATCCGGTGTCTTGGTATCTAGCGACTACGCGATCCGGCCGGTGCTAAAGGCGCTGCTGTCGTCGGAGTCCTTTTGGGATCCGCGTTGGGTGGGCACCAGTGTAAAGCCGCCTGTGGAACTGATTGTGGGGGCGCTGCGGTCGTCTCAGCGCCCGCTCATGACCACACAGCAGGCCACACAGTTGTCAGCCAAGATGGGCCAGGTGCTGTTTGATCCGCCCAATGTGAGCGGCTGGGGCTACGGGGAGTATTGGCTGGAACCCTCGTTGCTGGTCGAGCGCGACAGGGCGCTTGATGGTATCGCCGAGGGCACAATGAGCATGTCCGGCCGTATGGCCATGCAAGCGCCAGCCACGATCGCGACTCGGCCGCTTCAGGCCGGGACAACCCCGGAACTGCTGACTCGGGAATTGGTCTTGAGTTACTTCACCCCAGCGCGCGATGGCCAGCGCTTAGTCGTCGACGCAATTTTTGATGGGCTGGTATTCCAGGGCCGACGGTGGGATTTTTTTGGTGTGTCATTTGGGCAGGATAAAAACGGTGAGTACCTAATGACGATCACCCGCGATCGCTGCCGGCCGGCGTGTTTGTCGGTTTGGCCGATCGATGCTCGGGATCGAGGACTGAAGAACTTTACCCGCTTCTATTTGAGTGGCCGTGGCTCGGGCATGATGGAGGCGTTGCCGGCCGACGATTCAGCGCTAGTCAAGGCCCTGCTTAACACCGCGCCGGCGGTGCTGGCGCGTGTGCTCCAGAGCCCTCGTATGCGAACGGACGAGCAAAAACTCCAATGGAGCCTGCGCATGCAGGGGTTGCTAACGCAGGTCCAGGCGCGGTTTGGTGACCAGGCGATCCCGGTCCGCGAAACGGGTGAGGGTCTATGGCTTGAACCGCCGATTAAGACGGCCGGCCCGATCCAGCCGGCGGATTCCGTCGCCAGCTCCGGTGAATGGAGCGCACGGGCGCGTGAGTTGGGCCTGGCGTCCGACCTATCCGGCTGGATGTTGAGCACCGGCTCGACGTCGGCCATCCAGCAGTGGGCTATGGTGATTCGACACCCAGCTTTCCAAATCAAATAACCGAGTCTGAGCGGAGTGAACATGGACCGTCGGGGTTTAATCAAGGCACTGATCGCGGCTGGGCTGGTCAGCCCAACGGCGCTTCAGGCTGCACTGCGAACGGATTTTAAGTACCTGGTGTTAGTCGAGTTGACCGGCGCAAATGATGGCCTCAATACGCTGGCGCCTTTTGAGTCGGATGCCTACCACCGTCTTCGGCCGACTTTGAAACTTGCAACCGACCAAATTATCCGAGTCGGCGAAAGCCCGATCGTCGGACCCTTGGGCTTGAACGTTGAACTGGCCAAACTGGTGGACGAAGGCTGGGGCCAGGACATCGCGGTGGTCATGGGGCTTGGCTACCCGGCGCCCAATCGTTCCCACTTTTCATCGATTGCGTTGTGGGAAACCGGCGGTGATGGCTTGCAGGTACGTAATCGAGGCTGGGTGACCGATACGCTGGAGCGCCTGTACCCAGGTCAGCAGCGCATCCATGGCGTGACGCTCAGTCAATCGATGGGCTTGTTTAAAAGTGGGCGGGGCGTTTACACCAGCATCGCTAACCTGAATCAGCTCAAAGGCTACCAACCGGCCTCGATGGAGGCGACCAGTAACCCGTTGCTTCAGCTAATGGCCCAGCGCCGCTCGGATCTGAGTTTGGCCTCGCGTACGATTCGTGAAACGCTGGAAAGTTACGGCGCAAGCCGCCTGCCATTGCAACCGCGCTATAACCCCCTGGGCAACCAACTACGCGACGTAATGAGAATCATCGGCGCAGAGTTGCCGATTCCGGTACTGCACCTTCAGCATGGGTCGTACGACACCCATAAGTCGCAGAAATACCGTCATCGGAGCCTATTGCGAGACCTTGGGGAGAACCTGTCGTTGTTCAGTCGAGGCTTAAAGCAGATGGGGCGGTGGGATGACGTGTTGGTCGTGACTTATTGCGAATTTGGGCGCCGCGCACTCGAGAACGCAAACGGCGGCACCGACCACGGCACGGCGAACACGCATTTTGTTATGGGGGGGCGCGTCAACCCCGGGGTGTATGGCCGCCACCCGTCGCTGACCGAATTGGTCAATTCGGATATGCAGCACACATTGGATTATCGCGGTCTGTACGACCGGATATGCACGCAGTGGTTCGAAGATCCGCTTGAACGCTGGCAACCCTATCGAGAGCCGGATCTATCGGGTTTGATTCGGGCCCGTTCATAACTCGCACCTGATTAGCACCATGGGGCTGGGTACAACGGCGGCCCGGTGGTGCATTCGACTAGGCTTTACCCCGTAACTTCGGAAGGAAAACGACGACATGTTCAGTGCCATTGTACCCGCGTATAACGAAGCCCGAGTCATCGGCCGCTGCCTAGAGACGCTGTCCGCAGCGGCGGTAAAGCTCGGTGGCGACATTGTGGTGGTGTGCAACGGTTGCAGCGACGACACCGCGTCGGTCGCGTCGCACTACCCCCGGGTGCGAGTCCTGGTCACCGATATTCCATCAAAAGTACAGGCACTCAACCTTGGCGAGTCCGAGGTCTCGAGCTTTCCGCGGTTGTATTTCGATGCCGATTTGCAAATGACCACCGACGCAATCGTGGCGCTGGTCGAGCGCATGAGCTGTACTTCGGCGCTGTTGGTGGCGCCAAAAATGACCATGGATTTGTCGCGTTGCTCGTGGGTGTCCCGTCAGTACCATCAGTTTTGGTCGGCCTTGCCGGCGTACGCCAAGCGAATGGGCGGGGTCTATGGGCTGACCGAGCAGGGGCGCGGATACTTTGATCAGTTTCCAGAGGTCACCGGGGATGACGCCTATGTGCGATCGCTATTTTCAGCGGATCAGGTGGATATTCCGGCGGACATCGAGTTCCTGTGCGAGCCGCCAACGAACCTTCGCGACTTGCTTCAGGTCAGAACTCGAATCGTCCGCGGTGGCAACCAGCTTGAAGCGCAATACGGCGCGTCCCCTGAGGTCCCCACCAACGGCTTGGGCGATGTTATTGCACGGGTGGCGCGGCATCCCTCTGAGCTACTGGCAGCGGCGTGCTTTGTGTCGGTGACGCTATGGGTTAAATACCGGGTCAACCGCCAGCGCGGCCGCGGACACGCGCTTACATGGGAACGTGACCATTCAAGCCGGGTCAGCGGGTAGTGCGCGTACTGTTGGTGTCGTCGTCGGGCGGTCATTGGGTCGAGCTGATGCGGACACGCCAAGCCTTTGCTGGCCATCAGGTGCTGTTCGCGTCGACTGAACGTGCCTATGCAGCTGACAATCCAGACGCCGCCTTTTATTACCTGCCCGATGCGTCACGCTGGAGCAAGTTTCGTCTAGCCGTTCAAGCGCTGGCCTGTGCCTGGTTGATCCTTCGTACCCGTCCGGATGTTGTGGTCACAACGGGTGCCTCGGCAGGTTTTTTCTGTCTGGTGTTCGCCAAGGCACTGCGCAAACGCACGGTGTGGTTGGACAGCATCGCCAACTGCAGCGAAATCTCGATGAGCGGCCGCAAGGCGCAGCCCTATGCCGATCTGTACTTGACCCAGTGGCCGGAGCTGGTCGAAAGCAATGGGCCAAGCTTTCACGGGGCGCTGCTGTGATTTTTTTAACCGTAGGCTCGCAGTTGCCATTCGATCGTTTGGTCATCGCCGCGGATCAGTGGGCCGCCCAACACCCCGACACGCCGGTGATCGCCCAGGTTGGCCAAACGGATTACCAACCCCGTGCCTTAAACGTGATCGACACACTGAGTCCGAGTGACTACCTCGCCACCGTGCGTGAGTCATCATTGGTCTTGAGTCACGTCGGCATGGGCACCATCATCAACTGCTTGAACGAGTCCACACCCATGGTGTTACTGCCGAGGTCGTCCGCTTTGGCGGAAACGCGAAATGAGCATCAAGTCCATACCGCCGAAAAGCTTAATCGCTTTGCGCTGATGAACGTGGTGTGGGATGCGGACGACCTTGGTAACACGATCGATCGTTTGTTGAGCGCGCCGTCGGCGTGCATGAAAGAAACTATCGAGGTTGATGCGGCGCTGTTGAATAGGCTGCGCAACTTCGTTGACCAAACCTAGCCGAGCGCGTGGATCCGGCCACGGCGTACGGACCGATAACGCGATTAACACAGAGGCCGACCATGTTTACGAAAAATGCGCACCATTACTTACCGCCCGTTGCGTTCGATATCGCTAGAAAGCTGCGCGGGTACGATGCCCCGAACGTTTTGTTCGACAGCGACGACCGGGTCTTCAAGGATGCCGTCGCAGATTCGAACGTCTACGGGGAATACGGCTGCGGCAAGTCAACGACCTGGGTGTTAGCCAACACCTCGGCTCAGATCATTGCAGTAGATACCTCCAAAGAGTGGGTGGAAGTGGTCAAAAACAGCAATGCGAGCCACCGTGATCGACTCACCATTGGTCACGCGGATGTCGGTGATGTGGGTATGTGGGGCCGACCTTTGACCTACGAGCGCAAAGACTCATTTTCCCACTACACCGATTACCTGTGGCGCCAGGCCCTAACGCCGGATCTGGTGCTGGTGGATGGCAGATTCCGGGTTTGCTGCTTTTTGACCAGCCTCAAGTTCGCCCCAGCGGGCACTAAAATTATTTTCGATGACTACATTAACCGCCCGCACTACCACTTCGTCGAAAACTACGCCAAGCGGTCCCTGGTGTGTGGTCGACAGT
The DNA here is from genome assembly GCF_009650135.1 of Litorivicinus lipolyticus. Classification (NCBI taxonomy): domain Bacteria; kingdom Pseudomonadati; phylum Pseudomonadota; class Gammaproteobacteria; order Oceanospirillales; family Litorivicinaceae; genus Litorivicinus; species Litorivicinus lipolyticus. The sequence continues at coordinate 1,143,528 of NZ_CP045871.1, forward strand.
GCCTGTTTATCGTGCCACCAAAAAATGGCATCGATATGGACGCGCTGGACAAAGATATTGATGGGTTCAGATACGTGATGGACTAGTGGTTTCAAACGCTGCGATTGCCCAAGGGTGGGACTTTAGCCGAAGGGCGGGTTGCTCTACCCACCGCCACGACAGGATCGCGAGGCTGAGTGAAATCAGCGTGGCTAGGGCAATGGACTGAGTCACCGTGGTGTCCGGGTTCAATACCATCAGTGTTTGTTGGACCGGGAACGCATAAATGTAAAGGCCATAGGAATAGTCGCCCAGGCGATTGAAGTTAAGCCACGGACCACGTGGTAAATACGCCAGGCTAAAGACCAGGTACGGCAGGGTGATAAAGTATCCCAGCTCGAATCGGCCAAGGAGTGCGGCGATTATCAGGGCGGCTGCGGCGCCGAGCGCCAGTGTGTGATTCAGGCGGATGTTTGACCGCCATAGGTAAAAAGCAGCGCCCACTACGAACCAACAAAACAGGCGAAGGCCCTTTCCGGGTTCGTGGCCCAGGTAAAGCATCCCCCAAATAAGCCCCCATGATCCCAGTGCGGCGAGTGTCACCCAAAAGCGCGACCCGAGCGTCGGAACTCGCTGTTGAATGTTTTGACTGACCGTCAATATCGCCACGATTACCACGTACATTCGAACTTCGTATGGCAGTGTCCAGAGCGATCCGTTGACCGCATTCGCATAGGGCGTGGTCGTGAACACCCCCGGCAACTGGTGTTCGATGCCAAAAAATAATACCGCGTTGCGGGCCAGGTACTGGTAGGTCGCCGGTTCGGTGAGGTAGGCGGCCGCGGAGAGGTCAGTGACGGCCAGGCCCAGCCCGAACACGGTAAGGCTCAGGGCGATGAGTAAGGCGGGATAGATACGTAGAATGCGTGCCCAAAAAAACAGCCAGGTATTTTTGCGCGCCATAAAGCTTGCGGTGATTAAAAAGCCGCTGGTTACGAAAAATATATCGACCGCCATCGTCCCTAACGTCAGGCCCAAGGTAGATTTGAGCGGTTCGGCGTCGCCGGTTCCGGCGACCAGTGCAAAACTATGAGTCAACAGCACTAAAAATGCCGCGATCAATCGGATGAGGTTGAAATTATTGTCCCGACCGTGGCAAAAGTCGGCGAGAGAGCGATTCATGGCAAGGGCCTCTGAGCAATGATTCGCAGTGTGCCAGTTGACGCTTTGACGGGGCTACGTACACAAGGCGTGGTGCCGGTTCAGTCTGTGTACTTGGGTCCTAAAGAGGGTGTGGTAACGAAAACGCCGGCATATAGCCGGCGTTTTTTCTTGCCTGGACCCTTGGGTCGATTAGGCCGCTTTTCGGCGAGCCGAGAAGCCAGCGAAACCAGCCAATGCCGTGCCAAACAGGATGGCCGCTGCGGGAATCGGTACCGCAGCAATAGCGATGTCGACGTTGCCGCCGGTGATGCCAGCCGACGGATTCAGCACCAGCGTGTAGATACCCGATAGACCAGCGAGTGAGGCGCTAAATTGCGGGCCGGCTGCGATGTTCAAGAATGACCCCCAGACCTCAACATCCGCGGCGTCTTTCAGCGATGCGTAAATTGTCGAGGTGGTGCTGGTCGAAGTGCCACTGGTTCCGCACAGCGGGTTGCCCAGGAACAGCAGGCTGCCGCCGTCGATAATGCCGCAGCTGTCAAACGACAGGTTAACGCGGGTGGGTGTGCCGTTGACGGCCACCGTGAGTTTGTCGTCGAGGCCCGGGAAGCTGCCGCCGATGGCATAGTTAGAAACCTGGGTAGGTTCGCCATAGCCGACGACCATGCTGTCTGGGAATACCACGTCGGCGCTTGCACCGGTGGCGGCCATTAAGCCGGCGGTTGCGAAAGCGGCGGCAGTTAGCGTGTGTTTAATGCTCATAGTGATTTACCTCTGTGGTGTATTAAGTGGTGAAGCGCTTAGAGCTTTGCAGGTTGCGTGCCAATTTTGAAAACGGGGTAGAACTGAGTGGCCACGGGGTTTTGGCCGATGATGAAGCGCAGGGCCGGCTCGGTCTGTCGATTTTCCTTACACATAGTGGGCTCAACACCGTCGTGAATCTTTCCACTTTCCGATGCTCGGCAGGCAGCGGTGACGCTACGGCGAACTGGTACTAATAACCCATGGGTGACGGCTTATTTTGGATATGATGCGGGCTCGCAGTGGCGGTTAGTGCCAATGCCTTGGGTAAAGGAGCGTTAGCGCAATGAAGGGAATTATCCTCGCAGGCGGGTCGGGGACTCGATTGCACCCGATCACACGGGGGGTATCGAAACAGATGCTGCCGGTCTACGACAAGCCGATGATTTATTACCCATTATCGGTGTTGATGTTGGCGGGCATACGCGAGGTACTCATCATCTCGACGCCGCACGACCTGCCCAACTTTGAACAGTTGCTGGGTGACGGCAGCGATTTTGGTATCTCACTCAGCTACGCCGAACAGCCATCCCCTGACGGCTTAGCCCAGGCATTTATCATTGGCGAATCGTTCATTGCAGATGACAGTGTTTGTTTGATTCTGGGTGATAATATTTTTTACGGGTACGGGTTCAGTGGCATGCTAAAAGCGGCGTCCCAGCGTCAACGTGGCGGCACGGTATTTGGTTACCACGTCAACGACCCTGAACGTTTCGGTGTGGTTGAGTTTGATGCCAACGGCCGGGCGGTCTCGATCGAAGAGAAGCCAACCCAGCCGAAATCGAATTATGCAGTCACGGGGTTGTACTTTTACGATAATCGCGTGGTCGAGCTGGCTAAACAGGTGACCCCAAGCGCCCGCGGGGAACTCGAAATTACCGACCTTAACAACGCCTACCTGGCGTTGGGTGAACTCAATGTCAGCGTGATGGGGCGTGGTTTTGCCTGGTTAGACACCGGGACACACGATTCGTTGATGGCGGCGGGCACCTATATACAAACGATCGAGCAGCGGCAGGGCTTGAAGGTGGCTTGCCTTGAAGAAATCGCGTTTCGAAACGGGTGGTTAAGCCGAGGCCATCTGCTCGAGTTGGGTCAATCCCTGAGCAAGACCGGGTATGGGCAATACCTGCTTCGGATTGTGGATGACCCTGCGTTTTGACGGGCAAAAAAAAGCCGCCCGAGGGCGGCGTGTCTGTGCGGGGTTGTTTAGAAGCGGATGTTTAACTGAATGCCCGCTTCAACTTCGGTTTTACCGTCAATGCCGGTGTAGTTCGAACGCTGTTCTGCATAGGCGCTGATGCGGGTCGCAGAACCGATGTCGTTGTTGTAGAACACGCCAAGGTTGTATTCGCGACTTGCACCGGCCAGGTTGCTGCGGCTGTCTTGGTAGACCAGATTGCCGCTGGCATCAATGTCGGACGGCGTTCGGAAGTGGACGTCACCGCTGGCGATTGCAACCGGCAACGCAGCCACCACACCAAACTCACCCGCCGTTGTGTTGAAGCGTGCGCCGATATTCGCGGTGTTCGAGATCACGGTGTCCGCGCCTTTGAGCATGGATTGCTGGTCGATATTTAAGGTGGTGAAGCCTGCGCTTGCGCCGCCAAATACCGACACTCGCTCGCTTACGCGGGTGTCGAAGTTGTAGCCCAGGTATCCAGTGGTGGCACCGTTAATGCGCATCAAATCGCTGTCGGCGGTGTTGCCAAGAAACGTCCCCGTTTCGGTCATGTAGCCCAGGCTCAGGCCGTTGTTAAAATCGTAACTCAGGTTAATCTCGTCGCCGTTGTCGCTGATACCCAGCAAGGTGTTGCCACCGCCCACCAGTTGCGCGTCGGTGGCGTAGCCGGCATAGGCGTTGGTGTTGATCAAATCTTTATGGGCAACGGTGTGACTGAACGTCCGTGTGTCGACGGCAGTGACCATGCTGCTGGCATCGACATAGAAGTCGCGATCATAGTCGTCCAACACCATCAGCGAGCTCATGACCTCGCTCACCTGGGCGCCTCCACTTAACCCGATAGCGCCGAAATCATTGGTGGTGGCACCGTCCGCACGTCCGCTGGTGGGGATGGACAAGGTGCCCTGGGGGCTGGTCGCTTCGTCCAGGTCTAGCAACCCTTGGCCGTGACGGTTTGCGTCATAGTTGGGGATGTTCTTGTTACCGGTGGCAAGCAGCAGCTGAGCCAAGTTTTCACCCTTCATGTGAGGCCACATCTGATGAACGATGGCGACGGCGCCGCTGATCACCGGAGCGGCCATTGAGGTGCCAGATTTGACGGTGTAGCCACCACCGCTTTGGGCACTGGCCACGAACGAGCCCGGTGCCATCAGGTAAAAATCGCTGACGCGGTAGTCGCTGGTGGCACAGCTGTCACCGACGCACAACGTGCCTGCGGCATTGGAGAAGCTCGACAGGTCGTCAGTTTTGACGTCATACGAACCGGCAATCAGAATGCGTCCGCCAAAGGTCAGCGTGCCGTCCGAGTTTGTCTGGGTGGCGTAGTTGCCGGGGTAGGCGGAGTAGGCTAAGCCTTGGTTGCCCGCGGCGGCCACCATCACCATCTCGCTGTCGCTAAAGTTCGCTTTCATGGTGCTCAGCAATGAGCCCGCTGAGTCTTGGTTCAGGTTGTAATAGCCATTCGTCGCCCAGGCGTTCAGCGTGCTGTCGCTGCCCGGATTTGCAATCGAATAGGTGCCGTTGCCAGCAGCCGTGACGGCATTGCGGAACGGGGTGCCAAAGCTGTAGCCGCCTGATACGTTGGCCACGGCCGCGCCGGACTCGGACGCCCAGCCGAGCGCTTGGGCCATGCCCATCATGTCGTAGAAGCCCGACTTGGTGGCGACTTTACCAATAATTAGGTTTGCGTCGGGGGCAACACCGGTCATGCCAATGCCGTCCAGTGCCGCAGCGGCCGTGCCGGCGACGTGGGTACCATGGCCATTGACGTCGTCCATGCCTTCGCTACCGTTACACGCCGAGGTGAAGCACTGTTGATCAAGGATTCGCCCGGCAAATTCGCTGTGGTCGGCATCGATGCCCGTGTCAAGAATGGCAATGGTGCTGCCGGCGCCAGTCCAGCCGCGTGCCCACGCCTCCGGCGCGTTGACGATATCAAGGTCATTGCCGTACTTGCCGTAGCGTTCGTTGCTCAAAATGGTCGAGGCGCCAAAAAAGCTGTAGGCGGTTTGAAAGGCGTCAACGTAGTTTTGTGTCTGTGACAAGTTGACGTCGTCGCGTGCCATGTAGGCGTCGGCCGCGATCACATTTAGGGTCGGTGAGCCCTGGCCCGACACCACCTCTTGCTCCGGTGCGGGTTCCGGCGCGATGTCACGGGATTCGATCAGCTGCCGTGCGATTTGTGTTTCCTGCTCGTAGGTTGTCTCCACCGCGGACACTTCACTGTGGGTCTCGGCCTCGGTGCTGCCGTCGTTGTAATGACGTGTGGTGGTGGTTTCGACGACGGTTGTGGTCTTGACCGCGGTTTCCATGACGCGGGTTACGACCGCGTAGATGTGAATGGCGCCGTCGTCGGTTTCCTCGACCACCGTGTCAGTTCGGTCGACTTCGTAGGGTGCGCTACGAACCACGTCGTAGCGGGTGTCAACCGCGGTCTCGGTGCGGACCAATACTGGGGCCGCCGGTACGCTGTTAGCGTTGTCCAAAAATGCGGTCAATTGGTCCAGCTCTTGTTGGTAATCGTCACGCGTTTGGATCAGAAACCCGAACCAGGGTTGGGTGCTGTAGCGCTCGCGGTAACGATCGATGTACATGTCGTAGAAGTACACGAAGCGCTCAGTTTGCGCGATATACTGACGCGCCAGCTCGGTCTGCGAGGCGAAGCCGCCATCGTGCTGTTCAACCAGGGACGAGTAGTCTCTAACGGCAGCCTCAACATCGTTCGGCAATATTATGGCACCCGACACACAGACTGTAAGGGCGGCGGCAACAGCTGTTTTCTTGAAGTTTTTCATAGGGTTCACTCTCGTTTTCAATTCTGGGGCCGGGATAATCACGGCAAGTTTGTTGGTACTTCTCGGACACCCCAGAGTGTAGAAGTGGACTTTGGTACTATCGCCTCGGCGACTCACAAACGTGATCTGTGTCTCACAATTTGTGCGCCCTTGAGCACGTCATACGTTTGATTGGTTAGCCGTTTCGTTGCGTCAACGATTTGTCAGTCGGCCATGAGGGTAGGGTAAGCTGGTGCCGGGTTGCCCCGCTGTCCGATACCTCGTCCGCGGATCGGTGGTGCACTACCCATCCGATAAAGCGACAGTGGACATGCCCAGTGAAGGTGCTTGAAACGAACTTGCCAGGGGTCTTGATTTTTGAACCGAGGGTGTTCGGTGACGCCCGCGGTTTCTTTAAAGAGACCTTTCAGGCCGCGCGCTATCGCGACGCCGGCATTACCCAGCCGTTTGTGCAGGACAACCATTCGCGCTCTAGCAAGGGTGTGTTGCGTGGGCTGCACATGCAGCGTCAACACCCCCAGGGCAAACTGGTGTCCTGTTCGCGCGGCGCGGTGTTTGATGTGGCGGTGGATATTGACCCGGACTCGGCCACCTTTGGCGACTTCGTCGGCACGGAATTGAGTGAAGACAATCATAAACAGCTGTGGATTCCTCCGGGGTATGCACACGGGTTTTATGTGCTGACGGACGTCGCTGATTTTCAATACAAGTGCACGGACCTGTATCGGCCCGAGGACGAATGCGGACTTATTTGGAACGACGCAGACGTTAACATTCCGTGGCCCAGTCGATCTCCCACCCTATCGGACAAGGACAAAGCATTGCCCAGTTTGCGAACCCTTCAACAGCAGTCGGCCCGCGTATGAGAGTTTTGGTCGCCGGCGCCAACGGCCAGGTCGGTCAAAGTTTGATTCAGCGCAGCTCGCATGAATTGGTGGCATTGGACCGCGGTGCGTTGGACATTACCCAGCCGCACTCCATTCAGTCGGCGATTGAGCGCCACCGTCCGGATGTGCTGATCAATGCTGCGGCCTATACCGCGGTCGATCGGGCCGAACGCGAATCGGCACTGGCCGTGGCGGGCAATCAGACCGGGCCGGCGCTGTTGGCGGCGGCATGCGCAGGCGCGGGGATACCGTTATTGCACATCAGCACGGACTACGTGTTCGATGGCACGGCCGATCGGCCCTATGTCGAAACGGACCCGACCCAACCGCTGGGTATTTACGGCCAGACCAAGTGCGCCGGTGAAGTCGCCGTGCGGGCGGCATTGCCCGAGCACATCATTTTGCGCACCAGCTGGGTGTTCTCGGCGCACGGCGCGAACTTTGTGCGGACCATGCTGCGCCTGGCTGACACGCGCGATCAACTCAGTGTGGTAGATGATCAATTCGGTGGCCCAACCGGTGCCGATACCATTGCCGATGCCTTGCTCGGGATGGTGGACCGTTATCGGGACACCGGCGCATTACCGTGGGGCACCTACCACTTTAGCCAGTTGCCGCACGTGAGTTGGCACCAGTTCGCCTGCGAGATCATTCGCCAAGGCCGGGCCCGTGGACTGCTGGATCATGACATCGAGGTGTTGCCGGTGCCGTCCAGCGCCTATCCGACCACGGTCGAGCGGCCGAAAAATTCACGCTTGGACCGAGCCAAATATGACCAAGCCTTTGATCTCCAAACGCCAAGTTGGAAAGCCGAATTGGCCCAGGTTTTGGGCGTCTTGTCGGCCCGTTCCTAGGGACCCTCAATCCGCCACCAGCTCGGCAATAAGCGCCTGTTTTCATGGCGTCGATAACGGTCGTCCAACAGGTAAATGACCCCGGTGTCGGTCAAGGTCCGGACCACACGGCCGGCGGCTTGAACGACCTTTTGCAGCCCCGGATAACGGTAGGCGTAGTCAAATCCCTGTTGATTGTTCTGATCAATGCGTTCGCGCAGCAGCTCGGTCAAGGGCTCGTTGGCCGGCATGCCCATGGTCGTGATAAAGGCGCCGATCAAACGGCGGCCGGGCAGGTCGACCCCCTCGCCAAAGGCACCGCCCAATACTGCAAACCCCAAAATCTGACTGACCTCGCTGAAGTGCGCTAGAAACTCACTGCGCTGGTCTTCACTCATCCCGGCGGTTTGGCACTGGGTCGCAAGTGCCGGTGCCCGCTGCTGCACGGCCGCGTGCAACTCTTGCAGGTAGTGGTAGGAGCTGGCGAAGACCAGGTAATTGCCGGGTTCGGAATCGCACTGGGCGATGATTTGCTCGGCAATCGGACCCAAACTGTTGGCGCGGTCGCTGTAACGGGTCGACAGCCCCGGCGGTATCACCACCCGTAATTGGCTGGGGTCAAACGGCGAGGGCACATCGAGCACCCGCGTTTGCTCGCCAAGCCCGAGCATGCCGCGGTGGTATTCGGGCGGGCTTAGGGTTGCCGAGAACAGGGTGCTACTGACGGCATTGGCGAACCGTGGTGCCAGGTGTGGCGACGGGATCAGGTTGCGAATGGCGATTTGGGTGCGCACATTAAGCGCGTCGGATTCATCCAGCGTTACTTCAAGCACGCTATGGTCGGCGAACACATCGGCCAGACGAATAAAGGCCAGGGCTTCAAAATAAAACTGCATGTAAGGCCCGTCATGGCGTATCGCGGCGTCACCGAGAAAGTCGGTGACCTTAGAGACCAAGTTTTGCAGTGCTTTAAGCAGCGCCTCGGGAATCTCGTGGTAGTAAGCGCGGGCGGCGGTTTGGCGCGCGAAGCTGTTTTCCCAGGCCGGCATCAATGCCTTAAATGCGCCACGCAAGGCGCTTGGGGCCTGTGCGGCGGATGCCTCAAGCACCGCCTGATCCAGCACCACGCTGTACATGGCGCGGGCGCGTTCGACCAGGTTGTGGGCCTCGTCGACCAGGACCACGGCCCGCCAACCCGACTCTAGGGTGCGGGCGTGCAGCAGCGCTTGGGCATCGAAGTAGTAGTTGTAGTCGCCGATCACCACGTCGCACCATTGCGACATTTCCTGGGCCAAGTAGTACGGGCAGACGCGGTAGGCCAGCGCAATTTCACGGACGCGTTCGCGGTCCAGCCAACGCGCTTGGGCGGCCTCGACCCGGGCCAAGGGCAAGCGGTCGTAAAATCCTTGGGCCAATGGGCAGGAGTCGCCATGACAGGCCTTATCCGGATGCTCGCAGGCTTTGTCCCTGGCCACCAGTTCCAGCACCCGCAGCGGTTGCTCGCCGCGCCCTGACAGTCGGTCAGCCGCATCCAGTGCCAGCGCACGACCGGGCGTTTTAGCGGTCAAAAAGAACACCCGGTCCAGCTCGCCGCGGGCCATTTGTTTGACCGCTGGAAACAGCGTCGCCAATGTTTTGCCGATGCCCGTGGTGGCCTGGGCCAGTTGCGACGCGCCGTTGGAAATAGCGGTGTAGACCCCGCGCGCCAACTCGTATTGGCCCACTCGAAAGCTTGGGTAGGGGAAGTTTAGGCCCGTGCTGAACGCGTCGCGGCGGCGGCGGTGGGCCAGCTCCATCTCGGCCCAGGCCCGAAACGACTGGCAACTGACCTTAACAAAGGTCGCCAAGTCGCTGGCACTGAAACGCTCGGACTGGAGTGTCTCCTCGCCGGACACCACGTGGTAATACAGCACGCCAACTTCAATCTGAGAAAGGCCCTGGGCCTCACACAGCATGGCCCCGTAAAGCTTGGCTTGGGCCCAGTGCAGCGCGCAGTGGTTGTCCGGGATGCGTTCGATCGGCACGCGGTGGGTCTTGATTTCCTCCACGCGGCCGACCTCTGAGCTCCACAGATCACAGCGGCCACTTAGCTCGATTCCCTGGCACACCAGCGACAGGCTGACTTCGGGCTGCCAGTGGGCGGCGCGTTTAGCCGTCACCGCTTGGTGCCCACGTATACCGTCAATGGCACTTGGGGCTGGGGTGAAGCGAAGGTCCAAGTCGCCCAGTTTGGCGGTAAACGCGGCCAGGCCGCGGACACTGACGGGGTAGTTCATGCCCAACTCACGTTGACGACGGTGGCGTCAATGCGGTGATGATTAAAAAATCCAAGCCATGCGCGCTGGTGATCCTGAAGGGCGTCGCCGGGGCCTTTGACTTCAACCAGTCGGTAACTGCGTGCGGAGCTGTCAAACACGATCAGGTCTGGGAACCCACTTCGATGGCGCTTGATGTCATCCAGCAGCCGCCTGAAAATCACCGCCAGGTCGTCCGCTGGCAAACAGTCCAGCGCCAGCTCCAGCAGTGGTGGCGTTAGCACCGACCAATTGACCAGACGATTTTGAATGCCACGGCTGTGCTTGGCGCGTTGGCGGATCCGAACGCGGTGGCTGTCATCGTCCAGTGACGCGAAGGCCTGATCGATCAGTGTTTGGCGGCTCGACTCGAAGTCGCTGGAATACAGATCCGCTGGGGCGCTTTGGAAGGGATGAAAAAACGCGCCCGGACGGGGCGCGAACAGGGCGTCCCAAAACAACAGCCCGAACAGGCTGGGAAACAGCCCGTTCTCGACCCAAAAGGCCTGTCCTGAGTCAGCGGACAAGGCCTCGGCCACGGCCGTTTCGACACGCACGTTTGGGCGGAAAGCAAGCACCATTGCCTCGGTGGGCACGCTGTTGCGTGCGCGCGCCGGGGCTGGGTAACCGACGGCCTTGGCCAGCCGAGGCAAAGACTTGGCCACCGCCGTGGCTTCGGCCGGGTAGTGGGGACGTGCGACCACGCGCCGCGCAAAGCGGTAGGCCAGCGCCAGGTCACCGCGCTGTTCCAACACCCGCGCGATTCGGGGGCGTGCGTTACTGGCCCGGTAGTCGTCCAGGGCCAAGTCCCATTGACCCAGGCGCTGCCGCTCGCGGCCGCGGGCATACAACGCACTGCTACGGCGGCGTGACGCCAGTGGTCCAGCCGGATCGGCCGGCAGTGGTTGGAGCCCGTCCCACTGGCTAATTTGCCAGCACTGCTCGAATTCGACGGCGGATTCAAAGCCCGCACCGACCAGCTCGACGTCTTGGTAGCGCATGACTCCTAGCTGTTCGAGTACAAAGGTTTGCCAGTCATGGTACAGGCTGCCGAAAAAGGCCAGGCGCCAGCGATCAAAGGTGTCGCGGCAGGTCAGGCTAACCACCGAGTCGCTCAGATCCGGGACCCAGTCATCCCAAGGCTGATCGGGCAGGGCCTCATGTTGCAGGTGCATCAACAGATCACCTTTGCGAACCCCGGCGTCCGCACCAAAGCGCGCGCGCAGCTCCGCCGCGCTCAACAAGTCACCCAGCTCGCCCAGGGTCAGGTCGTGATCCAGCGACAGCCAACCGGCCTGGCAGCCGGCGTCGAGCGCATGAGCCATGTCGATAATTTCGGGGTAGTTCAGCTTGGGGACGCGAAAGTGCGCTTTTTGGCGCATGACCAGCCGCATCAGCAGCGCCTGGGTATCCGCCGGTAGCGTCTCAAACTCATCGATTTGCGGGCACAGTGCGGCCGCGTGCGGGCACTGGCGTAGCCAATCCAGCGCGCGCTGGAGGTTGTTCAGGTAATAGCGTTCGGCGGGTGGATCAATCAAAGGCAGTTGGCGACCGGTGCGTGTGTTTTTTAACAGTATCACGGCGCCCAGCCACAGGCCCAGCAGGGGTGGTTGCTTTTGTTGCGCACGCACGGCACGCTGAACGAAAAAACACTGCGTCCAAGCAAATGTTAATTTGCTCACAACATAGGCTGTCCCATGAAAATTAAAACATCTGTTATTGCCCTAGCGTTGCTATCCGGCGCTGTCATTGCTGCGGACGACAACCGCACCCCGGTTGAACGTGGCGAATACGGCCCGCTGGATCAGTACCCCGGCAACCCACTGTATTCGGCGCCGATCCAAGTCAGCGAGCACGTGTACAGCGCCATAGGCGCGACCCAGCCGGCGACCTTCGAAAACCACGGTCACAACAATAATCTCAGTTTCATCATCGGCGACGCCTCGGTAATGGTCATCAATGGCGGCTCGAATGATGAGTTGGCGGCGGCCTTGCACGCCCACATTCGGGCGTTGACGGACCTGCCGGTTGACTATGTCGTCAGCGAAAATGGCCAACGCCACGCGGTTACTGGTAACCATTATTGGCAGCAGCAGGGCGCGACACTGATTGGTCAAACCGATGCCCAGCATGAAATTGAGGATCGCGCCGGGGACTACATCGCAACCACGCGGCGGGCTCGCCAAGACGAAAATTATGCCGTGCACATCGTTGACTTCGACCAGACTGTCGACGAGGCCTTGACGGTTGATCTGGGCGGTTTGGCGGTCGAGTTGCGGGTGTTTGGTCCGGCCCATTCGCCCGGCGACATGGCCGTCATCGTGCCGGCGGACCAGGTGGTGCTGGCGGGGGACCTGGCGTTTCACGTGCGCATGCCGCCGATCTTTGACGAGACGGACAGTGCCGGTTGGGTCGAGACCTTCCGAGACTTTCAGGCATATGCGGCCGATATGGTCATTGTGCCCGGGCACGGTGGTCCGACTGATATGGCGACGGTCACCGCGGGCACCTTGGATTACTTGCTGTACCTGCGCGAACAAGCCCAAATCCTGCTGGATGAGGGCGGCTCGTTGGACGACGCCTACAAAATCGACCAGCGCCAGTATGCGCATTGGCATACCTACGCTGAATTAGCGGCGCGCAATGCGGGCCGTGTCTTTACTCAGATGGAGTTCGAGTAGCCTTGACGTCGCGCGCCGGGCCCAGCGTTCGGACATGACGTTCAATGTGCTGGATCACCAGCGACGCAATGTCCGCGCCGCTGGCCGCTTCGATGCCCTGCAAGCCGGGTGATGAATTGACTTCCAGCACCAGTGGCCCGTCGGCACTGTCGACTAAATCAACACCTGCCACGGCCAGCCCTAGCTGGCGTGTGGCTTTGCGCGCGATCGACATCTGTTCTTTGCTGGCTTTAATCGCCAAGGCCTGACCACCCCGGTGCAGGTTCGAGCGGAACTCGCCTTCTTGGGCCTGGCGCTGCATGGCGCCGACCACTTTATTGCCGATCACCAGCAAACGGGTGTCGGCCCCGGATGCCTCTTTGATGAAGCTTTGAACCAAAAAGTTCGCCTCCAGTCCGCGAAACGCGTCGATCAAGCTTTCGGCGGCCTTGCGCGTCTCGGCTAGTACCACGCCACGACCCTGGGTCGATTGTTGCAGCTTGACCACCACCGGGGCTTCGCCGGCTAGGTTAATCAAGTCGCGGGTCACCTTGGGGCTATTGGCAAACGCGGTCACCGGCATGGGGATGCGGGCCTGTGCCAAAATCTGGTGCGCCAACAGCTTGTCACGGCTGGCGACAATACCGGCGGCGTCATTCAGGCAATACGCACCGGTCGCGGCAAACTGGCGCAGCACGGCGGCGCCGTAGGCCGTCACCGACGCGCCGATGCGCGGTATGACCGCGTCAAACCGCGGTAGCACCTTGCCGTCATAGTGGACCTCGGCCATGTTCGAGGTGATGCGCATGTAACAGCGGTTGGTGTCCAGCACTTCAATCACATGGCCACGCGCCTCGGCCGCCTCGACCAGGCGTCGATTCGAGTAATTGCCCGGTTCACGTGACAGCAGCGCAATTCGCAGCGGTCGCTTGACCGGGCGTTTGCGGCGGGTGCCTTTGTACGCGCTGAAACTCAGGGTCGGCTGGACCAGCGAGCTATTCGGGTCGACCAGCATGTCTTCGCTGATCGCCGAGCGCCCCAGCAGCATGCGATAGGCCATGTTCTCGCGGTTGGTCAGAGTGACTTCGATCGGCCAGCGTCGATCGCCCATTTCGACATCCGCCTCGATTACGTAGCGCATTTCGGTTTGACCGTTGGAGCTGGTGACCTGGCGCTGATCGATTACGTTCGCCGAGCAGGTGATTTCTAGGGTCGGGTCTTCAGGGTCGGGCTGAATCAAAAAACGCACTTGCGGCTTGCTTGCGGGCCCAAAGGGTTCGATCACCGTGGCGTGCAAGGCCGATGTTTTGGCCCCGGTGTCGACCTTTGCTCGTATCGCCGGCAATCCCAATCCAGGCAGTGATAACCACTCTTCCCATCCCAATGTAAACGCCATGTTGCAGTCCCTAATTCAAAGTGGTTTAAAAACCTGAGCTGTATAGATCAATAGACTTGGGCTGGCTAGTGCCCAGGCGAAATCGCCAACACACCCTAGCCGGCTTGGCGGTGCTGGGGTAGGGTGCGTCTCCGCCACCGGAGACCTCGATTTTGGATTTAGAACAGCAGCTGCGTGCGCTTTTGGCACGGCGCGAACATAGCGCGATTGAGTGGCTTGACCAGGTCGCACACAGCTTTTCAACCGCACCGGATCAGCGTGGCGCCGTGGCTGAGTTCGTGGCGGCCTGCGAAACCAAGGGTGTGATCGCGACTGCCTTTTCCGATGCTGCACGTGGATTGGGCCAAGGTGGCGACAAGCGTGCCATTTGGCGCCAACTGCAGCGGGCCATGAGCGCTCAACCGCTGGCAATCGGCCAGCATCCGGCGACCGATGAGCAGCAACAAATCATCGAGGCCGCCTGTCGCGGTGAGCACCTGTGGATCGCCGCCGGCGCCGGCGCCTCCAAGACCTCAACCCTGGTGGCGATCACCCAGTACCACCCCTGCGCATCCCTTTACCTAGCTTTTAACCGTGGCATCGCCAACCAGGCCCAACAGCGCTTCCCCAATTGGGTTGAATCGAAGACCCTGCATGCCCTGGCCTTGAAGCACTTGCCCGAACACCTGCGCCAGTCCGATATGGACCTGTCCAACGCCCATGCCAGTCGTGACATGGTCATGGGGTTGATGGAGGCGGTTGGTGATCGCTGGCCCACGCGCGACATTAACGATTGGATCGCCCGCTTTGGCACCGATGATTCACCAGGCCGGGTCGGCGCAAACGAATTGCGCTTAATCGCCGGTCGGGCCTGGCAACAGCTACTGACCCAAGTCGATCCCATGCTGGCATTGCCAGCCTTGGCCGAGGGCATCGCCCAGGCCCTGAGTCTGCAAATAAAGACCGCTAAACAGCGCGTGTTTTTGGAGCAGTTGGTCGAGCAGTCGGCACTGCCACGTTTACTGAGTGAAGCCGGCGCGGCCGTGTGGCAGGACTTTACCGACGGCCGCTACCTGACTTTTGGTTTCAACGAGATGCTGCGATTGTTTGGCCTTAGTGGTCCGTTGCTGCCGATTAAGTTGCTGCTAGTGGACGAAGCCCAAGACCTTAACCCCTTAATGCTGAACATCATTCAGCGGCATCGCAGCGCCGGCGTACAGGTTATTTTAGTCGGCGACAGCGCCCAGGCTATTTATGGTTGGAACGGCTCAATCGACGCCATGCAGCGTATGCGCCACAGCCTAGACTGGACCATTTGCCAACTGAGCACGACCTTTCGCTGTTCGCCCGCGGTGACGGCCTTAGCTAACGATATTTTAGCCGCCAATGCCCACACGCTGCGTTTGCGTGCCGCGGGACCGGCGAGCCCCGCGCCCCATCAACCGGAGTTGGCTGCTATTTGCCGCACCAACGCCGGCTGCGTACAGATGATTGCCAGCTATGCCAATCGGGGCAAAAAGGTCTACTGCCCGAAAAAGCCCGACAGCTACCTGTTGTGGCAGCTGTTCTGGCTAAAGCTAGGCAAAGCGGACAAGGTCGAACATCCGGAATTAAAGCGTTACCCCAATTGGAATGCGCTGGGTGACAGTATTCGTGGCGATCAGATGGACCGGGACATGCGACTGGCCTATAAAATCATCGACCAGGATCCAGGCGATTTTTCAAAGAAGCTAAAGGCCATGAAAACGGCGCTGGTGGATACGCCGCAGCGGGCCGATGTCGCAGTGATGACGGCGCATGCGGCCAAGGGTTTGGAGTACTTAAATGTCCGTTTGGGCGAGGACTTCTTTGACGTGCTGGACGAGGCCGGGCCGGATGGCCGCGCCGAAGAGCTCAACATTCTATACGTGGCCGTCACGCGAGCGATGAACGCCATTACGGGCAAAGGTATGGCGGCGGCGGTGCGCTCGGCGATTGGTACCACGCGCGCCGGATAGAAAAGGCTTGTGCTCCGCAACAAAGTGAGTGAACATTCATTCACTTTAACGAATGCTAGCCAAATGACCACAACCCCCGACAAACTGTTGACCGCTGCGCTAACGCTGATCGCCCGCCATGGCTTTGATGGTTTTTCCATGAAAGACCTGGCCGGCGAAGCGGGTGTCGCGGCCGGCACCGCCTATCGGCATTTTACGGACCGCGAGGCACTGCTCGAAGCGGCCTATTTACACGTCCTGACCGGCGTTGCCCGCTGCCTGTTTGTGGCCGACGAACACGACTTGGATTTTGCCCAATACCAGCGCTGGTGGCACAGGCTATGGCGCCATTGCGAGGCCAATCCGACCCACGTACTCAGCCAATTTCAGTTTGAACTGTTGCCGCGTCAGCGCAGCGAAACGTTATTGCTCGCCAAGGCGGCGTTGTTTGCCCCAATTACCGATTTCTTTGATCGCGGTCGTGCGCAAGGCTACTGGGTTGACCTGCCCAACGACGTACTGGGGCTCTTAACCTTCGAGACCCTTGGCCATTTGGCCCTGCGCCAGGCACGCGGTGAGCATTTGAGCACCGCCGTGATTGAACAAACCTGTTTATCGACTTTTACGGCGATCAGCGCCGGCCCATTTTTGGAGAACCCATGAAATCCTTTGTCCTAGCCCTCACCGTTTTGGTCAGCTTGCCGCTGGTCGCCGCCGAACCGATGCGCGTCCAGGTCGAGGCGATCACCGCCCAGCCGACGGCATTGAGCACGGTGGCGTTTGGCGAGCTGGAGGCGTCGCGCAGCGTCACCATAGCGACCCAGACTGCCGGTACGGTGTCCAAGTTGTTGGTGTCCGAAGGGCAGGTGGTTAAGGCTGGGGATTTGCTGGTGTCGTTGGCCAACAACGACCGTGCCGCGCGCTTGACCCAAGCCAACGTCGCACTAAGCAGTGCGCGTGCGGACTATCAGCGTGCCGCGGCTTTGGTGGAGCGCCAGTTGCAACCACGGGCTGTACTGGACAATGCATTGAGCGCCGTGCGCGCCGCCGAAGCGGCCCGTGACAGCGCCCAGGTCGAGCAGGACCGTGCTGATATTCGAGCGCCATTCGCCGGCCGTGTTGAGGGCCTGACGATCGAACAGGGCAGCGCATTGGGTAACAACACCGCGATCATGTCGCTGGTCGATCAAGGTGGCTTTAAAGCCGTGGTCGACGTGCCGCAACAGGCTGTATTCGATTTGACGGTGGGCACCGAGGTGTCGGTGATGGTCGCCGGTGTTCGCCAGTACAGTGGGGTATTGGCGCTGATTGGCCAACGTGCCAATCCGCAGACCCGAACCTTTGATGTTGAAGTGGCCATTCAGGGTGATCTGAATGGGCTGCGCGAAGGTATGACCGCGCGTGTCGATATCCCTACCGGGCAGGCGACGACGCATTTTGTGTCACCGGCCAGCTTGTTTTTGGACAGTGCAGGGCAACTCGGGTTAAAGGCGGTCGATGGTAACAACCGGGTTACCTTTTACCCGGTCGAAGTAGTCAAGGCCGAGGGCCAAGGGGTCTACGTCGCGGGTGCCCCCGCGGCACTTGATTTGATTACCGTGGGTGGCGGGTTTGTCGCCACCGGCGTTGAAGTCGTGCCGGTGAGTGACGCCCTGTGAACGCACTGATCGATGCCGCATTCAGTCGTACGCGCACGGTCATCACCTTATTTGTGATGATTTTGTTGGCCGGAACCAGCGCTTATTTCAGCATTCCCAAGGAAGCCGAACCGGACATTCCGATCCCGATTATCTATGTCTCGGCTAGCTACGACGGCATCAGCCCGCAAGACGCAGAGCGTTTGCTGGTTAAACCCCTGGAAAAAGAACTTCAGTCAATTGAGGGGGTTAAGACCATGACCTCGAATGCATCTGAAGGCTATGCCTCAGTCGTGTTGGAGTTTGATGCGGGCTTTGATGCCGACCAGGCCTTGTTGGATGTGCGCGAAAAAACGGATGCCGCCGAGGCGGAGTTACCCGACTCGGTCAAGCCCAAGGTCAACGAGATCAACACGGCGTTGTTCCCGGTTCTGACCTTGGTGCTGTCCGGCGAGGTCCCGGAACGTGCGCTGATTGCGTTGGCCAAGCGTTTACGCGACGAAATTGAGGCGTTGCCGGGTGTCTTAGAAGTCGATTTGGGCGGCGATCGTGAAGAGTTGCTCGAAGTCACAGTGGATGCACAAACCCTGGAGTCCTACCAGATTTCATTGTCCGAAGTGGCCCAGTTCGTCAGCCTGAACAACCAGCTAGTCGCGCCGGGCGCGATGGACAACGGCGCCGGTCGTTTGGTCTTTAAGGTGCCCGGGATCATTGAAGACATCGAAGATCTGCTGTCGCTGCCGATCAAGGTCGACGGTTCACAGGTGGTGACGTTCTCGGACGTCGCGGACATCCGGCGCACCTTTAAGGACCCCACGGGTTACGCCCGATTAGGCGGTGAAAGTGCGGTCTCGCTGGAAATCAAAAAACGCAGTGGTGCCAATATTATTGCCACCATCGGCGCCATTCGTCAGGTCATGGCGATCGCTCAAACCCAGCCTGAGTGGCCACAAAACGTGCAGGTGTCGTACCTCCAAGATAAATCCGATGACATCAAATCGATGTTGGGTGACTTGGAAAACAACGTGGTCACGGCGATTGTGTTGGTGATGGTCATCGTTGTGTTTTTCCTCGGGGTGCGCTCGTCGATCTTGGTGGGCCTGGCCATTCCGGGATCGTTCCTGGCCGGCATGGTGGTCCTTCAAGCACTCGGGTTTACGCTCAACATTGTGGTCTTGTTCAGCCTGATTTTGGTCGTCGGCATGTTAGTTGACGGCGCCATTGTCACGGTCGAGTTGGCGGACCGAAAGTTGGCCGCCGGGGCCGAACCCAAGGCCGCCTATGCCGACGCTGCCAAACGCATGACCTGGCCGATCATCGCGTCGACCGCGACCACCTTAACCGTGTTTATGCCGTTGACCGTGTGGCCGGGTATTGTCGGTGAGTTCATGAAGTATTTGCCGATGACGGTGATCATTACGCTGGCCGCGTCACTGGGCATGGCGCTGGTATTCATTCCGGTATTGGGCGCGGCGTTGGCGCGCTTTCGCCGCGGCCAAATTAACGCTGTCCCGGACATCGCCGAGACCGGCTCGCTGTATAGCTTGGGCGGCTTTACCGGCGGCTATATCCGCGTTTTGGGTACCTTGGTCAATCACCCGGCCAAAGTATTCGTCGGTTTGTTGCTGGGCATCGGGGCCAGCTACGCCGCGTACGGCGTGTTTGGCCGCGGTGTTGAGTTTTTCCCCTCGATTGAACCCGAGTTCCTGCAAGTTCAGGTCCAAGCCCGTGGCGATTTTTCGATCGATGAGCGCGATGCGTTAGTGCGCCGAGTCGAGCAAAAAATGCTGAGTGCCGAGGGATTAAATTCGGTGTATGCGCGCACGGTGACGGGCGGCGGGGCGGGCAGCCAATTGCCGGCCGATGCCATTGGCGTGATTCAGTTGGACCTGATGGATTGGCAGGACCGTCCGCCGGCGTCGGAGATTATCCCGGTGCTGCGCGAGGCGGCACAGAGCATTGCCGGTATCCAAGTCCAAATCCGCGAACCGGAATCCGGCCCCGGTGGCGGTAAACCGATCAATATGGAACTGTCGGGGCTGGATCTGGTGGACTTGGCTGAGGCGGTTGCACGGGTGCGTGCACAACTTGAAAGCGTCGACGGCTTGGTCGACACCCAAGATTCGCGCCCACTGCCCAGCATCGAATGGCGTTTGGAAGTGGACCGCGAACAAGCCGCGCAGTACGGCGCCAATGTGGCGTTGTTGGGGTCCAGCGTCCAGATGATGACGTCGGGCATTTTGCTGACCGATTATCGGCCGGACGACAGCGAGGACGAAATCGAGGTGCGCTTGCGCTTCCCCGAGTACCAGCGCGATCTGGGACAGCTGTCCCGTTTGCGTGTGCCCACAGCCTATGGGGCCATCCCAGTTGAAAACTTCGTCACGCTGAAGCCTGCCGACAAAACCGGTCAAATCGAGCGTGCCGATGGCCGCCGCATTATGACCATCGAGAGCGATGTCGCCGATGGCGTGTTACCCGCCAAGGCGTTGGAGGACATTCAGGCGGCGTTGTCGGATGTCGAGTTGCCCGCGGGCGTGCAGTTAACGTTCAAGGGTGAAAACGAAGACCAAGCCGAAGCCGGTGCGTTTTTAGGCAAGGCATTTGCGACTGCCATTCTGGCGATGCTGGTGATCTTGCTGACTCAGTTCAACAGTTTCTACCAGGCCTTATTGGTGATGAGTGCGATCGTGTTTTCAACCGCGGGTGTGCTGCTGGGGCTGATGATCACGGGGCAGCCCTTTGGCATCGTCATGGGCGGGATTGGGGTGATCGCGTTGGCCGGCATTGTGGTCAACAACAACATCGTCTTGATCGATACCTACAACGAGTTCCGTGCGCGCATCCATGACCCACGCGAAGCGATTTTGCGCACCGCCGCACAGCGTATGCGCCCGGTGTTGCTAACGTCGGTAACCACGGTGTTGGGGCTGATGCCGATGGTATTTGCACTGACGATTGACCTGTTTGATCTGTCGGTGCTGGTCGGTGCGCCGTCCAGTCAGTGGTGGGTCCAGCTCAGTAGCGCCATTGCTGGCGGATTGACCTTCGCAACGGTGCTGACGCTGTTTCTGACCCCGTGCCTGCTGATGCTGGGCGCGCGCTTTGGGCGCTAGTTAAAAGCGCTCCAGCTCGGGGTGGGGGAACTGTCCGTCATGCACGTGCAATGCCCCGCCCTCAGCGCAGCGGTGCGGTGTCGGGATGGCCTTGCCGGGGTTAAGCAAGCCGGTGCCGTCGAACGCGCCTTTGAACGCGTGAAACTGGGCGTTTTCGGCTTGGCTGAACTGCAGGCACATGTAATCAACTTTTTCGATGCCGATACCGTGCTCGCCGGTGATAGTGCCGCCATGATCCAAACAGATTTGCAGGGCCAGCGCGCCCAGCCCGTGCGCCGCATCGGTTTCGTCGGCGGCCGCGTCAAACAAGACCGAGGGATGCAAGTTGCCGTCGCCGGCATGGTAGGCATTCCAGACCCGAAAGCCTGCGCGCTCCGCAGCCTCGCTAATCGCCACCAGGGCCGGCGCCATGGCGCGGCGTGGCACGGTGGCGTCCAGCACCAGCACGTCCGGGGATTGCATCGCCATGGCAGGGAAGGCCGCTTTGCGGACTTTCCAAAGGTGCAGTCGGTGGGCTTCGTCGCGACTGATATCCAGGCTGCTGGCAAGGGGTTCAAGGACCGCTCGGGCCTGGGCAATGGTTTCGTTGACTTCGGCTTCAACCCCGTCCAGCTCGACCAACACCATGCCACCGGCATCGTCCGGGAAACCGGCATCCAGTAGCGTGTTAACCGCGCGAATTAAGTTGCCGTCGACCACTTCGATGGCCGCCGGCATGATGCCCGCACTGAACAATTGGGCAACCGCATCCGAGGCCACAAACAGGTCGCTGAATGCCGCCGCAATGACACGCTGGACCGGCGGAACCGGGCGCAGCTTGACACACACCCGCGTCACCACGCCTAACAAACCTTCGCTGGCATGCATGGCGGCGAGGCAGTCGAGGCCTTCGCTGTCGAGCGCCTCGGAGCCGAATTGATGGACCTCGCCGTCACTGGTTACGACCTCGACTGCGCAGACGTTATTGACCGTCACACCGTATTTACAGCAATGAATGCCGCCGGAATTTTCAGCCACGTTGCCGCCAATGCTGGACGCGACCTGAGAGCTGGGGTCGGGGGCAAAATACAGTCCGTCGGCGGCGACCGCTTCGCTGATCGCTTGGTTACGAACACCCGGCTCGACCCACAATGTTAGGCCACGGCGCGTGCCCATCGTGCGCATGCGCGTGGTCACTAACAGCAGCGCGCCGTCGATCGGTGTGGCGCCGCCGGACAGCCCGGTGCCCGCGCCTCGGGTAACCAGCGCGGTACCGCTATCGCGGCACGCGTTTACAATCGCCACCACATCCTCAGTCGACTCGGGCAATGCCACCAAGGCAGGGCGCTGCTGGGCCGTCGTGTAGGCGTCGTTAGAGTAGACGCGCGTCGATTCAAGGTCGCTTAAAAGCTGGTCCGGTCGCAGGTCACGCCGAAGCCGATCAATCAGTGTTTGCATGGTTTCCCAATGGGCATTGAAGGTGGGGTCGGCACTGCGGCCGCGTCGCTAGAAAAAGAGACAGTGCGATCGCGCCCAACACAAGAACGCTGGATAACCAGGTGGGCGGCTGTGCCAGCCATAGGCTGAGTGACAAACTAACCCACAGACCGCCAATCGCAAACCCTTTACCACGCCGACAAATGACGCCGTGATCGGCGAAATCAGTCAAGGTTTCGCCCAGCCGTGGATGGGTCCGTAACCAATGCTGCATGGCTGGGTTGGTGCGGCTAAAGCACCACAGCGCGATCAGCCAAAACACGGTCGTCGGCAACAGTGGCACGACCAAGCCGATGGCGCCGGTTACCAGGCTGATCCAGCCGGCGGCCAGTAATGACAGGTGTTTGACATGTTTTATCTGCATAACTTTTAGTATCGACCAAAATCCGCACTAAGTTGAGCACGTTAGCGGAAAACCTTGGGTGATGGTATTGGGTGTATTGTATACGCACGTTTACTCATGGGGCTCAGGGCGCGGTACTGATAGCCTAAACGCCATTCTACGGAGGGCCCAACTGTGGACCGACCTATTGAAACTGCGATGATCTTTTTAGTAAACGAATTGGACCATTCGATTGCCAGCCGGGATTCCGGACGCTTTATGGAGCTGATCGAGCTGATGTCGAATCTGGATCCTGATCGGGCAAAATCGATCTTACACGACCGCCTGACCGAATCGGCTGGCTTATCGACCCTGATTGACTACGCGCGCTGCCGCTACCATATCGCCTGATAGGGCCCGGCGATGCTAGGATTAGCGCCTAGACGGAGCCACTATGCAATCACACCACGCCATCATTGATGCGCTCAAAGCGCATGACTATGCCACCGCCACCGACCTTACCAGCGCGCAACTCGTCCAGACCCCTGAGGACTGGCAGTTGCTGCAGTGGTTGGCGGACGCCCAACGCGGCCAACACCAGCACGAAGCTGCGGTCGAAACCTTAGAATCCGCTTTGCGCGTGGCGCCTGACCAGCTTGCGCCATTGGTTGCGCTGGGTATCGCGCTGCAGGGTGCGGCGGATTACGACCGTTCCATCGAGGTGTTGGATCGAGTCATCGAGCGCTCGCCGGGGTTGGAGCAAGCCCACAGCGCGCGGGCTTACAGTCTGCAACTACGAGGCGACCATGGCGCGGCGATCGAGGCCTACCACGGTGCGCTGGATGTCCATTTTGAACGCATTGCGACGCGAATCATTGAGCACCAAGGCATTAGCCAAGAAGACGCCGAGTTGTTCCAGTACGTCATGTTCAATGAGCTTAAGCGCGAGCCCTTCACCGCCATCGTCTACAACAACATTGGCCTGTGCTATCTAAACGGTGGCGAAACCGAGGGCGCCAAGGCTTACTTCAAAGACGCCATTCGGCATATCCCGGTTGGTTACGGCTTCCCAGATCCCGCTGAAAACCTTGAACTATTAGTGCCACTGGCAGCGCCCGTCCCGGATGACACGCGCGAGCGCTTTTACCAGCAGTTCGATGTCGACCTGCCAATCTATGGCGGCACCGGCAGTCGCCAGGACCCGGTCGTGCTGATGTACGAGCCCAGCGGCGCGGAAATGGAGTTGGTCAGCATCGAGCATCAATTCGTGCGCTGTGTCGGGCGCGGCATTGGATTTACGGTCGTCAGTTTCGTCGGCAGTGAATTGGTCACATTGGGCCCGCGCGTATTGGACAGGGTCCGATTTGAAATTGACGAGATCCAAGGAGTCGAGAAAAAACGCCTGATTCGAACGTTTTGGTTCGATATCACCGCGGTATGGCACAAAGACCCAACCTTAAACCCGCGCTAGCGGAACTGCTCAACGCTGCGCTGGTCTATGCTGGTAAGCACCACGGAGGGCGGGTATGCGTTACGCAATTTGGATCACGCTGGTATCAGTCATGGCGGCCCACGCAGCACCGGGTGGCGCCCAATGCACGCTGACTCAGCCGTTTTTAGCCTCGGCCTGGCCGGCGACTGATTTCACTCAGTGCTCGGTCGATCTGGCCGACGTTATCAGCGGGGGGCCGCGGCGTGATGGCATACCCAGCATTGATCACCCGATGTTCGCCAGCGTGGCGTCCAGCCAATTGGGCGCGGACGAACCGGTCATTTCCTTGGTTATTGATCAGGTCGCGCGGGCCTACCCCCTGCGCATTTTGATTTGGCATGAAATTGTAAATGACAGGGTGGCCGGCATTCCGGTCGCCGTGACCTATTGCCCGCTGTGCAACGCCGCACTGGTGTTCGATCGGCGCGTGGCGGGCAAAACGCTTGAATTTGGAACGACTGGGTTGTTGCGGCATTCGGACATGATCATGTATGACCGGGGCGGTGACAGTTGGTGGCAGCAATACACCGGGCAGGCGATTGCCGGCGCGATGACCGGCCAGTCGTTAACGTTGGTGGCCAACCGGCTGGAACCCTTTGCCGATTTTGCCGTGCGCCACCCGCAGGGTCAGGTGCTAATACCGAACGATCCGAACGCCCGCCGCTACGGTGCCAACCCTTACCAAGGCTACGACCAATCATCTCGGCCTTTTTTATATCAGGGCCCGTTGCCAGCGGGTGTTCCACCCATGCAGCGGGTTGCCGTTGCCGGGCGCACCGCGGTTGCGTGGCCGGACTTGCAGCGCGCCGGTGTGGTTGAGCGCGACGGTTACCGGTTCGAGTGGCAACCGGGCATGCGCTCGGCGCTGGACACAGCGGACTTGCGAGCCGGCCGCGCGGTGGGCAGTGTCCAGGTGACCCGGGCTCGCGTTTTGGTCCCGCACCACGTGACATTTGCCTTTGTCTGGCACGCATTTAATGCCGAGGAGGGCAGCGATTAGAAAAAAGAGACCGTCAGCCTAGACTTTGTGCATTCGTATGCAGTACCTTTTTGCCAACGATAAAAAATTGCGGAAAACGCCAGCACAATGAACCACACCACCAACAAACGCGTCCTGTTCGACGGCCTTCAGTCGCTGGCTCAGTCCAGCGTCGACGACATGGCCGCCACCATTGAGCGGCTGTACCACCCCGATGCGACCTGGCGCGGCTCGCACCCGATCAATGAGCTGGATTCACGCAGTGCAATTTTGACCGATGTTTGGCAGCCGCTGGCCCGGGCCATGCCCGACATGGAGCGGCGTGATGACATCGTGGTGGCTGGCGAATACGAAGGCGAGGAGTTCGTCGCCTGTATCGGTCACCTCAGCGGCACATTCAAAGCCGATTGGTTAGACATCCCCGCCACTGGCAAGACCTTGGCCGTGCGCTACGGCGAAGCCCACCAAATACGCGATGGCAAAATCGTCCAAACCACCATGATCATTGACGTGCTGGACGTGATTCGCCAAAGCGGCTATTGGCCGTTGCCGCCGTCGATGGGACTAGAAATGCGCTGGATGGCTCCGTTTACCGGCGATGGCGTTCGGCTGGACAGCACTGATCCGGAGCGCGGGGCCGAGGCGGTCCGCTTCATGCGCGAAATGCAGGAAGTGCTAGGCCAGTACAACGATCTGGAAGACAACACCCGCGACGGTCTGTTGCGGATGCCGCAAAAGGATTACTGGCACGACAAATTCATGTGGTACGGCCCAAGTGGCATCGGCACGACGCGTGGCCTTGAAGGTTTCGTGGACGGCCATCAATTGCCATTTCGAATTGCCTTCCCCAATCGCGACGGTGGTAATCACTACATTCGCATTGGCGATGGTCCGTACAGCGTGACCGGCGGATGGCCCAGCGTTTACGGCAACCACCTGGGCGGCAATTGGCTGGGAACATCACCGACCGGCCGTCAAATCAAAATGCGGGTCATGGATTTCTATTTAGAGCACGAAGGCAAGTTACGTGAGAACTGGGTGCCCATTGATATGTTGCATATTTTGCTTCAGATGGACATCGACATCTTGGCGCGTATGCGCCTGCAACACGGACGCTAGCGCAGGGCGTTGTTGACGCCTCGGTAGTGCCTGACGTCCTCAATGACGTATGTTGTTTTGGACTAGTTAATAAACCGTCTGCTGGAGGACGAATAGAAATGACAATTATGAAAAAAGCGCTGCTAGCCGCAGCTGTGACTGCCGCCAGTGCATCCGCATTTGCTGCAAACTGTGGGTTCAACGAAGGTCGCGTCAGCATCGTTGGCAACGAATTTCCGGCCATTCAGACGGTTGGCGCTGCGGCCGTGGCCTGTGCCAACGGTTCGGCGACAGTTGAAACCAACCTGACCAAAGACCACCAGAAAATTAACCTGGCGGGCATGAGTGGTAACCCTGCGGAATACACCAGCGCGATTGTCGCCAACTCGTCAATCGTTGCATTGATGAATGAAGACGTGATTCGTCCGCTGAACGACTTGATCGCCGCGTACGGCCAAGACATTCCTAAAAAGCAGTTGATTACCATTGGCGGTGACGTCATGGCGGTCGCGTTCATGGCCAACGCTCAGCACCTGGTTTACCGCGCGGACATCTTGGAAAAGGCTGGCCTGACGCCGCCGACCAGCTATGAAGAAATGCTCTCCGGTGCCGAAAAAATTCGTGCCATGGGCATCCTCGAAAACCCACTGGGTGGCGCCTACGCGGCGGGTTGGAACCTGGCTCAAGAATTCACCAACATGTACCTGGGCCACGGCGGCGAGTTTTACCAGCCGGGCACTGCACAGGTGGCCGTGAACAACGCCCAGGGCGTTGCAACACTGGAAATGCTAAAAGCCCTCAGCGGTTACATGAACCCGGATTTCCTGACGCACGACTCGAACCTGACGTCGGACGAATGGACCGCGGGTAATGTTGCGATGATGAACATGTGGGGATCGCGCACGGGTAACTTGCTGAATCCGGAGTCGTCAGACGCCATGGTACACACCAACACCAAAGTGGCCGGTCCGCTGACGGTCGGTGGTGGTTCGGATGCGGCATCAACGCTGTGGTGGGACGGCTGGACGGTATCCAAGAACATTTCCGATGCGGACGCCAAAGCGACCTTCTTGGCGCTGAAAGCGGGCACCAGCACCGGTATCTTGAATGACACCACGATGGGTCAGGCCGTTTGGATGATCGATGGCTACACGCCGGCACCGGTCAACGAAGGTGTGTTTGCGGCGATTGCTGCGGGCACCACGCCTTACCCAATGTTGCCTTACCACGGTTTGCTGCACACCGCACTGGGTGACAACGTAGCGGACTTTCTGAGCGGCAAGGAAAGTGCCGAACAGACATTGATGGATATCGAAGCGGCCTACACGGCAGCGGCCAAAGAGAAAGGCTTCCTGTAAGCCGACACCTCGCGTGGGGGCTTTAGGGCCCCTGCGTTTTCCTTTTCTATTAAAGAAGTGATCCGATGAAACACCGTTCGTTTTTCTGGTTCATGTTGCCGTCTGCATTGGCCATGCTGGTGTTTATCGCGGCGCCTATCGTGTCGGTTGTAATTCAGTCGGTCTACGCACCGCATGAACAAGTTATTAAAGAAGTAGAAAACTGCAGCATTTTTGGCTGCACCACCTCGACGACCGTTGATCAGGAAGCCACCCGCGCTAAACGCGGCGACGAGCCACTCGGACGTTTCGTGGGCACTCAGATTTACACCGACCGCAACCACTTGGCGACCGAAGAAATCGGTGTCGCGTGGCAGGCGTCGGAAAGCTTTGGTGACTTTTATAACAAAGCCACTAACCTGCCATTTTACGGCGCTATGTCATTCACACTGACGTACACCGCGGTGGTGACACCGATGGCCATTATCCTGGGATTCTTTATCGCCTTGGGCGTTAATGGATTGCCAAAGGTTTTACGTGGGCCGACGATTTTCTTTTCGTTGCTGCCGATGATTGTGACGCCCTTGGTTGGCGCACTGATTTTGTTTTGGATGATCGATTCCCGGGGCGTGTTGGGTGTCGCTTTGCAGTCACTGCTGGCGGACCCCAATTTGTCGCTCAAGGCCTCGACGCCAATGATGTGGGTGACCTTAATCGTTTACGGGGTTTGGTCCAGTTGCCCGTTTGCTTTTGTGGTGTATTACGCAGGGCTTCAGACCGTTCCACAGGACTCGATTGAATCGGCCAAGTTGGACGGTGCGTCGCGCTGGCAACAGACCTGGCACATTATCATTCCGCACCTGGTGCCGTTGACGACCTTTATGGCGCTGATCAAAATTATGGATAACTTTCGCGTCTTTGAGCCCATCGTTAGCTTCAATGCACAGGCTCACGCGCAGTCCTTGTCTTCCTTTATTTACAGTGACTTAGGCGGCGAAACTCAACTGCTTTCGTCGGCCGCTGCGACCTCGGTACTGACCATCGTCGGCGTCGTTATTCTACTAAGCCCGGTCCTGGTTCGGACGTGGCGTGACTATGGGAAGGCACGCTAATGAGTAGCAGCATCCAAGATCAAAAGCCGCTTTATCTTAAGGTCCTGATCAACAGTTTCCTGGTGATCTGGCTGGTGATGGCTGCGTTCCCATTTTTATGGACGGCCTGGGGCTCGTTCAAAGTCGAAGCCGATTTTTTCAGTAAAGCTGACTGGACCAACGCCCTGACCGGCGTTATGACCTTGGCTGAAACCGGGGGGTTATTTACCGGTGCAGGCTACGAGGGCGCCTGGATAGAAGAGGAGTTTTGGCGCGCCGGCCTGAACACCTTTATTGTCGTGGTCGCGACGGTGTGTATTTCGCTGACCTTTGGCACGCTGGGTGGTTACGCCCTGGCACGCAGCGGCTACCGCTACGCATTTTGGGTGCTGTTGATTGCACTGGTATTTCGGGCGATGCCGCCGATCACGCTGGTGTCGGGGTACATGCTGCCGTTTTTTGAACTCAATATGTGGGGCCACTTGCCGACCTCGATCATCGTGCTGGTGGCGATTAACCAGCCGTTCACGCTGTGGATGCTGACCTCGTTCTTTAAAAACATTCCGCAAGAGTTGGACGAGTCGGCGATGGTTGACGGCTGTACACGTTTCCAGGCCTTTCGCCGGGTGATTATTCCGGTGATGTGGCCGGGCGTCATTACCACCGGATTGTTCAGCTTTTTGTTGGCGTACAACGATTTCGCGGTCACCGCGATGCTGCTGAACGAAGAAAACAAAACGATGGTGCCGAAATTGGCCGGCTTCCTAGGCACCACTCAGACCAAGGGCAACGTCATGTTTGCGGTGTCCTCGGTGGTCTCGATCACAGCGCCGCTGTTTATCCTGGTGATGTTCTTTCAGCGACAAATCGTCAGCGGGCTGACCGCCGGCGCAGTTAAGGGTTAATCATGGCTTCAATTTCACTCAAAAATGTACAAAAGCGCTGGGGCAAGACGGTTGGCGTTAAAGACTTCAATCTCGAAATCGCAGACCAGGAGTTCTTGGTGTTGTTGGGGCCGTCCGGGTGTGGCAAGACCACGACCATGCGCATGATTGCAGGGCTTGAAGACATTACCCAGGGCGAGGTCATGATTGGCGATCGGGTCGTCAATAATTTGGAACCCAAAGACCGCGACATTGCCATGGTGTTTCAGTCGTATGGGCTGTACCCGACCATGACGGTGTACGACAACATTCGGTTCCCATTGAAAATTCGCGGTGAGGACAAGGCCGCGGCCCACGAACGGGTGATGCGCGCCGCCGCGATGGTGGAACTGGAACCCTTTTTGGACCGAAAGCCGGCGGCCTTGTCCGGCGGTCAGCGTCAGCGTGTGGCCTTGGCCCGCGCCATCGTGCGCGAGCCGACCGTGTTTTTGATGGACGAGCCGCTGTCGAACCTGGACGCCAAGCTGCGAGTGTCCACCCGTGCGCAAATTAAGAACCTGCAGCACGAGCTCAAAACAACGACCATTTACGTGACCCACGACCAGATCGAAGCCATGACCATGGCCGATCGCATCGTGGTCATGAGCCAGGGCGAGATCCAACAGGTTGGCACACCCGAAGAGGTCTACAACCACCCCAACAATACCTTTGTGGCGGCCTTTATTGGCTCGCCGGCGATGAACCTGACGGACGGCACGCTGGAGGGCGGAGTGTTCACCAACTCGCACATTCGCCTGCCGGGGCTGCCCGCGGTCATCGAAGGTCCGGTTACCCTGGGCTACCGTGCCGAGGACGCCAACTTAGTGGAGCAGGGCGGTCATTTAAACGGCCCTATTTTTTCGACCGAGCTGTTGGGTGATGCGACCATGGTGACCTGCAAAGTCGGTGATCAGCTGCTGAGTGTGAAAACCGACAAGGATTTCCGCGCCCCGATTGGCCAGCCGATGTCCGCCAGCTTGGACTTGGCCACCTGCCATTTGTTCGATGCCACCACGGGCGAGCGCTTAACCGGCCGGTAACGGCTATAGCGTCCACGGGCGGCCAACTGGGCCGCCTTTTTTAATTGCGAGGATTACCAATGAAAGGATCACGCCCACAGCAGGCCGTGTTAACCCGTGACACCGACATGAGTCAAACCGAGGCGACGCGTGCGGTTATCGAGGGCATGGTGGACGGGCTAAACGATCATCGCATCGCCGATATTGGCGAGTTTTTCAGCAGTGGTTTCAATTGGATGGGCAACCAAGGCTGCGGCACCAAGGCCGGTTTGCGTGAGTTTCAGGATAACTGGCAGCGACCGTTCCAAGCGGCCTTCAGTGACAAGGTCTGTATCGACGAAGCCCGGCTGTACATGGGTGAATGGGCGGCCGCGTTCGGGCGTCAAGAGGCGACCCATTCAGGCACTTTTATGGGCATTGCGGCAAGTGGTCAGCGCATTGAAATTCGCTACATGGATTTTTGGAAAGTGGTGGACGGTAAAATCGTCGATAACTACGTCAACGTCGACTTTCCCCATGTGCTCGCACAATTGGGCGTGGATTGTTTTAATGGCGAGGGCTGGGAGGCCTTTGATCGTGGCGAAAAGACCCCACCTACGCCCTCTAACTAAAACCACCAAGGAAGTCCTATGAACTCTATCCCCCAAATTCAGCTTGACGACGCCCAACGCCTGGCCAAAGCCGCCCGCGACTATGCCGCCACCAATGGCTGGAACGTCAGTGTCGCGGTCGCCGACTCGACCGGGCACGCCGTCGTGGTTGAGCGCATGCCCGGCGCGCCGCTGATGAGTGCGGAAATCGCATTGGACAAGGCCACCGGCGCTGTGCGCGCGGGCAAACCGACCATGGCGCTGGAAGACATGATCAACAACGGCCGTACCGCGGGCTTGCAATTGCCCGTGCTCGCTTTGGGTGGTGGCGAATTGGTGATGGTCGATGGCAAGGTGGCCGGCGCCGTCGGCATCAGCGGCCTGACCCCGGCGCAAGACGTCGAAGTCGCTAAAGCGGGCGTCAACGCACTATGAAGATCGGACTGGTCGACTGCCAAGCGGCGGATGCTGCGGCCCAGTTCAGCCGGTCCCTGACCGACACTGGGTTTGCGGTGTTGGTCAACCACGGTGTTGATGCGTCATGCATCGACGCCGTGTATCAGTCCTGGGCGAAATTTTTCGCCCAACCCGATGCGGTTAAACGCGAATTCGTCCAAGACGGGCAGCGTGGTTTTTTCCCCTACCGCAGCGAAAACGCCAAAGGTCAGGCGCAAAAAGATCTCAAAGAATTCTTCCAAGTGTATCCGGACGCTCGTGTTCCGGACGAGCAATTACAGATCACCCAAGACACCTACGACGCGTTGGCGGGTTTGGGACAGCGGCTGTTAGGTTGGCTGCAGCAACAGGCACCGACGTCGGTGAGCGAACAGTTTTCAGTGCCATTGACCGCGATGGCCGCGCAGTCACCCAAGACCATGTTCCGGATCCTGCATTACCCGCCGGTCGATGCCCAGCAGGCCCGTGCCGGCGCCATTCGTGCGGCGGCGCACGAGGACATCAACTTGATCACCTTGCTGTTGGCGGGCAGTGCGCCCGGTTTGCAGGCGATGGACCGGGACGGCCAGTGGCACGACGTCAGCTGCGACGCCGGTATGATTGCGGTCAACGCAGGTGACATGTTGCAAATGGCCAGTGGCGGCTATTACCCCTCGACCACCCATCGCGTGGTCAACCCGCAGGGCGCGGAGGCGGGCGTGGCGCGTTATTCGATGCCAATGTTTATCCATCCCCACGCTGATGCGGTATTGAAGCCGGGAACCACGGCGGACCAGTACCTGAACGAGCGGCTGCGCGAAATCGGCCTAGCGGGTTAGCCGCTGCGCGGCACTGATCGTCGCGTAGACCTCGTCGGCGGCGCGCAAGCGTTTGACCGCATTGAATAGCGATGGCCCCTGATCGAATCCGCGCTGGCTTTGGTTTAACCACTGTTTGATGCGGATGATTCGGTACGCGTCGTTGCATTCGTGGCGCGCCAGCATGTCACTCAATAATTCCCAATACCTCATCAGCGCATCCAAATAGTCGGTCCATGACCAAGGCGTGAAGTCAGGGTCCTTCAGTTGCATCGCCAAATCGGGGCGAGCGACCGCGCCGCGGCCAATCATCAGTTGTTCGCAGCCGCTGGATTCGTAGCAGCGCTGCCAGTCCTCGCGCGTCCAGACTTCACCGTTGGCGACCACGGGAATGGCCAGCGCTTCGCGAATGTCGCGCAGGTAGTGCCAGTGCGCCGGTGGCCGATAGGCGTCGGTTTTGGTCCGTGCATGGACCACCA
The DNA here is from genome assembly GCF_009650135.1 of Litorivicinus lipolyticus. Classification (NCBI taxonomy): domain Bacteria; kingdom Pseudomonadati; phylum Pseudomonadota; class Gammaproteobacteria; order Oceanospirillales; family Litorivicinaceae; genus Litorivicinus; species Litorivicinus lipolyticus. The sequence continues at coordinate 1,176,287 of NZ_CP045871.1, forward strand.
GTTCCGACGCCCCGGCGTCCTCGAAGGCCAGCGCATTGTCGACGCACACCGAGGGGTCGTCGTAGCCCAGGCGCATCTTGACCGTCAGCGCGATGTGCGCCGGCAGGGCGTCGCGCACGGTGCGGGTGATGCGGTGAATCAAAGCGGTTTGTTTCAGTAAAATCGAGCCGCCTTGGCTTTTATTGACGGTCTTGGCCGGGCAACCGAAATTCAGATCAATCGATGGGCTGCCCAAGCGCACGGCGGTCAAGGCATTCAGCGCCATGAACTCGGGGTCACTGCCCAGCAGTTGAATGCGAAAGGGGGTGCCGGAGGGTGTTGCACTGGCGTGACTCAATTCCGGACCAAAGCGGTGAAAGACCCGGTCCGGTAGGCGCTGTGGCGTGACGCGGACGAACTCACTGGTGCACAAGTCATAACCGCCGACGGCGGTGACCAGTGTGCGCAGCGGCGCGTCCATTAGCCCCTCCATGGGGGCCAGGTGAATACGGGATGGGATCATGGCGCGCACAGTGCCATGCGCACCCAAAAAGTCAAACCTGGTCGCGAATGACCCCGCGTAAAATGCCGACCACTTCGACGTCCGCGTTGTCCAGCCAAATGGGTTCCATTTCGCTGTTGGCCGGCATCAGGCAGACGCCGTCCTTTTGCACGTAGAGTTTTTTCAAGGTGACCGTTTCTTGATTGATTCGAACCACGGCGGTTTCGCCGTTGGCAGCGGTTTGGGTGCGTTCGATCACAACCAAATCACCGTCCTGTATGTTCATTTCAATCATCGAGTTTCCTTTTACCCGCAGCGCAAAGGTATCCTTGCGACTGAGGGCGCGCGGAACCAGCACCAGTTCTTGCTGTTCCCAGGCTTCGATCGGCAATCCGGCCGCGACTTCGCCTAGCAAGGGTATTTCGACCATGCCATCGGCCATTAGGTCGGCCAGTGCATCATCGGACGGGATCAATGGTTGGCGGCGAACGGGCAACAAGATTTGGGTCATTTTATCGGCCTTGTTTATTTATACAGTACTGGAGCTTAATACAGTTTTGACGGACGCACAACATTGGCCGGATTTGGATCCGCACTGCCTGTATTTCTTGCCGGTTGGCGGGACCGGTGAAATCGGTATGAACCTGAACCTGTACGCCTATAACGGCCGATTTTTGTTGATTGACCTGGGCATCATGTTCGGTGATGAGGCGACGCCTGGGGTGGACGTCATTACCCCGGACATTCGGGCCCTGGAACCAATTGCCGACCGTATCGAAGCCTTGGTGTTGACCCATGCGCACGAGGATCATTTGGGCGCGCTTCGTTACCTGTGGCCGAAGTTGAAGTGTCCGGTGTACTGCACCGGATTTACCGCGCGCGTGGCCCAGCGCAAGCTCAAAGAGATGAGTGATAAACACGCCAAAGCGGTCAAGATTAAACGCGTTAATGCGGGCGATCGGGTTGAGCTAGGGCCATTTCGGGTGGAGTGGCTGCATTTGACCCATTCAATCCCGGAGCCCAACGGCATTGTGCTGGATGTGGCCGACCAACGCGTCTTTCACACCGGGGACTGGAAGTTGGACCCCAATCCCGTGGTCGGCGAAAGCTATGACGCGAAACGGCTCGAAGAAATCGCCGCTGAGGGCGTGGACTGGATGGTGTGCGATTCGACCAACGCCACCACGCCGGGCTGGAGTGGATCGGAGAGCGAGGCGGCCCGAAAGTTAGCCGAGGTGTTGGCCAACCGGCCCGGTCGCCTTGCGGTGACTTGTTTTGCCTCAAACGTGGCACGGGTTTCCAGCCTCGGGTCGTTGGCGCCGGGGCTTAAACGCCGCGTCAGCATCCTAGGGCGCTCGATGCACGAAATGACCCAGGCGGCCAAAATCGAAGGCTACCTGCCCGATTTTCCCAGCATCGTACCGGCCTCGGATTTGGGCTATTTGCCGCGCGACGAGCAGATGATTTTATGCACCGGATCGCAGGGTGAACCGCGCGCTGCGCTGTCCAAATTGGCCAGCGACACGCACCCGGACTTGCACCTGGAGGCGGGTGATACCGTCGTATTCAGCTCGAAAATGATCCCGGGCAACGAAAAGTCGATCGGGCGCATGCGCAACCAGTTCGCGGTTCGCAATATTGACGTGCTGGACGGCGAGGCGCTGGGCATTCACGTCAGCGGGCATCCGTGCGTGGAAGAGCTGAAATGGATGTATCAAACGATCGCGCCGCGCCACGCTTTGCCGGTTCACGGTGAGGGGCGACACTTGAAGGCGAACGCCGACATTGCCCGCGGCTGTGGCGTCAATGCGCTGGAAATACGCAACGGTGATTTGGTCAATCTGAGTCATGCCCAGGTGGTCGGCAAGGTCTACACCGGCCGCTGTGGGGTGGTCGGCAATTCGCTGATTCCAACCACCAGTGCCGCGCTGCGTGAACGCAACAAGGTCAAAATGGGCGGCAGCGTCACGGCCACGGTGGTGATTGATGGCAATGGCAAGCTGTTGGCGCCGCCGGGTATTCGTTTGTTGGGGGTCGCCGACCCGGCGACCGAAGAAGCCACGGGGGCGTCATTGATGCGCTCGATGACCACAGCGATTGAGGCCTTGGGCCCGAACAGCCTAAAAGACGACGCCGCCGTTCAGGATGCAGCCGAGCATGCACTGAAAAAAGCCAGCTACCGCAAGCTGGGCCTGCGGCCGGTGTGCCAGGTCATGGTGGCGCGACTGGGTTAAACCCGGGGCGCTGCGTAGCTTGCGGTGAACAAGGCCACGGCGGCGTCGCGGCCTTCGGGTCTGATGGTCGCCTCGGCGACGATCAAGGTGTGGCCAATGCGGATCAATTTGGCGGTGCACAGCAGCGGGGCGTCGCGGTCGGGTTTTTGTAAAAAGCGGCTGTGCATGTCGGCGGTTACGCAGGGGCCACCGGCGGGCCCCAATTCCCACAGAATCGCCAGGTACATGCAAATATCCGCCATCGCAAATAACGCAGGGCCACTGACGGTGCCACCGGGGCGCAAATGCATCGGCTGCGGTTGCATGCGGGTCACCGCAAAACGCGGGCCGACATCGTGCAAATCACCCATCAAGTTCCAAGTCGGGAACTGCTCCGTCAGCACTGCAATCATGTGCTCGCGGTCGGCAAAGCGGTCGTGACTCATCGAATCAGGCCCGCAATCAATTCACCCGGAACATCGCGGACGTCAGGGTAGGCCCAGTTCGGCGCTTGGTCCTTATCGATCAACAGCGCACGTACGCCCTCGGTGAATTCGCCATGCTGGACCAAGGCGTTGGCCAAGTTCAGGTCTGCTTGGAAGCACTCGCTAAGGCTGCTGTGACGGTGGCGGCGCAAGTAGGCATCGACCACGACGACACTGAGCGGGCTGGCCTTGGTGGCGGTCTTGGCGACCGTTTGCAGCCACGGATTGTGATGCGCCGATAGGTTTTTCAAACCTTCAAAGCGGTGCCATAAGGTCGGTGCATCGCGCAGGCCCAACAAGGTTTGGAGGTTTTGATGAACGTCCGAATCGTCGGCGGCGTGGGTGGCGGGGGCCATGCCGCGTAACAGGTGGTTGATCAGCCCCAGGTTACCTTCGAAATCGCCCATCCAGTCAAGTTGTGCCAGGTGCGATTTAACCGCCTCGAAGTACTCGTGACCCAGGTGCAGGTCCGCCAGATTGAGATAGACCGCATCCGCGCCACTTAGATGCGCGCCGCTGATGCCTATGAGCGGGCCAAGGCCCATCGGCACGCGGTTCAAAAAGTAGTTGGCACCGACATCGGTAAAAAAGCCGATCGCGGTTTCGGGCATCGCCATGCGCGTGCGCTCGGTGACGATCCGAACGTCCGCGCCTTGCAGCAAGCCCATGCCGCCGCCCATGACAAAGCCATCACCCCAAACCACCACCGGAGTGTTCGAGCGGTGAAGTAATTCATCCAATGCGTATTCCGTGGCGAAATAGTCGGCGGCGCGGGTGATTCGATCGAGGTCGTTTTCGCCGGGCTGCAGCTGGGTCACCGATTTCACATCGCCACCGGCGCAAAAGGCGCGATCACCGTCGCCCGAAATCAAGATGGCTTGGCAGTTCGCATCTTGTTGCCAGGTTTGAACCGCATTCATAAGCTCAATTGCCATCCAGGGGGTTAGTGCATTAAGTGCCGCGGCATTGGCAAGAATGGCGTGACCGACGTAGCGGTCACCGCCGAATTTTTCGATACGAATCATGGGGGCAATCTTATGTTGGCGAATAGTCGATTGAGGTTAGCGAATAGCAGGGGCTCTTGGTAGTCTAGCGCGATGCCCCTATAGCTCAGCTGGATAGAGCGTCCCCCTCCTAAGGGGAAGGCCTGTGGTTCGAATCCACATGGGGGCGCCAATTAAACCATATAAAAACAACAGCTTAGATTGGTGGCTCATCTCGAAATTCCTAGCTTTTCACTGAAAATAGCATGCACAAATCGTGCACAACATGCACACATCTATGTCAGCGTGAGTTTCTTCTTGATACTGTGTTGAAAACAGACATGGAGATTGTGTTTGGAAGATCAGATCGACGTCAAAAATGATGGGCGAATTGTCTTGTATAAGCGGTCAAGCGCGCCGGACGCTGTGTATCAGGTAAGGCTGAGGGTTCCAGGAAGCAACGGCTACAAACGGTGCTCTACCAAGCTGTCTAATCCAAGGGAAGCGGAGCACTTTGCTCTTAATCTGTATGAAGAACTGTATTTCCATGTCCGTGATGGTGGGTCGCTAAATGCGCCTCGATTTGCCAAAGCATTTGATTCTTGGAAGAAGGCGTGCGCAAAGAAAAATACAACGCTGAAAAAAGGGAGTTGGGATCGAACCATTCAGATGGTCGAGATGTACGCTCTGGATTACTTCAGGGATGTGCAGATCGACAAGATTGGTAAAAAAGAGATCAGCGCATACATTGCTTGGAGATACGACAACTACCGTAAAAAGCCACCATCCGAAGATACGCTCAAGCGAGAGTGCACCGCACTTAGATCGTTCTTTAGGTACCTTCAAGACGCGTCTTCAATACCTAGAATTCCTGACTTCCCCACAGAACTAAATAAAACCAAAAACAATCGTAGGCCAACATTTAGTCAGACCGAGTGGCGCAAGATAGGGCGCAACCTGCGGGAGTGGGTGAAAGCTGGAAAGAGACTAGGGAAGTGGCGTGATCGATTTGTGGCTCATCAGTACTTCCTCATTTTGGCAAATACCGGAATGCGGATCGGCGAAGCTAGGCATCTCAAGTGGAAAGATCTCCGCAGTGTAAATACCGATGATGGGTCTCGCCTGATTGCGGACGTCGAGGGGAAGACTGGCAGGCGAGAGGTGGTGTTTCAAAAGGGTGCAGAAGAATACGTAAAGCGACTCTACGATCTTAGGCGAGACGAGCTTGAACGAGACCCTCCGGCGGTGGAGCCTGTTTTTATTAGCCGCAGAACAGGCCTTCCCTACACTAGTTTTAAAAGGTCGTTCAGTTCGATGCTTACCTACTGTGGGATAGATGCTGAGAACGAAAAAGGAACAAGGACGATCTACTCACTTAGGCATTTCTACGCCACGATGCGGCTGATGGAGGGGGTGAGCCCCTTTCTACTATCAAAACAGATGGGGACTTCCGTCGAGATGTTAGAGAAGTTCTATGGACAAGTGATTACTTCAGAGGTTGCGGACAAGATCTCTTCAACCAAGGCGAATTTCAAAATCCGAGCTACCGAGTCGCGCGATTATCCATTCTGACCTCTTAGAAAAATTGCTTTTATTTTGACATCTAAATTTTTTTTGTTGATGTGGAATTTGGGTTTGCTATACATATAAGAGTGTCAAAAAGACTTATAAGGGCGATAGATGTCAATCTCATTGGAAAGGTCCAAAGGATCGGAAAAACTAAAAAATTATAGGATTTCAGTGTCGGGTTATGGTGGAGAATCCGCATACATCTCGATCTCCAAAGCGGCATGTGATTTTTGGATAGAGTCTCTCGAAAATAGCGACAATGATGCAGTCGAGTACTGCCTAAATGCCGACAGCGGTGATTTCGATTTTGACGAAATTAATGAGGTCCCAGCTGACGCAAAGTTTCTTTTTGACGAGAAGAGTGGTCAAAGCGATCACGTGTTTGAATCGCCGGACAAGACCGCTCATTTGTGGGGACCTTCTGTTCAACTGGCAACCGTCGATGTTGACCTGATTGAGAATGTAGAGAATCCGGATGAGGTTACTGAGAACGTTATATCCGGCGAAGGTGTTGACGATTTGAGCGCCAGGATTGGTGATCAGACTGACTTCGAAGTGGACATATTTGAAGAGCCGGCGGACGGAACAATTTCGTATCCAAGTCCGGGGGATTGTGTGTTTTTGTTCACTAGCCTTGAGAAGGGAACGTTTTACGAGTGTTTTGTATCTTTGTCCGAAGAGTTCGACGCTACTAAAATTCGGTTTGTTGTGGGAGAAGCACCAGACGGTCAGGACATTGTCCTGGGTGTAAAGTATGACGGCCAAGCAATAGAAAACTTAGGTGGCGATACTGTTGGGCAGGGGTACTCTGCACACGCGTGGGAGCAGCTCTAAAAAATATTCATTTGAGCTTCGAGAAGGGCACCCCTCGTCAGGCCCTTCTTCAAGATAACAAAACACACTTTATGAATTTTTATATAAAAGTTGGCCTGTTATCTCAAACCAACACTGGCTGCCCACTTTTCATGGCCTGACAATGTATTTCTTGGAGACAGCTCACCAACACTGTCTCTGCCCGGAAACATCCATCTCCACTGCCCATCATTAAACTTGTGCTGGTACTTTTCCGTGATGTAGCACCAGCCAATGCCGTAGCGGTCAGCCATCTCTTGGTGGGCGGTAGCTAGGTCAAGCTCTTCCTCAGTGGACAGTGGCTGGAGATAGAGGTCCAAGGAATGTATTGCTGTAGGGTCTAGAGCATAAAAATACTGCTTCACCCCAGTTTTTCCGGATGACCGGGTTCTGATGAGTGAAAGTCCTATTAGATCAAGAAGCTTGTTTAAAAATTGCGTCGGCTTGGACTGGATGTCAGCACGCACTTTGATACCAACATGGGTTCTCAGTGGAACTGCTAGCTGGGCCGCCTTAGAGGCAAATTCATTTAAGTCATCCTTAGTTATTTCCACATCGGGCTTGAAGGTGAAGTTCTGATACAGAGGGGTGTGCTGCAAAAGCATGCCGAGCACCATGTCTCGGTAAAGTGGGTCTGCAATCAATGCTGTCTTGATGTCCGATCCCAAATCTACGCCAATCTCAAAATTTTGCTGCATTCTCTTCTTGTCAGTTAGACGCCGGTAAAGAGAGATTTTTGTACGTAGCCGTTGATCTTGATCCTTCTCAATCAACTCCTGGGTTACATCACACTGATAGAACCGCTCAATCCGGGTCCTAAGGAATGCATTTTTTAGATCTTCTGGAATAGGAAGTTGGATGCGGCTTATTCGGTCCTCTACTCTTAAGAAGTCATAGAGGCTCAGGCAAGGTGCCTCGAAGATTGCTTTGACCTTCTGAGCGCTGAGCACGTCAGATGCGACCTGTAACCTGTCTCTACCTGACTTGCTTGCTACTGTGTCGGGGTCAACAAAATTAGCCAGATAGCCTTGATCATTTTTGTAGTTGAGAAAGTTGAGTTTTAGCTGATTGAGTGACTTGTGTCGGTCTTGAACTATCCGGGCAACCATTGGGGTAAACAGGTCATCCGGGGCTTGGTGGCCAGCCTCTACGGAATGACCCTCAAGCAAGTTTTCTAAATGCCGGGTCTGAACATCAGCCAAAATTGCGGAGTAGTCTGTTTCCAGGTCGTCCTTTGCTGGGTCGATCCACACGCAGACCTGCTTCGGATTTCGCACCCTCAACAACTGTTGATCTATATCGCGGTGGTCAGTCACGCCGCCCACAAATAACCCAACCACCACATCTACATGTTGGGCGTCGTCCGGAAAAGAAATATCAACGCCTGTACCGAGAGAGGGCGACGCCAGTACCGCATCGTAGTTAAGTATTTCTTTCTTCACATCTTTGATGAATGTTTGTGCGTCCGCCGACTTCGAGTTCTCGGAGGTGATGTGGAACACCTTGGGTGCGCCTCCACCTGGCCTCTTGGAATGTGAGATTAGTTCGGCAACCTTGAGGACTAGATTCTTTGAATTGGAGGTAACAAACACTCGTTTGCCTGCGGAGATAAATTCGCACAACTGCTCAATTAGCTGATCTCTCGAGTTGTAGACATCTATATTTTTCCCGCTAGTCTCTTGCCATTCATTGATTCTGACAAAGCAGGGTGCCGCCGGCGGGCGCAGACTGAGCAACGTGTGGAATGCAGACCAGGATAAATCCGCATCTAAACAAACTATTTTTTTTGCGTTCTGAACGAGCCTAGTAAATGAATCCCAGATCAGATGCCGCTTCCCGCGCAGAGTGTCAGACAGGAAGTGCGCTAGTACTTGCTGAACCTCATCAATGATAACGACGTCGTAAACGGATGCTCGGATTTTGGGAAGGCTGTCTAAGCAAATGCCATAACGTTTCCGTTTCTCAATGATTTCGCCGTGCGACAACTTGTTGTCATCCAGATAGCTATGAAGGCCGACCCTCTCGCACATCTCTCCTATTAACGCTTGTCGGTGCCCAATGAGAAGGATAGATGTGTCTGTGTAGATGCGACTATCGCCCTCAAAGCTGGATTCCTCGTATTCAGCAAAAGACTGATGCCGGAATTTGAGCCGAGCGACTTCACGTTTCACAAACTCTGTTTTACCCGAACCTTTGGGGCTCCTGACAAACAAGACACCATTGCTGACATTGAAGTCTGGCAGGTATCTTTCCTCGGAAAATTCTACCGATGCCACGGTGAATTCCCCGCCATCCATAAACCTCTCGATCCCTTCAGCCTTACGGTGAAAGGTTTTCATGTTCTTTGCTTGAGAAACCTCTCGCATGGTCTCAACAAAATTATCAATTGCCGGCGCACTAGATCGCGCTGTGGACGGCGCCCACCGGGTTACACAGCACACAGAGCAGTAGTGATACACCTCGTTGTGATCGTTAAGCGCCAAGAAAGAGCTGGGATTGGTATCGAGGTGAAAAGGGCAACGCACCACAGTTTTCGAGGAAACTTGATCCGCAGTGATGGTGCCGCCTGTCTCGGTTGTAAATTGAGTACCTCTCATGAATCGTGAGGTTGTCGTGCCGGTAAATGCTAGACGCCGTTTCCGAACCGTAAGTGCACGACCGTTTGCAATGAGGTCATCCACATCAACTTCTGAGAGCGTTTGGTCAAACCGAGCGATGAGGGCAGCGCTATTTCCATAGAACATCCTCGCTGGGTCAGAAACAGAGATATCCCCCCCAAACATTTGAGCGAGTGCCCGAGTCGCAAAGGTTAAGTGCGCAGGGCTCTCGATCGGTTTCTCAAGAAGGAAAACAATTCGGTAGCGGTGGACGTCGGGGGAGTGTGAGGGGGTTGTGTATATAAAGGCGGCGGAGTTTCGGATATAGGCGTTGGACTCGGCCTGATTAAGACTTAGGCCTCCGTCAACATCAACGCATAGGCAATGAGCTTGGCTAAAATATTCAGACTTCCGGGTGTCACCAGTAAATGCATAGGAGAAGGCAATTCCTGAGGTGACCAGCTGAAGAAACTCGTCACAGCTGACTTCGTATGTCTCAAATCCTTGAGCGAAGAACTTTGGGTCAGCCGGTGAATTCTTATTGATCAGGTTGGGGTTGAAGGAGATTAGCCATTTTTGAGTCGATTCCTCGGTCACACTCGGATCCTGTTCATCGCATTTTTTTCAGTATAGAACAGCAAAATGATACTGAGTATCCATAAGCGATTGATCTATCAAACAAAAAATAACGTCGCAGAAAGTGTCCAGGAAAATCCCATTACATTATGATTTATCTCACTATTTCGTACTGAGATTTAGAGATGAGTGGATTGGGGAAACAGGCCAAGGTCTTAAGCAAGGCCCAGGTCGAAATGATTTCGAATTACCTTCTGACTAAGCGGAATGGGCTGCGGAACCAGACCATTTTTCTACTTTCTGCACGGGCGGGTCTAAGAGCAAAGGAAATCTCAGCGCTGACATGGGAAATGGTGCTCACCAGTGACGGGGAAATCTCAAAAGACATTTCCCTCACCGATCAGGCATCGAAAGGAAAGGGCGGCCGTGTCATTCCAATGCACAAATCCATAGAAGCCAACCTGCAGCTTCTCCGGGAAAGGGGCGGAGCGAGCGGAGCCGTAATCAAGAGTGAGCGGTCAAGTTCAGTAACTCCCCAGATGATCGTGAACATTTTTCGCGGGTGGTACTCAGAACTTGGTCTTGTTGGGTGTTCTTCGCACAGTGGTAGACGGACATTCTTAACTGCCACGGCTCAGAAGATTAGTCTCGTCGGAGGATCGATTAGAGACGTTCAGGCCTTAGCTGGCCACCGGTCGCTGCAGACAACCCAGCGTTATATCGAAGTGAGCGGAGCTGCGCAGAGGAGGGTTGTTGCCTTGCTTAACTGATAATCAGCGGAATACGGCAAAACGCATGTGAGAAGAAGGCTGGAGACTATAGAACTTTCGTCCGTAAGATTGCGCTGGCTTTGAAGGTCGCCCCTATTTTTAAAGTGGCCCGCCTAGGGATTGGTGGCATTTGCGACTACTCTAGTGCACCCCGAATAGCTACACGGAAGCTTAGAGTGTTCATCTCCGCATCGCGGGCAAATACCTTCCAAAACCCAGGCGATGGAAATGCCAGCTGATCCGATAAGCTATTGCGTTCAAATTTAAATTGATCATTTAGATAAATGGTCAACGGATATTCGGCACCTGAGAATACTGAGCGTAATGAATTCCGCCCTTTTTGGGAACGAAGCTGTATGTATTAAGGAGTTTGATTATCGCAAGTATCCAATTGCCTTGTGCCGCTTGATGGCTTCGACGTTTTACTAAGAGCACTCCTTACTCAGGGCACTTCTCAAAATGACATCGATGAAACTTTAGGGTTGGTATCACGCAGGTGAAGTTGAGTGGATTGCCGATATTCCAAGCGATTTCCGACAACCTCACTCGCTGTAAATAACGGCTTCGTAAGAAAACGAAGCCATTCATTGGGCTAGGCCGCTTCGGTCTGCAGGCCAAACCATTCCAGCTTGGCGATGTCATCGAAGATTGCCTCTTCAACCCACTCGTACATCACGACCTCTGCGTGATCGCTTCCAAAGTGAAGGTCAAAGGTCTTGATTCCTTCCAATGCTCTCAGCCGGGGCGATGGCGCTCAGCTCATTTTGTGTCATGATGAATGCATTGCGACTTCGTTGGAGTTAGGAGAATCAAATGATTAAACGACTAGCGTTATTTGTTGCGTTGTTGCCCAGCACAGGGGCGTTCGCGGCGGACCCGCATTGGTTGAAAGGGATGGATGACGGGGTGTACACCATTCAGGTGTGGCGCAGTGAGTCCTGTGGTTGCTGCAAGGATTGGATTAAGCATCTGGAAAGCCATAACTTCGACGTCATTGATACGCCGGTTGCAGACTTGAATGCGATCAAGGATCAGTATCAAGTTCCTGCTGGGGCACGTTCGTGCCATACCGCCAAAGTGGGGGATTTAATCGTTGAGGGGCATGTGCCCGCCCAGGACATTAAAGGCGCATTACGATCCGCTGATCAACCGGATTTATTGGCCGCACCTGGAATGCCCTCGGGCAGCCCGGGGATGGATCAGCCCGGCGCACGCAAAGACAGTTTTGCAGTGTTTGCGTTAGCGGATGGACAGGTGTCTGAGTGGAGTAAACACGAAGAATACTAAACCCCGAAGTTCTTTTGTCCCCTTGTATGAACCGCTTGGCCAGTGGTTTGGGCATTCCGCCGGAGAGTGTTCTCTAGACACGTCACTCTCTCGCGGTTGCCCTTTGGTTTCTTATAGATTCTGGCCAAGTGGATTCAATGTAACTGAGCACCGCGACAATTTCCTGGTCACTCAAAATATCGCCATAAACCGGCATATTTGTCGCGTAATTTGGATCATCGATTAGGCTGGTAATGCCGTCTTTCAGAATAGTAAACAGCATCTGGTCCGGATGGTGCCAAGTGTGTCCAGTCTCGTCATGGGGTGGTGCGGGAAGCCTTCCGCTTTGATCCCTTTGTCGCCAATTGCCTTGACCTTCGAGATTCTTCCCGTGGCAAACAGCACAGTACTGCTGGTAGATTACCGCTCCCTGACTAACAACCGCCAATTGATCAGGCTCAAGTTCGACTGCAGGAGAGCGTGGCTCCGCGTTGAATGCGTCGGTTTTCATGAGGCCAAAAACGCCTAGTGCGGCTAGTATCGATACGACGCCAATTAGTGCCCGCGTATTTCGTATATGCATAATTTCGGTCCAGTTTGTTGAAGAGCCCTCAATTGGGCTCTTCTGTAAGTAGAGACCTGAACGATCTTCAACTTGTCTGGCTAAGGTTAAAACACGAAGCGTGCTCCAAGTACACCTAGCCAATTAGATGTGCTGTTGCCCTCGTCCACTGCTAAATCAGCGGAGTCGCCATACTTGCGTTCGTAAACTACGCCAATGTACGGAGAAAACAGTCGGTCAACAACATCGTAACTTAATCGCAAGCCAGTTTCGGTCGAGACGAGTCCCTCTCCAACGCCAATCTCGGAGTCCTCATTAAACGCCGCGGTCGCATCCAGGTTTGCAGTTAACACGAGGTAGTTTGTGAACAACACTTCATACTCTGCATCTATGGAACTTGACCAGTTGCCTTCGTCACTGAGAAATAGATTTGCATCCACTTCGAACCACTGTGGCGCAAGTCCGCTTATGCCCGCGACCGCATAAGCCCGGTCGGGTCCGTTAGGGCTGTCAAACCGCACGCCAGCTTTTGCGTCGAAAAAGCTTGAGATTGGAATCTGACCCACGATTTGATTTTCCAGGCCTTCATATTTGTCCTCCGTTAAGCTGTATTCACCCTTGGAGAGGAGGCGTACCTTGAGCTCATCAGTCCCATAAAATAAATCGGCGTTCCATACTGCCAATTCATCATCATCATCACTGTATCGATACTCAAACTCCTCTACTTGAACACCCCAAGTGATGAACGATTTATTTCGATCAGTTTCGTCTTTGATTAACTCTGCCGCGCTCAAAACTGAGGAAGCGGACGTAGTGGCGAAAAATAAGCTCACCCCAAGGAGTTTCATAGGGATCACGAATCACCTCCCGGAGTGACAGTTGTTGCCAGCTTTGCTTGCTTAATCTCGGGCCCACCTTCAACGATGATTTTTCGGAACATTCCGGCGGACGCGTGATAAGACAAGTGGCAGTGAAAAGCCCACTGCCCAGGCTCATCTACTTCGGTTTCCGTATACACGGTTGTGCCGGGCTGGACACTTACGGTGTGTTTGATTGGGTTCCACTGGTCTGCGCCAACATCTAAGATGCTCCACATACCGTGCAGGTGCATTGGATGTGTCATCATGGTTTCGTTAACAAATTTGAAGCGAACACGCTCTCCATACTGCAATCTGATTGGCTCGGCGTTTTCATACTTGACACCATTTATGCTCCATAAATACCGCTCCATGTTGCCAGTCAGCCGAAGCTCAATTTCGCGTGTTGGCTCACGATCCTCATATAGCGGCTTTTGGGCCTTTAAATCAGAGTATGAAAGAAACTTCCCTCCGTTAGCTGCCTTAGGGATCAATCCACTGCCGTCGGCATAAAACTTGTCTTCAGTTTTGCTCATGGCCATGTTCGAGTGGTCCATGCCTGCCATGTTCGAATGGTCCATGCTTGCCATGTTCGAATGGTCCATGCTTGCCATGTTCGAATGGTCCATGCTTGCCATGTTCGAATGGTCCATGCTTGCCATGTTCGAATGGTCCATGCTTGCCATGTTCGAATGGTCCATGCCTGCCATGTTCGAATGATCCATGCCCATATCAGCCATGGTGAGCCTCGCCGGGTCTCTAAGTTCAGGTACAGGCGCAGCCAATCCATTTTGGACCGCCAGGGTTGCCCTCGCAAAACCCGACCGGCCCATCGACTCAGCAAAAATAGTGTAGGCCTCGGCATCCTTTGGCTTAACGATCACATCGTAAGTCTCCGCCACACCAATTCGAAACTCATCCACCTTTACGGGCTGAACGTTGTTCCCATCGGCTTGAACGACTGTCATTTCAAGCCCTGGAATTCGAACATCGAAATACGTCATCGCGGAAGAGTTAATGAATCTAAGCCTAATTCGTTCGCCGGGCGTAAATAGTCCGGTCCAGTTTTGGTCGGGGCCCTTACCGTTAATCAGACCAGTAAATCCTTGCAAATCCTCTACGTCAGCTTTCATCATTCTCATGGAGCCCCAAGCCATCCGATCACTAACGGTCGAGCTCACACCGTTCTCCTTAACTTCGGCTAAGAAATCTCCGAACGTCTGCTGTTCCCGGTTGTAGTAGTCAGCTGCTGTTTTCAGATTCCGCATGATGCGATTGCCTGAGTGGGGGTGTTTATCGGTAAGTTGAACGACGTAATCTCTATCGTATCGGAAGGGTTCGCGACCCTCGGGCTCAATTACAATAGCTCCGTAGGCTCCGTCCGGCTCCTGGAACCCTGAGTGGCTGTGGAACCAGTACGTTCCGGCCTGCTGAATCGGAAACTGATAAGAAAAGGTTTCCCCTGCAGCGATCCCTGGAAAGCTAATCCCAGGGACTCCGTCTTGATTGAATGGCAATATTAATCCATGCCAGTGAATAGACGTCGCTACATCTAGATTATTCGTCACATTAATTTTTACTTTTTCCCCCTCTTTAAATCGCATTATAGGTCCGGGGGAACTGCCGTTATAACCAATTCCTTTTTTAACGAAATCACCTGTATCGATAGTAACTTCATCGACAGATAACTCGTATTCGCCGGCAATTGAGGCGGCGCATATTAGAAATCCACAAATTCCTGTTGCAAATTTACTCTTCATAATGTCAGCTCCGGACTTTATCCAGTCAAAAAACAGCTTCCTCTAGGTACGTCATTTCTAAAAATGCAGATAGACCTAGAATTTGAACGCTCCGTACATGCCTGCTGGGTAGTGGCCTGGTACGTTGCAGGCATATTCGATATTTCCGTCATCTGAGAACTTCCAAATCATCTCAGCAGTTTCTCCAGGGGCGAGTAATGCGCTATTCGGATCGTCATGCTTCATCGTTTGACCGTTACCCATGTCCATTTCCATTAAATCCCGGTTGAGTTTTCCGCCCTGAATAATTCCATGCTGAATCATCATCAGCATCTCTTCCTGATGGCCTTCGTGCATCTCAGGCGTGCCGATATTGAACTCGTGAACCAACATCCCCTTGTTGTTGATGACGAAACGGATGGTTTCACCTTTTTTGACATCGATGTTTTCTGGCTCGTAGTAGTTGTCATACATGTCAATCTGAATCGTCTTTGACACGTCTGATAGTTTTCCCTGTTCTCCAGCTGTTGCTCCATGGCTGCTTCCATGAACCCCGCCTGCGTGACTTGCAGTTGCTATTGCCATTGCGATCGCTGCTGCGAACATTCGGTTCTTCTTCATCGATAATTCTCCGTCTGGTTTTTTTTCGACCAAGCCTTGCCGTGCGAAGAGCACGCAAGCGCTGGTTCGGAAGGGAACTTACTTAGGAACTCTGAATTTTTTCTGAACTTCTAGTCATGTTTTTTTCAGGAAAAAATCAGATTCCACGTGATATGTTTGAAATGTAACAAATCTCAAATTCAGCGCGAGCCGAAGCCTAAACACTGTCGAATGGAGCGGTTGCAACCCTTGAGAATACTACTGGTGGAGGACGACGAGCGCCTAGCAACTATCTTGTGCAAGCAATTTAGTGACGCCGGGTATAGCGTCGATCAGACCGCTCTGGCGAGAGAGGCACAGGCCCTGGGCCGAACAGAAGACTACATGGCAGCTGTTCTTGATTTGGGTTTGCCTGATGGGAACGGCTTAGAAGTCTTGCGAATCTGGCGGGCTGAAAAAATTGCGATGCCTGTTTTGTTATTGACGGCCCGTGGCGAGTGGTACGAAAAGGTTGAAGGGCTCAAAGCCGGTGCAGATGACTACCTCTCAAAACCTTTCCGAATCGAAGAACTATTGGCCAGAGTTAGCGCAATTGTGCGTCGTAACGCTGGACGCACCAAATCGGTGATTAGCGTAGGCAGATTTGAACTCGATGAGGATCAGAGATTGCTAAAGCTGGAGTCAGGTATGGCCTATCGACTGACCGGAACTGAGTTTCGATTATTACGTTGCTTGATGGCTAGTCCTGGGCGCGTTCAATCAAAATCCCACCTAATAGATCAAATGTACAACCTAAGTGAGACACCGACAGAAAATATCATTGAAGCCTACATCGCCCGCTTGCGCAAAATGCTGGGTAAAGATGTCATTTTAACTAGGCGAGCCCAAGGATATCTGTTCAATGATTTGGTATAACCAACAGAGATCCATTCGGTCGATCTTGACGTCCGTTTTATTATTAGTTGGGACGGGGCTTATGGCTGTTGCGTGGGCGGTTCACGGTACATTATTGGATCGAATGACAGAAAGCATCGTCTTAAACCAGCTCAAATCTGAGGTGGACTACCTAAAAAGCAGGTTAATAGCTTCCGGTGGGCTGATGGATGAACTACCGTCAGGCGACTATTTTGAAGAGTTTTTCTATCACTCATTTGCCATCCGGTCGCAAGACAATATGGTTTATTCTTCAGGCTCATTAACCGATGCACTGCTGAGCGTAATCCAAGAGGAAAACGATGGTGTCGTGCGGGCATCTACCACAGCCTCTGAAGCTGGCTCAGCTAACATACTGGCGTATCGCGAGAGTTTTGGTGAGGCAGACGAAAAGTTTGTGGTGGTTGTGGCGCAAGACCTTACAGTTTTGGGTAAGAGTCAACAAGAGCTACACCTGTGGACCGCAATAGTATCAATAACCTTATTGTCTTTATTCATAGGGCTAATTTGGGTAGCAATTAATTTCGCTTTGAGGCCTGTTTTGGGCCTAGAGAAATCGCTAAAAAATCTTCAAGACGGTACCGAGTCTCGATTAAACGAGAGGGTCCCGAGCGAATTTAGAATGCTAGTGCGCCAGTTAAATCAACTACTTGGGTTATTCGAGAAAAAAATGGAAATCTCGAACAATTCTATGGCGAATCTTTCGCATGGGATAAAAACGCCTATTTCGGTTGCCCAGGCTTTACTAGGAAAGGGTGAGCGCGGGCTAACTGCTGAGGATTGCTCCCACATCAGAAGGAGCTTAGAGAGCATCAATTTTCAGCTTGATTCCGAAATGCGTAGAAACAGGTTTTCTGGAATTAAAATCGGGCGTGAAACGCAGGTAATTGAAAAAGCGAGAGACTTGCTATGGATGCTTGGGCAAATTTATCCTACTAAATCCTTTGAATTTAAATCCTCGCTTGATCCTAACACTCGATGGCCTTTGCACGAGCATCAGTTTAACGAAATTGTTGGAAACCTGGTTGACAATGCAGGCAAATGGGGAGCTCATTTTGTCGAACTTTTTTTAGGCAGCATAGATCAAGGGTACGTAATTAGAGTAACTGACGACGGTCCCGGAGTACCAAATGAGCTTATCGACCAACTGGGTAGTCGCGGTCTTCGACTTGACGAACAGATACCTGGGCATGGGTTAGGCCTAGCAATTGTTCGGAGTGCTATAGAGCCTTATGATGGCGAGTTGTCACTCTCGTCGGGTCCAACCGGAGGTTTTTGTGCAACTGTGGTTATAGCTTCCGGAAAGACGATCGCAGAGCAAACAACACGCGGCGATTAACCCGTCAAACCGACCCTAGGGCCCGGCCGGTGCGGGGCTCTGTGGAGTTGCCTTGAGCGCCGTACAGAGATTGCTCGGGCTCGCCAGCAATGATCGATTTGATTCGGTCGGCCTTGTTTTTCACGCGCTGCAAGACGGTGGCGTTACTTTGATTCTCGTGACGGCAGCGTTCAATCGCGGCCTCTGCGGTGGTGTAATCCCCCCCGAAAATTAACGGCACTTTTGAGTAGAGCGTTTTATGATGAAGACATCAAAAGCAATCGGCGAAGAAATCACGGTTCACCGACGGCTTGATCATGGCCATTTTAAAAACAAACCGAGAATGGCGTGCCCGTCGCCGATCTAGCCCGAGAGCATAGCTGTCGAACAGCGATGATTTATCAGCGGCTAACGTTCGGTGGCATAGACGCTTCGCTCATGAAGTGCATGGAAGAGCTTGAGGCCGAGACCGCCCAGCATAAGAAAATGTATGCCGAAGAGCGCATGAAGGCTGGGATCTGCTAGGAAGCTTTTGAGGAAAAGCTTTAAGGCCATCGCCGTGACACGAGATCTGCAAGGCGACTGTCATCAAGCAGGGGTTGTAGATTAGACCGGCTTTTGTCTGTATGCCCATAGGTTGAACTTCTAATGCTCGACCGAGAGCTGTGCTTACTTATCTCACAGGCACCCGCTATATTGTCTATTTGGTCCCTTTTTGAATCGACTTCACAAATCCCTCACTGCGCTCGTTCTACCATCACAAGTAATTGATATATATGAAAAAATCCAAAGAGCACTTTCCTCCTAAGGGGAAGGCCTGTGGTTCGAATCCACATGGGGGCGCCAAAACATCAATCGTTTGTTGTTCGGTTATTACGACTGGAATCGGTCATACATGGGTGACGGCGGAATAACCACTATCGCAGCCGCAGCCGACGAAAAATCTAAAATGGTGTCCGGATTTTGTTGACCACAACATATCGATTGGCGCAATACCCAGATACCACACGAGGCTTTGAACATGAAAACGCCAAAACAGGCATTCGAATTAGCCGCTTAGGTGTGCAGAAACCTGTGGGTCATTACAGGTGTTTAAAACAAACGCTGCCAATTAAATAGGTTGTTTCATCAATGCC
Source organism: Litorivicinus lipolyticus (assembly GCF_009650135.1). Taxonomy (NCBI): domain Bacteria; kingdom Pseudomonadati; phylum Pseudomonadota; class Gammaproteobacteria; order Oceanospirillales; family Litorivicinaceae; genus Litorivicinus; species Litorivicinus lipolyticus. Next base: position 1,195,224 of record NZ_CP045871.1, read on the forward strand.
CAAGGCTCCGATCGATTATTTTGTCGCCGCTAAGCGCAACGATATTGGCGGGGTAGTTGCTATGATTGCGTCGAAATCGCGCTGTCCGTTACTTCATCGTACTACGGCGTTTCGCTACTCAATTATAAGTATTTCATAGCTCAGAGGCCCTCGTTACTGTGTCTTGAGCAAGCCGACGGGCGGTTTGCGCAGTTAATGTAAAAGGCTTGAGATGAAAAACATCAAACAGACGTTCACAGCAGGCGCAGCTAGCTGCCTGATCGGGATCAGCATGTTACCTATGGATGCCAGCGCACAATCTGGGTCGCGCCTGTGTGGCGCGGCGGTCTACACGCCGACCGGCGCGATAGGGCTGATGGTGGAAATTAAGCAACCCGGGAAAAGTGGAAGAAGTGCGGCAAACAACTTTTGCAACGCGCTGGCCCAAGGCGTCCTGGATGGATTTGCAGACGAGGGTTTGGATGTCTCTGAAAACAATCGGGGCTGGTTTAAACGCTCAGAGTGCGAAGACACTGCAGGCTGGATGTCGGCGGGTGTAAACCGCGCGGACATATGCGACCAAATGTCTCGCACTAGCGTAGGCAATGGAGCCAACCCATATATGGTCATTTACACCAAACGAAATAATACTTTTACGGTTAAAAAGCCCTAGCGCCTCTGCGATTCGCTCTGGTGTGTGAAAACAAGGGGCGAGTGTGTCCCTTTTTTTAACGAACAGTCGGTCATCGGCATACCCTAAAATGGGTATGCCGTTTTTTTTAATCGCATGTCAGCATCACGTAATAACGCGCGGTGTGGTTGTGGGTATGGGTATGGAAACTTCAGGTGAGAGCGATTTGGATTCACGAGCGGTTGAATTTCGACTCGGGACCTTGGCTGATCTGGATCAGTTATTGGTTTTATACGCGCAGTTGATCCCAGAGCAAACGCCGGCGCTGCCTTTGGCGCGTGAGTGTTTAACACGAATTTTAAATGATTCGGGCCACGGTTGGATTGCGGTGGCTGAGTATGAAGGCAAGGTGATTGCGACCTGCCAGGCGGTGATTTACGCCAATATCATTCGCGCCCCTCAGCCGAAAGCTATGATCGATTCGGTCGTGGTAGATGCGGCGCGACGTGGCCAAGGCATTGGGAAAGGGTTGATGCACTGGACCATGCAGGAACTGCGGGCACGCGATTGTGGGCTGGTATTGGTGGCGACGTCATTTAAGCGCCTGGTTGCCCATAAACTTTATGAAGATCTCGGCTTTGCGGCGTTCGGGCATTCCTATTTGATCGACCTGGCCACTGAATCTGCCACGTATCGGCGGCAAGCTTGATGGCGTCGGTTGTTTTGCGATGCGCACTGTGGGTGATGTCGGCATCAGTCTTGGGGGCCTCCGCCCAGGGTAATTATCAGAAGTTTATTGCATTGGGCTCGGGCTCCTCTGTGGGGACCTATTATCAGGTGGCAAACACGCTGTGCCACGCTATTAATGATGAACGATTGGTTCACGGGGTCCGCTGCATCAATCGCAGCACGGGTGGATCGATCTACAACATCAAGGCGTTGCAGGCCGGGCAACTGGATATGGCGATCACGCGCCGTGACTTATTGGACGCGGCCATGGACGCCCAGTCTAGCCGTCCGGATTTGGAGGTGGGCGTTGGGTTGCGTTACCTAAAGTCCCTGTATTCGATGCCGTTGGTCGCGTTTTCCCGGGCAGACAGTGGCATTAATGGTCTGAATGACATCCTTGGTAAACGTGTCAATATTGGGGCCAAGGGGTCGGGTAAACGGTCGGCCGCGTCGGCGATATTCGATGCCCTTGGATGGTCCTCCAGTGATTTTTCTGAATTAACAGAGCTGAGCAGTGCGGCGATGGTTGAGGCGTTTTGTGACGGCACAATCGATGTCTTTTTCGAGGCGCTGGCCAACCCGAATGCGATGTACGCAACGATCATCGATGACTGCAACGGACGCCTGATCGAAATGTCACCCGCCATTATTGATCGAGTTTTAGCCGCCAATTCGGCATTCAAACTTACGCCGATTGCGGCGGGTCTTTATAACCATCACGCCGGCGAATCCAAGGCGATCGGTTTTGAGGCAGTGTTGGCGACGACTGATGCGTTAACCGATGGGACCGTGGACATAATAATGCAATTAGTTTCCCAAGTTGAATCGCCGTGATGGGGTGTCTAGGTATCGAGAACGTTGCGCGCCTCAGCGCATTATTAGCGACGCTATTGGTCGCGGGGTGTGGGTCGGTGGGGACACCGATCACTGGATTCGCTGATGCGACTGACAAACAAAGTTCGCTGTCGGTGACGGCGTCGCGCGCTGCCGAATTAATTTTATCGGACGACCCGGGTTTGGCGTTGGCGCAAACAAATCTGGCCCTGCAGACGAACCCCAATAACTCGTACCTGCACTATTTAAATGCCCTGGCTTACCATGCACAGGCGCGGGCCGGTGATGGCACACGCTACGCGCTGGCGCAAAAAGGCTACTCCCAGGCCGTCCGATTTGATGCCGGTAACACCTTGGCTTTATATGGGTTGGGTGAACTGTACTTTGAACAACGAAAGTTTAGGTTGGCGCGTGATCAATTCAGCGAAGTGCTGTTGTACAACCCTAAGGATCCGGACAGCACCTACGCGTTGGCGGTGTCTGCCTATTTATCGATGGATGTTGAAACTGCGGCCGGTGCGATTCGCCAGCTCGCCATGTTGGAACCGGACAGTCGACGTTTACAGCAGGCGGCTAGCTTAATATTTGCAGCAGCGGGCGAACACCAGTTGGCCCAGCAATTCGTTCAGCAATTGGCCACGGCTCCGCACGCCGACAATATCGCGGCCACCCGGTCACAGGGCCTGGCCGACCGCGTCCGACAACGGGTACTTGATTGGTCAAACTACTATGCCAGCGAAGCAAACATGGTAGCACCGCGATCACAACCGGTGGAGGCTCGGTTCGTCGATGTCGCGCTCGCCGACGCTGAAGAAAATCTGCCAAATGAAGAAATGGTGGTTGTCGATGTCGTGATCATTCGCACAGAAGAAGACGTGACCACCTCAAAAGGAGTCAACATCCTGTCGGGCTTGATGGTCCAGTTGGGTAGTTTCGATACGGATAACGAAAACGCCTACACCTACACCAATATCGACGAAAAAGAACAGGGCAATCGCACGCGGACGATTACGCGGTCGTTGACGGTGCCCTCGATTAACTACTCGCTAAACATCGCCAATGCAGGCAATGCACGTAACGAAATTTTGGCGCGCCCGACATTAATTGCCTATGACGGTAAATCGTCTGAGTTTTTCTCAGGCGTCGAGGTCAACGCGGCCGCAGTGAGTAACTCGTCCTCAGGGGACTCGGTCGAAATTGAAAAAGAAGTCGGTGTTCGTTTAAAACTGGAGCCGGAGATTTTGTCGGACGGGCGAATCCGCTTGGACATTGAAGCTGAGCGGACATTTTTAAAGACACCCAGCTCATCGGTAGAGTTTTCGTTGCGCGTGGAAACATCAAAAACCAACGTATCGGCCAGTGTCATTATGGATTTCGAGGACACCTTAATTCTAAGTGGCATGTCGGAAAAAGAAACTGAACGGACTCGAGACGGTGTTCCTGTTTTACAGGACGTGCCGGGACTGCAGTACTTTTTTTCGCGCGCTACCACCCGTGATTTTCAAAAGTCCGTGCTGATTTTGGTAACGCCACGCCGGCCGCAGTATGTGTATCAAAAAACGCGAGCGGCTGGGAATGCGGAGTCGGATCGTCCGCTGGATGAATTGAAGGCGCGGTATGCGGATTGGTTCAAGCCTTACCCAAACTGGTCCTCCGTGTTTCATCACATGCAGGACAATCAACTTTACCGGCAGTTTCGAACGGGCGACGTGTCACTGGACACCTCAAACGATTATCAACAACTCAGCGGGCGTCTAAGTCAGGCGCTGCAGTTTTTGTATTACTGAGGCGGCTGAGATGCGTTGTCACATATGGGCTCTATCGACGGTTTTGTTGGTGTTGACGCTACAAAATGCTCAGGCCGAGCCGTCGAAATACGTGCGCCAGTTGCTGGGATCGAATGCATGCAGCGAGTGCGATTTGCGGTACGCCGAGTTGACCGGTGCCGAGTTGGCCAATGCTAACTTAGCCGGAGCGTACATGGTGGGTGCGCGACTGGCGCGGGTCGATTTGTCTGGTGCCGATTTGACAAGTGCGCTGCTAATGCAAGCGGACTTGCCGCGAGTTGACCTGACCGGGGCGATCTTGTCTAAGAGCGATGCCGAGGGCGCTAATCTGTATGCGGCAACTTTGTTCAAAGCGGAACTGGCCTTTGCGAATTTGCGCGGTGTGGATTTGACCGAGTCCGAGCTCTCATACGCCAACTTAGCCGCGTCGGATTTTACTGGGGCCATCTTGGATGCGTCGTTTTTGAGCTTTACAAACGCGCGCAATGCAAACTTAACAGGAGCCTCGATGCGCCGCGTTCGGATTGATCGTGCGGTCTTGGATAACGCCCGAATGCAGGCGGTTGATTTAACCGAGGCACGTGCGTTGTCCGTGCGCTTCGTCGGTGCGGACCTTCGTCGCTCGACACTGCGCGATGCGGACCTAAGTTACAGTCATTTTGGCAACGCGGACTTGTCCGCGGCCAATTTGAGTGGCGCCGATTTGACCGGTGCTGATTTCCGAGGAGCCAGTTTACGGGGCGCGGATCTGAGTGGTGCACAAACAGGTAGCGCGTTGTTTGACGGTGCAGATTTGTGCGGCGCAACTATGCCCAAC